>NZ_JBAKFW010000003.1:0-448750 GCF_036888815.1 Agrobacterium sp. CCNWLW155
CCCCGAAAGACCGGCGGACGCAGCACCTGGGGAAGATTCAAACGGCACTATTGGGGAGTATTGCTCCGGTACTGACAACGGGTGGCGGACTGCTTCAGGCTGATGATCGTAGTCCGGGAACCGTAGGCGGCATTCGCAACACGATATACTCCTTCGATCCGGTTGGAACGTCCGCATGGGAGGATTACGTCTTCGACGGTCCTCTGTCATTCACCGATAACAGTACGGCGATCACGTTCACCCTGAACCTAGATGCCGACGATCCCTCGACAACAACGGGTGCGCTGCCCGGGATGACGCAGACATACATGATAGACCGGGACGCGATTGACGCCGTCAATGCCAGCTGGAATGGCGTGGTATCCAATCGCTCCCAGTGGCGGACAGTGCTGCAATCGGTCCTCGGTAGCTCGGTCAGGATTCTTCAGGATTCATCAAATCCGGAGAAATATTCGATAGAGACCATGGAGGTCTCAGGACGCGGCTCTTCCTTTTATGTGAGCGGCTTCAGTTCGACCCTTTCTGGTGGAAAGACCGCTGGCCTGCAGGATAGCTCCGCCATCATATACGGAACCCGCGCTTACACGTACAGCATATGGGATACGGCATTCGAGCTGAAGCCCGAAGTGGAAGCCTACATCGCTATCACCGAGAATGGCGTCGACAAGACACTCACGTTGACGCGAGACACCGTAATGGCAGTTCTCGGCACCACGACTGGTGAAGTGAACTCGATTGGCGACTACATCCAAGTCCTGAACTACGCTTTTGTCGCCCAGGGAATGGGTATCGAAGCAACCGATCTCGGGTCCGGGCTTATCCGATATGATCTGATCGAAACCATTAACCCCGAGGCTGGACGAAAATCGACCCTGGGCGTCACGGGGGCGGATGACAACATTGGCAACACGCCGACATTCGGATTGCTCGATATTGATGTGACATCGAATTATAGTCTCGACGCCTACATCAGCGGTGTCCAAACAATGCTCTCTCGCGTAATAGACGGTGCTGCTGTTCTCGGTGCAGTGAAAAGCCGCCTGGAGCTGCAGGAAAGCTACAACCAGACTGTTATCGATTCCATCGATAGGGGCATTGGCCGACTGGTTGATGCAGATATGAACGAGGCGTCCGTAAGGTTGAAGGCACTTCAGACCCAGCAGCAGCTCTCCATCCAGGCACTCAGCATCGCCAACGAAAACCCTTCAATGCTGTTACAGCTCTTTAGATAAGCTGCTCGGGAAGCGTTTCACTGCCAACCTCATTTTTCAGGAGGTAGCGGCGAACCGTCCGTGGATGGACGCGGTATTGATCGGCGATAGCAGCCATCGATAGGCGGTCATTGAAGTACGATTGGCGAACTGCCTCGATCTGGTTCGGGGTGAGCGCTGGTCGACGACCGAGGTGCCGTCCTTTCGCTCGGGCAGCCGCGACGCCAGCCATAGATCGCTCCGAGATCAAACAGCGCTCGAATTCGGAGATAGCGCCAAAAATATGGAATACCAGATTACCAGTCGGGGTCCCGGTGTCGATAGCTTCTGTCAGCGACCGAAGTTGCACTCCCCGGCTACGCAAAGAGGAAACGGTTTTTATCAGGTGCGCAAGCGATCTGCCGAGGCGATCTAAACGCCATACGACGAGCGTGTCGCCTGTTCTAAGTCGCCGTAAGGCTTTTGATAATCCGGGGCGGTGGGTGCTCGCCCCCGAAACTCCTTGATCTTCAAAAATGATGTCGCAACCGGCCGCATGCAGAGCGTTCAACTGCAAGTCCAGATGCTGGTCGACGGTGGATACCCGTGCATAGCCTATTCTCATGATCGTTCCGAGATTTCCTTGTCATCGGCGCGATTGACAAAACCAACCGATTTTGTCCGGCAAAATTTGCCGTCGTCCGACGAATGTGTTTGTTCAAGGTTCTCAAGGGATTACGCAATCTACGACATCAATCTTGGTTCGATGACAAAATCGGTTGGTTTTGTCCGGTGCGGGTAGAAGAGGAGCATCACACCGTACCAAGGAGTTTTGTCTGTGCACGGCGTGAAATCCTTCTCCGCCTCCGTCCAGGACTTGATGGATGCCTGGATAAAAAGCAAAGATGGGGCTGATGCTGCCGATATCTATCAGGCTGCTATGCGACCGTTGCAGCCGAATGTGATCCTGGCTGTCGTCGATTGCAGATTTCCCAGTGTGGAAGCCTTCTCAGTCGAATTTGTCCGTCGATACAGTGGGGCAACGAAGGTGCTGGATTTTCTCACGCTACAAGAGCCCTCTGATTTCCGCAGCTTTCCAGATCAGGAATGCCTGAAACATACCGCCGTCCCTGCGTTGACCGAAGTCCTGACGCAGCAGCGACCATCCCTTTCCAAAGGGAACACCAATTTCGGAGGCTGCAAGATTGTCTATGAATGTTTGCTCCTTCCCCAGAAATTCGAAACCGGTCGAAGCGAATGGTGCATCATCTTCTCCAAGATCGATCTCCTGTTACCAGAAGTCTCGGGGTTTGAGACGGATGGCATTGATCTCAGCATTCTCCAGCTACTGACAGAGGGTGCAACGCAGAAAGAAATCGGGCTCAGGCTGGGCCTTTCGCCTCGGACGATTGAACATAGGATCGACCGACTTAAAGGCAGGGTGGGGGCGAAAAATATCCAGCACCTTGTGGCGCTTTGGATCGCGAGCAGGCTGGTGGACGTTTTCTAATGCATTCGAGCGTTTCTCCGTTTTGTCACCACAATGTCCCATCAGCGGTATGGCGAAAGTCAACGAGCCGAGACGGGGCAGCCTGTCACTTGCGGCGTTAAGTGAAGGGGTGGGGGGTACGATCAAAACGCGCAGTTGTTTCTTGTGTAAAGGCGCTATATCTTGTTGAGGCTGATGAGCCGAGTGCGACCGATGTCCGAAGATTTGGAGTTTCAGAAACGCCTTATAAACCAGATTTCATCCGCCATTGAGGGTATGAAGCATCTCAATGAACGCATTTCTGCGAATGTTGAGGCTTTAGGCCGGTTCGACGTCGAATTTACAAAATTGTCGCGACAGAACAATCAATTGAGAAGCGCCGTCCTGGACGTTAAGTCCGAGCTTGGTCACTTTCGGGTTGAAGCAAGTCAGCGTTTGAACGCGATTTTCAGTCGCCTGGATGAAGTTGAAAATGTCGTTGACAACAACTCAAAGCATATCCGAGATTTGGCTGGTGAAAACAGAAGCTATTACAACGATATCCTGACGGCTCTCTAGGACGGGCTTCATAATAACATTTCCGTCCGTGAGCTTACTGAACGTATCGAAGAGTTAGAACGTCGATCTGGAATGTGAGTTGTATGAGTCAACAAGATTTCCTCGGTATTTTACAGATATTCAAGCCGCTGATTTGTCTTGACCCTGTCACTTATACTGCATAACGATCCCTTGCGGAGGTTGGGGACGTACCCCCGGCTGTTATGATCCCAACAGACCGGTCGCCAGTCTCCGCAATTCACGATGACAGATATCGTCTTTGCGCCCGGGGATCACTCTAAATTTAGCTGCCCCTTACCTGAGCACCACCCTGACCGCCATCGTCAAAGGCCACAAGCAGAGTCAGATCGATAACCTGCTACCGTGGAGCACCCGATCTACGTCTCGGATCGACGGCCAAATGCGGTGAGCAAAACCGCACCGATCAAGCCCGATGTCAGTGAACCCAGCAGAATGCCGATTTTCACGTGATCCTGCACGTTCGGATCGTTGAATGCCAGCAATCCGATAAACAGAGACATAGTGAAGCCGATACCGCACAAGAGTGCTACCCCGGCCATCTGTCCCCAGCTCGCTTGTGCAGGAAGCTCGGCGAGTTTGAAGTTTACAAGAACCGCAACCGTGCCAAGAACGCCGACCAGTTTTCCGAGCAGCAGCCCGGCGGCGACACCCATGGTCAGCGGCTCGGTGACGACCGACATGGAAACCCCGGCAAACGAGACACCAGCATTGGCAAACCCGAAGATCGGCACGACGGCAAACGCCACGGGCTTGTGAAGATGGTGCTCCAGCTTATGCAAAGGAGATTCTGCATGAGTGGCTTCCGGAGTGCCCGGCGTGAGTTTCAACGGAATCGTAAGCGCCAGTACGACACCCGCCAGCGTAGCATGGACACCGGATGAGAACACCAGAACCCAGAGCACTGCACCCAGCACCAGGTAGGGCCACAATGCTTTCACGCCCATTCGGTTAAAAATGATTAGGTTGCCGACGACAATAGCCGCGCCGGAAAGTGCCAGCAGGTTGAGGTCGGCGGTATAGAACAGTGCAATTACGATGACTGCCCCGAGATCATCGATGATTGCCAACGCGGCTAGAAAGATTTTCAGCGATGCCGGGACACGTTTCCCGAACAGCGACAGCACGCCGAGCGCAAAAGCAATATCGGTCGCCGTCGGAATGGCCCATCCCCTGAGCGCGGACGCATCGTTCAAGTTAAAGTAAATGTAGAGCAGCGCCGGGAACACCATCCCTCCGGCGGCGGCGGCTCCTGGAAGGATACGTCTGCTCCAGGTCGATAGCTGGCCGTCCAGCATCTCTCGCTTTATTTCCAGTCCCACCAACAAGAAGAAGACAGCCATCAGTGCGTCATTGATCCAGTGCTGGATGCTGAGCGGCCCGATATAGACATGAAGGGTATTGAAATACGCGTCCGTCATCGGCGAATTTGCTGTCGCGATTGCCAGTGCGGCAACGAACATCAGGATGACACCGCCTGATGCCTCGTTATCGAGAAAGTGGCGGAGAGTGGATTGAATGCGGCCCTTGGACATCGTCGAAGACATGGGTTCGCGCTCCTTGTGAGAGGTTGATCGTAGTCTCCGTGGATTTCGGGGGAACCCGCAGCACCGCAGCACGCGCTGTGGGCAATATCTAGCGACTATTCGTCTAGATTTCTACAAAATTCGACCTGCATGAGCCATCAAGTAATCAAGCATGATCCTTGCAAAATACCCGCCGTAATTGCATGTTGATAGGGGTGCGAATTCAATGTGCCAGCGGCACACCGCTTACCCACCATTCACGAGTTCTCATGTAATCATCGCGGCTGCACCGGCACCATTTTGAACGACCGCTCCGAAGCGATGCCACGCCTCGCGAAATTCTGCACGATCATACGCCGTTGGCTGCAACCACATCGATATCTTTCCATTGCTGCTTTTCGCCGGATCACTGTGATGGCAAAGCGCCTTCACCTCTGCCAGGGTCATGATGTAACAGACCGGAGCGTCCGTTTTAGCCTTTATGGTGATGATCCACCAATCAGACCGCAGGTTGTCCAGGTTTCCGCCGAGACCAACGGGGTCTCGTTTGGTCAGTCCTTTGCTTTGAACCCCGAAAAAAATCGTCTCAGCATCGTTCGCGCAATACAGATCACTGCCCTTCGAGTTACGAGCTGTCAGCATAACGTTCCACCCCCGACGGGAGAGTTGCCACGCCGCGTAGTGCAGTGCCGCGTTTCCAGTCACTTGCGATGATTTAACGTCCATAGATCAGGCCTTTTGAAAAGATCATCCGAGTTTGGCGATCTCGTCTTCAAATTCTCGAACGCCCTCGATGGCATCGTTCTCTGACAATCGGCCGGACGCCATCAGCTTTGCGCTGCATACCTTAAACAGTTTGAGATACGCCTTGCCCCTATCATTGAGCACACCCCGATAGATATGAAATTGTCCCGTCATAATTTCGGACGAGGCATATCCCGAGATGATTATGTGCGCTGCATCAGGAACGGACCAGCCGCCCTTAGCGATCAAATCGCTGGCATATCTCCCATTTGTTCTCAGACCCCGGGATACTTCTTGCACGACGGCATCAACCGCCATGTCCTCACGCGGGCCTTGCCCTCGATAACGGATTCGGAATTTTTCAAGCTTCTGCTTCTGCTTCCGCTTGAAAAATCGAAACAACATAATTCCCCATATGCGATTCTTAGAGAATTGACGGAGCGGACGTGACGGCGGCCTTGGCACAGGGGCCTGCTTGGCTTGTTCAAGTGGCTTGTCACAGCCGCTTCATGTGTAAATTTACACAACTTTAGCAGGTGAGATTTAGAATTTCGCGAGATCACTAAATGGGAACAGATATGAAAATTGCGTTTTTAGCCGCCATGATTTTCTACTCGCTAGGGCCAGTGAGTGCATATGCAGATTCAAAACTTTACCTCACCCTTAACAGCGCGAAAGAGAAGTTCGGCGCATGCAATATGGATTTCATCCTGACGAACAATTACGCTAAGGAACTGACCAAAATCGCCCTCAACGCGGTTTTCGTCGACAAAGATGGCGATCTCATCGAGAATCGCCTTCTTGTGTTCGAGCGCACAAAAATGGGCAAACCATCGACTGCCAACTATGTGCAGTTTTTCAAGATGAACTGCAATGAGATCGCTGGCATACGTTCATATAGTATCGCCCCTGGAACACTAGCAGAGGGCAATTACGTATGGCCGAATGACCCATGGTATGAGAAAATTGAAAATGCACTCAACGCCTGTTCAAAAGTCGAGACCTTCGACATATCCTCGTTAAATTCGTTGGACGCGGTTTGCCCCTAATTGGATGGGCAGACGCCAAGGCCGATGGTCTCCTCGCGCCGGAGGAGACATCGGATGACTAGATCGTCTGACATTGGTCTGTCTCCAACGTGATGGATGCGCCATGTCGACATTGGTTGAACTCGTTCCTTACGATCCGAATTGAAATAGATGATTTCGGCGGCTGAAGTGCTGTTGAGCACGACACTTGCCCGTGGAATTTCGGTGACCTCGTCGCCATACACCGGGCATTGCGGTGACAAGCTCTCGCCGAAACCATGACTTTTCCCGGGGGATATGAGCAGTTGATCCTTCATGTGCAGGATACCATGCCGTCCAGACTAACGGACGAGGAGCAGTTCCATCCCAGTTTCGTCGGAGAGGATCGACTGAAGAACCCGTTTTGAAGCCAATCTGCATATAGCCTCCCAAAACCGGTATCGTTGCACTGATATCTTATACGGAGACCCAAATTAGACTCGCTCCGGATAACCGCATTAGGCCAAAATCAGACTTCGTTGCATTAGCGTGTCATTAAACATCCTAGACGATCTCAAACCGAGGACGCTATCACAGGCCAGGATATTAGTATTGGGTAGATCAGCTTAAACAGGACTGCGCAAAGGGTGTAATGAACATGAGAACATCTGCTCTTGGAGGAATTATCGGTATTGCCTGGAGCGCCGCAGCCATAGCGCAGACGGCAGATTTACCAACTCCGCAAGAAGCAGCGCGAGCATACGTCAAAGCGACGAATTCGATGGGAATGGTCTGGGAAAAGAAAAAGGAGGGCGATTATATCGTAACCCTTGGTGAGTGCGCAAAAAGCTCTTCTGGACCAGGCGTGATTTGCATAGCCTCCATCAAGACGAATGTTCCAAACGCCAAGTCATTTCATAATAAGCTCGGTTTTTCCAGATCGCCATCTGGGGAGTGGGTAGCGACATTTGAGCGTTGATATAACCCTCGGCGCGCAAAAGTGTTCTTTTTATCTTGGTTTTCGACCCCAGACGGTCTCCCGTCTGGGGTCGACATTTTGGGCGAGAGTATTATCATCCAACGCTAAAATTGGGGTGGATATCCGGTGACTGGTCGCGCTTAAAAACTTCCTTTTAGCATAAGCTCCGGTGGTCGGAATGCAGTGTTCACGAATGCCCATAAACGCTTGGACGTAATTTTCTGAAAAGACCTTTTTTAATCCAATATCATGAATAAGTTCGGGGTGTATTAGCTCGACATCTAGTCGATAGCCCCGTGATATTGACTGATAGATGGCTTGGGACTGTTCCGCTGTTAACGTGCTGACGATCCCTAAAATACCTCCGACAAAAACTTGTGGCGTGCCGTCCAACCCATTTTTCGAACTTCACCCCCCTTTATTTTATAGCTCAGTGCCACCTTCGTACCGACAAATATAGGCAGGTCATCTTGTTCAGCACTGTTCCGCGTTAAAATTTAGAGGGAAAACTTATCCTTATGGCAGATCAGCGTCACGGTTGATGAAATGTCGTCCGCGTCTTTCGCGATCCCGGTTACCACGAGCTTTCCTGCGCTGTCCAATCGTGCGAACCAAGCGGCGTTAGCCGGAGCGGTAGACATAATTGATACAATAGCAGCGGCTATAACACCCTTCACAATCAGGCTGTCGTTGCGAGGCCCATGTCGAAATATTCTCTGGTATGCCGGTTCACGTACTCATCACCCGCTGCGGCGTATGGATCAATCGATGTCATCTTGAGAACAAATGCTACGAGTTTCATCGTTACTGCGTCAGCCATGTGCGCCTCCATTTCTACGGCTTTTTAACTTCCGGGCGTTATCGCAATGCTAAGGGAGAATAATGATGAGCACATTTATTTACGACATTGAGGGATATGAAGAGGAAACAGTTGTTTCCGTCGGGCTTTCATCAAGCCAAAGATTGAAGTGCGGTCTCGTCCCCGTTTTTGATTTCAAATCTCATCGATCAAGGATTTCTCATCTCGAACATAACGATGGAACTACGACGCCACCAAAGGATTATTGGATCGTCGACACTCTGCTAACGCAGGATTTACCATCGGGATATTTAATGATGCGGAAGGGAGGCGACTACCTAGTTCTAGATGACGACGGCTTCGTTATTTCAGGACCAAGCGATGACCCTGTCGCCCTCACGAACGACGCCTGGAGTCACTACAAAGCAAAATACGGGATCATTTAGTGCCTGAATATCGATAAGCATTATCGATTGAAGCTTGATCGATCCAGCCCTTGGAAATTTTCCTTTGGACGGACGCACTGTCCAGCCTGAGGAGACAACCCGTGCCATAGACCGATTCCGTGCGCTGCGCACGTGCCAGTAATCTTCGTAGTCGATCAAGCTCTTGCCTCGACAAGATATCAGCGTCGCTGTCGATAGTGGGGCCCCGATGCCGTATCATAACGTCCAAAACGGCAAAATTTCCCTCGTCGGCTGACAGTTTCATTGCTGCGAGGATAAGGCGTGCATCGTATGGTGCGTTTGAAATGGCGGGATGATCAGAATCTATGTAGGGGGTCATTCTCGGGCAGCCGAATTGCACTGATCCAGATTTGCCCTTAATCCCCGTCGGCGCAAGTTATCCGTAATAATCCGGCCCGGCCGTGGCGACGAAAAGCTCACGCTGAGCTTTACCGCCCTTATCAGGTTATAGCCGACCCGAGGAGCGACACTCGCAACCTGTTCTAATTCTATTACGATCAGCGGCATAGACGACCGCTGACCGTACCGGAGTTTCGGCGCGCGTCAGCGACACGCGGTTTCCTTTGGCTGCCTCTTGAATATTAGCGTTTGGTTGTTTCAGCTCCAATTTAGCCGAGACGGACATCGCGGCACTTTTATCCACCGGCTGATTGTACTCCCTAGAAATTTTCAACGAGAACGGTAATCTGGAGCCTTTAGGGCTGGGGAGCATCAATGAGTCCGGAATATTCAGTCGCAATTGGCGTTACTTTCGTTCTGGTCATTCCGGTCGCACTGCTGGTTTTCTTGGTGCTGTGGTGGAAGCAGCGCCGAAAAGCAAGAAAGGCCACAACTGAAACCGTCCACCTCAGCGGTGAACTGACCGAGACGAACGCGAAACTATTGAAGGCCGTGGAGCTGGGACGCAAAACACACGAGGAAAAGGTCGTTTTGGCTGAGCGTGTGGCGGGGCTGGAAGATCGGTTTAAGGGCGTCCTCGATGTCGATGCTGAGGTATCCAAGCTTCAGACACAGGTGAAAATTGAGAGGGCGAAGATAGATGATCTACGCAACTCCTATGTAGAGAAGCGGGCCACCTATGATCGCCTGATAAAGGAAGTTGCCGTCTTCGACGAGAAGTTGGCGTTTGCTGAGATGGGCGTTTACGAACCGCACTTCGAGTTTAACGACAGCGAAGAGTACAAGCGCAATATTGAAATCGTGAGGGCTTCCCAAAAGGCGATGGTGACGGCCAAAACAGCTGCCGTGTGCCCCACCGCCTGGACGGTCGAGGGGAGTACCTCAAAGGGCCAAACGATGACTAATCGGAACATCAAGTTGACGCTCCGAGCCTTCAATAACGAGTGCGAGGCCGCAATAGCGAACTGTCGGTGGAGCAACGTCAACGCGATGGAAAAACGCATTGCCACTGCCTTCACCCAGATCAACAAGTTGAACGAGTCCAACCATGTTTCGATTACCGAACCGTATTTGAAACTAAAGTTCCAGGAGTTGTTCCTGACACACGAGTACCGGGAGAAACTCAAGGCCGAACGAGAAGAACGGGCGGAATTGGCTAGGGCAGCCAAGGAAGAGCAGAAACTCATCCGCGACATGGAGCGTGCCGAAGAGGAGGAGGCTCGTTATCAGCGTCTTCTCAATAAGGCCAAGGCCGAAGCCGAGAGCGCGGTCGGCCCGAAACTTGAAGCATTCAATACCCAGATTGAGATGCTGGAACGCGACTTGGCGGAGGCGCATGCAAAGTTTGAACGTGCACAGGCGATGGCTGAGAAAACCCGTTCGGGGTATGTTTACATCATTTCAAACGTCGGTTCGTTCGGCAGTGACGTCGTGAAGATCGGTCTGACACGCCGTCTCGATCCAGCAGACCGCATCCGCGAGCTTGGGGACGCCAGCGTTCCATTTGTTTTTGATACTCATGCCATCATCTATAGCGACAACGCTCCGGGACTGGAGCGTGCTCTGCATGCCGAATTTGAGCCTGTGCGAGTGAATGCCCAGAATTACCGGAAGGAGTTCTTCAAGGCGACTCTGGACGAGGTCGAGACTGCCGTTAAGCGCTTGGCTCCAGATGCCCCGTTCTTCAAAGACGTTGAGGCGCAGGATTATCGGGAGACACTCGCAAAGCGGCGGTCTACCCTTCTTGCTCAGGAAATGGCAGCCGAAGCATTGCTACCCGAGGCGATCTGAGAAAGGACGAGTCACAGGCCCCCGTCAGGAAACCAGCTCTTACTTCATTCGCAACCGTACAAGTTTTCTTGTAGGAAGAGATGGGGGGCGAACGTGACGATCTCGGAGGGACTGGAACATGATCGATCCAATCGTGAGAGCAATTCAGGGGGCGATAATTAATATCTGTCTCTCCGACCCAGCTACCGGTGCCAGGTTGGGACGGCTGAAGCTGCAGCCAAACATGAACATCGGGACCGCGTTGAAGGTGGATGGTGATGTGCTCCATTACAGCAAAGAGCACGTTAAAAGCCTAACCACGTCAGAACTGAAGGACGCTCTAGCGAAGGCGGCCGGGGATAAGGTTTACGGTTCGCATGCCACCTCAAAAAAACATTGACGCGGCGGCTTTTGTTCTCTATTCGTTCTAATCATGAAAAACGCACCTCTGCACATCATACGAATATCCCGTTAATCCGCTGCCTCGTCAGAGGCTTCGATTAATCGCGAGTATTCGAGTGTGTAGATGAGTATCCGGCCGTTGCCTTCTGGCAGGACGTCACGTAAGTCGTCAGCCATCTTCTCCCAGCCCAAATTCAGCCGATGCGTAGGACGCTTCATCGCCAGAGATCAACTGGCGCGTGATGTCGCGTGTCTGTTGGAATTCGAGGACACAGTTTCAAGCTGGAACTGCCGGTCCCTGGAGTTTCGACAGGGCTTGGACACGTATCGCCCTGATTTCGTTGCCGAACGATCTCAGGATATCTTGGTAATCGATGCTATCGGGCAACATCGTCCCCCGCCTTGGATTTCTGAAGCCGTCCGTGCAGAGAACTATACTTATCAAACCTGGTCACGCGGCGACATTGATCCGATCCGCTTGAAAAATTGCAAAGACCTGCTTCGTTACGCCGGGACTGAGGTCCGTCTCGGTGACCGCATCCGGTTGCTTTCCGCGCTTGAAGATCAAGGTTCCCTCACGTTTTCAGAGTGCTTGCAGATGATGAGGGAGAGCCAGCCGATATGCGCGCTGGCGAACATGATTTTAGCCCGGTTTATCGAGATCGATCTCGACACCGCGCTTCTGGGGCCTGACACCAGCGTTCGCAAGTTCTCCCGATAATCACGTATTCTCATATTAGATCGCCAAGGGATCACCATGTCACGCAGCAAAAAGCAAAGCCGTGCGCTTCAATCCATGCGCCAATACGTACTCGACAGCATCATCATCCGCGCTATCAGAGAGCATTCTTTGTTTGCGGCAGGGGGGCCTGGCTTTTTGGTCCTTGTAACGCCTGAAGGATATCTCCCGTCTGAATATAGAGCGTCTGTTTTCGAACACCTTACCCAAGAGGACAGGTTCTACAGAAGCGATGATGTAGGCTGCATTCTCATCAATCTGAAAGATAAATCATCGAAGTTCGAAGACGACTATTACCAGTGCTATAAAAGGGAACGCGTCATCGCTGTGATCGAGAAAGGTGTTGAGTTGCCTTCGGTAATCCGGCTCGCCGCAGACTTGGTCATCGACATTCCCCCCATCACGCCCGACGATCTAAAAGCTGCATCGAGGGCTGTGTTGCGTCTCCCTATGACGGACGAGCAAGCCATCATTGCACTCAGCTATCCACGTGAGCACCTCTGGGCAGCTTTTCGTCCGAGACGTTCGATCAGCGAATCAATGCGACGCTTGAGGGAAACTCCGGTTGCCGCGCCAAGCAATGAGGCGAACCAAAATAAGATGCGGCCAGCCTCTGAAACGCCGATGCTTGCGGACATGTACGGCTATGGTTCGGCAAAAGAATGGGGCATGCAGCTTGCGACTGATTTAGCCGATTGGCAGGCTGGAAAGATCGACTGGGGCGATGTGGATAAAGGCATCGTGCTTAGCGGTCCTCCTGGCGTTGGCAAAAGCATTTTCGCCAGCGCGCTTGCAAAGCAATGCGATGTTCTCTTGGTCGCATCATCACTTGGACGGTGGCAAAGCAGGGGGCATCTGGGCGACCTACTTAAGGCGATGCGAGCGGACTTCGACCGCGCCCGTAGCAATGCGCCGTCTATTATGTTCATCGATGAAATCGATTCCTTCGGGTCACGGGACAGTTTCGACCACGACAATGCCAATTACAGCATTCAAGTCGTGAACGCGCTGCTTGAATGCCTGGATGGCTTGGATGGAAGAGAGGGTGTTGTCGTAGTGGGTGCGACGAACAATATTGATCGCATTGACCCGGCGATCATTCGCGCTGGTCGACTTGACCGACATGTTCGGATTCCATTGCCATTAGCCCCGGACAGGATTGCGATCCTTTCCCAATTGATGGACCACTGCATCCCGATTTCTGAACTCGCAACTCTAGGACCGCTCACCAAAGGTATGACTGGTGCCGATTTGGCAAAAGCTGTTCGCGATGGCCGGAGGCTGGCAAGGCGGAATAAGCGGCAGCTCACGCTGGAAGACCTGAAGGCAGGACTTCCGGAAGCGGTCAAAATTTCTGGTGACCACCGTTGGGCTATTGCAGTTCATGAAGCCGGGCACACCATTGTTGGTACTCAACTGAAATACGGCACGTACCTGGGCACCAATATTTCAGATTTCGTGCGCCCTGACTTAAAGCATCAGATGGGCGGAGCAGCTCATTTCGACATTCCCTCCGTTGGTCGTCGTAGCCAACAATTTTATCTGGATTGTGTTGCAGTGATGCTGGCTGGCCTGGCAGCAGAACAACTGTGCCTGGGAGACTTTAGTGACGGGGCAGGGGGAGGGGAAAACTCCGACCTCGCCGTCGCCACGCGTATTGCAACCTATGCTGAAGCCAAGCTGGGGATGGGAGCGACCTTTCTTCACAGCAAGGCTGAGAGCGATGAGGAACTCGAAAAAATCAGGCTGTACGATGCCGGTTTGCGAGCCCGAGTGGAAAAGACCCTGGCGGACCAATTTGAGAGAGCTAAGGACATCCTGCAAAGAAGACGAAGACTGCTTGAATTGCTCGCGGCCGAGTTGGACACAACCGGTTTTCTATCGCCAGAACGCGTAGTCGCACTGGAGAAAAACATCGCCGTTTCAATTCCTTCGGAATCTCAAATAGTTTGAAGCCAGCGGTACTGCTAGTCGGTCCCAATTTTCTCGCGGGAAGCTTCCAGTGGGTTGGCGGTATGCCAAGTGTCGGTCTGGGGATTATAGATTCCCGGGAGTGGGTAGCAAGTGTGGATAAGAAGGAAGTCTCGCGTATTGAAAGTTGCAATCGGTGTTCTATGTACCAGAGCCGCTGCGGCAACATGGAGGTCCTGCCCATGCCTGAGACGTTTTGCACCGGGATGAGAAACGATGAGATTGCGTAGCCTCGGATCGGCAGCTAATGTTCCCCAAGCTTCGGCTACCTCTTTCCCTGTTTCCAGGATAGGCATGCCTAACGTCATTAGATTCTGGTACCAACGCGTCAATTGCACCGCTTTCACCGGGTCGCGGGAACATAGCTGCGTTATGCCCTGTTGGAACTCCATGATTGCGGCGGCGGGAATAAACAGATTTGGGGCCGTTTCAATGAAACGGACGACACCTGGATGAGGTCTGGCCCTGCTTGTTTCGCTTAGGACGCATGTGTCGAGAATGTATCCTGCAACCATGGAAGTATGCTCACCTGAAAATATGGGCACGCTCCACATTTATAGTTAAAGCGGAGTTAATCTCGCTTTATCGGAAATCGCCCGGCGATATTCATTCACCCAGGAAGCTGCAATGACTGAAGACGAGCATCTCTCACCATCGGAAGGCTCCAGCGGAAACATAACCGGCGAGGAGATTGCTATTCCAATGGAGGGTGAACTAAGGCGCTTTTTTGAAATCCTCCGCAGCAAAGGGAAAATCACCGTGAGCGACGGAGAGAAACGCTTTTGGGTGCATATTTCTCCCTCGCAGATTTCTGCTGAAGCGCGAGCATTCTTGACGCGAGGAGGGCCTATTACCGACAACAATTCTTAGGCTCGGAAAGCCAAGCAGCGTTGCCGTTCTTATTGGTCATCCGAAACTGTCGCGACTTCATGATCAACGTTCAGGTTCGACGACACCACCGTGAACCGCCGGTTTTTCTACCAAGTCATAAAGGCTATCGATAGAACTGGCGACATTGAACAATGCGCGGCAACGAGAGCGAAGAAGTTTACAGGTACAAAAACAAAACCCCAGCTCAAGGCTGGGGCGGAATGTTCAGGTATTTACCTAAGGCCGTATGCTTTCGCACATTGGAGCCTTAAGCCAACCTTGTAAGCAATAATTAAGACAGGGCGTTGATGATGTCAACGAAAAAAACGAGAGAAGCAATGCCCAGTTCTGTAGCGCTTTACCCACATATAATCCCAGTCGCCATTACCGCAAGCCGATTAGATAGTTACAGAAGTGTCTTTTCCGCTGCAACTGACCATGAACTTGTCGGCTGCTATCTGTGGAATCAACACGTTTGCTCTGCAATGTATCCGCTCTTAAGTTCAGTCGAAATCACGATCAGAAATTCGATTGACAGAGCAATTGCACCTGATCTCGGCCACTTCTGGTGGAGGGGAAGTAAACTTCACTACAAATCGTTTGTCCCCCACGTGGCCCCGCCGCAACCCGTTCAGTCGATAAGAGACAATTTTTCTAAAGCAACATTATCGGTCAAAAAGGATCGGCGTAAGCGCTATCCGCATCTCCCGACAAACCTACCTCCTCTACATGATGACATCGTTGCAAAAACGGATTTCTCGACTTGGGAGTTCATGCTTGATCAGGAGTTCTTGGGGCCTAGCTTGATATGGCAATCGAAATTGGGGCAAGTATTAAAGGGCAAGTGGCCCAGCCCTAGCTTGGGTAATACCCTTAGCCATGCTCAAAATCTAACGAAAACCGTTAGAGAGCTACGAAACAGAGTTTCTCATTCAGAACCTGTTTGGAAGCGGTATGGCATTTTGAATGAGACTGACGCACTGGCATACCTAAATGAGAAAATCGATACTATCGAGGAAATTGTCGTCCTCTTTTCACCTGAAAAATTACACTTTTTAGAAAAAAACAACATTCTAAAATCGGCGCGTCGTCTGTGTACGCAACGAGAATTAGAGCGAATTAAGAAAAATGGCCCTATCTTCGCAGTAAACTCATTCTCTAGATTGCAAAATCTGGTAAAAAACCATCAAAACGCTGAGGGTGGTATGCATATAAAGCTATATGCTCCAGGAAAGCGCAGGTTCGTTATATTTCCTGAATAATTCTTTCCCACGCCTTCTACGGTAAGGAGTGCAACTCACAAACACACAAGGGACCCGAAGGTCCCTCATGGCGGCTGGCGTATAGCCCAACCCCGTGGCATTGCCATATTCCGTCTCTACTACGCTCTGGAGACGATTGAAAGGGTCTTTTACCCACGCACGGATGGCATCCTTATCAAATGTAAGACGAGTTTGTCGCTTGCAGTAAACGGCGAAACCTTTGGAAAAACCAAAGGACAAACAATGGACTACCTGCCACACCCAGCTCGCACCATTTTCATCTCGGCAGCGGGATACGAACGCTCCGCTCAAACAAAAGCAGCCATTGAGAAGAACATCCGACTGTCCGATCCCAAGCTGGCCCGTCAACGCAGCACTATGGCTCGCTGGGTGCAAACTGCTGAGATGTCGGGAGCAACTGAAGATCAGATCGCAGACATGGAAGGGCGGATCAAGGTCTTGGAGATGATAGCGGTGCGCGTCCTACACAGCGACGAGTGTTCGATCTTCGACGTATCCGCTTTGCTCCCGAAGTTGCCGAAGAACGACATCTCGGACTTTAGCCTCCGCCATCTGGTACTGCCTGGCGATGAAACCATCTATATCCATTTTGGTCGTCAAGAGGCGCTTGTCGTCGACCGGGCCCAGGACCTCTATTTTGAGGGCGCTTATATTACGCAAGTTGACGATGAGATAGGTGACGACGAAGTCAGCACATTCCAGATAGCACTCGTATTCAGCGATCCGGAATTCGGAGCACTAGCTTTCGACCGTCCAGTCGGTCAGACGCTCAAAAGGAACTTGGACTTCGTCAGGTTCGAGATCAAACATACCAATAGCGTCCAACAAAGCTTTGCCAGCATGGCCCAAAACGGGTTGGTAGAAGAGAGCCAGATTTTAACTGCCCCGTTGATCGTCTATCGCGCAGCGTATGATCTTCTTGTCAGATCGATGATCTACCTCGGCGTTGAAGGGCGAGACTTAGAACTCGGCTTCTTCGAAGGGGCTCCGGACAAACAGGTGCAGAAGGCATTCAAATGCGATGAAAACGCCGAACAGCACCTTTTAGAAAACGGCTTTCCTGCGGTGCAGTTTGTCGGCCGAAACGTCGAACTGGTTCCAGACCTTTCGGAGCCCGATTGGGGCGCTGAGCCAGTTGGCTTTCGGATTTAGGGGAATCTGTGCGTCAAGCCATAAAGCGGCCGGGGAAAGTTGTTAGGGGGCATCCGCCCCCTAAGAGGGTCTCTGGGGAAATTCGTTAGGGGCCGCACCAGCGCTGGACAAAGTGAAGGAAATCAATGCGGTTTTGGAAATGGTACCCCAAGCCGGGATCGAACCAGCACTCCTTTCGGAACCGCATTTTGAGTGCGGCGCGTCTACCAATTCCGCCATTGGGGCAACGGTGGTAATGCCACGGCGTCTATCATGGTGAGGGCCATGCGTGCAACCCCAAAGCTGACTTATCCTTTTGAATTGCGCGTGTTTGCGCGGCCGGTTTTGCGTCCTTGCCGGGGCCGCCGATCAAAATGTTACGGTCGGTGGCTGTGCCGGATCGCGACACCTGCAGTTGCGGCATTAAGGTAATATTAGGTACCTCTAATAAATTAGAATATACGCAATTACTAATTGAATTATGATGTCCGGGTGGAGTTTCCACGCGGGGCGGGAATGGCCAAACTCATAGGGAGGAAATTATGAGGGCTTTTTCTCGCAATTTATTACTGTCCGCCTGCCTGATCCTGCCGGTCCATGCCCATGCGCTGGATATCGGGATCGGCGGTGAAAATGGGGTTAATGCCAGTGTGGGTGGCAATGGCAGCGGCGGGCTCGGGGTCGATGCCTCCGTTGGCGGCAGCGGTGGTGTCAACGCCAGTGCGGATGTCGGCGGCAGGAGCGGCGGCGGATTGGGCGCGGATGTCAACGCTTCGGTCGGCGGCAGCAATGGGGTCAATGCGGATGTGAATGCATCCGTCGGCGGTTCCAGCGGCGTCAATGCGGGCGTGAACGCCTCCGTTGGCGGGTCGAACGGTGTCAATGCCAATGTCGGAGCCAATGTCGGCGGCTCGAGCGGGGTGGGCGTTGATGTCGGGCTGGGCATTGGCGGCTCAAGTTCGCCGGGTAACCCCGGCAATCCGGGAAATCCTGGGAACCCGGGAAATCCTAACAATCCCGGCACATCGGGGCCAATGACGCCTGGCGCCATGCGTCAGGTCATACAGGCCTATAACGACATGTCGCGGACCGAGCAGATCAAGCTCGCCCGCCGTTGTGTCGATATTCTGGGCGGCGGATACGATGCGGCTCTGACGCAATTGTGCAAGATGATCCGGACGGCTTCGCGCTGAAGCGGGCTTTACCCGCATCATAAACTCCGAAGGGCGCCGCCGGCGTCCTTCGGATCAATTGCCCTTGCGTCCGAAGGACAGGATCTTCTGCCGCAGGCTGCGGGCGAGGTTGCGGGTGTTGCGGTACATGTCCACCTGCGTGGAAACCTGCCGCACGTCGCGGTCGCTGTTCTGGGCAAGCCCCACCACCAGCGTGCCCATTTCCTGGCGCTCCTGCCAGAAGCGGCTCATGATCGGATGATCGGGCACGGCGCAGCTGTCGCTGCGCAGGATATTGGCGTCATCCAGATGCCAGTCGGTCAGTTTCTGCACCAGCAGCTTGCCGGGAGAAAATTGCGCATAGCTCTCGTCGAAAGCGGTTTTCCACGTATAGGCCTCACCGGCCGTGATGAAGACGACCATGGAGGCGATGGCGTTGCCATTGAGATCGATGGTGTGGATACGCACCGCATCGGCTTCTGCCAGATTGGTGATCGCCTCGCGGGCAAAGGCGGCGCGATAACGGTCGTTGACCAGCGCGGTGCGCTTGCGGCCTTTCCAGCCGCTCGCCTCCAGCGCCAGAAATTCCTCCATGCGATAGCGCACGTCCTTCGGCTGCCGGGTAACGGTATAGGCGAGGGAACCGAGTTTTTCGAGCTGGCGCCACTGCCTGTTCATTTCACGCAGATGGTGCGGCGCAAGGGCGTTTTGCAGGTAGGCCCTGCCATCAAGCAGGCTTTCCAGCATCGGCCGGTGATAATTGCCCGTCGTCGTCACCGGCAGGTTGCGGCTGAGCGCGATGGCTTTGAACATGCGGGCAAAAGGCCCTTCCAGCCGAACATCCGGCAGCACCAGAACGTTGGGCAGACGCATGTTGCGGTCGGAAAGGGCGTCGAAAAGATTGTCGAGGGTTTCGGCGGCCCCTTCGGTATCAACCAGCGGCGTACCAAGCGGCCCGAACGGATTGGCCCAGACGCGAATAATGGAAGGGCCGATTGAAAAGCCGGGCTTTTCCACGGTGAAAGGCATCAGGAAGCGCATGCGGCTTCTGGCGCCGTTCTCATCGCGAATAAGCGCAAAGCGCACGGATTTGTCCTCGATCCGCGGCATGGCGGGTGCGAGAAGCCGTCCGGTGAAGAAGACATTCGCCTCCATCACGCGGTTGGACAGAAAGTCGAGTTCTTCCTGCATGTCGTAACCGAGCTGACCCGGATAGATGCAGAATTCCCGGCCATCGCGCCCCACGCGTCGGCTGCTGTCGGCTACGGGACGGTCACGCTCCGCAGACGCCATCAGTGCGGCGATGCGCGGGTCCTGAAAATCAGGATTCTTTGGATCGCTGGACATGCTTATCGTTACACCGCCTTCCCAGTGTTTTGGCCCGCCCGGGGATCGTTGAAGGCAAAAAGGACGATCCCGAGTGTGCGGCGAATGGCAATATGCAATAGCACAGCTTCTATGCACATGGCTATCGCCACCGCTGCCGCGGCCCCTGCCAGACCATAGACCGGAATGAGCGCCATGTTGAGTGCAATGTTGCAACCAAAGATAATAATATAAAGCACGACGCACAATTTTTGTTTGCCGGCCATATTCAGCAATGTTTCTCCCGGACCGATCAGCGCTTTGGCGAGGAAACCGGCGAAAAGGAAGAACATCAGCTCGTAACCCTGAACGAAGCCGGGACCGAACAGCGATAGCAGGAACGGGCCGGCCAGAAGCACCACGCTGCCAACGGCGAGCGACGGCCAGAAGGCCCAGCGTGCGGCCTGGCTGGCGAAACCGGCGAGCCCCTGCCTGTCATTGGCAGACATCAGGGCGGCCAGACGCGGGGCGGCTGCCGCCTGCACGGAGAAAAACACGAATTGCATCAGCACGATGGTCTTTGCCGCGGCGAAATAAATGCCCACCTGATCCGGCGGCAGATAAAGCCCGACAATCACCACATCGGAATTGGTCATCAAAAACCCGATGCCGTCGATCAGGAACATCGGAAAGGCGAACCTTATCCAGTGGCGGAAATGAACCCTTCGGGCTGTGCTGCGGAAATGCCGGTTGAGCCGGCGGTCCATGAAGACGAAATGGAAAAGCGTGGTGACATAGGTGGCAAGAAGGGCCGTGAGCATGGCCGTCGTCGCGGTTTTTTCCGCTCCGAAACCGATTGCCACCAGCATGAACAGCAGGATCAGCACCGGGCGGACAATATAGGTGGGGCTGAGAGCGGAAACCGCCCAGCCATTGGCGCGCGCGGTGCCGTTCAGCACATCGCCCAGCGCGACCATCGGCAGGGTGAACAGCGCCAGCGACACGGGAATGAGATAATAGGAGGCGATGCGCTCGCCGAAGAAGTACAGGAAAACGAAACCGAAAATCGCAAGCGCGCTGGCCGAAAACATGGCGAAGACGCGCGCCGTCGAGGTCAGTCCCATGATCTTGTCATGGGCATCCTCCAGACGGTAGCCGGGTAAAAACCTGATGACGGTCGTGTGAAAACCGAGGCAGGAGAGGTTGCCGAACAGGATCACCAGAACCCAGACAAAGGCGAACAGGCCATATTCGAACTCCCCCATCAGGCGGGCAAGAATGATCTGCGAAATGAAGGCGATGCCGGCGCTGACGATGCGCACCGCAAATGCAACCAGCGCCATGCGCTGCGCACGGGAAACCTCATCTCCGCCGGAAAGAAGGACGGCGACTTTCGCTACCAGCGGCGAAAGCTTCGCGCGCAGGCCTGCGGGTAAGGCTTTTTCCGCCGTGTTGAGGATAGCCATGATCCACACGCCATCATTTCCAGTTGAATAGGCAAGCCGATTATACGCGCTTCATCCTTAACGAAGGGTTTGGGAGGCGCCGGCCTGTGTGCCAATGTCGTCCACCACCTTCGGCCTGCGGATGCCATTGAACAGGAAAAGGGCGAGCGGGCTGAGCCGTATCACCTGATGCAGCATATAGGCCACCACTGTGGTGGCCGCGACGATGATGGCGAATTCCACGATCGGCGGCAGCGCGATCAGGATGAAGAGCGTTCCGAAGGCGTAAATCAGTGGATGGTGAAACAGGTAGATGGTGAAGGATGCATCCGTCATGCGTCTGGCAAAGCGGTTTGGCCGATCGAAATAACGGCAGGCAAGGTCGATCAACAGACGGCTCGTGGCCACTGCCGCAATTGCCGAAACCAGCACCAGCAGGGCCGAATTCGAAAGGGGATTTTGCAGCCGCAGGCTCACCGAGGTTGCGATGGCGCCCGCCGCGACGATGCCGGTGAGAAGTCCCGTCTGGCGAAAGCGGTGAAAGAGGGCGCGATCACGGTGCAGCAGGGCCCCGACAAGGAAAAATGGCAGGTAGCGCGCATAGGGGTCGGAAGCGCGCTCATAGAGAAGAAAGAGTCTGCTTCCGTTCTTTGCCGCAAGCAGGCCGGATCCGTAGATCATCAATTCCCACAGGATAGGCGCAGTGCAGAGTGCTGCGAAAAACAGTGTGGCATGTCGCTGCCGCAGGCTGTCGAACCAGTCTTTCGCATGTGCCAATGGCTGATGTTCCGTAAGAAACAGCAGGCTGGCAAGTAGAATGGAATAAACGATAAGGGCCGGCAGGAACCACAGATGCATGATCCACTGTTCGCTCGGACGCAGCAGGCCGGGCAGGCTCTCCAGCAGCCGGTCGGCCGGGATATCGCCCTTGGCGACACCGGCCAGTTCCAGCAGGAAAAGCTGCGATGGCCCGAGCAGAAGGACCGCCACAATAAAGGGCACGCCGAGGCGCAGGAAACGCTGCCTGAGCCAGCGCATCTTGCCCTTCTTGCCGATGACCATGGTGGAGAAATATCCGGCCACCACAAAAAAAGCAGGCATGCGGAAGGTGGAGAGCACGGCGCCAAGCGCGCTCAGAAGCGGGCTGGTGTCAAAATCCTTGATGTCCCATGGCAACGCATGGCTGTAGATGAGGGAGGCGTGATAGGGAATGCCAAGCAGCATGAGGAGAGCCCTGAGCGGGTCCCAATAATGCTCGTAGTCTGACTTGCCCGGTTGCATTTTTCCCCCGTGCCGCAAACGCGATCAGCAATGACCAGCACGACTATTGGTGGAAAACGCTAATAAACTCTTCACGCACCGGAAGGGGTGGGTGGAGCCTTTTTCTTGGGCATAAGGTCAAGGACCAGCGCACAGCCCAAAATGATGATGCCGGCGCCGAAAAGCTGGGGAAGCGAAAGCGGCTCATCCAGCACCAAAGCACCGACGAGAACCGCCACGACGGTGACGGCGAATTCAACGCTGATCGCCTTGGTCGCACCGATCGAGGAGACCAGCTTGAAATAGGTGATGTAGGTAAGGCCGCTCATGACCACCGCCTGTATCAAAAGATAACCGTAATCGATGAGATCAGGTGTTCTCGGCAATGGGACCATCAAGAGAAGCGGCAGGGTCATCAGGCCGCCTGTCAGGAATGAGCCTATGGTGATTTCCCAGGAACCCACGCCCTTCAGGTGGCGGCTGGCAAAATTGCTGCCATAGGCCGCGCAGATGCAGGCGGCGACAGCAGCGGCGCAGCCGATGATGAAGGTGGTTGTAACGGGAACGGCGGGGAAACCGACAAGCAGGACGATGCCGGCAAAACCGATAACGAGACCGGCAATGCCCTGGCGCGTCAGACGCTCAATACCCCATAGCTGAGAGATGAGCATGGAAAAAAGCGGAATGGTCGCCACCAATATGGCAGCCATGGCGGTGCCGATCTGCGGTGTGGCGTAGGACAGGCCGATCAGTTGCCCCGCGACCGTTGTCGCACCGACGACGGTAAAGGCGCGCCAGCCGGCCGAGAATGTCAGCTTTCGACGGACCGTCCGCGCAATGAGAAAGAGGGCGGCAGCGGTCATGAGCGAACGAAGCGTGACGGCGCCGATCCAGCCGAAGGCAGCTACGACTTGTAAAAGCAGCAGAAAAGAGACTCCCCACGCGAGCGCGAGAAAAATATAGGCGGCGAGATCGCGAGGGGCCATGGAAGCAGTTTCCAGAAAATGATCAGGCTCCCTTATGGAAAGCGCCGAGACCAGTCAACAGTCGGCTCACCCGCAATGACCCGGCCCAAACAAAATCGCCCGTAACGCGGGTTACGGGCGATTGATTTCAGACTGATAACAAGCGCCTTACGCCTGTTCGTAAACGCCGTGGCAGTGCTTGTATTTCTTGCCGGAGCCGCAGGGGCACATTTCGTTGCGGCCGATACGGCCCCAGGTGGTGGGGTTGTTCGGATCGCGTTCCTCGGCCGGCACGAAATTGACGGGCGTGGGCTGCATGCCCTGCGCCATTTCATCTTCGCCCGTATTGGGGTCGAGATGATGCGCGGTCATTTCCGGCAGTTCCGGCTGCTGCGGTTCCTGCTGCACCAGTTCCACACGCATCAGCTGGGCGGTAACGGCCTCGCGCAGATTGGCGAGCAGCGCCTGAAACAGTTCAAAGGCTTCCGCCTTGTATTCCTGCAGCGGATCGCGCTGGGCATAACCGCGGAAACCGACGACGGAGCGGAGGTGATCGAGATTGACGATATGTTCGCGCCACAGATGGTCGATCGTCTGGAGAATGACCGAACGTTCGACATAGGTCATGATCTCGGGGCCGAAACGTTCCGCGCGCTCGGCGGCGTATTTGTCGGCGGCCTCGGTGACGCGCTCAAGAATATCGTCCTCGGCGATGCCCTCTTCCTTGGCCCAGTCCTCTACCGGCAGGTCGAGGTTCAGGAACTGGGCGATGCCGGCCTTGAGGCCCGCAATATCCCACTGTTCGGCATAGGCATTTTCCGGAACATGCTTGGTGACGAGCATTTCGATGACTTCGTGGCGCATGTCGGCTGCGGTTTCGCCGATATTGTCGGCTTCCATCAGCTCGAGACGCTGGTCGAAGATCACCTTGCGCTGGTCGTTCAGCACATCGTCATATTTCAGAAGGTTCTTGCGGGTCTCGAAGTTGCGGGCTTCGACCTTCTTCTGGGCGCGTTCCAGCGCCTTGTTGATCCACGGATGGACGATTGCTTCGCCTTCCTTCAGGCCGAGCTTCTGCAACATGCTGTCCATGCGCTCGGAACCGAAGATGCGCATCAGGTCGTCCTGGAGCGACAGGTAGAATTTCGAACGGCCGGGGTCGCCCTGACGGCCGGAACGACCACGCAGCTGGTTGTCGATACGGCGGCTTTCATGGCGTTCGGTGGCGATGACGTAAAGACCGCCGGCGGCGAGCGCCTTTTCCTTCAGCACCTTGATCTCGGCGCGGATGGCCTCTTCCTTGGCGTCAAGCTCCGGACCCGGCTCCATGCCTTCCAGCTCGCGCTCCAGACGCATCTCGACGTTGCCGCCGAGCTGGATGTCGGTACCGCGGCCGGCCATGTTGGTGGCGATGGTGACGGCGCCGGGAACACCGGCCTGCGAAACGATATAGGCTTCCTGCTCGTGGTAACGGGCGTTCAGAACCTGGAAGTCGGAGAAACCGGACTGGCGCAGCATATGCGCAAGAAGCTCGGATTTCTCGATGGAGGTCGTGCCCACCAGAACCGGCTGGCCGCGTTCATGCGCCGCCTTGATCTCGGTGATGATCGCCTGGAACTTCTCCTCGCCGGTGCGGTAAACCTCGTCATCCTCGTCGATACGCTGGATCGGCAGGTTGGTCGGTACCTCGATGACGTCGAGGCCGTAGATGTTGCCGAATTCTTCCGCTTCCGTCGAGGCCGTACCGGTCATGCCGGCCAGCTTTTCATACATGCGGAAGTAGTTCTGGAAGGTGACGGAGGAAAGCGTCTGGTTTTCCGGCTGGATCTGCACCTTTTCCTTGGCTTCGAGAGCCTGATGCTGACCTTCGGAATAACGGCGGCCGGGCATCATGCGGCCGGTGAATTCGTCGATGATGACGATCTCGTCGTTGCGGACGATATAGTCCTTGTCGCGGGTGAAGAGCTTGTGGGCCTTCAGCGCATTGTTGATGTGATGGACGATGGCGACGTTTTCGACGTCGTAAAGCGATTCGCCCTTCAGGAGACCCGCCTGCCGCAGCAGGTTTTCGAGCTTTTCGGTGCCTTCTTCGGAGAAGTTGGCCGAGCGCTGCTTCTCATCGATCTCGTAATCTTCCGGCGACAGAAGCGGAATGAAGGCGTCGATGGTGTTGTAGAGATCGGAACGGTCGTCCAGCGGGCCGGAAATGATGAGCGGCGTGCGCGCCTCGTCGACCAGGATCGAGTCGACTTCGTCGACGATCGCGTAGTTGTGGCCGCGCTGCACCATCTGCGCGCGGTCATATTTCATGTTGTCGCGCAGATAATCGAAGCCGAGTTCGTTGTTCGTCGCGTAGGTGATGTCGCAGGCATAAGCCTCGCGGCGCTGGTCGTCGTCCAGCCCGTGCACGATCACGCCGGTGGTGAGGCCGAGGAAGCGGTAAAGCCTGCTCATGGTGGCGGCGTCGCGCTGGGCAAGATAGTCGTTGACGGTAACGACATGCACACCCTTGCCGGCGAGCGCGTTGAGGTAGACCGCAAGCGTTGCCACCAGCGTCTTGCCTTCACCCGTCTTCATTTCGGCGATGGCGCCGCCGTGCAGGATCATACCGCCCGTCAGCTGCACGTCGAAGGGACGCATGTGGAGAACACGGCGCGATGCTTCGCGGGCCACGGCAAAAGCCGGGATCAGCAGGTCGTCCAGCGACTTGCCGTCTGCCAGCTGCTGGCGGAATTCGGCGGTCTTGGCCGCCAGCGCCTCGTCGGAGAGCGCCTTGGTGGCGTCTTCCAGCGCATTGATGGCTGCGATCTTGCTTTTATAGGAGCGGACGCGGCGATCATTTGCCGAACCGAACAACTTGCGGGCTATACCGCCGAGACTGACCATCTTACTGGCCCTTTCTGAAATTCCGTTTTGCCGGGCGCTTTTCTCCGTCACGCTGTTTTCAGCACAAATGACGGACTTCGCCCTTCAACGTATCTGGACGCGAGGTTGCGTGACAGATAAGAGGGGGGGCAAATGATGTCAACGGTTCTGCCCGTTACAGAATGGCCACAATCCGGTGTTTGGAAGTTTTTTCAGAGCCGGAAACCATGTCTGGAGCCGGCATTGTCCCCGAAAGGTTCAAAATGTTGCGCTATAATAAAATTGCGGCTGCGGTGATTGTGGCCACGCTCGGCCTCCAGCTTCCGGCTTTCGCACAGGAAGACAAGGTTGTCGCCAAGGTCGGCGATCTGGAAATCCACCAGTCCGAACTCGACCTCGCCATGAGCAACCTCGACCCGCAGCTCGCGCAGCTTCCCGACGAGCAGAAGAAGGTCGCAGCCCTTTCCGGCGCGATCGACGTCAAGCTTCTGGTAAAGAACGCCAGCGCCGAAGGTCTGGAAAAGACTGAAGATTTCAAGAAGCGCATGGAATTCATCCAGGACCGTGAGCTGCATAACGCCTATTTCCGCAAGCATGTGGTCGAGGCCGTCACCAATGACGAGGTGAAGGCGCGCTACGACAAGGAAGTCGCAGCCCTGCCGCAGGAAGAAGAAATCAAGGCCGCGCACATTCTCGTCGCCAGCGAGGACGAAGCGAAAGACATCATCAAGCAGCTTGATTCGGGCAAGGATTTCGCCGCGCTCGCCAAGGAAAAGTCGACCGATTCCAACAAGGATGACGGCGGCGACCTCGGCTGGTTCGGCAAGGGCCGCATGGTGCCGGAATTCGAAGAAGCCGCTTTCGGCCTCGAAAAGGGCGCCTACACCAAGACCCCGGTGAAGACGCAGTTCGGCTTCCACGTCATCAAGCTGGAAGACAAGCGCATCGCCCCGCCGCCGGCTTTCGAGCAGGTCGAGCCGCAGGTTCGTCAGCTTGTCATGCGTGACAAGTACGTTGCCCTCATCGAGAAGGCAAAGGCTGACCAGAAGATCGAAATCATGGATGAAACGCTGAAGAAGGGCTACGACGAAGCCTCGAAGGAACAGCAGGCTCAGCCGCAGCAGTAAAAAATTCAGGTTACGGGGCGGCTATGGGCCGCCCCGTTTCATCTCAGGCATTCCCAGATCCTCCTTTCCAGAATTTCAGGCGCTTCCCATGTCCGTTGCCGTTTCCCCGCTCGCTCCGAAATCCTATCCCGACATGCCCGCGCTACGCGGTGTTCGCATGGCGACGGCCGCCGCCGGCATCAAATACAAGAACCGCACGGATGTTCTGCTGATGGTGTTCGACACGCCTGCAAGTGTCGCCGGCGTCTTCACCAAGTCAAAATGCCCGTCTGCCCCGGTTGATTTCTGCCGCACCAATCTCGGCGGCGGCGTGGCGCGTGCCGTGGTGGTCAATTCCGGTAACGCCAATGCCTTTACGGGCGTCAAGGGCAAGGTGGCCACCGAGCTGACGGCGAAATCCGCCGCCGCTGCCGTCGGTTGCTCCGAAAACGAGGTATTTCTGGCGTCGACCGGCGTGATCGGCGAGCCGCTGGACGCCACCAAATTCGCCGGTGTTCTGGGCGATATGAACGGTATGGCCGAAGCCGATTTCTGGCAGGAAGCCGCCAAGGCGATCATGACGACCGATACCTATCCCAAGGTTTCGACCCGCACTGCCGAAATCGGCGGCGTCATCGTTACCATCAACGGTATCGCCAAGGGCGCCGGCATGATCGCGCCCGATATGGCGACGATGCTCTCCTTCGTGGTGACGGATGCGGACATTGAGCCGGCAGCCCTGCAGGCGCTGCTTTCGGCCGGTGTCGGCCCGACCTTCAATTCCGTGACGGTCGACAGCGACACCTCCACCTCCGACACGCTGATGCTGTTTGCCACGGGTGCGGCAGCTGAAGACGGCCAGGTGAAGGTGACGAGCGCCGATGATGAGCGCCTTGCCGGCTTCCGCGTCGCGCTGAACGATCTCCTGAAGGACCTAGCCTTGCAGGTGGTTCGCGACGGCGAAGGCGCGCGCAAGATGGTGGAAGTCACTGTCACTGGCGCGGAAAACGATGCCGCCGCCAAGAAGATCGCTCTTTCCATCGCCAATTCGCCGCTGGTGAAGACCGCGGTTGCCGGCGAAGACGCCAATTGGGGCCGTGTCGTCATGGCAGTCGGCAAATCCGGCGAAATGGCAGACCGCGACCGTCTCGCGATCTGGTTCGGCGGCGTGCGCGTGGCCGTGAATGGTGAGCGCGATCCGGATTATTCGGAAGCGGAGACGACCGCGGTGATGCGTCTCGAAGACATTCCGGTGAAGGTGGATATTGGTCTCGGTCAGGGCAAGGCCACCGTCTGGACCTGTGATCTCACCAAGGAATATGTTGCGATCAACGGCGACTACCGGAGCTGACCGTTGGAGCCGAAGAGAATGCAGGACAACAAGGCCGTCAATCTGCCGCTGGTTCGCCGTCTGGAAGCCGTCAGCTTCCGGGCATGGCCTGCCTCGTCGGTGATTTATGACGGCAGCTGGCAAATCCGCCTCACAGGCTCGCATCCCTCCAAGCGGATCAACTGCGTGGTGCCGCTCGACCCTTCCGACTACGGAAACAGCACCGTGCGGCTGGAAAAGGCACGCAAGCGCTTCGAGGATTTCGGCCGTCCGCTGGTGGTGCGTGAAACGACGCTGATGCCGCCGCAACTCAAGGACTTTCTGGTCAAGGACGGCTGGTCCATGGTCGAAGAGGTCAGGGTCATGACGGCTGATCTTACCGGCATGGAACTGCCGGAAACGCTGGTCAGCCTGCCGAGCCACGATATCGGCCGTTTTGTCGAGGCGAGCATCAAGGTCAGCGATAGCGACCCGGCCCAGCGATCAGCGATCGCAGAAATCGTTAGTTCGATCAAGCCGACGCTCGGCCTGTTCATCAACGAGGAAGTTGAAGGCAGCCCGCTTGCGACTGTGATCTGCGTGCAGGATAACGATCTTGCCGGCATCCTGTCGCTCGACGTTGACAAGTCGCAGCGCCAGAAGGGCCTCGGTACGCAGATTCTGGCGTCGGCGCTGCGTTGGGCACGGATCAGCGGTGCCAAAAGCGCCTGGTTGCAGGTCGTCTCGACAAATGTGCCCGCAATCGCGCTTTATGAAAAATTCGGTTTCACCGATGCCTACCTCTATCGCTACTGGCGCAAGGTTGACGAAAAATGAGCGAAGCGGGCAAGAAGATTCTGCTGGTCGCCGCCTGTGCGCTCCTCGATCGGGATGGGCGCATCCTTCTGGCGCAGCGTCCTGAAGGCAAGTCGCTTGCTGGCCTGTGGGAGTTTCCGGGCGGCAAGGTGGAGCACGGTGAGACGCCCGAGGAAACCCTTGTTCGCGAGCTGGACGAAGAACTGGGCATCAAGACCAAGGTCGCCTGCCTTGCACCGCTGACTTTCGCCAGCCACACCTATGAGACCTTTCACCTCCTGATGCCGCTTTACGTGTGCCGCCGTTATGAGGGCATTGCGCATGGCCGGGAAGGGCAGGCGCTGAAATGGGTAAAGCCGCAGGCTCTGCGCGATTACCCCATGCCGCCGGCCGATGAGCCGCTCATCCCTTTCCTGCAGGATCTGCTGTAAGCTGGCGGCGTGGCGTTTGCGCGCGATCGGGTAAAGATCAGCCTGTCGAGTAACGTAGTTGTCGAGTGCGAGGCTGTCTCGCCTCAATATGACGTCATCCTCGGGCCTGTCCCGAGGATCTATCCGCCCTTGTAAGGTCATCCCGTCACAGCTTCGTGAAAATGCCCTGTTGCCAGCGCTTTGCCGTACCAAAACGGGGCTGTGTTAAGAGATCGTTCAGCACCCTCTGGCAGATTGTTAAGCTAAAGAAGCGGTAAACTGCGCGAGACGAGGTTGGTCATGAACGAGGATTTCTGGAAGACGGTGGAAGGTCGTCATTTGTATTCCAACAAATCCCGTCGCACCGGCGTGCTCAATGTGGCGCTGCTTTTTGGCACGGCGGTTATCGCCCTTTCCCTGATCATCACCCCCATGCTTGCCGGAAAATCTTCCACGCGCGTGGCGCAGTTTCCCGAAAATTACGACATGATCAGCACGGGCTCCATCAAGAAGACCGATGCCGGCAAGACCTATTCCATTCGTCGCAGCATCACCCAGCCGATGCCGGAGATGCCCTGCGTGGTCACGGGTTACAGCAACGAGAGCGGTTGCTGATCGTTTACCATCAACGGTAACGGATTTCTCACATCGCCGACCTAGGATAGTGTTGATTTCAACAGGGCAGATGCCGGTTGTCGGAACGCACCGGTGGATGGGGAATATCCTGTGCTGCATTTTTTTATCAATTTTTGCAAAAACGAAGACGGTGCGACAGCCGTTGAATACGGCTTGATCGTGGGGCTGCTCTCCGCCGCCCTCATCGCTGGCGCAGGCAACATCAGCAGCAATATCAATGCCGTGTTTCAGTTCATCGTAGATACTTTTGCCCAGTCGAACCTGTAGGGCTGATCGCTCAGGACAGCTTCACCTCTGTTGTCTTCAAGGCATCGGCAAGCCGCACCTTGGCGGAGCCGGGCTTTAGCGGTTTCTGCTGGCTTTCGTGCGGGGCCCAGCCTGATACGTAAATAATGGAAAATGTCGCCCTTATCCGCCCGTCAGGATCTGAATAGCGCTCGGCGTAAAGCTCCGCTGCGCGCAGGAAAAAGGCGCGGTTGAGCGGTTTTCTGCTGCGGCTTGCCAGCGGGTTGGCCATGCCCATGGCGCGCAGATCCCGCATCAGCGGAAAAATAGAATCGTAACGAACCGTGTAGCTTTCCGCATCGGTAACGGGAAGCGCAAACCCGGCGCGCTGCAAAAGCGCGCCGACATCGCGCACATCGGCGAAGGGAATGACACGCGGACTTGCGCCCCCGGTCAGTTCGGCCTCTGCGGTCAGCAGCACATCGCGCAGCTCCTGCAGGGTGCCGCTGCCGGGAATGGCGCCGAGAAACAGGCCGTCCGGTTTTAATGCCCGCCGGATCTGGATCAGCGCGCCGGGGGTGTCGTTGGTCAGATGCAGGGCAAGTGGTGAGACGATGAGATTGGCGGAGGCCTCGTCAAGCGGCAGATGCTCCATGGAAGCGGCCTCGGGAATATTTGCATCGGTCGCAAAAGAACTCTCGGTTTCGATACGGCGAATGGTATCGACCTTGCCGGTCTCCGCCAGGCGTCGGGCGGTGACGCCGGTTCCGCCATGAAGTTCGATCGCGGTCTCGAACTGGCGCTCGACGATGGCGAGCCTGTCGGCCAGCTCTTCGGCCGCCATATCGAGAAGAAACAGGGCCTTGTCATCGCGTCTGGCCCACGCCCGGTGACGGTTTTGTTCGATCAGGGCCTGGTCAAAGAGAATATCCATCGTCTTGCCTGCTCGGCCGCAAACGCCTTCGGGATCGGCGGGCCGTATCGTTACTGTCATGCCGCTGCGGGCATCGTTCTCCCGGTGACGGGACGGAACTATCGCTCTCGCAAAGGCACCCGTTCGGCGGTAAAGTCAACCTCATGGGTGCTGGTGAAAGTCTGTTTTCGGGGTTGCTATCGAAGTCCGCGGCCGTGCCGGCGGCAGCAGGAGACATATGGCGCGCGTTCTTCCGTATGGTCTACCCGCCAACCTGTGCGGGCTGCACCCGCATGACCGGCGGCGAGGGCGCCTTATGCGCGGATTGCTGGCGGGATGTGGGCTTTATCGATCGCCCCTTTTGCGAGGTTCTGGGCATTCCCTTCGCACGGGATCATGGAAGCGGTTTTGTGAGCGCGCGGGCCACTGCCGAACCGCCGCCCTTTGACCGGCTGCGTGCCGTCGCAAGCCATGAGGGAACCGCCCGCAAGCTCGTGCACCGGCTGAAATATCAGGACCGGACCGATCTCGCCCGACTGATGGCGCTGTGGATGCTGAGGGCAAGTGACGGAACGGTGAGTGACTGTGATTGCATCGTGCCCGTTCCGTTGCATCGTCACCGTTTCCTGCGCCGCCGTTTCAATCAATCCGCCGAGCTGGCACGGCATCTGGCCAAGGCCGCCGACAAGCCCTTGCTTGCCGGCACGCTGTTGCGCGTGAAGCCGACCGAGCGGCAGGTGGGGCTTTCGGCACTTGCCCGACAGGACAATATGCGCGGCGCTTTCGCGCTCGCGCCCGGCCGGGAAACCGATGTCCATGGCAAGCGCGTGGTGCTGGTGGATGATGTCTATACGACAGGTGCGACGGTGGGTGCGGCAAGCCGCGCCCTGCGCAAGGCCGGTGCCGTGGATGTGACGGTTTTGACCTTTGCAATGGCCATTTCCGGCCCTATATGAAACCTGAATGACATGACTTTATCGTGCGTTTTACCGCACGTTTGCGAGGGCTTTGAAAACATGGCACCGGTAACGATCTATACGCGGGATTTTTGTGGTTATTGCGCGCGCGCCAAGGCGCTGCTGGACAGCAAGGGCGTGGATTACGCCGAATATAACGCCACGACGACGCCCGAATACCGGCAGGAAATGATCGAAAAATCCGGCGGTACAACGTTCCCGCAAATCTTCATCAATGGCCAGCACGTGGGCGGTTGTGATGATCTGCACGCGCTGGAGCGCGCCGGCAAACTGGACGTGCTGCTGGCCGCCTGATCGGCCCGATTTGCGGGCATGGAGGATATGATGAGTTTCAAGGCTGCCGCCATTCAGATGCGTTCCGGCGTCGACCCGGCAAAAAACGCCGCCGATATGGAACGGTTGGTGCGGGCGGCTGCAGCCGAGGGCGCCGTTTATGTGCAGACCCCGGAAATGACGGGCGCCATCCAGAAGGACAGGCAGGCGTTGCGTGCGCAATTGCAGGATGACGATGGCGATATCATCGTTGCGACGGCCGCGCGTCTCGCCCGCGAACTCGGCATTCATGTCCATGTCGGCTCGACCGCGATTGCCCGGCCGGATGGCAAGATCGCCAATCGCGGTTTTCTCTTCGCGCCGGATGGTTCGCGCATCTGCAGCTATGACAAGATCCATATGTTCGATGTCGATCTCGACAATGGTGAAAGCTGGCGCGAAAGCGCTGCTTATCAACCCGGCGAGGTGGCGCGTATCGCTGAACTTCCGCTGGCGAAATTCGGCTTTGCGATTTGTTACGACGTCCGTTTTCCGCAGCTTTTTCGCGCTGAAGCACTGGCCGGTGCAGAGGTTCTGACGGTTCCGGCGGCTTTCACCCGGCAGACGGGGGAGGCGCATTGGGAGATCCTGCTGCGCGCCCGCGCCATTGAAAATGGCGCTTTTGTCATTGCTGCCGCGCAGGCCGGCGTGCATGAGGACGGGCGCGAGACCTTTGGCCATTCCATCATCATCGATCCCTGGGGCAAGGTTCTGGCCATTGCCGGCGGCGCTGGAGAAGAGATAATCATCGCCGAGATCGACACGTCGCTGGTCGCGGCTGCGCGTGGCAAGATTCCCAATCTGCGCAATGCTCGCGAGTTCGGACTGGACACCGTCATTCCCCTGAAACCTGCCGGAGGTGAAGCGGCGTGATCCGTTATGCGCTGGCCTGTGAAAAGGGCCATGAGTTTGAAGGCTGGTTTGCCGGTAGCGACGATTTCGACAATCAGTTGCAGCGCGGTTTCCTGTCCTGCCCGGTCTGCAATTCCGTGCAGGTCTCCAAGCTATTGATGGCGCCCTCGGTCTCCACCGCCCGCAAGAAAGACGAACGCCAGACGCTCGCCATGGATACGGCCAGGAAAGAGGCGATGGCGAAAATCCGCGAGGCTGTCGCCAATATCCGCGCCAATGCCGAGGATGTCGGCGATAAATTTCCCGAAGAGGCGCGCAAGATCCATTATGGCGAAGCGGATGAGCGCGGCATCATCGGCAATGCCTCTGCGCAGGAAGCCAAGGCCCTGCTGGATGAGGGTATAGAGATCGCGCCGCTGCCGGTCTTGCCTGATGACGTCAACTGAATTTCTTTAGAACGACATCACTCACATAGCGCCCCGCGTTAGCCTTGCGCCGGTCGTTTCGCCAGCATCATGTAGTTGACCTCCATGTCAGGTGAAAGATTCCAGCGGTCCTGCAGCACGTTGTAGAACACGCCGGTGCGGTGGATGATATCCATGCCGCTTGCCACCAGCGGCCTCTCGAGCTCTTCCGGGCGAACCAGCTTTTCATATTGGTGCGTGCCGCGCGGCAGCCAGCGCAGCACGTTTTCGGCGGCGAAGATTGCCAGTGCCCGGGCTTTGAGCGTGCGGTTGATGGTGGCGGCGAACATCAGGCCCCCGGGTCGCACCATTTTTGCGCAGGTGGTGACGAAGAGATCGACATTGGCCACATGTTCGACCACCTCCATGTTGAGGATGACGTCGAAGGTCTCGCCAGCTTCCTGCAACTGTTCGGCGGTCACGGCGCGGTAGTCAACGCTGACCCCGCTTTCGCGGGCGTGGGTGGAAGCGATGCCGATATTTTTTTCCGAGGGATCGGCGCCCACAACATCCGCGCCCATGCGCGCAACGGGTTCGGAGAGAAGGCCGCCGCCGCAGCCAATATCCAATATGCGCAGCCCTTCCAGCGGGCGGTGCGCCTTCGGGTCGCGGCCGAAATTGTCGCAGATCCGGTTGCGGATATATTCGAGCCGCACCGGATTGAACTTGTGCAACGGGCGGAACTTGCCGGTCGGGCTCCACCATTCCGCAGCCATCGCGGAGAAGCGATCCACTTCGCTCTGGTCGACGGTCGTCTGTGCGGTTTCGCTCATGGTTCTGCTCCATATTGCTGTTGCATTGAAGTCGGATGATTGCCCCCCGAAGTCAAGACCGGCGGTCCATTCCGGCGGCAATTTGTCGGGCGCTCATTGCCGCAGGTGGAACTGATGAGGCGTCTCATTTGTTTCATGCTGCGTTCATGCAGCAACGCGTATTTTCCGATCGTGGCAGTATGCGGAACGCATACTCGTCCATCGAAGTGGTGGATGCCGACAAGGGCAAAGCGGGCCTTTGCTTGAGGAGAAAGAAGTGAAGAAAAAACTGTTTGGCGCAATTGCGCTGGTGGCCATGCTCGCCGCGCCGGCACTTGCCGAAGCTGCGACGCGCGGTTTCGCCACCGCGAATGTGAATATGCGCTCCGGCCCGAGCACGGCCTATCCGGCTGTTGTGGTGATCCCGAATGGCGCGCCGCTCACCGTCCATGGCTGCCTTTCCGACACGCCCTGGTGCGATGTCGCGTTCGTGGGTGGTCGCGGCTGGGTAGCCGGGCGTTACATAGCCACGACCTACCGGCAGAACCGGGTCTATGTCGAACCGCGTTATTACCGCGATCTCGGCGTGCCGGTTATCACCTTCGAAGTCGGCCGTTATTGGGACCGCTATTATCGCGACCGCGACTTCTACCGCGAGCGTGACCGCTGGCGTCGTCCGCCGCCATCAGGCGGTTACTGGAACGCCCCGCCGCCGAGTGCCGGATGGGATCGCCCGCGTCCGCGTGACGAGTGGCGTGACGGACGCCGGGATGACTGGCGTGATGGTCGTCGTGACGAGTGGCGCGATCCCCGTCAGGGTGGCGGTCCGAATGACGGACGCTGGGAACGTCGTTATGGCGATTGGAACCAGGGCGACAGAAATCAGGACAGGCCCCGTCGCGATGACGATCGCCGGCGCTTCGAAGATGAGAACCGGGATCGCAATCGCGATCGCCAGCCAAATCAGAATGAGGGCCGGCTTCCTGCCGAGCGTCGCCAGTGGGATGACCCGCGCCGTGCGCCTGCGTCGGAAAACCTCCGGGATGGCTGCCGGGTCGGCGATCCGGGTTGTGACCCGCGCTAAACAGACGAAGCCCGGCGAATTTCGTCGGGCTTTTTCATTGGTGGCTTCAGCTTAACGGCACGAGCCCTTATTTCGTGGCGGCAGCCTTGCGGGCACGGCTCTTGGGTTTCGCCGGGGTTTCTGCATCCGGTGCGGCATCGGCAGCCGCGACCTTGGGAGCGGCCTTCTTGCGCGTTGCGGGTTTTGTCGCTTCCGATGTCTTCAGCAGCGAAAATTCATGTCTGGCCTGTTCCCAGTGGTGCGCGTCGCGCCCAGTGGGATGGCCTTCCTTTTCCCAGAGTGTATATGCCCGTTTGCTGATCCATTCGTGTTCCGAAACCTGCATGCTCGTCTCCCGTTGCTGTTTACAGCGCCTTTGAGAAGGCGACATTCCGCTTGGTCCGGCACACGCTCGACAGGAATCAATGCCGGCATTTCCAGAGCCCATTACATGCCATGATTTTCCGGGCGTCAAGCAAACATGCTGCATTGCAAAAACGGATTTCTGGCATTTTGTCCCCGTTAAAGCGGTTTGGGCGAAAGACGTTCCTACAAGAGAAGATCAACGTTGCGTGATCGGCCCAAGGCCGCCAAGATGGCCGGATGAATGGGCAGCGGAGGAGGCGGTCTTGGAACAGACAACGGAAGCGGATGCGCAGGTCATCGTCAAGAAGCGGGGAGGGGCTGGCATCATTCGCCTCAACCGCCCGAAGGCGATCAACAGCCTGACGTTGCCGATGGTTCGCGGCCTGTTTCAGGCGCTTCAGCGTTTCGAGGAGGATGCCGGTGTTGCCTGCGTGGTGTTGACCGGGGAAGGCGACAGGGGGCTTTGCGCCGGGGGCGATGTTCGCATCATTCATGATCTTGGCAAGGCCGGCGACCCCCAGGTGCTTGATTTCTGGCGGGAAGAATTTCCGCTCAACTATCGCATCGCCCGCTTCAGCAAGCCCTATTTTGCCCTGATGGACGGCATCGTCATGGGCGGCGGCGTCGGTATTTCAGCCCATGGCAGCCACCGCATCGTCACGGAACGCACAAAACTCGCCATGCCGGAAACAGGCATCGGTTATTTCCCTGACGTTGGCGGCTCCTGGCTCCTGCCACGAGCGCCGGGCGAATGCGGCACCTGGCTGGGGCTGACGGGCAACGCGGTTACGGCCGCTGATGCCATCTACGCCGGCTTTGCCGATTATATTGTTCCTTCGGACCGTCTCGACGGTCTGGTCCAGAACCTGTCGCAAGCGGCGGATATAGACAGCATCGAGACGGCGATCATGGCGCAGGCGGTTGAGGCCGATGAAGGCGTTTTATCCATAAATCGGGATATTATCGACGCGACATTCCGCTTCGACACGGTTGAGGAGATTTTCGCCGCGCTTTCGGCGCGCCAAGATGCGTTTTCGCGCGAGACCCTTGAGGTCCTGCAAAAGCGCTCTCCCACCAGTCTGAAACTGACCCTGAAGCTGCTGCGCCTCGGTCGGGAAAGTGCGAGCCTCATCGAATGCCTAGAGCGGGAATTTGCCGCCGGCACGGAGATATTGCGCCAGCACGATTTTTACGAAGGCGTGCGTGCGGCCCTTATCGACAAGGACCGCAATCCCCGCTGGCAACCGGCGCGGCTGGAAGAGGTGCGGGAGGAGAATCTGGCGCCCTATTTTGCCGGGCATTCCGGCAATCTGTTTCCCGATCATCGCCTTTAGATCAGTGGAGACCGCGCCTGTTGCCTGGAGACTGGCGAATCTCCGCCCTCATTCCTGTGACAAGCACAAGGACGAGGGCTACGCTCAATGCGAATACATGTTGCGGGCGTAATGAATTTCATGGTTCTCTCCGAGATTTTGGGAAGGGTGACGCAAAAGAAATTCGGCTTCTTGCCCTATATGAAATCATCACCTTTTGAGTGCTTATTCTTTGGGTGAAATTTCCAATCCATACCCCTGCAAGGCACAGTTGTTTCTCGCGGGCGTTGCCGCCGCCCGCTATGTTGAACACCATTCGAATTGCCGGGGGTATTCATGAAACGTCTTCTCATTATCGGTACTGCTTTTGCCGCTCTTTTTGCAGGTGCGGCGCAGGCGCAGTCTCCGACCACCATCCTCAACGCATCCTACGATGTCGCCCGCGAAGTTTTTGCGGCCGAGAACGAGGCGTTTATCAAGCAGCATCCGGGCGTAACCGTCGATCAGTCGCATGCCGGCACCTCCAAGCAGGCGCGCGCCATTGTCGAGGGTCTTGAAGCTGATGTTGTCACCTTCAACCAGGTGACCGATGTCGATTTTCTGGTGAAGCAGGGCTTCGTTTCCGCCGACTGGAAGAAGGATTTTGCGAACGACGCATCGCCGTTCTATTCCTTCCCGTCCTTCCTCGTGCGCGCCGGCAATCCCAAGGGTATCAAGGACTGGGACGATCTTGCCCGCGACGATGTGAAGATCGTTTTCCCCAATCCGAAGACCTCGGGTAACGCCCGTTACACCTATCTCGCCGCCACGGCTTACGCCAAGGAGAAGTTCAACGGCGACGAGAAGAAGGTCCAGGAATTCGTCAAGAAAATCTTCGACAATACGCCGGTTTTCGACACCGGAGGCCGCGCCGCCACCACCACTTTCGTGGAACGCGAGATCGGCGACGTGCTGATCACCTTCGAAGCCGAGACCCGCGGCATCGCCAAGCAATATGGCGCCGACAAGGTGGAAGGCGTTGTGCCCTCCGTCAGCCTGCTCGCCGAATTCCCGGTGGCCGTGGTGGATAAGGTGGTCGACAAGCGCGGCTCGCGTGATCTGGCGAAGAGCTATCTCGACTTTCTCTATACCGAGGAAGGCCAGCGCATCGCCGCCGAATTTGGCCACCGCGTTCACGATGAAAAGGTCGTTGGCGAGTTCAAGGACAAGTTCCCGGCCATTCGCCTCGTCAACGTCGATGATGTCTTCGGCGGCTGGGACAAAATTCAGAAAGAGCATTTTGCATCCGGCGCGACGCTTGATACGCTTTACGGCAGCCGTTAATCACAACGACAAAGAACAGATAGAAGACCCGGCGGGAAACTGCCGGGTCGCTTTTTGATGAATTGGGGGCGGGGTTTGAAACGGAATGTTCTGCCGGGGCTGAAATTGTCCCTTGGCGTTACCCTGACTTACGTCGCCATCATCGTGCTTCTGCCGCTCTCGGCGCTGGTGTTCAAGGCGGCAAGCCTAGGCCCTGCCGAATATTGGTCGATCATCTCTTCTCCGCGCGCCGTCGCCAGCTATCGTGTTACCGTGCTCTGTGCGCTGGCCGCCACGCTGTTCAACGTCATTTTCGGGGTGGCGCTTGCCTGGGTGCTGACACGTTACCGCTTTCCCGGCTGGCGCATCGTGGACGCCATCGTCGATCTGCCGTTTGCGCTTCCCACCGCCGTTGCCGGCATTGCGCTGACGACGCTTTTTGCGGGCAATGGCTGGTTCGGCTCGGTGCTTTCCCAGTTCGGCATCAAGGTGGCCTATACGCCGCTTGGCATCATGGTGGCGATGGCCTTCACCAGCCTGCCCTTCATCGTGCGCACCGTGCAGCCAGTGCTGGAAGACCTTGATCCGGCGCTGGAAGAGGCGGCGCAATCGCTCGGCGGTTCCGATCTCGAGATTTTCCGCAAGATCATCCTGCCGCTCCTGACGCCGGCGTTGCTCGCCGGTCTGTCGCTGTCCTTCGCCCGCAGCCTCGGCGAATTCGGGGCGATCATCTTCATCGCCGGCAACCAGCCGTTTTCGACGGAGATCACCGCGCTGCTGATCTTCATCCGGCTGGAGGAATATGATTATCAGGCGGCCGCCGCCATCGCCTCCGTGCTGCTCATCACCGCCTTCGTGATGCTGGCGGTGACCAATTACCTGCAGGCGCGTGCGCTTCGTTACACGGTGAGGGGCTGAAACATGAGTGCCGTTTCTTCACATCGCAAGCCGCCGCGTGTTGGTGATGCGCCTCTTGTTCGCCGCAGCCTGATCGCCTTCGTGCTCGTCATAGGCGCCCTGCTGGTCGTCGCACCGCTTGTCATCATCGGCGTCGAGGCCTTTTCGCAGGGCTGGAAGGTCTATTCCGCTACCATCACCCATCCCGATACCCGCCACGCCATCATGCTGACGGTATTGACGGCGCTGATCGCCGTGCCTGTTAATACCGCCTTTGGGGTCGCGGCGGCATGGGCGATCACCAAGTTCGATTTCCCGGGCCGGCGTTTCCTGCTGGTGCTGATCGAAATACCCTTTTCCATTTCACCGATCGTCGCCGGCGTCGCCTATCTCTTCGTTTACGGCCTTCAGGGGTTGTTCGGCCCGTTCCTCGATGCGCATGATATCAAGATACTCTTCGCGCTTCCCGGCATCGTCATCGCCTCGATGTTCGTGACTGCGCCTTTCGTGGCGCGCGAACTGATCCCGCTGATGCAGGCGCAGGGCCGTGATCTTGAGGAGGCGGCGACCTCGCTTGGCGCATCCGGCTGGCGCACCTTCTTTTCGGTGACCTTGCCGAATATCAAATGGGCGCTGCTTTATGGCGTCGTGCTGTGCAACGCCCGCGTGATGGGTGAATTCGGCGCGGTATCGGTCGTATCGGGCAATATTCGCGGCCAGACCAATACGCTGCCGCTGCATATCGAGCTGCTTTACCACGACTACCAGACGGCCGGCGCCTTCGCGTCAGCCTCCATCCTTGCCTTGCTCGCCGTCGTCACCATCATCGCCAAGGTGGCGCTGGAACGACGCGGCGCCGGGCGCGGGGCCAAGAAGACCAACGGCGACGCCGCCATCGCCACGGAGACCTGATTCCCATGAAAATCCGCCTCGAAAATGTGGTGAAGACCTTCGATACCTTCCGCGCCGTGCGCGATGTTTCGCTGGATATCGAAAGCGGCGAGCTTCTGGCACTGCTCGGTCCCTCAGGCTCCGGCAAGACGACGATTTTGCGCATGGTCGCCGGTCTCGAATATAGCGATGGCGGCCGTATCTTTTTCGGCGACGAGGACGCCACCAATATTCCGGTGCGTGACCGCGGCGTCGGTTTTGTGTTCCAGCATTATGCGCTTTTCCCGCATATGACTCTGCATCAAAACATCGCTTTCGGCATGAAGGTCTCGAAGGTGAAGCGGGACAAGGCGGCGATCGACGCCCGCGTTGGGGAGCTTTTGCGGCTGGTGAAGCTTGATGGTCTGGGCGACCGTTTCCCGGCGCAGATTTCCGGCGGGCAGCGGCAGCGCGTGGCGCTGGCGCGTGCGCTTTCGGTCGATCCAAAGGTACTTCTGCTCGATGAGCCTTTCGGGGCGCTGGACGCCAATGTGCGCCGCGACCTTCGCCGCTGGCTGCGCGAGATTCACGATTCGCTCGGCATCACCACGATTTTCGTGACGCATGACCAGGAAGAGGCGCTCGATCTTGCCGATCGTGTTGTCATCCTCAATCAGGGCGAAATCGTACAGGAGGGCACGCCGAAGGAGGTCTGCCGCCAGCCGAACAGCGCCTTCGTCATGCGCTTTCTGGGTGATGCCAACCGGGTCTCCGGCGTGGCGCGCGGCGGCAAGGTCTATGTCGGTGACAATGAGCTGCCTTTCTCCTATGCGCAGGGAGATGGCGTCGTGGATATCTATGCCCGCCCCGGCGATCTCGAATGGGAAGATCTGCATGAGGGCATTCCGGCCTCGGTGGCGCGGGTTCTCGACCGGGCGGGTGAACGCCGGGTAATCGCCAGCACCGATGGCGGCGACATCCTGGAATTTGACGTGCCGCCGGAAAACGACGTCGCCGCCGGTGACCGCGGTTCCGTCATCATCCGCCGGGCGAAGATTTTCCCGGCGGCATGAGCCGTTGTCAGCTCACAAGCTCGAAGGCGCTTTCTGCCACAAGCTTGCCGTTGATCATCAGCTCAACCCTGTGAAGGCCGGGATAGTGTTTGCGGGTGGTGAAATCGCGTATGGCGCGGCTGATCGACAGCGCGCATGTCTCACCGGGCTGAAGCTCGATTTCTTTCCACTTGAAGACTTTCGCCGAGGCGTCGCCGCTCTTCTTCACGTAGTGCACGGCGTAGTCGATCACCAGTTTCTGCGGGCGTTTCGCCGTCGAGGTGAAAGAGGCTGAAATCCGCACAGGGTTGCCGAGAGCCACCTTGTCCGGCGTAACCTGAAATGCCGCAAGTGCAATTTCCGCTTCCTCATGTGCGCCAAGATGGGCAAGCGCGGCGGCGTCGCCCTTCTTGATCAACGTGCGCAGGGCTTGGCGTGTAATCCAGCGCGTATGCGGGTTTTCCTTCGGCCATGCATCGATGAGCGCCAGCACGAAAGCGGGATTGTCCTTGGTGATGTCGTTCAGATGATTGGCGACGGATTTGCGCACATAAAGCGCCTCATCAGCTTTCATGGCCTCGAGGATACCAGTGACCGGGGATGGATCGTCGATCAGGGGTTTGAGCTGGAATGACCATGGCAGGCGCGGCCGGCAGCCCTCGCTCGCCAGCCGCCGCACATGTTCGTTTTCATGTCGTGACCATGTCTCCATCACGGCAAGGGTACGGGCCATATCCCTTTGCAGGAAATGACGGATGGCGAATTCCGAGGAGCCGAAACGGGTGAAATAATGCAGCGCTTCCATGGAAAGATCGAAATCATCGAGGCCGTAGAGCGCCACATATTCCGGCAGCGAAATGGAGGCAAAACCGTTGCCGATGCCCGGCGCTGCGGCGGTCAGGATTTCGATGTTGCGGGCATAGTCGCCGGGAAGTGTCGCATGCAGGCTCGTCGCCACCTGCCGCATACGCTGCATGATCCCCAAGGCCTCGAGGTTTTCGGTGGCGAGCGCCATGAAGGCTGAGATGTCAAACTGCGGATGGACGGCCCTGGTCTGATCGGCGATGTGCCGCAGTTTCTCGCGGTTGAAGATTTCCTTCAATGAAGGTGCCGCCGTGTCGCTCATATTGCCCTCAAAGTTCACTTTTTGTTCTTTTAGGGCAGGATGAGGCTGGAGGCAAGGGCTGAGCAACTTTCGAAGAGTGCTGACGGACCGAGTGGGTACCGCTTACTTCTTCTCCCCGACGGGGAGAAGAAGTTTCGTGACAAACTAACTTCAGCTCATCTGGCTGACGAATTTGGTCTCCAGATAGGCCTGAACCGCTTCCGAGCCGCCTTCCGTGCCATAACCGGAATCCTTGATGCCGCCGAAGGGGACTTCGGGAAGCGCAAGGCCATTATGGTTGATGGTCAGCATGCCGGCCTCTACCTGCTGGCCAAGTGCGTGCGCGGTCTTGACCGAACCGGTAAAGGCGTAGGATGCAAGGCCGAAGGGCAGGCGGTTCGCTTCGGTGATGGCGTCATCGAAGCTCGAGAAGCGGTTGATGATCGCGACCGGGCCGAAGGGCTCGTCATTCATGATCTTGGCGGTGGTGGGCACATTGGCGAGAACCGTCGGCTCGAAGAAATTGCCCTTGTTGCCGATGCGACGGCCGCCGGTCTTCAATTCTGCGCCATGGGAAACGGCGTCGCTGATGAGGCCTTCCAGTGCCGGAATGCGGCGCTCATTGGCGAGCGGGCCCATGATGACGCCATCTTCGAGACCGTTGCCGACCTTGATGGCCTTCGTCGCTTCCACGAAACCTTCAAGGAAGCGATCGGCCACGCCGTCCTGCACGAGGAAGCGGGTGGGGGCGACGCAGACCTGACCGGCATTGCGGAACTTGGCAAGCGAGGTCACTTCGATCGCCTTGTCGATATCGGCATCGTCAAAGATCATGACAGGCGCGTGGCCGCCCAGTTCCATCGTGGCGCGCTTCATGTGCTTGCCCGCAAGTGCGGCCAGATGTTTGCCGATGGGCGTGGAACCAGTGAAGGAAATCTTGCGGATGACCGGATGCGGGATCAGATATTCCGAAATTTCGGATGGAACACCGTAAACGAGACCGATGACGCCGGCAGGCACGCCCGCATCCACGAAGGCGCGAATGAGTTCGGCCGGCGATGCCGGTGTTTCCTCGGGCGCCTTGACGATGATGGAGCAGCCGGTGGCGAGCGCTGCGGAAAGCTTGCGGACGATCTGGTTGATCGGGAAGTTCCACGGCGTGAACGCCGCCACAGGGCCGACCGGCAGCTTGATGGCAAGCTGCGAAACGCCGCTCGCGCGGGCCGGGATGACCTGGCCATAGGTGCGGCGTGCTTCTTCCGCGAACCAGTCGATGGTATCAGCGGCACCCATGATTTCGGTGCCCGACTGCGCCAGCGGCTTACCCTGCTCGCGGGTCATGATATAGGCGATCTTGTCCTTGCGCTCGCGCAGGATATCGGCAGCCTTGCGCATGATCTTCGAGCGCTCGAAGGGGGAGGTGTCGCGCCACAGCTTGAAACCGCGCTCGGCGGCGGCAAGCGCCAGATCGAGGTCTTCCTTCTCGGCGTGCGCGATCGCGCCGATGATCTCGTCGGTTGCCGGATCGGACACGGCGATCGTCTTGCCGGAAACGGCGTCTCGCCATTCGCCATCAATGAGAAGTTTGATGTCGGGATAGGTGTGCATAGGGGCTACCTTCATGATGCGGCCGATACGGCGGAAGCCGTCCGGCCCGGAGACGTGAACAGAATTGTCCTGGCCGGATGAAACCGGCATCGCGGCTTTCGCTGCGCGGAACATGTGTCTGGATATTTCCGACAAGAGGCTTCTGGAATTGCCGGAAACGGAAACGACAGCCTTTATATTAAGTTCCGGGCGGTATGTTTCAACCGTGTGCTCCGGCAATCGTGATGATTTTTCTATGATGTGGAATTTGTCATTCGTCATTTCAATCCGGCGCGGAGATGGGGCGACGCCTGCCCGGCCGCCTCACGCGAATCAGATGAACCTGTGCGGCGACGGCGAGGCTCTCGCCACAATTCGGCCTTTGTCGCACCTGACGAATTATCGGGAGGGGTCTCCGGGGCTTGCCGCCTGCGTCATAACAGGGCGTCGAGTGTAAAAAACTACAATAAGACGGAAAAATTATCCAAAGGGTTTACTCAAAACCTAGAGAAAATACGGATAAAATCTCAGTGAGGATATAACATCAGTTCCTGATATATATTGCTAACGTCGGTTCCCTTGACCTTCAAAGGTTGGTGAAAACCCTCGACCTGAACGTTATCGATGGAGAAAAAGTATGAGTTTCGCCCGGGTACTTCTCAGTGCGTTCTTGTCGCTTGCGTGGCTTTCCTGTGCCGAAGCCGGGGAAATTGCCAAACCGCAGGGAAAGCCGATATTAACCATATCCGGAAACATCAGTAATACGAATGCCGATGGCGCCGCGGTATTTGATCGTGACATGCTGGAAGCGCTCGGCATGGAGACGGTGGAGACGACGACGCCCTGGCATGATGGCCGTGTCCGTTTCGATGGTGTCTCGCTGGCGAAACTGATGGATGTCGTCGGTGCAAAGGGCACCAGCGTCACGGCGGTCGCTCTCAACGATTATGTCAGCACGATACCTATTGAAGATTTTAAGAAATTTAACGTTATCCTGGCGATCAAGCTGGATGGCAATTACATGACAGTTCGCGAAAAAGGCCCGTTGTTCGTCATCTATCCCTATGACAGCGACCCGGAGCTGCAGAAGCAGACCTATTATTCGCGGTCCGCATGGCAAGTTGCCAAACTGATAGTGGAATAAAGGTGCCGTTTGCGAAAACTTGTGGCGGTGATCATCTGTTGCTTCGTCCTGGCAACGGGCTATATCGCTTTCGTCATTGCCGAGCGGCAGACCGCTCTGCAGAAATTCGCCCGCTACAATGATTCCTGGGCCGTCAGCCAGACCGTAGCCGAATATCTGCGCCTCCAGAACAAGCTGGCCGTCTTTGCGCTCAATCCCGGCAAGATCGACCGGGACGAGTTGCAACTGCGTCTGGACATCATGCTGAGCCGCCTTGAGCTTCTGAAGCAGGGCAATCTGGGCGCCTTCATTGACGAAAAGCAGCAGTGGCGGGATCTAGTGACCCGTCTTGATGCCGTTCTGGCCCGTCTGGAGCAGCAGGTGAACAACCTTAATCCGGCCGATGTGCCGGATCTGCTTTCGGCAATGAGCGCACTTGACGCGCCGATGACGACGCTGGCCTCGTCTTCCGTCGCTTATGACGTCAATCTCATCGATACGGCCCATGAGGATGTGCGCAAGCTGCATATCGTTTACACCGCGCTGGCAGGCGGCCTCATCCTGTGCGGTATAGCACTTGTCATATTGCTGCTTCGCCAGAACGACCTCCTGAACCGCGCGCAGAAAAGCATGCGCGGCCTGACGGACGATCTACGTGCCGCCACGCTGGAATTGCAGGCGAAAAATGTCCGGCTCGAGCATGATGCCTATCACGATGCGCTGACGGGCCTGCCGAACCGCGCGCTGTTCCGGCAGGAATTGATCGAGAGATTGCGCCGATCCTTCGGCGGTACGGGAACGACGGCCATCCTTCTCCTCGATCTCGACGGCTTCAAGGACGTGAACGACACGCTCGGCCACGATGCGGGCGATGCGCTGCTTCAGGCCGTGGCGCAGCGCCTTTCGGCCATCGGTGGTGATTATGACATGGTCTGCCGTCTGGGCGGCGACGAATTCGCCGTCGTCTCCGACGATCTGAACGAGGACGCCGCCCGCCGCCTTGCCACCAAGCTCATCGACCAGATCAGCCGCACTTACCAGCTGGGTGAGCAGGAGGTCAAAATTGGCACCTGCATCGGCATCGCCATTTCGCACGGCGCCGTCGATGCGGATGAATTGTTCAAGCGTGCCGACTTGGCGCTTTATGAGGCCAAGGCTATCGGCCCCGGCCGGGCGAGCGTTTTCAAGGTCCGCATGCAGAAACAGCTGACCGAGAAGAAATCCTTCGAGGCCGATCTGCAGACCGCGCTGCAGAACGACGAGATGGAAGTCTATTACCAGCCGCAGGTGGCGACGCAGACCCGCAAGCTCTGCGGCTTCGAGGCGCTGCTGCGCTGGAAACATCCGGTGCGGGGCGATGTGCCGCCCAGCGTTTTCATTCCCGTGGCGGAAAGAACCGGTCTCATCCATTCGCTCGGAAAATGGGTGATGGAGACCGCCTGCCGCGAGGCGATGGGCTGGGACGAGGACATGAAGGTGGCCGTCAATCTGTCGCCGGTTCAGTTCCACAGCACCAGTCTCATCCAGAACGTCATGGGCGCGCTTGAGAAAAGCGGGCTGGAGCCGAGCCGGCTTGAGCTTGAAATCACCGAATCGATCCTGCTCAACAAGAGCGACCAGACGATCAATACGCTGTCGCGGCTGAAGGCCGTCGGCATCAAGATCGCCATGGATGATTTTGGCACCGGCTATTCATCGCTCGCCAACTTGCGCGGCGTACCCTTCGACAAGATCAAGATCGACCGCTCGTTCCTGCGCGATATCACCAGCGACCGCGATGCGCTGGCGATCGTGGAATTCGTGGTCGGTGTCGGTCGCAGTCTGCGGATGACGACGATTGCCGAAGGTATCGAGACGGAAGAGCAATATGAATGCGTCAGGCGTCTGGGATGCGATCAGGTTCAGGGATATCTGATCAGCAGGCCATTGCCGGCCAAGGAGCTGGTGGCCTGGAGTTCCGTCTGAGACGGGGCCTGTTTGACGGCGGCCGTATCTTGAATTTTTACCAAGTCATATTGTTGCTTGCGAAAACCGATACCGGTTGCCGCAACGATGCTGTAGAGCATTCCCGGTCGATATGGGATCATTCCGACGAAGCGGCCGGGTTTTGCGAAAAGGCTTGAGACATGGAAATACTGGACGTGCATGGAGTTGCCCTGCCTCTTTCTTCCGACGAGGTGTCGCCCGTCATCTGGCAGGCGCTGACCGACGGCAGCTACGAGGCGAAAGAGGCCCGCAGCGTCCTGAAAGCCATCAAGCCCGGCGATCGTGTGCTGGAGCTGGGCTCCGGTATCGGGATCATCACGTCGATCATTGCTGGCATTGAGGACGTTTCCGTCTGGGCTTTCGAGGCCAACCCCTCCACGGCGGCGCTGGCAGAGCGGGTGATCAAGGCGAATTGCCGCGGTAATGTCGTGTTTTCGCAGGGACTTCTTACCGCCGACGAGCCGAGCTCCTATTCTTTTTACGTTCGCAAGGATCTCTGGATGTCGTCCATGGACGAAAAACAGGGCCCCTATGAAAAGCGCATCGAAATCTCCTCCGCCAATATCGATAAATTTATCGCCAGCCGGGGCATTACCGCGCTTGTCATGGATATCGAGGGCGCGGAACGCGACCTGCTCGGCAGGGCCGATCTGACCGGCGTGGAGCGGATATTCGTGGAGCTGCATGACCATCTTTACGGTCTCGCCGGGGTTCGCGATATCATGCAGGCGTTGACCGCCAAGGGATATGCCTATGATCCGCGCGGTTCACGCGGGCCCTGCGTCCTGTTCTCGAAGGACGAGAGCCCGAGAGAATACGATCCCGAGGTTGACTGAGGCCGAGGGTCGCGTCGAATTCAAGGAACCGTCCGCCTGTCATCTCGTTCTTACCTGTGCATGAGGGCGTGGAGCGGGTCGACGCGTGTGCCGGAACGGGTATGCGGTTCGAAAAGATAATTTCATAAACAGCAATTCATTCTCAATTATTGTTGCAATTGTCGCAACCGTTATCCTGCGTCATCATCCCTCCATCAAACCGGCGCACAACAGGCTGCACCGGAGATGCCAACGCAACCGAAGGAGAAACGATCATGGGCTTTGTTAAGACGACAGACGGAACCGAAATCTTCTACAAGGACTGGGGCCCGAAGGACGCTCAGCCGATCATGTTCCACCATGGCTGGCCGCTCAGCTCCGATGACTGGGATGCGCAGATGTTGTTCTTCGTTTCCAAGGGTTTTCGCGTCGTCGCCCATGACCGCCGTGGTCATGGCCGTTCCGCCCAGGTTGCCGACGGTCACGATATGGACCACTACGCCGCCGACGCCTTTGCCGTCGTCGAAGCTCTCGATCTGAAGAATGCTGTCCATATCGGCCACTCCACCGGCGGTGGCGAAGTTGCCCGTTATGTTGCCAAACATGGCGAACCCGCCGGCCGTGTCGCCAAGGCGGTTCTCGTTTCCGCCGTGCCGCCGCTGATGCTGAAGACCGAGGCCAATCCGGAAGGCCTGCCGATGGAGGTTTTTGACGGCTTCCGTTCTTCGCTCGCCGCAAACCGCGCGCAGTTCTTCCGCGATGTGCCAGCCGGCCCGTTCTACGGCTTCAACCGCGATGGTGCGACCGTTCATGAAGGCGTTATCCAGAACTGGTGGCGTCAGGGCATGATGGGCGGCGCAAAGGCCCATTACGATGGCATCAAGGCCTTCTCGGAGACCGACCAGACCGAAGACCTGAAGAATATCAGCGTTCCGACGCTGGTGCTGCATGGCGAAGACGACCAGATCGTGCCGATTGCCGACTCTGCACTGAAGGCCGTGAAGCTCCTGAAGAACGGCACGCTGAAGACCTATCCCGGTTTCTCGCACGGCATGCTCACCGTCAACGCCGATGTGCTGAACGCCGATCTCCTGGCCTTCATCAAGGGCTGATACTTCTGCAAAATCATAATGCGGCCGATCATTCGGCCGCATTTTTTGTTTCGCATCAGGCCAGACGGCCCCGCCAGGCATCGCGGTAAGAAGTGAGGCCGGGAATATCGTGCGGCGTGAAATGGCGCTCGCGACCGGCAAGCGGTTTGATGCCGGTGAGCAGGGCCGCGCCTGCGCTGGTGCCGGTAGACCCTTCGACTGCCGTTACTTCCGTCTCTGCAAAGCCGGCCAGCGCCTTCAGATAAAAGGCGTTGCTGGCGAAGGGGCCTTCCACAAGGATTGGACCTTTCCGCCCGATGAGCGAAAGGCTGAATTCCGTCATCAGGGCAAGATAAAGCGACGTCGCCGCGTGCCGTTCCGCAGCCGTGGCATTTTCATCGCCGATCCAGCGCGCCGCCTTGTCGGGAAATGGACCGGAGCCGCTGACGACGCTCGGCAGCAGCATCATGCCTCTGGCAACCACGTCGCTGAGCGCCGCGTCTATCGCTTCGTCTTCCGCTGCCCCTAATTGTTGCGCGAGCATTTCATATTCCCTGCCGCCCATGAAGCGGGAGGAGGGAACGGGACGGCCGAAAGCATCGACATTCAGGAGTGTGTCACGGGTGGGATCGAGCGCACCCGCCGCGCCGCCAATGGCGAAATTCACCACCCAGGTGCCGGTGGAGACGACCGAAAAATCACCGTCCCGGCGCAGAAGATGCGGCAGGAGCGACGCGTTGGAATCGTGGATGCCACAATAGACCGGCATATGCGGCGAAAGGCCGGTTTCCATTGCCAGCGATGGGCGGATTGTTCCCAGCACATCAAAAGCGGGGCGAACCGGCGCCATCAGCTGCTCGATGCCGAGACGCGCGACGAGCGAGGAGAAACTCTTCCGCCGCGGGCTCCAGAGATCCGTATGGCAGCCGAGCGAGGTCGTTTCCGTGGCCTGAACGCCGGTCAGCCGCCCCGCCCAATATTGCGCATAGGTGACGATACTTCGCACTCTGGAGAAATCGTCCGGAAAGGCCTCTTTCTGGAAATGGATTTGCGCGCCAAGGTTCAGCCCGGCGGGAAGCTGCGGTGAGCCGGTCTCGGCAAAATCAGGCCTGATGCCACGATAGGCTTCCTGAATGGCTGCGGGGTAGCTGTGTTCATAATCGAGCACGGGCATGGCGAGATCGCCGGTCCCATCGAGAAGCGCTGCCGAAGCGCCATGGGTGGTGATGGAAATCGCATCGAAACCGTGCTGCTGGCCGAACCGCTGAAGGGCGGAGAGAATGAAGCGCCAGAGCATTTCCACATCGTAATGCGGATAAATTCCATCGCGAAGGACAGGGTTCGCCTGTTTCTCGGCAGCAATCTCCTCGCCGCTGCCGGTGTCGATGACGACGACCTTGGCATTGGTCTTGCCGATATCGATGACCGCGACACGGCCCGGTTTGATGCTGTCGGTCATGGCAGATGGAACACCGTCACCAGATCTTTCGCAATGGGCGAATTGTCCGGATTACTCTCCATGATGTCAGCCATATGCGCCCACCACTTCTTCATCACGGGATGGTCGGGCAGTGACGCCATGCCGTGGTTCTTCGGCCGCGTCAGCACGCCGAAAAGGATGCTGGTTTCCGGGTCGAGATGGATGGAATAATCGCTGACGCCCGCCTCATGCAGCAGCGCCACCAGTTCCGGCCATATCTCGTCATGGCGCTTTTTATATTCGGCCTCTTTTCCGGCAAAGAGTTTCATCCTGAAGGCGTGTTTTTCGAATTCCGGCATGGCTCAGCCTCTCATGGCCCGAAGGCGGCGCACAACGATGGGGATGGCGATGGTGATGATCAAAAGCAGGCCGACGAAGATCGACATGACGATACCAGGCACATTGAGCAACCCAAGCCCAAAGGTGACGAGGCCCATGACGAAGGCCGCGATGACCACACCTGCGATGGTGCCGGAACCGCCGAGAATGGAAACGCCGCCCAGCACCACCATCGTCACCACCTCAAGCTCCCACCCTTGAGCGATCGACGGGCGGGTGGAGCCGAGGCGCGAGGTGAGGCAGACGGCGGCGATGCCGCTCATTAGGCCGGTGAGCAGGAACAGGATGAACTTCACGCGTTCAACGGGAATGCCGGAGAAACGGGCGGCGAACGGGTTGTTGCCGATCACATAGACCTGCCGGCCGAAATTGGTGGCGTGCAGCAGGATGGCGAAGAGGATTGCCATGACGATGAACAGCACGAATTCGAAGGAAATGACGGAGATGACGTAACCCTGACCGAAATAGGCGAAATCGGCCGGGTATTTGCCATAGGCCTGATCGCCCAGCACCATGTAGGAAATGCCGCGAAACAGGCTCATCGTGCCGATGGTGACGACAATGGACGGCAGTTTCAGCCCTGCGACCAGAAAACCGTTAAAGGCCCCGCATAAAAGCCCGGTGCCGATGCCGATGGCGACGAGGCCCGGCGTGCCGATGCCCATCTGCACCGCAGCGCCCATGGCGGTGGAGGCGAGCGCAATGATGGCGGCGACGGAAAGATCGATTTCGCCGGCGATGATCAGCAGCGCCATCGCAAAGGCGATAATCGCCTTTTCGGTGAAATTGAAGGTCGCGTCCGACAGGTTCCAGGCATTGAGGAAATAGGGCGAGGCCAGCGAATTCGCGATAAAGATGAGGATCGCAACGCCAAGCAGCAGCACTTCCCAACTGGCCATGATGCGGCGTAGTGGCGTGCCGAGCTTGTCTGGAATGATGCGCGCGTTCTGCGTCGGTTGAGATGGCGTGCTCATGCTGCGGCCTCCTTGGCCTGATCGGCTGCGGCTCGGTCACGCAGGATGATGCGGCCTTTTCTGGCTTCGGCGCGGGCGTTGAAGACGACGGCGAGCACGATCACTACGCCGGAAATCGCCATCTGCGCGAAGGGCGAGATGCCGATGACGGGCAGGGCGTTCTTGATGACGCCGAGGAACAGCGCGCCGAGCACCGCACCTGCCACCGAGCCGATGCCGCCGGCAATCGAGATGCCGCCGATCACATTCGCCGCCACGCTGTCCAGCTCGAAACCGGCGGCGATGTCGACATAGGCAACCGCATAACGCGATACCCAGAGATAGCTGGCGAGGCCGGCAAGTGCGCCTGACAGCACGAAGGCGAAGAAGCGCGTGCGGCCCACATCGATGCCCGCATAGACGGCCGCGCTCGGATTACCGCCCGACGCATAGGCCGAGCGGCCAAAGGAGGTGCGGCTGAGCACCAGCCAGGCGCCAGCGATGATGAGGATCGCCACCCAGGAAAGGACAGGCATGCCGAGGATCATGGTGCGCGGCACATTGAGGAAGGTCGGCGAAAGCTGGTGCGCATTCACCCAGCCGCCGCCCGAAAGCACGAATGCCATGCCGCGATAGATGGTAAGCGTGCCGAGCGTGACGACGATGGGCGGAATGCCGAGCCACCAGACGAGCACGCCGTTAAGCGAACCGAGAAAAGCGCCGATGCCGACCGCCATGACGATGAGAAGCGGCAACGGAATGCCCGGAAAGGCGGCATTGGTCATCGCCACCGCCATGCCGGTAAAGGCGAGATTGGCGGCAACGGAGAGATCGATGGATTTGGTGAGAATGACCGCCATCTGGCCCAGCGCCAGAATGATAAGGATGGAAGTATCGTTGAAGATATTGACGAGATTGGCCGGCCGGCCGAAACCGGGGGCGCGCAGCGCAAAACCGGCGATCATGATGAGGATGATACCCGCCAGCAGCCATTCGCGATTTTTGAGTAGACGTTGCATGGTTTTGCCCCTCTCAGGCATTGCCGGTGGCGGCGCGCACCAGCTTTTCCGGAGAAAAATCGGCGCGTTCGAACTGGCCCGCCATCAGGCCTTCGCGCATCACGATGGCGCGGTCGGACATGCCGAGGATTTCGGGAAGTTCGGATGAAATCATGATGATGGAGAGCCCCTCGGCGGCAAGCTCGCTGATGAAGCCATGCACGGCGGCTTTGGAGCCGATGTCGATGCCCTTGGTGGGTTCATCGAGAATGATGACCTTGGGCTGGGTGGCGAGCCATTTGCCGATCACCACCTTCTGCTGGTTGCCGCCCGAAAGCGTGCCGACGGGCACCGAGAGGGCGGCGGCGCGCAGATCGAGCCGCGAGGCATATTTGCGCGCCAGCGCGAATTCATTGGCCGCGGCCAGAAATCCCTTGCGCGAGGTTCGCGTGAGGGAGGGCAACGACATGTTCTGGTAAATCGGCATTTCGAGCGCGAGACCGTGGCGGCCGCGCTCTTCCGGCACATAAACGATACCGGCGCGGATCGCATCCTCCGGCGAACGGATGACGAGCGGTTCGCCATTGAGGGTAATCTGTCCGGAGGCCGGGCGAGTAATGCCGAAAAGCGACTGGCACAGTTCCGAACGCCCGGCGCCGATCAACCCGTAAAGGCCGAGAATTTCGCCCTTGCGCAGATCGAGCGAAATATCGCGGAATTCGGTCTGGTGCGAATAGTCGCGGACCGACAGAACCGTCGGGCCGAGGGTGACGGCCTGTTTCGGAAAGGCGTTCGTGACATCGCGGCCGACCATCAGGCGTACGATTTCGTCCTGCGGCGTGGCGGCGAGATTGCCCGCGCCGACCATCTTGCCGTCCCGGAACACGGCGTAATTTTCGGCGATCTCATAGACTTCGTCGAACTTGTGGCTGATGAAGAGGATCGCCTTGCCCTGCCGCTTCAGATTTTCGACGATGCGGAAGAGGTCGTCGATTTCCTTGCGGGAAAGAGCAGCCGTCGGTTCGTCCATGATGACGATGCGCGCCTCGACCGACAGCGCGCGGGCGATGGCGACGAGATGGCGCTGGGCAATGGACAAGTCCTTCAGCCGGATCGTCGGATCGATGGTGCTTTCGAGCTGTTCCAGCAGAACCTTTGCGCGGGCATTGATGGTCTTCCAGTCAATGAGGCCGAAACGGCCTTTTGGCGCATGACCGAGGAAGATGTTTTCGCCCACGGAAAGCTCATCGAACAGCACGGTTTCCTGGTGAATGGCGGTGACACCGGCATCGATGGCGTCTTGCGCGCTGTGAAAATGGACAGGCTGGCCATCGAGAAGGATTTCACCCTCGTTGGGGCGATAGATGCCGGTGAGGATTTTGACGAGCGTGGATTTTCCAGCACCGTTCTCGCCGATCAGAGCGGTGACCTTGCCGGGATAAAGCGCGATATCGACGCCATCCAGGGCTTTGACGCCGGGGAATATCTGGCTGATGCCGCGCATTTCCAGAATGGGCGTTGAATTTGAAGCCTCGACGACATCTAAAATTTTCGTTTCGATACGCATCATCCGTCTTACCGGTCAGTTTTGATTGAAGCGGTGAGGGGCACCCCCCTCTGCCCTGCCGGGCATCTCCCCCTCAAGAGGGGAGATCGATATGTGGCGACCTCTCGGCCATCTCCAACGTTGAGGATAAGCGAGCGTTCTCTTCCGGCCGATCTCCCCCCTTGAGGGGGAGATGCCCGGCAGGGCAGAGGGGGGTAACCCTCCACCCGCCGTCAGCTGCTACCCAGGTCAAAAAATCTTCGAGAACTGATCGATATTCTTCGCGTCATAAACGAAGGGATCGGCCATAGCAGCTTCGCTGTTTTCGCCAACCTTGATCTTGCCCATGCGGCCAGCTTCGATTTCCGAGCCCGGCTTGCCATCGGCTTCGCCCTTTACGAGGCGATAGGCGATCTGGGTGGCGGAATAACCGAGGTCGATCGGGTTCCAGATGGCGAATTCCTTGGTTGCGCCTGATTTGATGGCGCCGGCCATCTCGGACGGCAGGCCAAGGCCGGTCACAAACACCTGGCCGATCTTGCCCGCATCCTTCACGGCCTGCGAGGCGGCGAGAACGCCAACCGTCGTCGGTGCGACGATGACCTTCACATTCGGCTGCGAGGAAAGCAGGCCCTGCGCTTCGCGGTAGCTCTTGTCGGCAAGGTCGTCACCGTAAACTGTCGTGACGAGGTTGAGGCCGGGGAAATCCTTCAGCTGCTTTTTCATCTCGTCGATCCAGATATTCTGGTTCGTGGAGGTGGTGGTGGCCGAAAGAATGGCGAAATCACCCTTGCCGCCTTCCAGATGTGATGCGGCAAGCTGCAGGCACATCTTGCCGATCAGTGCGTTGGACGAGGGGTTGAGCTGGAGAATGCGGCCCTCAGGCGCTACGCCGGAATCCCAGGAGATGACCTTGATGCCGCGCTGCGCCGCCTTTTTCAACGCCGGAACCACGGCGTCGGGGTCATTGGCGGAAATGGCGATGGCATCGACGCCCTGCGCGATCAGCGAATTGATGACTTCGATCTGGCCTTCCGCCGTGGTGCTGGTCGGGCCGGTATAGATGATCTCGACGCCGCCGAGGTCTTTTGCGGCCTCCTGCGCGCCCTTGTTGGCGGCTTCGAAAAAGCCGTTGCCGAGCGATTTGACCACCAGTGCGATCTTCACATCGGCTGCCTGGGCAACGCCGCCCAGTCCAGCGACGGAGAGCGCCGCGCTGAGCGCCAGAGCGCTCGTCAATGTTCTGCGTGTAAGTTTCATGTCCCTTTTCCTCCCGTTTTGAACCTTTTTCCTCCCTCCGGTGCTCCTCAGGCGACCGAAGAAGAATCCTCTTCATCCGATGGGGTGGCTGTCTTGCCATCCTTCACCGCGCCGGCGATCAGCAATTCGACGCCGGCGTCTTCCACCATCCTCGCCGCCTCATCGGAAATCCCGTCATCGGTAATGATGGTCGAGACGTTTTCGAGCGGACATAAAATGAGGCTGGATCGTTTTCTGAATTTCGAAGAATCGACCATCACGATCAGTTCTTCCGCCTGCCGCATCAGCTTCTGCTCGCTCTGGATGACCAGTGCGTCGGATTCCATGATGCCGAGCGCACCCACGCCCTGCGCACCGAGAAAAATGCGTCGTGCATAAAAATTGCGGATCGCATCATTCTCGAAAGGCGACAGGATGAGGCTCTGGTCGCGATAGATCGCGCCGCCCGGCACACTGACATTGCATTTGGAATGCTTGACCAGATGTTCCGCAATCGCGAAGGAATTGGTCATCACCTGCAGACGGCGCGCCGCCATGTAATGCACCATCTGGAATGTCGTCGTGCCGCCATTCAGGATGATCGCATCGCCATCATTGCAGAGATCAACCGCCTTGCGCGCAATTGCGCGTTTTTTGTCGATGTTGACCGATTCGGACACACGGAACGGCCTTGCCGCGAGATTGCCGAGCTGCGGCGGATGTACCGCTTCGGCTCCACCACGCACGCGGCGCAACTTGCCCTGAACGTGCAGCGACGCGATATCCCTGCGGATCGTCGCTTCCGACGCATCCGTCAGTTCGGCAATATCCTGCACCGTCACGACAGCTTTTTCCTGTGTGGCGCTCAAGATGATGCGATGGCGTTCGCGTTCGTGCATGGGGTCCTCCTGATCGTGATTATTCGCAATCTCTTTACGTTGTCAATCAAGAACGATCAAATTAATCAATATCGCGCTGCAACATGAAAATTTATGATCGTTTTTGATTGACATTGTGCTTTTGGATGCGCGATATCTGTCCTCAAAGGAGGCGGGCCGGTATCGGCTCCGCGAATGCAGACAGATATTGGGAGGAAGACATGACGGGAAAATCCCGCCTTCTCGAAAGCCGTTGGGACGATGCTTACGCCAAGACGCTCGATGAGCCGGGCAAGCTGCTTTATCGCTCCAATCTGCTGGGTGCGGACAAGCGCATCACCAATTACGGTGGCGGCAACACATCCGCAAAGGTGCTCGAAACCGATCCGCTGACGGGCGAGAAGGTCCGTGTCATGTGGGTGAAGGGTTCCGGCGGCGATGTCGGCACCATCAAGCTCGACGGTTTTGCGACGCTTTATCTCGATAAGCTGGAAGCGCTGAAGGGCATTTACAAGGGTGTGGAGGACGAGGATCGCATGGTCGGCTTCCTGCCGCATTGCACCTTCAACCTCAATCCGCGCGCGGCCTCCATCGATACGCCGCTGCACGGTTTCGTACCTTATGATCATGTCGACCACATGCACCCCGATGCGATCATCGCGATTGCCGCCTCCAAAAACTCGAAAGAGCTGACGCAGCAGATCTTCGGCGATGACATTGGCTGGCTTCCCTGGCGCCGTCCGGGCTTTCAGCTCGGCCTCGACCTTGAGGCTTTCGTAAAAGCCAATCCCAAGGCCAAGGGCGTCGTGCTGGAAAGCCATGGCCTGTTCACCTGGGATAATGACGCCAAGGCGTGTTACGAACTGACGCTCGCCATCATCAACAAGGCGATCGAATGGTTTACGGCGCAGACCGAAGGCAAGACGATTTTCGGCGGTGCTGTGGCGAAAAGTCTGCCCGTTGCCGAGCGCCGCGCCATCGCTGCCCGACTAATGCCGGAAATCCGTGGCCGCATCGGCCGCGAGGAGCGCAAGCTCGGCCATTTCGACGATCAGGATCCGGTTCTCGAATTCGTCAATTCCAAGGATTTGAAGCCGCTCGGCGCGCTCGGCACCTCCTGCCCTGACCATTTCCTGCGCACGAAAATCCGCCCGCTGATCCTCGATCTCGATACCGCACATCCTGATGTGGACGCGTTGATGGCGGGTCTCGACGAGGCGCTGGAGGCTTACCGCGCCGATTATACGCGCTACTACGAAGCCTGCCGCCACGACAATTCACCTGATATGCGCGACCCGAACCCGGTGATTTTCCTGATCCCCGGTGTCGGCATGCTGTCGTTCGCCAAGGACAAGGCGACGGCCCGTATCGCCGGCGAATTCTACGTCAACGCCATCAACGTCATGCGCGGTGCTTCCACCGTGTCCGACTATCAGGGCCTTCCCGAGCAGGAAGCCTTTGATATCGAATATTGGCTGTTGGAAGAGGCAAAGCTGCAGCGCATGCCGAAGCCGAAGAGCCTTGCCGGTCGCGTGGCTTTTGTCACCGGTGGCGCCGGCGGCATCGGCCGTGCAACCGCCGAACGCCTGGCGGGCGAGGGCGCCTGCGTGGTGCTCGCCGATATTGACGAAGCGGCGCTGGATGCGGCCAAGGGCGATTTCGCCAAGCGTTACAGCACTGACGCGGTGCGTACCGTCAAGCTTGACGTGACGAAGGAAGATGCCGTGATTTCCGCCTTCGCGGAAGCGAGCGTGGAATTCGGCGGCGTGGATATTCTCGTCTCCAATGCCGGCATTGCCTCTTCCGCTCCGGTGGAAGACACGACGCTTGCCATGTGGAACAAGAATATCGACATTCTCGCCACGGGCTATTTCCTCGTTTCGCGTGAAGCATTCCGCCTGCTGCGGCGTCAGAACCTCGGCGGCAACGTGGTTTTCGTTGCGTCCAAGAACGGCCTTGCATCCTCGCCCAATGCTTCCGCTTATTGCACGGCGAAGGCTGCGGAAATTCATCTGGCCCGTTGCCTCGCGCTGGAAGGGGCGGAAGCGGGTATTCGCGTCAACACCGTCAATCCCGATGCCGTGCTGCGTGGCTCGAAAATCTGGAACGGCGAGTGGCGCGAGCAGCGCGCGGCCTCGTCCAAGATCGAGGTGACCGATCTGGAGGAGCATTACCGCAAGCGCTCGATGCTGAAGCTCAATGTGTTCCCGGAAGACATCGCCGAAGCGATCTACTTCCTGGCGTCCGATGCTTCCGCCAAGTCGACCGGCAACATCATCAATGTCGATGCCGGCAACGCGCAGAGCTTTACGCGGTAGGACGTTCGGCACGTTCTCACTTCCGTCATTCCGGCCTTGAGCCGGAATCCAGCCAGCCCAAGTCCTTGGGCTGAAAAGACTCTCTCCGCCGCACAGACGTGCGTCGGCTGGATTCCGGCTCAAGGCCGGAATGACGGAGGTGAGCGCGATGAACTAGCATGCACTGGACCGATTCCCGGGAGGAAGAGATGACCGAGACGAAAATCGCCGCCGATATCATCGCGGCCGAAAACGAAAAACGCGCTGGCGCGCTGAAGGACGATTATCAGGCGCTTGGCAACCAGCTGGCCCGTCGCAATATCGATATCGACGCAGTCACGGCCAAGGTCGCGGAGTTTTTCGTCGCCGTGCCGTCCTGGGGCGTTGGCACCGGCGGCACCCGCTTTGCCCGTTTTCCCGGCGCGGGCGAGCCGCGCGGTATTTTCGACAAGCTGGATGATTGCGCTGTCATCAACCAGTTGACACGGGCGACGCCGAACGTCTCCCTTCACATTCCGTGGGACAAACAGGACCCGAAGCGTTTGAAGGCCCATGCCGCGGCGCTGGGTCTCGGCTTCGATGCCATGAATTCCAACACGTTTTCGGACGCGCCGGGTCAGAGCCATTCCTACAAATATGGTTCGCTCAGCCACACGGATGCCGCGACGCGCCGGCAGGCCGTCGAGCACAATATCGAATGCATCGAGATCGGTGACGCCATCGGCTCGAAGGCGCTGACGGTTTGGGTGGGCGACGGCTCCAATTTCCCGGGCCAGAGCAACTTCACCAGAAGTTTCGAGCGTTATCTTGCGGCCATGGCCGATATCTACAAGGCGCTGCCGGATGACTGGCGTATCTTTTCCGAACACAAGATGTATGAGCCGGCTTTCTATTCCACTGTCGTGCAGGACTGGGGCACCAATTACCTCATTGCCAATACGCTCGGCGAAAAGGCCTTCTGCCTCGTTGATCTCGGCCACCATGCGCCGAACACCAATATCGAGATGATCGTCGCCCGGCTCATCCAGTTCGGCAAGCTCGGTGGTTTCCACTTCAACGATAGCAAATACGGCGATGACGATCTGGATGCCGGCTCAATCGAGCCATATCGCCTGTTCCTCGTTTTCAACGAACTGGTGGATGCCGAATATCGCGGCGTGAAGGGTTTCCATCCCGCCCATATGATCGACCAGTCGCACAATGTGACGGACCCGATAGAAAGCCTGATTTCCAGCGCCAACGAAATCCGCCGCGCTTACGCGCAGGCGCTGCTGGTGGATCGCGCGGCTCTCGATGGCTATCAGCAGGATAATGATGCGCTGATGGCATCAGATATGCTGAAAAGGGCTTACCGTACCGATGTGGAGCCGATCCTCGCCAAGGCCCGGCAGCTGGCGGGCGGCGCTATCGATCCGGTGGCGACCTATCGGGCGAGTGGTTATCGCAAGCAGGTTGCGGCGGAGCGCCCGGCTTCGGTTGGCGGTAGTGGCGGGATTGTGTAGTCGTTCGCTTTGCTGGATGCAAAGCCTGCGATCAGGCCGAATATACCGCTGAGAGCTGACAGCGTCGCCTCAACCTCTCCTCCGTCATCCTCGGGCTTGACCCGAGGATCCAGAGCCCCCACGCCATGGATCCTCGGGTCAAGCCCGAGGATGACACCGAGCTTTAGTCAGGGCGTTGTTCAGCAAGTCAGTCCGAATCCTTCAATCGCGCGAAGGCGATTGCCTGCGAACCTGAAACGTATGCTCCGGCCCCGGAAACGCCCCGGAGCGCACCTCATCTGCATAACTTGCCGCCGCTTCCGAAACGGTCGAACCTAGATCGGCGAAACGCTTGACGAATTTCGGTTTGAAGTCAGTGAAAAGGCCGAGCATGTCGTCGGAAACGAGCACCTGCCCGTCGCAGGCCGGAGATGCGCCGATGCCGACCGTCGGCGCGGCGAGTTTTTCGGTCAGTTCCCGGGCCAGCGGCTCGACGGTGCCTTCCACGACGATGGCGAAGGCGCCGGCCTGATCGACTGCAATCGCGTCACGCCAGATTTTCTGCGTTTCCGCGTCCGAATGTCCGAGCGAGCGGAAGCCGCCGGCGGTGTGCACCAGCTGTGGCATCAGCCCGACATGGCCGAAGACGGGAATGCCGCGCGCCACCAGAAAGGCGATGGTCTCCGCCATCTCCTCGCCGCCCTCCAGCTTAACGCCGTCGCAGCCGGTTTCCTGCATCAGCCGCACGGCGTTGCGGAACGCCTGTTCCTTGGATTCCTGATAGGTTCCGAAGGGAAGATCGACGATGACGCAGGCATGTTCGACGCCACGCATGACGGCGCGGCCGTGGGCGATCATCATGTCCAGCGTGACGCCGACCGTCGTGTCCATGCCGTAAAGCACCATGCCGAGGGAATCGCCGACCAGCAGCAGATCGCAATGCGGATCGAGCAGGCGGGCAATCGGCGTCGTATAGGCGGTCAGGCAGACGATGCGCGCCTCGCCTTTCATCTGCCGGATGGAGGCTGTTGTCAGCCGCTTGTGTTTTCCATGGGCGCTCATTGGGCAGCCTCCCGTTGATCGATCTTGACGCGCCCGATGACGCGGTTGTCGAGGAGCCGTGTACTTCCGACCCTGACGAACAGCGCCACCAGCACCGGTCCCGCCTGCAATGAAGCAATGGGGGCGAGCGTATCGGGATTGCGCACGGCGACGACTTCCGGTGAGGCCAGCGGCTCGGCGGCGATGAATTTTTCTATGGCTGCCTCGAATGCAGCTGGGTCGTCGAAGCCTTCAGCATAAAGCCGTTCCGCTTCGTCCAGCGCGCGCGGCACGATCACGGCGGCGGCGCGTTCTGCGGGGTTTAGATAAACGTTACGCGAGGAGCAGGCGAGCCCGTCGGCCTCGCGCACGGTGGTGACGGGCACGACCCTGACCGGCTGGGCGAGGTCCTCAACCATGCGGCGGATCAGTGTCACCTGCTGATAGTCTTTCTCACCGAAATAGGCGGCATCCGGCTGGACGAGGTTAAAAAGCTTGGTCACGACGGTCGTGACGCCGGCGAAATGCCCCGGCCGCACCGCGCCTTCCAGTTGGCTACCCAGTTCGGGCACATCCACGACGGTCTGCATCGGGCGCGGATACATCTCGGAAACGTCTGGCGCGAAAAGAATGTCGACATCAGCCTCTTCCAGCAATGCGCTGTCGCGGGCGAGATCGCGCGGGTAACGGGCCAGATCCTCATTCGCGCCGAATTGCAGCGGGTTGACGAAGATCGAAACCACTGTCACGCCGTTTTCCGCTTTGGCTTGGGCAACGAGCGTCAGATGACCGATATGGAGAAAGCCCATGGTCGGCACGAAGCCGATGGTTTTGCCCGCACGGCGAAAGGCAGCGGTGGCATCCCGCAATTCGGCGACGGTTTTTACAAGCTGCATGGGTCTCCTCCGGCTCCTCCAATCGCGGTCCGGCGAAAGGTGCTGGATAGAACGCGATTTGCCCAACGGGGTCAACGCACGCATCGGGATTATATCGATTGACCCCAGGACGACTTTCGAAAAAATCGGTCCTCGGGCAGCGCGGCGGCGATCACTCCACCCAGTGCGGCTTCCTTTTTTCGGCAAAGGCCAATCGCCCCTCCCGCGCCTCGTTGCTGCCGCTGATCGTGGCAATGACGCTTTCGGCAAAGGCAAGCCGCTCGGCGGACGACATATCGCGCATCTTCAGCAATGCCGCCTTTCCGGCCGCGATCGCGCCCGGCGCATTCTGCCGCAGCCGGGCGAGAACATCCTCAACCACGCCGTCGAGTTCGGCCGAAGGGACGGCCCGAGTGACGAGGCCAAGACGCTCCGCGTCAGCAGCGCTGATCGCGACGCCGAGATAGGCCATTTCCTGAAGCTGGCCCAGTGGCACCTTCGCCAGCAGCTTTGCCGCCACCATGGCCGGGAAAAGCCCGACGCGCACTTCCGGCAAACCGAATTCGGCATGAGCGGCGGCATAGGCAAGATCACAGGCGGCAACGAGGCCAAGCCCGCCGGCCAGAACCCGGCCATTGATGCGGGCCATGACGATCTTGTCGCAGGCCTCGATGGCGCGCATCACATCGGCAATGGGGTTCGTTCCATCCGGCGAGAGGAACATGCCGCCGGCGCTTTCCTTGAGGTCTGCCCCGGAGCAAAAGCTGCGGTCTCCGGCGGCCGTTATCACCACGGCGCGCAGGCCACCATCACTCGATGCCGCGCGGATGGCCTTCGCCAGGGCGTCCGTCATTGCGGCATTCAACGCGTTGTGCACCTCCTGCCGGTTGAGTGTCAGCCAGAGAACGTCCTTGCGCCTTTCGCTCAGCAGTTCATCCGCCATGCGCGTCACCCTTCCTGTCTTGCCGCAAGCAGCGCCTTGCCGGCGCGGGCTGCATTCGGTCTGCCGAGATGCCGGCTGATCCAGTCGCCGGTTTTAGCCACTGCCATCAGGTCGATACCGGTTTTAATGCCAAGCCCCTGCAACAGATAGACGACGTCTTCGGTGGCGACGTTGCCGCTGGCACCCGGCGCGAAGGGGCAGCCGCCCAGCCCGGCGACGGAACTGTCGAAGACGGAGATACCTTCATCCAGCGAGGCCAACACATTGGCGACGCCCTGGCCATAGGTATCGTGAAAATGCATGGCGATTTTTTTGCGCGGAATGTTGGCCGACACCCGTTCGATGATTTTGCGAATATGCGCGGCCGTGCCGATGCCGATCGTATCGCCGAGCGAGATTTCGTAACAGCCAAGCGCGATAAGCGCCTCGGCCATCGCCGCCACCTCATCGGGCGCGACCGCGCCGTCATAGGGGCAGCCGGCAATGCAGGAAACGTAACCGCGTATGAGGATGTTTCGCCCGCCCGCCGCCTCCGCAACATGGCGCAGGCGCTCGAGGCTTTCGGCGCGCGAGCAGCCTATATTGTGCTGGCTAAAGCCTTCGGAGGCGGACACAAAAACGGCGATTTCCGTCACGCCGGCTTCAATGGCGGCCTCGAAACCTTTCATATTGGGAACGAGCACCGGATAGGCGGTGCCGGATCGTCGTTTGAGGCCCTGAAATACCTCCTTCGAGTCAGCCATTTGCGGCACTTTTTTGGGCGAGACGAAAGCGCCCGCTTCCACCGCAGTCAATCCGGCTGCGGCCAGCCGCTCGATCAGCTCGATCTTGATGGCGGTTGGAACCTCGGCGCTTTCGTTCTGCAGGCCATCGCGCGCGCCCACTTCGACGATTTTTACCGTTCGGGGCCAGCTCATGTCATGCTCCCTCCGGTTCGAAATCCACCAGCACCGCACCGGCCGCGACCATATCGCCCTCGACGCAATTGATGGCCGTGACCGTACCTTTCGCCGGTGCACGGATCGTGTGCTCCATTTTCATCGCCTCCATCACCACTAGCGCCTCGCCGGCTTCAACCGCAGCACCGTTCCGGCTCAGCAAAGCACGGATAACGCCAGGCATGGGTGCTTCCAGACCACCGGTATGGGTGGAGGAATCCTCGATATCGACGGGATCAGGCTGGGCGATGCGATAATGTTCGCCATCCAGGAAAAGCGCGTAACTGCCGCCTTCTGCAAAAAAATGGCCCTGCCGTTTCCTGTCTTCCGCGGTTGCACGGAATTTGCCGTCGTCCGAGAGGCTGCCATGGGCGCTGATCGTCCGTCCGTCGATGGCAAGCGAAAAACCGTCCGCCTCATGCGTGACGCCGACGTTAAGCGGCTGGTTCTCAAAGGTGAAATACAGCGTTTCCCGCGACGGCGCGTTGAGGCGGAAGGCGGCTGCCGTGTTCCACGGGCTATAGGGATCGGCCTCTGAACCTGACTTTCCGTTTTTCTGCCGCGAGAGCAGCAGGCCCAGCGCGGCCATCGCTATCTCGTTCCCATCCTTCGGGGCCGGGGCAAAAAGCACGACATCGTTGCGGGCTATGAAGCCCGTATCGAGTTCGGCTTTTGCGAAGGCCTCCAGTCCCGCAAGCCGGGTCAGAAAGGCGGCATTGCTGGCGACGCCACAGATCGCCAGATTTTCCAGCGCCAACCGCAGACGCCGCACCGCCGATGGGCGATCACGATCCCAGACGATCAGCTTGGCGATCATCGGATCGTAATGCACGGTAATGGCGTCGCCGGCGCGGATGCCGCTGTCTATCCTGACGTGAGGGCCTTGATCGGGAAAAATGAGTTGGCTGATCGTGCCGATCGACGGCAGGAAATCGTGCGCCGGGTCTTCGGCATAAATCCGGGCCTCGATGGCGTGACCGTTTATGTCGAGATCGGCCCAGTCCTGCGGCAGTGCCTCACCATCCGCAACACGGAGCTGCCATTCGACCAGATCCAGGCCGGTAATATATTCCGTCACCGGATGTTCGACCTGAAGCCTTGTATTCATTTCCATGAAATAGAACTCGCCGGAAGGGTCGAGCAGGAATTCCACCGTTCCCGCGCCGCGATAGTCGATGGCGCGGGCGGCGGCGACCGCCGCTTCATACATGCGTTGCCTGAGCGCATCGGGCAAGCCGGGGGCGGGGGCTTCCTCTATGACCTTCTGGTGGCGGCGCTGGATCGAGCAATCGCGCTCGAAAAGTGAGAAACAATTACCGTGGCCATCGGCAAAGACCTGCACTTCCACATGTCGCGGCCGCTCCAGATATTTTTCGATCAGCATGCGGTCATTGCCGAAGGCGGCCAGCGCTTCGCGTTTTGCGCCCGCAAGTTCCGCCGCAAATTCGCGTTTCTTCCGCACGATGCGCATGCCCTTGCCGCCGCCGCCGGCCGAGGCCTTGAGCAGAACGGGATAACCTATAGCGTCCGCTTCACTGCGAAGCCGCTCTTCCGCCTGATCCTCACCGTGAAAGCCGGGAACGACGGGAACGCCCGCCTTCGCCATCAGCGCTTTCGCCTCGCTTTTCCCGCCCATGGCGCGGATCGCTGCCGCCGGCGGGCCAATGAAAACAAGACCGGCAGCGGCACAGGCTTCGGCGAAACCGGCATTTTCCGAGAGGAAACCATAACCCGGATGGACCGCTTCCGCGCCGGTCGCTTTTGCGGCGGCGATGATTTTTTCGCCGTCGAGATAGGAGGCACGCGCGGGCGCGGGGCCAATGGCAATTGCCTCGTCGGCCAGTGCCACATGCATGGCGTCACGGTCGGCATCCGAATAGACGGCAACGGTGCGTATGCCCATCTTGGCGGCGGTGCGGATGATGCGGCAGGCGATTTCGCCCCTGTTGGCGATCAGTATTTTCGAGAACATCGTCGCCTCACATCCTGAATATGCCGAAACGGGTGGGTTTTATCGGTGCGTTGAGCGCGGCGGAGAGACCGAGGCCAAGCACGAGGCGGGTATCCCTGGGATCGATGATGCCGTCATCCCACAGCCTCGCGCTGGCATAATAGGGATGTCCTTCCCGCTCGTATTTTTCCCGGATCGGTTGCTTGAACGCCTCTTCGCCTTCCTTCGACCAGTGGCGGCCATCGGCCTCGATACCATCGCGGCGGATTTGTGCCAGCACAGAGGCCGCCTGTTCGCCGCCCATGACCGAAATGCGGGCGTTGGGCCACATCCACAAAAAGCGGGGCGAATAGGCGCGACCGCACATGCCGTAATTGCCGGCACCGAAGGAGCCGCCGATGATGACGGTGAATTTCGGCACTTTTGCCGATGCGACGGCGGTGACAAGCTTTGCGCCATCCTTGGCGATGCCGCCGGCCTCATAGGCCTTGCCGACCATGAAGCCGGTGATGTTCTGCAGGAAGACCAGCGGAATACCGCGCTGGCAGCAGAGTTCGATGAAATGTGCGCCCTTCAGCGCCGATTCCGAGAAGAGAATGCCATTATTGGCGATGATGCCTACGGGATAGCCATGAATATGGGCGAAACCGCAGACCAGCGTGGTGCCGTAAAGCGCCTTGAATTCGTCGAATTCGGAACCATCCGCCAGACGTGCGATGATCTCGCGGACCTCGAAGGGTTTTCGCGTATCGGCGGGAACGATGCCGTAAAGTTCATCCGGCGGATAAAGCGGCTCCATCGGTTCGCGAATGTCCAGCTCCACCTGTTTGCGGCGGTTGAGCGTGGAGACGATCCGCCGGGTCAGTGAAAGCGCGTGGCGGTCGTCATGGGCGTAATGATCGGTGACGCCCGATTGCCGCGAATGCACATCCGCGCCGCCCAGTTCCTCCGCGCTCACCACTTCACCAGTTGCAGCCTTCACCAGCGGCGGGCCGCCGAGAAAGATCGTGCCCTGATTTTTGACGATCACGGACTGGTCGCTCATGGCGGGCACATAGGCCCCGCCAGCCGTGCAGCTGCCCATCACCACGGCGATCTGCGCGATGCCCTCCGCAGACATATTGGCCTGATTGTAAAAGATACGGCCGAAATGATCGCGGTCGGGAAATACCTCGTCCTGATTGGGCAGGTTCGCACCGCCGGAATCCACCAGATAAATACAGGGCAGGCGGTTTTCAGCGGCGATTTCCTGCGCGCGCAGATGTTTCTTGACCGTTAGCGGATAATAGGTGCCGCCCTTCACCGTCGCATCATTGGCGACGATGACGCATTCACGGCCCGACACCCGGCCAATGCCGGTGACGATCCCGGCGGCGGGAACGGGTTCGTCATAAACCTCGTAAGCGGCGAATTGCGAGAATTCGAGAAATGGGCTGCCGGGATCGAGAAGCGCTTCGATCCGGTCGCGCGCCAGCAATTTGCCACGGGACAGATGCCGTTCGCGGGCCTTGTCGCCGCCACCCCGCGTGATTTTTTCGACGTGCTGCCTCAGGTCGTCCACCAGACCAGACATGAACGCGGTATTGGCGGTGAAGGTGGGATCGCGGTTCAGACTGGATGTAAGCTTCATCGCGTTCCTCACCCGTTGCCTTTGACCAGTTCGCGGCCGATCAGCATCCGGCGGATTTCGCTGGTGCCCGCGCCGATTTCATAAAGCTTGGCGTCCCTCAGCAGCCGCCCGGCCGGGCTTTCATTGACGTAGCCGGAACCGCCGAGAAGCTGGATCGCATCCAGCGCCACCTGCGTCGCCCGCTCGGCAGCAAAAAGGATCGCGCCTGCCGCATCCTGCCGCGTGATGCGGCCATTGTCGCAGGCGCGTGCCACGGCATAGACATAGGCGCGGGAGGCGTTCATGGCCGAATAGATATCGGCGAGCTTTCCCTGCACCAGCTGGAATTCACCGATCGGCTTGCCGAATTGCTTGCGCTCACGGGCGTAAGGCAACACCAGATCGATTGCCGCCTGCATGATGCCAACAGGGCCGGCGGCCAGCACGGCGCGCTCGTAATCCAGCCCGCTCATCAGCACCGTCACGCCGTCATTGAGACGCCCGAGGATGTTTTCCTCGGGCACCTCGCAATCCTCGAAAACCAGTTCCGAGGTGGGTGAACCGCGCATGCCGAGCTTGTCGAGTTTCTGGGCGGGGCGAAAACCCTTGAAGCCCTTCTCGATCAGAAAGGCCGTGATGCCGCGTGGGCCGGCGGACATATCCGTCTTGGCATAAACCACCAGCGTATCGGCCTCGTGGCCATTGGTGATCCACATCTTCGCGCCGTTCAGGAGATAGCGGTCGCCCTCGCGTTCGGCCTTCAGCCGCATCGACACGACATCCGACCCGGCTTCGGTCTCGCTCATCGCGAGCGAACCGACATGTTCGCCGGAAACCAGCTTCGGAAGATATCTGCGCTTCTGATCTTCCGTTCCCCAGCGGTGAATCTGATTGATGCACAGGTTGGAATGCGCGCCATAGGAAAGGCCGATGGAAGCCGATGCCCGGCTTATCTCCTCCATTGCCACGCAATGGGCGAGATAGCCCATGTCAGCACCGCCGAATTCCTCCGAAACGGTGATGCCGTGCAGGCCCAGTTCGCCCATCTGCGGCCAGAGCTTTCTTGGAAATTGGTCGTCGCGATCGATCTCCGCCGCTAGCGGGGCGATTTCATCGTCGGCGAATGCTCTCACGCTGTCGCGCAGCGCTGCGATTTCCGGGCCGAGATCGGCGTCGAAAATGGCGGCGAGGTTCAAACTCATCGCGTCTCCTCCTCCGGACGGCCGTTTATCTCCGTCCCTCTCGTCAGCGGCCAGCACCTCCTCCGTGCTGGCAACTCTCATTTATGGCGCGTCACCTCCGGTGAAGGCGGCGGAACGGCGAACGAATGTCTTGATGGCGAAATTGGACTGGATGCGCGACACACCGGGAACCGTGGTCAGGAAATCCAGAAGCTGCTGATAATGCGGTAGATCCCGCACCATGGCATGAATGAGATAGTCGGAACTGCCGCTCGTCTGGTAGCCGCCCACCACTTCCGGAATGGAGGCGACATGGTGCTCGAACGTCGTCAGCGCTTCCTTGATCTGCCGTTCCAGCGTGACGGAAATGAAGACGCCCATATTGCCGAGCAGCCGGTTCTCATCGAACACGGCGGTATAACCGCGAATGATGCCTTCCTCTTCCAGCTTGCGGACACGGCGCAGCGTCGGCGTGAAGGAAAGGCCGATCCGGGCCGCCAGATCGCGCCAGCTCACCCGCCCGTCATCGCCGAGCACATGCAGAATCTTCTGGTCGAAACTGTCGAGCTCAATCATGGATCATTTGCTCTATGATATGACTATTTGTTGGATCAAAGATATCGCCAATCAAAAAACTGTCAATCAAAATAGCTTTGAAATGAATTCGAGATAGTGATAGCGTTCACGTCAGTCGAGGTCTGGAGGAGATCACGATGACGGTCGTTCTCTTGGTGGGAGGATGGCCTAGGGAGGTGAATTTGGCTGTGCATGACCCTGTCGTTATCGTCGGGGCCGCCCGTACTGCTATGGGTGGGTTCCAGGGCGAATTCAAATCGGTGGCTGCGCCCGATCTCGGGGCGGCGGCGATCCGCGCGGCCGTCGAACGGGCCGTAATTTCACCCGCTGATATCGACGATGTGCTGATGGGCTGCGTGCTCTCGGCCGGGCAGGGGCAGGCTCCAGCGAGACAGGCGGCCATTGCCGCCGGCATTCCCAACTCGATTGGCGCGACGACCATCAACAAGATGTGCGGCTCAGGCATGAAGGCGATCATGCTGGCGCATGACCAGCTTGCGGCGGGAAGCTCTTCCGTCGTGCTTGCGGGTGGCATGGAGAGCATGAGCAACGCGCCCTATTTGCTGGACCGCGCCCGCAATGGTTATCGTCTCGGCCACGGCAAGCTCACCGATCACATGTTTCTCGACGGCCTTGAAGACGCCTATGACAAGGGCAGGCTGATGGGGACTTTCGCGGAAGATTGCGCGCAAGATTATCAGTTCACGCGCGCCATGCAGGATGATTACGCGTTGGCTTCACTGGAACGCGCCCGACGCGCTATCGCGGAAGGGGCTTTCGAGGCGGAAATCACTTCTGTCGGCGATGTTGCCGTAGACGAACAGCCGGGGAAGGCCCGCCCGGAAAAAATCCCGCAACTGAAGCCCGCCTTTCGCGATGGTGGAACGGTGACGGCGGCCAATTCCAGTTCCATTTCCGATGGCGCGGCCGCTCTTGTTCTGATGCGCAGATCGGAAGCGGAAAGGCGGGGCCTTTTGCCGCTGGCGACCATTATCGGCCAGACCTCCCATGCGGATGCGCCTGCAAAATTTCCGACGGCTCCTATCGGCGCGATGAAAAAGCTGTTCGAAAAAACCGGCTGGGCGGCGAAGGATGTCGATCTGTTCGAAATCAACGAGGCCTTCGCGGTCGTCGCGATGGCGGCGATGCGCGATCTCGAGCTGCCGCATGAGAAGGTGAATGTGCATGGCGGTGCCTGTGCGCTCGGCCATCCCATCGGGGCTTCCGGTGCACGCATCGTCGTCACCCTGCTTGCGGCCTTGCAGCGTCACGGGTTGAAGCGCGGCGTTGCCGCCGTCTGCATCGGCGGCGGCGAAGCGACGGCGCTCGCGGTTGAACTACACTGAGGGGAGGCGGCGATGATCCTGAACGAAGCCCAGCAGCAGATCAGGGACATGGCCCGCGATTTCGCCCGCGAGCGGCTCGCCCCCGGTGCCGCCGCGCGCGACCGGGAAAGCCGGTTCCCGAAAGATGAGCTGAAAGAGATGGGCGAACTCGGCTTTCTCGGAATGCTGGTCTCTGAAGACTATGGCGGCTCGGAAACCGGTGCCGTCGCTTATGCCTTGGCGCTGGAGGAGATCGCCGCCGGTGACGGCGCCTGTTCCACCATCATGAGCGTCCACAATTCGGTCGGCTGCGTGCCGATTCTGAAATTCGGCACGGAAGACCAGAAGCAGCGTTTCCTGCCCAAGCTCGCCTCCGGCGAATGGATCGGCGGTTTTGCGCTGACCGAACCGCAGGCCGGTTCCGACGCTTCCAATCTTAAGACCCGCGCCCGGCGCGACGGCGACCGTTATATTCTCGACGGCGCGAAACAGTTCATCACGTCAGGCAAGAATGGCGATGTCGTTATCGTTTTTGCCGTCACCGACGCAGCGGTGGGCAAGAAGGGCATCAGCGCCTTCATCGTGCCGACCGATACGCCGGGTTACGAGGTCATCAGGGTCGAGGAAAAACTCGGCCTGCATTCGTCCGATACCTGCCAGATCGCCTTCACCGACATGGCGGTTCCAGCCGAATTGCGGCTCGGTGAAGAGGGGCAGGGGTATCGCATCGCGCTCGCCAATCTGGAAGGCGGCCGCATCGGTATCGCCGCGCAGGCGGTCGGCATGGCGCAGGCCGCTTTCGAGGCGGCGCGGGACTATGCCCGCGAACGCAAGGCCTTCGGGCAGGCAATCATCGAGCATCAGGCGGTGGCGTTTCGGCTTGCGGATATGGCGACGCGGATTACGGCGGCGCGGCAGCTGGTGCTGCATGCGGCGGCGCTGAAGGAGGCGGGCGAACCCTGCCTTTCGGAAGCCTCGATGGCCAAGCTCTTTGCTTCCGAAATGGCCGAGCGTGTCTGCTCGGACGCCATCCAAATTCACGGCGGTTACGGCTACATGGCGGATTATCCGGTGGAGCGGATCTATCGCGATGTGCGCATCTGCCAGATTTACGAGGGAACCAGCGATGTCCAGCGGATGGTCATCGCGCGCAACCTCTGAAAATTGTTTCGTCGTCTGGAGGAGATGGCGATGGGAGGAGTAGAATGGATATTACCGAAACCACGCATCTCAGCCTGCATGTGCCAGAGCCAGCGGTGCGGCCCGGTGACCAGCCGGATTTCTCCAATGTGAAAATACCCAAGGCCGGCTCCGTGCCACGCCCGGAGGTGGATGCCGCCCCTGAAAGCATGCGCGATCTCGCCTATTCGATCATCCGTGTCCTCAATCATCAGGGTGAGGCCGTCGGGCCGTGGGCCGGGCTGCTCTCGGACGAGGAATTGCTGGTGGGCCTCAAAAACATGATGCGGCTGCGGGCTTTCGATGCCCGCATGCTGATGGCGCAGCGGCAGGGCAAGACGTCCTTCTACATGCAGCATCTGGGCGAAGAGGCTGTCAGTTGCGCTTTCCGCAAGGCGCTTTCCAAAGGCGACATGAATTTCCCGACCTACCGGCAGGCGGGACTGCTCATTGCCGATGACTATCCGCTCGTCACCATGATGAACCAGATTTACTCCAACGAGCTCGACCCGCTGCACGGGCGGCAATTGCCGGTTCTCTATTCCTCGAAGGAACACGGCTTCTTCACCGTGTCAGGCAATCTCGCCACGCAATATGTGCAGGCCGTCGGCTGGGCGATGGCCTCGGCCATCAAGGGCGATACGAAAATCGCGGCCGCCTGGATCGGCGACGGTTCGACGGCGGAGTCGGATTTTCACTCGGCAATGGTCTTTGCCTCCACCTATAAGGCGCCGGTCATCCTCAACATCGTCAATAACCAATGGGCGATTTCCACCTTTCAGGGCATTGCGCGCGGCGGTTCTGGCACCTTTGCGGCGCGCGGGCTGGGTTTCGGCATTCCCGCACTCCGGGTCGATGGCAATGATTATCTCGCCGTTTATGCCGTGGCGCGCTGGGCCGTGGAACGGGCGCGCCGCAACCTCGGTCCGACGCTGATCGAATATGTCACCTATCGTGTCGGCGCCCATTCCACCTCGGATGATCCGAGCGCTTATCGCCCCAAGACGGAGTCCGAGGCGTGGCCCCTGGGTGACCCGGTTCTGAGGCTCAAGAAACATCTCGTCCTGCGCGGCGTCTGGTCGGACGAGCGGCACCGGCAGGCGGAGGCGGAAATCGCCGATGAGGTGCTGGAAGCCCAGCGCGAGGCGGAAAGCCACGGTACGCTGCATGAGGGTGGAAAACCGCCGAAAAAGGATATTTTCGAAGGCGTCTACGCCGAGATGCCGCCACATCTCGCCCGCCAGCGCCAGAAGGCAGGGTGGTGAGACATGACAAGAATGACTATGATCGAAGCCGTCCGCAGCGCCATGGATGTCTCCATGGAGCGCAGCGACGATGTCGTGGTTTTCGGTGAGGATGTGGGCTATTTCGGCGGCGTCTTCCGCGCCACGCAGGGGCTGCAGGGAAAATACGGCAAGACGCGCTGTTTCGACGCGCCGATCAGCGAATCCGGCATTGTCGGCACGGCGATTGGCATGGCCGCTTATGGTCTGCGGCCTTGCGTCGAAATCCAGTTCGCCGATTATATGTATCCCGCCTATGACCAGATCACCCAGGAAGCGGCGCGTATCCGGTATCGCTCCAATGGCGATTTCACCTGCCCGATCGTTCTCCGCATGCCCACCGGCGGCGGGATTTTTGGCGGGCAGACGCACAGCCAGAGCCCGGAAGCCCTCTTCACCCATGTCTGCGGGCTGAAGGTGGTGGTCCCTTCCAATCCTTATGATGCCAAGGGGCTGCTGATCGCATCCATCGAAGACCCCGACCCCGTGATGTTTCTGGAGCCGAAGCGGCTTTATAACGGCCCCTTCGACGGGCACCATGACCGGCCGGTAACGCCCTGGTCCAAACACGAGATGGGCGAGGTGCCGGAAGGGCACTACACCATTCCCATCGGCAAGGCCGAAATCCGCCGCCCCGGAAACGATGTCACCGTCATCGCTTATGGCACGATGGTGCATGTGGCGCTGGCGGCGGCGGAAGAGACCGGTGTGGATGCCGAGATTATCGACCTTCGCAGCCTCTTGCCGCTCGATCTCGATACCATCGTGAAATCGGTTTCGAAGACCGGCCGCTGCGTCATGGTGCATGAGGCAACGCTGACCTCCGGCTTCGGGGCGGAAGTCGTGTCGCTGGTGCAGGAACATTGTTTCTATCATCTTGAGGCCCCCGTCGTCCGCGTCGCCGGCTGGGATACGCCTTATCCCCATGCGCAGGAATGGGACTATTTTCCGGGACCTGCCCGCGTCGGGCGAGCCCTTGTCGAAGTCATGGAGGCCTGATTATGGCGGAATTTGTTCTCACTATGCCTGATGTCGGTGAAGGTGTGGCGGAAGCCGAACTGGTGGAATGGAACGTCAAACCGGGTGATCTCGTCCATGAGGACATGGTGCTGGCCGCGGTGATGACGGACAAGGCGACAGTGGAAATCCCATCACCCGTGGCGGGCGTGGTCACCTGGCTCGCCGTGACGGTTGGAAACACCGTGCCGGTGAAGGCGCCGCTCCTGCGCATTGAAACCGATGTCGCAGCCGTCGCGCCCAATGGCAGCATGCCGGAAGCGGAAGCACCCATCCAGATGACGGAAGCGCCTGCCGATATGACAGACACGCCGCCACCCGTTGAAACCCAGCCGACGGCACGAGAGCCCGAGGAAGCGCCACCGGCGCCCGCAGCCGAACTGCACCATAAACCGCTGGCATCCCCCGCCGTCCGCCAGCGCGCCGACGATCTCGATATCGATCTCGCACAGGTCAAGGGAACGGGCCCGGATGGGCATATTACCCATGCCGATCTCGACGGGTTTTTAACCGTGCGGGGGCGGCCTGAACGCCCCGAGCCGATAGCGCCCCACGATAGCGCCGTCGAGGAGGTGAAGGTGACCGGGCTCAGGCGCAAGATTGCCGAGAAGATGGTGCTTTCCGCCTCCCGAATTCCCCACATCACCTATGTCGAGGAAGTCGACGTGACCGATCTGGAGGATTTGCGGGCGACCATGAACGGCAACCGCCGTTCCGGGCAACCGAAGCTGACGATCCTGCCGTTTCTGATGCGCGCGCTGGTGAAAGCCGTTGCGGATCATCCCGGCATGAATGCCACCTTTGATGACGAAAAAGGGGTCGTCAGCCACTATGAAGCCGTTCATATCGGCATCGCCACGCAGACGCCGTCGGGCCTGACGGTCCCGGTCGTGCGTCACACGGAAACGCTCGGCCTCTGGGAATGCGCAGAGGAAGTCGCGCGCGTTGCAGAAGCCGCCCGCACCGGCACGGCGCATCGAGAAGAACTGATGGGCTCCACCATCACCATCAGTTCGTTGGGAGCCCTGGGCGGCGTCGTTTCGACGCCCCTCATCAATCACCCCGAAGTGGCGATCATCGGCGTCAACAAGATCATGACGCGGCCGGTCTGGGATGGAATTCGCTTTGTGCCGCGCAAGATGATGAACCTGTCTTCCAGCTTCGATCACCGTGTCGTCGACGGCTGGGACGCGGCGGTCTTCATCCAGGCCGTCAAGGCACTGCTGGAGAAGCCCGCGCTGATTTTCATCGAGTGAAGGAGACCGGCGACCACTCCGCCACGCGCTTCTCATCCCTGTGCTCGTCACAGGGATCCTTCCAGCCCAGGCCCTTGGGTTGAAAGGGGTCTCTCCGCCGCGCAGACACGCGTCGGCTGGATTTCTGTGACGAGCACAGGAATGAGGGGGTGAGTTTTTAAGCCGCCGTTTTCGACCTTCACGGAACTGTTTCGCTGTCGGTATAGGCTTGCGTTCGTCATCTTCGGGTATAGAAGAGAAGAACGAGAAGCATGTTTTCTCACCATGATCATAGTGGCGGAAGAGGGCGCTCCGGTGCCCGGCGGTCCGCCCTCCGCCGGCAACCGAACGAAGAAGGTCCTCCCATGCAAACTCCCAGACCCGTTGTCCTGACTATTCTCGATGGCTGGGGGCTGAGTGAGGATACATCCAGCAATGCGCCTGTTCTGGCGAACACGCCGACCATGGACCGGCTTTTTGCCACCTGCCCGAATGCGACGCTGACCACCTTCGGCCCGAATGTCGGCCTGCCCACCGGGCAGATGGGCAATTCTGAAGTGGGCCACACCAATATCGGCGCGGGCCGCATCGTTGCCATGGATCTCGGCCAGATCGATCTGGCGATCGAGGATGGCAGCTTTTTCCGCAATGCGGCGATGCTTGATTTCGCAGCCAGGGTAAAAGCCGCGGGCGGTGTGGCGCATCTGATGTGCGTGGTTTCCGATGGCGGCGTCCATGGCCATATCCTTCACGGCCAGGCGGCGGTGAGGTTGATGATCAGCCACGGCCTGAAGGTCGTGGTGCATGCCATCACCGATGGCCGCGACGTCGCGCCGCAATCGGCTGAAGATTTTGTGGCGGCGCTGGTAGCGAGCCTGCCGCAAGGTGCCAGCATCGGCACGGTAATCGGCCGTTATTATGCGATGGATCGCGACAATCGCTGGGAGCGCGTCGAGAAAGCCTATGACGCCATGGTTCTGGCGAAAGGCGAACACGCGCGGGATGCGGTGAGCGCCGTTGCCCAGAGCTACAAAAACAATGTCACCGACGAATTCATCCTGCCGACTGTGATCGATGGTTATGAAGGTTTCAAGGCTGGCGACGGCCTGTTTTGCCTGAATTTCCGCGCCGACCGTGCGCGTGAAATCCTGCTTGCCATTGGTGCCAATGATTTCGACGGTTTTCCGCGCGAAAAGCCCGTGCTTTCGGCGCTGCTCGGTATGGTCGAATATTCCACCCGCCACAGCCATTTCATGACGACGGCCTACCCCAAGCGCGATATCGTCAATACGCTCGGCGCCTGGGTGGCAAAACAGGGGCTCACGCAGTTTCGCCTCGCCGAGACGGAAAAATATCCGCATGTCACCTTCTTCCTGAATGGCGGCAAGGAAGAGCCGGAAGTCGGCGAAGACCGCTTCATGCCGAAATCGCCGAAGGTTGCGACCTACGACCTGCAGCCTGAGATGAGCGCGCCCGAGGTGACGGAGAAATTCGTCGAGGCGATCGGCAAGGGTTACGATCTTATCGTTACCAATTACGCCAACCCTGACATGGTCGGCCATACCGGCGATCTGCAGGCCGCAATCAAGGCCTGCGAAGCCGTGGATCGCGGACTTGGTGCCGTCGTTGCCGCGCTCGAAAAAGTGGGCGGCGCGATGCTTGTCATTGCTGACCATGGCAATTGCGAAACCATGGTCGACCCGGTGACCGGCGGCCCGCACACGGCCCACACCACTAATCCGGTGCCGGTGATCCTTTTTGGCGGGCCGGAAGGCGCAAAGCTGCATGCCGGTATTCTCGCCGATGTCGCGCCCACCTTGCTGCAATTGATGAATGTGCCGCTGCCGCCGGAAATGACGGGCAAGAGCCTGATCGACCTCTAATCAAACGAGTCGCACGGGAGCGTTCCAGCCCCGCGCGACTGCCCGTTTCCCGCGTTCGCGACGAGCGTCTTTGCTATGGCTGTTTTGCGTAGAGACGGTCGTGGACCAGCATGCCGGCAATCATGGCGCAGACGAAAAGAACGACCGGCATCAGCCCGAGGGCGAGAGCCGATAGTGCCGGGCCGGGGCAGAAACCGGCAAGCCCCCAACCGATGCCGAAAATGGCCGAGCCTGTTATGAGCGGCCGGTCGATGCGGGTTTTTGCGGGCAGGTTGAAATCCTCAGTGAGGACGGGCCTGGCAAGACGTCGGCTGAGCAGCACACCCGGCACGGCGACCATCACAGCACCGCCGAGAACGAATATCAGGCTCGGGTCCCAATGGCCGCTTGCCACGTCGAGAAAGCCGGAAACACGGGCGGGATCGACCATGCCTGACAGCGAGAGGCCGAAGCCGAACAGCGCTCCTGCGGCCAATGCCAGGGCAACACGGGCCACGGCCGGATTTTTCATGACAGGGCTCCTGCTATCGTCGCGGCACAGATGCCTGATATCAGGAAGGTTACGGTCGCGGCGATGGAGCGCCGGGAAAATCGCGCCAGTCCCATGATGCCATGGCCGGACGTGCAGCCGGAGCCCATGCGTGTGCCAAAACCCACCAGCAGGCCGGCAATGAGGATGAGCGGCCATGGTGCAACGAGGGTGATGGCAGGCAGCCGGCCGAAGGCCACAGCATAGATATAAGGTCCGGCCAGCAAGCCGGTGACGAAGGCGAGATCGGCAAGACGCCGCTCCTTGCCGAGCATTTTGCCCATGATCCCGCTGATGCCGGCAATACGGCCGTTAAAAAGAAACAGCATAATACTGGCAAGACCGAGCAGCATGCCGCCGAAAAGAGAGGGCCAGTAGGGGCTCACAGGGTCTCCTCCTCCGGCGCGCAGAATATGGTGTAAAGGGCCTCGATCAGTTGCGCCGCTTTCGCTTCGCTCAGTTGGTAGAAGATCTGCTTGGCGTCGCGCCGGGTTTCGACCACGCCGGCTTCCCGCAGCACGCCCAGCTGCTGGGAAAGCGTCGGCTGGCGGATATCCAGCTTGACCTCCAGCTCGCCGACGGAAAATTCCCCCTGCGCCAGCGTGCAGGCGAGCATCAACCGCGCCGGGTGGGCAAGTGTTTTCAGAAGCAGCGCGACCTCGACAGCCCTCTCCTCCATGGCGGGAAGGGGAATTTCAGCAATGTGCGGGGTCTTTTCCAGCGCGTTTTCCTTTACCATGTGCTGCCCTCCAGCACGTCGAGCGGGAATTTCAGATAACGTTTGCCATTCGCTTCCGGCTCCGGCAGGCGGCCGCCGCGAATATTGACCTGCAGGGCGTGCAGAATGAGCTTTGGCATCGGCAATGTGCGATCCCGTGTTTCCCTGAGGCGGATGAAGCCCTCCTCCGTCATGCCGGCCAGATGCGGATTGCTGCGCTTCTGTTCGCCGACCGTGCTTTCCCATTTCGGAGCGCGGCCACCGGGCTGATAGTCATGGCCGGTGAAAAGTCGTGTTTCGTCGGGAAGGGTGAGAATATCCTGAATAGACGCCCAGAGTTCTCTGGCGCTGCCGCCCGGAAAATCGGCGCGCGCAGTGCCTGAATCGGGCATGAAAAGCGTATCGTGCACAAAGGCGGCATCTCCCACCACATAGGTCACGGAGGCCAGCGTATGGCCGGGTGAAAACAGCACGCGCGCTTCCAGGGAGCCGATATCGAACCTGTCGCCCGCCTCGAACAGCCGGTCCCATTGCGAGCCGTCGGTTTCGAGATCCGGCCAGTTATATTTTTCCTGCCAGAGCCTCTGTACGCCGGTGACTTTCGCGCCGATCGCCGTTGGCGCACCCGTCTTCTGCTTCAGGTAATGGGCGGCGGAAAAATGATCGGCATGGGGATGGGTATCGAGAATCCATTCCACCGACAGGCCCTGGCTCGCCACATAATCCAGAATGGCGTCGGCATTCATGGTTCCGGTTGCACCGGACTTCTCATCGAAATCATAGACCGGGTCGATAATGGCGCAGCGCTTGGTCGCAGGATCGGAAACGACATATTGCACGCTCCATGTGCGCGGATCGAAGAACGCCTTGACGTGTGGAACCGCCGCTTCGCGTCGCTCCAGCCAGCGGGTGGCGCCGGAAAGGTCAAAGCCGTGCGCCTTGCCGAAAGCCTCGATGTCGCCCCGCTCGATGCGTCCATCCAGCGCTTCGCCGAGAACATGAAGGGTGAGTGCGCGCGTGCCGCCCTTGCAATGGGCGAAAACGGGGCCGTCCGCTTCCGCCATTTTCTGCTGGAAGGCGCGGATATCGGCTTCGGTGATGGCAGGGCCGCTGACCGGGATGAAGCCATATTCCATGCCTGCCGCGCTGGCGGCACTTTTTTCCTGCACATTGCCTGGCTGACCGGGCTCTTCACCATCAGGCCGGGCATTGATGATGCTTTTATAGCCCTGGGCGGAGAGCGATTGGAAATCGGCGATCATCGGCTGGCCCGCAACGGTCAGACGCTCGTTGATCTTCACGGCATTCATCGGCATCTCCTGTTGTAATAAATTAATATATATTATTATATAATGTATATTGTTTGTTTGCAAGAGGCGAAAAGCGTCTTCGTTCCGGATATCTCCCGCTGGATTTCAGGAGAGATTCGGGAGGAAACCCTAGAGACGGGATTTCTTCGTTTTGTGACGGATGAGCGGAGATTGCCTGTATTCGGCATGCAAAAACATGCCTAGTGCCTGAAAGCACTCAGGCACAAGGCATTTCCCCGGAAGCCGGTTCGAACTTCGGCTCGTTTCAGACGGCGAGCCTGCGGCGTGTCGCTTTCCAGCCGAGACAGATGGCTGCAACAAGCAGAACCGTCTGGGCGACTACAAAGGGCGGTTCATTGCCGTTCGGTGCCAGGTTGTTGAGTGTTTCGACCTTGAGAAAGGCCTGAACGATCAACACAAACATATTGAGATAAAGGCTGATCGTGGCGGTGATCGTATAAATAATGCGCGCCCTGCCATTCAGACCGTATCCGTAAAGCGCAACCAGTGCGATTGCCAGAACGAGGGTCGAGATGATGCCGACGCCGAGTGCCGGTGTGAAATTTCCGATTGGAAACAGAAAGCCAGTGAGTGTGGTGGCGAGCGTGGTGACGAGGAAAAGCGCCATCATGCGCGGCATCCACCGCCCCGCCGCATAAGCGGGCAGGGCGATCAGTCCGGTTACGATGCCAATGAGGCTCAGGGCAACGTGCAATGTCGTGAATTGGGGAATGGTCAGTCCGAGGATCATGATGCGTCTCCCTCTATTCGGTTTGAGTTGCACGATACCGGCTGGCGGCAAGTGCATGCGACAGATTGGGCCTCAATGCTGCGCGGGCTGCAAGGAAATTTTCGAAATCGGCCGCATCCGGCAGCGAAGGAATGGTCAGGGTCTCGCCAAGATCGAGACCGGCAAGGGCCGCATCCACCATCTCGTAAACATCCATGACCATGGCGGCCGGAATGGCCTCGAGCCGCTCCTCTTCCCAGATCGCCGTGCGGGTAATACCCGGCAGGACACCCTGAACCCGCACGCCGGACGGGGAAAGCTGCGCCTGCAGCGCTTCGGTGAAGGCGAGCACAAAGGCCTTGGTTGCCGGATAGACGGCGGTAAATGCCGCCGGCATCAGGGCCGTTACCGATGTGATGTTGATGATCGTGCCTTTGCCATCGGCGGCAAGCCGCGGCGCGATCGCCGCTGCAAGCCGGGTGACGGCAAGGATATTGAGGTTGATCATCGTCGTGACATAGGCCGGGTCCAGCGCCGTGATGGCGCCTTCACCGGCAATACCGGCATTGTTGACGAGGCCTGTGATCCGCCGGTCATCGCGCAGTCGTGCCTCGACCTTTTCGAGGTCTTCTGCTCTGGAAAGGTCGGCGGAGAGAACCTCGACTGCGATATGGTGATCCTTCTCCAGTTGGGTTGCCAGTGTCTTCAGCTTTTCGGCGCGCCGCGCCACGAGGATGAGATCATGGCCGCGTTTTGCCAGACGTTCGGCATAGACCGCGCCGATGCCGTCGGATGCGCCGGTGATGAGAAATGTATTCTGTGTCATGTCCCGTGTCTCCTGTGTCCGGTGGTTTCAGGCGTTGATGAAGGCGAGGAGGTCGGCGTTGAAGCGGTCCTGATGGGTCTGCGTCAGGCCATGGTCGGCGCCTTCGTAGATTTTGAGGACCGCGTGTTTGACGATCTTGACCGTGGAGAGTGCCGAAGCGCCGACCGGCACGATCTGGTCGTCATCACCGTGCAGAACCAGCGTGGGTTTGTCGAAGGCCTTCAGATCCTGGTGGAAATCGCTTTCCGAGAAAGCGCGAATGCTGTCGAGCTGACCCTTGAGCCCGCCCATCATGCCCTGACGCCAGAATTCGTCGCGGATGCCTTGCGAAATCACGGCGCCTTCGCGGTTGTAACCGTAGAAGGGAATGGTCAAATCCTTGAAGAACTGGCTGCGATTGTCGTAGGTGCCCTTGCGGATGCCGTCGAAAACATCGATCGGCAGGCCGATGACATTGCTTTCCGTCTTCAGCATCAGCGGCGGCACCGCGCCGATGAGGGCGATCTTGGCGACGCGGGCCGTACCATGGCGACCGATATAGCGTGTGACCTCGCCGCCGCCGGTGGAATGGCCGACCAGAATGATGTCGTGAAGATCGAGCTGTTCGATCAGTTCGGCCAGATCGTCGGCATATTGATCCATGTTATTGTTATGCCAGACCTGGTCGGAGCGGCCGTGGCTGCGGCGGTCGTGGGCGATGGTGCGGAAACCGTTGTTGGCGAAGAACACCATCTGCGCATCCCATGTATCGGCGCTGAGCGGCCAGCCGTGGGAGAAGATGATGGGCTGGCCGTCTTTCGGACCCCAGTCCTTGTAGAAGATGTGCGTTCCGTCTCTGGTGGTGATCGTTGTCATGGCTCTCTCTCCTGTTGCAGGGAGCTTGCTTGCGTCCCGTGGGAATAGAGATACTCTGGAGACAGCCGGGGCTGGATTGGCGCTTCTGACAGAAAGCGAGCCGAAACTGACAAAACGGGGGTGTGGGCGCATGGCGGGTGTAACGGGAAGCGCGCTGGAAGTCGGTCTGGTCCTCTATCGGGACTGTCAGATGGCCATGGTACATGGCATCACCGATCTTTTTGCCATCGCATCGGTATTTTCACAGGATCGCGGCGGGCCGAAATTGCGGGTCAGCCACTGGAGCATGGGCGAGGGCGGTGAATTTTCCCGCTGTCACGACACTCATTCCGGGCAGTCAGGACATCCCGACATTTTCGTTGTACCCGGCCGGTTGACGGGGCCTGCTGAGATCGAGGAAGCCGAGCCTTACGCCCGCTGGCTGCTGGATCGGCATGCGCAGGGGGCGACGCTCGCCGCCAGTTGCGGCGGCTCCTTCATGATTGCGGCAACGGGCCTCCTGTCTGGTCGCCCGGCCACCACCCACTGGCTGTTTGCCGAGCGGTTCCGCGAGCGTTTTCCCGATATCCGGCTGGAGATAGACAAGATCGTCATAGAGGATGGCGATATCATCACGGCTGGCGGGCTGATGGCATGGACCGATCTTGGCCTGCGCATCGTCGACCGGCTGCTCGGACCTTCGGTGATGATCGAGACCGGCAAGTTCCTGCTGATCGACCCCTCAGGGCGTGAACAGCGCCATTATAGCAGTTTCGCCCCAAGGCTGACGCATGGCGACGAGCCGATCCTGAAGGTGCAGCACTGGTTGCAGGCCCGTGCCGGGCGGGCGACGAGCGTTACTGACATGGCCGGACATGCCGGGCTGGAGGAGCGGACCTTCCTGCGCCGTTTCAAGGCGGCGACAGGCATGAAGCCGATTGAATATGTCCAGCATCTGCGGGTCGGGAAGGCGCGGGAATTGCTGGAATTCACCCGCCGTTCGGTCGATCAGATCGCATGGTCGGTGGGTTATGAGGATGCCGCCGCCTTCCGCCGGGTGTTCCACCGCATTCTCGGCCTCTCACCGGGTGAATATAGAAGCCGCTTTTCCAGCAGTTCGGCCATGGCTGCGGCGTGAGGGCCGCAACAGTCGCGGTGGTGCAGAGGTCCGGCCCTTGCAATGTGGCGGGTGTTTGCTAACATGCCAGACAAGTTTAAAACAGGTGGGCCGGAATGGACGTTGAGAGCAGCACGAAGCAGGGGGTATCGCTCGCGGCGAAAATCAGTTCGGCATTGCGGCGGGATCTGGCGGAAGGCGTTTTCCGCCCCGGTGATCGTCTTCCGAGCGAAAGCGCCCTGACGCGGGAATATTCCGTCAGCCGCACGGTGGTGCGCGAAGCCATCGCCATTCTGCGCGCCGATGGTCTCGTTGAAGCCCGCAAGGGCGCGGGCGTTTTCGCCGTTGAAGTAAAACCGGCCAAGGAACTGCCTTTTAACGATCTGGCCGTGGGGCGAATTTCCTCGGTGATCGAATTGCTGGAATTGCGCACCGTTTTCGAGGTCGAATCCGCCGGGCTTGCGGCATCGCGCCGTTCCGCCGTGCAGGTGGAGGCGATTGTGGATGCGCACCGGCGCGTCGGCGACTGTCTTGCCGCCGGGCTGCCGACGCGGGATGCTGATTTCGAGTTCCATCTGGCAATTGCGCAGGCGACGCAAAACAGGCGGTTTCCCGAGTTTCTTCAACTCATTCGCTCCGGCATCATTCCCCGCGGCGAATTGCAGGGGGCAGCGCCCGGGTCGCGTCCGAAGGACTACAACCTGCATCTCCAGGAGGAGCATGCGAGGATTGTCGATGCCATCATCGAAGGTGATGCCGATGCCGCCCGTCAACATATGGCGGCGCATCTGCGCGGCAGTCTTGAGCGCTACAAGGTGCTTCTGCGCTCCCGCACTGCCGCTGAATGAGCCGGAAATGAGCGAGAGGTCAGTGGGTTACGCAGTCGCCCGCCGATAGAAGGCCAGGGAGGCGGCAAGCGTCAGAAGCGCGCCGCCGCAAATCCGGTCGAGCCACAGGGCTCCGGATTTCCGCAACAGCCGGACGGCCTGCGAGCCGAGCAGGGCGTATCCGAACATCACGATGAAATCGATGCCGGCGAAGATCAGCGCAAGCGCCGCATATTGCTGGATCTGCGGCGCGGCGGGATCGATGAATTGCGGCAGGAAAGCGGAAAAGAACAGATATCCCTTGGGGTTGGTGACCGCCACGAGAAAGCTCTTGAGGAAAATCGAGCGAGCGGAAGCGACCCCGTTGGCCTCCGCGGATTGAAGAGCACCATCGAGCATGCCTCTTGAGCGCAAAAGCATGATGCCGAGGAAGGCTAGATAACAGACGCCCACCCATTTGACGACGCTGAACCAGAATTCGGAGGCGGCGAGCAAGGCGCCCAATCCTAGTGCTACTGCGCCGATCAGGACGAAATCCGAGAGGACAGCGCCAGCCATGCCGATCATGGCGCGGCGTACTCCGAATCTTGAGCCATTTGCAAGCGCGAGCAAGACGGTAGGGCCGGGCGTGGCAATGCCGATAAAGGCGACCACTGCAAATGCCAGAAGTGTCACGTCAGCCATATTTTCCTCCCCCTGTCGGCACGGATGTCATCGGTGCCACCGCCCGCCCAGCTAGCCTCCGCGCATTCCGCGAAGTCGGAGAATACAGGCTTTTACGGGTGCCGCAACACAAGTGCTTTTTCCCAAAGCAACACGAAAGCCGGATGATTTCAGCATGAGATTCCTCCTCGAGGCACGCCTTTCAGAGCCCTCGGCGATGCGGATTTCACAGTCACGCGCTTGACAGCTCTCAACACCTGTGACAACTTGCGAATAGTTGTCAGACAGGATTGCGCCTTGGTCACTTGCGCAATCGATCTCTGGCAAGGGAGGAATCATGTCAAAAAGACGCCTTTCGCTTTATGGCCTGTCCGGCCAGATCGGAAGTATTGCCGTTACGCTGCTTGGATTGCTGCTGCTGACCTTTTTTATCGGTCGCCTGATGCCGGCCGATCCAGTGCGGGCCATCGTTGGCGAGGATGCGACGCGCGAAACCTATGAACAGGTCTATCATGCGCTCGGTTTCGACCGTCCGCTGTGGCAGCAGTTCATCTATTATCTCGGTGATGTCTTCAGCGGCGATTTTGGAACCTCGATCCGCACCGGTCGTCCGGTCATCGAGGATATCATCAGGGTCATGCCGGCGACGATGGAGCTTGCGACCTTTGCGATCCTGATCGGTGCCGGCCTTGGCATTCCCATGGGTGTTTATGCCGCGGTCAATAAAGACCGCTGGCAGGATCATCTGGTACGTGTGCTCAGCCTGTTCGGCCATTCCATGCCGATCTTCTGGACCGGCATGATCGCGCTGATCGTTTTTTACGCCCATCTCGGCCTTGTCGGCGGCGGTGGCCGCATGGACCAGTTCTATATCGGACTGGTTGAGGAGCGGACGGGCTTTCTGCTGATAGACAGCCTGCTTGCGGGCGATATGGAGGTTTTCTGGTCGGCCATCAACCACCTGATCCTTCCCGCCGCTTTGCTCGGTTATTCCTCCTCGGCCTATATCACCCGCATGACGCGCAGCTTCATGCTGGACCAGCTGGGCCAGGAATATGTGACGACAGCGCGCGTCAAAGGTCTGTCGCAGCGGCAGACGGTGTGGCTGCATGCCTTTGGCAATATCCGGGTGCAGCTCGTCACCATCATCGCCCTTGCCTATGGTTCGCTGCTGGAAGGCGCGGTTCTCATTGAGACCGTCTTCGCCTGGCCGGGTTTCGGGCAATATCTCACCAGCAATCTTATCATCGGCGACATGAATGCCGTGATGACCTGCGTGCTTATCGTCGGCGTCATCTTCATCGGGCTCAACCTCCTGTCCGACATTCTCTACCGCTTTTTCGATCCGAGGACCCGCTGATGACGGCCCGTGCAGAAACTTCCTCTCGCCTTCCCGTGCCCTTGAACGCGCTGAAGAACATCGTTGTTTTCCTGCTGAAAAGCCCGACATCGGCTTTCGGTCTGGCCGTCCTGCTGCTTCTCGTCATCGCCGCTGTTTTCGCGCCCTGGCTTGCGACGCATGACCCCTACGCGCAGGATCTCGCCAATACGCTGCAGGCGCCCGGCAACGGCCATGTCTTCGGCACGGATGAGCTGGGGCGCGACATCTATAGCCGCCTTCTCTGGGGCGCGCGCATCACGCTCACCATCATCTCGCTGGTATCGATCATTGTTGGTCCCGTCGGCCTTCTGGTCGGCACGGCCTCCGGTTATCTCGGCGGCAAGTTCGACACGGTGATGATGCGCATCACGGATATCTTCCTGTCGTTCCCGAGCCTCATCCTGTCGCTTGCCTTCGTCGCAGCGCTCGGGCCGAGCCTCAACAATGCGATCATTGCCATCGCGCTCACCTCATGGCCGCCGATTGCGCGCCTTGCGCGCGCCGAGGCCATGACCTTCCGCAAGGCGGATTATATTGCCGCTGCGCGGCTTCAGGGCGCGTCGCCTCTGCGCATCATCGTCAAGTCGATCATGCCCATGTGTCTGCCCTCGGTCCTCATCCGCCTGACGCTGAACATGGCGACCGTCATTCTCACCGCCGCCGGCCTCGGCTTTCTCGGTCTCGGCGCGCAGCCGCCGTTGCCGGAATGGGGGGCGATGATCGCCACCGGCCGCCGTTACATGCTGGATAGCTGGTGGCTGGTGACCTTCCCCGGCGTTGCGATCCTGTCCGTCAGCCTCGCCTTCAACCTTCTGGGAGACGGCCTGCGGGATGCGCTCGACCCGAAGCAGATGAACCGGAGATAGGTCATGGAAAAGCCAATTCTTGACGTCGAAAATCTCCGCATCCGTTATGGCGGCTCACCCACCGAGGCGGTGCGGGGCATTTCCTTCACCCTTGGCCGGGAACGGCTCGGCATCGTCGGCGAAAGCGGCTCGGGCAAGTCCACCGTCGGCCGGGCCTTGCTGCGCCTTTTGCCATCGGCGACGATCACCGCCGACAGGCTGGATTTCGATGGTCTCGATCTTCTCTCGCTCGATGAGAAAGAGATGCTGAAGGTTCGCGGCCGGCGCATGTCGATGATCCTTCAGGATCCGAAATTCTCCCTCAATCCCATCCGCCGGGTCGGCGATCAGGTAACGGAAACCTATCTGCGCCACTTCAAGGCTTCGAAATCGCAAGCCCGGGAAAAGGCGCTTGCCATGCTCGATGCAGTGAAAATCCGCGATGCCGCCCGCGTTTACGAGCAATATCCGCATGAAATCTCCGGCGGCATGGGCCAGCGCGTCATGATCGCCATGATGCTGCTTGCCGATCCCGATCTCGTCATTGCCGATGAGCCGACGTCGGCGCTTGACGTGACGGTGCGGCTGCAGGTGCTGAATATTCTCGACGGTCTCGTGCGCGATCGCGGCATCGGCCTCATCATGATCAGCCACGACCTCAATCTCGTGCGCAATTTCTGCGACCGGGTGCTCATCATGTATTCCGGCCGTGTGGTGGAAACGCTGGCCGCGCGCGATCTCGATCGGGCGCAGCATCCCTATACGCGCGGCCTGCTGGCGGCGCAGCCGCGCATTGGCGGTACGCGTGCGCCGCTTGCGGTGCTGGACCGTCGCCCCGAATGGCTGGAGGAGAACGTATAATGGCCGTTTCCGTCGAAACCCGCGATCTCTCCATCACTTTCGGCAGCGGCCACACGGCGCTGAAAGTGCTGCCTTCCGTATCCTTCCGCGTCGAGCCGGGCGAGTGCTTCGGGCTGGTCGGCGAAAGCGGTTCGGGCAAATCCACCGTGCTTCGCTGCGTCTCCATGCTCAACGATTTCTGGACCGGCGATATCCTTATCGACGGCAGGTCGGTGCGCGACATGCCGCTGATCGAGCGGTGCCGCATGCTGCAGATGGTGTTTCAGGACCCCTATGGTTCGCTGCATCCTCGCCAGTCGGTGCGCACCGTGCTTTCGGAATCGCTTGCGATCCACAAGCTTGGCGACCGCGAAGAGCGCATGCGCAAGGTCATCACCGATGTCGGCCTGCCCGTATCGTTTCTGGATCGTTTCCCGCACCAGCTTTCCGGCGGCCAGCGGCAGCGCGTGGCGATTGCGCGGGCGCTGATTCTCGAGCCGTCGCTGCTTCTGCTCGATGAGCCGACCTCGGCGCTCGATGTCTCGGTGCAGGCCGAAATCCTCAACCTGCTGCAGCGGCTGCGCGAAGAGCGCGGCTTCACCTATATCATGGTGACCCATGACCTCGCCGTCGTCGATCATATGTGCGACCGGTTCGCGGTGATGCTGCGCGGCGAAATCACCGAAATCCTGCCGCGCGAGGCCATCGCCGACAATCGCGCGACGCATCCCTATGCGCGTGAATTGATCGGCGCTTCGCTGGAATATGAAGGCGCGTGACGGCTCCAAGAACGTGACCGTCCTCCTCCGGGGCGTCACGGATAATAACATCCTCCTTCCTTGCCCGGCCTCCCCGCCGGGCATTTTTTTGGAGGTAGCTAGGCGGGATGGCGGGCCGCCAACTGCGCCTAGGCTGCTGACATAGTGCGAGACCGGCCTTTCCGTCATGCCGGACTTGATCCGGCATCCAGCCACGGCGCGTCCGCGCCGTGAACGGACTCTCTCGCGATCAAGGACTTGATCGCACTAGACCCCGGATCTAGTCCGGGGTGACGGAGTGCGGAGGCTTCGCTTGCGCCTAACACATTGGGTGAGTGGGGCTTTGTTACAGCAAAAAGGCGCGGGGTTAGCCGCGCCTTTTTATTCGCAGATAGGACGGCCGATTACCGCTCCTTGCTCACCTCTTCAAACCGCGAAAGCCAGGGGCTGACGATCATGCCCTTGATGTCGCTGCGGAAGGCGGCGGTGTCGATGACTTCGGAGAAGGGCTGGATCGACATGACAGTCTCGTCCATATAGCCCTGCAGGTCCTCATAAAGCTTCGTCTGTTTTGCCACATCGCGCTCGACCAGCGCTTCCTCGATCATCTTGTTCAGTTTCTCATCGAAGAAACTGGTGCGCCAGCTCTGGTAATTGGTGAGCTTGGCATCGTCGGCATTGTTGGGGTTATAGGCGATCGAGCGCAGGTTGTTGTCCGGATGCGGCTGCTGGCCGCCGCCGCCGCGCCCGAGCAGCAGTTCGAAATTCCGTTCGCGCATTGCACCGTAAATCTGGTCGCCCGAGCCGCTGATCAATTCAGCCTGAATGCCGGCCTGGGCAAGCGTGTTCTGGATCGCCGTTGCCGCCTTCATGAAGGGATCTTCCGAAAGAACGCGCAGCGTGGTTTTGAAACCATTGGGATAACCAGCCTCGGCCAGAAGCGCCTTGGCTTTTTCGACATCGAGCTTGTAGCCCTGATCGGGCAGCGCGCCCATGACACCGGTGCTGAGGGAGCGCTGATGCAGCTTGCCGTAATAGGGCATGACCGCCTTGTCGAGGCCGTCGTAATCGATCAGGTAACGCAGGGCCTCGCGCACCTTCTTGTTCGCGAATTTCTCATCCTTCATCGAAACGCTGAGGTAATAAAAACCGGAGCCGGGCGTGGATTCGATGGTGACGGCCTTGTCGGCCTCAAGCGATTTCAGGTCCGGGGCCTGCAGGGAATAGGCAACGTCGATATCGCCTTTTTCCAGCATCAACCGCTGCGACTGCGATTCCGGCAGATGGCGCATCAGGATGCGTTTCATCCTGGCCTTCTCACCCCAATAATCATCGTTGCGCGTGAGGATGATATATTCGTTGGACTTCCATTGGGTGAGCTTGAAGGGACCGGAACCGGCGGAATTCAGCGTCAGCCATGCGCCGCCGAGATCGCCGTCCTTTTCATTGGCAAGCGCCGTCTGGCTGTCGATGATCGAGCCCGGACCATTCTGTGCAAGAATCATCAGCAGCAGATTGGGATCATCGGGCTTTGGAATATTGAGCACGAAGGTCTGGTCGTTTTCGGCAACGAAGAGCTTGTCGGCCTCTTCCAGCTTGAAACCGCGCGTTTTGAGGAAAGACGATTGCGCCAGATTGCGGGCGAGCAGCCGCTTCAGGCTCCACGCTACATCCTTTGCCGTCACGGCGTTGCCGGAGGCGAATTTCGCATCGCGGCGCAGATGGAAACGGATGGATTTGCGATCTTCGGCAATTTCAAAGCGTTCGGCAAGGCGTGGCTGGACGCTGCGATCTTTCGGTGAAAGTACGACCAGCGTGTCATAAACGTTGTTCAGAACCTGCACGGTCTCGCGGCCGGTAATGGCGGCGGGATCAAGGGTCAGGATGTTGCTCATGGTCGTGGCGACGATGAGCTGGTCTTTCGGCGTTTCGGCGAAAACACTGAGCGGCATCGCGCCGATCAGCAAGGCGCCAAGCGCTGCGGTTGCAAGAAAATGTTTCATTTTTCCTCCCAATACGGCCGGTTCATACGGCCTTTCCACGTTTTGATCCACGCGCCTGGTTCCTCCACAGGTGTCGCATGATCAGCCAAGAATCTCTCTGACCGGGTCTGCGAGCGCTCGCCCGATTGCGGCCGTTGCCGGCGCATCCAGATGCACGCCATCCACCGGTGAGGCGCTGGCGACCGATCCGGCATCGAAGAAGTGATGCCCCAGTTCGGCGGCGAGTTTGCGGTAAAGCGGCGCAAGCCGTAGCGATTGCGCGATATCCCGCCCGCCCGCCGGCTCCTCGCCCGGACCTGCAACGCAGGGCGGCGGGGCGACGATCAGCAGTTTCGGCACCGCCTCGCGCGGTTTGTAGATGAAGGTCTCGACGATCTGCGCCAGTCGCCGCATGCCGGAAACCGCCGCTTCCGCCCGCCCGCCATGCACCGGCTTGATGTCGTTGGTGCCGAGCATGATGATGACGAGATCGAGCGGCATATGGCAGGAGAGCGCGACTTCAAGCGCCCGTGCGCCATTGCGGCAGGCGGGGCCGGTATGGTCGTCATAACAGGTGGTGCGCCCGCCAAGGCCCTCGGGGTGAACCTTCGCCTTTCCGGAAAGCTCGGCCTCCAGCACCTCCGGCCAGCGATGCTCAGGCCGGTGGCGGAGACCCGTTGCCGGGTCTGCGCCCCAGGTGAGGCTGTCTCCAAAGGCGAGCACGGTTTTCATCGCCTTATCTCACCCGGTTGTTGTCGATGAAGGTGAAATCGATATCCTCGCCAAGGCCCGGCCGGTCGGGAACGTGGACGAAGCCGTCGCGATCCATCGGGTCGGACAGCGACTTCAGATAGTCGTGGCCGTCATCATATTCGAGGAAGGGATGTAGAAGGCCGCGCTCATACCAGCGGCAATTCTTGGTGGCGGCGACTACATGCAGGTTCATGGCCGTGTTGCCATGCACCTCGCATTCCATGCCGAAAGCCTCGGCCAGATGCATGGTCTTGAGCGCCGGGGTGATGCCGCCGACATCGTTGACGCCGGTGCGCAGAATATCGCAGGCACCGGCCTTGATCCATTCTGCCCGATGCCAATGCTTGCCGGCCGCACTTTCAGGGCCGACGACGGGGATATCGAGATTGTCGGAGAGCCACTTGTAGGAGGACAGCGACTGCTCATCCATCGGCTCTTCGATCCAGTCGAAGCCGAGTTTTTCGAGACCGCGCCCGAGAGCCAGCGCGTCGGTGCGGGAATACCAGTGGAAGGCGTCGATCATCAGCCGAATATCAGGGCCGACCGCCTCGCGCACGGCCGCGCAGGCCTTGAGATCCATCTTAACATCCGGCGCCCAGCTTACTGGCGGCATCCAGGTGTGCAGCTTGATGCCCTTATAGCCACGCTTCACCAGCGTTTCGGCAAAGCGGCCGTAATCTTCCGGCGTTGCCAGTCCGCCTTCCAGTTCATCGCCGCACATGATGGAGCCATAGGCCAGCACCTTGTCGCGATAACCGCCGATCAACTTGTATACAGGTTGCCCGAGCGAGCGACCGGCAAGGTCCCACAGCGCGCAATCCACCACCGCCAGCGTGCGGTCAGTCAGCTGTGCGGCCGAACCGCGCTGCCAGTGGGCAAGGTCCTGCCACAGCCGTTCCCGGTCGCGATGATCCTCACCGATCAGGACTTTCTTGACGAATTTTTCAATGACATGCGGGCGAACGATCTCCGGCGCGGTGAAGGAATGACCTTCCTGACCGTCTTCCGTGCGGATGGTCAGCATGGCCTGTTCCACCTGATGCGCCGGACCCGGATGCGCGTGACCGGCACTGTCCGAGTGGCGACGGGTCGTCGTGCGGAAAACACGGACCTCGACGTCGGTGATGATCATAATTCCTCCCTCATGCAGGTATGGCAGCGTTTGCGGCTGCTGCAATGTCATACATGTGCGCGATATTTGTCAACATGTATGATAATCTGTATTACATGTTGCCGCGAAAAATCAAGGCCATTTACAGGCGGTGTTGCACAGATCTTCGGTGGAGAGGGCGGTTGGGGAGATTTTGCCGCTTCGTAGAAGAAAATCGGGTGGGCGCGGCCTATGCTATCCGAGATTAATCTATAATTTTAGTAGACTATTAAATCGCGCAATGATCTTTCAACAATGACCGGGACTATAAACGAACATGCCGTGCCAGCCGTGCCTGTCATCATGCATTCTGCGTGAGCATGCGCCGCATTGAACGGCTGTCCCGCAACAAGGATGGCTGCATCTGCGCCGCTGAGCTTCAACACTCGTTTCCGGATGCACAACCATGCCCCTTTCCCATATCTCCCACTTCGCTTTTCTCGTTCCCGGCAATTATCAGGACGACGATCCGGCGCAGGGACTGGAAGAAACCCTGCAGCTTTTCGAGGCCGGGGAGGCGCTGGGGTATCACAGCGCCTGGGTTCGCCAGCGCCACCTGGAACGGGGCGTTTCCTCGGCGGCCACTTTTCTTGCAGCGGCATCGCAGCGCACTAAGCGGATCGGATTAGGCACCGCCGTCATTCAGCTTGGTTACGAAAATCCCTTCAGGCTGGCGGAAGATCTGGCCACCGTGGATGTGCTGTCGCGTGGGCGGCTGAATGTCGGGGTTTCCGTGGGCGCGCCGCCCTTCGCCCATCTGATTTCGGATTATGTCGATACGGTTCCCGATACGGATTACAGCCATGCCCGCGCCGAAAAGCTGGCGAGGGCTCTGAGATCGGAACCGCTGTCCAGCGAGACGGAAGCGGGCAATGCGGCCGGTGCGCAGGTGCCGCGCCTGCGGCCCGTCGCTGAAGGGCTGACGGACCGGTTATGGTATGGTGGCGGGTCGCAGAATTCCGCCCGCTGGGCGGGCAAGGCAGGGTTCAATCTTCTGACGGGCAATATCGTCAGCGGTGAAAATACCGATGATTTTCTGATTGCGCAGGCTGCTCTCGTTGCCCGCTTCCGGCAGGAGTGGGCGCATGAGCGTCAACCGCGTGTTGCTCTCGGGCGCGTGATCCTGCCGACGGATAGCGCCAGCCCCGCGACCCGCCGCCGTTACGAGGAATTCGCCGCCGAGCGCGACAAGCGTACGACCACGGCGCATGGCGCGCGCCGCACGCTTTTCCTGCCCGATATCGTTGGGACGACTGACGAAATTCTGGAGAAACTGTCGCGCGATCCCGTTCTGCCGCTCGTCTCGGAGTTCCGTCTTGAACTACCCTATGAGTTCCAGCCGGAAGATTATCGCCAGATCGTCACGGATTTCGCTTCCGTCCTGCCGCAGCTTTCCGGCGGGCGGCCCGTTTTGAAAGTGGTGACCGGCCAATAATATTTCCCGTTCCCGCCACTCCCGCTTCCAGCGGGAAGCGGCGGTAGATGGACGTGTGGCGCTTTACCTGCGCCACATCCTATTCAGTCGGGATAGGGCAGGCCATAGCGGTCGCGTATTGTCGCGCCTTCGTATTCGCGCGGGTAAACACCGCGATCCTGCAGCACCGGCACGACCTTTTCGACAAATTCAGCAATATCGTCTGGCGCACGCGGCGGCTGCAGGGTGTAGCCGTCCACCGTGCCATCCTGCCAGAGATCGATAATGCCATCCGCCACATCTTCTGGTGTGCCGAGTAGCAACCGGTGGTGTCCCTCCGAACGGCGTACGGCCTTGCGGGCTGTGAGCTTTTCGTGGGTCAAAAGGTCGGAAAGGCCAAGCCCCATGCCCACCGCCCACTGCCGGTTCTGGTCCGGGATGAAACGCTCTGCATCGAGCTTTGCATCGGGATCAAAATCGCGGGGATCAATGCCGTTTTCCCTGGCGAAACGCGCCAGCAGCCCGTCTTCCGAACCGGCTCCACTGTATAGTTCGTGTTTGCGCAACGCTTCCTCCCGGGTCTCGCCGAGAATGACAACGAGGCCGGGAACGATGCGGATGCCGGAGGGATCGCGGCCGAGGGAGGCAGCGCGGTCGCGGACCTTCTTGCCGAAGGCCTGGCCCGCCGGCCGGGACAATATGTTGCAATAGATGATCTCGCCATGGCGTGCGGCGAGATCGATGCCACCTTCGGAGGCGCCGGCCTGCGCGATGACCGGATGCCCCTGTGGTCCGCGCGGAACATTGAGCGGCCCTTTTACATGGAAATATTGCCCCTCGTGATCGATGGTTTCGGCCGTCGCCGCATCCCAGAAACGCTCTTCCGGCACCTCGCCTTCGCGGCGCGGATCCCAACTCGACCAGAGTTTTTTCGCGACATCGAGAAATTCGGTGGCCTTGGCATATCTCTCGTTGCGCGGCGGCAGCGGGTCGTTGCCGAAATTTGCGGCGACATTGGGATTGAAGGAGGAGACGATATTGACGATCAGCCGTCCGCCGGTGACGAGATCGATGGATTGGGTCCGTCTGGCAAAGTTATAGGGCGAGTTATAGGTGGAGGATATCGTTGCCACAAAGCCGATATCCGGCACCTGCGCGGCAAGCGATGTGGAGAGAATGAGCGGATCGATGGTGTGAAACGGCCGGCTTGCCGGGTCGGTCAGCAATGCGGGATGGTCAGAAAGGAAAACGGCGTCAAACCGGCCCTTGTGGGCCAGTTCCGTCAGCCGCCGGTAATATCCGATCTCGTTGATGTCGTGCCGATCTCCGCTCCGGTATTTCCAGGCGTTGGCGAGGTATCCGGTCGTGTTGATGCCGACATTGAGATTGAGCCGGCGTTTGGTCTTGCTCATGCTTTTACTTTTTCTTCTCGGTCTGCTGGGATTTCCGGCCTTGGCCGGTGCAATTGCATGAAAGCGTAACAGCCGGGGTTCGGGCCGCGAGTTAAAAATCCTTGCTGCTCGGAGAAGAAAAACTTTCATCAGTAGCGGCAGCCAAGCTGCAGTGGACTTAAAGAGCGGATAGAGTCCGGGCGATAATCCGACCCGAAATCCGGCCGCCATCGAAAGGATATTCCGTCATCCCGGTGAAGACGTGACAAGATGGAAACGAATTTCCTCAATCGCACCTGAAATAGTACACTTTATCTATAGAAAATATCTCATGACGTGTAGCGTGCCGTTCAGATCGCAATTTCGAGGACGAACGCCATGGCTGATGCCGCCCTTCGCCAGGTAACCCAACCCGTAACCGTGTGGTATACACGCTGCCCGGCGCCCACCCCGCTTTCCATCGCGGCGCAACTCGGCTGGATTGAGGAAAGTTTCGCCACCCATGGCATCTCCGTTTCCTCCATTCGTGATGCGGCCGACCCGGCCATTCGCCAGAGCCATTTCGACCATCGTCTGGACTGGTCCTTCCGTCAGGGCGGCAATATCCCGCCGATCTGGGCGAAATCCGGTGGCCGGAAAACCCGGCTGGTGGGGCTGACGAGAACCGATGAGTTCCAGGCCGTCATTGCCTTGCCCGCAAGCGGGATAAGCAAGGGCAGCGACCTGAAGGGGCGGCGTATCGGTTTGCCGAAGCGCCCGAACGAAACCATCGATTTCCAGCGCGCCACATCGCTCAAGGGCATCGTGTCGGCGCTGACGGTCTCGGGTCTCTCCGTCGCGGAGGTCGAGCTTGTCGATCTCACGGCTAAAGAACCGGTGTTGCTCGGCCCAGCGGATGAGCGGTTTCACGGTCTGCGCCGGCGGCTTCCCTATGGCGAAGAAATTGCAGCGCTGCACCGGGGCCAGATCGACGCGTTTTTCGTCAAGGGAGCGGAAGGCGTCACCGTCGCCAATCTCATCGGCGCGCAGGTCGTGGTGTCGACGGGGTTTCACCCCGATCCGAAAATCCGCATCAACAACGGCACCCCGCGTCCCTTAACGGTGGACGCCACCTTTGCCGATGAGCGGCCCGATCTGGTGGCGGAACTGGTGGCTACGGTTCAGCGTGTCGCCCAATGGGCAAATGACAATCCGGCCGAAGCCGTGCGTTTCATCGCCCGCGAGATCGGCGTCAGCGAGGAGGCGGTTCTGGCTGCGAATGGGGCGGATGTGCATCGCAATCTGAGGCTTGATCTCGATCCGACCGAGCTGGATGCGCTCAGCCACTTCAAGGATTTCCTGCTGGAATGGAAATTCATCCCCGAAGATTTCGACGTGCAGGAATGGGCTGATCCACGCGCCCTTTCTTTACTGCAAGACGCCACGCAACACAGCGCCGGAAAGTGAGGGAGCCATGGCATCCACCATTCTTGTGACAGGTGCAACCGGCAAGCTCGGGCAACGGGTCGTCAGCCGTCTTTTGCAAAATCACGCAGAGGTTCGCGTGCTGACCCGCCGGCGAGAAGATGCGCTGAAGCTCTGGGGCGACAGGGTCGATATTTCGGAAGGCAATTTTTCCGATCCTGCCAGCCTGAAAGAAGCTGCGCGGGGAATAGACCGGTTGTTCCTGCTTTCCCCCATCGGAGAGACGCTGGCGGCGGACCAGAAGGCGGTCATCGATGCCGCTCTTTCCGCCGGTGTGTCGCGGATCGTGAAAATATCCGGTTCCGACTGGACCATAAAAAATGCCGCACGCTCCATTTCGGGGGCGGCCCATGCAGAGGTGGAACAGCATCTGGCCGCAAGCGGCATCGCGCATGCGGTGCTGCGGCCGAACGCCTGGATGCAGGTTGCGCTGGAGCCCGTTGTCGCCGCGCTGCGCAAGGGGGAGGATGTGCCCGCTCGCTTTGGCGATGCGGCCGTCTCCTTCATTGATGCCGATGATATTGCCGATGTCGCCGTTCACGCCCTGACATCAAGCGCGCTGGTTTCCGGTACTTTTGTGCTGACCGGCGGCGAAGCCCTGACGGCGCTGGAAATCGCCCGCATCGCGGCGCGTATCCTGCATCGCCCTGTCGGGATTTCCCATCATGCCGCCCCGGCCCTTCCGGCCCATCTCGGTGCGTTTGAACAGACGGCGATCGGTGAATTCGGAGAACTCATCCGCGAAGGTCTCGCGGCATCTGTCACCGATACCACCCATCAGATTACGGGCCAACTGCCCCGTGGCGTCGAAGATTATCTGCGCGCCCGGCTGGCGGCGACCGCCCCGCAGGGCGGCAATTCCGAGGGAGAAAAGACATGGCGCTGACTGTCCCATTGCCCGAAGGTCCCGAGCTGAAAGGTCTTGAACTGAAAAGCCCGGTCGATTTCGAGGACAGCCCGCTCAGCCGCGCGGTAAAGCAGCCGCTGATTCTGGGCCTGTTCCTCAATCTGCAGGACATCAATTTCTCCAGCCTGCCGACCAGCAACAGCTGGACCTTCGATTACAACGTCGAACTGGTGAAGCGTGCGGAAGAGCTTGGTTTCGAAATTGCTTTCAGCCGAACACAATGGCTGCCCAAGGGTGGTTATGACGGTGAATCCTCGCTCGACAGTTTTATCGCGCTCGGCGCCATGGCGGCGGTCACGAAGAGCATTTTGCTGATCTCCACCATCCATGTGCTTTATGGGCCTCTGCATCCGCTGCATCTCGCCAAATATGGCGCGACGCTGGATCACATTGCTAGAGGACGATGGGGCATCAACATCGTCACCGGCCACCGCGCCGTTGAGCATGAAATGTTCGGCTGGCAGCGCATCGACCATGACAAGCGTTACGATATGGCCGGAGAATTGTTCGATGTGCTTCATCGCCTGTGGGGCGAAACTGAAAACTTCTCCTATGAAGGCAAGCTCAATCCCTGGGCGATCAACAATGGCTGGATCACGCCGAAGCCCGCCTTCGGCCGCCCGCCGCTGGTGACGGCGACAGGATCGCCCGCCGGTATCGATTTCGCCGCCCGTCATTCCGATCTGGTTTTCGTCACCTCGCCTGGCGGCGCGCATATAGACAGTGCGTTGGAAACGCTTCCCGATCACGTCGCCACCATCAAGAACCGCGCCAGGGCCTATGGCCGGCAGGTGAAGACACTCATCAACCCGATCATCGTAAGCCGCGACACGGAGAAAGAGGCGATCGCCTATGCCGACGCCATCGAAGCGGGAAAACCGCAGCCCGGTACCCGCGCCTTCGCCACCAATAATTATGACAGCGATGCCCATGCCTGGCGCGGCCGCGGCGATGCGCGCCACAAGCAGGGGCGCAATCTCGGCGGTAATATCGAAATCATCGGTTCGCCCGAGCAGGTGGTCGAGCAGCTTGTCGGTCTTAAAAAGGCAGGGATCGACGGCGTTCAGCTCAATTTCTACGATTTCCGCGAAGACCTCGACTATTTCGCCGAGCGCATTCTGCCCTTGATGAAGGAGGCTGGCCTGAGGCTCTGACGTCTTTCCAGCCCTGATTTTCCATATCCAAAGCCAACCCTTTGCAATCGCCCGATTGCGAAAACGATATTTTTTGCCCTGAGGAGATACCGTGAATATCGCCGTCGATCCCATCAAAACGCCCGCTCCTAAAATCCTTGATCGGATCGGGACCTATGTTCCCGAACTTGTCTCCATCCGCCACGATCTGCACCAGCATCCCGAAATCGGTTTCGAGGAGGTGCGCACGTCCGGCATCGTCGCTGAAAAGCTCGCTTCCTGGGGCATCGAGGTCCATCGCGGTTATGGCAAGACCGGCGTGGTCGGTGTGCTGCGCGGCCGTCATGCGGGCAACCGCTCCATCGGGCTCCGCGCGGATATGGATGCCCTGCCGATGCCGGAGGAAAGCGGTCTGCCCTATGCGTCCGTCTATCCTGGTAAGTTCCACGGCTGTGGGCATGATGTGCACACTACCATCCTGCTAGGCACCGCCCGCTATCTGGCGGAAACCCGGGATTTTGCCGGTACGGTGGTGTTTATTTTCCAGCCGGCCGAAGAGGGTCTGGGCGGTGCGCGCGCCATGATTGCCGACGGGCTGTTCAAGGATTTTCCCGTTGACGAGATTTACGGGCTGCACAATTCCACCCATGCCGCGCCCAATCACCTGAAGGTTTCGCCGGGCACCATTCTGGCAGGAGCGGATTTCTTCGATATCCGGTTGAAGGGCAGGGGTGCTCACGCTGCGCATCCCGATGTCTCTCGCGACCCGGTGCCGGCGACGGGCGAACTGATCCAGGCGCTGCAGACCATTGTCAGCCGAAACGTGTCGCCGACCGATCCCGCCGTGTTGTCGATCACGCGTATCGAGGCGGGATCAGCCTATAACGTCATTCCCGAAACGGCCGCGATTGCCGGGACTGTGCGGGCCTTCTCCGACAGCGTGCGCGAAACCATAAGGCAGCGCATCCGCACCATCTCGGATCACGTTGCCGCGGCTCACGACCTCACTGCCGAGGTGGATATTCGCGAGATATTCTCGGTCCTGACCAATGATGACGCATCGGTGGATATCGTCGCGGGCGTGGCGCGCGAGGTTTTGGGAGACGAGCGCGTTTCCACGGAGCCTGGCCGCTTCATGGGCAGCGAGGATTTCGCCGATCTCCTGAAACACGCACCCGGCGCGTTTTTCACGCTTGGCCATTCCGGCACCGTGCCCGCCCATAATCCTGGTTTTATCGTTGACGACGACATCCTGCCCGTCGGCGCCACCTTGTTTGCCCGGCTGGTGGAGACCCGGCTGAAGGCTGCCTGAAAATTTTAAAAACAAGTCTGCAAGAGGAAACATCCATGGATATTACAAGACGTAAGACATTGCTTCTGAGTGCTGCCCTTGCCGGGGCCATGCTGCTGCCGTCCTTGCCGGTGCTGGCGGCGGAAACGCCGAAGAAAGGCGGGATCGTTACCCTTGCAGGCCTTGGCGAGCCGACGACGCTGGTGCCGCTTTCCGATTCCAACACACGAACCCGCGCCATCTCCACGAAAATCCTCGAAGGACTGGTACGGTTCGACAGCGAGTTCAAACCGCATCCGGTTCTGGCCGAAAGCTGGGAAACATCAGCCGATGGGCTGCGCTACACTTTCAAGCTGCGCAAGGGCGTCAAATGGCATGATGGCAAGGATTTCACGTCGCAGGACGTCAAATTTTCCCTGCTGGCCTTCAAGAAGGTTGGCCCGCGCGGACGCATCACCTTTGCCAATGTTGCCGATATCGAAACGCCCGATCCACTGACGGCCGTGGTGGCGCTTTCCAAACCCGCACCCTATCTCTTGAGGGCGCTGACGGGCGGCGAAACGCCCATTCTGCCGGCTCATGCCTACACCTCGGAAAAATATAATGAGAGCCCGAACGGCAACGCGCCTGTCGGCACCGGCCCCTTCGTGTTTGAGGAATGGAAACGCGGCAGCTATGTGAAGCTGAAGAAGAACCCGAATTACTGGCAGGCCGATCTGCCCTATCTCGACGGTTTCGTGGCGCGCTTCGTCGCCGATGCGGCCTCCACCACCATTTCGGTCGAAACCGGTGAGGCGGATTACACCGCCGATGTCTCCTACAGCGATCTGGAGCGGTTGCGGCAGAATCCGAAACTTGCGGTGGAGGTCTATACCGACGCCTATCTCAACAACGCCGCCATATTCGAGTTCAATCTGGAGAATCCTATCCTCGCGAAGAAGGAAGTCCGGCAGGCACTGGCCCATGCCATTGATCGCGATTTCATCAACGATGCCATCTTTTTCGGGACGGCCAAACCAGCCGGTTCAAACATCCCGGCGGTCTTCACTGCCTATAATGACGAAAAGCCCTTCACCTATCCCTTTGATCTCGCCAAAGCGAATGAGTTGCTGGACAAGGCCGGTTATCCGAAGGGCGCGGATGGCACCCGCTTTTCGCTGCGGCTTGCCTTCCTGCCGTCAGACGTCTTCCGCAAGACCTCCGAATATCTGCGTTCATCCTTCGGCAAACTGGGCGTGAAGGTGGATATCGTCGAAGGCGATCTCGCCACCTTCATCAAGCGCGTTTATACGGAGCGCGGTTTTGACCTGACGGTGAACGGCATCAGCCGGCTGTTCGATCCGACGGCGGGCGTGCAGCGCCTCTACTGGTCCGACGGCATCAAGAACCCCGCTCCCTATGTCAACGCCGCCCACTACAACAACCCCAAGGTGGATGATCTCTTCCGTGCTGCTGCCATCGAGGTGGATGAAGCGAAGCGGGCCGGGCAGTTCCACGACATCCAGAAAATCACCGGGGACGATCTGCCGAATTTCTCGATCGTCGCCCTGCCGACAGTCATTTTACGCAACACCAGTCTGCAGTCGCTCGTGACGACCATCGACATTGCCTATGGGGATCTGGCGACGGCCTGGAAGAAGGAGTGAGCGTTTTCATCCAACTCCGTCACCCCGGACTGGATCCGGGATTCAGCGCGCTCAAGTCCTTGATCGCGAGAGACTTTCTTCACGGCACAGGCGCGCCGTGGCTGGATGCCGGGTCAAGCCTGGCATGACGGAAGAGGGGGTCTGCGATCATCAACATTAACCCGGCAATTCTGCCGGGTTTTTTATTACCGAAATTCGCCCTCCATCCTTTTTGCGCCTTCGCGCGGCACGCCCGTTTTCGAGAAAAACTTTGCGCATGAAACATGTCGGCCGAAACGGCGATGTCACCAGTGGAAATTTCGAAAAAATAAGTTTCATCAATAATTTAGCGCAAAGGAATTCTTCGTCTCAAAGCAAGAATTGCTTTCTGGACCCACGCTTTGGCCGCCTGCACTGTGCGCTGGAAATCTCACCGCAAATGATGGACGCCATGGCCAAGGATACGCTTTTTTTGATTGCCCCCGGTTTTGAGGACCCAAAGCACCCCGGTGTCCGCTTCGTCTGCCCGCATTGTAACCAGATCGAAGGCCTGCTTGCCGCCTTTCCGGATCTTGCCGCCGGCATCGATATCCACCGAGTCGATTTTCAGCGCCCGCGCGAGGCGGTCATCGCCGCCGTGGGTGAGGAAAACCAGTCGCTGCCGCTGCTCATCTTTGCTGGGGATGCACCCGGTGACGCGACCGCAAGGGGCGACACGCACTTCATTCAGGACACCAAACGTATTTTGCAAATCCTCGCCGAGCGCCACGGGTTCCCGCAGCTGCATTAAGCTGCCGCACCTCGCATATCGGATTTTTTCGGAGACAGACATGACCTTTTCCCGACGCCAGTTTCATAAAATTGCACTTGCCGCCGGCGCATTCGTGGCGCTTCCGGGCGGTTCTTTTGCCGCCGCCGAAGAGCCGGTTTCGGGCGGCACACTCAAGATTGTTTATTTTCCCGAGCCGACCCAGCTTGTGGCCATCAATACGAGCGCGGGCGGCCCGCAATTCATCGGCTCGAAGATCTATGACGGGCTTCTGACCTATGACTACGAGCTTTCGCCCAAGCCGAGCCTTGCCAGGGAATGGAGCGTTTCGGCCGACGGGCTGGAATATGTCTTTCACCTGCAGCCAAAGGCGAAATTCCATGATGGCAAACCGGTGACATCGGCGGATGTGGCATTTTCCATCCTGCGGCTGAAGGAGGCCCATCCGCGTGGCCGGGCGACTTTCGCAAATGTCGAGAGCGTCGATACCTCCGATCCGCTTGTTGCGAAGGTGAAACTTTCCAAGCCGGCGCCGGGTCTGATCACGGCGCTCGCCTCCTCGGAATCGCCTGTTGTGCCGAAGCACATCTTCGAGACCTTCAAACCGACTGATAATCCGAAGCCGGCGCAGATCATCGGTAGCGGTCCCTTCGTGCTGAAGGAATGGGTGCCGGGCAGCCATATTCTGCTGGAGAAAAATGCCGATTACTGGGATGCACCGCGCCCTTATCTCGACCGCGTCATCATCCGCCTCATCAATGATGCGGGCGCACGCGCGGCGGCGCTGGAAACCGGGGAAGGCGACATTGGCCCCAACCCGGTGGCTCTTGCCGATCTGGAACGGCTGAAATCCATCCCGACGCTGAAAGTGGATGACCGCATCTATGCCTATGCCGGCCAGCAGAACCAGCTGGTGATCAATCTTGAGAACGAATATCTGAAGGAATTGAAGGTCAGGCAGGCGATTGCCCATGCCATTGATGTTCCGGCGCTCATCGATACCGTGCTTTACGGTTATGCCGTGCCGTCGCCGACGCCGATCAGCCCCGGCCTTGCGAAGTTCCACAATTCCGATATCGGTTTTGCCAAATTCGATATAGCGCTGGCGGAAAAATTGCTGGATGAGGCAGGCTTTCCGCGCAAGGACGGCGGCAAGCGCTTCAAGCTCAGGGTCACCACCAACCCGTTCAATCCGCAGACCTATTCGGATTTCATCGCGCAGGCGCTGTCGAAGATTGGCATCGAGGCGGATATCCAGAAGTTCGATTTCGGCACCTATGTGAAGGTCGTTTATACCGACCGCGCCTGGGATCTTTCGGTGGAATCCCTCTCCAATACCTTCGATCCGACGGCCGGCGTGCAGCGTGTCTACTGGAGCAAGAATTTCAAGATCGGCCTGCCGTTCTCGAATGCCAGCCATTACGCCAATCCGGAAGTCGACCGGCTGCTGGAAGCGGCGGCGGTGGAGCCTGACATCGAGAAGCGCGCCGCCTTCTTCAAGGAATTTCAGGCCGTTGTCGCCAAGGATCTTCCCGTCATCAATCTGGTCTCACCCATCCAGCCGGTCGTCGGCAGCGTTCGCATCAAGGATTATGCGACCGGGGCGGAGGGGCTGAGCGGCAATCTCGCCAAGGCCTGGGTGACGAAGGAGGCGTGAGCCTCCTCACCTTTCGGTTCGTAGAGCGAAGAAGAGGTCATTTCCATGAGCAGAAAATCCGAAAAGCTGGTTCTCAATGCGTTCATCTATCCGGGCGGACATCATGAGGCGGCCTGGCGGCATCCGGACTCGGAGCCCCACCGCGTCACCGACATAAAGCTCTATCAGGATATTGCCCGCAAGGCCGAGGCAGCAAAGCTGGACGCCATCTTCTTTGCCGATGCGCCGGTGCTGGACGCCAATATCCGTTATGCCGCCCGCCACCGGCTGGAGCCTATCACCATGCTTTCGGCTCTCGCCGCCGTCACGGAAAAAATCGGCTTCATCGCCACGGCGTCCACTACCTATTATGAGCCGTATAATCTCGCCCGGCTGTTCGCTTCGGTCGATCATATCAGCGGCGGCCGCGTGGGCTGGAACATCGTGACGACTTCGGCCGATGCTGCGGCCGGCAACTTTAACCTCCAGAAGCACCCGCCGCATGCCGATCGATACCGTCAGGCCATTGAATTTGTCGACGTGGTAACGAAGCTCTGGGATAGCTGGGAAGATGACGCCATCGTCGCAGACAAGGAGAGCGGTCTGTTTGCCGAGACCGACCGCATCCATCCCGCCAATCACGACGGCGAATTTTACCGGGTGCGCGGCGCGCTGAACGTGCCCCGTTCACCGCAGGGACGGCCGGTTTACGTGCAGGCCGGCTCTTCGGAGGAAGGGCGCGGCTTTGCCGCCCACTATGCCGAAGCGATCTTTACCGCGCATCAGACTCTGGAGAGTGCGCGGTCTTTTTACTCCGATATCAAGAGGCGTGTTGCCGCCACCGGGCGCAACCCCGCCCATGTGAAAATCCTGCCGGGCATCAGCCCCTTCATCGCCTCCACGGAAGAGGAGGCGCGCAAGCTGGAGGCTTCGTTCAACGATCTCATCCAGCCGGCCTTTTCGCTCAAGCAATTGCAGCGCATCACCGGCATCGATCTCTCATCCGCCGATCTCGACAAGCCTTTGCCGAAAGAGGCAGTCGAGGCGACGCGGGCGCAGGCGGATAGCAGCCGCCATCAACTGGTTCTCGACGTCATCGACAGGGAGAACCCGACGATCCGGCAATTGCTGCACCGGCTTGCCGGCGGACGCGGGCACAAGGTGATTTCCGGAACGCCGGAACAGGTGGCGGATTGGATAGAAACCTGGTTCCGTGAGGGCGCGGCCGACGGCTTCAACATCATGCCGCCCTGGCTGAACGGCGGGTTCGATATCTTCGTGGACGAGGTGGTTCCGATCCTGAAACGGCGTGGTCTGTTCCGCGAGGAATATGAGGGTGATACGCTGCGTGACCACTATGGCCTGCCCCGACCGGAGAACATTTACGCGGCCAGAGAGTTGCAAAGGGAACGCGCCTGAGGTGGGACGGGCGTGTTCAGGCGGCGGCCTCAAGAGAGCGCATATCCTCGCGCAACAAAGCGAGTAGAGATGCAACCTCCGGCAGCCGCCGCCTGTCAGGACTGGTCAGCAGGTGATAACGGCTGGCGGTCGGCTGCGGCGCGCCGAAGGGGGCGATCAGGCGCCCGGTTTTCAGGTCTTCGGAAATCAGCGAGTGACGCACAAGACCGATGCCGTGGCCGGATGAGATCGCTTCTATCAGTGCGGTCTGGCGTGAAAAACGCGGACCCGTCGCCGAAATCCTGAGTGGAATGCGGCAGGCGCGAAGCCAGTTTGCCCATTCGAATGCCGGGTCCAGACCATTGCCGCGCAGCATCGCAAAGCCGAAATCCCGCAATCGCTCCGGTTCGCCTGCAAGCCCATGGCGGGCTGCGAAGTCCGGAGTACAGACGGCGCTGACCGTGTCGGTGAAAAGTGGCTCATGGATGAAACCCGGAATTTGCGCAGAAGTAGCGACGATCGCGCAATCGGCGTCGAAATGGGTGAGGTCGATGGTTTCACCATCAAGGGATTCGATGGAAAGCTCGACGTCTCCCAGTGCCGGAACGATACTTCCCAGCCGCGGTGCCAGCCAGCGGGCGGCAAAGCAGCCCTCGGCCAGAACCTTCAGCTGCGGTCTGGCGTTCGAAACCATCAGGTCGGAAAGGCTGCCGATCATGGTCTCGAAGGCATCGGCAAGGCCGGGATAAAGTGCGCTGCCGGCATCGGTCAGCAGCAATTCGCCGCGCTGGCGGCTGAAAAGCGGCTGGCCGAGATGGGTTTCGAGAATGCGGACCTGCTGGCCGATGGCAGCGGTTGATACATGCAGTTCCTCCGCCGCCCGCGAGAAGCTGGCGTGGCGGGCGGCCACGACAAAGGCGCGCAAGGCCGTCAGCGGCGGCAGCCGGGAAAGTGTCGGCAGGCGAAAAGCCGTCCGGCTCCCGGCGGGAGCGACAAACTCCGTTCTCATTGCTGTTTCTCCTTTGCCGTCTGGACCTCCGGCATGGTCAGAATACCCGGCCTTCCCTAAGGTGCGTCGTGGTGCCGTTGAGGTAATAATCACCGATGACACGCGCCTTGTGGGCAAGCGGATTGTGGTTGTAGACCGTGCGGATGTTGCGCCAGTGGCGATCGAAATTCCGATCGCTTGACGTCGCCGAGCCGCCGCCGAGTTCGTAGAGATTGGTGGCGACCGTCAGCGAAAGCTGCGAGGCGATGATCTGGGTGCGGGCGGTGGCGAGCGAGCCTTCCAGCAGGGCTGCCTCTATGGCCTCTTCGTCGCCGGTGGCAAACGCGACGGCGGTGCGGTCGAGCGTTCTGGCCGCCTCGCGGATCAGGGTCTTGACGGCGAAAGCGCCGGCGCTGATTTCGCCGAGCATCTTCTGCACGAAGGGATCCTGATTGGCTGTTTCCGCGCTGCTGTGGAGCGTGGTGCGCGCCTGCCGCAAGACATAATCGACGCCGTCCTTGAGCGCGCCCTGAACGGCGCCGGCGGCGGAGGCGGCAAGGTGCAGCTGCCGCATGGCCGAGCTGTGGCGGCCGATCTGGCTGCCGAGCTTGCGGGTCGTCAGCTCATGCGGCAGCACTTCGACATTTTCCAGCAGGACGCCGCCGCTCGCCGTCATGCGCTGGCCCATGCTGTCCCAGTCGTCGAGAATGGTGATGCCGGCGCGATCGAGCGGAATGAGCACGCCGATCGGCTGGCCGTCGTCACCGATGGCGCTGAAGGTGCCGAAATCGGCAAAGGCCGTGCCGGTCGCATACCATTTGCGGCCGTTAAGGCGATAACGCTCGCCATCGACGCTAAGGTGGGTGGTGATTTCGCCGGGGCGCTTGGTGCCCTGTTCGGTGCTGGCGCCCGCGAAGAGCTTGCCGGCGAGAACATGTTCGAGATGCCGCCGGTCCTCCAGTTCGATGGGGGAGAGAGCGAGGTTCTCGGTGAAATTGAAATGGCTGCGAAGTGCGTGCGGAATATTGCTGTCGGCTTCGCCAAGGATCATCAGCACCTCGATGTAGTCCGAAATCGAGCCGCCCGGTCCGCCCTTGGCTTCGGGAACGCGCAGCGTGCCGATCTTCGCCTCCTTGATAAGGGCGAAGATGTCGAAGGGAAGCTCCCGCTGGCGTTCGCGACGGGCGGCATCCTTTGCCGCAATAGCCGCAATGTCCTTTGCCCGGGCCAGAATCTCGTCCCGGCTCGGCACGCCGGCATTGTCGGTGGTGGTTGTCTGCAGTTTCGGATTGGACATTGCGGTTTTCCCTGAGCGGATGTGAAGGCCTGCGGCGCGGTCGCGCCGCAGGCATTTGTACTTCTGGACGATCAGGCGACCGCGCGCGGCCTGAGCGCCGGGCGGTGTGCCGGTTCGAGATTGCGCGGCACGCGGCCTTCGACGGGGTGGCTCGGATCGTTGAAGCCCGGCGTCGAGGGATGGCCTGTCGTGACGAGGCTATCGATAAGCGCCTCATCTTCCGCATCGATCTTCACATCGAGCGCACGGACGTAACCGTCCCAATGCTCCTCGGTGCGCGGGCCGGTGATCGCGGCGGTGACGAACTTGTTGTTCAGCACCCAGGCGAGCGCAAAATCCGCCGCCGAAACGCCCTTCGATGCGGCATGGGCAGCGACCTTCTGGGCGATTTCGACCGATTCCGGACGCCATTCCGTTTCCAGAACACGCTTGTCGCCACGGCCGACGCGGGTATCGGCGCCCGGCTGTTCGCCCGGCTGATATTTGCCTGTCAGCACGCCGCGTGCGAGCGGTGAATAGGACACCACGCCAAGGCCATAATGGTTGGCGGCCGGCAGCTGTTCGGCTTCCGCCGTGCGGTTGACGATATTGTAGAGCGGCTGGCTGGCAACGGGCCGGTCGATGCCGAGCTGGTCGGCCAGATGCGAAATTTCAGCGATACGCCAGCCGCGGAAATTCGACACGCCGAAGTAACGCAGCTTGCCTGCATGGATGAGATCGGCGATGGCGCGCACCGGCTCTTCCAGCGGCGCATCGAAGACGGCGCGGTGGAAATAGAGGATATCGATATAGTCGGTGTTGAGACGGCGCAGCGAATTCTCGACGGTCTCGATGACCCACTTCCGGGAATGCCCACCGAGGTTGGGGCCCTTGGTGTGGGAATTGACGAATTTCGTTGCCAGAACCCAGTGATCGCGATTGGCCTTGATGCCGCGGCCGACGACTTCTTCCGACTTGCCGTCGTGATAGACATCAGCTGTGTCGATGAAGTTGATGCCCTGCTCGCGCGCCTTGTCGATGATGCGGAAGGCCACGTCATCCGGCGTCGGGCCTCCGAACATCATCGTGCCGAGGCTCAGCGGTGACACTTTCAGCGCGCTGCGTCCGAGATAGCGATAGTCGACCATTATGGTTGCTCCTTCAGTTTATTGGGCATGGTGGCAGGCCACGGCGTGGTTCTTGCCGAAGAGGGTGTAATCCGGCGCTTTTTCGCGACAGAGATCGGTGGCGAGCGGGCAGCGGGTGTGAAACCGGCAGCCGGATGGCGGATCGTGCGGGCTCGGCAGATCGCCGGAAATGGGGGCTGCCTGCTTGCGGCGCGCGGGATCGGGAACGGCTGCGAGAAGCGCGCGGGTATAGGGGTGTTTGGGTGAGGCCCAGAGTTCCGATGTCGGTGCGCTTTCCACGATCTTGCCAAGATACATGACCAGCACGCGGTCGGAGAAATAACGCACCACGGACAGATCGTGGGAAACGAAGAGATAGGAGAGCGAAAGCCGCTTCTTCATCTCCACCAGAAGGTTGAGAATCTGCGCCTGTATCGACAGATCGAGCGCTGAAACCGGCTCGTCGCAGACCACCAGTTCCGGTTCCAGAACCAGCGCGCGGGCAATGCCGATGCGCTGGCGCTGGCCGCCGGAAAATTCATGCGGATACCGGTCGAGCGAATCCGCCGGCAGACCGACCTGCGTGACGATGGCTTCGACGATTTCCCGCTGGCGCGCCCGGTCTCCGATACCGTGCACCTTCAGCGGCCCGGTCAGAATGGTGCGCACGGTCTGGCGCGGGTTGAGCGAGGCGAAGGGGTCCTGAAAGATCATCTGGATGCGGCGGCGGATGCCGCGCAGTTCGGACGATGTCATTGCCGTGACGTCGGCGCCCTTGAAGGTGATCCGGCCGGAAGATGGCTCAACCAGACGCATCAGCGACTTGCCGAGCGAAGACTTGCCGCAGCCGGATTCGCCCACCAGCGCGACGGTTTCGCCAGCCTCGATATCGAGCGAGACGTCATCGACGGCGCGCACGGTGCCGCGCCCTCCCGAATAGTGGGTGGACAGGCTATGCACTGACAAGAGCGCCATCGGGTACCTCCTGGGATGTGGGAGCAACGAAGGGGCAGGCAGCGTAACGGCCTTCCGAAACCTGCCTCAGCGGCGGTACGAATTGCCCGCAAAAGCCGCGGGCGCTCGGACAGCGCGGTCGGAAGGCGCAGCCGCGTTCCCCCGTGGCGGAAACGATGGAGCCTGGAATTTCAATGAGCGGCCCATCGCGATAATGCTGGCCGTCTTCCGCGCGCGGCGAGGCGGCAAGCAGGCCGCGCGTATAGGGATGGTAGGGATTGGAGAAAACCGGTTCCGGCAATCCCTCTTCCACCTTGCGGCCGGCATACATGACCATCACCCGGTCCGCCCATTGCGCCACGATGCCGAGATCGTGGGTGATGAGAATGACGGCCATGTTGAGATCGCGGCGCAGATTGTCGAGCAGTTGCAGGATTTGCGCCTGTATCGTCACGTCGAGCGCCGTCGTTGCCTCGTCGGCGATCAGCAGTTTCGGATTGCAGGCGACGCCGATGGCGATCATGACACGCTGGCGCATGCCGCCGGAAAGCTGGTGCGGATAATCATCCACACGGCGGCGGGCATCGGGAATATTGACCAGTTCCAGAAGCTCGATGGCGCGTTTGCGCGCCTGGTGCCGGTCGATCTTTTCGTGGATGCGCAGTACCTCGATGATCTGCTCGCCGACCGTCAAAACCGGGTTCAGTGAGGTCATCGGCTCCTGAAAGATCATGCCGATATCGCGGCCGCGAATGCCGCGCCATTGCCGCTCGGAAAGCGGTAGCAGCTCGCGGCCTTCGAGCAGAACCCGCCCGCCGGTCTTGGCGTGTGATGGCAGGAGGCCGATCAGGCCGAGCGCTGTCAGGGATTTACCGGAGCCGCTTTCGCCGACGATTGCCAGCATCTCGCCCGGGCTGACATCGAAACTGACGCCTTTGACAGGCTGGGCCGAGCCGAAGCTGACGGACAGATCATGGACTTCAATCAGTTTGCTCATCGGCGTTCCTCCGAAAAGCGGGGGTTGAGCGCATCGTTGAGACCGTCGCTGATGAGGTTCAGCGAAATGACGGTGAAGACGATGGCAAGGCCGGGAAGGGCGGTCAGGTACCAGGCGGTGCGGATGACATCGCGGCCGGACCCGATCATCGATCCCCAGGAGACGCGGTTGGGATCGCCAAGCCCCATGAAGGAAAGGGCTGCTTCCATGAGGATTGCACCCGCCACCATGACGGAGGAAGTGACGATAATAGGCGGCAGCGCGTTGGGCAGGATTTCCTGAAAGACGATCCGCGCATGGCCGTAACCGAGGCTGCGGGCGGCGAGCACATAGTCCTTTTCGCGGATGGCGCGGAATTCCGCGCGGGTAAGGCGTGCCACCAGCGGCCATGTGATGATGCCGATAGCCGATGTGACCGTGGTGACGGAGGGCTGGGCGATGGCGACGAGCACGACGAGCAGCACGAAGTTCGGCAGGGTCTGGAAGATTTCGATCAGCTTCACGAGAATATCGTCGATGACGCCACCGAAATAACCGGCGAAGGCGCCGACGGCGATGCCGATGGTGAGCCCGATCAGCGTCGCCACGACGCCGACGGTGAGCGAGATACGCGCGCCATGCACGATCCCGGCCAGAACATCCCGGCCCATGGAATCGGTGCCGAGCGGATAGGCGGTATTCTGGCCGGGCCAGAGGAACGGGCGGGCCACCATTTCCAAGGGATCACCGGGATAGATCAAGGGGGCGATCAGTGCGGTGATGATGACGGTGGCGAGAAACAGCAGGCCGACGATGGCGTTGGGATTGGTGAGGAAAATCTTCAGTTCCCGCCGCAGGCCGCGCCGCGGCACGGAGACGGAGCGGGCCGAAAGCGCATCCGGTGCGTGGATATAGGGCCAGACCTTTTCTTCCGGCTTTTTCGGTTTGGGATTGGTCTCTTCAGTGCCGAGTTCGGCCGTGTCGAGAACCGCTGACGTATGGGAGGAATTCATCGGCTTTCTCCGATGCGGGGATCAAGCCATGCCTGCAACAGGTCCACGGCCGCATTGACGATGATGACGACGAGGGAAGAGAGGAGCAGAATGCCGAGCAGCACGCTGAAATCGCGCGCCATGACGGCTTCGAAAGCTAGACGGCCAAGGCCGGGCCAGCTGAAGACGGTTTCAACCACGACAGCGCCGCCGAGCAGGCCGCCAATGTGCATGCCGGCCATGGTGGTGATGGGGATGAGCGCGTTGCGCAGGATATGGCGTGTGGTGAGCCTGATCGGCGAAACGCCCTTGGCGCGGGCCGTGCGCACATAATCCTGCGACTTCACTTCCAGCATCGCCGCGCGGGTGAGGCGGGCATAGATCGCCAGAAAATAAAGCGCCAGCGAAAGGGCGGGAAGAACGATGTAACGTAACCGGTCCAGCAGGGCGGAAAAGCCGGTGAGGCTGCTGCCGATGGTGCTGTCGCCGCCCGAGGGAAGCCAGCCGAGCTTCACCGAAAAGGTCAGGATCAGCATCAGGCCGATCCAGAAGCCCGGCACGGAATAAAAGATCAGCGAGCCGATGGAAATGATCCGGTCCGGCAGCTTGCCTGAGAAAAGCGCCATGATGGAGCCGAGGAACACGCCGACGAAAATTGCTATGCCAAGCGCTGCTCCCATCAACGCAAGCGTGCCGGGCAGTCGCTGGCCGATGAGATCAGCAACCGGCATACCGTAACGGGGCGAAAAGCCGAGGCTGAACTGCGCGAGATTGCCGAGATAATTCATCAGCTGGTGCAGAACCGGCAGGTCCAGTCCGAAACGATTGCGGATTTCCGCCATGGTCTCGACCGTCGCCGAACCCGCTTCCGCGGCCAGCACATCGGCGGCATCGCCCGGCGCCAGCTGCAGCAGGAAAAAGTTCAGGATGACGATACCGAGAACCGTCGGAATGGCCTGAATGGCCACCCGCCTCGCCTGCGATAAAATCCTTTTCGAATTCGACATCGGCTCCAGTCCGTAAGCGTGAAATCAGGAAATCGGCCCCGCTGGGGCGTTGGTATTAGTTGACTAATTTTATGGAATTTGTCAAAGAGTAATAGAATTATTTTCTGAAATTTACGAAAATAAGCGCAATAAAGAAAAGATAATTCCTGTTTATGAGAACGACTGGTTCTTCATGCCAAGCTCGCTCTCGTCTGCGGAACAAACTTCTTCCTAAGCGCAACTGTTGAGTTTTGCCGGTTTTTCGCCGGTTCAATCAAGGAGAGGGTATCGCATGACTGTTTTCAACCAGACGACGCGGCGTGGATTTCTGCTGGCGTCGGTGGCGCTTGGCATGGTGTCGTTGCCGGGGCTGAAGCTAGAGGCTGCAGAGCCGGCCCGTGGCGGTACGGCCACGCTGCTGATCTCGTCAGAGCCGCCGGTGCTGACGACGATCGCGCACACGGCCTATAATTCCGTCTATATATCGCCCAAGGTCACCGAAGGGCTGCTGACCTATGGTTTCGATCTCAATCCCAAACCGCTGCTGGCCAAATCATGGGACGTGAGCGCAGATGGCCTTCGTTATACCTTCAAGCTGAGGCCCGGCGTGAAATGGCATGACGGCAAGCCCTTCACTTCCGCCGATGTGGCATTCTCCATAAACACCATCAAGGAAGTGCATCCGCGCGGCCGCAATACATTCCTGAACCTCACTGCTGTCGAGACGCCGGACGAGCTGACGGCGGTTCTGGTTCTTTCCAAACCCGCGCCGTACCTCATAACGGCGCTCGCGGCGGCCGAAACGCCAATCGTGCCGAAACATCTTTATGAGGGTACGAAGGTTACCGAAAACCCGGTCAATCTCGCGCCTGTGGGCACCGGCCCGTTCAAGTTCAAGGAGTGGGTGCGCGGCAGCCATATCGTTTTCGAGCGCAATGCCGACTATTGGGATGCGCCGCGCCCCTATCTCGACAAGCTCATCGTCCGCTTCATTCCTGACGCTTCTGCCCGCGCGATTGCCATAGAAACCGGCGAGATCGATCTCGCCCCCAGCACGCCAGTCGCCTATAGCGATCTCGACCGTCTCAAAGAACTGCCGAGCCTCGGCTTTGAGACCAATGGCTATCAATATACCAACTCGATCAGCCGCGTGGAATTCAACCTCGAAAAGGACGTATTCAAGGACGTGCGCGTTCGCCGCGCCTTCGCGCATGTGATTGACCGCAACGTCATCTTCAACACGGTCAATTACGGTTATGGCGCGACGATCACCGGCCCGATCAATCCGAAGCTGACGAAATGGTTCGTGGATGATCTGAAGACCTATCCGATCGATCTGAAGGCGGCGGAAGCGCTGCTGGATGAGGCCGGATACAAGCGCGGCGCGGATGGCATCCGTTTCAAGCTCAATCTGGACTACGTGCCGAGCACCGAAGCCTATCCGCGTGGTGCGGACTATATTCGACAGGCGCTGGCGAAGGTCGGCGTGGATGTGACGGTGCGGACGCAGGATTTCGCCACCTATACCAAGCGCATCTACACGGATCGCGATTTCGATTTTGCCTATGAGGGCATGAGCAATCTCTTCGATCCGACCGTCGGCGTGCAGCGGCTTTACTGGTCCAAGAACTTCAAGAAGGGCGTGCCCTTCTCCAATGGCGCGGCTTACAGCAATCCCAAGGTGGATGCGCTTCTCGAAGCCGCCGCCATCGAGATTGATCCGGACAAGCGCGTCGCGCAATGGAAGGAAATCCAGCAGATCCTGGTTGAAGACGTGCCGGCCATCGACATCGTCGCGGCACCTGAGATTACCATCTTCAACAAGCGCATTTCCGATCACACCATTGGCGCAGAAGGCGTGGCGGGAAGCCTCGCTTTCGCGCATATCGCTGCATCCTGATCGTCTCGCCAAACCCGGCTCGCCCTTTGGGGCGGGCCGGGATGTCCCTTCAGTCGACAGGCGCCGCAGCATCGCTTTCCGGTGCCATCGTTTTCATCGAGGCCAAAGCCATGAGCACGACACTTTCTGAAATCTGGTACACACGCTGCCCGGTGCCCACCCCAGTAGGGCTGGCGGCACAGCTCGGTTATCTTTCGCAGACCTTCGAGGAGGTAGGCATAGCGCTGAAATCCATCATCGATTCGCCTGACCGCTCCGTTCGCCAGAGCCATTTCAACCACACGCTGGAATGGTCGTTCCGCCACGGCGGCAATGTACCTCCCATCCGCGCCCGCTCGGAAGGGCGCAATACGCGTCTCATCGGGGTTACCTGGACGGACGAGTTTCAGGCAATCATCACCCTGCCGGAAACCGGTATCCGTTCGCTTGCCGATCTCGTCGGCCGTCGTTTCGGTGTGCCGCGCCGGCCGGAAGGCATCGTTGATTTCATGCGCGCGACGGCGTTGAAGGGCATCGTCTCGGCGCTTTCGCAGGAAGGGCTGAAGGTCGAGGATGTCGAGCTCAAGGATATTGTCATCAAGGATTCAGTGCTGGCCTCGCAGGAAGGGCCGTCGCTGTTCGGCCTGAAGCGCCGGCAATCCTTCGGCGAGGAAATCATCGCGCTGCTGCGTGGCGAGGTCGATGCGATTTTCGTCAAGGGAACGGCCGGCATTGCCGCCGCCAACCTGATCGGTGCCGTGCAGGTGGTGGAGTTCGGTTTTCATGCCGATCCGAAAATACGCATCAATTCCGGTTCACCCCGGGTGCTGACGGTCGACGGGCGGCTTGCCGATGAGCGCCCCGATCTGGTGGAGCGGCTGGTTGACGCCATCGCCAGGGCCTCTCTCTGGGCGGAGCAACATCCGGAAGAAACGCGCCGTTTCATCGCGCGCGAGGCCGGCGCGACGGAGGAACAGGTTCTGGCTGCCAACGGAGCTGAGGTTCACCGTCATCTTGGTCTCGGCCTCGATGCCGATCTTGTTGGCGCCGTCGGCCATTACAAGGACTTCCTGCACCAATGGGGCTTCCTTGAAAACGACTTCGATCTTGGCGACTGGATTGACGATCGTTTCGTCACGGCAAATGAAAGGGCGGTGGCATGAGCGTTGCACTTTCCGCCGTTGCGAACACGCCGGCGCAGCGGCCCGATCCCGTTGCCATCGCAACCGTGCTGGCCGGGGATTTCGGCCTGACGGCTGCGGACCACGACAAGAGCGGCGAATTCGCCGCCGGTAATTTCGAGGCGCTTTTCAAATCAGGCCTGCTTGGTCTCGTCACGGCTGAAAAGGATGGCGGCTGGGGCGAGGGCATGGAAACGGCCCATGCCGTCATTACGGCCATCGCCAAGGGCGATCCGTCGACCGCTCTCATTCTCGCCATGCACTACAGCGTCCATGCCGCGATCCGGCGTGGCAAGTGGCCGGCAGCACTTGCTGCAAAGGTACTGGCCGCCAATAGCACGGAGCCGGCGCTTTTGAACAATGCGCAGGCGGAGCCGGGTGTCGGTTCGCCGGCCCATGGCGGCCTGCCGGAAACGACGGCGCGGATCGAGGGCGATGTCTGGGTGGTCAATGGCCGCAAGAGCTTCGTCACCGGCCTGCCGGGTCTGAAATGGGCGATCGTGCTTGCCGTGACGACGGAAGAGACGCCGCGCCTCATCCAGCTTCTGGTGCCGCTCGATGCGGCTGGTATCGCCGAGGAAAAAGCGTGGGAAGCGACCGGCATGTACGCCACCGCCAGCCATGATCTGGTGCTGGAAGAGGTGAAGGTGCCGCTTGCCGACGTCGTTGCCGAACAGCCGGCGGATGAGCCGCTGCGGCGCGATGAGGCAGATGGTTATAATTTCTTCGTGCTGCTGGCTTCCGTCTACCACGGTGTCGCGCTTTCGGCGCGGGACGATCTGTTGAGCCATCTGAACGGCCATGTTCCGGCAAGCCTTGGCGCACCCCTGTCCTCCATTCCTCGGATTCAGGAAGGTCTCGGCCAGATCGAGGTGCTGCTGGCGGCGAACCGGCGCCTCCTTCTCTCCGTCGCCCGCGACGTCGATGCGGGCGAGAGGGTGGGAACCGATGCGCTCGCCGTTCGCCATGTGGTGATCGACAATGCGGTGGCGGTGACGGATCTGGCGCTGGAGCTTGGCGGCAATCGCGGCCTGCGCCGGGACTACAACCTTGAACGCCATCACCGCGATGCCATCACGGCAAGGGCACATGCGCCGCAGAGCCATATGATCCGTACGATTCTTGGCCGTCAGAGTATCAAGGCGGCGGGTGGCTGATCAATGAAGCAACAGGGCGGCCTTGTCTGGGGCGGGCCGCCCATGTTCAAGCCACGCCAATCAATCCCGCAACAGCGGCAGCAAGCTGTCGCCCTGCCTTTCGATTTCCTTGAGATAGGGCGTGTCGGAAAGCACGAAATGGGTGATGCCCAGCGCGCGGTATTTACGCAGTGACGCGGCGACATCCTCCGCCGAACCGACAAGCCATGTGGTTCCCGCACCGCCACCGCCGAATTTACCCGGCGCGGTATAAAGATTGTCGTCCAGCACGTCGCTTTGACGGTGCAAATCCAGCAGGCGGCGCTGGCCGACAGCTACGGCCTGAAGGTGGTCGTTCCAGCGTACGCCACTGTTTGCGGCCATCTCGGCAACTTTCGCTTCCGCATCGCGCCAAGCCTCGGCCGTGGTTTCGCGTACCAGCGTGGTGATCCGCAGGCCGAATTGCAGCGGCGGCAGATCGCGGCCGAGCTTTTCACTGAAGTGCCTGAGCCGCTCGATCCGTTCGCGCACGCCGGCGAGCGGTTCTCCCCAGAAAAGCTGCACATCGGCCTCGGTTGCGGCAACCTGCTCGGCTGCTTCGGAAGCGCCGCCGAAATAGAGTTTGGGATGCGGTCGGCCTTCGCGTGCGGTGATACGTGGTGAGACGGTGGAGTTCGTCACCCGGAAATGGTCGCCATTAAACGTGACGTTTTCCTCGGTCCAGAGCCGCCGTACCAGCCGCATGAATTCTTTCGTGCGCGCATAACGCTGCGCCTGATCACCTTCTTCGTCGCCATAGGCGGCAAGCTCATCCCTGCCGGAAACGATGTTGATCCGCACCCGGCCGGCGGAAAGCTGATCGAGGGTGGCAGCGGCCGATGCGAGGTTGGCCGGCTTCCAGTAGCCGGGACGGATAGCGATCAGCGGCTCGAATGTGGTGGTGCGCGCCGCAAGCGCCGCCGCCACCGTAAATGTATCCGGACGTCCCCAGCCGGTGCCGATCAGCGCGCCTTTCCAGCCATGGGTTTCAAGCGCCCTGGCATGGCTCGTCAATGTATCGAGACTGTTGTGGTTTTCGCTGACGGCGTCGCCCCGGTGGCCGGGTTTGATGTCATTGGGGATGTACCAGAGAAATTCGCTCGTGCTGCTCACATTATCCGCCTGAATTTTCGTTTTATGTTGCGGTGGAATGGCCCTGCCGACGCTTTGCCTTCACCACTTGGGGCTCGCGGAGGCGCAAGCCTCCGCTGGTGCGAGAATGGCAAAGCGGCGGCGGCCCGGCGAAGCAGCGACGTTTCTTTTGTCATCCGACAGAGGAAAAGCTTTCCGTCTGGAAAGACTATATTGCACATATTTTCTATATAAAAAATTTGAGGAAATGATTCCCTGCGATCGACATTATCTCCGTCGGTGGGAAAGCATTTTCTGCGCTACCGAAATTGTCTGGATTGATTTTTCTCGTGCGTCCGAAAGGTGAGCAAGGCAATAGTCGACTGGAATCGCGAAATTCACCATGCTTGCCACACACCGCCCACAACTCACGGAGCCGGCATGTGTACCACCTTGATTGTCCCTGGCCTGAATGGTTCGGATGAAGGACATTGGCAACGGCACTGGTTGCTGGATGATCCCGAAGCGCAACTGGTCGATCAGGACAATTGGCAATGCCCGGTTCTCGAGGACTGGCTCGACCGTCTCGAGGCAGCGCTGGCGACAGTCGACAGCGCTTATATCGTCGCCCACAGCCTCGGTTGCCTGCTGGTGGCGAATATGGGGTCTCGACCCTCTGCCGCCAAAATCAAGGGCGCGCTTCTGGTCGCACCCGCCCATCTCGACCGCGTAGAGGCGATGCATCCCTGCATCGTCAGGTTCGGTGCCTTTCCGCAGCAACCGCTTGCTTTCCCCAGCCTCGTCGTGGGCAGCATGAACGATCCCTATATGGATTCCGAAGAGCTCTCGCGCAGTGCGAGCCTGTGGGGCAGTGGCCTCATCAATCTCGGTCCCGTCGGACATATCAATATTGCCAGCGGTTACGGACGATGGCCTGAGGGTTATGCTCTTTTCGAGCGGTTGAAGGCAGATGGCGCACCTTCAAAGGCGGTGGCGGGATCGAGACTGCGCAGACTGACTGCCCTGGGCGACGCGCATTTTTAGAGAAAGATCGGGTTTTTCCAGCCTTCCTTGCTAAACGGGATGGATAGCGGTCGGTTTATCGCTCTTTTCGGTTTTGACATCATTTACAACCTTTGGGGGTTTTATTGATAATTTTTATTGATGGAATTTTGAATTTCGCCTGAAGATTGTTTTTGAGTGGCCGCATTTATTTTCTACAGAAAATATAGAAAAGCGTTTCTTCGCTCCGGACGGTTTTGTCGTCACCTTTCATTGGTCATCAAATCAGGGAAAGGGGTAAGGAAATGTCCAGAATCAAGCTTGTAACGTCGGCTCTCGGCGGATTGTTTTTGTCGGCGATATCGTTGGCCACGGCTGGAGCATCGGAAGCGCTTGTCACGGCCGACTGGCTGAAGGAGAATCTCGACAATCCGAAAGTGCGGGTCTTTGAAGTCAGCGTCGATACGGGCGTCTATGAGCGCGGGCATATTCCGGGCGCAGTGAACCTCAACTGGCATACGGATCTCGTTGACAAGGAAAAACGCGACATTGCCGCGCGTGAGAATTTCCAGTCCCTGCTGCAGAAAGCCGGCGTGGGTGACGATACGACGATCGTTTTATATGGCGACAACAACAACTGGTTTGCCGCCTGGGGTGCGTGGATTTTCGAAACCTACGGTCTTGGCGACCGCGTAAAGCTGCTGGATGGTGGCCGCAAGCTTTGGGAGGCGCAGGGCCTGCCTTTCGACACATCCGCACCGGCAACGGCCGAAACGAAACTGAAACTCGCCGAGCCCGACACCTCGGTCCGGGCGCGCTTTGTCGACGTCGTTGCGGTGGCTGAGGGCAAGCACAACATCAAGCTGGTGGATATCCGCTCGGCGGATGAATATTCCGGCAAGATTTTCGCGCCGGATGGCGTCAAGGAGCTGTCCGTCCGTGCCGGTCACATCCCCGGCGCCGTCAATGTTCCGTGGGGCACAATCGTCAACAAGGATGGAACCTTCAAAGCGGCAGAAGAGATCAAGGCGATCTATGCCGAGAAGGGCATCGACGGCTCGGCGCCCATCATCACCTATTGCCGCATCGGCGAGCGCTCCAGCCACACCTGGTTCGCGCTGAAGAAGATACTCGGTTACGACGTCCGCAATTATGACGGTTCCTGGACCGAGTACGGAAATGCGGTCGGTGTTCCCATCAGCAATCCGACGGGAACGGTCTGGACGGGCAAATAAGCCTCCACCGCCTCCATCATGGGGCCGGTGCGTCGGATGGCGCACCGGCATTTATTCTTCCGACATCGCCGGTATTCCATGCATTCGACCCTTTCCCGCCTCGCGGCGCTTGCCATTTTATGCGCCCTGACGGTCGCTGTTTATCAATTGGGGCTGCTTGAGAATGGCAGGCCGCTTGCATTTTCCCTTCTGGCCGGCACCGCTTTCGGCATCGTGATGCAGCGCGGACGGTTCTGCTTTCTCTGCAATTTCCGCGATTTCATCGACGGCAGGCGTTCGGACGGTGTTGTGGCCATTCTTGTGGCATTGCTGGCGGGCGTGGTGTTTTACCAGGTCGTCACCGCGGCGTGGATGCCGGTGCCGCAACCCGGCCGCCTGCCGCCCAATGCGCATATCGGCCCCGTCGGCTGGATTCTGGCGTTGGCTGCGAGCGTCTTCGGTTTGGGCGCAGCGCTTTCCGGCTCCTGCCTGTCCGGGCATTTTTACCGGCTGGGCGAGGGGGCTTTCGGTTCCGTGCTTGCCATAGCCGGAGCGGGGCTTGGTTTCCTGCTGGCATTTCTCAGCTGGAATTTTCTCTATACGGTCAGCATTTTTGACGATCTGCCCATCTGGTTGCCGCATCATCTTGGATACGGCCCGGCGCTGCTGGTTGCCTGCACTGTGTTGGTCATTCTGATCCTACTCGTTCTGTTTTTCGATAAAACCGAGCCCGCTTCATCGACTGCCGCCACGGCAAGCCGGCTGCAGCAGGCGCTCCGAAGCATTTTCGTCGAACGCTGGCCGCCCGTCATAACCGGCGTTCTTGTCGCGGCCATCAGCGCCTTTTCCTATTTCCGTGTCGCACCGCTCGGAGTGACGGCCGAACTCGGCAGCATCGTCAGAACGACGGGGGCTGCGGCGGGCTGGGTGCCGGAAACGCTTGCGGGACTAGACACGGTGCGGGGATGCATCAGCGCCGTTAAAACAACGATCCTGTCGCCGAACGGTGTTTTCGTCCTGGGACTGATGTTTGCGAGTCTGGCGTCCGCGCTTTCAGCGGGGAAATTTCAGCCCGCATGGCCTTCCGCCGGTGGGTTGGCGACACGGTTTGCCGGTGGCGTGCTGATGGGCTGGGGTGGCATGACCGCGCTTGGCTGCACCATTGGCGTGCTTTTGTCAGGCATCCACGCGGGCGCGCTTTCCGGCTGGGTATTTCTCGTTTTTTGCGGTTTGGGTGCATTTGCCGGCCTTTTTCTCAAGCGCCGGTTTGCCTTGCCATGAGACCGGATGCTTGAAATTTACCACCATCGTTAGATGAGGCGGCGATGGCCCATTCTCGGCGGCCGGAAACGGATTTTTTCCCGTCGCCGCAACCTTAGTCCACATTTGCCGGTGATCCTCCAATTATAGAATAGTAATTTTATGGAAAATATTGACGATTTCGGACCGTCGCCCGAGGATAAGGGAATTGAGCAAAGGAGGCGCACATGCCGCAGGGACTTCATGCGTTTACTTTCGATCTGTTCGGTTTGACCCGGCGCCAGCCGCGTAGCGAGGAACAGGTTAGTCTTCATCCTCTGGATCATTCCGGACGCATCAGGCAGGAGAAAAGCGATCTCGAACTCGAAAGGGAAGAGATCTGCGAAATGAACTTTGCGATGCTCGGCCTTTATCCGGTCTTCTGACGACCATTAACGAAGGCTCCTTTTCCTTTCGGAGCGCGGTTTATCGGGGAGAGAAACTCTCTTCGCCGGGTGGAAATTGGAACAAAATTTCTTAAACGCGCCGGGGAATTGGCTACCCTTTTATCATCAAGCCGCATTGCCCGAGGGCAGATTGCAAAGGACCTGCCGATGAGCACACCCGATAAGCCACTCGATTTTCTGTGGTTCATACCCACCTCAGGCGATGGCAGCTATCTCGGCTCAGACGATCTTTCGCGTCCTGCCGATCCCGGCTATTTCCGGGAAATAGCCCAGGCCGCTGATCGGCTCGGTTATTCAGGCGTGCTCATTCCCACCGGCGTTGCCTGTGAGGAATCCTTCATCCTTGCGGCCAATCTTGCCGCCTATACCGAAAAGTTGAAATTCCTGGTCGCCATCCGTCCGGGCGTCGCATCGCCCGCTTATTATGCGCGGCTCGCTTCCACTCTCGATCGCGTTTCCCATGGCCGGCTGCTGCTCAATATCGTGGTCGGCGGCAGCGCCCAGGAACTTGCCGGCGATGGCATTTTTCTGCCCCATGACGAGCGTTACGATCACGCCGGCGAGTTTTTCCAGGTGTTCAATTCGCTGATTGAAACCGGCAAGGGAAACCTCGACGGCAAATATATCAAGGCGGTGGACGCAAAACTCGGCCTGCCGCCGGTGCAGGAACCGCGACCGCCCATTTACTTCGGCGGCTCCTCCGATGCCGGCATCGAGTTTTCGGCCGGTATCACCGACAAATACCTGACCTGGGGTGAACCGCCGGCGCAGGTGGCTGAAAAAATCGCCAAGGTGCGCGCCGCCGCCGCCAAAAAAGGGCGCGAGGTTACCTTCGGTATCCGGCTGCATTTCATCGTTCGCGAAACAGACGAGGAAGCGTGGGCCGATGCCGACCGGCTGATCTCGAAGCTTTCCGACGAAACCATCGCATCCGCTCAGGAGGTCTTCTCCAAGGCTTCGGATTCCGTTGGGCAGGCGAGAATGCAGGCGCTGCACAATGGCCGGCGCGACCGGCTGGAAGTCTCCCCGAATTTGTGGGCGGGCATCGGTCTTGTCCGTTCGGGTGCAGGCACGGCGCTGGTCGGTTCGCCGAAGACGGTGGCGGCGCGGCTCAGGGAATATCAGGCGCTGGGCATCGATACCGTCATCGCCTCGGGTTATCCGCATCTGGAAGAAGCCTATCGGCTATCCGAACTGCTGTTTCCGGAAATCGGGCTCGGTGGGCCCCGTAACCAGATACGGTCCTCTTTCGGCGCGAAACAGGTTTTCGGCGGCGGCGGTCATGGCGGTAACGTCAAGCTGGTGTCCGGATCCTGATTCATCGGCGGGAGGCGGCTTATGCCTTCTTCCGTTTCGGCAGACATCCTTGCGGTGCAATGAAATCAGGCAACGGCATATAAGACATTATTTCTATAGAATATTATCAATATGGAAAACGATGTCTATTTCACCCCCCGCCATCGCTGCTAGCTATTGAACAATTCAGCTGTTTTCAGGAGCAACCCGATGACATTGCAATATGCGGCCAAGGATCAACACTTCATCAATCTCCGCGACCCGGTTGGCGGCAAGTCGGCGGATGCCGACAGCCTCAAGGCGGCGCTGAGAACGCTGGGCGGCGGTGTCAGCGTGATTACGGCGGGTGAGGGTGACGAGCGAACGGGAGCGACCGTGACTTCGGCCACCGCTTTGTCGGTCGATCCGCCGCGCATTCTGGTAGCGCTCAACCGTTCCTCGTCAACGTGGCCGGTGGTGCAGCGTTTCGGTCATCTTGCCGTCAACATCATCGGAGCGAACCATCAGTTCATTGCCAATCAGTTTGCCGGCATCGGTGGCCTGAAGGGCCCGGATCGGTATCGCGGCGCTGAATGGACACGGCTGTCGAGCGGCGCGCCCATCCTCGAAGACGCGGTTGCCGCGATCGATTGCACCATCGAAGAAACGATCGAACGGCACAGCCATGTCATCGTCATCGGCAAGGTGGAGGCGATCCGCATCGGCTCCGGTCATTCGCTGCTCTATCAAAACGGGCGTTATCATTCTCTGGACTGAGCGCCGGCCATTCGGCGCTTTCACTTTGTCATTCTTTGAGGGAGTTGAGCATGGGATCCGTCACGCCTCTCGGCGAAAGACTTCGTTTCGTTCCTCCACGCCTCGGCGCGGATATCGATGTGCTGACCGTTGCCCGGACGATCGCCGAAAACTGCGCCGTTGAAAGTCCCGGGCAAATTCATGCGCGGATCGCCCGTTCCGGTCTTCTTGCTCTTTCCGTTCCAACGGAACTCGGCGGGGCGGATATCACAAATGACGTTCTGTCACAGGCGTTAGCCATCATTTCCGCAGCCGATGCGGGGGCGGCGCATGATCTCGTTGAACATTTCACCGCCCTGGAATTCATCAGGAACGCGGGTAGCGAAGACCAGCGCAAGGCGCTCTTCGCCCGTCTTGATCTTGGCGAGACCTTCGCGCTGGCAATATCTGCCGCTGATCTGGATCAGGCGGTTGTGGTGACGGAAGACGACTACGCCCTGCGGCTGCCCGATGAAGTCGCGGGGTCGGTCAAGGTCGATGCGGACTGGATCGTTGTGCCGGCTGTCAACACGGCCGGACAGCCCCTGCTTGTCGTCCTGCGCAATCGCCCCAATACGTTATGGGAGGGTCTCTTGCGCGCCGATCAGGTGGTGTTCCTTGCCCAGGGCGCCGGGAACCTGGCCGCTTCCGTTTCCGCCCTTTTGAAAGCCGCAGTGGCTCTGGGGCAGAAGCAGCGTGAGCTTTCCGTTCTGCTGATCGACAGACTGGCGGACGAGGGCGCAGCGCGGCCCATGATAGGTGAAATATTTCTCGCCATCGAACTCCTGAAGGCGCAGATAACAAGCCTTGCGGCCAATATCGATGCGGCGCAGGTGGGGGCGGAGAATGTCACCTTTCGTTCGGTCCGCAACAATGCCATCACGCTTGAAATCCTGATGGCGCGCCTCGGTCTTGTCGAAGGCGTCAGCGAAGCCGGGCTGATCGCGTCGCTGGACAGTGATCTGCGCAGGCAATAAGCGACGCTCTGTCGTGGAACCCGAACGAAGGGCCGTGCGAAATTCTATTCGCCGGCCGGAATAGAGCGGGCATCCTGCCCGTCCTTTGCCACGAATTGCGCAAGCGTCATATTGTCCAGAATGGTTGCGATGGCGTCACGCACGTCCGTCATCGAAACCCTGACCTGACAGGTCTCGGGATCATCACAGTCGTCACAGGCTTCAAAGGCCGTGCGGCTTGCGCAGCGGATGGGAGCCAAGGGTCCATCCAGCGTACGGATAACCTGCCCGATCATGATTTCGGATGGCATTTTCGACAGTGAATAACCGCCATTCGGGCCCTTCTTGGAGCGCAGAATGCCGCTATTGCGCAGTTCCAGAAGAATAGTGTCCAGGAATTTTTTCGGGATGTTGTTGCGGGTCGCAATCTCCGTCACGAAGGCGGTCTCGCCCTGAGGCAACCGCGCCAGATCGACAAGAGCCTTTAATCCGTATTTGCCTTTTTTGGTCAACATCGCACGATCCGAAAAGAGAGTCGGCACAGTTTACAGTGCCGGGCCGTATTATTCCTTACTTACTAAGTAGTTTTTAGCGAATTCCGGCGCAAGCCCGTTTCGTCCGGGTTTGGTGCTCAAAGCGGCCTGTTGCAGCCTTTTTGAGACCAGGTCCCCCGTTTTGCCGGCACGGGCTTTCGAAAACATCACTGAAAACAATATTTTCTCTGATCGCGCCGCAACGTGGAACGATCATCCTTTATTAGAATATAAAATCGGTAGACAAAGTATGCATCAAAGACGCGAGGTGATGATGTATACGCTCAGTTTGCTGGACAAGAGCCCGGTTTCAACGGGGGAGGACGCCGCGAGCGCGTTCCGCGACACGATCAATCTTGCCAAACGCGCCGAAGAGCTGGGTTATCGCCGTTTCTGGGTGGCCGAACATCACAATTCGCCGGAGCTTGCCGGTTCCGCGCCGGAGGCGCTGGTTGCATGGATACTGGCGAAGACCTCCCGCATCCGGGTTGGCTCGGGCGGCGTCATGCTGCAGCACTATAGCCCTTACAAGGTTGCCGAGGTTTTCAACGTCCTGTCGTCGCTTGCGCCCGGCCGGGTCGATCTCGGCATCGGCAAGACACCGGGTGGGTTGCCGCTTGCGACGTCGGCCTTGCAGCAGGCCTATGATCCCGCCCGCAAGCCGGATTTCGAAGCGGCCTTCGGTGAACTCACCACATTTTTATCGGGCGCTGTGCCGCAGGATCATGCACAGGCCGGGCTGCAGGCAACACCTGCGCCGCCGGTCGCGGCAGAGAGATTTCTGCTCGGCGCCAGCCCGGAAAGCGCAAGGCTTGCGGCTTCAAGGGGATGGAATTTCGTCTTTGCCGGCCACCTCAATGGTGATGCGGAGGTTCTTCGCCGCAGCCTCTCGGCTTTCCGGGAGGAAAGCGGTGGAGTTGCCCCGATCCTTGCACTGTCGGCTTTTGCAGCCAGCGATCCCGCCCATGCCGCGAGACAGGTCGAAGGTCAACGCATCTACCGGGTATTCCTCAGCGACGGCAGGGCGTTCAACCTCGGCCGCCGCGAACAGGCGGAGGAATTCGCCCGCCAGTCCGGCGATACCGATTATCGCATCGAAGAGCGCAAGCCCAACGTCCTGCATGGCGGGCCGGAGGATATTCACAAGGCGCTTCGTGCGCTTTCCGAAGAGCACGGCATCGAGGAATTCATCATCGAACCGCCCCATGTCGGGGCCGATCAGCGGCTTGCCTCGGTCGAACTCTTGGCCCCACATCGCCTTTCCCGGGCGGCATAATTTTCTCTCAGGAGGGAATGACATGACGAGAAAGAAAATCCGTTTCGGCATCATGCTTCAAGGTCCCGGCGGGCACATGAATGCCTGGCGACACCCCAAAAGCCCTGTCGATGCCAGCGTCAATTTCGACTTTTTCAGAAAGAACGCGCTGAAGGCGGAAGCAGCCGGCATCGCCTTCGCCTTCGTGGCGGATGGGCTCTACATCAACGACAAGTCCATTCCGCATTTCCTCAACCGGTTTGAGCCGCTGACGATCCTTTCGGCGCTCGCCGCCGTCACCTCGAAGATCGGCTTGGCGGGAACCGTTTCGACCTCCTATAGCGACCCCTTCACCATTGCCCGCCAGTTTGCCTCGCTCGATCTTTTGAGCGGCGGCCGTGCCGGGTGGAATGCCGTGACGACACCGCTCGAAGGCACGGCGAAAAATTACAGCCGCAATCACCCCGAACATGCGCTGCGTTACGAGATCGCCGATGAATACCTCGAGGTTATCAAGGGCTTGTGGGACAGCTGGGACGATGACGCTTTCCTGCGTAACCGCGAGACGGGACAGTTTTTCGACCGCGCCAAGCTCCACACGCTCGGCCACAAGGGCCGCTTCTTCCAGGTGGAAGGCCCGCTGAACATCCAGCGTTCTCCACAGGGTCAGCCGGTGGTGTTCCAGGCAGGCTCGTCCGATGCCGGCATCGGTCTTGCTGGCAAACACGCGGATGCGGTCTTCACCAATTCCGCTTCGCTGGAGGAAAACCAGACCTTCCTCAAGCGTGTGAAGCAGAGCGCCGTTGCGCAGGGCCGGTCCGCTGCCGATGTGAAGATTTTCCCCGGCATCGGCCCGATCGTTGGCGAAACGCAGGAGGAAGCGGAGGCGAAATACGACGTCATCCGGAACCTCATCACTATCGAGGATGCGCTCGCCTATCTCGGTCGCTTCTTCGATCATCATGATTTCAGCGCCTATCCGCTGGATGAGCCTTTCCCCGAACTCGGCGAGATCGGCAAGAACAGTTTCCGCTCGACGACCGACCGCATCAAGCGGCGGGCCAAGGAAAAGAACCAGACGCTGCGCGAGGCGGCGCTGGAGGCTGCGACCCCGCGTGAAGGCTTCATCGGCACACCGGACAAGGTGGCCGACGAGATCATACGCTGGGTGGAACACGATGCGGCCGATGGCTTCATTCTGGGCTTTCCGGTGATTGCCGAGGGACTGGATGATTTCATCCGCCTCGTCATTCCGGTGCTGCAGCGGCGCGGTTATTTCGATCCGCATCTGGAAGGCGCGACATTGCGTGATCATCTCGGTCTGCCTTTCCGGGAAAGCGTCTATGCCGGCGGCGAAAACGCGTCTGACAAGGCCATCGCCTGAGCTTGCAGCCGGGCGGCGTTAATCGCTGCCCGGCGCATATTTCAAGACGCGGCGCGCAAAGGCCCCGCGCAGGAGACAGAACCATGAATATCCGCATTGACGGCGCGCGTCCGCAGGACGACGCCGAACGGGGAATCCTTGCCTTCATCGAAGAGAGCATCGCCATCCGGCATGATCTCCACCGGCATCCAGAGCTTTCGCTCAAGGAGACGCGTACGGCGGCGCTCATTGCCCGTTATCTCCTGTCTTTCGGATACGAGGTGACGGAGGGTGTCGGTGGTCACGGTGTCGTCGCCACGTTGAAGCGCGGTCATGGTGAAAAACGTCTCGGAATCCGCGCCGATATCGACGCCCTGCCCATTATCGAGGAAACCGGCCTTGCCTATGCCAGCCAGACGTCGGGCGTCATGCATGCCTGCGGTCATGATGGCCATACCACCATCCTGCTTTCAGCCGCCCGTTATCTTGCCGAAACATCGAATTTTTCCGGCACGCTGACACTGATCTTCCAACCGGCCGAGGAGATCGGTGCGGGTGCAAGGGCGATGATAAAGGACGGGCTGTTCGAGCGGTTTCCGGTCGATGCGGTCTTCGGCCTGCACAATTGGCCGGGTGTCGAAACCGGGCAGTTCGGCTTCGTCGAAGGTCCTGCCATGGCCTCCGTCGACAAGGCGAAGGTGCAGATCATCGGCAGGGGCGGGCATGGGGCGGCGCCGCATGAGACGGTCGATCCGGTTCTCGCCTCGGCAAGCTTTATCACCGCCCTGCAAAGCATCGTTTCGCGCAATGTCGATCCGCGCGAGATGGCGGTGCTGACGGTCGGCTCCATCCATGGCGGAACCGCCTCCAACGTCATTCCCGAGAGCGTCGAGCTGCAGATCACCGCCCGGGCTTTTTCGCCCGCCGTGCGTGACAGGCTGGAGGAGCGGCTTCCGGCGCTGGCCAGAGCGCAGGCGGAAAGTTTCGGCGCAAGCGCCGATGTCTCCTATTCCCGTGGTTTCCCGCCGGTCATCAATCACGCCCCGCAGACGGTCTTCGCCCGTGAGGTTGCCAAAAGGCATTTCCCGTCCGCGCAGATTGCCGAAGCGTTCCAGCCGCGCACTGCGAGCGAGGATTTTGCCTTCATGCTGCAGGAGCGGCCCGGCTCCTATCTCTTCGTCGGCAATGGCGACAGCGCGCCGCTGCACAGCCCCCACTATGATTTCAACGACGCGATCATCGCACCGGCAGCGCGCTTCTGGGTGCGTCTGGCGGAAGCATACCTCTCCTGACGCGAAATTTAGGACAAGGACATGAGCGACAGTTTTCTCTACACATCGGTCAAGGATCCGCTCGCAACGCCGCTTCTGGAGGAGTTGCTGTTTGAATATGACAGCCGTTACGGCACATTTTTCAACGCGGAAGGGGCCAAGGCGGAGCTGAACAAATATCCGCCGGAGGCCTTCAGCCCGCCATCGGGCAATTTCCTGCTGCTTTTGCGCGACGGTAAGGCGATCGCCGGCGGCGCTTTCATGCGCTACGACCACGAGACGGCCGAATTCAAGCGCGTCTGGACCCACTCGGCCCACCGCCGGCAGGGGCTTGCGAAAATCGTGCTTCAGGAGCTGGAGCAGCAGGCGATCCGGCAGGGTTACGCCCGCGTTTATCTGACCACGGGTTTCCGCCAGCCGGAAGCGGTCGGCCTTTATCTCACCAATGGCTATCGCGCCCTGTTCGACACGGCGGCCGATCCCGAGACGATCCGGTCGCTGCCCTTCGAAAAATGGCTTTCCGACGCTGCCGCCTCCATCCCGGATGGCGCGCCAGTACAGGCCGCCCGGCCGCAACTCTCTCCGGTTCATCCGTGAAAGGCTTTCTCCGATGACAATAGCCTCCGATTTTCCGCATGTTGCGGTGAACGAACAGAAGGGTGAGCCGGTCAAGGACGGTTACGCGCATTTTCGCGTCGTTCCCGCCCGTTATCCGCTGCGCACGGCGGGCACCGTTCTCTCGGTCCTCATCATCGCGGCCATTTTGCACTCCGTATTCGGCAATCCCCGCTGGGGCTGGAACGTGTTTGCGGAATGGTTCTTTGCCGAACCGGTGCTTGTGGGGCTCGGCCGGACGCTGTTGCTGACGGTGCTCGGGGCTTTTCTCGGTTTCGTGCTCGGCACGGTTCTGGCGCTTGCGCGCGTTTCAGGTTCGCCTTTGCTTGTCGCGATCTCCTGGACCTATATCTGGATATTCCGTTCCATTCCGCTGATCGTGCTTTTGCTGATCCTCAACAATCTCGGTTATCTCTACGAGACCGTGACGATCGGCGTGCCCTATACCGGCATCAATTTCTTCGGCTGGAATACCACGCAGCTGATGACGCCCTTTGCGGCTGCGGTGCTGGGGCTGACATTACATGCCGCAGCCTTTTCATCGGAAATCGTGCGCGGCGGTATTCTTTCGGTGGAACAGGGCCAGCTTGAGGCTGCGGCCTCACTCGGCCTGCCGCGGCGCAGACAGTTTTCACGCATCGTGCTGCCGCAGGCGATGCGCACCATTCTGCCGAATGGTTTCAACGAGATCATTCTGCTCGCAAAGGGCACCTCGCAGGTCTATATCCTCGCCCTGCCGGAGCTTTTTTATACGATCCAGATCATCTATCGCCGCAATCTGGAAGTGATCCCGCTGCTGATGGTCGCAACCGTCTGGTATCTGGTGATCCTGACGGCGCTTTCCATCGTGCAGCACCATATCGAACGGCACTTCTCGCGCGGCGCGCTGCGCAATCCGCCGCCCTCGCTGTTCGCCACGCTCTACCGCACCTTCCTGCCGCGCAAGCCCTTGCCTGAAGCGGTGGAGACGGCGACGCCTGCGGTTGCCTTGTCCCAACGCCCCGCCACCGTCAGGTCGGGAAGTTTCCAGCTCGGAAATCGCGGCGGTTCGGTCAATATTCACGGTGTCTCGAAATCCTTCGGAACGCTGAAGGTGCTGGACGACGTCAGCCTTTCCATCCCGGCAGGCAGCGTCACCACCATTCTTGGCCAGTCCGGCTCCGGCAAGTCCACATTGCTTCGTTCCATCAACCATCTGGAGCGTGTCGATGACGGCTTTATCGCCATAGACGGCGAGCTGGTCGGTTATCGTCAGAAGGGCGATACGCTTTACGAACTGAAGGAACGGGAAATCCTGAAACGCCGCGTCGAAGTGGGCATGGTGTTCCAGAGCTTCAACCTGTTCCCGCATCTGACCGCACTTGAAAACATCGCCGAAGCGCCGGTCGTGGTTCGCGGCATATCGAAAGAGCAGGCCGAGGCCGAAGCACGCGATCTTCTGGCCCGTGTCGGCCTTGCCGAAAAAGCCGGCGCCTATCCGCGCCAGCTTTCCGGCGGGCAGCAGCAGCGCGTGGCGATTGCCCGGGCGCTGGCCTTGCGGCCGAAGGTGCTGCTCTTCGATGAGCCGACATCCGCTCTCGATCCTGAACTCGTCAACGAGGTGCTTGACGTCATCAAGGAGCTTTCCCGCTCCGGCGTCACCCTCATCATCGTCACCCATGAAATCGGTTTTGCCCGCGAAGTCTCCGACAGGGTCGTCTTTATGGAGCAGGGCCGCATCCTGGAAACGGGCACGCCGGAAAAGGTGTTCAACAACCCGGACCACCCGCGCACGGCCGAATTCCTCGCAAAAGTTCTCTAATCAACAACAAAGGAAACACTCGCATGGTATTTTCATCGAAATTATTGTCCCTGCTCGCCGGCGGTCTTTTCACCGCCACCGCCGCACTCATTCCGGCTGCGCATGCGCAGGAAGTGGACCTGTCGCCCGAACAGAAAGGCCGGGTGCGCGCTGAAAAGGTGGAAGAGGCGATCAAGCTTCTGCCCGCAGGACATAAATTCATCGCCGACGGAAAGCTGACGGTCGCGACCGTGCCGTTCCGTCTGCCGCTGGTGGATTATGCGAGCGACACGAAAACGCCGATCGGCGTGGAGCCGGATATCGCCCAGCTGGTCGCCGACAGCCTTGGCCTTGAGCTGCAACTTGTTCCCATCGCCTGGGCCGACTGGCCGCTCGGTCTCACCTCCGGCAAATACGATGCCGTCACCTCCAACATCACGGTCACGGAAGCCCGCAAGGAAAAATTCGATTTTTCCAGCTATCGCAACGATCTGCTCGGCTTTTACGTCGGCAATAACAGCAAGGTTACGTCCATCGGCAAGCCCGAGGATGTAGCCGGGCTGAAGGTGATCGTCGGCGCCGCCACCAATCAGGAGCAGATCCTGCTGAAATGGATCAAGGACAACAAGGCCAAGGGTTTGGCCGATACCGACGTGCAATATTACGACGATCAGGCCGTGCTTGACGTCGCCCTGCAATCCGGTCGCGCGGATGCCTATCTCGGCCCCAACGCCACCTCTGCCTTCCAGGTGGCAAGCCAGAAGAAGACGAAACTTGTCGGCACCTTCTCCGGCGGCTGGCCTGAGGCGGCGGAAATCGCCGTCGCTTCGAAAAAGGACGCGGGCATCGCCGAGGCCATCACCGCCGCGCTGAACGCCCAGATCAAGAACGGCAATTACGGCAAGGTTCTCGCCCGCTGGAATCTTGGATCGGAAGCCATCACCGAATCCCGCACCAATCCGCCCGGCCTTCCGAAGAGCTGAGTTCTGGTTTGCTTGCCAAAAAGCTGAGTTGAAGGTGGGACATCACTCAGCCGGTAGCGCGGGCATCCTCCCGCCCGCGCTACCTCCGTCCCGCAATCATTCTATCGGGAAACCACAATGACTTTCACCTCTCGTCTCGCCACGGCCACGCTCGGTGCTTTTCTGTCCGTTGCCGGTTTCGCACCGGCTTTTGCAACGGATGTCTTCGATCTGTCGCCGGACCAGCCAGGCCGCGTCAGGGTTGAAAAAGACCCCAGCGCTATTGCCGCTATTCCCAAGGATTTCAAATTCGTCACGCCGGGCAAACTCACCGTCGCGGTCGCACCCGGTGGGCCACCGCTTGCGACCTATGCGACGGATGCAAAAACTGTGGTCGGTGCAGACCCTGATTATGCCCTTGCGGTGGCCGACAGCCTCGGCCTCGATCTGGAATTGGTGGCGGTGGCCTGGGCGGACTGGCCGCTGGGGCTTGCTTCCGGCAAATACGATGCGGTGATCTCGAATGTCGGTGTGACCGAACAGCGCAAGGAAAAGTTCGATTTCTCCACCTATCGTCAGGGCCTGCACGGATTTTTCGTCAAGTCGGATAGCGGTATAACCGCCATCCGCGAGCCGAAGGACGCGGCCGGCCTGAGGATCATCGTCGGCGCTGGCACCAATCAGGAGCGCATTCTGCTGAAATGGAGCGACGAGAATGTTGCCGCCGGGTTGAAGCCGATCGAGTTGCAATATTACGATGATGAAGCCACACGGTTTGTGGCGCTTTCTGCGGGGAGGGCGGATGTGATCGTCCAGCCGCATGCGCAGCTGGTTTTCATCGCCGCACGCGACAAGACGATCAAGCGCGTCGGAACCCTCTCCGCCGGCTGGCCGGAACGGTCCGATGTCGCCATCACCACCCGCAAGGGCTCGGGACTGGCCGATGCACTGACGCTTGCCACCAACGACCTGATCAAGAGCGGCGCTTATGCGAAGATCCTGGATCGCTGGCGGCTATCGGAAGAAGCCCTGCCGGAATCGCGCACCAACCCACCCGGCCTGCCAAAAAGCTGACCGGTCGAATAAATGCGGCGGACGACAATACCCGCAGGCTCAGGCCTTGCGGGTATTGTTTTGTCCGTCAGCCCTGGGCGGGAAGGGCGCGAAATAGCTGTCGCAATTCGCCGACAAAGGGTTTGAAGAAACGCGACAGCGGCCGGGCCGTGTTGGTGGAAACGGCGACATTCATCGTCACTTCAGGCATGAATGGGCGCACCGTCACTCCCTCGAAACTGTTCCACCGCACCAAGCCGTCAACAAGGGCGATGCCGATACCGCCACGCACCAGCGGCACAGCGCCGACCGATGAGGTGACCTGCACTGAGACATCACGCGTAAGCCCGTCGCGTTCGAAGACCTCGTTCAGCTGCGGGCCGATCTCGTCCGCCTGGTTGCCGTAGGAAATCAGCGGCCTGCCGGCGAGGTCGCGCGGCGTCACCGTCATCATTTCGGCCAGGGCATCATCATGCCGCATCACCGCCACAACAGGCACGGAGGCAAGAATTTCACTGCGCACTGTTGGTGCCTGAATGGTGGACAGCGTTACCGCAAAATCGATGTCTCCCAGCAGCAGCTGCTCGGCAATTTCTTTTTTGGGCAGGGCGTTGAGGTGGATTTTGACGGTCGGATGCGTCTGCCGGAAAGCGAGCAATGCTTCAGGCAGCACGGAATAGGTGACCGGCAGGCTGGCCCCGATGCGCAGAAGGCCAAGCTTGCGCTCGCCGATGGTGCGCGTCAGTTTTTTCAGCACTTCCAGTTCACGGAAAACCCGGTCGGCATCCTCGTAGATCAGATGCGCTTCCATCGTCGGCACCAGCCGCCCGCCGATGCGCTCGAACAGCTTGTAACCCAGCTGGCTTTCCAGATGGTGCAACACCTTGCTGACGCCGGGCTGGGAAACGGCAAGCGAATTGGCAGCCGCTGTCACGGAGCCGTCGCGCATGATGGCGCGGAAAATTTCAAGCTGTCGGGCGTTCATGGAAACCTCCGGCGTCATCTCTTCCATAACCCAAGGTTCTGTTCAAGCGACCATTTGCGATTGGCAGGAAACCTCCTGCCGTGGAAATCTGTGACGGTGCAGGAGAGGTGCCTGTGAAGGTTTCGGGAAAGGAAACGCGGATGCTTGCCAGATTCAGGCGCATCGCCGAAGAGCGACGCGCGGTTTGCCCTGTCCTGATCGACGGCATGCCGGTCGAGGCGCTGGAGGGAGACACGGTGCTGACGGCGCTGATGCTGTCGCGCGGGTTTGCCCGCCTTTCGGAATTCGCCGATGGCAAGCGCGCGGGGTTCTGTCTGATGGGCGCCTGTCAGGATTGCTGGGTCTGGACCGGGGAAGGGGAGCGGCTGCGCGCCTGTTCCACCGCCGTTCGCCCGGGCATGGATATCAGAACCGAGGTTCCGGAGGGGTTATGGCAGATTTGCGCGTCGTGATCGTGGGCGCCGGCCCCGCCGGTACGCGTGCCGCCGAGACGCTGGTGCGGGCTGGGCTTCGCCCCGTCGTCATTGATGAGGGAGATCGCAGCGGCGGCCAGATCTATCGCCGTCAGCCGCAGAATTTCAAGCGCTCATATACCGCTCTTTACGGCACGGAAGCGGATAAGGCGAAGGCTCTGCACGACACATTCGACGGGCTTTCAGACCATATCGATTACCGCCCGCAGACCCTGGCGTGGGCAATTCGCGACAATCGCATTCATATTCAGCGCGCAGAGACATCCGAAGCTCTGGATTTCGATGCCCTCATCATCGCATCGGGTGCGACCGACCGCATCATGCCCTTGCCGGGCTGGACGAGGCCGGGTTGTTTTTCGCTTGGCGCGGCGCAGATATCCCTGAAGGCGCAGGCCTGCGCGATAGGGCGACGGGTGGTTTTTATGGGCACGGGGCCGCTGCTTTATCTCGTGGCTTATCAATATATGAAGGCAGGGGCGGTGCCTGTGGCGGTGCTGGATACCACACCATTCTTCACGCAGATCAAGGGCCTGCCGGGGATGGTGGCACGACCAATGCAGCTCCTCAAGGGCATACGGCTTGTCGCGGCGCTGCTTGCGGGCGGCGTGAGGATCGAACGGGGCATCATGCCGATAGAGATTATCGGCGACGCTGAGAGTGGCGTGACCGGCATTCGCTATCGGGATGCGTCCGGTGAGGAAAAACGTCCCGCCTGCGATGCCATCGGCATGGGCTATCATCTGCGGGCGGAAAGCCAGCTTGCCGACCTTGCCGGTTGCCGCTTCTCCTTTGATCCGCTGATCCGGCAATGGCTTCCGGATGTGGACAATATGGGGCGGAGTTCCGTGCCTGATGTCTATCTGGCAGGCGATGGCGTGCGTATTCTCGGTGCAGATGGTGCGGAAGCCTCTGGCCGGCTCGCCGCGCTCGCGCTTCTTGAGGATCAAGGTTTGAAGCCATCCCGTGCGGAGATCGGCCGCTGCCGGAAATCGCTGAAAGCCGCGAGCCGCTTTGCGCAGGGAATGGCCCGGGCCTTCCCCTGGCCGCACCTGTTGGTGCGGTCACTTGCCGACGACACGATTATCTGCCGCTGCGAGGTGGTGACGGCGGGCGAGTTGCGCGCAAGTGTGAGCGGCAAGGGCGCGACGGAGGTCAACCGCTCGAAAGCTTTCTCGCGGGTTGGTATGGGGAGATGCCAGGGCCGGTTCTGCGGGCAGGCGGGACAGGAGATTGTCGCCGCCGCCTCTGGTCTATCGGTGGAATTGGCCGGACGGCTGCGCGGGCAGGCGCCGGTGAAACCGCTGCCGCTGGCGATTGTGAAGGGAGGCGATGATGCGTAACACGCTTGCAGAGGCCGATGTCATTATCGTCGGCGGCGGCATTGTTGGAACCGCGACGGCGTTTTTCCTGCGGCAACGGGGTGTCAGCGTCATTCTGCTGGAGCGTTTCCTCGTCGGCCAGCAGGCGAGCGGCACCAATTTCGGCAATGTCCGCCGTCAGGGCCGTTATCTCGGGCAGCTTCCGCTCGCCAACAGATCGCGGGATATCTGGAGCCGGATCCCGCAACTGACCGGTGCGGATGTGGAATTCATGCCCGTCGGCCATATCCGGTTTCTCTGGGCGGAAGAACAGATCGCCGTGGTCGAGAAATACCGCGACGATGCCACGCAATATGGTCTGGAATTGCAGATACTCTCGCGCGAGGCTGTCAGGCAGAAATTCCCCTTCATCGGACCGGAGGCGGTTGCGGGATCATGGTCGCCGCATGATGGTCACGCCAATCCGCGCCTTGTCGCGCCCGCCTTTGCCCGCGCGGCGCGGCGGGATGGTGCAACCATCGTGGAAAATTGCGAAGTTCTGGCCATCGAAAAGGCGGGCGAGGATTTCCGGGTGACGACGGAGGAAGGGGAATATCGCGCGCCCTCGGTGCTGGTTGCCAACGGTGCATGGGGCGGCGGGTTTGCCGGCGCCCTGGGAGAGGCGGTGCCGCTGGAAGTGGCCGGCCCGCAAATGGGCGTGACGGAACCTTTGCCATGGTTCATTCACCCCGTCGTCGGCGTCTCCACCAAAATTCACGGCGAGGTCATTTATATGCGGCAAATCCCGCGCGGAAACGTCATTTTCGGCGGGGTGAAACGATGCGCCGCCGCGCTGGACGAACGCCGGGCGAAATATGATCCCGCCGGGCTTGATGCTCAGCTGCGCCAGTTGCTGCGGCTGGCTCCCGCTTTGCGCCATGCCCGGCTGATCCGCACCTGGTCCGGCGTGGAAGGTTATATGGCCGACGATCTGCCGGTCATGGGGGAAAGTGCTGCAACCTCCGGCCTTTATTATGCCTTCGGCTTCAGCGGCCACGGTTTCCAGATTGGGCCGGGTGTTGGCGACGTGATGGCGGAGCTGATAGCGACCGGAAAGACCACGACGCCGATTGCGGATTTTCACATCGGCCGGTTCCATCGCGGTGAGTCTGTCGCATCCCATTAAGGGAGGGTCAGAAATCCGCGACCTTGCCCCAGGACGAATCGAGGAAGCGGCTGGGGTGATAGGGGGCGGCATCGACGATCGGGTTCGAGCCCGTCACGATATCGGCGATCAGATGGCCGGCACCCGGTCCGATGCCGAAACCGTGGCCGCTGAAGCCGGCGGCGAGGATGAAGCCGGGCAATTCGCTGGTTTCGCCAATGGCAGGCACGCCATCAGGCGTGCTGTCGATGAAGCCCGCCCAGGCGGCGGAAATCCGGGTTTTGCCGAGGGCCGGCAGAAGCTTCAGTGCCCTTTCATGGGTCTCGCGGATGGCGGCGGCATTGGGTTTCGGATCGAGAATACGAACCCGTTCCATCGGCGTCGGCGCATCGAGCCGCCAGCGTTTCAGCGTCTCGTGGCCGCCGCGAAGACCTTCCAGCCCGCCTGGCCGCAGGCTTCGCCAGCGCTTGAGAAACATCGGAACAAATTCACGGGCAAACCGCATCTGCTGCGCCGTCGGGTCGATGCGGCCCAGCCCGCTGATGGCGAGAGTATAGCCGCCGTCTTTTCTCTTCGTGGCTGAGACGGCGGCGGTGTGCAGTGCATCCGGCAGCCCCTCCGCACCCGGCGTGACGGACAGAATGGAGGAGCGGACGGAGGCCTGCGGGAAACGAATGCCAAGCTGGCGGCAAAAGGACGACGCCCAGGCCCCGCCGGACATGATGGCGGTTTTGGTGCGGATCGTGCCTTTTTCGGTGACAACGGCGCTGACACGGCCGCCTTCCGTCTCAAGCCCGCGCGCGGCGCAATTCTGATGCACCGTGCCGCCCAGTTTGATGATGGCGCGCGCCACGGCGGGTGCCGCCATGGAAGGATCGGCCGTACCGTCTGTCGGTGAAAACACACCGCCCTTCCAGCGTTTGCCCGTAGATCGGCCGCGTTCGCTCGCCTCATCGGCGCTCAGCATATGGGTCGTCACGCCTGCGGTAATGGCAAAGTCACGCCAGCGCGCCCAGCCGGCAAGCTCGGCTTCATTGTCGCTCAGATAAAACAGCCCACAGCGCCGAAAGCCCGTGTCCTCGCCGCTCTCTGCGCCAAATTCTTCCCAAAGCGCCAGGCTCTTGGTGGAAATCGGCAATTCGCGGGCGTCGCGGTTCTGCTGGCGGCACCAGCCCCAGTTACGGCTGGATTGCTCCGCCCCGATCAGGCCCTTTTCGACCAGCGCCACCTTCAGACCGCGCCGGGCGAGGTAATAGGCGGCGAAGACACCGACGATGCCGCCGCCGATAATGACGGCGTCCGCAGATGTCGGCAGTTCCGGCGATGTCGTGATCTGTTGCAGCGGGGCGGGCATGGTCGGACTCCTTATATTCGTCCTAATTTACCTCAGCTGGCGTGTAAACGCTGCCAGACTGGGCGTCTTGCCGGAATCTCATGCTGTTGGTGGCCACGTCTGCAACTCTTTATGCTGCACCAAAAAAACATCTCCACGTCGACAGGGCGCGCCCATGTGGTAAGATTTCCGATACCGCGCCAGAATTTTATGCCGCGTGTTCAAAAAACAAAAAAGGGGTTCCGCACGTGATGAAACTTGACCGGATCGATATCAAGATCCTCTATGAACTGCAGAAAAACGGTCGCATCACCAATGTCGAGCTGGCGGAGCTTGTCAATCTGTCGCCCAGCCCTTGCCTGATGCGGGTAAAGAAGCTGCAGGCGGAAGGTTATATCGAGGGTTATTCGGCGCAGATCAACATCAACAAGCTCGGCCAGACGCTGACTGTTTTCACCGAGATTACGCTGAAGAACCACCGCCAGATCGATTTCGCCCGCTTCCTCGGCGTTGTCGAAAAGATCGACCAGGTGGTGGAGTGCCACCTCGTTTCCGGGGGTTACGACTACCTGCTGAAATTCGTCACCTCTGGCATCGTCGAATACCAGTCGATCATGGAGCGACTGACCGATATGGATGTCGGCATCGATAAATATTTCAGCTTCGTGGTGCTGAAATCACCGATCATCAAGTCGCATATGCCGCTGACCAGCCTGTTTCCGCTTTGAGGTGTGGGAAACGGCCCTTTGCAGGGCCGTACTATCTCGTTCTCACCGCTTCGAAAACGCCCGCACCAGCTCCGCATCCTGCTGCAGATTGTCGAGCCATTTCGGGTCGAGTTTCGGCACCGAGGAGAACAGCAGTTTCGAATAGGGGTGGGTCGGCGACTTGATCGCTTCCGTCTCCAGATGCTCTACCTTCTGTCCGCCATACATCACGACGATTTCGTCACAAATGGTCTCCACCACCGAAAGATCATGGCTGATGAAGATGTAAGAGAGGTTCAGCTCCCGCTGCAGTTCCCCGAGAAGATCGATGATCGCGGCCGCGACCACGGTATCGAGCGCCGAGGTGATTTCATCGCAGATGATGAGCGATGGTTCGGCGGCAAGCGCCCGGGCGAAATTGACACGCTGCTTCTGCCCTCCGGAAAGGCCGGAAGGATGGCGATGGCGAACCGAGCGCGGCAGCTTCACCATATCGAGAAGCTGGTCGATCCGAGCATCGCGCGCCTTGCCCTTCATACCGTGATAAAAGGTCAGCGGCCGGCCGAGGATGTCCTCGATGGGTTTGGACGGGTTGAGTGCCGTGTCGGCATATTGGAACACGATCTGCATGCGGCGAAGCTGATCGCCGGTCCGTCGGCGTGCATCGGCATCCAGTTCCTTGCCTTCGAAGATCACATGGCCGCTTGCCGCCGGCAGAATGCCGGCAATGGCGCGCGCAAGTGTCGATTTTCCGCAGCCGGATTCGCCGATAATGCCGAGATTGCGGCCGGGATAGACTGAAAGACTGACGGAATCCACCGCACGCACCAGCGGCATCTTGTCTCCGCCCTTCGTTCCATATCCGGCGATCAGCTCCTCGATATCCAGGAGGGGCGTGGCCTGCTCCTGTTTGACGGGTGTGACAACGCGTGCCTTGTCGTGAAAAGCCGTCAGCAATTCCGTAGTATAGGGATGCTGCGCATTTTCGAGGATATCCGCCGTGGTTCCGGTTTCCTGCACCTCGCCGCCTTTCAAGACCACGATCCGGTCGGCAATCTGGGCGACGACGGCAAGATCATGCGAGACATAAACGCCGCCGATACCGCCCTTGCGCATTGCCGATTTGAAGGCGCGCAGCACCTCGATCTGGGTCGTGACATCGAGCGCCGTGGTCGGCTCGTCGAAGATCACCAGCTTCGGGTTGCCGATCAGCGCCATGGCGGCGGAGAGGCGCTGAAGCTGGCCACCGGACACCTGATGCGGGTAGCGCTCGCCGATGGTCTCAGGGTTGGGCAGCGACAGGGCCTTGAAGAGTTCCACCGCCCGCACCCGCGCCTCCTGCGGCGGCATCAGATGGTGGATGCGGGTGACTTCGATCACCTGGTCGATGATCCTCTGCGCAGGGTTAAAGGCGGCGGCCGCACTTTGGGGCACATAGGTCACCTTCGTGCCGCGGATCGTTGCTCGCTCGGCTTCGGAAAGCTGCACCATGTCGCGACCCGCCACCTTGACGCTGCCGCTGGAAATGCGGCAGCCCGGGCGGGCATAGCCCATCAGCGTCAGCGCAATGGTGGTCTTGCCGGAACCGCTTTCGCCGATCAGCGCAACGATCTCGCCATCGGCGATGTCGATGTCCACACCCTTGATGATGTCGATGCGGCGGCCGGAATCGGTGGTGGCCTCGACTTTCAGTCCGCGGATTTCAACGAGATTGCTCATTATTCACTCCTGTCGCGGATTTTCTGCGGCAGATTGTCGATCAGCAGGTTGACGCTGATCGTCAGGCTGGCAATCGCCAGGGACGGGAAGATGACGGCGGGTGCCGCGAACGGCAGGCCGCCGATGTTTTCGCGCACCAGCGCACCCCAGTCCGCATTCGGCGGCTGCAGGCCAAGGCCAAGGAAGGAGAGGCCCGACAGCAGCAGCACGATGAAGACGAAGCGCACGCCAAGATCGGCCAACACGGGACGGACGATGTTCGGCAGGATTTCGGAACCGATGAGATAAAGCAGGCTTTCGCCGCGCACGCGGGCGACGGTGACGAAATCCATGGTGTTGACATTGACGGCGAGCGCCCGGGCGAAACGATAGGCGCCGGGCGTATAGATGACCGAGAGCGTGATGATCAGCACCGGAATGGACGAGCCGACGGCGGCGACGACGACGAGGCCGAAAAGCTTGCTCGGAATGGAATTCACCGCATCGAGAAACCGGCTCAATGCCGCATCGAACCAGCCGCCGATGACGGCGGCGCACATGCCGAGCACGACGCCGGAGGTGCAGGCGATGGTGACGGCTGCGAGCGATATGCCGACCGTGAAACGCGCGCCCATGAGAATGCGGGAAAACACGTCACGGCCGAGGTAATCGGAACCGAGCCAGAGATCTGATGTCATCGGCCCGAAATAATCGAGATCGACGATTTCACCGACTGGATGCGGTATGAGATACGGCGCCAAGATTGCGACCATGGCCCAGGAAAAAATCATGAGAAAGCCGAAAACGCCGACTGCGTTGATCTTGTAACCCAAACGCGAAGTCCCCGAAGTTGTTTTGATATTGTCGGCCATCAGCGCAGCCTCGGATTGGACATGATGGCGATAATGTCAGCCGTCGTGATGAGGAGGAGATAACCGACGCAGAAGATCATCGCGCAGCTCTGGATCAGCGGCAGGTCGCGGGTTGCGACGCCATCCACCATCAGCTTGGCGATGCCAGGATAATTGAAGATCGTCTCAACGATGATGACGCCGCCGACGAGATAGGAAAGTGACAGCGCCACCGCATTGACGATGGGGCCGAGCGCATTGGGAAGCGCATGGCGAAGCACGATGCGCATGCGCGGTGCGCCCTTCAAAAGCGCCATTTCGACATAGGGCGTATCCAGCGTTTCGATGACGGCGGCGCGGCTCATGCGGATCATCTGCGCTGAGACGACGAAGGTCAGCGTGATGACCGGCATGGCATAGACCCGCAGTACATCGAAAAGCGTGTGAACCTCGCTGACCAGCGAAAGCGCCGGCAGCCATTTCAGGTAAACGGCGAAAAGCAGCACGGCGAGTGTGGCGATCATGAATTCCGGCACCGAGATGACACCGATGGTCAGCACGGTGACGGCCCGGTCATAAAGCGTTCCGCGCAGCATGGCGGAGCTGATGCCAAGCGTGAGCGCCAGCGGCACGGCGATGATGGTGGTAATGCCGGCAAGCTTCATGGAATTGACGAAGCGCGGACCGATAAGATCGGCAATCGCCATGTTGTTGGCATAGGAGGTGCCGAGCTCGCCATGCAGCAGGCCAAAAAGCCAGCGGACGAAACGCAGCAGGGCCGGGTCGTCGAGATGCATGGCGGTGCGCAGGCCCGCCACGGCTTCCGGCGTCGCCGCCTGGCCGAGAAGGATCGTCGCCGTGTCGCCGGGCAGCAGGCTGGTGGCGGAAAAGACGATAAACGACACGATCAGCAGCGTCGTCAGCATGACGACCAGCCGCCTGGCGATAAGGGACAATATCCGGCTGTTCATTCACATGCTCCTGCGACCTGCCTGATTGTGGAGGCTTCCCGCATCCTGCGGAAAACGTGCCGGGCGCATTTTCGCGCCCGGCCCCATGATCTATCAGGCTTCAAGCCAGACGTATTCCGCAAAGGAATAACCCATCATGCCGCCGAGCGGATTGGCTTCCAGCCCCTTTAGCTTGGAGGTGATGGCGTCGACATTCGAAATATAGGCGGGGATGATGGTGCCGGCTTCGTCGGCGATCATGGTTTGCAGTTCGAAGTAGATCTGCTTGCGCTTCTCCATATCGAGCATGCCGCGTGCTTCGAGCATCAGCTTGTCGAACTTCGGCGACTTGTACTGGCTTTCGTTCCACGGGGCGTCGGAAGCGTAGAGCAGCGAGAACAGGATGTCCGGCGTCGGGCGCGGGTTGATGTTGCCGAAGTGAACCGGCGCCTTCAGCCAGTAATTGCTCCAGTAGCCGTCCGAGGGAACACGCTGCACGTCCAGCTTGACCCCGATTTCGGCGGCCGAAGCCTGGATGATCATCGCCATGTCCACCGAAGAGCTTGCCGCATCCGATGCGATGACCGGAATGGACTGGCCGATGAGGCCGGCCTTCTGGAAGTGGAATTTCGCCTTGTCCGGATCGAAGGCTTTCGGCTTGAGATCCGGATTGTGGTAGGGGTTCATCGGCGGAACCGGCTGGTCGTTGCCGACTTCACCGAGACCGCGCAGGGCCGCCTTGACGATCTGCTCGCGATTGACGATCGACTTCATGCCGGCAATGAAATCGGCATTGTTGCCGGGCGCCTGGTCGAGACGCATGTTGAGGTTGGTGTAGTTCCCCGATGTCGTCTTGGACAGAACGACACCTTCCTGCTTGTCGAGCAGGCGAAGCGCACGCGGGTTGATGGAGGCCGCGAGCTGGATATCGCCCGAGAGAAGGGCGTTGACGCGGGCATTGTCGTCCGAAATCGCCATGAATTCGAAACTGTCGATGTGCGGGCCGCCCGACTTCCAGTAATTGGTATTCTTGGCCATGATCGAACGGACGCCCGGCTCGAATTTTTCGAGCTTGAAGGCGCCGGTGCCGTTGCCCTTGGAGAAATCCGTGGTGCCGTCGGCAACGATCATGAAATGGTGCAGGGCCAGAATGGATGGCAGATCGGCATTCGCGTTCGCCAGCGTGATTTCGACCGTGCTCTTGTCGAGAGCCTTGAAGCCGGTCATCTGCGCGGCAATCTTGGCGACCTTGGAACCGACGGCCGGATCGAGATGGCGCTTCAGCGAATAGACCACGTCATCGGCGGTCAGCGCCTTGCCGTCATGGAAGGTGACGCCGGAACGCAGCTTCACCGTCCAGGTCTTGGCGTCCTTCGTTTCGATGGCTTCGGCCAGCTCCAGCTGCGGCGTGCCGGAAACATCAAGGAAGCTCAAACGGTTATAGAGCGCGCAGCAACGGACATAATCCGTCGAAAGCGAGGCTTTTGCCGGATCGAGCGTATCGGCGGTGGAGGAGGACCAGCCGGCTGCCTTGAGGGTGCCGCCGGAGACCGGCGTTGCGGCCACGGCATTTGAGGCGCGACCGAGAATGGCCGAACCGGCGGAAAGGGCGACACCACCCGCCAGCAGCATGTGAAGCAGCTCGCGCCGCGTTGCGCCGCGTCGGATCGCCTGCTCAACGGCGGCATCGTCGGAGCGGGTCCAGTTTATAATCCTGTCACTCATGGTCTTCCCCTTTTGTATGATTTGTTGAAATGCATCTGAAGAAATTTCAGGCATGCCGCATCCCAGTTCGCGGCACGCCACTGGCGGTGCGGCTTAACCGCCCGCTTGCCTCGCGGCGTCGGCAAGGCCGGCCATTGAGGTGAAGTGGTAGTCCGGCTCGGTGAAGTTTTCCGGTTCGATGGTGCCGCCATATCCCTTCTGGGCGTGACGCCGCTCGATCCAGCAATTGGTCATGCCCAGTTTCCGGGAAATGCCGATATCGTGATACTGGCTTTGCGCGACATGCAGGATGTCATCCTTCGATGCGCCTTCGCTCTCCACAAAAGCAAAAACCTTTTCGAAGAAGGCAGGATCGGGCTTTTCCGTGCCGGTATCATCCGCCGTGAAGGCTGCATGAAAGGGATTGCCGAGTTCCTTCGCGAAATATTCGAAGGCCCAGCGCTGGGCATTGGTCATGGCGATGAGGCGATGCGTCTTGGCAAGCTCGGCCATGGCGGCGCGGCTGTCTTCAAAGCCTTTCCAGCTTTTTGCCGCGTCGCGCAGGCGCTCACCGAAAGCGCGTTCTGCCGGCAGTCCAAGTTGCGGAGCGATGATCAGATAAACGCGGACGAGATCGTCCGGAAACAGGTCGGTCGCGTCGGAGTAACGGGCAGCGCGATAAAGGGCGAGCGCCTTTTCACCATCGACCTCCACGCCGTTTTCCGCGCCGATTGCGGCCAACGTCGATTTCAGGCCGCCTTCGAAATCGATGAGGGTCCCCACCACGTCGAAGCTCATATATTTGAAGTCGCTCAGTTTTTTGGGCAATGTCGGTCTCCGCTTGGCCGCCTCGGCCTCTTGGGGAGGCTGCGGCAGATTATTCTGTTCCCGGACGGGATCCTTGCCCCGTTCCCATTTGTAATTACGCCCTTTTTTATGGCGTTTAGTGCTGTTTGCATTAATAGTTTGGCACTTTCGGCACGCCGGATACGCCGAAATGGATCGGCTCTTCGGCAGAATATTGCGAATATGCGGTGCGTTGCGACATTTCGAGAGGGTGCCGCAACGCTGCCCTTCTATCGGCTCAGGCCATGGCGGCCCTGACGGCCGGGTCTTCGAGTGTCTGGTCGAGCGTCTTCAGCGTCCGCTCGATAATGGCGTCGATCTCGCTATCGGTGCAGCAGAGCGGCGGCGCGTAACCGAGAATGCCGTTTGCAAAGGCGCGCACGATCAGGCCGTTTTCCCAGGCGCGGTCGAAAACCTTGCGTGCAGGGGCCGCTGCAGCCGGCAGCGGCGTCTTTTTGTCCTTGTCGGTCACAAGTTCGATGGCGGCAAGCATGCCACGGCCGCGCACATCGCCAACCAGCGGATGGCTTTTCAAGCCTTCCAGGCCGGCCATCAGTCGTTGACCGGCGCGGCGGCCGTTTTCCAGCAGTCCGCCCTCGTAGAGTTTCAGCACTTCAAGGCCGACAGCGGCGCTGACGGGATGGGCGGAGTAGGTGTATCCATGCCCCACGGCGGCATCGCCGGCAAAGTCGGCTATTGTATCATAGACGTGATCCGCCATGAAGACGGCGCCCATCGGCACATAACCCGACGTGAGACCCTTTGCAGCCGTGATGAAATCAGGCACGATGTCCTCGTCCGTGCAGGCAAAGAGCGGTCCGGTGCGGCCGAAGCCGGTGATGACCTCATCAGCGACGAAGAGAATGCCATAGGAACGGCAGAGTTCGCGCATGGCCTTGATCCAGCCCGGCGGCGGCACCAGAACGCCGCCCGAGCCCTGAATGGGTTCCGCATAAAAGGCGGCGACCCGGTCCGGGCCGATGGCCTCGATCTTGTCTTTGAGAATTTGCAGGGAGGAGGCGATGATCGCGGCCGGATCGCTGCCGGCCGGATTGCGGTAGGCGTAGTGCGACGGAATTTTGTGCTGCCAGTCATAAGGCACACCGAAACCCGCATGGAAAGCGGGCAGCGCCGTGAGACCCGACCCGGCGGTAGTGGAGCCGTGATAACCCTGTTCGATGGAAATGAACTGATCGCGCTGCGGCTGGCCTTTGGCGTGCCAGTAATAGCGGATGAAGCGGATGGTGCTGTCCACCGCATCGGAACCGCCAAGCGTGAAATAGACATGGTTGAGATCGCCCGGCGCGCGGTCGGCGAGTTCGGAAGCAAGCCGGATCGCCGGTTCACTGCCGATGTCGAAATAGGCAGTGGCATAGGGCAGCTCACGCATCTGTTTGGCTGCCGCTTCGACGATGCTGTCATGCCCGTAACCGGCATTGACGCACCAGAGGCCGGCAAAACCGTCGATGAGCTGGTGACCGGTCATGTCGGTGACCGTGGCGCCGCTTGCCGATTTCAGCACCCGCACACCAAGCTTCTCATGGCCGCGGAAGGAGGAGACGGGGTGCACCAGATGGGCGCGGTCCAGTTCGATCAGTGAATTGCTTAACATGGGTCTCTCCAGATTCAGCCCAGTGCCTGGCTGGTCAATGCGAATGTTTTCAGTTTTTTGTCGGCGGGGATTTCGGTTTTCGACCGGCGCATGGCGATGCCGCCGCCGACATGGGCAAGGCCACGTTCGGCAAGCCAGGGGCCAAGACCGGTATCGGCGGTGGTATCCACGCGCAGGAATGCGCCGGGGCGCTCGGAAACTCCAAAGGCGATCAAATCCCTAGCGATTTCAGCATTTTCCGCCACGACCGGGCCGATGACCTCGCCGCGCCCGAAGGTGCGAAGGGCGGCAAAACCCTTGATGACGCCCTGTTTCTCAACGATCGCGAAACGTGCCCTGTCGGCAAGCGCTGCAAAGAGCGCCGTGCGATCCGCGCCGAAAGCCTCCGCATCGAGTGCCGCAAGCGCGGCCGGATCAATGGTTTCGACCCAGATGACACCGGTTGGCCTGTCGGTCGTCACCGGAATTCCCTGATGTTGACGCACCTCGCCGCAGGCGACGAAGCCCAGTTTTTCGTAGAGCGGCAGGCCGTCGGCCGTGGCGACCAGACGGCATTCGCGGTCTTCTGCTGCGTCCATTGCCGCCTGCATCAACTGACGCCCGAGGCCGCGGCCGCGCATGCTCTCATCCACGATCACCATATTGACGGTGGCGCAGCTTTCTCCGAGAAGCGTCGCCATGGCGGTGCCGACGACGCGTCCGTTCTCAAGGGCGACAAAACCCTTGCTCAGGGAAAGGACCAGCGCCCAGTCTTCCTTCCGGTGCGGCCAGCCGGCCTGGCGGGAAAGTTCAACGGCCGCGTCGAGGTGGTCCGGTTGAAACATTTGGATATCGATCAGGCTCGCCTGCATGCCGGAACTCCGTTTTTTCTTACTCTTCATTGATAGACTGACGCCGGAAGAAGATTGTCCCGACAAATGGGAAGGTTCGATATGTTTCGCTGTTGCTTTTATCCGCCGCCGCATCTTATGCCGCATCTTGTCCGCACCCGGTCGTAAAACCAGGGCGGGCGGCGGCTTTCGGTTGGGCTCAACGCAACTCTCTGCCAAACTGGCGGCTGCATACGCAACAATCTGCTTCCGCTGATGGCAATTGCGGTGCGCCGACCGGGCAAAGGCTTTCTATGATCAACTCATTCCGGCACGGCCGATCCCCAAGCAAGGATGACGACGATATGACCATCTTCCGCCCGAAATACATCTCCTTTGATTGCTACGGCACGCTGATCAATTTCCAGATGGCAGAGGCCGCCCGTGATCTCTATGGCGATCGCCTGGATGAAGCGCAGATGCAGCAGTTCATCAAGAATTTTGCGGCCTACCGTCTTGATGAGATCATGGGTGACTGGAAGCCCTATGCTCAGGTGGTCCACAATTCGCTTTCGCGCAGCTGCAAGCGCAATGGTGTCGCTTTCAAGGATGAAGATGCCACCTTCGTTTACGAGCGCGTTCCGACCTGGGGGCCGCATGCCGATGTTCCGGCCGGCCTCGCGAAGGTTGCGAAGGAAATTCCCCTCGTCATCCTGTCCAACGCCATGAATTCGCAGATCATGTCGAATGTCGAAAAGCTCGGCGCACCCTTCCACGCAGTTTACACCGCCGAGCAGGCACAGGCTTACAAGCCGCGTTTCAAGGCCTTCGAATATATGTTCGACATGCTCGGCTGCGGTCCGGAAGATATGCTGCATGTTTCCTCCTCGTTCCGTTACGACCTGATGTCGGCCCACGATCTCGGCATCAAGAACAAGGTCTGGGTCAATCGCGGCCACGAGCCCGCCAATCCCTATTATGGTTATGTCGAGATATCAGATATTTCCGGCCTGGCAGGCGTGGTTGGATTGTAAGGAAAGGTCGGGACCATGAAGTTCGTCTCCTATTGGCACGATACCGCGCCGCAATTTTCAGGTGCCGCGCAAGGTCCCGTCGAAGGTCATTATGATGTCGCCGTCATCGGCGGCGGCTTCACCGGTCTCGGGGCCGCGCGCCAGCTGGCCAAGGCGGGCGCGCGGGTGGTCGTTCTCGAAGGGGAGCGGGTCGGTTGGGGCGCCTCTGGCCGCAATGGCGGGCACCTCAACAATGGCCTTGCCCATTCCTATCTCTCCGCCAAGGCGGAACTGGGCAAGGAACGCGCGATCGCCCTCTACAAGGCGCTGGACGATTCAGTCGACACGCTGGAAGCACTGATCGCGGAGGAGGGGATTGATTGCAATTTCCGCCGTTCCGGCAAGCTGAAGCTCGCTTCCAAGCCGCAGCATTTCGAAGGTCTGGCAAGGAATTTCGAGGCGTTGCATGCCGAGGTTGATCCCGATACGGCTCTCTTGTCGGCTGCTGATCTCGAGGCGGAAATCGGCTCGCCCTTTTATGGCGCCATGCTCTCGAAGAAAAGCGCAATGATGCATATGGGCCGCTATGTGGCCGGCCTTGCCGAAGCCGCCAGCCGCCATGGCGCGGTGATCTTCGAAAAAGCGGCGGTGACGAAACACATCCAGAACGGCAAGCTCCATGAGCTGGAAACTGCCCGTGGCAAGGTCACGGCCAACAATGTGCTTGTTGCTACCGGGGCTTACACACCCTCCGGCTTCGGTTATTTCCGCCGCCGCATCATCGCGGTCGGCAGTTTCATCATCGCCACGCGGCCGCTGACGGATGCCGAAATCAAGGCTTCGGTTCCCGGCAACCGCACCTATGTCAACTCCATGAATATTGGCAATTATTTCCGGCTCTCGCCTGACAACCGGCTGATCTTTGGTGGCCGCGCCCGTTTTTCCGCAACTTCGGATCAGCGTTCGGACTCCAAAAGCGGTGCGATCCTGACGGAAAGCCTGCATCGCATTTTCCCGCAGCTTGCCCATGTGCCGATCGATTATTGCTGGGGCGGACTGGTTGACATGACCAAGGATCGTTATCCGCGCGCAGGTTTCCATGACGGCGTCTGGTACGCCATGGGCTATTCCGGCCACGGTGCGCAGCTTTCCACCCATCTCGGCATGATCATGGCCGACGCCATTCTCGGGCGGCCGGACAACAATCCGCTGAAGGGGCTGGACTGGCCGGCGGTGCCGGGTCATTTCGGCAAGCCCTGGTTCCTGCCGCTGGTGGGATTCTATTATAAGATGCTGGATAAGATTCAGTAGAAGGGCTGTTAGTTCTTCCGTCATGCCGGACTTGATCCGGCATCCAGCCACAACGCGGTGAAAGAATTTCTTGCGATCAATGACTTGATCGCACTGAATCCGGACTGTGTCCGGGGTGACGGCGTGTAAATGCTGCCGCTTTTTCAATCCCACGCTTCAAAAAAGAAGGGCCGCAGAGCGGCCCTTTAGGCGGGGATGAGAAAAAGGCTCAAGCGAGCCCACCGATATGGAAGGTCTTGATCTCCAGATATTCCTCGATACCGACCTGCGCGCCCTCGCGGCCGAGGCCGGATTGCTTGACGCCGCCGAAGGGGGCGACTTCGGTGGAGATGAGGCCGGTATTGAGGCCGACCATGCCGAATTCCAGCGCTTCGCCCACACGCCAGGCGCGCTTGAGGCTCTCGGTATAGAAATAGGCGGCGAGGCCGAAGGGCGTGCCATTGGCGATGGCGAGTGCTTCTTCTTCCGTCTCGAAGCGGAAGAGCGGTGCGACGGGCCCGAAGGTCTCTTCGCTTGCCAGAAGCATGCCGGTCGTGGCGTCCGTCAGCACCACCGGTGCCGTATATTGCGGACCTTCCGGCAGATTGCGCGGCTTGGTGATGATCGTCGCGCCCTTCGAAATAGCGTCGTCGATATGGGCGCGGATCTTGGCGATGGCCGGCTCGTTGATCATCGGGCCGATGGAGACCCCCGCTTCCGTGCCGGGGCCGACCCGCATGGCATCGACGCGATCCGCCAGTTTTTTCGCGAAGGCGTCGTAAACACCAGACTGGACGAGAATGCGGTTGGCGCAGACGCAGGTCTGGCCGCCATTGCGGAATTTCGAAATGAGGGCGCCTTCAATGGCGAGATCGAGATCGGCATCGTTGAAAACGATGAAGGGCGCATTGCCGCCCAGTTCCAGCGACAGTCGTTTTATGCTGTCGGCGGCGCCACGCATCAAAAGCGAACCGACGCGGGTGGAGCCGGTGAAGGAAATCTTGCGCACCGTCTCGTTCGCCATGATTTCGTTGCCGATTTCCGTCGGCATGCCGGTGACGATGTTGATGACACCTGCGGGAATGCCGGCTCGTTCGGCGAGTACGCCGAGCGCCAGGGCGGAATAGGGTGTGAATTCCGATGGCTTGATGACCACGGTGCAGCCGGCCGCGAGTGCGGGCGCGACCTTGCGGGTGATCATGGCGTTCGGGAAGTTCCATGGCGTGATGATGCCGCAAACGCCGACAGGCTCCTTCAGCACCACGATGCGCCGGTCCGGCGTCGGTGACGGAATGGTGCCGCCGCCGATGCGACGCGCCTCTTCTGCAAACCATTTGACGAAGGATGCGCCATAGCGGATTTCGCCCTTTGCCTCCTCGAGCGGCTTGCCCTGTTCCGTGGTCAGGATCAGGCCGAGATCGTCTATATGCTCGATCATCAGCGCGAACCATTTTTCGAGAAGTGCCGCACGCTCCGCATGGGTCTTCTTCTTCCACGGGCTGAAGGCGGCGTTGGCTGCGTCGATGGCCGCGCGCGTTTCCGCGCTCCCCATATCGGGAACGGTGCCGATCACGGCCTGTGTCGCGGGATCGATGACATCGACCGCCTTGCCCGACGCTGCCGTCTTCCATGCGCCGCCGATCAAGCCCGTCTGGCGAAAGAGTTCTTTGTCCTTCAAGCCCTGCATCATAATTCTCCGAAATCAGTCGAGTGCCGCAAGAATCGCGGCGGTGATGGCGTCTGTCTTGTCCTTACCCGGCACCGTGCCGATACCCCGGCCGGTCGCCTTTTCCAGCGCCGTCATGATGCGCACTGCTGCATCTTTTTCGCCGAGATGCTCGAGCATCATCGCGCCGGACCAGATGGCGGCAATGGGGTTGGCTATGCCGAGATGGGCGATATCGGGGGCCGAACCATGCACCGGCTCGAACATGGAAGGCGCGCTGCGGTCAGGGTTGATATTGGCGGAAGCGGCAAAACCAAGACCGCCCTGAATGGCCGCGCCGAGATCGGTCAGAATGTCGCCGAAGAGGTTGGAGGCGACCACGACATCAAGGCTTTCCGGGGCCATCACCATGCGTGCCGCCATGGCGTCGATGTGATAGCTGGAAACTTCGACATCGGGATATTCGGCAGCGAGCTTGTGTGTCACCTCGTCCCAGAAGACCATCGAATATTTCTGGGCATTGGACTTGGTAATGGAAGCGAGCTTGCCGCGACGCTTCTGCGCCTGCTCGAAGCCGAAACGCAAAATGCGCTCCACGCCCTTGCGGGTGAAGATCGAGGTTTCGACCGCAACTTCATCATCGGTGCCCTGATGCACGCGGCCGCCCGCGCCGGAATATTCGCCTTCCGTGTTTTCGCGGATGCAGAGAATGTCGAATCCATCGGCTTTCAACGGGCCCTGCACGCCGGGCAGAAGCCGGTGAGGGCGGATATTGGCATATTGCACGAAGGCCTTGCGGATCGGCAGCAGCAGGCCGTGCAGCGAGACTGAGTCCGGCACTTCCGCCGGCCAGCCGACTGCGCCGAGCAGAATGGCATCGAAGCCGCGCAGGGTTTCGATACCGTCCTTCGGCATCATCGCGCCGGTTTCCTTGTAGAAGGCGCAGGACCAGGGGAATTCCGTGCCTTCAAGTGCAAAACCGGAGGTTTGGGCGGCGGCGTTGAGCACCTGCCACGCGGCATCAGTTACGCTTTTGCCGATGCCGTCTCCGGGAATGAGTGCGATGCGATGCGTTTTCAAGAGAATTCCCCTGTTACAGTCCAATCAGGACGCTTTTGCTCTTGCGGTTGGCGAGATAGGCCTCCCGTCCGAGATCCTTGCCGATGCCGGAGCGTTTGTAACCGCCTGTCGGCAATATGTGGTCGCGGGAGCGGCCGTAACGGTTGACCCAGATCGTTCCGGCCTGAATGGCGCGCGATAGACGCAAGACACGCGAGACATCACGGCTGAAAAGACCCGCCGCCAGACCGTAAGTCGGATGATCGGAAAGCGCCAGAGCCTCTTCTTCCGTCCGGAAGGTCTGCAGCGTCAGCACCGGTCCGAAGATTTCTTCGGTGACGGCGGGCGATGTCTGGTCGACATTGGCGATCAGTGTCGGCTGGTAGAAATAGCCGGGGCCGTCCATGTTCGCACCGCCTGTCAGGCATTCGCCTCCATGAGCGACGGCGGCCTGAACGATGCCGTCGATGCGCTTGCGCTGCACTTCGGAGATAATAGGCGAATATTGCGACGCCTCGTCCCATGTCGGGCCGGGCTTCACCGCCTTCATGCGGGCGATGATCGCAGCGGAAAGGGCATCTGCCGCACTTTCTTCAACGATGATGCGGGAACCGGCCACGCAGGCCTGCCCGGCATTGGAGAGAATATTGCCGGCGATTGCCGCCGCCGCTTTTTCGATATCGGCATCGGCAAAGACCAGTTGCGGGCTCTTGCCGCCGAGCTCCAGCGTCATGGGCTTGATGCCGGTGCGGGCGATATTGGCCATGATGGCGGCGCCCGCGGCTGTGGAGCCGGTGAAGCTGACCTTGGAGATATCAGGGTGCCCGGTGATGGCATTGCCCGTCACAGGCCCGTCACCCAGTACGATATTGATGAGACCGGCGGGGAGCCCCGCCTTGATCGCCAGCTGTGCCATAAAAATGCTGGAGAAGGGCGTCATTTCCGAGGGTTTCAGCACCACGGCATTGCCGGCGGCAAGCGCCGGGCCGAGCTTCCAGCCCGCCATGGAGACGGGGAAATTCCATGGCGTGATGGCGCCGACGACACCATAGGGTTCGGTCATGATCATGCCGAGGCTCGCATCGTCGGTCGGCACCAGATCGCCGCCTTCTTTGTCTGCGAATTCGGCGAAGAAACGGATTTGCTCGGCGGTGACGGCGATATCGCCGGCGATCAGCTGGCCCACGGGCCGCGTCGAGGAGAGCGCTTCGATTTTCGCCAGCGTCTCGGCTTCCTGTTCGATCAGGTCGGCCCAGCGCTGCAAGACCTTTGTACGCTCACGCGGGCGCACGCCGCCCCAGTTGCTGCTCTTCAACGCAGCCTTGGCAGTCTGCACCGCTTCATCGACCAGCGCTGCATCCGCCTTGGGACAACCGGCATATCCAACGCCATCGGATGGGCGATGCATGTCGATGCCGTTTGCCGCCGTAATCAGCCGGTCGCCGATGAAGTGGCCGATCGGCAGGGACAAGCTGTCTGGATCGAAGCTGAGCGTCATGTGGAATCCTCTCTGGATATGCCCCAACGCTAATCCCTGACGGCAAGCAGCATCGACCGACTGCGGCGTGGGCGGTGAATGAAAATCCTGTTTTGCCACCGGCAGACAGCGCAATCTTCGGCGGCGAAGGCAGGCCGCCGGTCAAACGCCGTAGCGTGCACTTATCCGGTCGAAAATCCCGGCCATCCGCTCGCAAAGAGGCCGGGGATCGTCGCCTTCGTTTTCGACTGCTTCAAACACCCGGTGTTTCAGGAAGAAACGCCATCCCACGGGCGATTTTTGCAGAAATTGAGTCAACAGGTCATAACGTTCCCGGGTCCAGACCGCCTCGAAGGCGAGCCGCTCCGGTCCATAACTGATGATATCGTCCGTCTTTCGGCGCGGTGTGGAGCGCAGGGCGGCCGTCGCTTCTTCATCGATCTCATCGCCGATGAGCGCGACCCCGTAGTGTCTTGCAGCATTTTCTGCCGACACTGCGCCGCGCCGCACATCGCGAAGCACGGCCTGTTGCGGGCGGGTGAAGGGGTCGCCGTAACCGCCGGCTCCCGGTCCGATGACACGAATGACATCGCCCGGGCCGCAATGGACGATGTCGGTATTGCCGAGCGAGATTTCGCCCTCCGTATCGGGATTGCGGAGGAAGCGGGAAATCAGCCCCGGGCCCGCACCATTGACGCCCCAGCTTGCCATCAGCGAGCGATTGCGGTTGCGTGCCGTGACCACCGTTTCCGGCGAGGATATTTCAAACTCCATGATGGCCGAAAGCCCGCCGCGAAAATGGCCTGCCCCGCCGGTATCGCGTTGCAACCCATAACGACGGAAGAGGATCGGCACCTCCGCTTCGCTGATTTCGATCGGCGTGTTGCGCAGAAAGCCGGTGGCGCCGCCCGCGCCGTCGCTGCCGTCGCAGAAGGGCGTACCGCCGCCACCGCCGCCAACCGGGCCGATGGAGGCCATGACCGGGCGGCCGCTCCGGTCGCTGGTCTTGATGTTCATGATGGCGTTTCCGCCGGGGGAGGCAGCGGGAATAAGCTCGGGCAGGGCCTTTGCGAAAGCGCCGATGGTGACGATCTGGGTCATGGCGCAGGTGAGTGAGCGCATGCCGACAGCGGCCGGGCGTTGACAATTGACGATCGTGCCTTCCGGCAGCACGGCCCGTACCGGGCACAGGGTCCCGGCGTTCAGAAGCAGGCTGTTATCGAGCGTATAAAGCACATAGGTCAGGCCGACCATGACGAGTGAATGTCGCTCGCGACCGCCGGTTGGCATATTCAGCGACGAGCCGAGCTGCGGATCGCTGCCGGTATAGTCGAGAACCGCCTCGCCGCCGCGGATTTTCAGCGTCAGCGCCACGCGGCATGGCCGGCCGCCAACGGAATCCTCGTCGGCATAGTCGGCAAAGAAGTAATCGCCATCGGGAACCCTGGTGAGGATTTGCCGGGTCTGCTCTTCCGCATAGTCGAAAATCTGGCGCACACCGTCCAGAAAATCATCAAAGCCGAAACGGGCAACGATCTCCTGCATCTTGCGTTCGCCGATGTTGACGGAGGCGATCTGGGCGTGGAGGTCGCCGATATTCTGTTCCGGCATGCGGACATTGGCCTTCATCATGTCGATGATGAAGGGGTCGAGCCTGCCTTTGCGAACGAGCTTGACTGGCGGGATGCGCAGGCCTTCCTGCTCAATTTCGGAAAGCGAGCGGGACAATGAGGCGGGAACCGCGCCGCCGACGTCGGTATTGTGAATGTGCCCGACCACGAAACAGGCGATTTTGCCCTCGTGGAAGACCGGTTTCCAGATGTGGATATCCGGCGAGTGGGTGGCGACGAAACCGCTATAGGGATCGTTGGTGATGCAGATATCGCCGTCTTCATACTCCTCGAACATGGAAATCAGCGGCGCGTAATCGATGCCGCTATACCAGGGCGCGCCGAATTGCCGGGGATTGGCGAAGGCAAGCCCCTCGCGCGTCACCACCTGGCAGGAAAAATCCTCGGTTTCCTTGACGAAGGCGGAATGGGCGGTGCGCATCAGCGTAAAGGCCATGGCGTCGGCGGCGGCCGAACAGAAATTGGCAAGCACCTTGAGATTGCGGCGATCGATGGCCATGGATCAAAACTCCCTCTTGGTAATGACGAGATTGCCGAAACGATCCACATGGACGGAGAAGTCGGGCGGCACCACGGTGGTGGTGTCGTCCTGAAGGATGATGGCGGGACCATCGAAATCGTGTCCGGCCGCCAGATCGGCACGATGATAGATAGCCATGTCGTGTTCCGTGCCACCAAACCAGCCTTTCGCGTGGAAGCGCGGTTTAGCGGGACCGGTGGCCATGCCTGTCTCCCGAAGAGGGGGCTTCGGTGTTTGGCCGGAAACGACGAGCCTGAGGTTGACCATTTGTGCGGCCGCCCGTTCATCGGAATGGCCATAAAGACGGGCATGTTCTTCGTGGAAAGCCTTGTTGATCGCGCCGGCGTCGCCTCTGCCCAGCCATTCCGGCTGCAGCGTGGTTTCGATTTCGTAGGACTGGCCGCGATAGCGCATGTCGGCGGAAAGCCGCATGTCGCAATCACCGTTAAAACCCTGTTCCTTCAGCCAGTTGCGGCCGGTCTCCTGCATTTCGGTGAGAAGGGGGGCGAGATCAGAGGCCGCCCTGTCGTCCACCTCGCAATAGGTGGTGCGGATGAAATCATTCTTGAGATCGGCAATCAGGCCGCCGAGCGCGGAAACGACACCGGGGGTGGGCGGCACCACCACACCTTTCATATCCAGTTCGCGGGCAAGGAAACAGGCGAGCATCGCGCCCGCGCCGCCGAAAGCGAAGAGGTGAAATTCGCGCGGGTCGATGGCGAAGCGGGAGGTCAGGGCGTTCACCTCCGCATACATGCCCGAGACGGCGATATCGACGATGTTGCCGGCGAGCGCCTCGACGGAAAGGCCGAGTTTTTCGGCAAGCGGCAAGAGGGCGGCGCGCGCTGCGGCGTGATCGACGGTCACTGCGCCATAACCGAGCGGCATGTGGCCGATGAGATTGGCGGCCGCCATGGCGTCCGTGATTGTCGGGCGGTCGCCGCCGCGTCCGTAACAGGCAGGCCCCGGCGTCGAACCGGCACTTTCCGGTCCGACCTGCAACAGGCCGAGACTATCCACCCACGCGACCGAGCCGCCGCCCTGGCCAACGGAACTGACGGAAACGGAGGGAACATGAATCTGGAAATCGCCGATCAGCTCACCGACCCCATATTGGGCCTCGCCATCAAGGATAACGGCCACATCGGCGCTGGTGCCGCCAATGTCCAGGCTCATCACCCGCTCAAAGCCGCTGGCCTTCGCCAGATAACCCGCGCCGATGACGCCGGAGGCGGTGCCCGACAGGATCATCTGCACACATTCGCGCCGCGCCTGATCGATGCCCATGACGCCGCCATTGGTCTTGGTGATGAGCAGCGGGCAGGCAATGCCTTGCCTGCGCAGCACCGTTTCAAAACGATCGAGGTAATGTGCGACGCGCGGCTGGACATAACCACTGATGACGGCGGTGACTGTGCGCTCATATTCGCGGATGATCGGCCATGTCTCGGCAGAGGAGACCACTGGCAATTGCGGTGCGATGCGCTCGATCATCGCCTTCACGGCCCGTTCGTTTTCGGGGTTACGGTAGGAATGCAGGAAGGCGAGAACGATGCCGTCGCAACCGGCTGCAATTGCTCCGGCGACAGCCTTCGCCACATTCTCTTCGTTCGGCGTGAGCTTTATCTCGCCGGTCGCCAGCATGCGTTCGGCTATGCCGAAAACCCGTTCACGCGGGATGAGCGGTTCCGGCCGCACGGAATAGAGATTGTGGATCTGCGGGATTTTCAGGCGTGCAACATCAAGCACGTCCTCGAAATTTTCCGTGGTGAACAGGGCGACGTTCTGGCCGTTGCGCTGGATCACCGTGTTGACACCGACGGTGGTTCCATGGGTGAAATAGGAAACGTCCTTCGCTTCGATGCCGTCGCGCTTTTTCAGCGTATCGAGCGCGAGAAGGATTTCTTCTCCCGGCGCATCGGGGCGGGAAAACACCTTCAGGGTGGAAAGCGAGCCGGTCCCATCGTCAAACACGGCAAAATCCGTAAATGACCCGCCCACATCAACGCCAATGCGATATCCCATCTCTTCCGTCTCCTTTTCCAGTCCTGATGATGCTGTCATCGGGACCGGAAAAGGGCCAAGCATTTATGGGGCAAGGGTCATAGCTCCAGGTTATGATGATGGCCGACATGACGTGCAAGTCAGGCTGATCAGCCTTCGCCGGGTTTTGGCACCGTCATGTAATATTCGGGATGCGGTGCGGCTCGATAGCCGGCCTTTTCATAGACGCCATGGGCGTCGCGGGTCGCGAGCATCCAGCTTGATACCGTTGAGAGCTCCGGATGCCTGCGTATCTCGGTGGCGATCCAGGAAGCAAGGCCGCGACCGCGATGATCCTCCACCGTGAAGACATCGCGCAGATAGCCGAAAACGGCATAGTCCGTCACCAGACGGGCGAAGGCGGCCATGGAACCATCGGGGGCGTAGACGCCGACCGGCAGCGAATGCGAAAGCGCCCGCTTCAGCCGGTCGGCGGTCATTCCCTGCGCCCAGTAGGAATCGCGGGCGAGAAAACCATGGACCAGATCGAAATCCACACGCGCCGGATCAGTGCTCAGCACGTAGCCGTCGCGGGTGATTTCGAAAATGGCCGGTTCCCAGTTCATCCGTTCACCGTAACATAGATCTTGCGGACGGTTTCAATGGTTTTCCATACGCCGACGAAGCCCGGCTTCATGACGAAACTGTCGCCCGCCGTATAACGCAGCGGTGCGCCGCCTTCCGGCGTGATTTCGATGACGCCTTCGAGAATATGGCAGAATTCGAAGGTTTCGCCCTTGATCGAACGGCTTTCGCCCGGCGTCGCTTCCCAGATGCCGGTGTGGACGGTGCCGTTGCGGGCTTCGTCCAGCGGCCAGGTCTTGAAGGAGGGATCGCCGGAGATGAGGCGTTCCGGCAGGGCCTTGGAAGCTTTCGGTTCGAAGGCGGGATGGGTGTCGATGGTCTTGAGAAGCGGCATGGGTGTCCTTTCCTGGAACGGTATGATCAATATCCGCGGTTGCGGTCGACGAGGCCGAGCGGCTCGAGGCCGGACTGGTATCGTTTGATGTTCTCGACAACGGTGCGTGCTGCCGAATGCGGCTGGGTGACGCTGGCGATATGCGGTGTCAGGAGAATTTTCGGATGGGTCCAGAAACGATGCTCTTCCGGCAGAGGTTCGGGTTCGGTGACGTCGATCACCGCGCCCGAGAGCCTGCCATTATCCAGCGCATCGACGAGGGCGTCGTGGTCGAGCTGCCTGCCGCGCCCGGCGTGCACGAGGCCAGCGCCTTCTGGAAGCATTGCCAGACGTTCGTCGTTCAGAAGCCCCACGGTCTCTTCGGTCAGCGGCAGCAGGCAGACGAGAATATCGCTTGTCGAGAGGATGGCGGCCAATCCGGCTTCGCCGTGATGGCAGGTGACGCCGTCGATCGCGCGCGGGGAACGGCTCCAGCCGGAAAGTGGAAAACCGAAGGGTTTCAGCCGCTCCAGCGCCGCAACACCCAGCATGCCGAGGCCGAGAACGCCCACGCGGCACTCTTCCGCCTGACGTTGCGGCAAAGCCTTCCAGAGTTGCTGGCGCTGCTGTTTTAAATAGACCGGCAGGTTGCGGTGAAGCGCCAGCACGCCAAGGCTTACATATTCCTGCATCATGCGGATGATGCCTTCATCCACCATGCGCACGACCTTCACATGCGCAGGGACCGCATCGATGTGGGACTGATCGACACCCGCACCGATGGAAAACAGGATTTCGAGATTGCGGTAGCGGCCGATATCATCAGGCACGGTCCAGGTGATGAGGTATCGAACCGCATCGGCATCAACGCTGTCGGCATCCATCGAGAAGGGCAGCTCCGGCAAGTCGCGGGCCAGGGCCTGCCGGAAAATCTCGCCGCGCTTCGCGTCGGAATTGAAGAAAAACGTCATCTGATATCCGTGGTTCCGAAGGTTTAAACCGTGCAGCGGTTCGCCAGTGTTTCCAGCATTGACTGGCAGGCCGAAAGTTCGCCGGCCGTTATGAATTCGTCCGGCTTGTGGGCGCGGCCGATATCGCCCGGACCACAGATGATGGCGTCGATGCCGGCCGCCTGAAAAAGCCCGGCCTCCGTGCCGTAGCTGACGGCGGCGATGCAGGGCGCGCCGGTCAATTCCTCCAGAAGCTTCACGAGCAGCGCATCGGCGGCGAGGGACATCGCCGGATAATCGCTCATCGGTGCCCATTCTATGTCGATGCCCTCAGCGGCGAGCGCTTCGACGCCGTCACGCACCGGCTGGAGCAGGGCGAGCGGCGACACACCGGCAATTGCTCGTGCTTCCAGTTCGATGGCGCAGAGATCGGGAATGATGTTGATCGCCTGTCCGCCTTTCACCGTGCCGATCTGCAGGGAGGAATAGGGTGGCTCGAATGTCGCCTCGAAGGGGCCTTGCGTCAGGGCCTGTGCGGTCTCGACAGCCTTCGCCATGATGCCGGTGATCAAATGGATGGCGTTCACGCCCTGATCCGGCCGCGAGGAATGGCCGGAGCGGCCGCGAATGGTGATGCGTGCAGCGGCCTTGCCCTTGTGGGCGCGCACGGCACGCAGATTGCTCGGTTCGCCGATGATCGCGCCCGCCGGTTTTGCGCATAGTTCCGGCAATCGGGCAATGAGGTGCGGGACGCCGCGGCAGCCCGCCTCTTCGTCATAGGAAAAGGCAATATGAATGGGGCGATTCAGCGCCATGCGCGAAAATGCCGGTGCCGCGGCGAGAACCGTGGCCAGAAATCCCTTCATGTCGGTGGTTCCGCGTCCGTAAAGACGCTCGCCTTCCGCTCTCAGGGTGAAGGGATCGGAGGACCATTCCGGCTCACCGGCAGGCACCACATCCATATGGCCGGACAGGATGTATCCGCTGGTATCTGTCGGCCCGAAGCTGGCGAAGAGATTGGCGCGGTCGCCCTCGGGACCGGCAAGCAGCGATACTTTCGCGCCGTGACTATCCAGATAATCGGCGATCCACCCGGCGATATCGCCATTGGCGGTTCCGACGACCGATGGGAAGCCGACAAGACGCTCCAGAATTTCGATTGCGTTCATGGCTGTCTCCGCCGCTTCAACGTCGAAAAGCTTAGAGTGGCCGGCGGCGTTTATCTGCTGAAATAGGGGTGTTTTCGGTAGATTGTTGTGTCTTTCCAGCGCTTTCGGAAAATTCCTGCCGGCAAGGCTGGTTATCTTCGGATGTCGTGGGCTGGGCTGCCGGGATCAAGGTTCCGCGCCGGAGGGAATGAGAGCCGTTTGTCATGGAGCTGCTCAAGGTCGATAGTTTCGAGTTGCGAACCGTGGATATCGCCGATGTGGAGGCCGATCATCTGCATGCCCTCTCCATGGCTGTCGGATGGCGATACCACGCGAATGAATGGTGTTTCCTGCGTCAATGTGGCATCGGCCTTGCCGCGCTTGACGAAATCGACCGCGTTGTCGCAACCGCCATGCTGTTTCCTTATGATGAAGGTTTCGCAACGGTCGGCATGGTCATCGTTTCCCCCCGTTTGCAGGGACAGGGCGTCGCACCATGGTTGGTGCGGCAACTCATGGCAGATTACCCTGACGCTGCACTGCGGCTGAACGCTACGGAAGCGTCACGGCGGCTTTTTGCCCGGCTGGGTTTTGCCGGAGATGCGGAAAAAGTACATCTCCTTCGTGGCAAGGCGCGCTGCCCTGCCGAGATGCCGACGCTCGGAAGAAAACAGAGGATCGAGCCGCTTTCGGGGGACCATTTGTCCGCTGTTGCGGATCTGGATCAGGCGGCTTTCGGTGTCTCGCGCCAGCGCGTCCTGCAGCGTCTCCTGCGGGAAAATAAGGGTTATGGCCTGTTCGAGGCGGATCGTCTCGTGGCCTTTGCATTGCGGCGCGCAGCGGGACGGGGCCATATTGTCGGCCCGGTCGTTGCGGGTGAGGAAACGCAGGCCATTGCGCTGGTCAGGCGGCATTTTTCCGATCTGGACGATCAGCTCGTCCGTCTCGATGCCGTGCGTGACAGTGGTCTTCTGACCGACTTTCTGACGCAATCCGGCCTGGTGGTGATCGAAACGCTTACCACCATGTCGAAAAACGTGCCGCAACCGGCTGGCTCTGGTTCCGCAATGATTTTCGCCCTGGCTGGCCCGTCTTTGTGCTGAGGTGCGGCACTATCGCAATTGACGCCCCGCCCGTTGCCCCTTATGTGAGAAAGCGACGGTTCCTGCAGCCGAAAGGCGAAGGGATTAATAGGGAACATGGTGCGGGCGATCTTTTTCGCCCAATGCCGTGGCTGCCCCCGCAACTGTAAGCGGATTGTCGTTCATCCCAGTGACGCTTCAAGGCGTCATGCCACTGTATTCTCTGGAATGCGGGAAGGCAGATGAGTGACGCAAATCCGTGAGCCAGGAGACCTGCCGTCAAAATATGAACCATCGTTACGGGCGGGGAAGCCCGGAGGAGGAGATTGTAATGTTATTTCATAACATTTGGTTTGCGTCCCGTCGTCGTTCTCCGTACAAGACGTCCCGCTGTTGCTGCGCGTTCTGACGCCTGCTGCTCTGGAATAAGTTTTACTTTCGACTGGAGAACACATGTTTCATTCTAGACGCCTGCCGGTCCATGCCGGCTTTCTGGCCGCCGCGTTTGCGGTTTTGCCTCTTGCCAACGCTAACGCTGCCGAAACCACTTACCCCCTGACGATCAACAGCTGCGGTCAGGAGATCACCTTCAAGCAGGCTCCCGCCCGCACCGTATCCGTCGGCCAGAGCACGACCGAGGTTCTTTATCTGCTCGGGGTTGCTGACAAGGTGGTCGGCACGGCGCTGTGGATCGGCCCGGTTCTGAAGGGCTACGAGGAGGCCAATGCCAAGGTCGAGCGACTGGCCGATAATGATCCGAGCTTTGAGGCGGTTGTCGGCAAGAGGCCTGACCTCGTGACGACGCAGTTCCAGTGGCAGATCGGCCCTGAAGGCGTCGTCGGAACGCCGGTGCAATTCGCCGAACTCGGCATTCCCGTCTATACCTCGCCTGCCGATTGCATCGGCAAGGATAATTCCGGCGGTGGCGACGGCGTGCGCAACACCGGCTTCACCATGGATCTGATCTATCAGGAAATCCGCGATCTCGCCAAAATCTTCAACGTGCAGGATCGCGGCGAGGAAGTCGTTGCCGATCTGAAGAAGCGTGAGGAAGCCGCCCGCACCAAGATCGCCTCGGCAAATGGCAAGCTTTCCGCCGTCTTCTGGTTCTCCAGCGCCGAGCTGGATATCGACCCCTATGTGGCCGGCCGCAACGGCGCGCCCGGTTACATCATGTCCGCACTGGGCTTGAAGAATGTCATCGAAAGCGATGAGGAATGGCCGACCGTCGGCTGGGAAACCATCGCCAAGGCAAATCCGTCCGTCATCGTCGCCGGCAAGATGGACCGCCGTCGCTTCCCGGCTGACGATGTCGCCGTCAAGCTGAAGTTCCTCGCCAGCGATCCCGTGGCCAGCATCATGCCCGCCGTCAAGCAAGGTCATGTGTTCGAAATGGATGCGCAGGCGATGAACCCGACCATTCGCACCATTGAAGGCATCGAAACGCTGGCTGAAGCGATTTCGGCTGCCGGCCTCGCCAAGTGAACAGTCTTTCCGTCCATTTCGGCAGGGTGGGACTGGCTTTCGCCGCGCTCGCCCTGCTGCTCGTCGCGCTGATGGCCGGAGCGGCCATCGGCGAGACCGCCATTCCTTTTGACGTCGTGGCGAAAACCATCGCCAACCGTGTTTTCCATGCGGGTTATCCGTTGGAGCCGCTGGATGAGGGCATTGTCTGGAGTTATCGCCTCAGCCGCGCCGTTGTCGCCGCCTGCTGCGGGGCTTCGCTGGCGCTCGCCGGGGCGGTGCTGCAATCGCTTCTGCGCAACCCGCTTGCCGATCCCTATATTCTCGGCATTTCCGCCGGCGCCTCCACCGGTGCCGTCGCTGTCGCGCTTCTGGGTTTTGGCGCGGGTTTCCTGACGATGCCGGCCGGCGCGCTCATCGGTGCTTTTGTGGCCTTTTCTCTGGTCAGCCTTCTCGCGGTGCGGGCGGGACATGGCAACAGCGCCATCATTCTGGCGGGGGTGGCCGGGTCGCAGCTGTTCAACGCCATGACCTCTTTCATCGTCACCAAATCCGCCAATGCGGAACAGGCGCGCGGCATTATGTTCTGGCTGCTCGGCAACCTCTCGGGCGTGCGCTGGCCGGATGTCTGGCTGGCGCTGCCGGTCAGCCTTGCGGGTCTTGCTGTGTGTCTCTGGTATGCCCGGGCGCTGGATGCCTTTGCCTTCGGCGGTCAAGCCGCCGCTTCACTCGGCATTCCGGTGCGCTGGGTCTATGCGGTGCTGATCTCGGTTTCGGCAATCATGACGGCCGCGATGGTGTCGCTGGTCGGCTCCATCGGTTTCGTCGGGCTCGTCATTCCCCATGCCGCGCGCATCTTCGTCGGCGTTCGCCATGGCATCTTGCTGCCGGTAACGGCACTGACCGGCGCGGTCTTCATGATCGTCGCGGATATTCTCTCGCGCATCGTCATTCCGGGGCAGGTGTTGCCCATCGGCGTCATCACCGCGCTTGTCGGCGCACCCGCCTTCGCCTTCATTCTGGGGCAGAAAAGGGGGCGGTCATGAAGTTATCCGCCCATGATTTGCATTTCCATGCCGGCAATATCGATATCGTGCGCGGCGTTTCGCTCAATGTCGGTTCCGGGGAGTTTCTGGGCATCATCGGTCCGAACGGTTCCGGCAAGAGCACGCTGCTTTCCATGCTGGCGGGAATTCGCAAACCACGCCGGGGGCACGTTACGCTTGGCGAGGAGCCGCTTGCCTCGCTGGGACGCCGCGATCTTGCCCGCCGGCTCGCCTTCGTGGAGCAACAGGCCGAAACCACCGAGCGCATCACCGCACGGCAGGCCGTGGAGCTTGGACGCACGCCCTATCTCGGGCCGCTTTCCGCGTGGTCACAGAATGACGACGCCATTGTTGATGCGGCACTTGCCAATGTCGACATGGCCGACAAGGCGGAGCGCAACTGGCATCATCTTTCCGGCGGCGAACGCCAGCGTCTGCATATCGCGCGCGCATTGACGCAGGAGCCACATATCCTGCTTCTGGACGAACCGACCAATCACCTCGACATAGGCCACCAGATCGGCCTGCTCGATCTGGTGCGCCGGCAGGGCCTGACCGTCGTTGCGGCGCTGCACGATCTCAATCACGCCGCCATGTTCTGCGATCGCGTCGCAATCATGCATCGGGGCGAGATGATCGCGGCCGGCCCGCCGCGGGACGTTCTGACACCGGCGACAATAGCCGAGGTTTTCGGAGTGGAATGCGTCGTCACCACGGATGAGGGCGGCTTTTCTCATATTCGTTTTCTGCCAGCCCATGGGCGGGCCGAGCACCCAAGGAAAGTATTGGCACGATGATGACATTGACGACGCTCGCGAACGCCGCTGCAAAGACCAGACTGTTTTACGCCGCTGCCGCAATTGCCGTGACGGTCATGGGCTTTCCGCTTCAGGCTGTAGCCGAGACTTTCGAGGTGAAAATGCTGAACCGGGGCGAAAAGGGACCTATGGTATTCGAGCCCGATTTTCTCGAAATCGCGCCCGGCGACCGCGTGCGCTTTGTGCCCACCCACAAGAGCCACAATGCCGCGACCATTGACGGCATGGTTCCGGACGGTGTCGAAGGGTTCAAAAGCCGGTTCAATGACGAGTTCGAGACCGGGTTCGAAAAACCGGGCTTTTACGGCATCAAATGCTCGCCGCATTACGGCATGGGCATGGTTATGCTGATCAAGGTGGGCGATGCGACCCTGCCGCAGAGCTACAGGACGGTGGACGTGCCGGGTCGCGCCAAACCACGGTTCGACGATCTTTTCGAGCAGGCGGAAAAATAGAACGATGTCGGAGGCTGAGCTGCGGTGGTTGATGCCGCCTCAGCTTTTGCCAGTAACATCCGGCTTCACCGCACATACCGCATAACGATGCTGCAGTCCGCGCAGGATGCCTTTCAGCAGGCTGAAGTTCTTCGCCTGGGCGCGGTGAATGGCCTGAAGCTCCTGATCGACCGAGACGAGTTCGAAACCGGTCGTGCGCAAGAGCGCCGCGACATCGCCGGCCCTTGCGCCGTTCGAAAAATAGACCCGTGAGAGGATGCTGTTGAAGGTGTTTTCCGGGTCCGCCGGCTTGTGCGGCTGGTCCGGTTTGACGAGGCCGATATTTTCGAGGCTGGCCGCCAGCTTCTTCACCAGTTTTTCGCGCCAGCCGGTATTCACGAAATCGCCGTCAACGATCAGAAGCCGCCCGCCGGGTTTCAAGACGCGGAGCCATTCGGCAAAACTTGCCTGCGGGTCCACCAGCGTCCAGACCAGATGGCGGGTGATGATGACGTCGGCGCTTTCATCCGGCTCCATGGTGTTTTCGGCATCGCCGACGAAAAAGCGGATGTTGCGCCCACGGCTTTTCGCCTTTTCCCGGGCGAGCGCCAGCATCGTTTCCGACCAGTCCATGCCGGTGACCTGAAAACCGAGATCGTCCATGAGGTGGGAGATGACGCCGGTGCCGCTGGCGAGATCAAGCGCCTTGCGGCCCTCTCCGCGGCCCAGATGTTTCAGGATAAGCGCGTGCCAGGCTTCACGCTCGTCTTCGGAGAAAATTTCATGCCCGGGCGAAAGGTCGAAAGTCGCGGCGCGGCCGGACCAATAGGATTTGATTTCGTCTCTCAGACTGTCGTTTTTGCCATATTGGATAGTATCGATCATCGGTGTTCAGCTCATGTACCGGTCAGTTAAGAATGGCTCTAAAACATAAATGTTGACTAGTACAGTCAGAAAATAATACAGCCGCGCCAGTCAACACTGGAGAGCAATATCCGATGCGCATTTCAGCCAAATCTGCGGCACTTGCCCTTGGCCTTCTCGTATCCGCCGCATGGCCGGCATTCGCCGAAAAGGTCACCGTCAAGGATGTGACCGGCCGCGATGTCGAGGTCAATGTGCCTGTATCGCACGTCATCCTCGGCGAAGGTCGCCAGATTTATTTCCTGGCTGCGCTCGACAAGGAAAACCCTTTCCAGCACGTCGTTGGCTGGCGCGACGACCTGGCGAAAGCCGATCCGGAAACCTACGCCGCCTATCTCGCCAAATATCCCGAGATTGCCAAGCTGCCGACTTTCGGCGGCATGAAGGACGGCACGTTCGATATCGAGCAGGCCGTTTCGCTGAAGCCTGACGTGATCCTGATGAATATCGACGCCAAGACGGCGACCGAAGAAGCGGGTTACATCGAAAAACTCGCCAAGGTCGGCATTCCGCTTGTTTACGTCGATTTCCGCGAAAAGCCGATGGAAAATACCGAGCCGAGCATGCGCCTCATGGGCCAGCTGACCGGCAAGGAAAAGATCGCCGAGGACTTCATCAAGTTCCGCGCCGACTCCATCGCCAAGGTCACCGATACGCTTGAAAAAGCCAATCCGAAGAAGCCTGTCGTGTTCATGGAGCGCGCCGGCGGTTACTCCGACGATTGCTGCATGTCTTTCGGCAACGAGAATTTCGGCAAGATGGTGGAGCTTGCCGGCGGCATCAACATGGCCAAGGACATCATTCCCGGCACCTTCGGTAACGTCAATCCGGAACAGATCATCGCCTCCAACCCGGAGCAGGTCATCATCACCGGCGGTAACTGGAACGGTTATGTTCCGGGCGGCAACTGGGTCGGCGTCGGTTATGGCGCGGATCTGAAGGAAGCCCATCGCAAGCTTGAAAACCTCACCAAGCGTCCGGCTTTCACCGGCGTGCAGGCGGTGAAGGACGGCAATGTCCACGCCATCTGGCATCAGTTCTACAATAATCCCTATCAGTTCGTGGCCATTCAGGAGATCGCCAAGTGGCTGCATCCCGACCTCTTCAAGGATCTGGACCCCGAGGCGACCTTCAAGGAGCTGCATGCCCGCTTCCTGCCGCTCGACTACAAGCCCGGCTACTTCGTTTCGCTGAAGGACGCCAAGTAATACAGGGACGGTGAAGGGGAGCGCCGTCCGACCGATGGATAAAGCCGCAGCCATGCGGCTTTATCGCTTTGTTTTGGAACTCAATGAGGACTTCTCATGCGGCTCAACGCTCTCAGGCATCTTGCGGTGCTGGCCTTCTCCCTTCTCGCCGTGACGGCTCATGCCGGGGAAATCACCGATGTCACCGGGCGCAAGGTTGAGCTGGACCTGCCAGCCAAGCGCGTTATCGTTGGTGAAGCCCGTCAGGTGCACGTCATCGCGGCGCTCAAGGGCGAGCAGACCTTTGATACCATCGTCGGCTGGCGTGACGACCTTCTCAAGAAGGATCCCGACAGTTATGCCGCCTATGTCGAGCGTTTTCCGCAGATCGAGAAACTGCCGCGTTTCGGTTATGTGCCGCAGGGCGATTTCAGCCTGGAAACCGCCATCACCCTTTCGCCGGATGTGATCACCCTCAATCTGGAAGCGGAGAAGTCCGCGAAGGAAAGTGGTTTCGAAGAAAAGGCCGCCGCCGCCGGTATCAAGATCATCTATCTCGATTTCCGCATCGATCCTGAAAAGAACAGCGAAGCCTCGGTCGAGATTCTCGGCAAGCTGTTTGGCGCCGAAGAGCGCGCGAGGGAATTCATTGCCTACCGCCGTGCTGAAATCGCCCGCGTGACCGATCGGCTAGCAAGCGTCAAGGACCTGAAGCGCCCGAACGTCTTCATCGAACGTGCGCCCGGCATTTCCGGCGAAAACAATTGCTGCCGCACTTTCGGGCCAGTCAATTTCGGTGCGATGGTCGATCTTGCCGGCGGCCACAATATTGCCGACGGCATCATCAAGACGACGTTCGGCGATCTCAATCCAGAGCAGCTCGTCGTTGCCGATCCGGACCATGTCATCGTCACAGGCTCCAACTGGGCGGCCGAATCCGACATCAACCAGTTCGTTCCTGTCGGCCGCGGCGCGGATATGACCCTTTCCCGCGATAGGCTCGCCAACCTGATGAAGCGCACGCCGTTTCCTGAACTGAAGGCCGTGAAGGAAGGCAATGTCCACGCCGTCTGGCATCAGTTCTATGGCGCGCCTTACGAGTTCTTCCCGATCCAGCAATTCGCCAAGTGGTTCCATCCCGATCTTTTCGCCGATCTCGATCCCGAAAAGAATTTTGAGGAGTTTCACCGCAAATTCCTTCCCGTCACCTACAAGCCGGGCTATTTCGCCTCGCTGGAAAAAGGTTTGAACCAATGAGTTCGCTGAATGAAAGCGCGGTTGGCATCAGTGGGCGCGATCAATATCGCGCCCTTGCCGCGCGCAGGATCATCATCCTCTTCGGGCTTTTTATCGCCCTGTGTTTCAGCATGGCCGCCGACATGGCGCTCGGCCCGGCGCGCTACACGCTCTCCGAGGTTCTGGCGACCATTGCCGATCCGGCTGCCGTCGGAAACCAGCTCAGGGTGGTGATCTGGGATATCCGCATGCCGATCGCGCTGATGGCAGTCACTGTCGGCGCGTCGCTTTCGGTTGCGGGCGCACAGATGCAGACCATCCTGTCTAACCCGCTTGCCAGCCCCTTCACGCTCGGCATTTCCGCCGCGGCAAGTTTTGGTGCGGCGCTGGCGCTGGTTGGCGGCGTGGCGATCTTTCCGGGCGCGGTGCATTACATGGTGCCGATCAATGCTTTCATCATGGCCATGGTCGCGGCCCTCTTCATCCATTTCGCCTCGACGCTTCGCGGAGTGACGGTTGAAACCATCGTGCTGCTCGGCATCGCGCTGGTGTTCACTTTCAATGCGGCGCTGTCGCTGCTTGAATATCTGGCGTCTGAACAGGCGCTTGCCGCCGTGGTTTTCTGGACCATGGGCAGCCTGACCAAGGCGACCTGGGACAAGGTCTATATCACGGCTGCCATCCTCCTCGTCACCGTGCCGATGTTCATGCGCAATGCCTGGGCGCTGACGGCGCTGAGGCTGGGTGACGACAAGGCGGCCAGCATGGGCATCAATGTCCGGCGACTGCGGTTGACGACCATGCTGACGGTCAGCCTTCTGGCGGCCATTCCGGTTTCTTTTGTCGGCACCATCGGTTTCGTCGGGCTGGTCGGTCCGCACATCGCCCGCATGGTTGTTGGCGAAGACCAGCGTTTCTTCCTGCCCGGTTCGGTGATCTGCGGCGCGCTGCTTCTGTCGGCAACCTCGGTCATCAGCAAGATCCTCATTCCCGGTGCGATCCTGCCGATCGGTGTCATCACCGCGCTTGTCGGCGTACCCTTCTTCTTCGCGCTTATTTTCGGCAACAGGAGACGCGCATGGTAGCGCTCGCACTGAGAGATGTCGGCGCCGCCTATGGGCGCATCACTGTACTCTCCAAGGTCGGCATCGATACGCTGGAAAGCGGTAGTGTTACGGCCGTAATCGGCCCGAATGCCGCCGGCAAGTCCACGCTTTTCAAACGCATCGCCAGCCTGATTTCTGGTCCCGGTCTGGTCGAGCTCTCGGACACGGCGCGTGGCAACCGCGCCATCTGCTATATGCCGCAGGATACCGGTGCCAACGCCGTGCTGACTGTCTATGAATCCGTGCTTCTTTCCGCCAAGCAGGGCGGCGGCTGGCGGGTTCACGATGACGAGCTGTTCGAGATCGACGCCATTCTCAAGGCGCTGAAAATCCACGATCTGGCTTTCCGCGGCCTCGGCGAGCTATCCGGCGGCCAGCGGCAGCTTGTTTCGCTGGCGCAGGCGCTGGCCCGCAAGCCGGAAGTGTTGTTGATGGACGAGCCGACCTCCGCGCTCGATCTCCACCGGCAGATTGAAGTTCTGGGCTTCGTTACCGATCTTGCGCAGAAGACCGGCATGATCGTGCTGATCGCCCTGCATGACCTCAACCATGCGCTTCGTTATTGCGAAAATACGATGGTGATCGCGCGCGGTGAAATGGTGGTGAGCGGCAGTACCGAAGCGGTGATAACCCCTGAAATGCTGCGCGATATCTATCGCATCGATGCCCGTATCGAGCCCTGCTCGCAGGGCAGACCCATGGTCATCGTCGACGGGGCCATCTGACCGGTCAAGACCCGGCCGCATCCGTTGCCGGGTCCGCTTGCCGACGGGGGCTTGGATTCGCAGCCTGCACAAATTCTTGATGATAAAAGTCATGAAATATCTGTTCGAGCCGCGGTTTGGATGCTAGAGCTTTGAACGGCAAAACTGCGCGGCCATTCGGGGGACGGCGGGTTTGGTCGATCCCTCAAATTTCTCTCGGTTGAGACATGGGCATACGGGAAGATGACAAGCGTTATAACGCTTACGTCGCGCATAGGGTCGACCTGATCAAATATGCCACCCTCATTCTGGGGTCGCGGGCGGATGCGGAGGACGTGGTTCAGGAAGCATTCCTGAAATTCGTTCCCGAGGCCTCCGGCAATCCTTCCAATCTCAAATCCTATCTCTTCCGCATCGTTCGCAATCTTGCACTCGACAATATCAGGCGCAGCCGCCAGGACCTGAGGGAACGGCCGGACGATACGCCGTTCTGGGGCATGCCGCAGGACAGTGGCACACCGGAGGAACATGCGCTTTTCTGCGACGAAGTCCGGCAGATGCGGACTATTTTGGCCGGCCTGCCGGTTCAGGCAAGGGTGGCATTGGAAATGCACAGATTCGGTGGTTACAATATGGAGGAGATTGCGCGTCACCTCGGCGTGTCCGTGGCCAGCGCACACCGTCTGATCAAGGGCAGCATTGCCGCGATTACCAAAGAAATGAAGTAAATTGTCCTGATTGTCCCGCCCTGTGAAAAAAAACTCTTCGTCAAACGTCTTTATAGCAATGCAGAAGACGACGCTTCTCCTCCGCCCCCCAAAGGAACTGGCCCGGTTCAATGACCATTGATCCAGAGAAAAAAATTGAACTGCCGGCCGGGAAGGCGGAAGAGGCGGCCGACTGGCTGCTGCGTTTGCAGTCGGGCTCAGCCGAACCGCGGCTGAAGGCGGAATTTGAAAAATGGCTGGCGGCTGCGCCCGCAAACCGTCTCGCCTGGGAACGAACATGCAAGACGTGGCGGAATCTCGGTCTGGTAGAGCCGGAATTCAAGAGCCTCTGGGAAGACGCGCCACATCTGCCGGGTGAGGCCGCGACAAAGCCGCAGCGGCGGCGCTGGTCCGTGCGGCATTATGCCGGCGCGGCCGCAGCGGCGGCATCGCTCTGTCTTGCGATGCTGTTCGTTCCAGCATTTTTCGTTCGCCTGGAGGCTGATTATCAGACCACCACCGCTGAAAACCGCACGATAACGCTGGAAGACGGCAGCAAGGTGCAGCTTGCGGCGGCGAGCGCGCTTTCAACGGATTTCATGGATGGCCGTCGCAATGTGACGGTGCTGAAGGGTGAAGCTTTTTTCGATGTCGTGCCGGACAAAACCCGTCCCTTTGTCGTGAAGGCAAAAAACCTGACCGTTCAGGTGCTGGGCACGGCTTTTGACGTCGACCTGACGGATGGAGTGACGCAAGTGGCGCTGGCGCATGGTTCCGTGGAAGCGTCCTTCCGCAATGCGCCGTCAACGCGGCTCGTGCCGGGCGAGATGCTGATCATCGATGCTTCCGGCGCGATCCGCAAAGAGACTGTTTCCGTCGAGGATATTGGCGGCTGGCGCAACGGTGAACTCTACGTGGTCGATGCGACGATAGGCTCGGTCGTGGAGCAGATCCAGCGCTACCATCCGGCATGGCTGACGATGGCCGACAAGCGGCTTGCCGAACAGAGGGTGACGGGTTTTTACGATCTGCGCGACCCGGATCGCGCGCTGGAGGCGCTCGTGGAACCCTACAAGGGCAAGGTGCATGCGATCGGCGGCAGCGCCCGCATCATCACCCGTTTCTGAAACACTTCGAAACAAAAAATCATATTTATTTTCAGTAATTTATAAAATTTCTCCCGAAAGTCTGAAAAAAATCGACGAGGCAATCGTCTTTTTGTTGAGTAATCCGGTCAAGATATATCCGGAGCGAAAGACAGGAAGACGAAAGCAATATGCGCCTCCAGACATGCAAGACCGGTTCAGAGGAAAAAGCGGCAAAGCAGGCGCGCAGGGGCGTGCTGCTGGCGACAACGGCGATCGCCGTTTCATTCGCCGCGCCTATTTTTGCTCAGACCGGGACTGACACCGCAAATTCTCAGCGCCCCGGTGGTGAGCAGGGGGCAACGCGGCCATTCAATATTCCCGCCCAGTCACTATCCTCCGTCGTGGGCGCTTTCGGGCGTCAATCCGGCCTTCAGGTCACGCTTGCCACCCCGTCTGCCGGCAATGTGCGCACCAATGCCGTCACTGGCAGTTTCACGGTACGGGATGCGCTGTCGCGGTTGCTGGCGGGAACGGGGGTCAATTTCCGCATCACCGGAAACGGCAGAACCGTCATCATCGGCACGGGGCAATCGACCGTCGATCTCTCGGGGACGGAGGGGACGACGGTTCTCGAAACCATTACCGTGACCGGCAAAACCGGGCGTAATTCCATTGCCGGCTCCGGTTATCAGGGCACGCCCGACTGGGTTTATGAAACGCCTGCCAGCGTCAGCGTGGTTGGCCGTGAGGCGATCCAGTCGGCCGGCGTGCGCAACACGCGCGATGTTTTCAACCGGGTTTCGGGCGTTTATGCCGGCGAAGGCAATGGTAGTTTCCCAACCGTTTCGCCCAATGTGCGCGGTTTGCAGGAAAGCGGCCGCGTGGTCGTCTCCATTGATGGTGCGCGGCAGAATGCGCAGCGTGGTGCGGCTTTCGGCGGCGCGACGAGCTACACCGCAAGCGCCGGGCAGGGTTATGTCGATGTTGCTTTCATCCGTGCCGTCGAAATCGAGAAAATAACCAATGCGCGCTCAGGCAATGCCGGCTCTCTGGGTGGCAAGGTCGAGTTCCGCACCGTCAGCGCCGATGATCTGATTGCCGCAGGTGAGAACAAGGGTGGGGAAGTGAATGTTTCCCGCGGCACCAATGGCTATGATTTTCAGGGCTCGGTTCTCGGCGCCGTCCGCTCGCCGGATGGTCCTCTTTCCTTCGTCGCCGGCTACAGCCGCACGATCATGGATGAATACAAGATCGGAACAAAGGGCGAGGCCCGAAGCACCGCGCTGACGATGAAAGACCTGCTCGGCCGCGATGGCTGGTCCACCTTTTTCAAGGGTGAAGGCGACTTCGGCGACGTGAAGGCCTCGCTTTCCTGGATGCATCAGGAGAATGATTTCGTTCAGGGCGCGTCCACGGTGATTGACCGGGAAAGCGTGCGAAACGACAGCGTTGTTGCGAAGCTGGACTGGGACCCGGAGAGCGAGCTCATCGACTTCAAATCGTCGCTGTGGCTGAACGATAATATGACGCATGAATTGCGGGCGGCGCGTACTTATGCGGTAGAGACGAATCTCGACATGGGCCTGCGCAGCTTCGGCGGCAGTCTGGAAAATACCAGTCGCTTTGACACGGTGGCGGGCGCGCTCAGCCTGAATTATGGAGCGGAAGCCTTCCGCGATATTGCCACATCCGTTGCGACAAGCGCCAAAATCGCGAAAAATCCCTCTTTCGCCAGCAGCTACACGTCATTCAGCCCGGCCGGGCGGCGCGATGTCGCCAGCCTGTTTTTGAACGGTGAACTGGAGCCGGCCGATTGGATCACCTTGAGCGGCGGCGTACGTTACGACTGGTCGCGTCTTAAGGGATCGGCGACCTACTATAGCGTTAAGGACACAACGGTCACGACGAGTGTGCCCTGCGATCTGGTGAAAAATCATTATACGCCTCTGGACTATTTCAATCAGGTCTTTCGTCCCGCCAATCCTCCGTCGTGGGCCTCGCGATATAACGTTTTTCTCGCTAGCGTCTGGCCGCGCACGTCAGCCAACTGCATGCCCGGAACAGGTATAACCACCAATACACCCGTCACAGAATATCCCGCGCACAATGTCGATATCGATCGCACCTACAGCGCCTGGCTGCCATCCGCCACAATTGAACTGAAACCTGTCGACTGGTTCCGCCCCTATGTGAGCTATTCCCAAAGCCTGCGTCCGCCGACAATTCTCGAGGCTTTTTTCGCCGGTGCGCGTCCGGGCGATAGCGCCGGATACGAATATGCGCCGAACCAGGCCCTGCGCGCCGAAAAAGCGACGACCTATGAAATCGGTGCGAATATGAGTTTCGACGGCGTGTTGCTGGACGACGATTCCATCCGCATCAAAATGGCCGCCTTTCGCCGGGAGGTGAAGGACTACATCGCTCTCGGTTATCTCGTCACGGATCAGGTCCTCGACCGCACTTATACCAGCTTCGTCAATCTTGATGGCACGACCTATATGCGCGGGCTTGAATTTGAGGGCAATTACGATGCCCGCAGTTTCTGGATCGGCGGCTCGGCGACGTTTCTGAAGACGGAATGGCCTGAAAAGACACAGGTTTTCTCCAACAGCACGACCACGACAACGGGTGAGATCGTCGCCTGGCCCGGCGATGTCGCGCCCAAGGTGAAGCTGACGCTCGATGGCGGCATGCGTTTCTTCGATGAGAAATTCTCGCTGGGCGCAAGGCTCAACCACGTCACGCCGACGCAGTCGCGCACGCTCGATACGGAGGGCAATCTGCGTGAGGTGACCGATCCCTACACGACGGTGGATCTCTACGGTTCCTATGCCTTCAACGACAAAGCCACGCTTCGCTTCGCCGTCAACAACCTGACGGACCGCAAATATATCCCGGCAGCCAGCGCCTACACGGCGCCGGGCCGCACCTTTATCGCGACGATGAACGTGAAGTTCTGAAATGCGAAAGAATTCTCCGGGCTGGGTTGCAGCCCGTCCCGGAGATGAAACGCCTTCGCTACAGGACGAAGGTACCTCTATTGGCCAGCAAAGGAGTACACCTATGGCTACCACAATTCAACTGACGCAGTCTTCCTCCGACCTGATCGGTTACCTCAACGGTTGGACGAGCGGTTTCGGTTCGACCTATGGTGCGTTCTACGACGCTCAGACCAGCTCTCTCGCCACCACCACCATCGATCCGAACACGACCTATGAGGCGTGGGGCGATGGCAGCTCCGGCGGCAAGGGCATCGTCATGAGCGGCGCTCTGCAGTACTCCCAGGGCAACCTGACAGGTTCGGTCGACAGCATCGTTCTCGGCACCGGCTACAGCCAGTCCACCAGCGGCATCGCCGTCAGCCAGCAGGAACTGCTGATCGATCCCGACAGCGCCTACTCGCTCGCCGGCGCGCGCGATCTTCTCGATCTCGCGGTTTACCAGCTTGCCCGCTTCGGTTCGCTGGCTGGATTCTATGATTATTTTGCCGCCACCGGCACGGTGATCGAGGACACGGCTGCCTCCAACACCCTGACCGGCTTTGCCGGCGCGGATACCTTCGTATTCTCCGGCGGTAATGATGTCGTGCAGGCCGGCCCAACCGGAACCTACGGCTATCAGGATGGCACGGATACGCTCGATGTTTCCGCCTGGGGCGCAACTTCGGTGGACGATTTGTTGTGGTATAATGATAACGGAAATGCCGTTATCCTTTCTGCAGCAGACACTTCCGTCTCCATCACGCTGAATGGCGTTGATGCAAATGTGCTCGATGCATCGGACTTCATTTTTGCCAACGCATCGGCGCTTGCCGCGTAAAGGAAAAACAGGCTGTGGGCTTTCAAAACCACCAGCAGACGCCGCCGCAGTCCCTCACTGCGGCGGTTGTTTCGCCCCTTAAAAGCACGTTTCTCGGCGTCGCGCTCGTCAGTGGCGTGGTCAACATACTCGCGCTGACGTCGCCGCTCTTCATGCTGCAGGTCTATGACAGGGTGCTGGCAAGCGGTAGCCTGCCGACACTGGTCGGGCTCGCTCTTCTCGCACTTGGCCTTTATGGCTTTCAATGCCTGCTTGATATCATCCGCGCGCGTGTCCTGATCCGTATCGGCGAAGACTTCGATATGCGCCACTCCGGCAGGGTGCATGATGCGGTGGTGCGCCTGCCGCTCGTCAATCGCATGCCGGGCGATGGTCTGCAGCCGTTGCGCGATCTCGACAATGTGCGTGGTTTTCTATCCGGCACGGGGCCGACGGCGTTTTTTGATCTGCCGTGGATGCCGCTTTATCTCGGCATATGTTTTCTGTTTCATTTCTGGATCGGCGTTACGGCCCTTGCCGGCGCGATACTGCTCGTCTCCCTTACGATCCTTACCAATATTTTCTCGCAGAAGCCGATCCGCGACACCATGGTGGAAAACATGGCCCGCAACCGGCAGCTGGAGGCCTCGCGTCGTAACGCCGAAGTCGTGCAGGCCATGGGGCTGGGTGGTCGGCTTGGCAAACGCTGGCAGAATTCCAACGAGGCCTATCTCGCCGCCAACCGCAAGGCGGGTGATGTGGCCGGCGGTCTCGGTAATATTGCAAAATCCCTGCGTGTGGTGCTGCAATCGGGCATTCTTGCGGTTGGGGCATGGCTTGTCATCAACCAGGAAGCGTCCGGCGGCGTGATGATCGCCAGTTCGATCATGATGGGTCGGGCCTTGGCGCCGGTTGATCTTGCCATCTCCAACTGGAAGTCCTTCGTGGCCGCCCGCCAGAGCTGGGCGCGGCTGAGGGAGCTTTTCGCGCAGATGCCAGCCAATGCCGTCGCCATGGCGCTGCCGAAGCCTGAAAAGGAATTGCGGGTCGAAAACGTCACCATCGTTCCGCCAGGAGAGAGAAAGCCGACGGTCACCGGTCTCGGTTTTGTCGTGAGCGCTGGAAACGCGCTCGGCGTTATCGGCCCCTCCGGCTCGGGTAAATCCACGCTTTCGCGCATTCTCGCCGGCGCGTGGATGCCGGCTGCCGGCAAGGTACGACTGGACGGCGCAAGTTTCGATCAGTGGGACCGGGAGGCGCTCGGCCGCCATATCGGTTATCTGCCGCAGGGCGTTGAACTGTTCGACGGCACGATCGGTGAAAATATCTCCCGTTTCGAGGATAATCCCGATCCCGAGGCCATCATCGCGGCGGCCAGGGCTGCCGGCGCGCATGAGCTGATCCTGCGTTTCGAAAAGGGTTATGACAGCGATATCGGCGAGGCGGGTTCGGCGCTTTCCGCCGGGCAGCGCCAGCGCATCGGTCTTGCCCGGGCTCTTTATGGTGATCCCTTCATCGTCGTGCTGGACGAGCCGAACGCCAATCTCGACGCGGAAGGCGAAGCCGCCGTGGTGAAGTCGATTTCTTCGGTCAAGGCGCGGGGCGGTATTACCGTCGTCGTCGCCCACCGGCCGAGCGCCATCGGTGCCGTCGATTTCATTCTGATGATGGAAGAGGGACGGATGAAGGCCTTCGGCCCGCGCGACGAGGTGTTGTCGAAGGTGCTGCGCGCTCCGCAGGCGCAGACAGCCAAGGGATTTACCGCATCCGCCCAGACGGTCTCGCCGCTGCGCGTCGTCGCCAATACCCAGCCTCAGGTTGCTGTGTTGGAAGAGGTCCGTGAAGAAAGCAGCCAGGAAGGAGATGCGGATGTCAAACATTGATCAGCGCAGCCATGTGTCCCACTCCATCCGCAAACATCTTCTTGCCGGTCTTGCCACTGGCGTTGTGCTGCTGGGTGGTGTCGGCGGGTGGGCCGCGACGACCAATCTTGCCGGCGCGGTGGTTGCCTCCGGCCATCTGGTGGTGGATTCCTACAGCAAGAAGGTGCAGCACCCGAGCGGCGGTGTCGTCGGTGAAATTCTGGTGAACGAGGGCGACAGGGTGAAGGCCGGCGATGTGGTCATGCGCCTCGACGCGACCCAGACCCGCGCCAATCTCGCCATCGTCACCAAACGTCTGGATGAGTTGAATGCGAGGATGGCAAGGCTGGAGGCCGAGCGTGACGATCTGCCGGAACTCGTCTTTCCGCAGACTCTCATCGTGCGAAAGGACGATCCCGATGTCGCCTCCGCCATGCGCAGTGAAACCAAGTTGTTCGAATTCCGCAAATCTTACCGCGAAGGGCGGAAAGCGCAGCTTTCGGAACGCATCACCCAGTTCGAACATGAGATCGAAGGGCTGAAGGCGCAGGAAGTCGCCTATGATAACGGCCTCGCCGTGCTGGAGGCGGAAATTACCTCGCAGAAATCCCTGCGCGAACAGGGTGTCGTGTCCGTGCAGCGGCTGAACAGCCTGCAGACACAGGCCGCGACATTCGGCGGTGAGCGCGGCGAAAAAATCGCCTATCAGGCGCAGACGGCGGGGCGCATCACCGAAACCAGGCTGCAAATCCTGCAGATCGATCAGGAATTACGAACCGAGGTCGGTCGGGAACTGCGCGAGATACAGGCCCAGATGGGGGAATTCGTCGAGCGCAAGGTCGCCGCCGAAGATCAGCTGAAGCGCATCGATATCGTCGCGCCGCAATCCGGCATGGTGCATGAAATGGCCGTGCATACCGTGGGCGGCGTGGTGACCCCGGCCGATCCGATCATGCTCATCGTCCCTGATGGCGATGAGCTGGCGCTGGAGGTGCAGATCGTTCCGAAGGATATTGATCAGCTGCAGGTGGGGCAAAAGGCGATGTTGCGCATGACTGCCTTCAACCAGCGGGTCACGCCGGAACTGGAAGGCCATGTCAGCCGCATTGCGGCTGACATCACCACCGATCAGCGTAGCGGCCTCTCCTATTATCTGGCACGAATTTCCGTGCCGGTCTCCGAGCGGCAGAAGCTGAACAATGCGCCGCTGGTGCCGGGCATGCCGGCCGAGGCCTTCATTCAGACCAGCGAAAGGACGGCGCTGTCCTATATCGCCAAGCCGCTGACGGACCAGATCAGCCGCGCCTTCCGGGAGGAATAGGAGGCCGAACCCGGCTTCCGGGCTTTATCCATCGTCGCCAAAACGGAAGCCGGCGAACCCTTTTGTCTGTGTCGGGATCGCCCAGACGCCGCCCGAAAATGGTGCTTTGTTCAGCCGGTCCTCGGACATGTTGTGGCGGTGTGATGTCAGGAACAGGATATTGAAATCGGGCCCTCCGAAGCAAGGCATGGTGGGGTGCGGGACAGGGGCCGCGATGACCTCCGCCTGCTTGCCGTCGGGCGTGAAAACGTTCAGCAGACCGGCGGAAACGCCTGCGCTGTAATAAGTGCCGTTGTTATCGAGACAGCCGCCATCGGGTCTTCCTGTCTCTTCCGTCATCTGGGCCACCAGCACGCCTTCATCGAACCTGCCGTTCCTGCTGTCGAATTTTCGCCGTCGTATCCATTTCTGGACGGAATCGCTCTGCCACATGATCGATCCGTCCTGGGAGAAGGCGAGCCCATTGGGGCATGTCAGCCCGGTCTGCATGCGCTCGGTGTTCTTTTCGGTGATCCGCCAAAGTTCGCCATATGGCTCCATGTCCGGGAGCGGCACATTGTGCATGGTTCCCACCCAGAAAGCGCCGTCAGGCCCGACCCGTCCGTCGTTCAGCCGGCAGGGGATGCCTTCCGGTGCCGGAACGGGGTGGAGGAGGCGCGTTTTGCCGCTATCCGGATCGAGGATGATAATATCCATGCCGTAGGCGACGATAAGATCGCCGTTCTGACAAAGCCCGAGGCTCGATACCGTGTGCGGGAACGACCATTCGCGATAGAAGCCCGGCTTAAGCGCTGCAGACCGCACCGTTCTGCCGAGGATGTCACACCAGAAAAGCACCTGTCGCCGCTCGTCCCAAACAGGGGATTCCGCAAGTGTGCTCATCGTGTCGCAAAGAAGTTTCGCCTGCGACATGGCAAGCGTTTTTCCGGGATTTGCCGTATTCATGATGCTCGAACCGTTGAGAAAGATGCCGCAGAATTATTCGAAATAGTCCTGATGGTTCTCGAAAACCTGCGAAAGAATGCCGAGGACACGTCTTAAGTGCTTGCGCAAATCGTCGGCCGCACGGGCTTCGTCCCCGGCCTTGATCGCGTCGTAAACCGCCTCGTGTTCGGAGAGCAGGCGTGCCATATGCGCTTCGTCGGTGATGGCGAGTGCACGCAGGCGATCCAGCCCCGCCTTTTCGCGGATCAACAGCGTTTCCAGTCTCTCGAGACCCGTTGCAGCGGCAAGCGCGCTGTGGAACTGGTCGTCATGTACGCGGAAAGCCTTTCTGTCTCCGCGGCGCATCGCTGCACGCTGGCCATTCAGGGCGTGTTCGATCTCCAGCTCGGCTTCCGCCGTCAGGCCGATCTGACACAGCCTGCTAACCGCTGCAACCTCCAAGGCCTCGCGGATGAATTGCGCGCTGCGAATGTTCTTTTCCGATAACCTCGAAACATAGGTCCCGCGGCTTGGCAGGGTGACGATCAGGCCGTCATCCCGCAGGCGGCTCAGCGCTTCGCGCACCGGCGTTCGGCTGGAACTGAAGGATTGCCCGATTTCGTTTTCCGAAACCGCCTGGCCGGGAAAAAGCTCCCGCGAAAGGATAGCCGATTTCAGCGCGGAATAGATCTGGTCAACGACCGGACGGTGAAGGTCCAGTCGTTCCATCGTCGGCACGGTGCCACCTGTTACGGGAATTTTCGGCATATACCCTCCAGCGTTTTCATAACCGGTATACCGGAACACAAGTGTGTTGACAACCGGCATACCGGTATGCAAATGATTGCGCATTGGGAAGGAGGCTCCCGAAATGCAAAATATCAAGACCTGCGTCATCGTCGGTGCCGGAATGGTAGCGAAGACGCATGTGCTTGCCTGTGCGGCAAGCCCAGAGAAAATTCGCCTGAAGGGAATCGTTGATGGTGGTTCCGGCCGCGCCAGGGCGCTGGCCACGGAAGCGTCGAAACACACCGGATACGATGTCGTCGTTTATTCCTCTGTCGAGGAAGCGGCGCGCGATGCGGATGTCGATTTCGCCATCATCGCGACGCCACCGAATGCCCGCATCGATATCGTCGGACAGCTCGCGAAAGCGGGCAAACACATCCTGATGGAAAAGCCCGTCGCCCGGAATACGCAGGAAGCCAATGGTCTTGTGGCTCTCTGTCGTGACGCTGGCGTCACACTCGGCATCATCTTCCAGCACCGCATGCGGGCTGCATCGCAGAAAGCCCGTGAGCTTGTCGATGGCGGCACGCTCGGAGCGCTGGGGCTCTGCGAAATTTCTGTGCCGTGGTGGCGTGCGCAATCCTATTATGATGAACCGGGCCGCGGCACCCTGGCGCGCGATGGCGGCGGCGTTCTGATCTCCCAGGCAATTCATACGATCGATCTGGCATTGAGCCTCACGGGGCCGGTCGCCCGTGTTCAGGCCATGGCGGCGACAACGCGTTTCCATCGCATGGAAACCGAAGATTACGTTTCTGCCGGTCTGCGCTTCAAGAACGGCGCTGTCGGTTCGCTCGTCGCAAGCACCGCAAGTTTCCCCGGTGCTGCGGAATCGATCCTCCTGCATTTCGACAATGCCAGTATGCGGCTCGCCTCCGGCCTGTTGCATGTCGACTGGCGTGATGGCCGGCACGAGACTTTCGGCGGCGCGGCCGCCGGCACGGGCGGCGGCGCCGATCCCATGGCTTTCACGCATGAATGGCATCAGGGCGTCTTCGAGGATTTCGCAGACGCCATCTCTTCAGGACGCCCGCCGGTCGTCACCGGTGACGCGGCTCTTTTGTCTCACAGATTGATCGACGCGATCATCAACTCGGCCGACACCGGCAAGGAAGTGGAACTGCAGGATGACTAAAGCAATCAAGTTCGTCGCTCTTGGCATAGAGCACCGGCATATTTTCGGCATGGCCCAGAATCTGCTGGACGCTGGCGCGGAATTTGCCGGCTGGTGGACCGAAGGCGAACCCGATGTCGTGGAAGGTTTCGTCAAACGCTTCCCGAATGTGCCGCGTGCGGCATCGAAGGAAGCCCTGCTTGCGGATGGCACCATCGACCTCGTGGTGATTGCCGATATCCCCTCCAAGCGTGCCGACCTCGCCATCGCCGCCATGGAAGCCGGCAAGGATGTCATGTCCGACAAGCCAGGCTGCACCACCTTCGAACAGCTCGATCGCCTTCGCCAGACCGTGGCCAAGACCAAACGCATCTGGACCGTCGATTTCTCCGAGCGTTTTGAAGTTCCGAGCGTGACCAAGGCGGCTGAACTCGTCGCGCAGGGCGCCATCGGCCGCGTCATTCAGACTGTCGGCCTCGGCCCGCATCGTCTGAACCGCCAGATCCGTCCGAAGTGGTTCTTCGAGCGTGAAGCTTACGGCGGCATCATCACCGATATCGCCAGCCATCAGATCGACCAGTTCATGTTCTTCACCGGCTCGACCGAAGTGGAGATCGTGGCTGCCACCGTTGCCAATTATGCCAACCCTGATGATCCGGGCCTGCAGGATTTCGGCGAAGTCGTGCTGCGCGGTGACAAGGGCCACGGTTATATCCGCGTCGACTGGTACACGCCCGATGCGCTGCCGACCTGGGGTGACGGCCGCCTGACGATCCTCGGCACCGAGGGTTACATCGAGCTGCGCAAATATGTCGATGTCGGCAATACGGAAGGCACCGACCGCCTCGTTCTCGTGAATGGCGACCGCTGCGAGTATATTGATGCTTCCGATGCTGGTTTGCCCTATTTCGCCCGTATCTGCGACGATATCCGCAACCGCACGGAAACGGCAATGACGCAGGAACACGTCTTCAAGGTCTGCGACCTCTCGCTTCAGGCACAGGCCAAGGCTGAGGGAGTCTCGAAATGATCGGTGTTGCCATCATTGGCGCCGGCATCGGCGCCCAGCATCTGAGCGGCTATCGCGCACTGCCCAAACGCTTTGTCGTCAAGGCGATCTGCGATCTCGATCTGGAGCGCGCCCGCTCTGTCGCCGGGGATGATACCTCCATTCGTCTGACCACCGATCTCGATGAGGTTCTGGCCGACGAGAGCATCCAGCTCATCGACGTCTGCCTGCCGCCGCACCTGCATTTCCCTGTCACGCTGAAGGCGCATGCTGCGGGCAAGGATGTGGTCTGCGAAAAGCCGCTGGTCCGCTCGCTGGAAGAGGCCAACGCGCTGATCGACTCCGTCAAGAAGACCGGTCGCGGTGTGTTTCCGGTCTTCCAGTACCGTTTCGGACACGCCATGCGGCAGCTGCGCGCGCTGATCGATGCCGGTCTTGCGGGCAAGGCCTTTGTCGCAAGCTCGGAAGTCCATTGGAACCGGGGCGCCAGCTATTACGACATTCCGTGGCGCGGTACGTGGAAGGGCGAGTGCGGCGGCGCGATCCTCGGCCACGCCATTCACGCCCATGATCTTCTCTGCCACGTTCTCGGCCCGGTCGACGAAGTTTTCGCCATGGCCGACACGCGCGTCAACAAGATCGAAACCGAAGATTGCGCGGCGCTCAGCTTCCGCATGAAAAGCGGTGCGCTGGCGACGAGCTCGGTCACGCTCGGTGCGGCCGAAGATACCTCGCGTCTGCGCTTCTGCTTTGAAGGGTTCACTGCCGAGAGCGGCACGCTGCCCTACCGCCCGGCTGAAGACACATGGCGTTTCATCGCCCGTGCACCGACGACGCAGGATCAGATCGACGCCGTTCTGGCAACGGTGGCCGATGGCGAAAACGGCTTTGCCGGTTTTGTCGAAGCCATTGCCGACGCGATGGAAGGACGCGGCGGCAAGGAAGTGACGGTTCATGACGGCTTGCAGTCCATCGAACTCGTCACCGCCATCTATCGCTCGGTCAGGGAAGGAAAGCCGGTTCGCCTGTCCGACGCCGCTGAAGGCGAGTGGATCAAGGGCTGGGCACCGCGCGCATCCGCCAACGCATAATCATCTAAAGGGAGGAAACCAGATGACCAGAAAATACAGCATGGCACTGGCGCTCGCCATTGGCGCAGCGTCCTTTGCTGGCGCCGCCCAGGCGGCGCAGGAAGTGCGCTTCACCTGCGCTTATGACGGAAACGGCTGTGAGATCCTCAAGGACATTCTCGCCCGTTACGAAAAGCAGCATACGGACGTCAAGATCGTCACTGACGTCGTGCCTTACAAGGCGCTTCTGGAAGGCCTGCCCGTGCAACTCGCCGGTGGCAGCGGCCCGGATTTCGCAACCGTAACCGACCTTGGCGGTCTCAACCGCTATTATCTCGATCTCACGCCCTATGTGGACGCGAAATATTGGGAAGACAATTTCTCGAACGTGCTGAAATGGTACCGCAGCGGCCCTGACGACAAGGGCATCTACGGCATGCACACCCAGCTCACCATCACCGGCGCTTTCATCAACCGCACCCTGTTCGATCAGGCCAATGTGGCCGTACCCGGCAAGGATGCAACGCTGGACGATTGGGCGAAGGCTGCTAGTGCCGTCGCCAAGGCAACCGGTACGCCCTATCCGATGGCCATCGACCGTTCCGGCCACCGCATTGCCGGTCCGGCCATTTCCTATGGCGCAAAGATTTTCGACGCCGATGGTAAGCCCATTCTCGTCGATGAAGGCTTCACGACCTTCGTGAAGAAATTCGTTGAATGGAACAAGGACGGCACCATGGCGCGCGACGTCTGGGCCGGACAGGGCGGTAACACCTATCGTGACGCCGCGCAGGAATTCATCAACGGCCAGCTGGTCTATTATTATTCCGGCAGCTGGCAGACCGCGCGTTTCGACAGCCAGGTCGGCGATGCGTTTGACTGGGAAGTCGTGCCGCAGCCCTGTGGTGGCGCTGCCTGCACCGGCATGCCTGGTGGTACCGGTGTTGTCGGCTTCAAGCAGACCAAGAACCCGAAAATCGTTGCCGACATCCTGAACTTCCTCGCTCAGGACGAGAATTATCTCGACTTCACCGTTCGCACCCGCAACGTTCCGGCCCACAAGGCCGTGGCCGACAAGGGCGTGACCTATACCGGTGCGACGCCTGCGACGCAGAAGGCCATGAACGCCTGGCTGGACCAGATCCCCGGCCTCAGCCCGATTGCCTACACCTATCAGGGTTACAAGAACAATCGCGCCATGTTCAACATCTCCGTCCAGCGCATCACGCAGGCCATCGTCGGTGAAAGCACCGTTGATGAGGCCATGGCCCGCGCGAAGACGGACCTCGAGGAAGCGTTGAAACAGGCAAAGTGATCCATCGCCTTCCGGCGCGGTGCATTCCGCGCCGCGCCGGATCGAAGGAGGACCCTCATGTATAAATTTCTTGCGCCCGTGATGGGCATCGTCGAACTGCCCTTTGCCTTCCTGCAGAAGGTTCTCGGCCATCGGCGGATCGCGTGGGTGTTTCTCACACCCAATCTGATCCTGTTCGCGGTCTTCGCCTTTCTGCCGATCGTGCTGAACATGGCCTATTCCGTGACCGGCAGCGAACACATATTGCTTTCCGAACGCCCTGCCGTGGGCGGCGAAAATTTCTCAGTCCTTCTTTCCTGTCAGAACTACCTCGACCCCAATTCCTGTGAGCGTGACCTGTTCTGGCGCTCCGTTTGGAACACGGTTTTCTTCGTGGTGCTGCAGGTGGGTTTCATGGTCGGCTTTTCGCTGATCACGGCCATCGTGCTCAACCGCGATATCCGGGCGCGGGGGTTCTTCCGTGCCGTCTTCTTCTTCCCCGTGCTGTTGTCGCCCGTCGTTGTGGCCTTGATCTGGAAGTGGATTCTCCAGCGTTTCGGCGTTCTCAACGCCGCGATGGAGGGCCTCGGCCTCGGTTCGGTCGACTGGTTGCTCGAAGCCAATCTTGCCTTCGGCTGGTCGGTCTTCCTCTCAGTCTGGGCGCATATGGGCTTCTACACGCTCATTCTTCTGGCCGGCCTGCAGGCGATCCCGCGCGATGTCTATGAGGCGGCGCAGCTCGACAAGGCAAGCCCTTGGCGCATCTTCCGGCGCATTACGCTGCCGCTGCTTGCACCCACCATGCTCGTCGTTCTCGTCCTGTCGCTCATCAAGGGCGTGCAGACCTTCGATGAAGTCTTTGCCTTCACGGGTGGCGGCCCGGGTTCGGCGACCACCTTCATCATTCAGTTTATCTATCAGACCGGCTTTGCCGGGACGCCCCGCAATTTCGGCCTTGCGGCTGCCGCTTCGCTGCTGCTCGCCGTGGTGCTCGTGGTGCTGACCGCCCTGCAATTCCGGGCAAACAGGAGCAAGGTCGATGGCTAGGATTGGCGCATTTCTGACCCGCACCCGCGGCCGCAACGGTAAGCTGCACTGGACCGACTGGCTGTCCTACGCCTATCTCGGCGTGGCTGTGCTGATGATGTTCGGCCCCGTCGTCTGGCTGGTGCTCTCCTCGTTCAAGACGGAAGCCGATCTGCAGCGTTTCCCGCCGCGCCTCCTGCCCTATACGCAGGAGACCGTGGTGGTGGACGGGCAGGCAGCGCCGCTGCCGGCCTATGTCGACAAGGATGGCCGCAAGTTCGGCATGATCAGGCGCATCGGCCTCGTTGCCCAGGTGGTTGACCCGGCCAAGCCCACTGAAGTCCTGAAGATGCAGTTCAACGAGCTGAAGCCGGCTGAAAAGGTGGCGCTCGCCACGGAAAACTACACCGAGCTTTTCCAGCGCTTCAATTTTCCGCTCTATTTCTGGAACTCGACCTTCATCACGGTGACGTCAACCCTCATCATGCTAATCGTCAATTCCATGGCGGCCTTTGCGCTCTCGAAATACCAGTTCAAGGGCAGGGGCGTGGTGCTGGCGCTGGTTGTCGGCACGCTGATGATCCCGCAGACCGTCGTGCTGGTGCCGCTGTTTCTCATCACCAGCCAGCTGGGCATGATCAACAGTCTCTGGGGCGTCATCATTCCCGGTGCCGCCACCCCGACCGGTGTCTTTCTGCTCCGGCAATATATGCTGACGATCCCGGATGAAATCCTCGATGCCGCCCGCATGGACAAGGCGAGCGAGTGGAAGATCTACTGGCGCATCATCCTGCCTCTTTCGGCGCCGGCGCTTGCCGTTCTGGCGATCCTTGCGATCATGTGGCGCTGGAACGATTTCCTCTGGCCGCTGATCGTGCTGACCCGCAATGACAACTTCACCCTGCAGCTGGCGCTCAACTCCTTCCAGGGGGAGATGACGACGGAATGGAGCAATCTTCTGGCCATGACGGTGCTGACGCTTGCGCCGATCGCGCTGGTCTTCATGTTCCTGCAGAAATACATCGCCACCGGCATTGCATCGACGGGCGGCAAATAATCCTCAGGGAGGAAATACGACAATGGCAAGTATTCAGCTTCGTCAGGTCAAAAAGACATATGGTGCCCTCGATGTGATCAAGGGTGTCGATCTCGATATCAAGCACGGCGAATTCTGTGTTTTCGTTGGCCCTTCCGGCTGCGGCAAGTCGACCCTGCTGCGCATGATCTCGGGCCTTGAGGAATTGAGCGGCGGCGATATCGTCATCGGCGGCGATGTGGTCAACGCGGTGCCGGCCGCAGATCGCGGCCTTGCCATGGTGTTCCAGTCCTACGCCCTTTATCCGCATATGACGGTTCGCGAAAACCTGTCCTTCGGGCTTGAGAATATCGGCACACCCAAGAAGGACATCGCTGAAAAGATCAACCAGGTGGCCAAGATGCTGCAGATCGACCAGCTTCTGGAGCGTCGTCCGAAGGATCTGTCCGGCGGTCAGCGCCAGCGCGTCGCCATTGGCCGCGCCGTCGTGCGCGAACCGCGCGTGTTCCTTTTCGATGAGCCGCTTTCCAACCTCGATGCGGAACTGCGCGTCGACATGCGCGGCGAGATTTCCAGCCTGCACCGGCGTCTCGGTAATACCATGATCTATGTGACGCATGATCAGGTGGAAGCCATGACCATGGCCGACAAGATCGCCGTTCTGCGCGCCGGCAAGCTCGAACAGTTCGGCGTGCCGCTCGATCTCTATAACCGCCCGGCCAATCTCTTCGTGGCGGGCTTCATCGGCTCGCCGAAGATGAACTTCTTTGCCGGCGAAGTGACTTCGGATGCAACGCCGTCCCTGAAGATCGCCACCGGCGAACTGATCCCTCTGCCGCAGACCGGTTTTGCCTACAAGCCCAGTCAGAAAGTGACGCTCGGTGTCCGTCCGAACCATGTGCAGGCGGGTGGCGAAGGCGCACTGACCATGTCTGTGCGCACCGCCGAGCAGCTGGGCGGCGAGTCCTATCTTTACGGCACTCTCGGTGATGGCACCCGGGTGACGCTGCATCTTTCCGGTCAGACCTCGACATCGGCTGACGAAGTCATCCGTCTGTCGGCGCCGCTGGAACACATCCATCTTTTCGATACGACGAGCGGGCTGACGCTCCGGCAGGACTGACAGCTCCAGGCGCAACCCGCAACGCAGGACCATTGACATGACCGATAAAAAACTCCGTTCCGACCGCTGGTTCGCACCCGACGACCTGCGCAGCTTCGGCCACCGCTCGCGCATGATGCAGCTTGGTTATGCGGAGGAGGATTTCGTCGGCAAACCCGTCATCGGCATCCTGAACACATGGTCGGAGCTCAACACCTGTCATTCGCATTTCCCAGAGCGGGTGAAGGATGTGAAGCGTGGTGTCCTGCAAGCGGGCGGCTTCCCCGTCGAAATGCCATCGCTCTCCGTCGATGAGAGCTTCACCAAGCCGACATCGATGCTTTACCGCAACATGCTGGCGATGGAGACGGAAGAAATGATCCGCTCGCATCCGCTTGACGGCGTGGTGCTGATGGGCGGTTGCGACAAGACGACACCCGGCCTCGTCATGGGCGCGATTTCGGCCGGCGTGCCGATGATCTATCTGCCTGCAGGCCCGATGTTGCGCGGCAATTATGCCGGCAAGGTGCTCGGTTCCGGTTCGGACGCCTGGAAATATTGGGACGAGCGGCGTGCCGGCAATGTTACGGATGAGGAATGGCGGGGCGTGCAGGGTGGCATCGCCCGCTCCGCCGGTGTCTGCATGACCATGGGCACCGCTTCGACCATGACCGCCATCACCGATGCGCTTGGCCTCACCCTGCCGGGAGCTTCCTCCATTCCGGCGGTAGATGCCGAACACCAGCGCATGTCGGCAGGTTGTGGCCGACGTATCGTGGAGATGGTGGGCGAGGAGCTGACGCCGGACCGTATTCTGACCGCGACGGCGTTTCGCAATGCCGCCATCGTCGCCATGGCGACCGGTTGCTCCACCAATGCCGTCGTGCATCTGATCGCCATGGCGCGCCGCGCCGGCGTGCCGATGACGCTGGACGAGCTGGACGAACTTGGCCGGGTCACGCCGCTCATCGCCAATGTCCGCCCCTCCGGCAAAGACTATCTGATGGAGGATTTTTATTATGCCGGCGGTCTGCGCGCGCTGATGAAGCAGCTGGAAAGCCGTCTCGACTGTTCGGCGCTGACCGTGACCGGCCGCAGCATGGGTGAAAATCTCGAAGGCGCGAAGGTCTACAACGACGACGTCATTCGCTCGCTCGACAATCCGGTTTATGCGGAAGGCTCGCTTGCGGTGTTGCGCGGCAATCTTTGCCCTGACGGCGCCGTCATCAAGCCCGCTGCCTGCGATCCGAAATATCATCTGCACGAAGGCCCGGCGCTGGTCTTCGACAGCTATCCGGAGATGAAGAAGGCGATCGACGACGAGAACCTTGATATCACGCCGGATCATGTTCTGGTGCTGCGCAATGCCGGTCCGCTCGGCGGTCCCGGCTTTCCCGAATGGGGTATGCTGCCCATCCCGAAGGCGTTGATCAAGAAGGGCCACCGCGACATGGTACGCATTTCCGATGCCCGCATGTCCGGCACGTCCTATGGCGCCTGCGTGCTGCATGTCGCGCCGGAAAGCTTCGTCGGCGGCCCGCTCGCGCTCCTGAAAACAGGCGATATCGTGCGCCTCGACCTGCCGCAGCGACGCCTCGACATGCTGGTCAGCGAAGAGGAGATCGCCAGCCGCCGTGCCGCCTGGCAGGCACCTGCGCCGCGTTATGAGCGCGGTTATGGTTATCTCTTCTCAAAGCACGTCACGCAGGCCGATCAAGGTTGCGATTTCGACTTCCTGCAGACGGATTTCGGCCGCACCGCCGGCGAGCCCGATATTTTCTAAGGGGCACCATCATGTTGAAGCGATTGCTCATCACCGGTGCCGGCGGCAAGCTGGGCAGCATACTGCGCGGGCGGCTTGGCCATGTCGCCGAAATCATTCGTCTTTCTGACGTCGTTGATCTCGGTTCACCAGCATCTCACGAAGAGCTCGTTCGTTGCGCGCTTGAGGACGAGCAGGCGGTCCATGATCTCGTGAGGGGCTGCGACGGCATCGTTCATCTCGGCGGAGTTTCCGTCGAGAGGGCCTTCGACCCGATTGAGTCTGCCAATTTGCGCGGGGTCTACAATCTCTACGAGGCGGCGAGGCTTAACGGCATGCCGCGCATTCTTTTCGCCTCCAGCAATCACGCGATCGGTTATTACCCGCAGGGCAAACAGCTTGCTCCCGACACGCCCTTTCTGCCTGATGGTCTCTACGGCGTCTCGAAGATTTTCGGCGAGGCGATGGCGAGCCTCTACCATTCCAAATTCGGCCAGGAGACTGCTATCGTCCGGATTGGCTCTTGCGAAGAAAAGCCCTCCAACTGGCGGATGCTGTCGACCTGGCTGAGCTACGGCGACTTCGTTTCGCTGATCGAGGCCACCTTCTGCGTGCCGAAGCTTGGATGCCCGGTCATCTGGGGCGTTTCCGCCAATGATGACAGCTGGTGGGATAATTCCCATGTCGATTTTCTCGGCTGGCAGCGGCGCGATAATGCCGCGCGCTACCGCGCGGAAATTGAACGTGATGTGCCGCGCCCCGATCCCGAGGCTGCGATCGCAAAATATCAGGGCGGCGTCTTCATAGACGAGCCCATTCACAGAACTTGAAACACATCTATCCGCCCATTGCGAGGAGACAGACATGAACAATGAAACGCGCGAAAAACTGATGACGATTTCCGTCGCTACCCTGGCGACGGCGCTTTACAAGCGCGGCCTGCGCAACCAGGTCATCCAGGGCGTGCGCCCGCTGGGCTACAAGGGCAAGAACATGGTCGGCCCGGCCTTTACCCTGCGCTACATGCCGGCCCGCGAAGACCGTAACCAGCTCGTCGAATTCCGCAATCCCGCCCATCCGCAGCGCGTCGCCATCGAAACCTGCCCGCCGGGCCACGTGCTTGTCATGGACAGCCGCAAGGATGCCAGCGCCGCCTCGGCCGGCGATATTCTGGTGACCCGCCTGATGGTTCGCGGCGGTGCGGGCATCGTTTCCGATGGCGGTTTCCGTGATGCGGCCACCATTGCCGAGCTGGATATTCCGGCTTACCACACCCGTCCTTCCAGCCCCACCAACCTGACCAAACACGAGGCGATCGAAATCAACGGCCCGATCGGCTGCGGCGATGCGCCGGTCTTTCCCGGCGACATCATCGTTGGTGACGCGGATTGCGTCATCGTCATCCCCGCCGGCATTGCCGACGAAGTTGCGACCGAGGCGGTGGAAATGACGGCTTACGAAGATTTCGTGGTGGAGCAGGTCAAGGCCGGCCAGACGATCATCGGGCTTTACCCCTGCACCAAGGAAGAACACCAGACGGCTTTTGCCGAATGGCGCAAGAAGAACAACCGCTGAACCTTATAGCCAGCCCAGTGCTTTCGCCGCGCGGATCGCCTCCGCGCGGCGTTTGCAATCCAGCTTGCGGAACAGGTTGCCGAGGTGAAACTTCACCGTCACTTCGGAAATGTTAAGCGTCTGGGCGATCTTCTTGTTCGACATGCCGCTGGCCAGAAGTTGCAGCATCTGCGCTTCCCGCTGCGAAAGCCCGCCATGCAGGGCGCGTGCCTGCGGCGAGTTCACCGAGGCGGCGAAAATCGACAGCGCGGTGCGGACATCGGAAGAGGTTTCGATGAAACTGCGGATGCGGCGATTGTTGAGAAGCGGCGACAGGAAGACGCGCTCTTCCGACAGGACGCCGCTGCAGCCAAGGCGGGTTGCCGATTCAAGCGCGGTCAGAATATGGGCACGGGCGGCGGCATTGTCGCGACGCTGGTGCGCGGCATAGCTCTGCCATATTCTGAGCGCGACTTTCTCGCGGTTGGTGACCTTGGGGTTGGCGATCATCGCGTCGATCTGGCGGGAGAGATAGGCGCGCGGCGTGAAAAGATGCACCGCATCGCGCAGCCAGGCCATGACATAGGCGATTTCATCGCGCCGCGTCAGCCGGGAGAGGTCGTCATGTGCGCTCTCCACCCAGTTGCGGCCCATCGGCATGCGGATCGCGGAAAGGGTTGCAGCGGCATCCGCCCAGCGGTTGGCGTTCTGATAGGCGATGGCCGTCCTGATTTCCATCATCGCATGGAATTGCAGCCCTTCCGACAGATGAATCCACAGACCGTCTAGAAAACCCGGGCGAACGGTCATCGGAAAATGGTCGATCAGCACCTGCGAAGCATAATGCAGGGCGAACTGCATGAGGCTCGGCCATATCTCGGCCGCAGCAAAATGATCGAATTCATGTTCGACGAAATGCAGGAGATCGCGGGGCTTTCCGGCCTCATAGGCAAGGCAGGCTTCCGCCAGTCGCAGCATCCGGAACTCCTGCACCGCATCATGCGGCACCTGTTCCAGCCGCGTGCGGGCCTCCTGTGCTGCGCGACGCGCCAGAAGCACATCACCGCTCATCAGCCGCAACACGATCTGGTGCAGGTGGATGAAGAATTCGAGCAGGGGCTGCCCGCCCATCTTGCGCAGATAGATCAGCGCACGGGCGGCAGCCGCCTCCGCCTCGCGGAAATTGCGGCGGCGAATTTCAAATTCCAGCAGTGCATTGTAATAGGCCGCCCACTTGCCGTGATCGTCCATGGGATAATCGGCCATGAACTCGGCGAGACGCGTTATCACCGCGTCATTGGGCGTCAGATCCTCGGCAATCATCAGGTTCAGCCGGAAGGTGCGGGCGGCAAAGGAAAAACGCGAACCACGGGCGAGCACCTTCAGCGGATCGAGATAATCCGATCCGAGGCTTTTGCCGAGCAGATGGCGCACGCGCTGCAATTCACCCTGTTTCAGCAATGCGCGGGTAACGGCAAAGAGCACGGTTTCATTCGTTGCGATCATGTCCTGCGAAAACCGCATGATGATCTCGCGAAACCTGTCGACGCTGCTTCGGTAGATCAGTTCGCGGCCATGGGCGCGTTCAAGAATTTGCGCGGCATGGGTCTCATAACCGCGGTCGAGCAGCATCGCCATGGCCGGGAGCGCATGTCCAGCCTTTTCAAAAGCCGATGCGACCTCCACCACGGCGCTGCCGGCCTGCAAGGTGGAGAGACGTTCTCGCGCAGCCAGGGTGAGAAGCCGTATTAGGGTGGGGTGATTTTCGGGGGTTCCAGTCAGGAAGGGCGGCAGCAGTTCTGTCCATTCCGCCTCGGGTTCTGCGGAGGGGTTTTCGAGCCAGAATGAAAGCTCAACCGTCTGGGCGGGTGAAAGATGCGGCAGGTAGTTTTCCCGAAGATAGTCGGCACACAGCTTTTCATCCGGATGCCGGGCAAGCGACAGAAAGGCCGGCCATCCTGCATAATCCTGCAGTACCAGACGCCGCTGTTGAGGGGGGAGGCTTTCGGTCTCATCTTGCCCTAGCGCCAGTTCATCCGGTCCGATGGTAAGCGAACCGCGATGCAGGATCTGCCGGGCCAGTCCGCTTATCCGTTGATCCGGGCGGCAGGCAATGACCATAAAACGCACCGTTTCCAGAATGGCGGCGGGCATGCGCACTGCCCGTGCGAAAACCGGCACGTCCCATAGAAGGCAGTCATTTGCTGCATCATCGCTTCGCGGCTGGTGCGTGCGGCATATCTGCGTTCCCAACTCCTTTGCCAGCATTTCCAGCAGCACGCTTTTTCCCGCGCCCGCCGGGGCGCGCAGAAAGATTATGCCGGCGGTTTCGCTGGCGATTCGGCGGCAGAGGCGGGTGCGGGGCAGGAGTGTCATTCACAAAGGGATAGGGCGTTTAAGCATAAAAACCTATACTCATCTTTCAAAAAACTATACCTTTCAGAGATTGTTCAAAAGGGATGGTGGTGAAAACTTGTGCTCAGGCAACTGATGCACAAGGAACGTTCCACCGATGCAGCAACATCCGCTGGTCGCGATTTTGAACAGGCTCGGCGCTTTCGTGCTGGTCATGATCGCCCTGTCCATCATGATTTTCGTTCTCGCTCGCGTGGTGCCGGGTGATCCAGCCCGTATGGCGCTCGGCCCTGCGGCGACGCAGGAACAGGTGGATGCGCTGCGTGGTGAGATGGGTCTCGATAAGCCGCTCGCCGTTCAATATCTCGACTATATCGGCAATGCCCTGCACGGCGATCTCGGTTTTTCGCTGGTTTCCCAGCGCCCCGTCACCACTGATCTGGCGCAGACTGTTCCCGCGACCGTCGAACTGGTTCTGGTCTCGGTCATCTTCATGTTTGCCGTCGCCATCCCGCTCGGCGTCATCACCGCGCATTACCGCGACCGTCCGCTTGACCATATCGGCCGCATCCTGTCGCTCACGGGCGTGACAATCCCGAGCTTTCTTTTCGCCATCACGCTGCAATTGCTGGCCGCCCGCTTTGTCTCCGGCTGGCCGATCATCGGCAGGCTCGATCACTCACTTGGCTGGCAGGGTGGCCCGACGGGCTTCATCCTGATCGACGGTACGCTTGCCGGACGGTTCGATGTGGTGCTGGAGGCGCTGAAACACCTTGCGCTGCCGGCTTTTGCGCTCTCCATGGCCGGTATCGGCCAGATCACCCGCATCACGCGTTCCTCGATGATCGAGAACCAGCGCAAGGATCACGTGCTTACCCTGCAAAGCTTCGGCGTGCCGGAGCGGGTCATCATCTTCCGTTATCTCTTGAAGCTCTCTTCCATAGCGCCGCTGACGATCATGGGGCTCGAATTCGCCTCGCTGATCGGCAATGCCTTCGTGATCGAAATGGTCTTCGCCTGGGGCGGCTTCGCTTCCTACGGGCTGAACGCCATCCTGCAGAAAGACCTCAATGCCGTGACCGCCGTGGTGCTGGTGGCCGGCCTGTTCTTCATCGTTGCGAACCTGATCGTTGATGTCCTGATCTCGATCATCGACCCGCGCCTGCGCCGCAAGGAGGCTCGCTGATGGCTGATATCAAAATGCTCGAACCCACCGATCGCGGTTTAAGCGCCGGTTACATGATGTGGTACCGCTTCAGCCGCAATCCGGCGGCGGTCATCGGTTCGCTGATCCTGTTGTCGGTGCTGGTTCTGGCAATCTTTGCGCCCTGGCTCACACCCTATCCCAAACATATCGGCGCTGTCGTCGATTTCCGTGCCCGCCACATGCCGCCGGATATGGAGCACTGGTTCGGCACCGACAAGGCCGGACGCGACATCTTTTCCCGTACCGTATTCGGGCTCAGGGTCTCGCTTCTTCTTGTTATCGGTGTGCTCGGCATTTCGGTTCCCGTCGGCACGGTGCTTGGTCTGATGGCCGGTTATTTCGGCGGCTGGACTGAAAAAATCATCAGCGGCCTGACGAATGTGATGCTGGCCATGCCGCCGCTCGTCATGGCGCTGGCGGTCTCCAACCTTTTGGAACCGACGCTGATGAACGCTATGATCGCGATCACGCTTCTGTGGTGGACCTGGCATGCGCGGCTGATTTATTCGGTGTCGAAGTCCATCGCGTCCGAGGATTACATCGAGGCGGCGCGTCTTGCCGGTGCCGGGCCATTCCACATCCTCTTTCGCGAAATCCTGCCCAATTGCGTCTCGGTCATATCAGTCAAGACGACGCTGGATGCGGCTTTCGTCATCCTCTTCGGTGCGACGCTGAGCTTCCTCGGTTTCGGCGTCAAGCCGCCGACCCCCGACCTCGGATCGATGGTTGCCGACGGGCGCCAGTTCATGCCGGATTTCTGGTGGGAAGTCCTCTGCCCCGGCGCGGCCGTGCTTTACGTGACGCTGGGTTTCAATCTGCTGGGCGACGGCCTGCGTGACATGTTCGACGTGGAAAGCTAAAGCCATGACTGAACCGCTTCTCAAAGTCGAAAACCTCAACGTCACCTTCACCAACTACGGTCGCACGCGCCAAGTGCTGCGCGATGTCGCCTTCACAGTCTCAGCCGGCGAGCGGGTGGCGCTGATCGGCGAAACCGGGTCGGGTAAATCGGTCACCGCCAAGGCGATCATCGGCACTTTGCCGAAGAATGCCACTATTGCCTCCGGCGCCATTGTCATCGACGGGCGGGATGTGCTCGCCATGCCGCGAAGGGAACGCGAGGCGCTTAAGGGAACGGCGTTTTCGCTGATCATGCAGGACCCGCTGTCTTCCTTCAATCCGGTCTTCAAGATCGGCACGCATCTCGATGATGTCATGCGCTTTGCCGACAAGCGCAACGGCATCAACTCGTCCAAGACAGAGCGCCGCACCCGTATCGCAGCGGTTCTGCGCCGCGTGCAGCTTGGCGATACCGAGCGGGTCATGAATGCCTATCCGTCCGAGCTTTCGGGCGGCATGCGCCAGCGCGTGTTGATCGGGCTTGCGCTGCTGCACCAGCCGAAGCTCCTGATCGCGGATGAGCCCGGTACGGCGCTCGACGTGACCACACAGGATGAAATCCTCAATCTCATCAACCAGCTGGTGGCCGAAGAAAACATGGCGCTGCTGATGATCACCCACAATCTCGGCGTCGTGCGCAAGGTGGCCGACAGGGTCGTGGTCATGCACCATGGCGATATCGTCGAGACCGGTCCCTGCACGCAAATCCTGCATGCTCCCGCTGCGGATTACACGCGTTCGCTGCTGGATGCGGTGCCGCCGCTTTATGGTCCCCGCGTCACCGATCTGGCACAAAGCACTCGCTCGCCCATCGTCATCATTGAAGGGCTGAACAAGATTTACGGCCGGCGTAACGGTTATCACGCTGTCCGCGATGTGAACTTGACGCTGAAGGAAGGCGAAGTTTTTGGTCTGGCGGGTGAATCCGGTTCCGGCAAGACCTCGGTTGCGCGCATGATCATGGGTCTTTCGCGGGCCACTTCCGGCAATCTGGTGATCGACGCTCCAGCGCCTGCGCGCGGCAAGCGGCTGACTCAGATCGTCTATCAAAACCCGGGCACTTCCCTCAATCCGAAGCGCACCGTCAGGCAGACGCTTACCCTACCGCTGAAATCCATCGGCATGGATGCGCAGGCGCGCGAAAACCGCATGCAGGAACTGATGGGGCTGGTGCGGTTGCCGCAATCCTATCTCGGCAAATATCCGCATGAGCTTTCCGGCGGACAGAAGCAGCGCGTGGCCATTGCCCGTGCGCTCGCGGCTGAACCGAAAATCCTCATCCTCGACGAGCCGACGGCGGCGCTTGATGTCTCCGTGCAGAAGACCGTTATCGACCTTCTGCTGCAGCTGCGGGAAGAGCTTGGCCTGACCTATCTGATGATCTCGCACGACCTCTCGCTGATGCGCAATTTCTGTTCGCGCATCGCCATCATGCTGCGTGGCGAGATCGTCGAGGAAGGGGTGACGTCTGCGGTTTTCGCCGAGCCGAAGCATCCCTACACCCGCGCCCTTATCGCGGCGATCCCCGTCGTTACCGACGAGGAAGAGCGCCTGAAACCCACCGTGACAGAGGAAGAGCGTATGCGCTTCCTCGTAAAAACGACCGATTGATAAAAGAGGAGCCTGACGTGTATCGCGTTGGAATTGACGTCGGCGGCACAAATACCGATGCCGTTGTGTTACAGGAAAAGACTGTTCTGGCGGGGGTGAAAGCCTCCACCACCGAAGATGTGACGTCCGGTGTCATCGAAGCCCTTGAAAAGGTGATCGAGGCGTCGGGCATCGACAGGGCACACATCGGTGCCGTGATGATCGGCACCACGCATTTCACCAATGCGGTGATCGAGCGGCGGCATATGGACGAGGTCGCCGCCATCCGGATCGGCCTGCCGTCCGGCGCCGGCCTGCCGCCGATGGTCGACTGGCCGGATGACCTCCGGGAAATCGTTGGTAACCACGGTTATCAGGTCCGCGGCGGATATGAATTCGACGGTCGCGAAATCTCAGCCCTCGATGAGGACGAAATCGTCCGCATCGCCGCCGATATCCGCGCAAAGGGCCTGAAGGCCGCGGCCGTCACCTGCGTTTTCAGCGGCATCAATGATGCGATGGAAGTGCGGGCGAAGGATATCCTGCAGGAGCGCTGCCCCGGCCTGCCGGTGGTTATGTCCAAGGATATCGGACGGCATGGTCTGCTCGCCCGCGAAAGTGCTGCGATCATGAATGCCAGCCTTCTTTCGCTTGCGGACCGCACCGTTGCCGCTTTCGGCGAGGCGCTGAAGGCAGCGGGCATAACCTGCCCGTTCTACATCACCCAGAACGACGGCACGCTGATGGCGGCGGATGTGGTGCGCGGCTTCCCTGTGCTCACCTTCGCCTCAGGCCCGACGAATTCCATGCGCGGCGCTGCTTTCCTCACCGGCCTCAAGGATGCCGTGGTCGTGGATGTCGGCGGCACCACCTCCGATGTCGGCTCGCTGTCGCACGGCTTTCCGCGCCAAGCGTCCACGACGGTGGATATTGGTGGCGTGCGCACCAATTTCCGCATGCCGGATGTGTTCTCGATCGGTCTCGGTGGCGGCTCGCTGGTGGTCAATGGCGAACATGGCCTCACCGTTGGCCCGAAATCAGTCGGTTACCGCGTCCGCCGTGAGGCACTCTGCTTCGGCGGCACGACCCTGACTGCAACCGATATCGCTGTCGCCTCCGGCAAGGCGGACGTGGGCGAGAAGGCTCTGGTTTCCACTCTGGACAAGCGGCTGGTGGATGCCGCAGTCAAAAAGATCAACGACATGCTCGAGTCCTGTGTGGAGCGCAGCCGCATCTCGTCATCACCGGTGCCGGTGATCGCCGTTGGCGGCGGCTCCATTCTCATGCCTGACCGTATCGGTGATCTGGACGTCATCCGCCCCGAGAATTTCGCGGTGGCGAATGCCGTGGGTGCAGCGATCGCGCAGATCAGCGGCGAGACGGACCGCGTCTTCTCGCTGATCGAGGGGCGCACGCGTGAAAGCGCGCTTGCGGAGGCGGAGGCCGAGGCACGCGAAAAGGCGATTGCGGCTGGTGCAGTGGCCGAAACGCTGGAAGTCATCGAGCGCGAGGATATGCCGCTTGCCTATCTGCCCGGCAATGCCACCCGCATTCATGTGAAAGTCGTTGGAGAAATGGGAGCCAATCATGGCTGAGACGCGCAAGCTGAAATATGACGAAGCGGCATTGCGTACGCTGACGAGGGAAGATCTCGACGCGCTGGAAATCGGTGCGGGCATTCTCGGCACTGGCGGCGGCGGCAATCCCTATCTGGGCAAGCTGCTTGCACTCGAGGCCATGAAGGCCGGTTACGAGATGAAGATCCTTGCGACAGACGCCATCGAGCCGGACGCGCTTTGCATGTCCATCGGCGGCATTGGCGCCCCCGTTGTTGGCGTGGAGCGCATTCGCGAGGGTCGTGAGGGGCTGCGTTGCCTGCGCGCCATGGAAGAGCTGATCCGCACGCCGGTAGACGCCATCGTCTGCGAGGAAATCGGCGGCTCGAACTCCATGAACCCGCTGGTGACGGCGGCGCTTGGTGGCCTGCCGATCCTCGATTGCGACGGCATGGGCCGGGCTTTCCCAGAGATGCAGATGACGACCTTCTCCATCTACGGCCACAGTTCGACGCCATCGGTGATGTGCGACCTGCACGGCAATGCCGTGATCTTCAGCCACGCCGTTTCCGAAGTCTGGCACGAGCGCATGGCCCGCGCCTGCGTCGTTTCTCAGGGCGGCGGCGCAATGCTGGCGACCGCGCCGATGCAGGCCCACTACGTGCACCAGTATGGTATTCCGAAAACCTACACCAAGGCGATCGCGCTCGGCGAGGCGGTGATCCGTGCCCGCAAGCAGCAGGAAGACCCGATTGCGGCAGTCTGCGCGCTTGAAGGCGGACGGCGCATCTTCAACGGCAAGATCACCGATCTGAAACGCCATCTGCGCGGCGGTTTCGCCGTGGGCGATGTCGAGCTTTCCGGCTTCGACGATTGCTCGGGCCAGACGGCGAGCGTGGCGATCCAGAACGAATTCCTGCTGTTCCGCCGTGACGGCAAGGTGGAAGTGACCGTCCCTGATCTGATCGTCTTGCTCGATGTCGATACCGGTTACCCGATCACCACCGAAGTCCTGCGTTACGGCCAGCGCGTGGCCGTGGTCGCGATCCCCTGCCACGATCTGCTGCGCAGCGCCCGCGCGCTCGAAGTCGTTGGACCGGCGGCTTTCGGTTACCCGGACATTCCTTTCTCACCGCTGCCCGTCCCGGTCGGCAAGGCTGCCTAACCATAAGCGGGGCAAATGACCCGCAATAAAGAGGAGAACGACAATGAAAATGCCAGGACTTTCTTCCCGCCTTGCCGTGCTTGCGCTCGGCACGGCAATCGCGTTGCCGCTTGTTTCTTCCGCTGCTTTTGCGGAAGACAAGGTGTCGGTCGCGGTCAACACCATGCAGATATTCAGTTCGCTCGACCCGGCGAAAGTGACGGACTATACCGGCTACATGGCCATCGTGAACATGTATGACGGCCTGACCACGGTGAACGCCAAGGGCGAAATCGTGCCGCATCTGGCAAAGTCCTGGGATATTTCTGAAGACGGCCTGACCTATACCTTCCATCTGCGCGACGATGCGAAGTTCCAGGACGGCACGGCGGTAAAGGCTGCCGATCTCGTCTGGTCCGTGCAGCGCCTGCTTGGCATCAACAAGGGGCCGTCGAACCTCATCGTCGGCGTGCTGAAGCCCGAAAACGTCACCGCGCCTGACGATGCGACGCTCGTCATGAAGATCGAGCGTCAGTTTTCGCCCTTCATGGCAGCCACGCCGCTGATGATGGCGCTGAACAAGACGCTGATCGAAGCCAATGCCAAGCCCGAAGACAAGTGGGGCGAGGCCTATGTTGGCGAACATTCCGCCGGTTCCGGCCCCTACAAGCTCGTCAGCTACAACCGTTCTGCCGATATGGTCATTGCCCGCAATGCGGACTATTTCCTTGGCTGGACCAAGGGTAAGCCGATCGATGAAGTACGCTTCGTCCAGACGAGCGACGACGCCACCGTCAAGGCGCTTGCGGAAAAGGGCGAACTTGGCCTTTCCTCGCACGGGCTTGGCAACGACACCTACGAATCCATCGGCCGTATGAAAAACTACAAGCTGATCCAGACCCGCACCGCCGGCGGTTTCGTCATCAAGCTGAACACCAAGGTCTACCCGACCGACGACGTTCACGTTCGCCGCGCCATTGCCTACGCAACGGACTACAAGACGATCCAGGAAGTGATCTATCCCGGTTTCGACATGAAGGGACCGCTCTCCGACGCTTTCAAGGACGCGCATAACGGCGATATCCAGCCCGGCGTCTACGATCTGGAAAAGGCGAAGGAAGAGCTGGCGAAGTCGAAATATGCCGGCCAGAAGATCACGCTCGTCAACAGCTATGTCGCTTCGCTGGCCTTCGAGGCGGAAGTGGCGCTGCTTTTGCAGTCCAGCCTCGAGCAAATCGGTATTACGCTCGATATCAAGCCAGAGCCGTGGAACCGTATCGTTGAGCTTTCCTCCAAGCCTGAAACGACGCCTGCGTCGACGCAGGTGAATATCTCGCCGACCTATCCGTCTCCGGATGCGATGTTCTACAACCAGTATCACTCCAAGGCATCAGGCACATGGATGTCGATGGAATGGTTGCAGAGCGCGGAAATCGACGGGCTGATCGACAAGGTTCGTGCCACGACCGATGTCGGCGAGCAGAACGCCACCTACAAGGAACTCCAGACGAAGATCGCCGATCTTCAGCCGGATGTCTGGGCGGTTGCACCGAACCGCCGTTATGCGGCGAACAAGTGCCTTCAGGGTTACGAGTTCATTCCCATGCAGAGCTGGGACCTGAACTTCTCCAACTTCCATTGGGACTGCAAGGCGGAGTGATCTCCGCCGCATGAAAACCGGTCCCGCCTGAGGGCGGGGCCGATGAGACTTGGAACGATAAAGGGAAGGAGCATTGCTTGCGCCGGAACGGCTGCGGCATGCCCGAGGATGACGCATGATCCAGGAATTTTCAGAAGACGATATCGAACCTCTGGCCACCGGCGCCTGGATTTTGGGAACGGGCGGCGGAGGTAATCCCTATATCTCGACGCTCAATCTGCGCCGGCTTTATGCCGAAGGCAGACGGGTGAAGGTCATGGACCCGATGGCGCTCGCAGATGACGACATGGTTGCCGTTGTCTCCAAGATGGGCGCGCCGCTCGTTGGTCAGGAGCGGTTGGGAGACCCCGTTCATCTCGCCCGCGCGGTGGAGGTGATGGAGGATTATCTCGGCAAGCCGTTCCGGGCGATCATGAGCGTTGAAATCGGCGGTTCGAACGCGCTGTCTTCTTTCCTCGCTGCCGCCATGCTCGACCGGCCCGTCGTCAATGCGGATGCGATGGGACGCGCCTATCCCGAAGCGCAGATGACGTCCTTCGCTATCGGCAATCTGCCGATGTTTCCGCTGTCGCTGGTTGATGTACGCGACAATGAGGTGATCGTGACGCGCGCCGCCTCGTGGAAGTGGATGGAGCGCATCTCGCGCAAGGTCTGCACCGAAGTCGGCTCCACCGCCGCCACCTGCAAGGCGCCGCGCACCGGCAAGGAAGTGAAGGAATGGGGCATTCATTACACCGTCACCAAGGCGACCGAACTTGGGCGCGCGGTGATGGAGGCGCGTGCGCGCCATGATGACCCGGTTCAGGCGGTTCTCAACCACGAGGGTGGAAAGCAGCTCTTCCGCGGCAAGGTGGTGGATGTGGCCCGCGAGACCACCGGTGGCTTCCTGCGCGGTAGCACCACTATTGAAGGCATCGACGCTGACAGGGGCTCGCGCCTCGAACTCGCCTTCCAGAATGAATGGGCGGTCGCCTTCCGCGATGGCCAGCCGGTTGCCATGACGCCGGACCTGCTTTGCCTTCTCGACACTGTTTCGGGCGGCGCCATCGGCACGGAATCGGTGCGGTATGGCCAGCGTGTCACGGTTGTCGCCCTGCCAGCGCCGGAACTCTTGACGACGCCTGCCGGCATCGCCGCCGTCGGCCCGCGTGCCTTCGGTTATGACATTGACTTTAAATCGGTATTCCCATGAAACGCATCGGTATTGACGTTGGCGGCACTAATACGGATGCCGTTCTCATAGATGGCGACACGATTGTCGCCTCCATCAAGGTTCCGACCACGCAGGATGTCCTTTCCGGCGTAAAGGCGGCGCTTGCCCATGTGGCGGGTCATGTCGGCGCGGCGGATCGCCCGATCGACGCGGTGATGATCGGCACGACCCATTTCACCAATGCGGTTGTGGAGCGCGCCCGGTTGGAGCGGGTTGCCGCCATCCGCATCGCGCTACCAACAGGTTCTTCGTTGCCGCCCATGTGCGACTGGCCGAAAGACCTCCACGAGGCCGTCGATCCGCTGATCTTCATGGTCCACGGCGGTCATGAATATGACGGCAGCCCGCTGGTGCCGATGATCCCGGATGAAATCCGTGAAGCGGCGATGAAAATCCGCGATGCGGGCATCACCTCCATCGCCATTTCCGCAACCTTCTCGCCGCTGACCACGGAGTGCGAGGTGAGGGCGGCGGAGATCGTCCGTTCGGTGATCCCCGATGCGCGCATCACGCTCTCCCACACGCTCGGACGTATCGGGCTCCTGGAGCGCGAGAACGTCGCACTTCTGAATGCCGCCCTTCAGACATTGGGCAAGACCACGGTACAGGCATTTTCCGATGCGCTACGGGAGGCTGGCGTGAAAGCGCCGTTCTATCTGACCCAGAACGATGGCACCGTGGCGCTGGCGGATGTGGCCGCCGCAAACCCCGTGCACAGCTTCGCTTCCGGCCCGACCAATTCGATGCGTGGTGCCGCCTTCCTCACCGGGCTTTCCGATGCCATGGTGGTGGATGTTGGCGGCACTACCTCCGATATCGGTTGCCTTGTCGGCGGTTTTCCGCGTGAGGCGAACAACATTGTCCATATTGGCGGGGTCCGCACCCTGTTCCGCATGCCCGATCTTCTACCGATCGCACTTGGCGGCGGGACGATTGTCGACCCGCAGACAGGCAAGATCGGCCCGCGCTCGGTGGGGTATCGCATCCTGACCGAAGCCCGCGTTTTCGGCGGCGAGACACTAACGACATCGGATATCGCCGTTGCCGCAGGCCTGATCGAGATGGGCGACAGGGACCGTGTGAAAGACCTCGATCCGGCATTCGTGCAGGCGACACTTCAACGCATTCGCGACATGGTGGCCGACAGTTTCGACCAGATGAAGACTTCTGCGGAAGACGTGCCGCTGGTCGCGGTCGGCGGTGGGGCGTTCCTGATACCTGAACGGGTTCCGGGCGCTTCCGAGGTGTTGCGTGTGGAAAATGCAGGGGTTGCCAATGCGCTCGGTGCGGCAATGGCGCAGGTTTCCGGCGAGGTGGATCAGGTCTTTTCCGGGTTGAGCCGCGACGAGGCGCTTGCGAAAGCCGAGACCGAAGCGCAGAACGCGGCGGTTGCTTCGGGAGCGGAGCACGCGAGCCTCAAGACGCTTGAGGTGGAGGATATTCCCATCGCCTATCTGCCCGGCGGCGCGCGGCGGGTACGGGTGCGTGTTATCGGCGATATCGCCTTTCATTGATGGCAAGAGGCCCTGCCGGCGGCGGGGCGACAGTGGAGTGAGGACATGACGAAGATCGCATTGGCCATTCACGGTGGTTGCGGGGTGATGCCGGAAGACAGCATGACGCCGGAGGAATGGGAGGCGGCTCGCCACGATCTGGCGGCGGCACTGCGCGCGGGTTATGGCGTGCTGAAGGCTGGCGGCACTGCGCTGGAAGCGGTTGAGGCGGCGGTCGTCGTCATGGAGGACAGCCCGCATTTCAACGCAGGTCATGGGGCGGCGCTCAACGAGAATGGCATCCACGAACTCGACGCCTCGATCATGGACGGCAAGACGCTGGCGGCGGGCGCGATCAGCGCCTCCCGCGCCATCCGAAACCCGGTAAAGGCGGCTCGCGCGCTGATGGTGGATGAACGGGCGGTCTATCTCACCGGCGAAGCGGCAGACCGGTTCGCGCAGGAGAAGGGGCTTGCAACGGAGCCTCAATCCTATTTCACCACGCAAAAACGTGTCGAGGCGCTGGCGGCCATGAAAGTCCATGCCGCCGCCGGTACGGAAGCGACGGAAAACGAAAAGCACGGAACCGTCGGCGCGGTGGCGCTCGATGCGGCGGGGCATCTTGCAGCCGCGACCTCCACCGGCGGCTACACCAACAAGCCTGACGGCCGGGTGGGTGACAGCCCGGTGATCGGGGCCGGCACCTATGCCCGTAACGGTGCCTGCGCCGTTTCCGGCACCGGCAAGGGCGAGTTTTTCATCCGTTACGTTGTCGGCCACGAGATCGCGTCCCGTGTCGCCTATCTCGGGCAGGATCTGGAAACCGCCGCCGGCAACCTCGTCCACAAGGATCTGGCGCCCTACGATATCGGTGCGGGTCTGGTTGCCATCGATGCCGAAGGTGGCATCGCCGCGCCCTATAATACGCCCGGCATGTTCCGGGGCTGGGTGACCCCATCAGGAGAGGCCCACGTTGCCACCCACGACAGGGTCTATGAGGTGGAATTGTAACCGGCGACCGAGCGGACCGCATGACAATGCTAAAAAAACCGGTGACATGAAGGCTTATCGGCGGCAAAAGGTCTGAACCGAAACCGGCTCGTCTTTTCATCCATGGTGCTGGCCTCATGAATATCAAGCAGCTCGAAGTCCTGCGCACGCTTCTGTCCACCGGCTCGACCATCGCCACGGCCAAGGCCATGGGGCTCAGCCAGTCCGGTATCAGCCGGCTTCTGGCGCAGCTCGAGGCGGACCTGTCGCTGACGCTGTTTGCCCGCGACAAGGGGCGGCTGATCCCGACACCGGAGGCGGTGCTTCTTGCGCGGGATGCGGAGAATGTGCTGCTTGCGGTCGATCGCATGTCTGGCCACGCCGAGGATCTGCGCAATGGTGCGGCTGGCCCGGAAATCGTCCGCATCGGCCTGCCAAGCAGCATGTGGGAAAATTTCGCGCCCGCCATGCTGATCGATTATGTCAGGGATTTTCCCGGCGTCCGTATCGAGACCTTTTTCGAAACGACGACCGCCATCAACAAGCTCGTTGGCGAGCGGGTGATCGATCTTGGTTTCCTGCGGATGGAGGGCGAGATTGGCCCGGGCATCGATGTCGAGCGTGTCGCGACCGGCAAAAGCGTCTGCGTGGTCCGTGAGGATCATCCGCTGGCCAAGCTTGACGAAATCACAGTCAAGGACCTGCGCAATGTTCCACTCATTCTGATCGGCCGCCAGCGGCCGAACCGCATGGCGCTCGATCAGGTTTTCAAAAAGGCCGGCGTCAAGCCGATGGTGAAGATCGAGACCCACACCAACAGTTCCGCCTGCGCCTATGTGGCGCACGGGTTGGGAGTAACGATCATCAGCAGTTTTTATGCTAACCTCTACCGGCACCTTCCCGTTGTTGCCCGACCATTCGTTCCCCAGGCGACGCAGGAGTTCGGTCTTGCCCGCGCTTCCGGCGCACCTTTGTCCATCGCCGCGCAGGCGCTGAGTGATGCCTTGAAGCGGGAAATCCAGCTGTCGCAAAAAATCGACTGAAAACGGGATTTTGGACGGAAAATCTCATTGTCCTCATCAGAATCAAACGCGCCGCCATTCTGCATAGACATATGACGTTTACGCATAATATTGCGCCTTATTTATCAATCCGTCATAGTTACCAGCAACGAAACCGATAGAGGCGGGATACCATTCCCCGCCATCAATCGTGGGGAACCGATGATAAGATTCATACTGAGCCGTCTTTTGATGGCGCTGCCGACGATCGCATTCGTGTCGATCACGGTCTTTGCGCTCATCCGCTTTATTCCAGGTGATCCGGCTGCCCTGATGCTGGGCGACATGGCGCAACCGGAACAGATCGAAGCGATGAGGACCGAACTCGGCCTCGACAAGTCCATGCCGCAACAGTTCCTCATCTGGGCCGGCAATGTGGTGCAGGGCGATTTTGGCCGCTCCATCGTCAATGACGAGCCGGTGCTGCCGCTGGTCGTGTCGCGCTTCCTCGTCAGCGCCGAGATCGTCGTGGTCGCCGTGCTGCTCGCCAGCCTGATTGCGGTTCCGGCGGGCGTGATCGCCGCCTGGAAGCAGAACAGCCTGACCGATCTTGCCCTTGTTGGAACGGCAACCCTGCTGCTGTCCATCCCGACATTCTGGCTGGGCCTTCTGCTTCTTCTGTTTTTCGGCCTCAAGCTCGGCTGGCTGCCGGTGCTGGGATATGTGTCGATCGGCGACAATCTGGTCGGCGGCATGCTTTATCTGGTCCTGCCTGTCATGACGCTGGTGATCCATGAAATGGGTGTTCTGATCCGCATGGCGCGTGCCTCGACGCTGGAAGTGCTGCGGCTGGATTACATCACCCATGCTCGCGCCAAGGGGCTTTCGGAAAGTGCGGTTCTCTGGCGGCACGCGTTCAAGAACGCCTTCGGCCCGACCTGGACCATGATCGGCCTCATTCTCGGCAATCTTCTTGGCGGCATCGCCGTCATCGAGACGGTGTTCACCATTCCCGGCCTCGGACGGCTGATGGTCGACAGTATTTTTGCCCGCGACTATCCGGTCATACAGGGCTGCCTGTTGTTCGTCTCGCTGTCCTATGTGCTGGTCAACCTGTTCGTCGACCTTCTTTATCCCCTCTTCGATCCGCGTGTGGTTGCCGAATGAAAAAGTTCACACTCAACGGGCTTATCGGCGGCGTTCTCATCGGCCTCCTGCTCATCACCGCCATTACCGGTCTGTTCTGGACGCCCTATGATCCGATGAAGCTCGGTTTCGCCTCGCGGCTGGCCGCGCCCGGTCCAAGCCATCTTCTCGGCACCGACGAATTCGGGCGCGACGTTTTGAGCCGGCTGATGGTCGGCGCGCGCGCCAGTGTCTGGATCGGTTTCCTGACGGTCAGCTTCGCGACGATCTGCGGCACGCTGATCGGTCTCGTCAGCGGTTATGCACGCGGCTGGGTGGATGGCGTTATCATGGCGATCAACAATGCGCTTCTGGCCTTTCCGGGCATTCTACTGGCGCTTGGCCTTCTCGCGGTTTTTGGCGCCAACCAGTACGGCATCATCTTCGCACTCGGCATCGCCTACACGCCATCCATGGCCCGCGTGGTGCGCGGTGCCGTGCTTTCTCTGCGTGAGCGGGAATTCATCGAGGCGTCGCTGGTCATGGGCAATGGCGAGATCTACACCATGTTCCGCCACATCCTGCCCAATTGCATCGCGCCGATCACGGTTCTGGCCACCTCCATGTTCGGCTGGGCCATCCTCTCGGAAAGCGCGCTGTCCTTCCTCGGTCTCGGCGTGCCGCCGCCGGCCCCCACCTGGGGCAACATGCTGGCCGCCGGCCGGCCCTTCATCCAGCAGGCCGTGTGGCTCGGGCTTTTCCCCGGTCTCTGCATCGCGCTGACGCTGCTTGGCATCAATCTTCTGGGCGACGCCCTTCGCGACAGGCTTGACCCGCGCATGAGAGGTCTCAAATGACTGATAGTACGCTTCTCACCGTTCGCGGCCTTTCGCTGGAGGTCGCCAGAACCGGCCACCCAGTCGTCAAGGATGTCTCATTCGATATTGCCGCGGGCGAAATCTTCGGCATCGTCGGCGAAAGCGGCTCGGGAAAGACGCTCGCAACCCGCGCGCTTATCTCGCTTTTGCCGCCGGCCATCGCCGTCACCGGCGGGTCGATCATCTACAAGGGGCAGGATGTCATGTCCTTGCCGGTGAAGGAGCTTCGGCGTCTCCGCGGCGCGGAGATCGGCGTGGTTTTTCAGGAGCCGATGACCTCCCTCAACCCATCGATGACGATTGGCCGGCAGCTGGAGGAGGGGCTGATCCTTCACACGAAGTTGTCGCCCGAAGAGCGTCGCGAGAAAATTCTCGACATGCTGCGACGGGTGGGCATCCGCGACCCCGAAGGTGCGCTGGCGGCCTATCCGCACGAGTTTTCCGGCGGCATGCGCCAGCGCATCATGCTGGCCTCGGTCATGCTGTTGAAACCCGCTTTGCTGATCGCCGATGAACCGACGACGGCGCTTGATGCGGTCATCCAGCGCGATGTCATGGAACTGATGGTCGAGCTGACGCGGGCGGAAGGCACTGCCGTTCTCCTCATCAGCCACGACCTGCCCATGGTGGCGCGTTATACCAGCCGCATCGTGGTGATGGAAAAAGGCGCGATCGTCGAGCAGGGCCGCACCGAGGACCTGCTGGATGCGCCGCAGCACCCCTATACGAAAAAGCTGCTTTCCTCCCTGCCATTTCGTGGCGAGCCGCGCAACATCGACACCTCCAAGGCGCCGATGGTTTCGGCTCGCGATATCGTCGTCGATTATGCCGGTCGCAAGTCGCTGCTCAAGAAAGCCAAATCGAAGCGGGCGCTGCATGGCGTCAGCATCGATATTCACGAAGGCGAGGTCGTGGCGCTGGTCGGTGGCTCCGGTTCTGGCAAGACCACGCTTGGCCGCACCATCGCCGGTCTCGTCAAGGAAAGCGAAGGGCAAATCCGCTTTCAGGGCCGGGAGCGCAACGAGGACTGGAAAGACTACCGTCTGAATTGCCAGATGGTGTTTCAAGATCCCTATTCCTCTCTCGATCCGCGCATGACCATTCAGGCGCTCGTGGAGGAGGCTCTGCGCCTCGTGCCCGGTCTCGATCAGGCCGCCAAGCGCAAGCGGGCACTGGAAACGCTGGAGGAGGTGGGGCTGGGAACGGACTACGCCACCCGTTACCCGCACGAGCTTTCCGGCGGCCAGCGCCAGCGTGTGGCGATTGCACGCGCCATTGCCCGCCGTCCGCGTTTCCTGATCGCTGACGAACCTGTCTCCGCGCTCGACGTGACGGTGAGGGCGCAGGTGCTCGATCTCTTTTCCGATCTGCAGAAACGTTACGGTTTTTCCTGCCTGTTCATCAGCCACGATCTCGGTGTGGTCGAGCAGGTGGCCGACCGTGTCGTCGTCATGCAGGACGGCCGCATCATCGAAGAGGGCGACCGCGACACGATTTTCGACAGTCCGAGAGAAGCCTATACGCGCCGGCTGCTCTCGGCCATTCCCGCCCTCGACCAGAATGAAAAGGGCGGTGTGACACTCAAATGGCGTCTGGAAGATGAAGTTTAACAGGAACATGACAATGACTGTGGCTGCCCAACTGAATGCTATCTGCGATGCACAGCCTTTCGTGACGCGCTTCATGGTGCGCAATCTCCTGACCGGCGAAGAGATCGGGCGGGGAGAAAACGAGGAAACGCCATCGGGCAGCACCCGCAAGACGTCGATCATGATGGCCGTGCTCAAGGCCGCCAGCGAAGGGCGGATCGATCTCGACCAGCCCGTCACCTATGAAAAGAGGCTGGCGGAAGAAGTGGCGAGCGGCATGTTCCGCTATCTGACGCCGGGCATTGTCATTTCCCTGCGCGATGCGCTCGCCGGCATGATGGTGCTGAGCGACAATGTCTGCACCAAGATGGTGCTGGAGAGGCTGACGCTGGAAGAGGTGGATGGTTATTGCAAATCACTCGGCATGGCCAATACCCATCATCGTTTCCTCATTCCGCCGCTGGCGCTGGCGGCAGACCATCCGCTGAAAACCGTCACCACCACCTCGGCGGCGGACCAGGTTCTGCTGCTTCAGACCATTCTCGATGCCCAGTCTTCGCCAGAGGCGCAGGCAAAGCTCGGCTGCAGCCCGCAATTGTGTGATTGGGCGATGCAGACGCTGAAGAACCAGATATTGCGCTATGGAATTCGCTCCCGCCTGCCTTTCGAGGCCGTGGTGGCGAGCAAGAGCGGCCGCGGCAAACGTGGGCGCATGGATGCCGGCATCGTCTACAGAAATGGCGCGCCAGCCTTCATCATCACCGCCTATACGGATGACGTGCCGCAAACCATGCCTGACGGCACGCCGGGCTATACCATCGCGCTCGAAACGATCGGCCGGCTGGCGCAGGCCTGCTGGGGTGGCTTTTAATCACTCACAATCAACGACAACAATGAGGGTAGAACAGTGAAAAAACTTCTTCTTGCAGGCGTTGCCTTGCTCGTGACCGCCAATATCGCCGCAGCACGCGATATCACCATCGCGCAAAGCTCGGATCTGCGCAGCAACAATCCGGGCGTGAACCGCGACGGCAATACGGACGGGGTTATCCTGCACATCGTCGAGGGCCTCGTCGGTTACAACAATGCCGGCGAGGTGAAGCCGCTTCTTGCCGAAAGCGTCGAGGTTGCGTCTGACGGCCTGACTTATTCGTTCAAGCTGCGCAAGGATGTGAAATTCCACAATGGCAAGCCTCTCACCGCGGAGGATGTCGTCTGGAACTGGATACGTTATCTGAAACCGGAGACCAAGTGGACCTGCCTCAACGATTTCGCGGAAGGCGGAGCCGCACACGTCACCGGCGTCAAGGCCACGGATGCATCCACGGTCGAGATCACGCTTGAAAAGCCGTCAGGCGTTTTCCTTGGCCTCATGTCGCGACCGGAATGCGGTTATACCGGCATGATCTCGCCGGAATCGGTTGCTGCCGATGGCAGCTTCGTCAAGCCGATCGGGACCGGGCCGTTCCAGTGGGACGAGTGGAAGAAAGGCGAATATATCCGCCTTGCCAAATTTGCCGATTATGTTTCGCCGGCAAATGACGGCAAGCCGGATGGTATGGTCGGCTCCAAGCGGCCGCTGGCCGACGGCATCAAGTTCATGGTTATTCCAGATGCTTCGACGGTGAAGGCGGGTCTTGAATCCGGCGTGCTCGATACGGCCGAGATTTCTCCCGATCTCATTCCGGAGTTCAAGACCAACGAAAAGATGCAGCTCATCGTCGCCCGCAACAACGGCAAGAACCTGTTCTATATCCAGACCCGTGACAAGGTGCTGAGCAATCCCGGTGTGCGCCGCGCCATGGCGATGGCGCTCGATCTCGACGAACTGGTCGCGGCTGCATCGAACGGTACGGGTGAAGCCAACGGTTCGATGGTCTCGCAGGATTCGGTCTATTACGACGAGGCCCAGAAGAAGCGTCCGGCCTATGACATCGAAGCGGCCAAGAAGGAGCTGGCCGCCGCCGGTTACAAGGGCGAGCCGATCTCCATCATCGCCAACAAGCGCGGCAACGTGCCGAGCTTCCCGGCTGCCGTCATGGCGCAGGCCATGATGCAGCAGGCGGGTCTCAACGTGCAGATCGAGGTGCTGGATTATGCGACGCAGGTGGATCGCCGCCGTTCCGGCAATTATCAGGTGATCTCGCAGTCGGTCGCCCCGCGTCTCGACCCGGCGCTGATGTATGCCTTCTATGTCGGCAACAAGGACAAGAACGCCTCCCTGATGTGGGATGATCCGAAGGCGATCGAACTGATGAAGGCGGCCTATGTCGAGGCTGACCAGACGAAGCGCCAGAAGATTTTCGACGAATTTCACGAACTGATGCTGAAGGAAATGCCGGGCATCTTCCTTTACGACATGGTCGATGTCTGGGGCGCGACGAAAAAGCTGAAGGGCCAGCCGGTCTGGCAGTCGAACGCCCGTCTCTGGGAAGTCTCGGTCGACAACTGATCTACTATGACCGCGCCGGAGGCGGACTCCGGCGCGGTCTTTCCATCATAGAGCGTAAGGATTTGGCGGAGTTTCCGCCGAAGCGCTTGCGCGTGCCCGCAAAGGGCGGAAATGCGAGGACAAGCCATGAACCGTGATGCCGTGATGTCGATTGCCGCCGAAGTCGAGGCGATGAAGCCCGATTTCACCACCCTGAGCGACAGTATCTGGGATTTTGCCGAGCTGAAATTCGAAGAACAGCAATCTGCCGGCGTTCTGGCTGCAGCGCTTGAGGAAAATGGCTTTGCGGTTCGCCGCGGCGTGGCAGGCATGGAAACGGCCTTCATCGGCGAATTCGGCAGCGGCAAGCCGGTCATCGCCTTCCTCGGCGAATTCGATGCGCTGGCCGGCATGAGTCAGTTGGCCGATGTGGCGCAGGTGCAGCCGCGCGAGGCAGGCGCCACCGGCCATGGCTGCGGCCACAACCTGCTTGGCGTCGGCTCATTGATGGCCGCTATTGCTCTCGCCCGGCATCTGAATGCCAATCATCTTCCCGGCACAGTGCGTTATTACGGTTGCCCCGGCGAAGAAGGTGGTTCCGGCAAGACCTTCATGGTGCGCGCCGGCCTGTTCGATGATGTCGACGCGGCGCTGACCTGGCATCCGGCACCGTTCAACGGCGTACGCTCAACCAATAATCTTGCCGTGCTGGAATATTTCTACCGTTTCAAGGGTGTTGCAGCCCACGCCTCCAACGCCGCCCATCTCGGGCGTTCGGCGCTCGATGCCGTCGAACTCATGAATGTCGGTGTCAACTTCCTGCGCGAACATATGCCGCAGGATTGCCGGGTGCATTATGCGATCACCGATACCGGCGGCAAGGCGGCGAATGTGGTGCAGGCGAAGGCCGAAGTACTTTACCTGATCCGCGCCCCGGAAATGCGCCAGGCGCTCGATCTTGCCGCACGGGTGGACAAGGTGGCGCGCGGCGCGGCGATGATGACCGAAACGGAAGTGGAGATCGTCTTCGATACCGCTTCCACCAATCTCCTGCCCAACATCACGCTGGAAACGGCGATGCATGAAAACATGGTGGCGCTTGGCCCTATCGCCTTCGATGAGGCGGATATCTCTTTCGCCAAACGCATTCAGGATACTTTCACCGACGAGGCGATCAAAAGCAGCATCCGGCTCTACCAGATAAAGGGCGATGTTTTTTCCAACCGGAAGATCGATGGTTCGACGCCCCTGCATCTCGGCCTGCGGGATTTCGAGGGCCAGTCGCATTTCCGGGCGGGTTCTACCGATGTCGGTGACGTCAGCTGGGTGACGCCAACGGCGCAGTGCTGGACGCCGGCCTGGGCGATCGGCACCAATCCGCATACCTGGCAGGTGGTGGCGCAGGGCAAAAGCCCTGCCGCACACAAGGCCATGGCGCATGCCGCCAAGGCAATGGCGTCGACAGGCCTTGCGCTGATGACCTCGCCGGAACTGCTCGCGAACGCCAGGAAGGAGTGGCAGGAAAAGACCGAAGGCAGCAACTATGTCTGCCCGATTCCCGCCGATGTCATGCCTGGCTCCCACCCGTAAGGCACTACGCACTTCCATTTGCCGCCGTCCGTCTGCCGCCAGATTTCCACAGGCGGCATGGTGAATCGCATGAACGTTCCAAGGTGAAGAAATCCGATGCGCCGCCGGCCTTCTGAAAAGAGGGCCGGCGGATTGCGGTTTGGAATAAATCTTCCATCTCAGCCGAGTTAATCCCAATTCCGAACCGCAAGCCGTAATTTCAACGGCTTATGGTTCCTCGCCCAAAGACCGGGAATGGGGCGAACAGAGCTTTGGCACCTTCATCGGCAATCCGGTCTGGAACGTGCGTGCTCTTGAATGTCCAATCATCACAGTCTTGTGCGCCGCTCCACAGCAGGGCTGCGAAGAAAGCATTGACGTTCGAACCAAAAATGGAATAAATATATCGAACAGACAGAAAATCGGTTTCATTATTCCGTTTTCTGGATGTGAGGAGGTTGCGGCGGGCTTTCGGGTTCGCCTCCGGCTGGGAGAGGCGGCGCCGGACGCCATGGAGGAGAAAAACAATGAGGAAATTTATCATCGGCGCAGCCATGTCTGTGCTTCTCGGCACAGCGGCACATGCGGAGACAGTCGGTGTCTCGATGGCGCTGTTCGACGACAACTTCCTGACCGTGCTGCGCAACGGCATGCAGGATTATTCCAAGGAACTGAAGGGCGTCACCCTGCAGGTCGAGGACGCGCAGAACGACGTCGCCAAGCAGCAGAGCCAGATCCAGAACTTCATCGCATCCAAGGTCGATGCGATCATCGTCAACCCGGTTGACACGGATGCGACGGCGGCCATGTCGAAGCTTGCCGCCGATGCCAAAATTCCGCTCGTTTACGTCAACCGCCAGCCGGTGAACGTCGACAGCCTGCCTGATGGCCAGGCCTTCGTCGCTTCCGACGAGACGGTTGCCGGTACGCTTGAGGCCAAAGAGGTTTGCCGCCTTCTCGGTGGCAAGGGTAATGCGGTCATCATGATGGGCGAGCTTTCCAACCAGGCTGCGCGCATGCGCACACAGTCTGCGAAGGATGTTTTGAAGACCGACGAGTGCAAGGGCATTTCCGTGGTTGAAGAGCAGACCGCGAACTGGCAGCGCACGCAGGGTTCCGACCTCGTGACCAACTGGCTCTCCAGCGGCATCGAGTTCAACGCCGTCATCGCCAACAACGATGAAATGGCGATTGGTGCTCTCCAGGCGCTGAAGGCCGCGGGCAAGGACATGAAAGACTATGTCGTCGCCGGCGTTGACGCCACGCAGGATGCTCTCGCGGCCATGCAGGCGGGCGATCTCGACGTCACGGTCTTCCAGGATGCGGCAGGGCAGGGCAAGGGTGCTCTCGATGCCGCGCTGAAACTCGTCAAGGGCGACAAGGTCGAGAAGAAGGTCTACATTCCTTTCCAGCTCGTCACGCCTGAAAACGTCAAGGACTACGTGGCCAAGAACTAACGGCCCCTTCCGGCATCTGCGCCTGTTTCAGGTGATCCCGGATGCAGATGCCGGTTCCCGACAGCACTGGGGAGCAAGCTTCGGTGTGTGAGCGGATTGCGATTGGATTTCAGTGAATTCAAAGTGTTACAGCGCCCTTGTGTCGTGATCGGCACGGCGCTGTAAGCCTCCCCGGAGGCAAGGTGCGCCCTCTGGCAAAACCCTATCTCCGGTCATTTTTGTCTATTGTGGAGGGTGAGATGGTCGTCAGTCCATCGACAATGGCCGCCGTGCGCGCCAGCGGAGCCGTGCCGAATGCGGAGTTTCTTCTCGCAGCGGATGGCGTACGCAAGGAATTTCCCGGCGTCGTGGCGCTCGATGATGTGCAGTTCCACCTCAAGCGCGGCACCGTGCATGCGCTGATGGGCGAGAATGGCGCCGGCAAATCGACGCTGATGAAGATTCTCGCCGGCATCTACCAGCCGGACAAAGGCGAAATCCGCCTGAAAGGCGCGCCGATCCGTCTCGATTCCCCGCTCGATGCGCTGGAGAACGGCATCGCCATGATCCATCAGGAACTGAACCTGATGGCTTACATGACGGTTGCGGAAAACATCTGGATCCGCCGCGAGCCGAAAAACCGGCTGGGCTTCATTGATCACGGCGAAATGTATCGCCGCACCCAGACCCTGCTTGAGAGGCTGGGTATTGATCTCGATCCGGAAACCCGTGTTGGTGAGCTTTCGGTGGCAAGCCGTCAGATGGTCGAGATCGCCAAGGCGGTTTCCTACGATTCTGACGTTCTCATCATGGACGAGCCGACATCTGCGCTGACGGAGCGCGAGGTCGAGCATCTCTTCCGCATCATTCGTGATCTCAGGGAGCGCGGCATCGGCATCGTCTACATCACCCATAAGATGAACGAGCTGTTCGAGATCGCCGACGAGTTCTCGGTTTTCCGCGACGGCAAATATATCGGCACTCACGCTTCCACCGATGTGACGCGTGATGACATCATCCGCATGATGGTGGGCCGGGAAATCACCCAGATGTTCCCCAAGGAAGAGGTTCCGATCGGCGACGTCGTTCTGTCGGTCAAGAACCTGAACCTTGATGGCGTGTTCCATGACGTCTCCTTTGATGTCCGCGCCGGTGAAATTCTCGGCGTTGCAGGTCTTGTCGGCTCGGGCCGCTCCAATGTGGCGGAAACCGTGTTCGGTGTGACGCCCGCTTCCTCAGGGACGATAACGATCAACGGCAAGCCGGTTTCGATCGACAGCCCGACGAAGGCTATCAGTCACCGCATGGCGTTTCTGACGGAGGACCGCAAGGATACGGGGTGCCTGCTGATCCTCAATATTCTTGAGAACATGCAGATCGCCGTCCTGCAGGACAAATATGTCGCCAATGGTTTCGTGCAGGAAAACGCGCTTTCGGAAGCCTGCGAGGAGATGTGCCGCAAGCTCCGGGTTAAGACGCCGCATCTTTACGAACGTATGGAAAACCTGTCCGGCGGCAACCAGCAAAAGGTTCTGATCGGTCGTTGGATGCTGACCAAACCGCGCATTCTCATTCTGGATGAGCCGACGCGCGGCATCGATGTCGGGGCGAAGGCCGAAATTCACAAGCTGGTTTGCGAGATGGCGCGCCAGGGCGTCGCCGTCATCATGATTTCCTCCGAAATGCCGGAGGTTCTGGGTATGAGCGACCGTGTCATGGTCATGCATGAAGGTCGGGTGACGGGCTTCCTTGATAGAAGTGAAGCCACGCAGGTGAAAGTGATGGATCTCGCATCGCGGTGAGGCGCGCCGGGATTTCTCGAGGAGGAACGATTATGAATACGAACGCCGCCGCCAACACGGAGTTGGATGCAAAATCCGGACGCAAGCCGCACCGGCGCATCCCGCCCGAGGCCAATATATTTTTCGTGCTGATCGGCATTGCGCTGGTTTATGAAATTCTCGGCTGGATTTTCATCGGCCAGAGCTTCCTCATGAACCAGCAGCGCCTGACGATCATGATCCTGCAGGTTTCTGTCATCGGCATCATCGCGGTTGGCGTGACCCAGGTCATCATCACCGGCGGTATCGATCTCTCCTCCGGCTCCGTCGTAGGCCTGACGGCGATGTTGTCCGCCAGCGTGGCGCAATCCTCCACATGGCCGCGAGCTCTCTATCCGGGGCTGACCGATCTGCCTTTCTTCATACCGCTCGCGGTCGGCATATTGGCCGGTACCCTGGCGGGTTTCATCAACGGACAGCTCATCGCGCGTACCAAAATTCCGCCCTTCATCGCAACACTCGGCATGATGGTGACGGCGCGCGGTCTTTCCAAATGGTATACGAAGGGCCAGCCGATCTCGGGGCTCACCGACGGTTTCAACTTCATCGGCACGGGTATCTGGCCGGTCGTGGTTTTCCTCGTCGTCGCCGTCATTTTCCATGTGGCGCTGCGTTATACGCGCTACGGCAAGTTCACCTATGCCATCGGCGCCAACCAGCAGGCGGCCCGCGTTTCCGGTATCAATATCGAGGCGCATCTGATCAAGGTCTATGCGATTGCCGGCATGCTGGCCGGTCTCGCCGGCGTCGTTACCGCTGCCCGCGCGCAGACGGCGCAGGCCGGCATGGGCGTGATGTATGAACTTGATGCCATCGCCGCGGCCGTTATCGGCGGCACGTCGCTCGCCGGCGGTGCCGGGCGCATCACCGGAACGGTGATCGGCACCATCATTCTCGGTGTCATGACGTCGGGCTTCACCTTCCTCAGGGTGGATGCCTATTACCAGGAAATCGTCAAAGGCCTCATCATCGTGGCCGCGGTCGTTGCTGACGTCTACCGGCAGAAGAAACGCGCAAAGCGCTAAATCCTCCTCCCAGACTTGGGGCAGGCCTTCAGGCTTGCCCCTTTTTTGTGTTCTTGTGGGCCGAGGGGATCAGCGGCGGTTCAGACCTTGCTGTTTCGATAGTCGTGGACGGCCTTGCCGAAGGCCTCGAACAATGCCCGTGAGGGTGCGTCTGTCTCGGCCCAATATTCCGGATGCCACTGCACACCAACGGCGAAGCCCTTGGCGTCGATGACGGAAACGGCCTCGATCGTGCCGTCCGCCGCCGTTGCTTCCACCTGCAGGCGTGGTGCGGTCTCGGCAATCGCCTGCCGGTGCAGCGAATTGATCTGGATTTCGCCTGATATGCCAAGATGCTGCGCAATGCAGGAGCCTTCGCGCACATGTACCGGCTGGCGGATGGCGAAGGCCACGTCGCGGTCGTCATGTTCCGGCTTGCGGTGGTCCCATATGCCGGGCTGCTCCTGAATTTCCGAAGCAAGCGTACCGCCCAGTGCGACGTTCAGTTCCTGAATGCCGCGGCAGATGGCCAGCATCGGAATACCGCGCTCGATGGCGCGGCGGATGAGCGGCAGGCTGGTGGCGTCGCGAGCCTGATCGAACGGGCCGTCGCTCTCCTGCGCTTCTTTTCCGTAAAGGGAAGGGTGCACATTGGTGGCGGAGCCGGACACGAGCAGGCCGTCCACCCGGTCGAGAATGGCGTCAACCTCGTTTCCGTCCTCGAAGGCCGGGATGATGAAGGACATGACACCAGCCACTTTCAATGCGGCGGAAACATACTGGTTCTGCGCGGCGTGCCAGTCGGCCCCGGTGAAATGCCTTATGTCGGCGGGTACGGCGATAATTGGTTTTGGCATGGTGGCTCCGGGACGAATCTTCGAAATTTGTGCGACTGCCGGCTGGCCAAGTCAAGCACGCGTTTTGCGTTCTGACGATCCTGTATGCGCCTAAAGTATAAGGCGGTGCCGGGATATTTCAGTTGCAAATAAAATGCGAAGCAGAGTTTCGGAAAATTCCCGGAAAGGCCGGTTTTTCCGTGATTAATTCTTGGCGCGGGTGCTTGTCAGCCGGGCGGTAACCGTGCTTACTTTGCTGTGATGCCTGAACAGCAACGAGGGGAATTCAAAGCTGCGGGCAGCGTTCATATCTGGGAGGATATAGATGGATCGCCGTTCCTTTATGAAAAAAGGTGCGCTTGCGGGAGCTGCCACTGCAGCTCTGGCTGCGCCCGCCATTGCACAGCAGAATACCAAGATCAACTGGCGTCTGACGTCGTCGTTTCCGAAATCGCTCGACACGATCTATGGCGGCGCCGAGGATATCGCCAAACACGTCGCCGCTGCCACCGACGGCAATTTCACCATCCAGCCCTTTGCTGCGGGCGAGATCGTGCCCGGCCTGCAGGCGGCCGATGCCGTGTCATCAGGCACGGTGGAAATGTGCCACACCTGCTCCTATTATTACGTCGGCAAGGATCCGACCTTCGCCATCGGCACGGCGATACCCTTCGGCCTCAACGCCCGTCTGACGAACTCATGGTTCTATGAAGGCAACGGCAACAAGCTACTCAATGAGTTTTACGCCAAACACAATCTCTACGGCATGATTTCGGGCAATACCGGCGCGCAGATGGGCGGCTGGTTCCGCAAGGAAATCAATACCGTCGACGATTTCAAGGGCGTGAAGATGCGCATTGCCGGTCTCGCCGGCAAGGTAGTGGAAAAGCTCGGCGTCGTACCGCAGCAGATCGCCGGCGGCGACATCTATCCGGCGCTGGAAAAAGGCACCATCGACGCGGCGGAGTGGGTCGGTCCTTACGACGACCACAAGCTCGGCTTCCAGAAGGTGGCGAAATATTACTATTATCCCGCTTTCTGGGAAGGTGGCCCGGTCATCCATTCCTTCGTCAATCTGGACAAGTGGAACAGCCTGCCGAAAAACTACCAGACGGCGCTGCAGGATGCCTGCGCTTTCGCCAACACCAGTATGATGGCGAAATACGACGCGAAAAACCCGATCGCCATCAAGCAGTTGGTGTCGGAAGGTGCGGTACTGCGGCCGTTCAGCCAGGAAATCCTCGAGGCCTGCTACAAGGCCGCACTGGAAGTGTACGCCAATATTTCGGCGTCCAATCCGGACTTCAAGAAGATCTACGAGGACCAGGTTGCCTTCAAGCGCGAAGGTTATTTGTGGATGCAGCTTGCGGAATACACTTTCGATACTTTCATGATGATCCAGCAGCGTAACGGCAAGCTCTGATTATTCGGTGACGGCGGACCGAGCAAAGGCCCTGGGGATTTCGATCTCCGGGGTTTTTGTTGTGCGCGCATGCCTTCACGTGTCCGACAACAAAGGATGATTTACGATCAAATCCGTTGTGAGCAAAAGCAGCAGGCTCCGCGACCAGCCGGAGTGTCGGCGGGGATTTGCCACGCCGACCTCGGCAAAGGCCCTGCTCTCAACTGTGGAGGTGATGCGATGTGGAAACCACTGAGCATTGCGTTTGCCGTTAGAAAAAAACCGAACAGGCTGGTCACTGACTGTCCGGCTTCATTTCAAACGATAAGCAAAACGGAAGGCAGGGCTGCAACCCTGTCTTCCACTCCGCAATCATAAGCGTTTCGCCAGGTCCTTACAAGACAGCTCTTACGGTCCGATCTTCGGTGGTTCGCCGAGATTAGGCATGCCTGGCAATCCACCCGGCTGACCGAAATTAGGCATGGTGTTGCCGCCCTGATTGCCAAATGAGGGTATCTCGATCTTGATGGAATTCAGATCGACTTCGGGTGCCTTGTCCAGCCAGTAGGTAACGGATTCCGGCCAGAAGATCACGATGGCGACGAGGATGAGCTGCATGCCGAGCCATGGAATGGCACCCATGTAGATATCCGACGTCTTGACCGTGCGCGGTGCGATGGAGCGCAGGTAGAACAGCGCAAATCCGAAGGGTGGATGCATGAAGCTCGTCTGCATGTTGATGCAGATCAGCACGCCGAACCAGATCAGGTCGATACCGAGCGCCTGTGCGATCGGGGCCAGCATCGGGATGACGATGAAGGCGATCTCGAAGAAATCGAGGAAGAAGGCGAGGAAGAAGATGAAGATGTTGACGAAGATCAGGAAGCCGATGGGGCCGCCCGGAATGCCCGACAGCATATGTTCGATCCACAGCGAGCCGTCCATGCCCTGGAAAACGAGCGAAAAGCAGGTGGCGCCGACCAGAATGAACACCACCATCGAGGTGATATGCATGGTGGAATGCATGCCCTGCTTGACGAGATCCCAGCTGAGGCGGCGGTGCGCGGCTGCCAAGGCCATTGCACCGACGACGCCGAGCGCACCGGCTTCGGTGGGCGTTGCGAGGCCGAGGAAGATGGTGCCGAGCACGAGGAAGATCAGCACGATGGAAGGGACCATGCCCGCCAGCACGCGGAACACCAGCTTGCGGTCGAGTTCGCCGCGCGCTTCCGGCGGCAGCGCCGGCAGGTCCTTCGGCCGTACGATCGACATGAACAGGATGAAGAGCATGAAGACGGCGACTTGCAGGATCGACGGGCCGATGGCGCCGAGATACATGTCGCCCACGGATTTGCCGAGCTGGTCGGCAAGAACGATCAGAACCAGCGAAGGCGGGATGACCTGCGTGATTGTTCCCGATGCGGCGATGACGCCGGTGGCAAGCCGCGGATTGTAGCCGTATTTCAGCATGATCGGCAGGGAGATGACGCCCATGGTGATGACCGAGGCGGCAACCGTGCCGGTAATCGCGCCGAGAATTGCGCCGACGATGATGACGGCATAGGCGAGACCGCCGGGAATGGCGCCGAACAGTTTGCCGGTCCCTTCAAGCAGATCTTCCGCAAGCCCACATCGCTCGAGGATCGCGCCCATGAAGGTGAAGAAGGGGATGGCCAGCAGAAGGTCGTTCGAGACGATGCCGAAGATGCGCAGCGGCAGCGCCTGAAGAAAAGCCGGTGAAAAATGCTCGGTGAAGATGCCGATGATGCCGAAAACGAGACCGACGGTGGCGAGCGAGAAAGCAACCGGAAATCCGTAAAGCATGAAGATGATCATGCCGAGGAACATCAGTGGCGGAAGAATACCATATTCGAACATGGGAAATATCCTGAAGGTTCAGATCGGTGTGATCATTGCAGGGGTTTTTCGTACTTCGTATCGAGCGCATAAAGCCCGTTAAGGGCCCCTATGCGCTTGATGAGTTCGGAAAAACCCTGAAGAACCAGAAGAGCGAAACCGGCGAAAATGATGAATTTCACCGGCCAGCGGATAAGACCGCCGGCATTGGAGGACATTTCGTTCTGATGCCAGGACAGGGTGAACATGGGCCAGGAAAGCCAGGCGAGGTAAAAGCAGCCGGGCAACAGAAACAGCACGATGCCGATAATATCCACCCAGATGCGGCTGCGCGGCGAAATCGCGCCATAAATGATGTCCACTCGCACATGTTCGTTCATGCGCAGCGTATAGGATGCGCCTATCAGCACGATGAAGGCGAACATGTACCACTGGATTTCCAGCCAGCCGTTTGAACTGTAGTTCAGGGCGTAGCGGACCATGGCGTTGCCGGCGCTGACGAGGCAGCAGATGAGCACGAGATAACCGGCGACCTTGCCCAGTGCTTCGCTTGCAAGGTCTATCAGCGCACTTAATTTTAAAAGCGACTTCATATAACTTTCCCCTCTTCCCTTTTCGGGCCCTTTGCGGGTTTATGGCGGAGAGCAAAGCCCGGTATCCCTGCTGCAGCCACGCCTCCACGTGCTTCCGCTGCCACAGGCTCCAGAGTTCCTCCCCACAGAATCCCGTGTATGGTCAGGCGGTTCGAAAAGCAACCAAAACCGCCATGAAACAGCTCGACCGAGTGCCCTTTTCAACCGTTTGCGAAAGAATGTTGCCCTATGGCATGTTTCGCCCGGTTGAGCGGTCGTGCTGCATGCCGTTGCCGCTCTTTCACGCAGAACGCATTGCGCTTTTCGGCGACTTCATGTTACCTCTGGCTACGGAGAATCCGGCATGGGTCCGTGATCGTCCGCGGGCAGATTTCCCCGTACGACGGGCATGACGGATGGAGCAAAGGGGAAGCGGAATGAGCGAACACCACACGGGTCCGGTCGAAGTTGGCGCCGAGATGAATTACGCCGAGCACGAAAAGACCTATAACGGTTTTCTGGCCCTGACGAAGTATGGCACCATGTTGCTGTGCGTGCTGATGCTGGCCATGGTCGCGGGGTTCTTCACCGCCGCCGGCTTCCTTGGCGGTGTGGTCGTCTTCGCCGTGCTGTCGGCCGCGGGTTTCTTTCTGCTGCGCTGAACAATCCCGTTCATGAGCGGTTTCCGTTCGGGGAACCGGGCGATGCCGGATAACCGGAGAGGCCAAGCCATGAAGCGCCTGTTTTATTGTTTGTTTCTGCTGGTGGCGATTGCGCATCCCGCTTTGTCGCGTGATCTTTCGCCCGCCGAGCAGGATAGCCTTCGCACACGGATAGAGCGGTTCAGCACGGCTTTGAATGCACAGGATTTCGAGCTTGTCGGCAGGACCGTGCCGCCGAAAATCTTTGAGTTCATCGCACGTGACGCGGGTGTTAGCGTGGAACAATTGCGCGGCGCCTTGATCACGCAGATGCAGATGGCGCTTGCGGCAGTCAAGATAACCGAATTCACCATGGATACGCAGGCAATCACCCTTGCGCAAACGCCTGATGGAACGCCCTATGCGCTCGTTCCGACGAAGACGGTGATGGAAACCGGCGGCCAGACGATCGAGGCGAAATCCCACACGCTGGCGCTGATGGATGGTGCGGACTGGTACCTGCTGAGGGTCAGCGACCAGCAGCAGGTAACTATCCTGCGCAAGGTCTACCCGTCCTTTGCCGAGGTGGAATTTCCTGATGATTCCATGCAGCCGGTAGAATAGACCGGCCTCTTTCGTTCAGGAGAAGCGTCCCGGACGGAATGGGTCGACCGAAATTGCCGTTTCCTCGCCGCTGGCCAGCTGCGTCACCAGACGGGCGGTGGCTGCGGATTGTGTCAGCCCCAGATGGCCATGGCCGAAAGCATAGATCACGGAGGGCGTGGCACGGGCCGTGCCGATGACGGGAAGACAGTCCGGCATCGACGGGCGGAAACCCATCCATTGTTTTCCATCCTCCAGCTTCAGTCCGGGCAGGAAACGCCCAGCCTTCTTCAGCATCGCCTCTGCACGGCGGAAATTCGGCTTCAGTTCCAGCCCGCCAAGTTCGACCGCGCCGCCGACACGGATGCCCGTTGCCAGCGGGGTGACGACAAAGCCATGATCGTTGAAGTAAAGCTGACGCGTCAGGTTGAAAGCGCCGGCGGGAAGGGTGGTGTTGTAGCCACGTTCGGTTTCCAGCGGCACGATGTTGCCGAGCGTCGCGGCAAGCTTTCTCGACCAGGCGCCGCAGGCAATCACCACCTTGTCGGCATCGATCTTGTCGCCGTTTTCGAGCGTCACGATCGTGCTTTCGCCAACGGCATCGATGCGTTCGGCTTCGCCCTTGCGCAGGCTCGCGCCACGGGCAATCACCAGATCGAAAATAGCGCGGGTGAAATCATAGGGGTCGGAGACCTGCAGGCCATCGGTAGAGAATATGGCGTGGCGAAACTGCGGCGCGAGACCGGGTTGCAGCTCTTCGATTTCGTTGCGGCCGACGCGCTCAAAGGTGAAGCCCGCGTTTTCCTTTTCGTCCCAGTCCTTGCGGGCAGCGTTGAGGCTTGCCTCACTGTCGTAAAGATCGAGCGTCCCGGTTTTTGAAACGAGGTGCGAAAGTTCCGGCATGGCGGTGATATGGGCCATTTCCATGGCCGCCAGTCGGTTGATTTCCGTCAGCGATTTCAGCCCGTGGCGGAAGTTGCGCTCGGCGCTGGCGCGCCAGAAACGCCACAGCCAGGGTGCGATCTTCGCCGCATAGGCAGGCGGCACGCTGAGCGGGCCGAGCGGATCGAACAACCAGCGCGGTGCTTTTTTTATGATGCCGGGAGCGGGAATGGGTATGATTTCGGGGAAAGCCAGAATGCCGGCATTGCCGGAACTCGCCCCCCGGGCAACCTCGCCGCGCTCCAGAAGCACTACCTCGCGTCCGGCATTCTGCAGATAAAGCGCCGCCATGGAACCGATAATGCCGGTGCCGATCACCAGCACATCGCATTTCAGGGTTTTGGTCATCGGCGCTCCTGCAACACAAATCTTTCAACCCCGCCATAACAATGAATGCCGCCCGGATGAAAGGCCGCATCGTGTCGCTGGCGCAGAAATATCAGCACTGTGGCAAATAAGCGGTCCCAAATAGACAAGGAGAATATAGTCGCCGTGAAGCATATCGGCAGTCGATTCAGGCTCCCGATCGATAGTTATGGAACATCATTAATCGCTATTTAACGGTGTCCGGCTAGTTTCGCGTGCAGGCGGACCGACCATTTTTCATCTTTATATTTCGGGGATGGAGGAGGTCTGCACATGGATTACTGTTGGGGGTTCAAAAAAGATGTCTCACCTTTCTAAACTCGGTCTGGACGCTTATGCGGTGCTTGATGCGCTCAGCCGCTCGCAGGCCATCATCGAGTTCGATCTGACCGGCAAGATTTTGAAAGCGAACGATAATTTCTGCAAGGCTGTGGGTTATCAGCAGTCTGAAATCGTTGGGCGCTCCCACCGCATGTTCCTTTCTTCCGAAGATGCGGCTTCGCCTGAATACAAGGCCTTCTGGGCAAAGTTGTCGCGCGGCGAATACGATCAGGGCCAGTACCGGCGTCAGGCCAAGAATGGCGACGAAATCTGGATTGAGGCCTCTTACAATCCGGTGTTTCGTTTCGGTAAACCTTACAAGGTGATCAAGATTGCAACCGACATCACCGCGATCAAGCGCAAGAGCGCCGAGGATGACGGCAAGCTGGCAGCGCTTTCCCGCGCGCAGGCCATGATCGAATTTACGCCCGACGGGAAAATCCTCAGCGCCAACGAGAATTTCCTCGCGACGCTCGGTTACACGGCGGAAGAGTTGATCGGTAAGCATCATCAGATGTTCTGCGAGCCGGCCTATGCCCAGTCTCAGGACTATCGGGATTTCTGGAAGGAACTCGGAAAGGGCCACTTCTCGACCGGGCAGTTCATGCGCCTTGGCAAGGATGGCAAACGCGTTTTCATTCAGGCTTCCTATAACCCGATCATTGATGATCGGGGCCGCGTCTTCAAGGTGGTGAAATTTGCTTTCGATGTGACGGACCGGATGCGCGCGGTCGAAGAACTTGGTGCAGCGCTTGAGCGGCTTTCTCAATGCAATATCCGTATTACGCTGGACAAACCTTTTGTCGGCGAGTTCGAAAGGCTGCGTTGCGATTTCAATAAATCCATCGCGGAATTCCAGAAGACGCTGGAAAATGTTCTCGGCCAGACCGGAGACCTGACCCGCAGCAGCCAGGAGGTCAGCGAAGCCTCCGTCAATCTTGCCGAACGCTCGCGCGAGCAGGCGGTGGCGCTTGAGGAAACGTCGGCAGCGCTCGAAGAAATCACCGCGACGGTCCGATCTTCGACTGAGAATATGAAAGAGACGCGCAAGCTTGTTCAGAGCGCGCGGGCATCCACCGTGGCCTCCACCGAGGTCGTGGAGCGGACAGTCGATGCGATGCAGCGTATCGAGACGGCATCGCGGGAAATCAGCCAGATCATCGGCGTGATTGACGAAATCGCCTTCCAGACCAACCTGCTGGCGCTGAATGCCGGCGTGGAAGCTGCGCGTGCGGGCGACGCGGGCAAAGGTTTTGCCGTGGTGGCGCAGGAAGTGCGCGAACTGGCGCAGCGTTCCGCCAATGCCGCAAAGGAAATCAAGGCGCTGATCAACAATTCCGGCACCGAGGTTCTTGAAGGCGTCCGGTTGGTGGGCGAGACCGGCACGGCGCTGAAGCAGATCGACGCGCTGGTCAGGCACATTGACGGCAACGTCGACATGATCGCCAAGGCGGCGGACGAACAGGCTGTCGGCATCAGTGAGATCAACAAGGCGGTCAATCGGCTGGATCGGATGACGCAGGAGAATGCGGCGATGAGCGCCCGCACCACCGTGATCAGCACCACGCTGGCGCAGGGTGCCGATGCGCTGGCGCAGCTTGTCAGCCTGTTCAAGTTGAACCGCCGCACGACGCAGCGCGAAGACGGATCTTCCGTCCGGTCGGAGTCTCCGAATACCGCCCGGCGGGATCGGACGTCGGCGCGGGCGGCATAAAGATCGGGCCCAGGTCCTCTTAGGGGCACTAACCAGATTTGGTGGATGCGGATGCCTTTGATCGGGCATCCGCATAAGGTTATCCCCGCAGAACCGGTCGTGTGATACCGAGATGGTCGCGCAGGGTCGAGCCTTCGTAGTCCTTGCGGAACAGGCCGCGTTCCTGCAGGAGCGGCACGACCTCGCGGTTGAATTCCTCCAGCCCGCCGGGGAAGAAGGGCGGCATGACGTTGAAACCGTCGGCGGCGCCGTTTTCGAACCATTGCTGCATGCGGTCGGCCACGTCTTTCGCCGTGCCCATGACGATGTGGTGGCCGCGGCCGGCGGCGACACGCAGCGCCAGTTCCCGGATCGTCAGCTTTTCGCGGCGCGCCAGTTCCGTCAGAAGTTCGGCGCGGCTGCGCAGCTGGTCGGAAATCGGAAGATCCGGCAGCGGGCCATCGAGATCGTAATCGGCAAGGCTGTGGCCGATGCGTTCTTCAAGCAGCGGCATGGCGCTTTTGATGTCCGTCCAACGGTTCAATTCCTTCAGCTTTTCACCGGCCTCTTCAAAGCTTCTGCCGATGATCGGCATGAAGCCGGGCATCACGGCGACGCTGGCCGGATCGCGGCCGAATTTTTCCACGCGCGCCTTGAGGCTGGTATAGAAGGCCTGCGCTTCGGAAATCGCCTGCTGGGCGGTGAAGACGATATCGGCGGTGCGGGCGGCGAGATCCTGTCCCGGGCCGGAGGAGCCGGCCTGGATGAGAACCGGGTGGCCCTGCGGCGAGCGCGGAATATTGAGCGGTCCCTTGACCGTGAAATATTTGCCTTCGTGGTTGAGGATATGGACCTTTTCCGGATCGACGTAACGGCCTGCCTGCTTGTCCTTGACGAAAGCATCGTCATCCCAGCTGTCCCAGAGGCCGCGCACCACATTCACATATTCTTCCGCCACGGCATAACGCTCGTCATGCTCAGGATGGTCCTTGGAAAAATTCGCCGCCGTGCGGGCGTATGAGGTGGTGACGATGTTCCACGCCGCGCGGCCGTGGCTTAGATGGTCGATGGAAGCGAAGGCGCGGGCGGTGTGGTAGGGCTCGCCATAGGTGGTGGAGGCTGTGGCGGCCAGCCCGATCTTGTCGGTGACCATGGCAAGCGCGGCAAGCAGGGTCAGCGGCTCGAAACGCGCGATCATTGACGGATGGGCGTCGACGCCGCTGGTGAGGCCGTCGGCGAGGAATACCATGTCGAATTTCGCCGCCTCGGCCATTTTCGTAACACGGGTGAGCAGATCGAAATTCTCGCTGCCGGCCTCCGCGTCGGGGTGACGCCAGCCGGAAACGTGGTGCCCGGCGCCCTGCAGGAAAAGGCCGAGATGCATCTGTCTTTTGCGTGTCGTGGTGGTCATGGGGATCATGCCTTCATGTCAGTCGAGTTATATTTGCGATACCAGAAGCGTTTCAAGCTTTCTGAGGTCGGCTGCGGTTTTCATGGACCGCACCAGTGCCGGAATGCTGGCGAATTTTTCATTGCCGCCGGTCGCGTCGGCAAATTTTTCGGTCGGGTCATCAATGCCGGGGAGGCCGTCGACACGGCGCGAGAGCACCGTGCCGTCCTTCTTCGTTACGTCGACGACCACGAAACGGGTGGTGGGATCGGGCGAGAGGCGGCGGGCGGTCTCATCATGCCGGCGTGAGATCTTGGCGGAAAGGGCAAGCAGGTCGGCGCGTGTCGGGTGCTCGTCGAAATGGCCGATCCCGAGTGCTCCATCCGTCAGTGCTGCGGCAAAGACATATTCGGCGCTGAAGCGCGCATCGATGCCGGTGGTGGGCGTGGCCGGTCCAACGAGCGCGGCATCACCGCCGGGCGGGAAGGTGATGGTGACCGCCTCGACCTCATCCGGTGTCAGACCATTGCTGTTGCGGAGCGCCAGCGCACCGACGGCAACGGGATGGCTCGCGGTGCAGCAGGGAAAGGCCTTGAGGGTGAGGCCGGGCGAGACGATCTGCCAGGGTGCGCCCCAGCCGGAGAGAACGCGTTTCGGCTGTTCTGCACCGAAGGCGAAAGCGGAATAAAAGCCGATGGGATTTTCAAGAAAATCCGGCGCGCCCTGAAAACCGGATCGCGCCAGCCGCGCGGCGGTGAGGCCGGCGCGCGTGGCAAGCCCGGCATGCAGCGGCTTGGCGTCATAACCGAATTGCAGGCGAAGTCCGGCCGATTGCGTGGCGGCAAGGCCGAGCGCCACGGCCGTGGTCTGAGGATCGAATTTCAGGATATGCGCAATTGCTGCCGCAGCGCCGATGGGGCCGAGTGTGGCGGTGGCGTGGAAGCCGTTTTCGTAGTGTTTGGTCCCGAGCGACAGGCCGAGACGCGCCATGGTTTCCAGCCCGACGATATAGGCCGCGATGAAGGCATCCGCCGTTGATCCTTCCTCGACCGCGATAGCCAGTAAAGCGGGAATGATGGCGACGGTCGGGTGGCCGCGCACGCTGCCATGGACGTCGTCATAGTCAAGCACATGCCCGGCGTGGCCGTTGATGAGGGCTGCGGTAAAGGCATCCGTGCGCAGATCATGGCCGATAATGCCCGCCGTGCCTGACGCGCCCGGTGTAAAGCTGTCGATCAGGATTTTCGTGCTTCTATCCGCAGCTCCGCCCAGCACGCAGGCGAAAAAGTCGATCAGCGCCGCGCGGGCGATGGCAACCGCCTCGTCGTCGCGCAACGGATCGGAGGCAGCGATGGCCTCGGCCAGATGAAGCGTGAGTTTCTCGTCGGCGGTCATGACATCAGATCCCTTCGCCGTCAGCGACCCGCGCTACCTGTCCTCCGAGACCCTTGACGAAGGCGTTGATGCGGGGATTGGTCGACCTGTAGAAGATGTGCTCCGGCGTGCCCTGATCGACGATCAGGCCGTTTTCGGTGAAGACGATATTATCACTGATTTCTTCGGCAAAACGCATTTCGTGGGTGACGAGAATGCTGGTCATACCGTCATTGACGAGATCACGGATGACGGCGAGCACCTCGCCCACGGTTTCCGGGTCGAGCGCGGAGGTGACCTCATCGAAGAGCACCAGTTCCGGCCGCATGGCCAGCGCCCGGGCAATCGCCACGCGCTGCTGCTGGCCGCCGGAAAGCTGGCCGGGATAGGCATCGACTTTTTGGGAGAGGCGCACTTTTTCCAGCAATTCGCGGGCATGGCGCTCGGCTTCAGCCTTCGGCGTGCCGAGAATCTTGATTGGTGCGATGGTGATGTTTTCCATGACAGTCAGATGCGGGAAGAGATTGAACTGCTGGAAAACGATGCCGATACGCTTGCGCAGTGCGATGCGTTCAGCCTCGGTCTTCAGCTGGTCGACACGGGTGCCGCCGACGGTGATCTTGCCGGATTGCGGGATGAGCAGGCCGTTGATGCAGCGCAGGATGGTGGATTTGCCGGAACCGGAAGGGCCGATGATGGAGACGGCGTCGCCCTTGTTGACCGTAAGATCAATGCCCTTCAGAACCTGATTGTCACCGAAGGACAGGTGTATGCCTTCCAGTTCGACCAGAGCTTTTGCGGCGGTTTGTGGTGCGGGTGCGGACATGGCTTGTTCCAATCAGCGGGAAGCGAAGCGCCGCTCGAGGCGCTGCGTGAAACGGGAGACGGGATAGCAGAACAGGAAGAACGCCATCAGGACAGTGAGATAGACCACGACGGTGAAATCGTTGCGCTGCACGGCGGTGCTGGCGTCTGTCGCGGCATGCAGAAGCTCATGCACGCCGACCAGCGAGGCAAGCGCCGTGCCCATTGTGATGGAGGCATAGAGGTTCATCCATGGCGGCAGCGAGCGCTTCACGCATTGCGGCAGGATGATCCAGCGCAGCGTCTGGTTGCGCGAGAAGCCGAGCCCCTGCGCCGCTTCCCATTGTGCGGTCGGAATGGACTGGATGGCGCCGCGGGTGATTTCGGCGATATGGGCGCTGGCCGGAATAGCAAGGCCGACCACGGCCTTGATCCAGTCCGGAAACGGGATGTAATTGCCGAAAGCGACGATCTCGAAGGGGAAGATGTAGGTCGCGGCAAAGATCAGCACCAGATGCGGGGCGTTGCGGAAGATCTGAACATAGGTCAGCGCCGGCGCGCGCACGAGACGGTAGGGCGCAAGCTCCATGATGCCGAGCAGGACGCCGATGAAGGTGCCGATGGCGATCGCCAGGATGCTGATCAGCACGTTCATGGCAAAACCCTTGGCCAGATAGGGCAGCCATTGCAGCAGCACCTGGCCGAGCGAGGGATCGAGGATCAGCCACAGGATGACTGATATCGCCACGCCGAGCAGCAGAATGGTGCCGAAGGGCGGCTTCTTTACCGCCTGTGTTGGAGAAACCACCGCACTCATTGACCGAACCCCGGAACCGCAAGACGCCGTTCAAGCCACAGACCGGCCCTTGCGACGATAAAATTGATGACGCTGAAGAAGATGAGGATGACGATCATCAGCTCGACCACATTGTCGCGCTGCGTCCAGATCAGGATCGAGGCATAGGTGATTTCACCCACTGCAATTGCCGAGCCGACAGTGGTGAGCTTCACCAGATTGACGAGGTTATTGATGATGGAGGGCAGCGCTGTACGGATCGCCAGCGGAAACTCCACATAGCGTAAAATCTCGAAGGAGCTGAAACCAATCGCGCGGGCCGCCTCGATGGTAGTGGCCGGCACCGCCTCGATACCGCCGCGCAAGGCTTCCGCGTGGAAAGCGGCAATGTGCAGGCCGGTAATGGCAACGACCCAGAAGAAGGGTGTCAGCGGATTGTTCTGTGCGCCGCCGAGTACGTTGGAAATCAGCATGTTAAGCACGAGAAAGCCGCACATCAGCTGCACCAGCGTCGGCGTGTTGCGCGTCAGTTCCACATAGGCGCGGACGGGGCCGGCAAGCCAAGTTTTGCCTGATGTCAGCATGGCTGCGAAAATGAAACCGAAGACGAGGCTGAGCGGCAAGGTGACGGCGACGAGGATCAACGTCATCTTCATGCCGTCGAGCCAGATCTGAACCTCGTAACCGCTGTTCAGAAAGTCATAGTTAAGGCCGAGATGCGCGGCCAGTTCTATGAAGCGCGCTGTAAATGAATCCTGCATCGGAAATCCATGCTGTTATTGCGGGTGCCGTCCGGCGGGCGGCGCCAGAATGGCCTGCCTTGTTATAAAGCAGAAAAGAACGGCAGGCGAAACCGGCCGTTCTTGATGGTTGGGGGAAATCGCGATGATAGCCGCCGCCCTTTCCGTCATGCCGGTCCCCGGAACAAGCCCGGGGATGATCCGGCATCCAGCCGCGGCACGTCCGCGCCGCGAAGGAGACTCTCGTGGTCAAGGACTAGATCGCGCTGGACCCAGACCCGAGCGGGGTTGCCCCGGTCCTTATTGCGCGGCGGAGAGCTTCTTCTTCTGCTCTTCCATATAACCGATGCTGGGCAGGCGGTTGGCCTTGGCGAATTCGATCATCTTGCCGGAAGCGTGCAGTTCCTTGACAATCTTGTCGAGAGCGGCCTGCGTGTCGGCCTCGCCCTTGCGCAGCCAGATGACGGAATCCGACGGGATGAGGTCGGTCGGGATCAGGATGCCGTAATCTTTCCACTCGTCGGCGCGGTCCTGAAGCATCAGGCTCAGCGTACCGTTGACGTGTACGGAAACATCGCAATTGCCGCCCTTCAGCGCCAGAAGCGATTCTGGCTGGCTCGGCAGCGCCTTTACCTGTGCGCCATATTGTTCGATCAGCGGCTGCGTGTAGTTGGAACCTTGCGAAACGCAGGCGATCTTGCCCTTCAGGTCCGGCCAGTCCTTGATGCCACTGTCCTTGCGGCCGATTGCGGCGCCACCCTGGCGGTCATAGGGGGTGGGCACATAATCGAGCGTTTTGGCGCGCTCTTCGGTGTACTGCATGTTGGCGATCAGAATATCGACCTTGCCCTGCTGCAGGAACTGCACGCGGTTGGGCGGCGTCACGGTCTCAGTCACCAGCTCGACGCCGAGACCGGCGGCCAGCGCCTTGGCGACGTCGATGTTGAGACCCTTCTGCTCCTGCGTTTTCGGATCGATAAAGCCGAAAGGCGCGCCGGAGAGGATGACGCCGACGGTGAGCTTGCCGCGACCCTTGATCCGGTCGAGCGTTGCATCCGCGTGAGCGGCGGTTGCCATCGAAGCGATGACGACGGTTCCGGCGATGAGTTTTGCGGCAAATCTGGAGAAAGAAAGGGCCATGGGTATTTCCTTTTGATTGTAGGTGGAAACTACATGAGGCACCCGCCAAGAGCGAGAATTGGCATTGCGCAAAAAATACTATGAATAGAAACCGGTTCCAAGAAAGTTTTTCAGCGGAAAAAATATCCTAATAACCGGAAATCGTAGAATCTTGTTCTTTGTCCCGCCGCTTCGTGTCCTGCCATGGGGCGGGAGAGTAATCCGGATGTTGCTGAGGACCGGATGGCCATATGCGGAGCGAGCGCATCCGGCTTGTTTCTTCTCCCCGCCGGGGAGAAGAAACGTGCTGCAACGTCCCAGCCTGTCTCAACGACCGGCGTTATAGGCCGCGATTGCCGCCATGTTGACGATATCGCTGTCCTTCGCGCCCATCGAGGTGATCTGCACCGACTTGTCGAGGCCGACGAGAAGTGGGCCGATGACGGTCGCGCCGCCCAGTTCCTGCAGCATCTTGGTGGAGATGGAGGCGGAATGGATGGCGGGCATGACCAGCACATTGGCCGGGCCGGAAAGGCGCGCGAAAGGATACTGGCTCTGCATGCGGTGATGGTTGAGCGCCACATCCGCCGACATTTCGCCATCGACCTCGAAATTGACATTGCGCTTGTCGAGGATTTTCACGGCCTCACGCACTTTGTCTGAGCGCTCGCCGGTCGGCTGGCCAAAGGTGGAATAGGCAAGCATGGCAACGCGCGGCTCGTAGCCGAAACGGCGCGCAAGGTGGGCTGCTTCTTCGGCGATGTCGGCAAGGTCCTCCGCGTTCGGCATGTCATGCACGGCGGTATCGGCCACGAAGACGGTGCGGTTGCGCGAAACGACCAGCGAAACGCCGATGACGCGGTGGCCGGGCTTGGTGTTGATGCAGCGGCGGATATCCTCGAGCGCCGTCGAATAGTTGCGGGTAACGCCTGTTACTACCGCGTCCGCATCGCCCATCGCCACCATGCAGGCCGCGAAATGGTTGCGGTCGTTGTGGACCAGGCGCTGCACGTCACGCAGCAGGAAACCGCCGCGCTGCAGACGCGCATAGAGATAATCGACATAGGCATCGACCCGGCTGGAAAGGCGGGCGTTGGTGATCTCGATATTGGCGCGGTCGAGATCGATGCCGGCGCGCTCCGCATTGGCCTTGATGATATCGTCACGGCCGAGCAGGATGGCGGTGCCGAGGCCCTGCGCAGTGAAGGAAATCGCCGCGCGCATGACCTGTTCTTCTTCGGCTTCCGCAAAAACGACCCGTTTCGGAGAGCGGCGCACGCGCTCGTAAAGGCGCTGCGTGGTCGACGCCATCGGGTCGCGGCGGGCGGAAAGCTCGCGGGCATAGGCGTCGAGATCGGGCAGTTCCCGGCGGGCGACGCCGGTTTCAATGGCAGCTTTGGCGACAGCCACCGGAATGGCCGAGATCAGACGCGGATCGAAGGGAACCGGAATGATGTATTGCGATCCGAAGCGCGGGCGGTTGCCCTGATAGGCGGCGGCCACATCGTCAGGCACGTCTTCGCGGGCGAGGTCCGCCAGCGCCTGTGCAGCGGCGATCTTCATCGCGTCGTTGATCTGGCTGGCGCGAACATCGAGCGCGCCGCGGAAGATATAGGGAAAGCCGAGGACATTGTTGACCTGGTTCGGGTAATCCGAACGGCCGGTCGCCATGATGGCGTCGTCGCGAATGCGCGAGACTTCTTCCGGCGTGATTTCCGGATCCGGGTTGGCCATGGCGAAAATGATCGGCTTCGGCGCCATGGAGCGGATCATCTCTTCGCTGAAAGCGCCCTTCTGCGACAGGCCGAACACCACATCCGCACCCTTCATGGCTTCGGCCAGCGTGCGGTTGTTGGTTTTTACCGCGTGCGCGGATTTCCACTGGTTCATGCCTTCGGTGCGACCCTGGTAGATCACGCCCTTGGTATCGCAGAGCGTGATGTTTTCAGGGTTGAACCCCATCGCCTTGATGAGGTCCATGCAGGCGATTGCCGCAGCACCCGCGCCGTTGCAGACGAGCTTCGTGGTCTTGAAGTCACGCCCGGTCAGTTCGATGGCGTTGATGAGGCCGGCGGCGGCGATGATGGCGGTGCCGTGCTGGTCGTCATGGAAAACGGGAATATCCATCAGTTCGCGCAGGCGGCTTTCGATGATGAAACATTCCGGCGCCTTGATGTCTTCCAGATTAATGCCGCCGAAGGAGGGGCCGAGGTAACGCACGCAATTGATGAACTCATCGGCGTCTTCGGTGTCGACCTCGAGATCGATGGAATCGACATCGGCGAAGCGCTTGAACAGCACCGACTTGCCTTCCATGACCGGCTTGGAGGCGAGCGCGCCGAGATTGCCGAGACCGAGGATGGCCGTGCCGTTGGAGATGACCGCCACCATGTTGCCGCGCGTGGTGTAGTCGTAAGCGGTCGCCGGATTTTCGGCGATGGCTTTCACCGGCACGGCCACGCCAGGCGAATAGGCAAGCGACAGATCCCGCTGCGTCGCCATCGGTTTGGTCGGGGTGATTTCCAGTTTCCCGGGTCTGCCTTCCGCGTGGAAATCCAGGGCTTCCTGATCCGTAACCGATGTTCTTGTGCTGGCGGGTTTCGTCGTGTCGGACATGGGCTGAGCGTGCTTTCCTGTCGATAATAGTGTAAAAATATCCGCCGTTGTTATTGTATTTTTCGCGCGCCTGCCAAGCCTTGAATGTTGTTCAGTGCAGCAAATTTAAGCGTGATGAAATTTGTGGCCGATTCAATCGATTAATTCCTGTCTTTCGTGTCAGAGGCTTGGCCGATAGGCATGACGGGCCATGTTCACGAAGGCTTCGACATGCAGGGCGAGGGCGCCGCGCCTGACGACCAGCACACAATCGGACCACGCATCCGCGCTCTCCAGTGGCACGCCGGCAATGCCCCTTGCGGAACGCACGGTGGTTTCCGGCAGGATGGAAATGCCCGCACCCGCCTCCACGAGCGCGAGGATCGTATTGACGTTGGCGATACGCATGCCGATTTCCGGCGTGCAGCCGGCATCCTCGAAAAGCGAAAGCGCGCTGCTGCTGAGGCCAAGGCCAATCTCGTCAACCGGCAACAGCAGTTTTTCGCGCACGATATCGCCGACCGAAATCCGCGAGCGGTTGGCGAGTGCGTGCCGTTCCGGCAAGGCGACGCAAAGTTTCGAACGATCGAAGGGCATGGCGCGCAAGGTCTGCGGCAGCGAGGGAAGGGGCGCGCGAATGAAGGCAACATCGGTCTTGCGGGTCGCCACCTGCTCGATCAGCTGCTCCATCGTCATGCCGGGCAACAGTTCAAGCGTCACATCAGGGTGTTCGTCGCCATAGCGGGTAATCAGCGCCGGCAGTTTGCGTTCCGCCATGACACTGGTGCCGTAGCCGATGCGCAGCGTGCCGAGCTGGCCGCGCCTGATCTGCTGCGCCTTTTCCAGCGCGCCTTTGGTGCGGGCAAGGATTTCTTCCGCCTCGATGAGCATGGATTGGCCGGCAGGCGTGAGTTCCACACCTCGATTGATGCGGTGAAAGAGCTTGAAGCCCAAATTTTCCTCCAGCTGCCGGATACGCTGGGTCACGGCAGGCTGGGCGATGCCGAGCTGCAGGGCGGCGGCGCGAAAGTTTCTGGCCCTTGCGGCTTCCACGAATATTGTGAGTTGGCGAATATCCATCGGCGGACAGGTCTTTGTGTTGTCGTGCTTGGTGTGATATAAGTATAGCTTATCAAAATTGCCCGTCTTGCGCATTGTCATCTTGTCGCAGGCGACGTTATACCGCAGCCAGTGTTTCGCTCGTCTTTGCCGCTTATGCGGGCATTGGCGATACGAACCGGGGAGGATTTGTTCAAGCACCTTGTCCGCCGTCCATGGGGCCGGCGGTTACCTGCAGTGAATGGGTCAAAATGACAGTCACGACGGAAGTCTTCCCCACCATTGTTCCCCGTTCAGCCGCGCCGCCTCCGGCGCATCTTCGCCTGGCCGCAATGGCCGCGAACTGTCCCGGCTTTGCCGGACATTGAACGATCATCGGGCTTCAGCCTTTTGGGCGGCTCTTCTAACCGGACATTCTTTCATGGGTAATCCAGCAACTTCACTATCGCTCCCAGCCAGATTATGGCTGTTGGTGCTCGGCGCGGTCATCATTGCCGCAGGCCTGTTCTTCGCCATTGGCGGCGGCCAGCTCGCGGCCCTCGGCGGCAGTCTTTACTTCATTGCGGCGGGCATCGCGTTGATCGTCTCCGGCCTGCTCATCCTGTTGCGCAAGTCTGCCGGCGCGCTTCTCTTCGGCCTCGTCGTTGTCCTCACCGGCATCTGGGCGGTGTGGGAAGCCGGGTTGCACTTCTGGCCGCTCATTTCCCGCCTTCTGGCGATAGGTGTCGGCGCCGCTGTCGTTGCGCTCTCCTATCCCCTCTTGCGCCGTGCGGCAGGCAAGACCCCGGCATATGGCACTTCTTTCGCCATTGCCGCCATTCTCGCCATCGCTTCCGGTGCAGGTTTTGCCGGCATGTTCGTGCCGCATCCGACCGTCGCCTTCAATGGTGAGGCGGCCGCGCTGACGCCGGTAACCCCGGAAACCGAGCAGAAGAACTGGGAGCATTACGGCAATACGTCCGGCGGCAGCCGCTTTGTCGCGCTCGACGAAATCACCCGTGACAACGTCAAGAACCTCGAAGTCGCATGGACTTACCATACCGGCGACACCCCGATCAGCCCCGGCGCGAATGGTGCGGAAGATCAGGAAACGCCGCTGCAGGTTGGCGACACCGTGTTCCTTTGCACGCCGCACAATAATGTCATCGCTCTCGATGCCGATACCGGCGCTGAGAAATGGAAGACGGAAATCAACGCGAAATCCTCCGTCTGGATGCGCTGCCGCGGTCTTGCCTATTTCGACGCCAAGGCGCCGCTGAAGCAACCGACCGCACCAGGTTCCACGCCGGTTACCCCGGCAATCGTGGCTGAAGGCGCGCTTTGCCAGCGCCGTATTCTGATGAACACCATCAATGCGGAACTGATTGCGCTTGATGCCGACACCGGCGCGTTCTGCCCTGACTTCGGCACCAATGGCCGTGTCGATCTGAAGATCGGTCTCGGTAATGCGCCGGACCCGCAATATGTGCTGACCTCGGCCCCTACACTGGCGGGAACGACCGTCGTGGTCGGCGGCCGTATCGCCGACAACGTACAGGTGGATATGCCCGGCGGTGTTATGCGCGGTTTCGATGTGGTGACGGGCGCGCTTCGCTGGGCCTTCGACCCCGGTAATCCTGATATCACCGGACTGCCGCCCGAAGGGCAGACCTACACGCGTTCCACGCCCAACGTCTGGGCGTCCATGTCCTACGATCCGGAGCTGAACACCGTCTTCATGCCGGTCGGCAGCCCTTCGGTGGACTTGTATGGCGCGACGCGCACGCCGCTCGACCATAAATATGGTGCTTCGATGCTGGCGCTCGATGCCACTACCGGCCGGGAAAAATGGGTCTACCAGACGGTTCATAACGACCTCTGGGACTTCGACGTGCCGATGCAGCCAAGCTTCATCGATTTCCCGAAAGCGGATGGAACGACTGTTCCGGCACTGGTCTTCGGCACCAAGGCGGCGCAGATCTATGTTCTCGACCGGGCGACCGGCCAGCCGCTGACGAAGGTTGAAGAAGTTCCGGTCAAACCCGCCAATATTCCGAACGAGCCCTATGCGCCGACACAGCCGCGCTCGGTCGGCATGCCCGAGATCGGTGCGCAGACCCTGACGGAAGCGGATATGTGGGGTGCAACCCCGTTCGACCAGCTTCTTTGCCGTATTGCCTTCAAGGGAATGCGCTACGAGGGGCTCTATACAGCGCCGGGTACGGACCTCTCCCTGTCATTCCCGGGTTCGCTCGGCGGCATGAACTGGGGCGGTCTTTCGACTGACCCGACGACGAACACCATTTTCGTCAATGACATGCGCCTCGGCCTCTGGATTCAGATGAAGGAAGCCGCACCCAGCAAGGCAACGGCAAGCGGCGGCGAAAGCGTCAATACCGGCATGGGCCTCGTGCCTATGAAGGGTACGCCCTATGCCGTCGACAAGAACCGTTTCCTTTCGGTTCTCGGCATTCCTTGCCAGGCTCCGCCCTATGGCACGATGACCGCGATCGACATGAAGACCCAGAAGATCAAGTGGCAGGTGCCTGTTGGTACCGTCGAGGATACCGGGCCTCTCGGCATCAAGATGGGCCTGCCCATCCCGATCGGCATGCCGACGCTTGGCGGCACGCTTGCCACACAGGGCGGTCTCGTCTTCATCGCCGGCACGCAGGATTATTATCTGCGCGCCTTCGATACGGCGACCGGCAAGGAAGTCTGGAAGGCCCGCCTTCCGGTCGGCAGCCAGGGCGGTCCGATGAGCTACAAGTCTCCGAAGACCGGCAAGCAATATGTCGTCATCTCGGCCGGTGGTGCGCGCCAGTCGCCCGATCGCGGCGACTATGTGATCGCCTATGCGCTGCCGGATTGATCTTGGCGGTTTATCACTCTGAAAAAGGAACCCCGGGGCATGGTCCCCGGGGTTTTTCTTTGCCCTTGGCCGGAGTGCGAGGCCATTCCGTGCGGAACCTTGCACCCTCCCTTGCGTTAGGAAAACGGTCCTGCCGGCAAAACCCCGCCGTTCACCAAGCTTTCACAAGGCGAATTTATGAGCTTGCGCTTATCCGCCCGTGAACCGATGATGGCGGCATTTCGAAATATGTATATTGTCCGGCGCGCCGGGAAATTTTTAGAGTTGGAAAGGTTTTGTTGTGAAGGAACACTCTCGAAAGATCACGCCGGTTCTTCTTGCCGGCGGTGCTGGTTCCCGGCTTTGGCCGGTATCGCGCGATCAGTTGCCCAAGCAGTTCCAGCCGCTGGTCGGCAATCTTTCGACCTATCAGCAGACGCTGCAGCGGGTGGGCGACAAGAGCCTTTATGCCGAACCGCTTGTGATCACCAACGAGGATTTCCGTTTCTTCGCTCGCCGCCAGGCGGAAGAGATCGATCTGCCGGCAACGGTGGTGCTTGAGCCCGCCCGCCGCGACAGCGCCGCCGCGATGGCCGCTGCCGCCGTGCTTGCCGAGCGCCGCGAGCCCGGATGCCTGGTGCTGGCGCTTGCCGCCGACCATGTGGTGCTCGATGCCCAAAAGTTTTCCGATGCCGTGAAGCTCGGCGCAAAAGCCGCCGATCAGGGCAATATCGTCGTCTTCGGCCTCGTGCCGACCGAGCCGCGTACCTCCTACGGTTATATCAAACCGGGCGAGGCGATCGACGGCGAGGAAGACCTCAGCACCGTCGATGCTTTTGTCGAGAAGCCGGATGTGAAGACGGCGATCTCCTACTTGGAAAAAGGTTATCTCTGGAACTCCGGTAACTTTCTGTTCCGTTCCGATGTGATGATCGCCGAACTGAAGGCCTTCGCGCCGGAGATCCTTGCCGCGGTGACGCAGGCCGTCGAGCAATATGAAAGCGACCTCGGTTTCGTGCGCCTGCATCAGGAAAGCTTCGAGGCTTCCCCGAAAAACTCCATCGACTACGCGGTGATCGAGAAGACCAAGCGTATGGCGGTGGTGCACGGCCATTTCCGCTGGTCGGATATCGGCAGCTGGGATGCGATCTGGGAGATTGCCGACAAGCGCGGCAACGACAACGCACTGGAAGGTAACGGCGTCTTCATCGATTCCGAAGGCTGCCTCATCCACTCCACGCAATTGCTGACGACGGTGGTGGGCGCGAAGGACATGGTGGTGGTGGCCACCAAGGATGCGGTTCTGGTGGTGCCGAAAAACCGGGTGCAGGATGTGAAGGGTCTGGTGGAAAAGCTGAAGGACAGCGAGCACGCGCCACAGACGCAGACCCACAAGCGCGTCTATCGCCCCTGGGGTTATATCGAACACATGTATGTGGACGAGCGTTACCGGGTGGGCCACATCACGGTCGATCCCGGCCACCGCATTTCGTTCCAGAAACACTATCACCGCTCGGAACACTGGATCGTCGTGAAGGGAACCGCGACTGTCACGATCGGCGAGGAAACCCGGCTGCTGACGGAAAACCAGTCGGTTTATATCCCGATCGGCCAGCCGCACCGGCTGGCAAACGAGGGGCAGATTCCGCTCGAACTGGTCGAAATCCAGACCGGGGCCTATATCGGCGAGGACGATGTCATCCGCATCGAGGATGATTACAAGAGGCAATAGGGGCGCTGCCTACGCAAAGGGAACATAAGGCGAGGTGGACATAAGTCCGCTTCGCCTTTTTTGGTTCAGGCAGCCAGCGCGTTCACGCAATGGGCAAAGCCATGGGACAGTATCGCCGCTTCCAGTCCCCGACGCCAGAATAGCCACCCGAAGATGAGGCCGGGAATAAAGTTGCCGAGCAGCACCGCAAGGACGAGCGCCGGTTGCGGCTGAGCGGCGATCGTGAACAGAAACGGCAGATGGCCGGCGGCGAAGAGAGCTGCGGCGATTATGATGGCAGCCCATACAAGAGATGATCGGATTTCCCCGCTTCCTGTCATGCGCCAGAGGGCCCATGCGAAAAACGACATCAGGCCCCACCGGGTCAGCAGCTCTTCCGTGATGCCGCCATATAAAATCCGGGTCGCCAGCGGGACGTCAAATCTGGTCATTTTTGCCAGGGTTGCCGCATCCGTGATCATGGGCAGGATCACCGACGAATAGATGATCATCAACACGGCGACGGCAATGCCCGCCGCAAGCGCAGGCGGCAACTGTCTTCGCAGCACTGCGCGCGTATTGTCACCCTGCAACCAGCTATCGATCAACGGGGCGCCAAGCCCGAGTTTCGCGGCAAGAGCCTGACCGGTTGCCACCGCTGTAACGGTCAGGATTGCCGGCTGGACGAGGATCAGCAGGCGCATAGCCAATGAAGCTTGCTGCCCCGGTATAAGCTGCTCAAACGTTGCCAGTAAAAGCGATGCGACACCGGTCAGTCCGATGATCAAAAGAATATGCCAGCGTTTCATGGTCTCTTTCGCCTGTTTTCCTCACCATGAGGTCTGTAAATGACCGGCATTGCGTTTGGATTACGCGGTCCAATCCCCTGCGTCGCTTGGCTGTTCGGCATATTTACTGCCCGTTCGAAATGCCTCCTGACGGTGGTGGCGAGATTCGTATTTTAGGCGGTTGCCTAATCAAAAATCTTCGCATACGTTCCAACTGCAACGTTTCAGTGAGGGAGGAGACTCATGCGAATGCGTGTTATTTCTGCGGCTTTTCTGGCCAGCGTCATGATTCCGGCGGGTATTGCCGGGGCCACCGATCTTGAGGTGACCCATTGGTGGACATCAGGCGGCGAAGCCGCTGCCGTCGCCGAACTGGCCAAGGCTTTCGACGCGACCGGCAATAAATGGGTGGACGGCGCGATTGCCGGTTCGGGCGGCACGGCCCGGCCGATCATGATCAGCCGCATCACCGGTGGCGACCCGATGGGTGCCACCCAGTTCAACCACGGCCGGCAGGCGGAAGAGCTTGTCCAGGCAGGCCTGATGCGCGATCTTTCCGATGTTGCCGCAAAGGGTAACTGGAAAGATGTGATCAAGCCGGCAAGCCTGCTCGACAGCTGCACCATCGACGGCAAGATCTATTGCGCGCCGGTCAATATCCATTCCTGGCAATGGCTGTGGCTTTCCAATGCGGCCTTCAAAAAGGCGGGCGTAGAGGTTCCGAAGAACTGGACGGAATTCGTCGCAGCCGCACCGGCGCTGAAAAAGGCGGGCATCCAGCCGCTCGCGCTTGGCGGCCAGGCATGGCAGGCGAACGGCCTGTTCGACACGCTGACGCTTTCGATTGGCGGCAAGGACCTTTATCAGAAGGTCTATGGCGACAAGGATGCCGAAGCGGCAGCCGGGCCTGAGATGGCCAAGATTTTCGCGGCTGCCGTCGAGGCGCGCGACATGGCCAAGGGCACCAATGTTCAGGACTGGAATCAGGCCACGAATATGGTGATAACGGGCAAGGCCGGCGGCCAGATCATGGGCGACTGGGCGCAGGGCGAATTCCAGCTTGCCAATCAGAAAGCCGGCACGGACTATTCCTGCCTTCCCGGTCTGGGCCTCAGTGAATACCTCACCACGGGTGGCGACGCCTTTTATTTCCCGGTTTTGAAGGACGAGGCGAAAACCAAGGCGCAGGACGTTCTTGCCGCAACCATTGTTGATCCGAAAACGCAGGTTGCCTTTAACCTGAAAAAAGGCTCGCTGCCGATCCGCGGCGACGTCGACCTCAATGCAGCCAATGACTGCATGAAAAAGGGTCTGGCAATTCTGGCCAAGGGCAATGCGCTGACCAGCACCGACCAGCTGATTTCTGCCGATACGCAGAAACAGAAGGAAGACCTGATGGCGGAGTTCTTCGCGGGCTCGATGTCGGCAGAAGACGGGCAGAAGCGCTTCGCGGACATTATCGGTTCGGCTGACTGATTGTGATCTCTCCGGATCGGGGAGCGGTTCGCTGCTCCCCTTTCCAACGTCCGGCTTGCGCCAGAACAGTTGGCACTGGTCGGGGTTTCACGCGGCGGGGCTTTTTGCTCGGTCGTTGACTGTAACGTTACAGGAGGAGGTAACATGGCAGGTCAAACGCGCTCAGGGCGTCCCAACCAGCTTTTCCGCAATCTCAATTCCAAGATTGCCTCCATTCCCATGATCCTAACCGCCATGGTGATTTTCCTTGGCGGAACGATCTGGACGGTGATTTATTCCTTCACCAATTCCAAGCTTCTGCCGCGGGCAAGCTTCATCGGTTTTGACCAATATGAGCGGCTGTGGGCCGCGCCGCGCTGGATCGTGTCCATCCAGAATCTCGCGATATACGGCGTGCTGTCGCTGATCTTCAGCCTCGTCATCGGCTTCGTGCTGGCGGCGCTGATGGACCAGAAAATCCGGTTTGAAAACACCTTCCGCACGATATTTCTTTATCCCTTCGCCTTGTCCTTCATCGTTACCGGCCTCGTCTGGCAATGGCTGTTGAACCCGGAATTCGGCATCCAGTCCGTGGTCCGCTCGATGGGTTGGGAAAGCTTCACCTTCGATCCGCTCTATAATTCCCAGATCGTCATTTACGGCATCTTGATTGCAGCGCTCTGGCAGGGCACGGGGCTCGTCATGTGCCTGATGCTCGCCGGTCTTCGCGGTATCGATGAGGATATCTGGAAAGCTGCACGCGTCGACGGCATTCCGATGTGGAAGACCTATATTCTCATCATCATTCCCATGATGCGGCCCGTCTTCATCACCACGCTCGTCATCATCGCCAGCGGCATCGTCAAGGTTTACGATCTGGTGGTGGCGCAGACCAGCGGTGGGCCGGGCATCGCCTCCGAAGTGCCGGCGAAATATGTCTATGACTATATGTTTCAGGCGCAGAACCTGGGGCAGGGCTTCGCCGCCTCGACCATGATGCTTCTGACCGTCGCCATCATCGTCATCCCATGGGCCTACCTCGAATTCGGAGGCAAGAAGCGTGGCTAATATCAGCACACTGAACACGGTCGCCGCCGCAACCGATGCGGTTGCCCAGGACCTTTCCGGCCCGCGCGGCAAGAAGCCAAGGAAAACCTTTTCCCGCCGCAACATCATTCTTTACGGCACGCTGTTCGTTGCCGCCGCCTATTACCTGCTGCCGCTATACGTGATGGTTGTCACCTCGCTGAAGGGCATGCCGGAAATCCGGCTGGGCAACATCTTTGCGCCGCCGGTGGAAATCACCTTTGAGCCCTGGGTGAAGGCCTGGGCCAATGCCTGCACGGGATTGAACTGTGACGGGCTTTCGCGCGGATTCTGGAACTCGGTGCGCATCCTCGTGCCGTCGGTCGTCATCTCGATCATCGTCGCTTCCGTCAGCGGTTACGCCATCGCGAACTGGAAGTTCAAAGGGTCAGAACTGTTCTTCTCGATCCTCATCATCGGTGCCTTCATCCCCTATCAGGTGATGATCTATCCGATCGTCATCGTGCTGCGCGAAATGGGCGTTTATGGCACGCTGACCGGCCTCGTCATCGTGCATACCATCTTTGGCATGCCGATCCTGACGCTGCTGTTCCGCAATTATTTTGCGTCGCTGCCGGAGGAACTGTTCAAGGCGGCTCGTATTGATGGCGCCAATTTCTGGCAGATTTATTTCCGCATCATGCTGCCCATGTCACTGCCGATCTTCGTCGTGGCGATGATCCTGCAGGTGACCGGCATCTGGAACGACTTTCTGTTCGGCGTGGTGTTCACGCGGCCGGAATATTACCCGATGACCGTGCAGCTCAATAACATCGTCAACTCCGTGCAGGGCGTGAAGGAATACAACGTCAACATGGCCGCAACCCTACTGACCGGGGCTGTGCCGCTGATCGTCTATTTCGTCTCCGGCAGGCTTTTCGTCCGCGGCATTGCTGCAGGCGCAGTAAAAGGTTGAGTTATATGAACAAAAGCGTTTCCATTCGCGATCTTTCCCTGTCCTTCGGCGCCGTTACCGTGCTGAAAGATCTCAATCTCGATATTTACGACGGCGAATTCCTCGTGTTGCTCGGCTCTTCCGGCTGCGGCAAGTCGACCCTTCTCAACTGCATTGCCGGGCTTCTGGAGCCGACCGACGGGCAAATCTTCATCAAGGACCGCAACGTCACCTGGGAGGAGCCGAAGGATCGCGGCATCGGCATGGTGTTCCAGTCCTATGCGCTTTATCCGCAGATGACGGTGGAGAAAAACCTGTCCTTCGGCCTTCAGGTCGCCAAGGTGCCGAAGGAGGAGATCGACCGGCGCGTGAAACGGGCGGCGGGCATCTTGCAGATCGAGCCGCTTTTGAAACGCAAGCCTGCCGAGCTTTCCGGCGGCCAGCGCCAGCGTGTGGCGATTGGCCGGGCGCTGGTGCGGGATGTGGATGTGTTCCTGTTCGATGAGCCGCTCTCCAACCTCGACGCCAAGCTGCGCTCGGAACTGCGCGTCGAAATCAAGCGGCTGCACCAGTCGCTGAAAAACACCATGATCTATGTGACGCACGACCAGATCGAGGCGCTGACGCTGGCGGATCGCATCGCCATCATGAAAAGCGGTGTCATCCAGCAGCTGGCCGATCCCGTCACCATCTATAACAAACCGCGGAACCTCTTCGTCGCCGGCTTCATCGGCTCGCCCTCGATGAATTTCCTGCGCGGCGAGTTGATCGAAAAGGACGGCAAGGTGGTCTTCACCACCAATGGCGTGACTTTCGCGCTGGACGGTTATCATCCGGAGACGCCGCTTGCCGCCGGCCGTGCCGTGGTTCTGGGTGTCCGCCCGGAACATGTGCGCGTCGATGCCGATATTGTTGGCGGTGAGGTGCACGAGGCGATCGTCGATATCGAGGAGCCGATGGGCGCCGACAATCTGATCTGGCTGAAACATGCCGGGCATACCATGTCCGTGCGTGTCGGCGGCCACAGACGGTTTTCACCGGGCACCAAGGTGCGCCTCGGCCTCGACATGACGATGGCCTCGCTTTTCGACGCGCAAAGCGAGGAACGGCTCTAGAACAGCTTCGATTTCCCCCCACACAATCCCAAGACCCAGATCTCTATGGAGGAGACAATGACAGAACTCGGTTTCCAGCTTTACAGCGCCCGCAATTTTCAGCCTTTTTCCGATATTCTGAAAAAGCTTTCGGCGGCGGGTTATAAACATGTCGAAGGTTATGGCGCGATGTATGCGTCGCTGGATGAAGCTGGTCTGAAAGGTCTGCGCGCCGAACTCGATGCCAACGGCCTGACCATGCCAACTGGCCATTTCGGTCTCGATCTTCTTGAGGGCGATCCAAAAAAGGCGCTGAACATCGCGAGAGTTCTGGGCGTGGAGGCGATCTATTGCCCTTATCTGATGCCTGACCAGCGCCCGACAGATGCTGCAGGCTGGTTCGCCTTCGGCAAGCGCCTGCAGGAAGCCGGAAAGCCCTTCGTGGATGCCGGGCTGATCTTCGGCTGGCATAACCACGATTTCGAGTTCAAGACGCTTGACGATGGCTCGACGCCGCAGGAGCAGATTTTTGCCGGCGGCCCGGACCTGAAATGGGAAGCGGATATAGCCTGGATTATCAGAGGCAATGCCGATCCGCTCGCATGGATCGAAAGCTACGGCAAGCGCATCACCGCCGTGCATGTCAAGGATATCGCGCCTGCGGGAGAGAATGCGGATGAGGATGGCTGGGCCGATGTCGGCCATGGTACAGTGGACTGGAAGGGCCTCGTTGCTGCGTTGAAGGCGAAATCCGCCACGAAACATTTCGTGGTCGAGCACGACAACCCGAAAGACATCGACCGGCTCATCACCCGCTCGATCGCATCGTTCAAAACCTATTGAGTTTCAATTTTTCGGAGTTTTATCATGGCCAGAGATCTTGGCGTCGGCATCATCGGATGCGGCAACATCTCGTCTGCTTATTTCTCGCTGGCACCGCTCTTCAAGGGCATCAAGGTGCTTGCCTGCGCCGACCTCAACCGCAATGCGGCGGAACTGAGGGCGGAAGAATTTGGCGTTGTCGCGCAGTCCATCGAGGAGCTGCTCGCCAACAAGGACATCGACGTGGTGGTGAACCTCACCATTCCCGCCGCGCATTTTCCGGTGTCGAAGGCGGCACTCGAGGCGGGCAAACACGTCTATTCGGAAAAGCCGCTGGTGCTTTCGCTGGAGGAAGGTGAGGAACTGCGGCGTATCGCCCGGGAAAAGAACCTGTCCGTCGGCTGTGCGCCGGATACTTTCCTTGGCGGCGCGCACCAGCTCGCCCGGCAATATATCGACGAGGGCAAGGTCGGCCGCATCACATCAGGCACCTGCCATGTGATGAGCCCCGGCATGGAGATGTGGCACCCCAATCCCGGCTTCTTCTTCCTGAAGGGCGGCGGGCCGATCCTCGATCTTGGTCCCTATTATGTGGCGAACCTCATCAACCTCATCGGCCCGGTCAAGCGCGTCGGCGCGTTGACCTCCATGGCCAATCCCACCCGTACGGTGACCAGCCAGCCGCTCAACGGCGAGGTCATCCCGGTTGAAACGCCGACCAATATCCATGCGCTGCTGGAATTCGTGAACGGCGCAACGATTACGCTTTCGGCCAGCTGGGACGTGTGGTCGCATCGCCACGCCAATATGGAGCTTTACGGCACGGAAGGCTCTATCTACGTGCCGGACCCCAACTTCTTCGGCGGCGTGGTGGAAGCGAGCGGGCGCGACAAGAATATCCAGCCGCTTGAAGACTGGGCGCATCCCTTCGGCATCGCCAATCAGGAAAGCCCGAACGGCCCTCGCGCCAATTACCGTACCGCAGGCCTTGCCGATATGGCGATTGCCATTCTGGAGGGCCGTGATGCCCGTTGCTCGCTGGATCGCTCCCTGCACGGCATCGACGTGATGACCTCCATCCTTAAATCCGGGGAAGAAGGCCGCTTCATCGAGATGACCACGACCTGCACCCAGCCGGCAGCGCTCGGCATTGAAGAGGCGCAGGCGCTGCTGCGTTGATGTGACGACCGATCGAACAGGCGGCGGAGGCGACTCCGCCGCTTTTTTGTTTTCGGTGGCAACGGCAGCAGCTGGTGCGCTACCGCTGTCATCTTAAAGCTCTTCACAATCCCTTCGCTTTGGTTTAAAGCCGCGCCGTATCCGGTCGCAGCCCACCCGGTCAAAACAAGGGATCCTAAGTTATGAAAACCATCGTCATCTGCTCCGGCGGATTGGACTCCGTTTCGCTTGCGCATAAAATCGCCGCGGAACATGAACTTCTCGCTCTCGTCTCTTTCGATTATGGCCAGCGCCACAAGAAGGAATTGGATTTTGCCGCCGATTGCGCGAGGCGTCTCGGCGTGCCGCATCATGTCATCGACATCAGAACCATCGGCGCGCATCTCACCGGCTCGGCGCTGACGGACGACATAGCGGTGCCGGACGGACATTATGCGGAAGAGACCATGCGCTCCACCGTTGTGCCGAACCGCAACGCCATCATGCTCACCATCGCCTTCGGGCTCGCCGCAGCACAACAGGCGGATGCGGTAGCAATCGCCGTGCATGGCGGCGACCATTTCATCTACCCCGATTGCCGGCCGGGCTTCATCGATAGCTTCAACGCCATGCAGGCCCATGCGCTGGAAGGTTATGCGGACGTCAAGCTTTTCGCGCCCTATGTGACAGTCTCCAAGGCGGCGATCGTTACCGACGGCGTGAAATACGGCACGCCCTTCGGCGAAACATGGTCCTGCTACAAGGGTGGCTTGCGTCATTGCGGCCGCTGCGGCACCTGTGTGGAACGGCGTGAAGCGTTTCATCTGGCCGGCGTTACCGACCCGACCGACTACGAGGACCCGGATTTCTGGGTGGCCGCCACCAATGCCTATGCGGCGCAGGAGGTGCGCTGATGTTCCGCATCACCAAGGAGTTTCATTTCTCCGCCTCGCACCAGCTGAAAAGCCTGCCCGCCGACCACCAGTGCGCCCGCCTGCACGGGCACAATTATATCGTTGAGGTCGAACTATCAGGCGCGGAGCTGAACGAGCATGGTTTCGTGCGCGACTATCACGAGCTTGCACCGCTGAAGCGTTATATCGATGATCATTTCGATCATCGCCACCTAAACGATGTTCTCGGCCATGACCGGGTGACGGCGGAATGTCTGGCGAAGCATTTTTATGACTGGTGCAAGCTTAGCCTACCGGAAACCAGCGCCGTGCGGGTGAGTGAAACCGCCAAGACCTGGGCGGAATACCGGCCATGACGGCGGCTGCACAGAAGGTTGCAGCGAAGGAAACGGCGATCCGCATCAGCGAAATCTTTGGCCCGACCATTCAGGGCGAGGGGCCGCTGATTGGCCTGCCGACCGTATTCGTGCGCACCGGCGGCTGCGATTACCGCTGTTCCTGGTGCGATACGCTACATGCGGTCGACAGCGAGTACCGCGATACGTGGAAACCGATGCCCGTCGAGGTGATCTGGCAGGAGGTGCAGCGGCTTTCCGGCGGCGTGCCTTTGACGGTGTCGCTCTCCGGCGGCAACCCTGCCATCCAGCCGCTCGGGGCCTTGATCGCGATGGGGCAGGGCGAGGGGTATCGTTTCGCACTGGAAACGCAGGGCAGCATCGCGAAAGACTGGTTTGCCGATCTCGACCATCTGGTGCTCAGCCCCAAACCGCCGTCGAGCGGCATGGAAACGGACTGGCAGGCTTTAGAGAACTGTCTTGCCGCCACCGGCGACGGACCGCAGGTGGCGCTGAAGATCGTGGTTTTCGATGATGCGGATTATGCTTACGCCAAAGCGGCATCGGCACGTTTCCCGCATCTGCCCGTTTACCTCCAGCCCGGCAACCATACCCCACCGCCGCCCGATGATGACGACGCGCGCGTGGACGTCGATGGGATCATGGACCGCATGTTGTGGCTGGTGGACAAGGTGAGCGAAGACCGCTGGTTTTCCGCCCGCGTGCTGCCGCAGCTGCATGTGCTGTTGTGGGGGAATAAGCGGGGCGTTTGAGAGTATTCTCCTCCGTCATGCCGGGCTTGATCCGGCATCCAGCCACGGCGCGTCTGCGCCGTGGGAAGAGTTTTTTGCGATCAAAGACTTGATCGCGCTGGACCCCGGATCTAGTCCGGGTGACGGGAGTGAACGGCATTCTAAGCGGCGGATTTCTCCGCCGCTTCCTTATAATTCAAGCCGAAACGGCCAACTCACGCCTCTCCCGATCGGCAATGATCGAGAGATCAAGCACCTTCTGCAGATTGGCGGCATGGCGGAAGTCGGGGTCGGCGATGCCGCCTTCCATAACCGCCTTGGCGAATTTTTCGTAGTTCGTCGGCACCGGGTCGACGTCGATGGTCTTCCAGATTGCCTTCTCCACATCTTCGCCAATGCAAGCCCGCAGGCTGGAATAGTCAGGCGTGTGGATGACTTCGAGCGCGCCCTTGTCGCCATGGATGCGCAGGCGGAGTTCGTTGAGGTGGCCCGTCGCCCAGCGGCTGGCGTGGATGACGCCCATGGCGCCGTTCTCAAGCTCGGCGGTCATGGTGAAGCTGTCATTGGCGTCGAGATCGTAGACGCCGATCTTGTTGCCCTCATATTTGTCGAAGGTCTTCAGCCGCGTGAAGATGCGCTCCACATCGCTGCCCGCGCCATAGGAGGCAAAGTCGAGAATGTGGATGCCGACATCGCCCAGCACGCCGTTGGAGCCGTGCTTGGTAGAAAGCCGCCACAGCCACTTGCTCTCCGTCATCCAGTCGCCCCAGGCCTTGGAAACGAGCCAGCTCTGGAGATAGGAGGCTTCGAGATGCCGGACCTTGCCGATCTTGCCCGCCAGCACCATTTCGCGTGCCGCCTGCAAGGGGGCGACATTGCGATAGGTGAGGTTGACCATGGCGACGAGGCCCGCCTTTTCGGCGGCATCGGCCATTTCGGCGGCCTTGGCGTAGTTTTCCGCCAGCGGCTTTTCGCAGAAGACGTGCTTGCCCGCCGCCAGCAGTTTAAGGCTGGTCGGGTGGTGGATGGCGTCAGGCGTGACGTTCGCCGCAGCGTCGAATTCACCCCAGGCAATTGCGTCATCCAGCGAGGTGAAGGAGAGCGGAATGTTGTGGCGCAGCGCGAAGCCCCGCACTACCACATCATCCACATCCACCGCAGCCACCAGTTCGACGCCGGGGATTTGGGAGAAATAGGTGGCATGGTTGTTGGCCATGCCGCCGGTTCCGAGAATGAGAAGTCTCATGGCTTATTACCTGTAACCTGCTTCGCCAGCCTTGTGCAGCTTGGGGCCGCGTTCTTCGATCGGCTCCAGCGCCTTGTCGACGGGAACATTGGGGGCAGCATGGATGCTCGTCAGTGCGCCGGCCGGATTATAGGCCCATTTCACCGAATTGCTGATGACCTTTTGCACGTTGGCATCGTGGTAGGTCGGATAGGTCTCGTGGCCGGGGCGGAAATAAAAGATGTTGCCCGCGCCGCGACGCCAGGTGAGACCGGAGCGGAAGACTTCACCGCCCTGGAACCAGGAGATGAACACGGTTTCCAGAGGCTCCGGCACGGAGAACTGCTCGCCATACATTTCTTCGTTTTCCAGCTCGAAATGCTCGGGCAGGCCGACGGCAATCGGGTGGCGCGGATTGATCGTCCACAGGCGTTCACGTTCACCCGCCTCGCGCCATTTCAGCGCGCAGGGCGTGCCCATCAGCCGCTTGAACGGCTTGGAGAAGTGGCCGGAATGCAGGACGATGAGGCCCATGCCTTCCCAGACGCGCTTGGCGACGCGCTCGACGATCTCGTCCTGAACCGCGCCATGGTCCTTGTGGCCCCACCAGACGAGAACGTCGGTCTTGTCGAGGCGCTCCTGCGAAAGGCCGTGTTCCGGCTCCTGCAGCGTGGCGGTGGTAGCGTTGATCTCGGGGTTCTTGTTCAGCGCGTCGGCGATGGTGTTGTGCATGCCGTTTGGATAGATCGAACGCACAGTCTCATTGATGTGTTCGTGGATATTTTCGCCCCATACAACGGTGTTGATGGTCATTTTCTTGCTCCTTGGTGAAAGCCGGAAGCTTGGGTGATCCGGCGAAAGTTAACTGTTCAGGCGGCGCCGCGCACGGGATTGCGGGCAAGGGCCTGGCCCTGCGCGTCGAAGCGGTGGATCTGCGCCGCATCCGGCACGAGAACGATTTTTTCTCCCGGCTTGCGGTCGGTCACACCTTCCTCACGAACGACGATGGGTTCGCCAGCACCAATCTCGACATAGATGTAGCTGTCCGATCCCAGCATTTCCGAATGGATGATTTCGCCGTTCCAGCCGGTCTCACCGGCACCGATCGCAAGGTGTTCGGGGCGGATGCCGATGGTCGCGGCACCTTCGACTTCCGCATATTTGCCGGCAAGGAAGTTCATCTTCGGCGAGCCGATGAAGCCGGCAACGAAGGTGTTGACCGGGCTTTCGTAAAGCTCGAGCGGCGTGCCGATCTGTTCGACGCGGCCATCGCGCAGAACGCAGATGCGGTCGGCAAGCGTCATGGCTTCCACCTGGTCGTGGGTGACGTAGATCATCGTCGTGTCATGCATCTCCCGGTGCAGCTTGGCGATTTCGAGACGGGTTGCGACGCGCAGCGCCGCATCGAGGTTGGAGAGCGGTTCGTCGAACAGGAACACCTTCGGATCACGCACGATGGCACGGCCGATGGCGACACGCTGGCGCTGGCCGCCGGAAAGCTGCTTCGGCAGACGTTCCAGATAGGGCGTGAGCTGCAGCATTTCCGCTGCCGCCTCTACACGCTTGCGGCGCTGTTCCTTGTCGGCGCCAGAGAGTTTCATGCCGAAGGCCATGTTTTCGAATACGGTCATATGCGGATAAAGCGCATAGGACTGGAAGACCATGGCGACGCCACGCTTGGCGGGTGGCAGGCGGTTGACGGCCTCTCCGTCAAAGGAGAGCGTGCCGCCAGTGATTTCCTCGAGCCCGCAGATGAGGCGTAGCAGCGTGGACTTGCCGCAACCGGAAGGGCCGACGAAGACCATGAATTCGCCGGAGCGGATGTCCATGTCGATGCCCTTGATGACATCGAAGGCGCCGAAGGATTTACGAAGATTGCGCAGTTGAATGGTGGTCATGAGATTTCTCCTAGCCTTTGACGCCGCCGGCGGTGAGGCCGGAGATGATGCGTCGCTGGAAGATCAGAACGAGGACGACGAGCGGGGCGGTGACGATGACGGACGCGGCCATGATCGTTCCCCAGGGGATTTCGAACTGCGAGCCGCCTGACAGAAGTGCGATGGCGACCGGCACCGTGCGCTGTTCGTTCGATGAGGTGAAGGTGAGCGCGAAAAGGAACTCGTTCCATGCCGCGATGAAGGCGAGAAGCCCGGTAGTAACCAGCGCGGGCCACATCAGCGGCATGAACACCTGGGTGATGATGACCCACGGTGTCGCACCGTCGACAATCGCCGCTTCCTCGATTTCGATCGGCAGGTCGCGCATGAAGGTTGTCAGCACCCACACCGTGAAGGGCAGGGTGAAGATCATGTAAGAGAAAATCAGCGCCAAGGGCGTGTTGAAGATGCCCGCCCAGCGGATCAGTTCGAACAGACCGGCGAGAACGGCGATCTGCGGGAACATCGAAACCGACAGGATGGTGAGCAGAAGCAGCGAGCGGCCCCGGAAGCGGACGCGGGCCAAGGCATATGACGCTGTTACCGCAAGGAACAGCGACAGTATGACGACTGAAGATGCAACGAACAGCGAATTGCCGAGATTTCGCAGGAACGTGCCGTTGCCGATGACGAAGTTATAATTTGTCAGCGAGAATTCGCGCGGCCAATAATTGACCTGGAACAGCGCCGAGCCGGATTTCAGGCTCGTCAGGATCGCATAGTAGAACGGGAATACCGAAATCACCATGATGACGGCGACCAGCGCATAAAAGGCGGTGGTTTTCAGGATGCTTGGCAGGGTCATCGCGCAGCTCCATCGGTGTTGACGCGCCCGAGCCACATATAAATTACGGTGATCGAGGCGATGATGAGGAACAGCATGGTGGATGCGGCGGCGCCATAGGCGAACTTGTCGAAATCGAACAGGTTCTCGCGTGCCAGCACGGACATGGTGCGGGTCTGGGCATTGTTCGGCGTCAGAATATAGATGAGGTCGAAAACGCGCATCGCATCCAGCATGCGGAAGATGACGGCGACCATGAGCGCAGGGCGGATCATTGGCAAAGTGACGCGAAAGAACACCTTGACCGGATGGATGCCATCCACCTTCGCCGCCTCATACATGTCCTTCGGAACCATTTGCAGGCCGGCGAGGATGAGCAGCGCCATGAACGGCGTCGTCTTCCAGATGTCGACGATCAGCACGGCGACCATCGCGGTGTCCGGGTTGGCGGTCCATGCGATCTTGTGGGAGATCAGCCCGAGATTGAGGAACAGGTCGTTCAATATGCCGAACTGGTCGTTCAGCATCCACGCCCACATCTGCGCCGAGACGATGGTGGGAATGGCCCATGGCACGAGGATGGCGGCGCGCACGAGGCCGCGTCCCTTAAATTCGGCATTCAGCACCAGCGCGACGATGAGGCCGAGCACGGTTTCGAAGCTGACCGAGAGGATGGTGAATTTCAGCGTGTTGAGAACCGCACCCCACCAAGCGGGATCGGCCAGCAGGCCACGATAGATGGTGCGGCCGCTGCTGAGTGTGATCCAGGTGAGGTAGTTCTTGAGGCCGACGAACTGCGCACCCTCGAGATTGGTCAGCGACGCGTCGGTGAGGCTGAACCAGACGGTGCGCACCAGCGGCCAGCCGGCCACCAGCGCCAGCACCAGAAATGTGGGGGCAAGAAACAGCCAGGCGGATTTCAGCCGTTCCGATTGAAGATCGGAACCGGTGCCGGATGCCGCAACCGGTCTTTGAAGGGTGGTATCATTCATGGGGACATCTCGCGGTTGGGGCGCGGGAAACGGCCAGGCGAGGCCGCCTCCCGCGCGGGCCGGGTTACCAGCCGTTGCCTTTGAGATCGGTCAGTTCCACCTCGAGCAATTCGAGATTTTCAGCCGCCGTGCCGTTGCCGGAGAGCGTGTTGTGAACCGCGCCCCAGAACTTGGCCGAAACCTCGTTATATTTCACTTTGGCCGAGGCGGAAGGACGGGGAACGGCGGTCTGGAAGATCGGCTTCCATGTCGGCATGAACGGCTGTGCGGCCGCGACATCATTGTCGTCATAAAGCGAGGCGATCGTCGGCATGTTGGAGAGCTGGATCGCGCGCATCTTCTGGGTGTCTTTCGATGCCAGGAATTTCACGAGCTGGATGGCCGCGTCCTTGTCATCTGAATATTTCGAAACGGCGAGGTTCCAGCCGCCGAGTGTCGAGGCAGGCGCTTCGCCTTCTGCGCCTGCCGGCAGCGGGGTGACGCCGAACTTGCCCTTGATGGCGCTGTCGGCGCCATTTCCAAGTGCATAGGCATAGGGCCAGTTGCGCATGAAGACGGAATTACCAGTCTGCCACACGCCACGCGCTTCCTCTTCCTTGTAAGCGAGCACGCCCTGCGGCGCGATTGTGCCGACCCAGCCCTTGGCGGCTTCGATCGCGGCTGCGGCTTTCTCGTTATTGATGGAGATGTCGCCGTTGGTCTCGACGATATGGCCGCCCCCGGCGGATGCGATCCATTCGAGCGCGTTGCAGGTTAGGCCTTCATAGGCGCTGCCCTGGAAAACGAAGCCCCAGAGGTCCTTCTGCCCGCCTTCGCGTTCCTTGTCCTGAATTTCCTTGGCGGTCTCGCCCAGTTCCTTCCAGGTTTTCGGCGGCTGCTTGCCGTATTTTTCCAGAAGGTCCTTGCGGTAGAACAGAGCGGGTGCGTCGGTGAACATCGGCATGGCGACAAGTTTGCCGTCCACGGTCTGCGACGCAACGATGGAGGGGAAATGATCGCCGATGACGTCCTTGGTCGCTTCGGTCAAATCCACGAACTGGTCGGAGAGCTGCGGCGCCCAGATCACGTCGGTCTGATAGACGTCGACATCCTTGTTGCCGGCCGCGAGCCACAGACGGTACTGGCTGAATTGTTCGCTTGATGAAGAAGGCATGGTGACGAGATTGACCTTGTGGCCGGTCTCTTTTTCGAAGGCGGCGATCCGCTCCTTGAAAAATGCGATGTTCTTGCCGGTGGAATTGGCGGCGATGGAAAGTTCGGCCGCTTGCGCCGAAACTGCTGCGGAAAGTACGCTGCCGCACAGGAACAAAGTCTTCATGGAAATATTCATTGTCAAACTCCTCCGTTGACGCTTCCGATTGTCCTCAAAATTGAAAGCGCTTTTGACTGGCGTGAGGCTCTCAAAAGCGGATCAATCTGTCAATACTCTTTCTAATTGTGTGAAAACCCGGCATTTCCGACGATGGTTTTGCGGTGTTTGCTTTTCGAAATGACCGACTGTAAGGTTTCAGATGGATAAAAATTGAAATCGTTTTCAATTATTGTCCGCTTGAAAAATCTGCGGCGGCAACGCATGCAGAGGGAAATTGGCGAAAAACATGAAACTCAAGGAATTCGCAGAAAAGGTTGGGCTATCGCCCACCACCGTCAGCCGTGCGCTTGGCGGCTATCCCGAGGTGCGCGAGGAAACGCGGCAACGGGTGATGGAGGCTGCGCTGAAATACGGCTACCGGCCGAATGCCAACGCCGTCAGGCTGGCAACGGGCAGGGCGGGCGCCATCGGCGTCGTCATGGGCCGTTCGGGCGGCGGGCATTTCTTTTCGGAATTCATGGGCGGCATGGCGACCCGTCTGGAACAGGAAGAAACCGACATTCTCGTCAGCGTCACCGTCGACAATAATCTCGATGAGGAGCTGGCGATTTTCAGCCGGCTGGCGGCGAGCGGCCGGGTGGATGGCATCATCGTGCATTCGCCGCGCCCCGAGGATGAGCGCATCGCGCTGCTTCACCGGCTGGGCGTGCCCTTCATCGTGCATGGCCGCTCCAAGACGCCGTTCGAACATGCCTGGCTTGATATCGACAACCACGATGTAACCTATCGACCAACGATCCATTTTCTGGAGCGCGGCCATCGCCGCATCGCCCTAATCAACGGTCCCGTCGGCCGCACCTTCGTTCAGGACCGCGAGCAGGGGTTCAGGGATGCGCTGGCCACCCATGGCATCACGCCCGATCCGCGTTTCATGATGAACGCCCATTTCAGCGAAGATACCGCCTTCCGCTTTGCCCGCTCGCTGCTGGAACAGACGCCGCGCCCGACGGCCTTCGTCGCGGGCGCGATGATGACGGCGCAGGGTGTCTATCGCGCCGCCACGCAGATGGGGCTGGTGATCGGCAAGGACGTTTCCGTCATCGCCCATGACGACGTGTTTCCCTATCTGACGCCGGAAAGCATGATGCCGCCGCTTTCCACCACCCGCTCGCCCATGCGCATGGCGGGCATTCGGGTGACGGATCTGTTGTTGCAGATCATCGGCGGTCGTCCCGTGCGCGAGGTTCAGGAATTGTGGCCGGTCGAACTGATCCTGCGGGAATCGGTCGGCCCTGCCTGAGCTTCTCGTCATAGCTCACTGATTCCACTCCGTTTTGTCAACGTCAGTTGATAACGTTCGTCTTTCGTCATCTATACGTCCGCGCCGTCTCATGTATAATCCGAACAGTTACGGGTGTTATGGAACAGGACCCGGGCCGGCGCGTTGAGGGGACGTGTCGAAGGAGGTGGACGGATGTTTGAATTTTTAAAACCGCAACAGCAGACTGTGATCGATGACGTCGAGGCAACCGGCACCTATGCCGATGCGCTGCTCAACGTTCCGAGCCCGGAACTTTCCCGTTCGACCGCGCGCGAGCATGGTCACGAGGCTCATTCCCGCGATTATTGCGAAAACCGCGATATTTCCCGCAGCGCGCTCGGTTTCGCCTGAGCGTCGCAAAAACTTCCTTAAAAAACGGAACGGACAGGCCGTGCCCGCGTTTCCCTGTACGACCCGCTGGGCGGCGCAACCGGACCGAAGGGACCTGACCGGCATTTGACCGATGGGCGAATTGGGTGTCGCGCCGCCCGATTGGCGACGGCGCGAAGGCGTTGTCCCGAGAGATAAAAACGCAGCTTGTGTCCATTGCGGCAAAGCGTGTTTATCAGGAGTCCGCGATGCCAGCCGTTCCCGTCGAACCCTATCCCGAACCGCCGATGCCCGTGCCGCCGCAGCCGGACATACCGCCGGTGGAAGAGCCGGAACCCGATAGGTTGCCGGACGAGGTGCCGGTACCCAACCCCGACGAAAATGACGGGCCGCCGAAGGTGCTCTCGTCTTTCACGGGTCTCCAGTCTGGAATTTCTTGCTGACGAAAGCCGAGCCCTTGAGCCCGAAGCGCCACGGGTATTCCGTCGCGCGGCTGATGCCGATTCGCCTGCCGCTGGCGATGGCGGCGGCTTCTTTCGGCAACCGCAGGAAAAACGGCGGTGCGTTCAACGGCGCGCCGTCCATCTCTCCCGTAATCGCGAGCGCCTGGCAAAGTCGGCCCGGGCCTGAACATAGAAGTTTCGGCTTGTCAGTTCCCCGGCGCAGTTTCATCATGTCTATACCGGTGATCGGTTCGATGGCGCGCAGAAGCACGGCGGAGCCCGGAGCGCAGACAAAGTTGGCGCACCAGTGAATGCCGTAGGACCGGTAGACATAAAGACGGCCGGCCGGGCCGAACATCGCCCTGTTGCGCGGGGTCTGCCCGTTGAAACTGTGGGATGCCGGGTCGTCCGGATGATAGGCTTCGGTTTCCACGATGATGCCGCCGGTATTGCCGATGCGGAACTCCGCGCCGATGAGGGCGCGGGCCACATCCACCGCATCGCGCAGGAAGAAACTCTCCTGCATTTCCGGGCCAAAGGCCTCATCCATCCGGAACCCCTTCCGCTCTGTGTCGTTCTGAAGTCAGCTTATTCGTTTCCCCGCACCGGTTTTTGCCGGTGCTTTCCAAGCCGGAGGGCATGTCATGCAACTTTCGACGACCTATGTAAAACGCAATAACGGGGTTATCTCCGTCGAGTTCGTCGGCAGCGACGGTGACCAGGTCTCTGTTCGCCTTGCCGATGGTCTTGAAGGGATCGACGATGCGGAGGCCATCAAGCGGGCAAGTGCGGTTATGGTGCAGCTCACCGCCTTCGGAACACGCCATGGCGCGGATGCGCCTTCGCAATTTTCCGCTCTCGGCACGGCGCAGGATGAGGCTCCGCACGGCCAGGCGAGCGCCCGCACATCGAAGGATCGCGACGTTCTGGAGGAGGAGTTGGAAGAGGGGCTGGAGGAAAGCTTTCCAGCCAGCGATCCCGTCTCGGCGATCGGCACCTCCATCGCCTCCAGAAAGGGAGGCCTGTAACATTGGCTGACGGCAAAGTCGCTCTCGTCACCGGCGCTGGCTCCGGCATCGGCCGCGCTGCCGCCCTTCATCTGTCTGCGGAGGGGTTCTCGCTCGGCCTGCTTGGCCGCACCGAATCAGAATTGAACGATGTCGCGCGGGAAATACACGCCGCATCCGGTTCGTCGAAGGTCCTTGTGGCCGATGTGGCGAATGAGGAGGCTATGCGTCATGCGGTCGCAGCACTGGTTGGGGCTTTCGGGCGGCTTGATGTCGTGGTGGCGAATGCTGGCGTCAACGGCGTCTGGGCACCCATCGATGAATTGAAACCGTCCGAATGGGACGATACGATCCGCATCAACCTGCGCGGCACCTATCTCACCGTTCATGTAAGCGTGCCGCATCTGAAGGCGGCCGGCGGCGGATCCATCGTCATCATCTCGTCGATCAATGGTACGCGCACCTTCACGTCGCCCGGCGCTACCGCCTATTCCGTGACGAAAGCCGGACAACTTGCCATGGCGCAGCAACTGGCGCTGGAACTGGGGCGTCACCGTATCCGCGTCAATGCGGTGTGTCCGGGCGAAATCGAAACGGCAATCGACGAAAATACCGATATACGCGGGCGGGAAAAAACGGAGGTTCCTGTCCGTTTTCCAGCCGGGGACATTCCTGTGACCGGCGGCGTGGCCGGAACGAGCGACGACGTCGCCGCGCTGATCGGTTTCCTGGCGTCGGATGCATCCCGTCACATTACCGGCACGCCGGTATGGATCGATGGCGGCCAGGGGCTGCTCCGATAATCACGGCATCCAAGCTCAGCGCCAACGGCATCACGGGCTTGTGTCCCTATGATTAACGAATGGGTAACGTCTGTTCACGAGACTTTGTACATGGGCGAGGTTGCCGTGTTGTGGCCACCTTCGATAGTTAAGCGTCTGCCGGAAAGGCGGGCAAATCAGGCGGGCAGAACAATCCATGGGCATGCAGGCATTGCTGGATTTCGCGGTTGCGGGGTTGCGGCATAAGGTAAAGGCAGGGGCAAGAATGGCTGCGGTCGTCGCGATCGGCGGCGGTCTTGCGGCGTGCACCTCCATGGGCCTCGACAGTGTCAAGAAAGACCCGCCGAAACTGTCGTCCAAGATGATGGCGCAGATGTCGGCCAAGAGCATGCGCCCGGAAAGCCCGGTCCTCGTTCGTATTTTCAAGCAGGAGAGCGAACTCGAGGTCTGGAAGGTCGACAAGACAGGAAATTACGCGCTCCTCAAGTCCTATCCCATGTGCCGCTGGTCGGGAAAGCTCGGCCCCAAGATGAAGACTGGTGACCGGCAGGCGCCGGAAGGTTTTTATCATGTCTCGGCCGGCATGCTGAACCCGAACTCACAATATTACGTTTCCTTCAATCTCGGTTATCCCAACCGGCTGGAATCGGCGCTCGGTTACACCGGCGAGGCGCTGATGGTGCACGGCGCCTGCTCCTCTTCCGGCTGCTACGCCATGACCGACGCCCAGGTGGGTGAGATTTACGCTATCGTCGCGCGTGCATTGCAGGGCGGACAGGACCGCTTTCAGGTGCAGGCCTATCCCTTCCGCATGAGCGCCCGGAACATGGTGGCGCATCGGGATGATCCTAACATGCCGTTCTGGAAGACGCTGAAGGAAGGTTACGACTATTTCGAGGTGACGCGCCGGCAGCCCAAGGTTTCCGTCTGCGGCCGCCGTTATGTCTTCAACAGTGAATTTGCTGGCGGCGAGCCTGCCGATCCGCTGGCGGCGTGCCCGCCGGCCGTCAACCAGCAGGATCCGCTGGTGGCGTCAAAACTCGGTGAAGAGCAACAAAAACTTGCCGCCGCGATGAGCGAGGGAACTTCTGCCTCCCTCAGCGCGTATGTGGACGGCGGCATGCATCCAAGCTTCCGGGCCATTCTGAAATCCAGCGGCGCCAAGGCCATGGCATCGCAGGTTTCCGGCACGAAGTACCCTATCAGCCGCCCAGAGGCGGCGCTGGCAGATCCCTTTGCCAGCGTGAGATGACGTAAATGAGGTTTTTCAATTGAACGAGACGACAACGACCCGGCGGGGTTTCCTGCTTGGAGCAGGTGGACTGGCGCTTGCCGGCCTTGCGGGCTGCAACACAACGGCGCGTGAGGCCGCCCGGCCCGCGGCGCCTGCCGAAGACCCGATGTATGCCGCCATGTACGGTCCGAGGCCTGACGAGCAGTTCCCGCTGCCGGAAATCCCCTATAAGCGGATTCCGCGCCAGTTCCTGCGGCAGATGGTGGCGAACCCGACCGGTGAACGCCCCGGCATCATCGTGGTCGATACGGCCAATCATTTCCTCTATCTCACCTATGAGAATGGTCAGGCCATGCGCTATGGCGTCGGTCTCGGCCGTGCAGGCTTCGAATGGTCCGGCCGCGGCGTCATTCAGTACAAGCGTCAATGGCCGCGCTGGACGCCACCCGATGAAATGGTCGCCCGCCAGCCGGAACTGGAACCCTATAGCAGCCGTAACGGCGGTATGGAGCCGGGCCTCAAGAACCCGCTCGGCGCGCGTGCGCTCTATATCTTCAAGGATGGCAAGGATACGATCTACCGCCTGCACGGCTCGCCTGAATGGTGGACCATCGGCAAGTCGGTCTCATCAGGCTGCGTGCGCCTGCTGAATCAGGATATCATCGATCTTTATAACCGCGTGCCTGACGGTACGCCGATCGTCGTGACGGCACTCGGCCCTGCGCAGCAGGGCGTGCCGATCGGCCAGGAAGGTGTGCCCGTGGCGCAATACGGCAATGGCGTGATCGGCGACGGCCTGTCGCAGCCGACACAGGCTTATTGATCAAGAAACGTTCACCTCACGGCGCAGGCGCGCCGTGAGGGTGGCCCGCCTCAAGGACTGTATGATGCGAGGCGATGTTCTCGCGTTTCACCATTGCTCTCACGCAACTCGGCGTGTCTCTTCCCGGCTGCCAGTAATTTCCATCTCAAGACGGAAACGCGATACCAGCGCGCGCAGCTTTGCCGTTTCGGCGGCAAGTGTTGCGGAAGCGGCGGTGGATTGTTCCACCATGGCCGCATTCTGCTGGGTGGCGTGATCCATCGAGTTTACGGCCGCGTTGATCTCCGCAAGGCCGGTCGATTGTTCGGCGGCCGATGTGGCTATCGCATTCATATGGCGGTCGATGCCGGCAATGCGTTCGCCGATATCCTTCAGCGCCGTGCCGGTATCGAGAACCAGCTTCACACCGCTTTCCACCTCGACGGATGACTGGCGGATATGATCGCGGATTTCACTTGCGGCCTTTGCCGCGCGCTGGGCGAGATCGCGCACCTCCTGCGCCACGACGGCAAAGCCCTTGCCGGCCTCGCCGGCGCGGGCGGCTTCAACGCCAGCATTCAGCGCCAGAAGATTGGTCTGGAAGGCGATCTCGTCTATGACGCCGATGATGCCGGTGATCTGCCGCGACGAGGTTTCGATGCGGCGCATCGCCTCTTCGGCATGGCCGACCACTTCGACCGATTTCAGCGCGCTTTCGTTTGCGTCTGTGGCGGCGAGCCTTGCTTCCGCGGCGCGCTTGTTGGCGTTCGACACGTTGACCGTGATTTCATCGAGCGCCGCGGCAGTCTGTTCAAGTGAGGCGGCCTGATTTTCCGTGCGGCGGGAAAGATCGCCGGCGCCGGCGGCGATCTCGCGGCTGCTACCGTCGATGGTGCCGATGCCATCGGAAATGGCGAAGAGCGTTTCGGCCAGTTGCCGCACCGAGCTGTTGAAATCGTGGCGCAGGGCTTCAAATTGCGGGGCAAAGGCATCGTCGAGCTGGAAGGCCAGATCACCCGATGCGAGCCGCTTCAGGCCGGCCGCGAGGCCGGAGGTGGCGATGCGCAGCCGCTCGGAAGCATCTTCCTCCGCCTGCCGCCGCGTTTCCTCCTGGTCGGCTTCCGCCTGCCGGCGGGCGGAAGCTGCCTGCTCTTCGAGCGCCCGGTTGGCGATGGCTGCCTGCCGGAATATCTCGACCGCGCCGGACATGGAGCCGATCTCGTCCCTGCGGTCGGTGCCGGAGGGCGGTTGCGACGTATCGCCGGCCGCCAGGATTTCCATATTCTTCGACAATTGCAGAACGGGGAGGATGATTGACTTGCGGGTGAGGAGGAAAAGTCCGGCGGAGAAAAGCACGGCTAGAACCAGCAGCCCCTTCAAAACGAGGTTGATGGTCGCCTTGGTCTTTTCGCTTTCGGCCGAGGCGGCGTCGGAAAGGGCTTCGATCTGGTCGCCGGCTGTTTCCATCGCTTTTTCAAGCGCCGAAAATTGCCGCGTGAATTCGGGCATCAGTTTGAGAGCCTCTTCCTGACGGGCGCCGGCAAGGCCGACAACCGCATTTGCGGCATCGATATAAGCAAGAAGCGGTTTTTCGGCGCCGTCGATGACGGCCCTGACGTTCGTACCGGCTGACAGAGACCTGTTTTCCTCGATCATTTGCCGGAAGGTGGATTCATGTTCCGCGAGATCGGCTTTTACCGCATTCAGCTCCAGGCCCATCCCTTCATCGGAAGAAAGGATGGCGGCGAGCACGTCGGAACGCAGCGCGTCGTGCATCATGTCCGCTTGCATGTGGTTGCGAAGTACATGGGCCGAAAGCGCCACATATTCGCTATTACGGTTGAGCGTTTCCGTTGCCCACATGCCGACACCTGTGGCGCTGCCGGCGATGAAAAAGATGGCGACGCTTGCCAATATTGTCTTCTGCTGTATCGACGCCATGGAACGCTCCCGCGCTGTTGGTTATGCTGTGAAAAAATAATAGAATATGCTTAATAAATGATCTATTTCGCTCTGCTCTTGATAAAAGCAAAAAAAAGGCTGCAATTTTTATTGCAGCCTTTGCTTTATTAGAAGTTTATACTTTAATTTGCGCGTTTCAGTGCATCGCCGAGGATTGAGACAATATCGTCGAAATGGGATTTTTCGGCGATCAGCGGCGGTGAAAGGGCGATGATATCGCCGGTGACGCGAATAAGCAGGCCGCGCTCGAAGCAATCCGTAAAGACATCATAGGCGCGTGCGCCGGCAGCACCTTCGCGTGACTGCAGCTCGATACCGGCGATGAAACCGATGGTGCGGATGTCGATGACGTTGGGCAGGCCCTTCAGGGAGTGGATGGCGTCGTGCCAGACATTCTGCAACTCCGCCGCGCGGGTGAAGAGGCCCTCATCGCGGTAGATGTCGAGCGTCGCGATGCCGGCGGCGCAGGCGACCGGGTGGCCGGAATAGGTATAGCCATGGAACAGCTCGATCTGGTTTTCCGGCCCATGCATCAGCGCATCATGCACCTTGCGGCTGGTGAAGACCGCCCCCATGGGGATCGCGCCGTTGGTCAGGCCCTTGGCCGTGGTGACGATATCTGGCGTAACGCCGAAATAGTTGCTGGCGAAGGTGGAGCCCATGCGGCCGAAACCGGTGATGACCTCATCGAAAATCAGCAGAATGCCGTGCTTGTCGCAGATGGTGCGCAGGCGTTCCAGATAACCTTTCGGCGGCACCAGCACGCCGGTGGAGCCGGCCACGGGTTCGACGATGCAGGCGGCGATGGTTTCCGCGCCATGCAGGGCGACCAGGCGTTCCAGATCGTCCGCAAGCTCTGCGCCGTGCTCGGGCTGACCCTTGACGAAGCTGTTCTTCGCCGGATCATGCGTGTGGCGCAGATGGTCTGCGGGGATCTGCGGGAAAACGCGGCGGTTGTTGACAAGGCCGCCCACGGAGATACCGCCGAAACCGACGCCATGATAACCGCGTTCACGGCCAATCAGCCGGCTGCGGGTGCCCTGGCCGATGGCACGCTGATAGGCGATGGCGATCTTCAGCGCCGTATCGACCGATTCCGATCCGGAGCCCGTGTAGAAGACGCGATCAAGCTTCGCTCCTTCCGGGCCGGGCGCGATTTCCGCCAGCCGTTCGGCAAATTCAAAGGCAACCGGGTGTCCCATCTGGAAGGAGGGTGCGTAATCCATGGTCGAAAGCTGGTGCTTTACGGCAGAGGCGATCTGCTGGCGGCCGTGGCCGGCATTGACGCACCATAGGCCAGCCGTGCCGTCGAGAACCTGGCGTCCGTCATTGCTGGTGTAATACATGCCTTCGGCGCTCGTCAGCAGGCGGGGATTGGCCTTGAACTGCCGGTTGGCGGTAAACGGCATCCAGTAGCTGTCGAGTGAGGTGGAATTGGATCGGCTCGGATTGTCCATGGTGGTCTCCTGTTCGTTACCGGTGATTGAAAGCTATTTTTGCGACTGAACAAGCCCTTTTCTCTCTGTGGCCAAGTCATTGAAAATGCTATAGGCCTCAACACGGATTTTCGATATTTCGAACAAGGGCAACGGGGGGCTCGGGCATGTCGGTGGATATAGGTGGACGTTTGCGGCATTTGCGGCTGCGCCATAATATTTCCCAGCGGGAACTGGCAAGACGTGCCGGTGTCACCAATTCGACGATTTCGCTGATCGAATCCAACACCTCCAACCCATCCGTCGGTGCGCTGAAGCGCATTCTTGACGGTATACCGATCGGTCTTGCCGAGTTTTTCGCTTTCGAGCCGGAGACAAGCCGGAAGGCCTTTTACCGGGCGGATGAACTGGTCGAAATCGGCAAGGGGCCGATCTCCTTCCGGCAGGTAGGGGAAAATGTTTTCGGCCGCAGCCTGCAAATCCTGAAGGAATGTTACCAGCCGGGCGCCGATACCGGCAAGGTGCCGCTGGTTCACGATGGGGAAGAGGGGGGCATCATTCTCTCCGGGCGTCTGGAAGTGACGGTCGATGATGAGAGGCGGGTGCTCGGGCCGGGGGATGCCTATTATTTCGAAAGCCGCAGGCCGCACCGATTCCGTTGTGTGGGTCCCGTGCCGTGCGAGGTCATCAGCGCTTGCACTCCGCCAACCTTCTGATTCCAGCGGATTTGGCGCTTAGCGCCGCTCGTGAAACGGCTGAGAGGGTGAGGTGGAGAGAATTCGATTGTCAGCTCTTGCATTTTTGCGTAGCTGCCATGATCAGAACGCACTGTCGCGCCACTATTTTGCCGTCTTTGCGCCCTTCTTGCGATTTTTCCATCGTTTTTTATTGGCGCAGTGGCAATGTCGGGCAAAAAAATCCCAGCCAATATGTCAAATTTTATATGCATTGCCACAATCTTGCTGCGCTGCAACAAACTTTAATAGTCTTTTACGGGCATGTCTGTTCTTGGCGTTCCTGTCTCATCTGCGCAAGTCATAAGAAACACATAAGAAAAGACTGTAGACGGCACAAAACCCAATACATGCCGGCGCGACACCCATGCTCTCAACACATGGCCGCCCGCCCATTTGTTGCTTTTTTATGCAACCGTTAATATTGCCCGGACGTTAATCGGCCGCTCGCGCAAGAAATCGCATAGACGGTTATGGGCAATGTGCCTTACAAAAAATCCATTAGCATCAAATTCCGAACACAGACTTGTTATCTCTTTTAGACGGAAAGACGCGCCTCCGGGCACCGACCAATCGCAAAACATAAATGGAGTTCTCTCTATGAAGTCCGCGACCCAATCGGCTGAACAGACACTCAGCAGCTCCGAAGATTTCGATGTCAGTTTCCCTATCGGGGGCATCGCAAAACGCAGCTTCGATATGACATCGGCTGCCCTTGCGCTGCTCATCTTCAGCCCGATATTCCTGTTGATCGCCGCGCTGGTGAAATTGTCTGATCCCGGCCCGATCTTTTATGGCCACCGGCGTGTGGGACATAATGGCCGCTATTTCCATTGCCTGAAATTCAGGACGATGGCGATGAACGGCGATGAGATTCTGCGGCAATATCTTGCCGCCAATCCGGAAGCCGCCGAAGAATGGCGCGCAACCCGCAAGCTCAAGAACGATCCGCGTGTTACGGCCGTCGGCGCCGTGCTGCGCAAGCTCTCGCTTGACGAACTGCCGCAGCTCCTCAACATCATCCGCGGCGAAATGAGCGTGGTTGGCCCACGCCCGGTCGTCGATGAGGAACTGAGCTACTATGAAAGTGCTGCCGCTTATTATCTCAGCACCCGTCCAGGCCTGACCGGCCTGTGGCAGATCAGCGGCCGTAACGACGTCTCCTACAAGACCCGCGTCGCTTTCGACACGCAATATGTCCAGAACTGGTCGATGCGGCAGGATGTCTTCATCATCGTCAAGACCATTCCCGCCGTGTGCCTTTCACGCGGAAGCTACTGAAAACCGATATTGAGTTCGGCTTTATCGATCTTCGTTTCGACACGCACCCCGACCGGGATCCCAAGTCCGGTCTTTGGGTGCGTCATTGGTGCTAATCATACCGGCCGCTTTTTGCGGCGCTGCGCAGCCGGCCTTGCCCGGTTGCGCGACGGCCGGACCGCCTGCATGGCGATCCGCTAACAGGGAGTTTCCCGATGAACGGCCTTATTGCTGCCGCCCACCGCCCGTTTGTGGCCCTCGTTCTTGCCGCTTCCGTCGCCCTTGCCGCGCCGCTCTCCGCACTGGCTGCGGATGGCGCTCAATATAAGCTCGGTACCGCCGACAAGCTGCGTATCCGCGTTGCCGAGTGGCAGCCTGCCGATGGCAGCATCCGCAACTGGGACGTCATCAACGGCGATTATTCCGTCGGCCCGTCTGGTGCGTTGTCTCTGCCTTTCATCGGGCAGCTGGATGTGGCGGGCAAGACGCCCTCGGAGGTCAGCGAACAGATCGGTGCCCAGCTTCAGAGCAAGTTCGCCCTTCGAAACCTTCCTTCCGCTTCCGTCGAGATCGCCCAGTTCCGGCCGATCTTTCTGAGTGGTGATGTGCAGACGCCGGGTGAATATCCCTATGCCGCCAATCTCACCGTGCTGAAGGCGGTCAGCCTTGCCGGCGGCCTGCGCCGCTCCGACGCCGGGCAGCGTTTTGCCCGTGACTTCATCAATGCCCGTGGCGATGCCGCGGTTTACGACAACCAGCGGGCAAGGCTGCTCGCGCGTCAGGCGCGGCTGATCGCCGAGGTCAAGGGTGACACGACCATCGCCAAGACGCCTGAAATGGAGAAGATCAGCGAGATCGACGTGCTGCTGGCCAGCGAGAGCGCGCTGATGAAATCGCGAACCGACCGTTACACCCTGCAGCTCAAGGCGCTGACCGACCTGCATGCGCTTTTGCAGAGCGAAGTTGAATCCCTGAAGAAGAAATCAGAGACACAGAACCGCCAGCTGCAGCTTGCCAATGAGGACCGCGACCGCGTCAACCGGCTGAACGAGCAGGGGCTTGCGTTGTCGCAGCGGCGTATTTCTGCGGAAGAACGCGCGGCGGAGGTAGAATCCACCCTGCTTGATATCGATACGCAGTCGCTGCGCGCCAAGCAGGACATCAACAAGGCAACCCAGGACGAGATCAACCTGCGCAACGACTGGGTGGCGCAGCGCTCCAAGGAATTGCAGGACACCGAAGCGGAACTCGACAAGCTCAATCTGCAGCTGACTACCAGCCGCGAATTGATGTCGGAAGCACTGGCGCAATCGGCCGAAGCGATCCGTTTCGATCCGTCGGGCAAGTCCGCGACGATCAGCTATGTCGTGGTGCGTGAGGAAAACGGCAAGCCGAAGGAAGTGAAGGTGGATGAAAACGCACTTCTCCAGCCCGGCGACGTCATCAAGGTCTCGTCCGAAATCCTGATGCAGTGAGGTTTTCATGCGGATCGCCAAATCGGCGCTGATCGATCCCGAACGCAATGAAATCTACGGAATGACGGCGGTTGCGCTGTCATTCTTCGTTTTCGCCTATTCGTCGCGTTTCGGGCAAATCTCGGTTCTGGCCTATTATGGCATGTGGCTGCCGCTGGTGGTGGTCGATTACCGGCGCGTGCTCGGCAACTATCCGCGTTATCTGTGGATTTTCGCCTTCGGCATTTTGACGGTTCTGTCCAGCTTCTGGTCGGAAGCTGCGTCGGTGACCATGCGCGCCTCCATCCAGTATATGACGCATATCGTCTGCGCGCTGATCGCGATGCGGGTGATCTCGATCCGGACGCTGACGCGTGGCGCGCTTATCGGCATCGCCGTCGTTCTGCTCTATTCGCTGCTGTTCGGCATCTACCTCTTTGATGCGCTTGACGGCACCTACAGTTTCGTCGGCGCTTTCTCCTCCAAGAACCAGCTCGGCTTTTATGCCTCGCTCGGCGTCATCTTTGCCGCCGCGTCGGTGCTGGTGCTCAAGCAAAGGGGCATCTGGCTGCCGGTTGCCGGCGTCACCGGGCTCCTGTCGGCCTATAGCCTCCTTGCGTCGCAATCGGCCACATCCACTATTACCACGGCGGCGGTGGTCGCCCTCATCATCGGCTTCATTCCCATCGGCATGCTTTCGCCGGCGAACAGAAAGATGACGTTTTTCGCGCTCGGTGGACTCGGCGCATTGCTGGTGGTCGCTTCCCTGCAATTCGGCCTGCTCGACGCCATTCTCGGCATTTTCGGCAAGGATTCGACGCTGACCGGCCGAACCTATCTCTGGCAGCAGGGCATCGAGGCGGCGAAACAGACACCAATCCTCGGCGTTGGTTATCAGGGGTTCTGGGTCGCGGGTTTTCCCGATGCCGAACGCCTTTGGAACGATTTCTTCATTACCGGCCGCACCGGCTTCCACTTCCATAATACCTATATCGAAACCGTGGTGGAAAACGGGTTCGTTGGCATGCTCCTGCTTGGCATGGTGCTTTACGGAACTTTGCTCGGGCATCTGCGCTCGGTGCTGATGCGCAAGAGCGACCCGCAGGGCGTCATCCTGTTTGCAATCTGCGCCCTGTTTGTCGTGCGTTCCTTCGTGGAGATCGACATCATCTTCCCCTACCAGATCGGTTCGTTCCTGCTTTATTTCGCAGCCGGGAAACTGTGCCTCCCGGCAAGGGCCGCAGAGGGTAGCGAGCCTCACCCGGCGATCGGCATGCGGTTACAGACGAGAGCCTAGAGATAATCCGCCGAGACATGCGGACTGGCGTGGATGAAACTCCACATGTCCTTGCTGACCTCGACGATGTCGGCGATCGATTTTTCCAGCTGGCCGATTTCCTTCTCGTCCATGCGCTCGACCTTGCCGTAACGCACCTGGCTGTCGTCCTCCACCAGCCGCATCAGCTGTGTGCTGGCGATTTCGCCCTTCTCGTCGAAGGAATAGATGCAGTGATTGTATTTGTTGCGCGTCTTCGCTTCCTTCTTCAGCCGCGCCATGATGGAGAGGATGGTCTTGCGATCCTTCGCATCGGTGGAGGGAAGCTTCGCCAGGCGCTCGATGAGATCCATACGCGCCCGCGTGGTGTTGAGGGTCAGGAATACGACGATGGCCGCTTCCTTCTCCACTTTTAGGAGATGGACGATCAGATAGATCATCAGGCTTTCGGTGTTGGTCCACACGTAATTCAGCCTGCCGACCAGCAGCAATACGTCCGACATCACCGCCATGCCCGCTTCTCCCACCCCAAAGAATTATACGGGCATTATATGCCGACAGGGCCGGGATTGACAGTGTAAATCCCTGTTATCTCTTCATCTTTCCTTGAAGGCGCGGGACATGCTGTCGGAGATCGGCTTGGTCAGATATTCGAAGAAGGTACGCTCCGAGGTCTGGATCAGCACGTCGGCGGGCATGCCGGGCACGGGATGGAAATTATGGACCTTGGCGATCTCTTCGTCAGGTATCTGGACGCGCACGATATAGACGTCCTTGACCTGCAGGCCGGCATTTTCCTCGATGCTATCGGCTGAAACGTAGAAAACCTTCCCATTCAGAACCGGTGTGGTGCGGCGGTCGAGTGCCGAGAGGCGGATCGCGGCGGTCTGCCCCTCATGCAGCTGGTCGATGGAGGTCCTGAGCACCTGTGCCTCGAGGATGAGGGGAACATGGGCGGGCAGGATTTCCATGATCGGCTTGCCTGTCGTGATGACGCCCCCAGGCGTGTGATAATAGGCGCGCACCACGGTGCCGTTGACGGGAGAGCGGATGATGGTGCGTTCCAGCACTTCGGCTGCGCCGCGCACCTGTTCGCGTACGCTGTCTAGATCGGATTCAGCAATTTCCAGCGCGTCGAGCGCCGCCTGCTTGTTGGCGTTGACGGCGATGATCGCTTCCTGCCTGAACTTGGCGATCTCCGCCTCACTCTGGTTCATTTCGCCGCTCAGCCGGGCGATGTCACCCATCACATCGGCAATGGCGCGCTCCAGCGCCAGCATGTCGGTCTTGCGAATGACGCCATCCTTCGCGAGCCTCTCCTTGGAATCGCGCTCCTGCGTCAAAAGCGCCAGTTGCCGGTCGAAGGACTGTTTTTGTCCGTCATAACCCGCATAGCGGAACTCCAGCGACCGGATGTTCTTGTCGATCAGGTTGAGCTGTTCCTCCAGCTTGACGAGCTTGCTGTGGAACACGATGTTCTGGCTCTGGATGATGGCGTTGATGTCAGGATCGCCGGCTTCCTTCATGACGATATCAGGCACCTTGAAGCCCTTTTCCCCCTGCGCTTCGGCGCGCAGGCGCGTGACGATGGTTTCGAGGCGAAGCCGTCTCATCTGCAACATGCGTTCATTGGCAAGTGCCGTCGTCTTGTCCAGCGTCAGAAGAACGTCGCCTTCCTTGACTGTCTCACCTTCGCTGATCATCATTTCCTTGATGATGCCGCCTTCGAGATGCTGGACGACCTTGTTGTTACCGGTGGCGACGAAACTACCCTGGGCGATGATGGCAGAGGAGAGCGGTGCCGTGCCGGCCCAAAATCCGAAACCACCGAAGGAAGCGAGCAGCACGGCAAGACCGATCGAACTATGCAGGCGGATCGAGCGCGGCACTTCGCTATACCATTCGAGCTGGCCCTGGGGTTTGATTTCGGCAACGGCGGTTTTCTTCTTGAACATGACGGTCCTCAACCCTCGATCTGCGGGGACTGGCTGGCCGGGCGGCCATTGCCGGAAAGCGCTTTCAGCACATCCATCCTTTCGCCGAACATGGCGACCGATCCGTCCTTCAGCACCATGATCTTGTCGACGCATTGAAGAAGCGCCGGGCGCTGGGTGATGGTGACAGTGGTGATGCCCTGTCTTTTGGCGTGCAGCAGGGCTTTGGCCAGCGCCTGTTCGCCCTGCGTATCCAGGTTGGAGTTCGGCTCGTCCAGCACCACGAACTTGGGGTCGCCGAAGAAGGCGCGGGCTAGCGCGATGCGCTGTTTCTGGCCGCCGGAAAGCGGCGCGCCGTCGGCGGCGACCACGGTCTCATAGCCCTGCGGAAAACCGGCGATCAGCTCATGCACATCCGCAAGCACCGCTGCCTCATAGATCTGCCGGTCCTCGATATCGTCGCGCATGCGGCAGATATTGGCCTTGATGGTGCCCGGAAAGAGCTGCACGTCCTGCGGCAGATAGCCGATGCTTTCACCGAACTGCCGCTGGTCCCAGTTACGCAGATCCATGAGGTCGAGGCGCACATTGCCTGAAGTAGGCAGGATGGAGCCGACCAGCATCTTGCCGAGCGTCGTCTTGCCGGAGCCGGAATTGCCGATGATGGCAAGCGATTCCCCCTTTTTCAGCGAAAAGGAGATGCCGTTCAGGATCACCTTCTTCTGCGGCGGCGGCACGAAGAGGATGCGCTCCACGTCGAGACGCCCTTCCGGATTGGGCAGGCGCAGGCGCGGGAAATTCAGCGGCGAATTGACGAGAAGCTGCTTGATGCGGCCATAGGCGGCGGCCGATTTGTTGAATTGGTGCCAGCCTTCGATTGCCCCTTCGATGGGCGCCAGCGCACGGCCGGAAATGATGGAGGCTGCAATCACCATGCCGCCGGTCAGTTCACCTGATAGCGACAGATGCGCGCCCCAGCCAAGCAGCGCCACCTGGGTGATCATGCGCGCCGCCTTGGAAACGCCCGAGAACATGATGTTGCGATCCTGCGCCGCCACATGAGATTTCAGGGACCCTGCGGTTTCGCGCCCCCACATCTTCACCGCTTCCGGTATCATAGCCAGCGCATTGATGATCTGCGAATTGCGCGACATGGAGTCGAGGTGGAAATTGGCGCGGCTGAGATAACCGGACGCCTCGGAAAACTGTCTCGCGGTGAAGCGCTGGTTCAGCCAGGCGATAATGAACAGCACGGCGCAGCAGACCATGATGATGATGCCGAGATGCGGATGGACAAGATAGACCACCACGATAAAAAGCGGCATCAGCGGTGCGTCGAGAAAGGCGATCAGGGTGCCGGAGGTGATGAACGAACGCAATTGCTGCAAGTCCTGCAATGTCTGGTAGTCCTTGCCGCTGCCATGCAGGGAGGCGCGGGCGGCGGCCGAAAGGATCGGCGCGCCAAGCTGTACCTCAAGTTCGACGGCGGTTCGCATCAGGATGAAGCGGCGGATGGCGTCCATGAAGGCTTGCAACAGAACCGCGCCGAGCACGGCAACCGTCAGCATGACAAGCGTATCCATCGAGCGGCTGGTCAATACTCGGTCGGAAATCTGGAACAGATAAAGGGGGATGGCGAGCAGCAGGACGTTGATGGCGACGGTGAACAGCGTCACCACCACCATGTTGCGTCGCACGGCGGCGATGCCCTTGGCGAGACTTGCGGCGAAGTTGATCGGCTCGCTGCGCTTATGGAAACCGCTCTTGCTTCCGCCACCACCACCGCCGCCGCCGCCACCGCCATTGTCCGTCGGTTCCTTGCCGCCACCACCCGTTACCGGCCGGCGCTCGTTTTCACGGATCGGCCCTTCATTATTGTCGATGGTCTTGACGAAAGGCAGGTCGGTATTGTCGATCTTGGCATGTGGTTCCGGCGGGGAGACGGGTTGCCGGTCCTTTTCCGCGGGAACGTCGCGCAGCTGTTCCGCCTGTTCCGTTTTTGCATGAGGTTCGGAAAGAGATTGCGGGGGAATGATCTGCGCTGGTGATGAAATGGTTTTTGCGGCCTGTTCCGCGCCGGATAATTGCCGCAGGTTTTCGACGGCTTCATTGATGGCTGAAATACAGGCGTCCGTTAGTTTGCTGTCTTCCGCCTCCTGATCCAGCGGCAAGTCCAGCGAGCGTCCGTCGGCAATGGTTTTTCTTGAAATATGATCCATTTTTTATCGGTCCCCTCGGTGATCTCACGGTGTTTGCGGTTCGGCCGTGACGGGACGCGATTGTCGCCCCGCCAGCCAAATCTACGCGGTCACCGCCTGCATGACGTCGGCCGAATGTCCGTTAGACCATGACAGGTCGTGACCGGCATTGATGACGCCATCGGATTCGTTTTCGATGGTGGCGGGATCGTCGTGAAGAAAGGCGATGACCTCGTTTGCCAGCTGACCCTGCTGGGGTTGCGACGTGTCGTTTTCGATGATGCCGCCCTGAATAAGGATGGCATCGGAATAAACGCCGCCGGCGACATAGGTGGTGGAGCCAAAGCTGTCGTAATCGACGATCTGCGCCAGATTGACGACGGCGTTGCTGCCGGTATCGATGTGGACGGTGGCGTCCTCGTTGTTTTCGAGAACCTTGGCGGCTGCCTGCGTCACGTCGTCGGAATCGCCCAGCACGCTCACCTGTTTGATGATGCTGACATCATAAAGATTGCCGGTGATATAGAGGACGTTCAGCCCCTCATAGCCGGCGAAATTGACGTCATGAGCCAGCGCATCCGGCATGTTGGGGTCGCGCGCGTTGATCGCGTTGACCGTCTGCGTCATGTAGTCAGGCATGGTTTCGAAACGGTCGTTGCTGCCAACATTGTGAATGGCTGCATCGTTCCACAAAAGGTTGTTGCCGGACTGGATGGTGGCGCCATCGGGCGCATCGGGATTGGCGCGCGCCCAGTCATTGTCGTAAAGCACGGCGATCTGGCTAATCAGGTTCATGTCCAGCACATTGCCGCCGACGATGATCAGGTCGTATTGCATGCCGATGCCGAGGAAATTCGCAATGTTGAGCGCGGCGTTGCCGCCCGTCAGCAGACTGACGGTAGCGCCCGAGGTTGTTATCGTCATCGTGTCGTTGTCGCTGACGAACTGGTATTGCTCGATCCAGTGCACGAAGGAAACGTCGCCTTCCAGCACGCTGACACGCCAGGCGGTGGGGAATATTGGGGGGGCGCCCGTTTCCTGGCTGTCCGCTGCGGCGTTTTCCGCGCCGGGATAGATGGTGCGCTCGAAGCTGGCGATGTTGAAGGCAACCGTCGCCGCCTGATCTTCCGAGTGTGTGAACACGGAGTCGATCTCGTCCCGGTCGCTATAGATATAGGCCTGGGTGATGGCGTCGATCTGATGATAATCGCCCATGACGGCGGTCACCGAAGTCATGACGCCTGTATTGACCAGAGTAGCGATGTTGGCGACGACGTTGGCGCCTGCGGCGACATCAAGGCTGTTGCCGGCCGGGCTATCCTCATGCAGCGAAACATCGCTCTTTTCCGGCTCTTCCGGCGGCTTGGCGATACCGCGATCGGGCATGTAGTCATCAAGCATCGGCTTTTCGCTGGCTGTCGAGCCATTGACGTAAAGACCGTCGATATCGTTGCCGGCCAGAACGAAATCCTGGTCCGCACCGGTGCCAAGAGAGGTGACATCGTTTTCACGGGCATGGTCGATATAGTCGTGTGCGGATTTGGCGAGCGCCTGCAGCGCATCGTAACTGTCGGTGCGCTGGAAAACGGAAAAAGGCGTAAAGATAGCTGCTTCATTGTAGAACTCGACGGTACGCTCTGTCACGAAGCTGGTGTCGCGCCACACATAGGGGCCATCAGTCATGTTCAGATAGTCGTCGTCCTGAAGAATATTGACCTGCGCTACATGCGCGATGACCGAGCCGGGGCCGGGGTGAACCACCAGTTCATATTCTTCCTCAAAGGAAAGGCGGCCCGGGAAGCGGAAATGAGCGGCGGAAATATCGACCGGAATGGCATTTGCAAGCTGCTGCATGTCGTATTCGACAGCGCGGGCGAAATGCGGTCGGATATAGTCAAAATCATAATAGCCGGCGCTGTATTTGACGCCGGGGTCGTAGTCCTGCAGCGGCACGTCGTAGTTCTTGTCGAGCAGCTTTGCCGCTTCATCGTCCGGCAGGCGGTCCGGATCAGAACGTGCCGGGCCCTCGCTATAGTTGGTTCTCAGACGCGCATCCTCGATCACCGTGTCGAACAGGCCGATGAAATGCGCAATCATGTCCGAAATCTTGTCGATATGCATTGGAGGTCCCTCCCTGATCATCGCGGCAGAGCCTGGGGCTGCGCATGGCACACGTCTCAGAGGCGGTGCTTCGTTTTACGCAAACCCGGTCCTTCAACCGCGAACTGCACCGGCGGGTGCCGGTGCAGCTCTTTTCGTCAAGAGGTGGGTATCAGGAGTGATCCTCACCGACGTCAGAAACATGCGAGTTACCGCCTGTGACCGTGGCGTCAACTGCGTTGGAGAGCATGTTGGCACCCTGCACCAGTTCCAGATGGAAGCCGGAATTTGCAAGGATTGCCGATGCATCTGCAGTGCTGGTACCTGCGGCGTCGTCGCCGGCCTTGAGGTCCCATCCCTTGCCGTCGATGCCTTCGGCGCCGAAGGCGTCACCGGCATTGGCGCTCAGATGGTTTTCCGCGCCGCCATTCTGCATCTTGATGTCATAGGCCTCATCCTGATCTGCCAGGTGGTTGGCCTGCACCATGCTGAAGCCGGTGTCGTTGCCGTCGCCATTGAGCGAGCCGTTGAGGATGTTGTCAACGTCCAGCGTGAAGGAGAAGTCGTCACCGAGGTTGAAGGTGAGGTCTCCGCCGGCGATGCCTAGATTGCCGACATCCTTGACGCCCGTGATGTTGCCGAAGTCGTCATCCGACTTGTAGAAACTGTCAGCGGAGTTGAAGCTGTCGGAGGTCGTTGTGGTCTTGGTGGAGGTGTCGTTGTCGGAATAGTTGGACGTCTTCGTGTCCGTATCCGTAATGGTCTTCACATTGGTGTCGTTGTCGCTGTACGACTTGCTTTCATAGCTCCAGTCGTAGTCGACCTTGATATCGGTGTTGGTTTCGGTGCTCGTCTTGGTGCTCGTGTCGTTGTCGCTATAGGACTTGCTGTCATAGCTCCAGTCATAGTCGTTGTCGCGATTGTCACCGTTATTGGCGGAAACATCGACCTTGGCGTCAACATCCACATTGGTGCTGTTGTCGCTGTTGTCGTTGTTGCGGTTTTCACCGTTTGCGGTGCCGACGTTGCTGTCTTCCACCTTGGCGTCGTTGGTCGCCGTGTTGGCAAAACCATCGGAAAGCGCGCCGATCTTGGTGATATCGTCGCCGGACTTTGGATTATAACCCATTTCGATTTCCTCCGAAAAGCTCGGAGCAGCTTTCGAAATCCCTCTCATCTCAAACGGGATTTTTTCGCGCTTGCTCCTGATAGCATTAAGATTGATGTTTGCAGATGCACTCGGTACGCATCATCTGCGGTTCGGTATTGACCCGTGACCGGGCTCTTTTCGTTCAGCCCTTGTGCGCTACTCGGTAAAACGGCGCACAAATCCGTTCCTCGCTCCGATGGGGAGCGCGGTGGCTTTCGTCTTTTTCGCTTTGCATATTTCTTGAAAAGGGACCGGCGTTTTCAAACACACGTCAAGGCCGGAGGTGTCTTTCCATCGGCCGCCGTTCAGCGACGGTCAGACTGTGCCGCAGAAAAATTGCGCTTCCTAGATATCAATTCGGGCTAAACACATCGGCGCCCATCCCGAATATATATGTCGCGAGCGGTGGTCCGGCGGTCCGTTTCGCTGGTTTGGCCGCAGAAAAATGCCGCTGTGCCGGGAGAAACGCGGCTTTTCGAAAAACATGGTTTATTTCGGTGGGAAAAGGCCATTATCCCGAAAAGGAACAGCTCCGGGCGTCCTTCGTCGGCGAGCTATGTAAAGGGATATCAACTAAAAGTTATATTTTCCAGGATTGCAAAACCACAGCGAAAGCTTTTCCGATGTGTTTGTTTTTGCAGCGGGTTACCGGATGAATGATTCTATCTCGGCGTAACCTATTTTGTATGTCAATTGTAAAAAATAACCCGTTTGGGCCATTTATTTACACAGCTTTTCGTATTAGCGTGTGTTAATTAACGGGTGATTAATAATAGTTGACATGGCCTGAGGCGGGGAGAGGCCCCTAAAGATCCAGGGGAAAGATACCCGACGGACAACAGACTGCACAACCAAAAGAACGTAATGCGTAAGCGCTTTAGGGAGGCGTCAATGTTCATGGGAACTTCAGATTATGCGGCAAAACAAAAAAACGCCGTTGCTCCTATAAATGGAACTTTATTGGTCATCGCGGATCCGGACCTGTTTTCCGAGTGCCTCATGGAGGCGCTGGGCAAAAAGTTCCCTACATTCGCGGTGGTGAGTATAACCTCGTCAGGGGGGATCGAGGACGATTACGGTAACAATGTGCGGTTGGTTTTGCCTTACCGGATGTCCGGTGAGCGCCTTCATGCCGTTCTTTCGGAGGTTCGGGAAAAGCATCCCGACGCGCCGATCGCGCTGGTCGTCGAAACCATCGACAAATTCGAAGAGCCGCTGAAAAGGCTGGTGGGAATGCGCGTCATTGATGGCGTGCTGCCGCTCAATCTCAGGCTCGATGTCTTTATGGCGGCCGTCGATCTGCTTATGAAGGGCGGGGAGCATTTTCCCGCAGCTCTTCTCGGCAAGCTCACGCCCTATTCGCCTTCCATCAACGGCAAGAGCGTTCAAAGCAATGCCGTGATCGCCAACCGCGCCGATGCCCTTGCTGCGAGCAGGGGCGACGTGGCCGCGCTGACGACGCGCGAGGTGCAAATTCTCGACCTGCTTTGCAAGGGAACGCAAAACAAGATCATCGCTGATCGGCTGCATCTGTCCGAGAACACTGTCAAGGTTCACGTTCGCAATATCTATAAGAAAATGAACGTGCGCAACCGCACGGAGGCGGCGTCGCGCTTCTTCAACAAAGACGAAGACACGACCTTCTCCGGCGGCTGGAAGAACTGAGCGTCGGGGCGGCTAGAGCCGTCCGGACGCCAGTTCCCTCCGGTTTCTCTCCAGGAGGCTCAGGGCCTCAGGAAGCAGCGGGATTTCTGCCCGAATCCGCTCGGTGAGCAGATATAGGGAGAAGAACCCGAATAGGACTGCCGCGATGCCGCGGGTGTGCCCGAGGCATCGGCAACAAGCGTAACGGCTGCGTTGCCGGTTTTTTGATAACCGTAGGACGCCTTCGCCGGAGCAACCCGGCTGTTGATCGTGGCGGTATTGGCCGACGCGGTCTTGATGAGAACGGCGTCTTCGACCACTGAGCATGAAGCCGTCGCGAAAGTGAAAGTTACAAGTGCTGCGGCAACAAGCGCAAAACGACAATGGCGGGCTGCTTTGCCGCCATGGGAATAAGGCATTTCATTCATCATGTGTGTCCCCTGAAATCGACTGTCTGTCGCATCTCGCCGGGCGGTTTTGTTCCCGGTGGACCGAGCCTTACAAAACCAGGATAGCCCCGACTGGTTGAGCGAAGCTTGCGCTAATGCTCAATAAGAAAGGCATAATGGAGGCATAGTTAAAAAGTATTAAATGAAGAGACTATTTTGAGTAATTTTGGGTAATCAATTGTAATATTTTGATGAAATTAAGTTGACCTGTTTTCTTCCGCGCCTATCATGAAAGTTGAAATTTATCGAATCGAAATATTAAAACCTCCAGAAGAAGTAAAAACCGGAGGGTGATATTCAAGATTTCGTGCAATCGGGAGTTTGATCCAGTTTAGTTGAATCAGCTGCGCTGATTCATCATGGGGAGGAGTGTGTAATGCGTAATTTCGTTCCCAACGAACATGACAACGGCGTCACCATCTACTCCGAGTGGAGGCCTGGCCAACGTGTTCTCGTCAATGGCGGCGCCGGTTTTCTCGGTTCCCATCTTTGCGAACGCCTGCTGAGTTGCGGTCACGAGGTGATCTGTCTCGACGATCTCTCGACCGGGCGCACTGCGAATGTGGCGCATTTGCGGGACAATAAGCGTTTTTTGCTGGTCGAGCACGATGTGCGCAAACCCTATGACATCGATGTCTCGCTGATCTTCAACTTCGCCTCACCGGCCTCACCGCCAGATTATCAGCGCGATCCCGTCGGCACGCTGCTCACCAATGTGCTTGGCGCCGTCAACGTGCTCGAGGTAGCGCGCAGATGCGGTGCAACCGTAGTGCAGTCGTCGACCTCGGAAGTCTACGGCGATCCGCACGTCAATCCGCAGCCGGAAACCTATTTCGGCAATGTAAATACAATCGGGCCGCGAGCTTGTTACGATGAAGGGAAACGCAGCGCCGAAACGCTGTTTTTCGATTATCACCGTAGCTTCGGTGTCGATATCAAGGTGGGACGCATCTTCAACACCTATGGGCCGCGTATGCGCCCGGATGACGGACGTGTGGTTTCGAACTTCATCGTCCAGGCGTTGAAGGGCGCTGACATCACTATTTACGGCGATGGCAGCCAGACCCGTTCCTTCTGCTATGTCGATGACCTGATCGACGGTTTCCTGCGCTTCTCGGCCAAGCCGAAGGATTGCACCGGGCCGATCAATCTCGGCAACCCGACGGAAATTCCGGTGCGGCAGCTCGCCGATATCGTCATCCGCATGACGGGTTCCCGGTCGCGCATCGTGCATCTGCCCGCCGCGATCGATGATCCGCAGCAGCGTCGCCCCGATATTTCGCGGGCAAAGGAACTGTTGAGATGGCAGCCGCGCGTGCCGCTCGAAATCGGCCTGGAAAAAACCATCGTCTATTTCGATGCACTGCTGGCAGGCAAGACTGTAGCGGAGGCCGTATGAGATGCCCCGCACAATCCTCGTCACGGGCGGGGCCGGATTCATAGGCAGCCACATCTGCAAGGCGCTGGCCCAATCCGGCTTCAAGCCCATCGCTTATGACAATCTCTCGACGGGTCACGCGGATTCTGTCCGCTGGGGTCCCTTCATCGAGGGGGATATTCTGGATCGTGGTCTCCTGAAGGCCACGCTCAGGGAATTCTCGCCGGCCTTCGTCATTCATTGCGCCGCCAATGCCTATGTCGGCGAATCCGTCGAAGATCCGCGCAAATATTACCGCAACAATGTCGGCGGCAGCCTGGCGCTCCTGGATGCCTGTCTCGACCAGAATATCGGCGGGCTGGTGTTTTCTTCCAGCTGCGCCACCTATGGCGTTCCGCCGCAATTGCCGATCCGCGAGGAAACGGCACAAATGCCGGTCAACCCTTACGGGCGCACCAAGCTGATATTCGAAATGGCGCTTGATGATTATGCTGCGGCCTATGGTCTGCGGTTCGTTGCCCTGCGTTACTTCAATGCCGCCGGTGCCGATCCGGACGGTGAGCTTTACGAACGGCATGAGCCTGAAACCCATCTGATCCCGCGGGCGCTGATGGCGGCTGCCGCACGGCTGCCGCAACTGGATGTCTTCGGGGCGGATTACGACACCAGCGACGGCACCTGCATTCGCGATTATATCCATGTCAGCGACCTGGCCGATGCCCATGTCGCCGCCGTCAACTATCTTGCCGAGGGTGGCGAGACGTTGCGCGTCAATCTCGGCTCCGGTCACGGCACATCCGTCGGTGACATCATCCGGGCGATCCACCGCGTGACGGGGCAGGAAGTGCCGGTTCATTTCGGTGCGAGGCGTGCCGGCGATCCGCCAGCCCTGTTTGCGGATATACAGCGTGCGGAAGAGATGCTCGGCTTTATCCCGAAGCGTTCGGATATCGATACCATCATCCGGACGGCCGGTCCCGGTTTCGGACTGGAGGTGCGGTCATGAAAGCGCGTTCAACCCCTTCCGTTCCCTCGGCCCGCGCCGTCGCAGTCACCAGCGATCTGCGGATGCTGCCGGTCTTTGCCGGCTGGAACCGCATGGCCTATCTTCTCGGCATCGGCGGATGGATGGTGACGCTCGCCTATTTCTGGATCTGGTGGCTTGATCGCGATCGCGTCATCGACTGGCCCTATTATACCGTCGTCACGATCACGCTCGCGTGGATCACGCTTCTGCCGTCCTATTTCATCTTCATCTTTCTCAACGCAAGGGTCGTCGACCGGCGCTCCCCTCTGCCACGGGGCAGGGTGGCGATGGTCGTCACCAAGGCGCCGTCGGAACCTTTCGCCGTGGTGCAGAAGACGCTGCTCGCGATGCTGGAGCAGAAGGGCCTGGAGTTCGACGTCTGGCTTGCCGATGAGACCCCGGATGCGGAAACGCTGAAATGGTGTGGCGCGCACGGCGTTTTCGTTTCCACCCGACAGGGTGTCGCCGAGTATCATCGCAAGAGCTGGCCTCGGCGCACGCGCTGCAAGGAGGGCAATCTCGCCTATTTCTACGACCATTACGGGTATGGGCGTTATGATTTCGTCGCGCAGTTCGATGCGGACCATGTGCCGGAACCGGATTATCTGAGCGAGATCATCCGTCCCTTTGCCGATCCGAAGATTGGATATGTTTCGGCCCCGAGCATTTGCGATGCCAATGCCGGTGAAAGCTGGGCGGCGCGCGGCAGGCTATATGCCGAGGCGAGCCTGCATGGCGCGCTGCAGCTGGGTTACAATAATGGTTGGGCGCCGCTCTGCATCGGCTCGCACTACGCCGTGCGCACGAAGGCCCTGCGTGAAGTGGGCGGCCTGGGGCCGGAGCTTGCCGAGGATCATTCCACCACGCTTCTGATGAATGCCGGAGGCTGGCGCGGTGTTCACGCCGTCAACGCCATCGCCCATGGCGACGGACCGGTGACGTTTGCCGATCTCATCGTGCAGGAGTTTCAGTGGTCGCGTAGCCTTATGACCATTCTGCTGCAATATTCGCGGCACTATGTGCCGAAGCTGTCGCCGCGGCTGAAGTTCCAGTTCCTGTTTTCGCAGCTCTGGTATCCCCTGTTTTCCGGCTTCATGGCGCTGATGTTCGTGCTTCCCGCCGTTGCGCTGATGCGCGGTGATGTGCTGGTCAACGCGTCCTATCCGGCGTTCCTGGCGCATTTCCTGCCGGTTTCGCTGATCATGATCGTCTTTGCGTTCTTCTGGCGTGCCACGGGCGCATTCCGTCCGCATGATGCGAAGCTCTTCAGCTGGGAAGCTATAGTGTTTCTGTTCCTGCGCTGGCCCTGGTCGCTGATGGGTGTGTTGGCGGCAATACGCGACACGATCCGTGGCGATTTCGTCGATTTCCGCATCACACCGAAGGGCACGCAGGCAAAACCGCCGCTGCCGCTGAGGGTAGTCGCGCCTTACATTCTTCTGGCGGCGCTCAGCCTTGTGGCCATGGTTCTGGCGCCGCGTGAAAACGGGGCGGAGGGCTTCTTCGTCTTCGCCGCCCTCAATGTGGCGATCTATGCGGGCCTTTCGGTGTTTCTGCTCATCCGCCATGCGATGGAAAACGGGGTGCCAAGGCTGCCGGCATTGCGTGGGGGAGCGACCGCTGCTGCCTGTTCGCTGCTGCTGGTGGCGGGGAGTGCCGCAGAACTCAGCTCCCATGCGATCGGCGGGCTGGAAGCCCTGTCGCACGGGCAACCCTATGTCAGTTTCACTGAAACGCGGTTCACGGTCGCCGGCGCGGGCGTGGAGGGTGCCAGATCGGTACGTCTGAAACTGCGCATCGCCGTGCCGGGACTGCGTGGACCGCAGGAAATGCAGGCGGAACCCATGGTGGTGCCGCCGCCGGCGGTGACAACCGGAGAGATCATGCTGGCCGACAATAGGGTCGGACAATGAAGGAGGAGGCTGTGATGAAAACAACAATAAGCAAATGCGGATTCTCCGCTTTCGTACTCTGTCTTGCGGTGGTCGTGCCAAGCGCCGTCCACGCTGCAGGCGGCACGAAGACGCCGAAACCGCTCAGAACCAGCGAAGTCGTGGACATGTACTTCGACAAGACCTGGAAATGGGAAACGGGCGGCGGACGCTTCATTGCCGATGGCCGCAAATTCGTCGCCGCAACGGAAGAAAAGGGCAAGAAGTCCATCGGTGAAGGCCGCTGGACCGTCGATGCCAATGGCACCCTGTGCATGCGCGCCACCTGGAAAAGCGCGGCAGGAAACGGCAAGGCCGATACCTGCTTCGACCATGGCCGCATTGGCAAGGTGCTCTACCAGCGCAAGCAGGGCGGGCCATGGTACGTGTTCCGGCACAACCCGCCACGCCCTGGCGATGAGTTCCTCAAACTCGTCCGCAAGGACGATGTCACGCCGCAGATCGCCGCTTACGACAAGGCGATGACGGCAACAAGGTAGGGAGTAAGGTGTCATGCAGATAACAAGAAGAAAACTTCTGTTCGCAGGTGGTGCCGCCGCAGCCTTTACCGCCGGCATGTATCCGGTGCTCAAGCTCGACGCACAGGGTGTCGCCCCCATGACGTCGACGGGCATGAAGACACTTGCCGACAAAAGACCGACATTGCATGCGGACGGTATCCGTTTCGGTGCCTACGATCCGCACGGCGATTTCACGGCCCAGACCGGGGTGGCGTCGGAACATCTGTTCCTGCCCTGGGAAGACGTGGATCTCGACAGTCTTGCACTTGCGGATGCCTACGCTCTGGAGCGCAAGCGCAACGTGTTGATCACGGTCGAACCCTGGTCCTGGGACGTTAACTGGCGGCTCACCTCCGACGAGTTGCGCCGCAAGGTGATGAGAGGTGACTATGACCAGAACATGCAGGCGATCGCCGCGCGCATGTCGGCGATGAAAAGCCCGCTGATCCTGCGCTGGGGGCAGGAAATGGAAGACACGTCCGGCCGCTTCTCGTGGTCGGGCTGGAACCCGCGTGATTACATCACGGCGTATAAACGCATGGTGGACATGACCCGCAAGGCGGTTCCCAGCGTCAAGGTGATGTGGTCACCGAAAGGTCTGGAGGGTCTGCAGGCCTACTACCCCGGTGATAGTTACGCCGATCTGGTCGGCCTCTCGGTCTTCGGTCTCGAGGAGTACGACAAGATCGAATATGGCGGACCGAAGACCTTCACCGATCTGCTGCGCAAGGGCTATGGACTTGTCGAAACCTTCAACAAGCCGGTCTGGGTTGCCGAACTGGGTTATGAAGGCGGCGATTCCTATGTTCGTCCGTGGATGAACGACGTGACGCTGAAACAGGCGGATTTTCCAAAGCTGGAAGAGGTCGTCTATTTCAACGACAAGGATGTTCATTCCTGGCCGCACAATCTCGGCAGACCGGACTGGCGCGTCGTGCGCCCGGCCAAGGCCTGATCGACGTCGAAAACCGGCGAGCGGCGATGCCGCTCGCCCGGTGGTCCGATGCTAGCTGGCCGTCGCCAGCACGGCCTCGGCCTCATAGATGGCGCAGACGATGTGATAAAAGGTGCTTGCCGGCGCCGGCTCGTCGAGCATCGGCCTGTCGGCCGGCCATTTGTCGAACCAGAGACCCTTGACCGGCGTGTCAAGGAAAGGCTGCAGCGCGCCGATGGCGCTGAGACCGGAGGCAAGGTAACGCTGCCGCTCCTCGCCGTTCGTGACGCTCGCCAGCCGCACCGAAGCCTTCAGCCATTCCGTCTGCGGCCATAACCGCGCCAGCCCATCATGCACCGAAAAATCGTCGTAGAGGCTCATCACGGCCACCTTGCGGCGCGGGCAGATGCCGTGCTCTTCCCCGATCTGGAACAGGCGTTTTGCCTTGTCGATCGCTTCATCGTTTCCGCGCAGGCTTCCCCAGCGCACCAGAAGCCATGCCCATTCGAACTGGTGGCCCGGCTCCATGATCCGGCCCTTGTCGCTGTCATGGGGTGTCCAGTCATGGGCGAAGAACTCGCGCAGCCCGCCATTGCCGCTATCGATGAAGCGGGTTAGCGCCAGACCGGCGATCTCATCGGCCAGCGCCGACCACGGGCCTTGCGGGTCCTGCAGCTCCCAGGCCAGCATCGCCTCGAAAAGGTGCATATGCGGATTGGAACAGAGCGGCGTGCGCGGCGGGTTTTCTTCCTCGAAGCCGGCAATTGGATGTCTGTAGTCGCGCTCGAGGATAGCAAGGATATCAAGCGCCCGGCCGCGCATCTCGTCCCTGCGCTCGGGAAGGCTCGCGGCCGCCTGCGCGGCGGCGAAAAGCGCAAAGGCCTGATTGTAAAGATCGAAGGAGGGGTCGATCAGCCTGCCGGTCTGGTCGGCAAGGTTGCCGTAAAGGCCGTTTTCAAGGCGATAAACCTTCTCGAACCAGGAGAGACCGTGCAGGAGCGCATCTTTCCACGGCCCCTGCCATCCGTGCTGGCCGGCGGCGGCGAAACAATAGGCCTGACGCGGCTGCACGCGGGCGCGGCGGTCATCGGAAAAAACCGGCTTCGCATCCTGGCCGAGACGCTCGTAAAAGCCGCCATCCGGGCGGGCCGAACCCGCCTGCCACCACAGGGGCAGAGCGTCTTTGTCGAGCCATTTGCGTAATGTTCCGATCTCTTCGGCAAGCGCCTGCGCGATGCTCGGAAATTGCACTGTCATATGATAACTCTCTGTTTTTACAGTTGAATTAAAAAGGTGACCAATAAAAATACGTAATAATAAACGCAAGTAGACCATGGGACATATTGCGCTGCAACCGTAAAATTATCGGCCTGACAGGACGCCAACCCTTGGCGGCGTCATTGGTTCCACCTTCTCTCGTGGGAGATGCGGGTCGCAACGACGATTCGCGATTCATAAAGTGTCAGAAATTACAACGCAAATTTGAGATTGCTTATTCGTAGTCCTCACGTATTTCGTAGCAATGGTCTGGTCATTAGTGATTCGGTCTCCTTTTAACCTGGGCGGCGTTGGGGAAACAAAGGGGCGCAAGGCAGTGAAATTTTCTGCCTATACTTCATTGCTGTTCTCCGTTGCGGTTCTTTCGGGCTGCAATACTCCCGCGGGCGTTCGGTCGTTCGGCGGCGCGCAGATGGCGTCTCCTTCCGAGGCGCTGGTTTTCCCCCCGCCCGGCGGTCCCGAAATCGTCACCGTGGTCAACCGCACCTATTCCAACGCCGTGGCGCAGCAGGTCATTTTGCGCTCTGAGGCCGCGACCCCGGGGCAGAATTATATCAAGGCTGAGTTTTTCGGCCCGCAACAGGCCGGCGATACCGGTGGCGACGCCCTGGCTTTTTCCGGTTTCCGGGCATCTTCCGTCGCGCGGGAAATCCGCGCCGAGTTTCCGGGCGAAAACATAGCCATGTCGGCAAATTACCTGCAGAACGGTTATGGTGCGTTTTCCTATGCCGCCGGCCACGGCCGCGGCGACGATAGCTGCCTTTATGGCTGGCAGGACATACGCTCGCCGGAAAGCATGCGGCAGGATTTCCGCAATCTCGGACGCATCAAGGTGCGGCTGCGCCTTTGCCAATCGGGCGCAAGCGTCGAGCGGCTGCTGGCGGTCATGTATAATTACACCATTACCGGCACCTATGCCTCGCCAAGCTGGAACCCCTACGGCACGCCGCGGGCCGTCGATCAGAACCTCGGGCGACCCGGAAGCCCGGTCTATCCCATGAAGGCGGAGGATGTGCCGATGCGGCCGGGCGGCGAAGTGACCGCCAGTGTGCCCGTCCGGCCAGTCCGCCGCGTGGCGGTCGTCATACCCGCGCAGCCGGAACCACAGCCGCTGCCACCCGTTGCTGCAGTCAATATCCCATCGCCAACATCGGCGGGTTCGCCGGTCCAGCCTGTTCGACCTTCGGTGGCGGGCAGGCGGATGGATGGCGGGCCGGTGGAAAGCAGCCGGCAACCGTCGCAGGTGCCGCAGGTGTCCATTCCCTCGCCAGCTTGTCTGTCCGGTTCGGGAGCGTCACCAGGGTGCAGGTGATCGCCGGAACCAGCGGAGAAGGAAGCGCCGAGGCGCATATCGCAAAATTTCCGGGCCGAAATTCCGGATGGGGACGAGAACGGAAAGTTTCTGGATGAACAAGGCCATCACAGTCATTGTCTGGTTGCTTGTGTCGCTTTGCGTTCTGGCCATCGTCACGATGCCGGTCAGCCTGCAGACGCATCTGGTGGCGACCGCGATCTCGCTCATCCTTCTGGCAACGATCAAGAGCTTCAACGGGCAGGGCGCGTGGCGCCTGGTCGCGCTCGGTTTCGGCACCGCCATCGTTCTGCGTTATGTCTACTGGCGTACCACGAGCACGCTGCCGCCCGTCAACCAGCTCGAAAACTTCATCCCCGGTTTTCTGCTTTATCTGGCGGAGATGTACAGCGTCGTGATGCTGGGCCTCAGCCTTGTCATCGTGTCGATGCCGCTGCCGTCGCGCAAGACGCGGCCCGGTTCGCCCGATTACCGACCGACGGTCGATGTCTTCGTGCCGAGCTACAACGAGGATGCCGAACTTCTCGCCAATACGCTGGCAGCGGCCAAGAACATGGACTATCCGGCTGACCGTTTCACCGTATGGCTGCTGGACGACGGCGGCTCGGTGCAGAAGCGCAACGCCAGCAATATTGTCGAGGCGCAGGCGGCGCAGCGCCGCCACGAAGAGCTGAAGAAGCTCTGCGAAGAGCTCGACGTGCGTTATCTGACGCGCGAACGCAACGTCCATGCCAAGGCCGGAAATCTCAATAACGGTCTTGCCCATTCGACCGGCGAGCTTGTGACCGTGTTCGACGCCGACCACGCGCCCGCCCGCGACTTCCTGCTGGAGACGGTGGGATATTTCGAAGAGGACCCCCGGCTTTTCCTGGTTCAGACGCCGCATTTCTTCGTCAATCCCGATCCAATCGAGCGCAACCTGCGCACCTTCGAGACGATGCCGAGCGAAAACGAGATGTTCTACGGCATCATCCAGCGCGGTCTCGACAAATGGAACGGCGCTTTCTTCTGCGGTTCCGCCGCCGTGCTGCGGCGCGAGGCGCTGCAGGATACGGAAGGTTTCAGCGGCGTCAGCATCACGGAAGATTGCGAAACGGCGCTCGCGCTGCATTCGCGCGGCTGGAACAGCATCTATGTCGACAAGCCGCTGATCGCCGGGCTGCAACCCGCCACCTTCGCAAGCTTCATCGGCCAGCGCAGCCGCTGGGCGCAGGGCATGATGCAGATCCTGATCTTCCGTCAGCCGCTGTTCCGGCGCGGTCTCTCGTTTACGCAGCGTCTCTGCTACATGTCATCGACGCTGTTCTGGCTGTTTCCGTTTCCGCGCACGATCTTCCTGTTCGCGCCGCTGTTCTACCTGTTCTTCGACCTGCAGATTTTCGTGGCCTCCGGCGGCGAGTTCCTGGCCTATACGGCGGCCTATATGCTCGTGAACCTGATGATGCAGAACTATCTCTATGGCAGCTTCCGCTGGCCATGGATTTCTGAGCTTTACGAATATGTGCAGACGGTTCACCTTCTGCCCGCCGTGGTTTCGGTGATCTTCAACCCCGGCAAGCCCACCTTCAAGGTGACGGCGAAGGATGAATCCATTGCCGAGGCGCGGCTTTCGGAAATCAGCCGGCCGTTCTTCGTCATCTTCGCGCTGCTGGTGGTGGCGATGGCCTTTGCCGTATGGCGCATCTACAGCGAACCCTACAAGGCGGATGTCACGCTCGTGGTCGGCGGCTGGAACCTGCTCAATCTCATCTTTGCAGGCTGCGCGCTCGGTGTCGTTTCCGAACGCGGCGATAAGTCGGCGTCGCGGCGCATCACGGTCAAACGGCGTTGCGAAGTCAAGCTTGAGGGCAGCGACGCCTGGGTGCCGGCTTCTATCGATAACGTGTCGGTGCACGGGTTGCTGATCAATCTCTTCGATAGCGCGACGAATATCGAAAAAGGGGCGACGGCCATCGTGAAGGTCAAGCCGCATAGCGAGGGTGTGCCGGAAACCATGCCTGTCAACGTGGTGCGGACGGTCAAGGGCGAGGGTTTCGTCTCGATCGGTTGCACCTTCTCGCCGCAGCGCGCCGTCGATCACCGCCTGATCGCGGACCTGATTTTCGCCAATTCGGAACAGTGGAGCGAGTTTCAGCGGGTGCGCCGCAAGAACCCCGGCCTTATCCGCGGCACGGCGATCTTCCTGGCCATCTCGCTCTTCCAGACGCAGCGTGGCCTCTATTATCTGGTCCGGACGCTTCGGCCCGCTCCCAAAGACGCCAAACCTGTCGGAGCCGTAAAATGACCGGCCGTAAATCCATCCGGGATTCTCTGGCAGTGCTGGTATGGGGGGCCGTTGCGACGGGCGCGATGGCGCAGGCCTCCCCCTTCGACATGTCGCCGGAACGGCCCGCCCAAACTGCTCCGACACCCGTACCGCCGTCCACCATTCCGCCTGCCGTACCGCGCCAGCAGCCTCCTGCCCAGAAGCCGGCCCCAACGCCGTCTCAGCCATCCGCCACGCCGCCCTTTTCGGTTCAGCCCGCGCCGCAGCAGCAACAACGCCCAGCCGTTCCGTTGCCGCCGCCGGTTTCGGCTCCTCCGCGTCAGGAAGGCGCAAGGCCGGTTCCGGCGCAGGCCTCGCCGCTCAGCGCCGACAGCCGCCGCCGATATATCCTGCCCTATGAAAAGCTCAGCCTTTCCGGTGAGATCGACCGCCGGCAATGGAGCATCTATCTGACGCCGGAGCAGGTGAATGCCGCCGTTTCGCTCAATATCGGCTATCAGAACGCCATCGTGGTCGCGCCGGAAAGCTCGAATTTTCAGGTCAGCCTGAACAATGTCCCGCTGGAGCCGGCGCGTATTGAAGCGCCCGACAGCGAGGGCAATGTCTCCTTGAAGATTCCGCCCGGCGTCCTGCAGGTCGGCTCAAATGTCGTGAGACTGGGCGTGCAGCAACGCCACAGAACCGATTGCACGATCCAGTCCACCTATGATCTGTGGACCGATGTCGACCCTGCGAGCACCTATATCGGCTTTAATGCCGATGTCGCAGGAAGCTTTGCCAATATCGACGATATTCAGGCAACGGGGCCGGACGGCAAGGCGATGACGTCGATCGAGATTGTCGCGCCGGCACTCGGCAATCCGGCGTTTGCGGATTCTTTCCTGCGTCTTTCACAGGCGCTGGCGCTCAGAACCCAGATGCCGAACCAGGCGATCCGTTTCGTGGCCGCGCCTTCCACAGAACGCAAGGCAGGCACGCTGACGGTCCTCGTCGGAACCGCCCGTGAGATTGCCGGGATAGTCGGTACGCTGCCGCCCGAGGCGTCGGCGGGCGCCTTTGCCGGCTTTGGCGCCGCAGCACCTGGTGGTCTTTCGCCGCTTTTCGTCAGTGGCCCCACCCCGCAGGCGGTTCAGGCGGCAATAGAGACGCTGTTTTCCTCGATATCGCGTACGCCCGGCGCGCAGAGAACGACCTTTTCGACCCGCAGCTGGCATGCGCCCGATGTGCCGCTTGTGATGTCGGACCGCCGTATCGCGCTTTCCGAACTTGGCCTGGAAAGCACCGAATTTGGCGGCCGGCGTTTCCGCAATGAGTTTTACGTGGGCATGCCCGCCGATTTTTATGCCTCGGCCTATGGTGAGGCGTCGCTTCTGCTCGACGCCGCCTATTCGTCGCAGGTATTGCCGGGCAGCCATATCGATATCTACGTCAATGACGAGATCGCCTCGACCGTGCCGATTTCCAACAATGGCGGCGGCATTTTCCGGCATCTGCCGATCAATGTGACGATGCGTCATTTCAAGCCGGGGCCCAACAAGGTAACCATCGAGGCGGTGTTGATGACGGCGCAGGATCAGGCCTGTGCGCCGGGTGCGCCCGCCAGCACGACCCCGCGTTTTGCATTGTTCGACACGTCTGAACTTCATATTCCGGACTATGCACAGATCGGCCGCAAGCCGGACCTCGCCGCGATGGCGGGCGCCGGACAGCCCTATCGGACCGGCGGAACTCCTGTTGCACTGTCACTCGACCGTTTTGACACTGACACCATGTCTGCGGCAGCGACGCTGATCAGCCGACTGGCAAGCGTGGCGGGGCATCCCATCAACATCGAGACTGTCGCATCGCCGCTGGTGATCGGCGACCGCGACGCGCTGTTCGTCGGAACGATTTCGCAATTCCCGCAGGCATTGATCGGCCAGTTTAATCTCGTTCCGTCCAGCCAGATATCCTGGAAAATGGGAACCGGCGTTCAGCCGCCCGCCCAGAGCAGCGAAACCCTCTTCAACGACTGGCGGGAGCGGGTGGATGGCGGTGTCTGGGAGGGGCAGGTGTCGTCTCTCGAGGACTGGATGAAGCGGAATTTCGACCTGAGCTCGGATACGCTGCGCTTCCTGCCGGCGGCCGAGCAGCCTTATGCGCCACCCGGCAATGTCTCCTTCATGCTGGCGCAGGGACTCAGCCCCTCCGGCCAGGGGGTGTGGACGCTTGCCACAGCACCGACATCAGCGGAACTTCTTGACGGCATGGCGGCGATGACGCGGGAAAACCGCTGGCGCGGTGTCACGGGTCGTGTCGCCGCCTACGATGCCGCTGCCGAAAAGCTCGAAACGGTGGAGGTGGAGCGGCCGTATTTTTACGTCACGCGGGCGTTTTCCCTGTCCAACTGGAGGCTGGTTGCCGCCAACTGGCTGTCATCCAATGTGCTTTCCTATTCGCTGGCGTTCATCGGTTTCGTGTCTCTCCTCGGCCTCGCAACTTTCACGATGCTGCGCATGATGGGGCGGCATCGATGAAGAACGGGATCTCGAAACTGGCCGGCATTCTCCTCGTGTCCGTGATGGCGGTGTTTGCAGGTATTTCCGTCAGCCGCGCCGCTTCGGTCTCACCGGAAGCGTGGTCGACCTATAAGGGTGCATTTCTGGATTCCGGTGGTCGTATCATCGATACCGGCAACGGCAATATCAGCCACAGCGAAGGGCAGGGCTACGGCATGTGGCTTGCCGTGCTTGCAGACAACCTGTCCGACTTCGAATTGATCTGGAGTTTCACACGTACCGAGCTGCTGGTGCGTGATGACGGGCTTTCCGCCTGGAAATGGGATCCGCGCACCAAGCCGCATGTCACTGATATCAACAATGCCACGGATGGCGATATTCTGATCGCCTATGCGCTGGCGCTGGCGGCCGGGCAATGGAACCGTCAGGATTATGCCGAAGCATCCGCGGCCATCGCATCCGCCGTTCTCAAGAAGACGGTGGTACAACGTGGCGGGCGGGTGCTGCTTCTGCCGGCTGCCAGCGGTTTTGACGAGGGCGACCGGGAGGACGGGCCAGTGGTCAATCCTTCCTATCTGATTTTCGAGGCGTTTCCGGTCCTCAATCTCGTCGCGCCATCGCCGCTCTGGAAAGCTCTTGCCGATGACGGCGTGGCGCAGATCGGCGCCTTCGCTTTCAGCGATAGAAAACTGCCGGCCGATTGGGTGTCTGTGAAGACGAAGCCGCAGCCGGCGTCGGGTTTTCCGCCGGAATTCGGTTATAATGCGGTGCGTATTCCGCTTTATCTTGCAATGGCGAAGATGGGCTCGCCGGATCTGCTTTCCCGTCTGAAAACCGGCATGACGCTGGAAAGCGGCGCTGCCGGAACCTTCGACCTGAAGAGTGGCGAGGTCAAGGATGTCCTGTCGGATCCCGGCTATCGTATCATTCCGGCGCTCGCCGGCTGCGTCAGCGGGGGGGCGGCCATTCCCGCCGAACTTAAAAACTTTCAGCCAACACTTTATTATCCCTCCACATTGCATCTTCTGGCATTGTCGTTTCTGGCAAGGAATAACGGGGAATGCCGATGAACAAGCCATTGTCGACCTCGGCTCTCATCCTGCTTCTGATTGCGCTCGCCGCCTTCCACTGGCGCGACAGCATTCTCGGGCGGGTTTCGGACGTGCATACCTCGGCGGTCGGTGATAACCGGGCCGTGCAGCGCATTTCACCGGCAGCCAATCCGGCCCAGATCAACGCTTTCGTCAAAAACCGCGAGATGGCGCAGGTGACTCAGCCCGCGACACCGCCGGTAACGGTGCCGGCGACCGATCCTTTGCCGGTGACGCAGGCCGGCGGGCAAGCACCGCAAACACAGACGGCGCAGGCACCGGCCCCCCGTACGCCCCAGCCCACATCGGGCAGCATGCCCGAAGTCGATCTCAGCGCGCTACGCTATTTTGCGGCGAGAGGCGATACCCAGCGCCTTCAGGCTGAAATCGCGCGTCTTCGCACGCTTTATCCCAACTGGACGCCGCCGGCCGATCCTCTCGCCATTCCCGAAAACGGCGATCCGCGGCTCGATGCCATGTGGCAGCTTTATACAGATGGCCGTTATGCCGAGGTGAGAAAGGCGATTGCCGACCGCCAGCAGGGGGAACCCGGCTGGCAGCCGCCCGACAATCTGACGGGCATGCTCACCTTGGCCGAAGCGCGCCAGCGGCTCGTCAATGCCTCCGATCTCAAGCAATATGCGACGGTGGTGGATACGGCGGCCAACAATCCCGGCCTGCTGACCTGCAGCGAAGTCGATGTTCTGTGGCGGGTGGCCGACGCCTTCGCCAATACCGACCGGATGGGACGGGCGCGCGACGCCTATCTCTACATTCTCAACAATTGCACTGTTGCAAGCGACAGGCTCGCCACGGTGCAGAAGGCATCTGCGCTTCTGCCGGCGGAAATGATGAACGATCTGCTGGCCAAGGAAAAACCTGGCGCAGACGGCCAACTGGAATTCGAACCGGTGAAGAACGATCTCGCCCGCCAGTTTGTAGCCAAGGCCGGGGAAAAAGTGAAAGAGGGCGAAAAAGAGGGGGTTGCCGTTCCCTCCGCCTATGTGATGCGGCTTGAGCGGCTTGCCGAAACCGACAAGCTTGCGAGCGACGCCCTGTTGCTCGGCTGGTACAATATCCGCCAGAAGAACATGACAGAGGCGGAAAAGTGGTTCCGCAAGGCGCGGGAAGAGGAAGACAGCGCGTCCGCCTCTCAAGGGTTGGCGCTGGCGCTGATCGACCGTAACGAGCCGCGCGAGGCCGAGGACGTCATGTATAAATGGCGCACGGCTTCCGACGATGCGCTTGCGACGTATCTTGCCGCAACGGCCAATCTTCTTGCGCTGCAGCCGCCGGTCGTGCTGCCGCCGGATGTGTTGCAACGCATCGCCGTTGAAACCGTGGCGCGCAAGGATGCGGCCACCGCGCAGCAATTTGGCTGGTACTCGCTCGCCTTCCGGCAGACCCCGCTTGCGTTGCAATGGTTCAGCACGGCTCTTGGCTGGAAGCCCGATGATGAGCCGTCTGCCTACGGCATGGCCGTCAGCTATCACGATCTTCGCAATCTCGCCGGTCTGCGTGGCATCCAGCAGCAATGGGCAAGCCGCTCCCAGCGGATCGCCGATGTGGGAACGGCGCGCATGGTGGATCAGTCCGGGCAGACGGTTGCCCCCATAACCGCGCCGTCCACTGCCCCACAGGCGACGGCGCCCGTATCGGCCTATGTGCCGCAGGCCGAGACGGCGGTGGTATATGCCCCGCCTGTCGTCCAGCAGCCGGAACCCGCACGCAAGCAGGCGCGCCGACCGGTGCAGGTGCAAAGGGAAGCCAGCGCCGCATCGCGCCCACGCTCCTGCGCGGCCTATCCCGATCCGCAGCGTCTGCCGCCGCAGCAGGCGCTCGATCTCGGCTGGTGCCTGATGGAGACGAACCGGCCGGCGGAGGCGCTGAAAGCCTTCGAAGCCGCGCTTGAAGGCGGTCAGTCAGCAGTTAAAAGCGACGCAGCCTATGGCCAGAGCCTTGCTTATCTGCGTATGGGCTTGACGGACCATGCCGCCGTTTCGGCGACGAAATCGAGCATGGACCGCCCGCGCGCGACGGAGCTGCAGGTCTCGATCCTTGCTGATCGCGCGGTTTCTGCCTTCCAGTCGAAGCGTTATGCCGAAACGCTTCTCCTGCTCGACCAGCGGGCACGGCTGGCGGATGAGCGCACGGACCTGATGGTGCTGCGTGGTTATTCCTACCTCGCCATGCGCCGTTACGGCGAAGCGGCGCGGATTTTCGAAAGCCTGACAGCCATCGGAAATCAGGATGGGATCAAGGGCCTGGCTGCCGTGCGCGCCGCTCGTCCGAGTAACGGCCCGCAGGGCGGCGGCTGAGGCAGGCCGGCGTGACGCCGGTGGCCGCTTATTTCACGTCGGTGAGGTTGCGGATGATACGCATGAAGATGCGTGCTCCGCTGCCGATCAGCGCGTCCGGAAAATCGTAATCGGGATTGTGCAGGTTGGGGTAGTCCCTGCCTGCGCCGAGAAAGAACATGGCCGAAGACGAAACGGCGCGAAAGCGGCCGAAATCCTCGGAAGCCCGCATGGGCAGCCCTTCCGAACCGTGGGAGATTTTCTCCTCGTCCAGCGCTTGCCGGATATGCTCGACCGCGTCGGGCGCATTTTCGCAATGGAGGAAAATATCGTCATAGGTGATGTCGAGCGTGAGCTTCTGCTCGGCTGCAACCTTTCTCGCCAATGACTCCGCAGCCTCGCAGAGTTTTTCCATCCGGTCGTCGGTCAGTGTCCGCAGCGTCGCCCAGATTTCCGCATCGGCCGGGGAAATACCGAAAGCGGCTTCGCCCATCACGGCATGGGTGATCGTCACCATCGAAAAATCAGGCTCAGGCGGGAAACCGGAGCCGAGTTCGGCCAAGGCCGGCATTAGCTGAGAGATGGCCCGCATGGGGGAAATGCCGTGTTCGGGCGAGGAAGCATGCGCGGTCTTGCCGGAAAGGCGGATTTTGACACCACGCGACGCGCAGTTGACCGGTCCCTCCACGACGCTGACATGGGCGAAAGGCAGGCCCGGCAGGTTGTGGAGTGAAAAGGAGTAGTCCGGCTTTATGTGTTCGAAGCGCGGGTCGGCGAGCACGGCGGCGGCGCCCGCACCGGTTTCTTCCGCCGGCTGGTACAGAAGGATGACGCGGCCGGTCTCCGGGCGCTGCCGGGAAAGGCCGAGCGCCAGCGCCGTCAGAATGGTGGAATGGCCGTCATGGCCACAAAGATGGCCCTTCCCATCAGTGCCGGAGCGGTATTCGGCCTCACTCTTTTCGTGGATAGGCAGAGCATCGAGCTCCGAACGGATCAGGATCGCCGGACCGCTTTTGCCGCTGTCATAAATCGCGGCGACGCCATGGCCGCCGAGATCCGCAAAAAGCTGGTCGGGCTGCGCCTGCTTCAGGAAAGTGCGGATGCGCCGCGCTGTTTCCTTTTCTTCGCCGGAGATTTCCGGATGACGGTGCAGATCATGGCGAAGCTCAACGAGATCGAGCATGTCCTTGTTGGTCAGAAACATCAAAAATCCTTGCAAGTCGTCCGGCCGGTTTTTCCAGCCGCAACTTACAGGGCGTTGCCTTTAATGCAAAACCTTTGGCGGATGCCAGCGTTTGCCCGCCGTTTTCGGCTTGGTAGCGAGGGTGACGATATCTGACGGCAGCGGAACCTTTGTCTTTGCCAGTTCCAGCCTGGCAAGGGCTGCACGGGCTTTTTCTGCATATTCCAGATGCGCCGCATCGTCGGAATGATAATGCTGCAGCCTGTCGAGGATTTCAGCGCCTTCCACCGTTCTTTCGGCGGCAATCAGCGCCACCGCGCATTTATAAAGCGCTTCCCGGTGGAAGGGTGCGCGATTGGTTACCTGGCGGAAGGCCTCGGATGCCTCGTGGTAGTACTGCTGCGCCAGCCGGGCCTCGCCGATGCGAAGCCACAGGACGACGGGTTCCTGGCCAGCGGCCAGAAGGCTGAGAAAGGCGATCTCGGCCTCCCGGAATTCACCCCGGTCGAACGACAGATTGGCGAGCCCGAATTGCGCGCCGAGATGGTCAGGTGCTGCGGCAAGCACCTGCCCGAAGGCGATATTGGCGGCCGCCTTCTGGCCGCTCTTGTAGAGTTTGAGCGCCTGTTCGTAGACAAAACGGATGCTGCGGGGGTGAAGCGTGCCGCCGAGATTTTCGCCCGAGCGGGTGCGGAACAACGTGCAGCTCAGCTTCTGCTCCTCCGGCCCGAAGAAATATTTGTAAGGCTCGTTGCCGCGCAGGAAATCATAGGTCCTGAAACCCTGCTCGATCGCCCGGCGGATGCAGTGGCCATGCAGCACGAGGCCGGGGGAAGGGGTCTTCCAGTTCTCGTCGCGGCCGGTGATATAGAACAGGACCGATTTCTTCTGGCGGTCGATGATATTGGCGAGTGCCCCCAACGGCTGGTCGCCGAACCACAGGACCGGTACTTCCAGATCGCCGCGGATATAGACATCCATCAACATTTGTCGTGTCGCGCCGATCAGGAGTTCCGTACGCTCCTTGCCCTTGTGCGGCGCCCAGCGGATGCGCCAGAAATCGAACAGGATATCCATATCCCGCCTGATCGTCTCTCTCGTCGCGAAGGTGATGCTATATTCATCGCCGCCTTCGACCTTTCTCAGGAAACGCCTGAGCTTTTGCCGGGTCTGGCTGCTCATATGGCTGTCGAGATAGCTATCGAACGTCTCCGGCAGGGCCACCACCGGGCAGATGCAATTGTTGATGTTGTAGGGGTTGGTCGGCATGTTGTCGCGGAACATGACGAGCGGACCCTGAAGCGCGCGGATCATTGCGTCGCGACGCTCCGGCGGGCCGGAGAGATAATCGAGTTTCAGTTCTGTCCAGTTCTGCTGGCGTATATAGGAGCAGAAACCGGCAACGGCGTGATCTTCATAGTCCGGCAGGGTGATGAAGCCGGTGTAATCCGCCGCCGCATTGCCTGCCATGACGATGCTATCATGGAAGCGGCCGGTTTTCTTGTCCGGTTCGGTGACGATGCGCAGCGGGAAAAACGCCACATAGGGCGAGCCTTCCGGCCGTTCGCGCAGCGCAAGGATGAACCAGCGCCTGCGGCGCGGCATATAATCCCTGAGCCATCCCCAGGAGAGGAAATGCCGGGCATGGGGATCGGCCATGAACACCGCATCCCAGTTTTCGCGGATCGCCTCGAAGCCGGCGTCCGTGTCGATAATATCGATGCGCATTCGTCCCCCCTCCCAATACTGATCACACATTCGGGAGGCTTCATTTTATGGGGAAACGGTCGGCTTCAAATATTCCCTTCGGGTGAAAGCCGTACATCAAATGGGATTAGCCCGTCGCCGATCCGCCATCGCTGCGCCGCGACAAAAAAGACCTTGTCAGCCGGTGGCAGCGCTCTAACATGCGGGGCTGAATGCGCGGCCGGCTCAACGGTCCGCATGGCACAGGAGTTCTCATATGGCTGTTCCTTATATGCTTCTGACCGGCGCCAGCCGCGGAATAGGGCATGCCACCGTCAAGCTGTTTCAGGAAAAGGGCTGGAGAATTCTCACCGTATCGCGGCAACCCTTCTCCGAGGAATGCCGTTGGCCGTCTGCACGGGAAAGCCATATTCAGGCTGATCTGGAGGACTTGTCCCGTATTGACGCTCTGGCGGACGAGGTGCGTTCACGCCTGCCGGAGGGAAAGCTTGCGGCGCTTGTCAACAATGCCGGAATTTCGCCCAAGGGTGAAGGCGGAAGTCGTCTCGGTGTGAAGGATACGACGGCGGATATCTGGACGCGGGTGCTGAACGTCAATCTCGTTTCGACGGCGCTGCTTGCCCGCGCGCTTTTGCCGGAACTTGAGGAGGCAAAGGGCTCCATCGTCAACGTCACATCGATTGTGGGCTCACGTGTGCATCCTTTTGCAGGCGTGGCCTACGCCACATCGAAGGCGGCGCTCGCGGCGCTGACGCGCGAACTTGCGCATGAGTTCGGCCCGCGTGGCGTGCGCGCCAACGCCATTGCGCCGGGTGAGATCAACACCGCCATCCTCTCCCCCGGAACGGCGGAACTGGTGGACGCGCAGGTGCCGCTCGGGCGGCTCGGCACCACTGCCGAGGTGGCGCAGACCATCTATTTCCTCTGCTCGGAACAGTCGAGCTACATCAACGGCGCGGAAATTCACATCAACGGCGGCCAGCACGTCTGACACGCCGACCATCAACCGAAAATGGAGCCTTTATCGATGACCATCCTGCCGAATTCCGTCGAGGCACGCGATATCGCCTATCAGATGCATCCGAACGTCAATCTGCGCAAATTCGAAAAGACCGGCGGGCTTGTCATCGAGAGCGGCGAAGGCATCTATGTGACCGACAGCAGCGGCAAGCGCTATATCGAGGCGATGGCGGGGCTCTGGTCGGTGGCGCTCGGTTTCGGTGAAAAGCGGCTGGTGGAAGCGGCGACGAAGCAGATGCAGAAGCTGCCCTATTACCACACCTTTTCCTACAAGACACACGGTCCGTCCGTCGATCTTGCCGAGTTGCTGGTCGAGCTTTCGCCGGTGCCGATGTCCAAGGTGCACTTCACCTCCTCCGGCTCCGAGGCTAATGATCTCGTTGCCAAGATGGTCTGGTATCGCTCGAACGCGCTGGGCAAGAAGGACAAGAAGAAGATCATTGGCCGCATCAAGGGTTATCATGGCGTGACCATCGCCTCGGCCTCGATCACCGGCCTGCCGCGCAACCATGAAAGCTTCGATCTGCCGCTGGACCGCATGCTGCACACAGCCTGCCCTTCCTATGTGCATTTCGGCAAGGATGGCGAAAGCGAAGCGGAGTTCACCGCGCGTATCCTTGGGGAATTGGAGGATATGATCCTGCGCGAAGGTCCCGAGACCATCGCCGCCTTCTGGGGCGAGCCGGTGATGGGCGCCGGCGGCGTTCTCCTGCCGCCTGAAGGTTATTGGGAGGGTGTGCAGGCGATCCTGAAGAAATACGATATTCTGCTTGTCGTGGACGAGGTGATCTGCGGTTTCGGCCGAACCGGCAAGATGTTCGCCTGCGAGACCTATGACATCAAGCCGGACGTGCTTGTCGTCTCCAAGCAGATTTCGTCGTCCTACATGCCGCTTTCGGCGATCATCATGAATGACAGTTTCTACCAGCCGATTGCCGATGAATCCGACCGTATCGGCTCCTTCGGCCATGGTTACACCGCCTCCGGCCATCCGGTCGCAACGGCTGTGGGGCTGGAAAACCTGAAGATCATTCAGGAGCGCGACCTTGTCGGCAATGTCGCCCGTCTGGAGGGCAGGTTCCTTAGCCATCTGAAGGCGCTGGCCGATCACCCACTCATTCATTCCTCGCGCGGTATCGGCCTCATCGGCGCGCTGGAGGTAAAACCATGGGAGGGCATGAAGCCGGGCGATACCACGCTTGCCCTTGCCGCCGCCATCGAGGAGGAGGGTGTCATCACCCGGCCGATCGGTGAATCCATCTGCTTCTGCCCGCCGCTCATCATTACGGCCGAACAGCTGGACGAATTGTTTGCCGGGGTGAAGCGTGGTCTCGACAAGGTTGCGGCCGCGCGAGGCTGAAAACCCTTATAATGGCGCCGGTCGGTTTATCCGGCCGGCCCTATCCCCGGTAGGCCACGAGCACGGCACCGCAGGCGATCAGCAGCACGCCGAGCCAGTTGGGCAGCGAGAGCCTTTCGCCCAGAAACAGCACTGCAAATACGGCGACAAAAACGACGCTCAGCTTGTCGATAGGCGCGACGCGGGCGGCATCGCCGAGCTTCAGCGCCCGGAAATAACATATCCACGAGGCGCCGGTGGCCAGACCCGAAAGAACGAGGAAGGCCCAGGTTTTGGCCGAGATGGTGGAAGGCTGCTGCCAGTTGCCGGTGATGTAAACCATCAGGCCCGCAGCCGCGAGAATGACGATGGTGCGGATGAAGGTGGCGAAATCGGAATTGACGTTTTCGATGCCGATCTTGGCGAACACGGCGGTGAGCGCCGCAAAGGCCGCCGATAGCAGCGCCCAGAATTGCCAGGCCAGAAACAGGTTCTTCATGCCGCCACTCCGCTTATCGCATTGGTCAGGCTTCGGCTCTACAGCATCTTTCGGACTATAAAAACCCCCGGTGTTGGGGCTGGCCTGAGCAATTGAAAGCCCGGCGCATCCAGTTGATGCGCCGGGCTTTCAGTATGTGCCTGCCCGGGAAAAACCGGGACAGGCCAGACCTTGGGAGGTCGTATTATTCGGCCAGCTGGACCGATGCCGGAAGCGAATCCACATCGGCGATGCCGGTGAACTCTTCCTTGCCGCTCAGAACGCGGGCAAGCTGGTCCTGATCCAGTTCGCCTTCCCAGCGGGCGACGACGATGGTGGCGACCGCATTGCCGACGAAGTTGGTGAGCGCACGGCATTCCGACATGAAGCGGTCGATGCCGAGGATCAGCGCCATGCCGGCAACTGGAACCGAAGGCACGACGGAGAGCGTGGCTGCGAGCGTGATGAAGCCAGCGCCGGTGATGCCGGCCGCACCCTTGGACGAGAGCATGGCAACGAGCAGCAGGAGGATCTGTTCACCGAAGGAGAGGTGGATACCGGTTGCCTGTGCGATGAAGAGCGCCGCCAGCGTCATGTAGATGTTGGTGCCATCGAGGTTGAAGGAATAACCGGTGGGAATGACGAGGCCGACGACGGAGCGCTTGCAGCCCGCCTTTTCCATCTTGCTCATCAGGCCCGGCAGGGCGGCTTCCGAAGAAGAGGTGCCGAGAACCAGAAGCAGTTCTTCCTTGATGTAGCGGATAAGCGCGACGATGGAGAAGCCGTTGTAACGGCAGACGGCGCCGAGAACCACGAACACAAACAGGAAGGAAGTGATGTAGAACGTGCCGATCAGCATGGCGAGGTTTGTAACGGACGAGATGCCGTATTTGCCGATGGTGAAGGCCATCGCGCCAAAAGCGCCGATGGGGGCGGCCTTCATCAGGATCGCGACCAGCTTGAAGATCGGATACATCAGGGCATGCATGAAATCGGTGACGGGCTTGCCCTTTTCGCCGACGATGCCGAGCGCGATGCCGAAGAGAACCGAGAAGAACAGCACCTGCAGGATGTCGCCGCTGGCGAAAGCACCGACGATGGTGGTCGGGATGATGTTCATCAGGAAGCCGGTGATAGTCTGCTCATGGGCCTTGTCGGCGTAGGTCGCGACAGCCTTGGCATCCAGCGTGGCGGGATCGATGTTCATGCCTGCGCCCGGCTGCACGGTATTGGCGACGATGAGGCCAACGATGAGCGCGAGCGTGGAGAATACCAGGAAGTAGATCATGGCCTTGCCGGCCACGCGGCCCACCTTCTTCATGTCGTTCATGCCGGCGATGCCGGTTGCGACGGTGAGGAAGATGACGGGAGCGATGATCATCTTGACGAGGCGGATGAAGCCGTCGCCGAGCGGTTTCAGCTGTTCGCCGAAAGCCGGATAGAAATGGCCGAGCGCGATACCGGCGATGATGGCCACCAGAACTTGAAAATACAGGTGCTTGTAAAATGGCATTTTGGCGTGGCCTGCGGCCACGGCTGTCGTATCGATCATGTTTTTTCCTCCTCGGCCTCACCCTGCCTTTATTGGCCTCCCGGGATCGCCGTGTCGTTGACGGCTTCGCGCCGATTGTGGAGTCATGTGCAATACGCATGCCAGACTTGCTTATTTGCCGTAACCAGCTGATTTCAAAAGTAGTTTTCATTGAAGCTTCGCCGGCTCAAGGGCATTTGTGCGGAATTCCGGACAAAATCTCTTGCGATCTGTGCGTAAATCCGCACAATTATCCCATGACCTATCAGGATCAGACACCTCATTCCCAGGCGAAACGGCGGGCGCAATGGCTGGCGCTGGCGGGTCTGTGGCTGCTCGTCAGTCTTGGTGTTCTCTTGGTGGCCGATGAGTTCGCCCGCAACCAGGCACTGCGGGTGGCGGGTTCCGAGGCCGCCACGGATGCCGAATTGAAGATCGCGCTTCTTAATGTTGCGCTGGAGCGGCCGCGCGCCATTCCGCTGGTCCTGTCAGGAGATCCCGATCTTGCCGCTGCGCTGGATGGTGGTGGTGCTCCTGCCCTCGATCGGCTGAACCGCAAGCTGGAGGGGCTTATTGAAGGTACGCAATCCTCGGTGATCTATGTGACCGGGCCGACCGGATTGACCATTGCGTCGAGCAATTGGCGGCAGGCGGACAGCTTTGTCGGCTCCAATTATGCTTTTCGCGAATATTTCCAGGCGGCGATGAAGACCGGCATGTCCGAACATTATGCGCTTGGCAATGTCAGCCGCCGGCCGGGTCTTTATATCTCCCGCCGTATCGATTCCGCCGACGGGCGGCCGCTTGGCGTCGTCATCGCCAAGGTCGAGTTCAACCGGCTGGAGACCGACTGGAACATCGGAGGCAAACCGGTCTATGTGGTCGACAGAAACGGCGTCGTGCTGATGACCAGCGTGCCGGAATGGCGCTTCAGGACCGTCGCGCCGATTGATGAGGCGCAGCGGAAAATCATTTCCGAGAGCCTGCAATTTGGCAATGAGGCGCTTTCAACCTTGCCATTTCGCGCGGCGCGGCGCTCAAGCGAGGGCGTTCCGCTCATTCATGTCGATCAACCGGGGAGCGAGCGCGGCGATTATCTGCAGCTCGAAATGCCGGTTCCGACCACTTCATGGACCCTGCATTATCTGCAGCCCGTGGCGCCGGCGCTGAACGCCACAATCCGCGAGGGCAGGGTGGTGGCGCTGGCGACGCTGATGCCGCTGATGGCGCTTTCGGCCCTGTGGCTGTGGCGCAGGCACAGGGCGCTTAAGGAAAAGGAAGAGGAACAGCGCGCCCGCACTGAGCTGGAAATGAAGGTGCAGGAGCGCACCCGCGACTTGACCAGAACCCGCGATCACCTGCAGGCCGAAATCGCCCTGCATGAAAAAACCACCGGTGAGTTGCGCAATGTGCAGCACGAACTGGTGCAGGCCAACCGCCTTTCCATTCTGGGGCAGGTGGCGGCGGGTGTGGCGCATGAGATCAACCAGCCGGTGGCGACGATCCGCGCCTTTGCTGATAATGCCCGCACGCTGCTGAAACGCGACCGCATGTCCGAGGCCACCGAAAATCTCGAAAACATCGCGGCGTTGACCGAGCGTATCGGCACCATTACCGGCGATCTGAAAATATTGGCCCGCAAGGGTCGCACCGCCGCCGAGCCTGTCAGCGTTCGCTTGGTCATCGAAGGCGCGGTCATGCTGTTGCGCAGCCGCTTTTCCGGGCAGATGGATGCGCTGGATATCGTGTTGCCGGATCAGGACCTGAAAGTGCTCGGCAGCCGTATCCGGCTGGAGCAGATCCTCATCAACCTTCTGCAAAACGCGCTGGAAGCCACGGAAGAGATTGGGGCGGCCCGTGTCGAGGTGCGTGTGCGCGGAGAAGGTGACATGGTCGTGCTTTCCGTCAGCGACAACGGCACGGGCATTCCTGAAGCCATCCGCGCGCAGCTTTTTTCGCCCTTCAACACATCAAAGGAAAGCGGCCTCGGCCTCGGTCTCGTCATCTCCAACGATATTGCTTCGGATTATGGCGGGCGTATCGAGGTGGATAGCAGCGAGGCGGGTACTCGTTTTTCCGTATTTCTGAAGCGAGCATGACATGACGGTGGACGGAACCATATTCCTGGTGGACGACGACTCCCAGCTGCGCAAGGCGATGGTGCAGACGCTGGAACTCGATGGATTGCCGGTTACTTCGTTTTCTCGCGCAGAACAGGCGCTTGCGGCCTTGAACGAGGATTTCGACGGCGTCGTCATCACCGATGTGCGTATGCCGGGCATGACCGGGCTTGAGTTTTTCGACCATGTCCGCAAGATCGATGCCGATCTGCCTGTCATCCTCATCACAGGGCATGGCGATGTGCCGATGGCCGTCGATGCGCTTCACAACGGTGCATATGATTTTATCGCCAAGCCATTTCCCGCCGAACGCATGGTGGAAAGCGCGCGCCGGGCTTTGGAAAAGCGTCGGCTGGTGCTGGAAAACCGCGCCCTTCGCCGGGCGGCGGGGCAGGCGGAGGATGATCTGCCGCTGATCGGCCAGACGCCGGGCATGGAGCGCCTGCGCACCACGCTCCGGCACATTGCCGATACCGACGTGGATGTGCTGGTGGCAGGCGAGACGGGCAGCGGCAAGGAAGTGGTGGCAACGGCCCTTCACCGCTGGAGCAAGAAACGCTCAAAAGGCAATTTCGTGGCGCTCAATTGCGGGGCGCTGCCGGAAACGGTGATTGAAAGCGAGCTTTTCGGCCATGAGCCGGGAGCTTTTACCGGCGCGCAGAAAAAACGCGTCGGCCGCATCGAACATTCGAGCGGCGGCACCCTGTTTCTGGATGAGATCGAAAGCATGCCGCTTGCGGTGCAGGTGAAGATGCTGCGCGTTCTGGAAATGCGCGAGGTCTCGCCACTCGGGTCGAACGAGGAGCGGCCGGTCGATATTCGCGTGGTGGCGGCGGCCAAGGTCGATCTTGGCGATCCGTCCGAACGTGGCACGTTTCGCGAGGACCTCTATTACCGGCTGAATGTGGTGACGCTGTCCATTCCGCCGCTGCGCGAACGCAAGGCGGATATTCCGCTGCTGTTCTCCCATTTCGTCACCAAGGCCGCCAACCGTTTCAACATGCCGGTGCCGCAGATCAGCGCCGGTATTTCCCGTCGCCTCAATGACCACGATTGGCCGGGCAATGTGCGCGAACTCGGGCATTTCGCCGAAAGGGTGGTGCTGGGGTTGGAGACGGAACCGGCGGACGCGCCTGCATTGCAATCCGCGCTCCCCGCGTCCGGCACCTTGCCGGAGCGCATGGATGAGATCGAAGCGCGCATCATCCGCGAAACGCTGGAACAATCGAATGGCGACGTGGCGGAAACCATCGCCACGCTCGGCATAGCCCGCAAGACCTTTTACGACAAGCTGCAACGCCACGGCATCAACCGGGCGGATTATGTGAAGAGCGGCGCGGCGTGAGCCGGCGCGGGGCCGGTTAACGCATGATGAAAAGCCGCGGACGTTTCCGTCCGCGGCCTGACAATAACGACCATAATTGTGCCGAAGGTCGGCTTGATCAACCCGCTACGCAGAAATGACGCTGGCCGTCATAATCCGTATAGGTCCCGGTGCGGGAATTGAAGCTCCGGTAACGCTGCGAGCAATAGTCGTACCAGGCGTTGGTCCATGGCTCGATGGTGCGATAGGTGGCGCGCTGGCCGTAAACCGGGCGGCTGTCATAGACAGGTTGCGGGCGGTAGACCGGGGCGGGGCGATAAACAGGCTGCGGCTGGGGCCGATAGTAGCGATAGTCCGGCTCTTCATCGACATAGCTCGGCTCATAGCGGCGGGGCGGGTCGATATAGACGCGCTCATCATCCACCGGCGCCGGGCGCGACATTGCGGAGCCGACGGCGACACCGGCGGCAAGACCGAGCACACCGCCCAGAATGGCGGCGTCGCGACGATCATGGCGGTCCCAGTCGCCAGCGGATGCGCTGCTCAAGGGAGCAATGGTAGCGGCGGCGACAGCGATTGTCAGAACTGTTTTAGCTGCAAAGGACGACATGGTGTGTTCTTCCGTACAGGTGGCAGGGCGCTGCCAGTTGCAAATTCGATGGTTAAGGAAATACAGCCCGGCTGCTGAACGGGCGCTGAATGAATTGTGGCGGACCGGCGGCGGCCCGCAATTCCTGTTTGCGTGCGCCGCACTTCGCGCTAGAACTCAAGAACAAACAGGACGCCCCGATGAGCCTTTCCCAGATAACCGTCAATTCCGACACCTCGCATGAAGACCGTGCCCAGGCCATTCGCGATACGCTGCGTGACGCCATTGTCGACCGCCGGCTTGCGCCGGGAACCAAACTGTCGGAATCGGAAGTGGGTACGCTGTTCGATGTCAGCCGCACCGTGGTGCGCGCCGCACTTCAGATGCTGGCCTATGAGGGGCTGGTGAAGGCTGAGCGCAACCGCGGCGCCTTCGTTTCCAATCCCACACCGGATGAAGCGCGGCAGGTGTTCGCCTCACGCCGGCTGATCGAACCCGGTGTCGTCGATGCCGCCATCGAAAAAATCACGCCGGCAGCAGCCAAGCGGTTGCGGGAGCATCTGGTACAGGAAAGCCGCCACCAGCATGAACGTGGCCCGAGCGCCAGACGCGCGGAAATCAAGGCATCGGGTGATTTCCACCTGATGCTGGCCTCGCTTGCCGGCAATGCCATTCTGGAAAAATTCATGGACGAACTGGTCGCCCGCTCGTCGCTGGTGATCGCGCTTTACGGCCGCTCGGGTGTCTCGAGCTGCGGCCACAATGATCATGCCGATCTCTTGGATGCGCTGGAGGTAAAGGATGCGGCAAAGGCTCGTGCGCTGATGTTGCAGCATCTTGACCACATCGAGGCCGACCTTGACCTGCGCATGAAGGAAGGTCTGGCGCTGAAGGATGCGCTGGCGCTCTGATTGACTGCCCGTCCCGTCTCGCGGGACGGGGATGGGCGGACTAATCTCGTATCAGGCGGCGTAACGGCTGATCGCCAGATCGTGGGTATCTATCTCGGGCTTGTTCCCGCTGATGAGATCGGCAAGCACCCGGGCGGAGCCGCAGGACATGGTCCAGCCGAGCGTGCCGTGGCCGGTATTGAGATAAAGATTGCTGTAGCGGGTGGCGCCGATGACAGGCGTACCGTCCGGCGTCATCGGGCGCAGGCCGCACCAGAACTTCGCCTGGGTCTGATCGCCAGCGCCGCCGAACAGGTCTTCCACCGAATGAGCCAGTGTTTCCTGCCGCGCTGCCGGCAAATCCTTGCTAAAGCCGGCGATTTCAGCCATGCCGCCGGCGCGGATGCGTGAGCCAAGCCGGGTGATAGCCACCTTGAAGGTCTCGTCCATGACCGTAGAGACGGGCGCGCGCTCCTCCTTCACGATCGGAACCGTGATGGAATACCCCTTCACGGGGTAGACCGGCAGAGTAAGGCCAAGCTGGCGCAGGAATTGCGGAGAATAGCTGCCGAGTGCGGCGACGAAAATGTCAGCCTCCACCAGCCCTCGGGTGGTTTCCACCGCCTTGACGCGTCCTGCTTCAACGATGGGGCGCATGATGCCGGTATCGTAGAGGAAGGTAACGCCGGCTTCTTCGGCCATGCGGGCAAGTTCAGTCGTGAACATGAAGCAATCGCCGGTTTCGTCGCCCGGCAGGCGCAGGCCGCCCACGATCTTCTCCTTCGCCGGCGCGAGGCCGGGTTCGATGGCGGCGCAGCCGTCGCGGTCGAGAATCTCGAAAGGCACGCCGCCCGCCGTCAGCACGTCGACATCCTTGCCGATGGCGTCGAACTGCTTCTGGGTGCGGAATACTTCAAGCGTGCCCTGCATGCGCTGGTCATATTCGATGCCGGTCTCTTCACGCAGGGCCATCAGGCAATCGCGGCTATATTCGGCGACGCGCACCATGCGGCTCTTATTGATCGCATAACGCGCCGAGGTGCAGTTGCGCAGCATCTGGCTCATCCAGCGCCAGGCGGCCGGGTCGGCCGTCGGGCGGATGATCAGCGGCGCGTGTTTCATGAACAGCCATTTCATCGCCTTGACCGGAATGCCGGGGGCAGCCCAGGGCGAGGAATAGCCGGGGGAAACCTCTCCCGCATTGGCGAAGCTGGTTTCCAGCGCCGCTGCCGGTTGGCGGTCGATCACCGTCACCTTGTGTCCGGCTTTGGCCAGATACCAGGCGGATGTCACGCCGACGACGCCGGCTCCGAGGATAGTGACGTTCATGATCGTCTCACTTGTGATTGACTGATGTTGAAGCAATGGCCGGGGTTTCACCCGGCTGAATGTAACTGCGGCGATAACGGCGTCCGAGTCCTGTCAGGATTTCATAGGCGATCGTGCCCGCATCGTCGGCGATGTCTTCCAGCGTCTGGTCTGGCCCGATCATCTGCACGAGACTGCCCTGCGTCAATGCGTCTTCGGGCAGGGCGGATATGTCGAGAATAATGCTGTCCATCGAAACGCGGCCCGCAATCGGCAGGCGCACGCCGTTATACCACGCCGCGCCGCGATTGCTGAGCGAACGCGGCAGGCCATCAGCGTAACCGGCCGCGATTGTCGCAAGCCGCGTCGGACCGGGCGCCTCGAAAGATCCGCCGTAACCGACCAGCGAACCGGCTGGAACAGTGCGGGTCTGGATGACGGCGAGGTCAAGACGAACGACCGGCTTCATCGGATTGGGACGGGCAACAGAGGGGGCGCCGCCATAAAGCGCGATGCCGGGGCGCAGTAGGTGGTTGTGGTAATCATTGCCCAGAAAGATGCCGCCGGAGTTGGAAAAGCAGACCGGTACATCAGGGAACGCAATGGCGCCTTTGCGCATCACCGAAAGCTGCGTGGCATTGGAGGCATGGTCCGGTTCATCGGCGCAGGCGAGGTGGCTCATGACGAAGGCGATGTCGATACCATCAAGCAATTGCGGCTGTGAGGCGAGGACTTCAAGCTCTTCGGGGGAAAGGCCGAGACGGCACATGCCGGTATCGATCTGCACGGCGGCGGCAAGCCTTCCGCCAAGCTTCTTGGCGTGGGCCGACCATTGGGCGATCTGCTCCAGCGAGTTCAGAACGGGAGTAACGGCCATGGCGGCACAGGAGGTCTCATTGCCGGGCTGAAGACCATTGAGAACAAAAATCCGCGCTTCTGCCGAAAGTCGGAGCCTGAGCGCTAGCGCTTCATCGATATGGGCGACGAAGAAATTGCGGCAACCCGCCTCGAACAGGACCTGCGAGACGATATCCGCACCCAGGCCATATGCATCGGCCTTGACGACCGCTGCCGTCTGCGATGCTGGCGCCATCGCCGCAAGGGCCAGATAATTGTCGCGCAATGCGCCGAGATCGATGGTCAGATGGCCGCTTGCACCACCGGCTGCCTGCTGGCGGCTGATCTGCATGTCCATGTCGTTCACCCTCATTTTTATCTCATCAGGGTATTGCAACGATTATCGAATTTCTTGGCTATTGTTCGAAGGAAATGCGATAGAGTTCGTAATCACGCAATTTTCTTTTGCTAATTGGAATCTTCTATGTCGTCCCTCGATGCGACCGACCGCCATATCATCCGTCTGCTTCGGCTCAATGCCCGCATCAGCAATGCCAAGCTTGCCGCTGAGGTCGGACTTTCGGCATCCGCCTGCCTTCGCCGGGTCGATATTCTCGAGCGGGAAGGGATTATTCGCGGGTACACGGCGCTGACCAGCGGCCTTGCCGGCGGCGAGGTGATTTCGGTCATCGTGCAGATCACGCTGGATCGGCAAACAGAGGATTTTCTCAACCGTTTCGAAAACGCGGTGCGGCGATATCCGGAAATCCGCGAATGTTATCTGATGACGGGCGGCTCGGATTATTTTCTGCGCTGCGAGGCGGAAAGTGCGGGGGATTTCGAGCGTATTCACAAGGAAATTCTGTCGAAACTGCCGGGGGTTTCGCGCATTCATTCGAGTTTTGCGATCCGGAATGTGCTGGCGACGCCGAAGGCGCGGTAGCGTGGAGCGTATGGCTTACCTCCGCTGTCCTGTCGGACATCTCCCCCTCAAGGGGGGAGATCGGATGGAGCCACCGCTTGTTCCCTCGCAATCATCTACTATCAATAAAGTGGCGTCACTGAATGTCGTGGGCCAGCCACTTGTCGATCTCCCCCCTTGAGGGGGAGATGTCCGACAGGACAGAGGGGGTAAGCCCCGCACTCTGCACTAACTCCACCACCGATAAAAATGATGCACTGGCCCCCGCCCATTCCCAACGGCAAGCCCCCGCCCGGCATCGAGCGCCCCGTTCAGATACCCCTTGGCAAGCCCCACCGCCTCCCGCAACTCACAACCCTTGGCAAGATGAGCCGTAATCGCCGCCGCCAGCGTGCACCCCGTGCCGTGGTCGTTTTTCGTCTCCACCCGGGGTGCGGAAAGCGCCTGCATGTTACCGTCCGCAAACAGATAATCCGTGCTCTGCGGCCCCTCACCATGGCCGCCCTTGATGAGCACCGCTTTCGCACCCGCTTTCAGGATTGCATCGGCCTGACGGGAGATCTCCTTCTCCGTGGTGGCGATCGGCGTGCCGGTCAGCAGCGCCGCTTCGGGCAGGTTCGGCGTGACGATGGTGGCGAGCGGCAGAAGCTCGCGCCGCAATGTCTCGATGGCATCTTCATGCAGCAAACGGTCGCCTGACGTCGCCACCATGACCGGATCCAGCACCACCGGCTGTGATTGCTGCCGAAGCCGTTCGGCGATGGCGGCGATGGTTTCGATCCGCGATACCATGCCGATCTTCACCGCATTGACGGCAAGATCGGAGAATACCGCCTCCATCTGTGCGACGATGGTGGCGACGGAAATATCCTCTACCGAGGTCACGCCTCTGGTGTTCTGGGCGGTGATGGCGGTGATGACGCTGGCGGCATAGGCGCCAAGCGCTGAAAAGGTCTTGATATCAGCCTGGATGCCCGCGCCGCCGCCGCTGTCGGAGCCGGCAATGGTCAATGCAATTGATGTCATGGTTGTCTCGCTTTCAGCGTGGCGTCAATTGCGGAGCGGAAGTCCTTGGCCGCACTGGCAATATCGGCCGCACGAAAAATGGCGGAAATGACCGCGACACCATCCGCACCCGCCTTGATGACAGATGGTACACGCGCAAGATCGATGCCGGCGATGGCGCCCACCGGCATATCAGGTCGCCATTCCCTCAAAAGGGCGCGCAGCGTCGCAAAACCGTCGATGCCAACGGGCTTGTCCGGATTGACCTTGGAAACGGTTTCGAACACGCCGCCGATGCAGGCGTAGTCGACAGGCAGGGAAGCCGCCCGTTCGGCATCGGTGCGATTCTTGACGGTGAGGCCGATGATCGCCTTTTCACCGAGAATGCGCCTTGCGGTCTTTGCATCCATGTCGTCGACGCCGAGATGCACCCCGTCCGCGCCAGAAGCGAGCGCCACATCCACACGGTCGTTGATGACAAGCGGCACGCCGGTGCCGGCGATGGCCTCGTGAATGGCGCGGGCGTTTTCGATCATCTCCCGCGTCGAGCCGTGCTTGTCGCGATATTGCAGAATGGTCGCGCCGTTGAGTGCGGCGGCGAGAGCAAGCTCCGGCAGCGGTGCGACATCGCTAAGGCTTGCGTCGACCAGCGCGTTGAGGCGGTAATCAACCTTGTTCATGCTCGATCCTCGCGTGATTGATGATGTCCTCACCGGAAATTTCGGAAAGCGCATCCAGAAATGCCGATTCAAATGTGCCGGGGCCTCCGGCGTGTCTGGCGGCGAGTTCGGCGGAAACGCCTGTCACGGCAAGGGCGGAGGCCGCCGCCGTCAGCGCATCTTTTTCCACCGCCATGAAGGCGGCGATGACGCCGCCCGAGAGGCAACCCGTGCCAGTCACCTTCGCCATCCACGGATGGCCGTTGACGATCCTCACGCTGCGGGTCGTGTCGCTGAGGTGATCCACAGGCCCGGTCTCGATCCTCACCACATCAGGCACATCGCCGATCAGGCTCATTTCGGCGTGATTACCGCGCACGATGGTCGGGGAAAGTGCGATGAGTTCGCGCGCGAACTCCAGCCGCGACGGTGAGTAGTCGCAATGCACGGGGTCGACGATCCACGGTTTGCCGGAGGCATTGGCGATCTCTATCGCCAGCCGGATGACCCCGCGCCGTTCGGCATCCAGTGTGCCGAGATTAACGGTCAGTGCATCCGCCTTGGCCACGAAGCTCTCGATTTCCTCGAGCGAGGTGGTCATGGAAGGAATTCCGCCGACGACGGTGATGCCATCCGCGGTGAATTTCTGCACCACGGTGTTCATCAGGCAATGCACGCGCGGGCGCGTCTGCCGGACGCGCTCCAGAATTTCGGCGGCCTTTGCCGCTGTTGGATAAGTCGTCGTCATGGCTGCTGCAGCTCCACGGCGATGTCGTCCGCCGCCGGCGCCTGCTTGATCAGCTGCATCTCCTGCATGAAGGCGCCAAAACGGGCATAGCGGGTGCGGTCGAGTGCGGCCGGGCGCTTGGCGAAACGCGGCAGCGTGTCGAAGAAGGCCTGCTTATTCAGCGCGTCGTCAAGGTTTGGATAGGCCTTGATGAAAAGCTGCCAGGCTTCCTGTGGGTGGTTGGTGATGAAGATCGCGGCCTGTTCCACGGCGGAGAGGAAACGCGGCAGGCGGCTGTCTTTTACGAGATCGCGATGGGTGACGAAGATCAGCTCGTCATAGGCCGGAACGCCATGTTCCTCGGGAAAGAAGGAGCGGCCCTCATGTCCCTCGAGCTTCATCTGCGTCAGCTCGAAATTGCGGAAACCGCCAAGCGTGGCATCCACCTTGCCGGCGATCAGCGACGGCGAGAGCGAAAAATTGACGTTGATGAGTTCGACATCATCCTTCGTCAGCCCGTCCTTTTCCAGCATGCGCTTCAGCATGGCATCTTCGAAGCCGGATACGGAAAAGCCGACCTTTTTGCCCTTCAGATCCTTCATGCTCTTGATCGGCCCATCGGCGAGAACGGTGACGGTATTGAGGGGCGTTTCGACCAGCGTGCCGAAACGCACGAGTGGCAGGCCGGCGTCGTGGTCGAGATAGAGGTTCGGCTGGTAATGCACGCCGATATCGGCCTGTTTTGCCGAGACGAGACGCGGCACGGCGGAGGGGTCTGCGGGCGGAACCAGTTCCACCTCCAGCCCGGCATCGGCAAACAGGCCGCGTTCTTTTGCAATCACCATCGGCGCGTGATCCGGATTCACGAACCATTCGAGCAAAACGGTGAGCTTGTCGGCCGCCTGGGATTGCATGGGCGCAAGCACGCTTGCAGCCGCGACGACGAAGGAAAGAAGAGTTCGTTTCATGGTGCCGAAAGTCTCCGCAAATATCTGAAAGGAGTGGTGTGTTCTGTTTCTTTGGCCCAGGGGGCGAGATGTGCTGTCGAGAGATCGACGATAAGCCGCAGCAGCACCGCCATGACCGCGAGAATGGCCATGGCGGCGAACATGGTGTCGGTCTGCATCCGGGCATTGGACTGGATCATCACAAATCCGAGCCCTGCGGATGCGCCCACCCATTCGCCGATGACGGCGCCCAGCGGGGCTAGCGGCGCCGCCACTCTCAAGCCCGAGATCAGCGACGGGAGCGCCAGCGGCACACGCAACCGGGTGAGGACCTGCCAGTGGCTCGCCTTTGTCAGCGAAGCGGCGTCGAGGATGGCGCGCTCCGTGCGGTTGAGGCCGTCAGTGAAGGAGGACGCGACCGGAAAGAAGATGATGATCGCCGTCATGACTACTTTCGAGGCCATGCCGAAACCGAACCAGAGGACGAGAATGGGGGCGAGCACGAACACCGGAAAGGCCTGCAACACCAGAACCATGGGCCAGACGAGGCGGCCGAGGCGCGGAATGGCGGCAATGGTGAAGGCGACGAGAATGCCGGCGGTGATTCCCGCCGCAAGCCCGAGCGCCATTTCGCTGAGCGTCACCAGAGCCTGTCCGAACAGGAAGCCGGGCTGGCGCAGAAAAGCGCCGGCAACATCGGCGGGCGATGGCAGGATATAGCGGGGTGGCGAAAACAGCCACGTTCCCGCCTGCCAGAAAACCAGCAGAAGACCGACACCGTTCAGCGCATGGATGGCACGCATGGGCCGGACCTCAGACGCAGACGCACCATGTGCGAAGGGCGGAACGTTTCAGCATCATCATTCGTCTCCAGATGTGACAATCACGGAGATCAGGGCAAAGCGGAGAAGAGAAAGGGTAGCGCCCCTTGGGCGCGACAGTTCCGTTCCTACGCCGGCATGACCCGGATCAGGTTCAAGGGTCCGGCTCAACGCCATCTCAGCACCGTCTGGTGCTCCCCTCGGAAGAGTTTGTTTTGTAAGTCAAGTTTCATAAATGTCAACGTCCCGCCGCCGATCCGTCGTCAGGCGCGATCGCGGGTACCCGTATCCATCTGCGTATTAGTTATTGAGGAAATTAGATTTATCGAAAATTAGTTATCTCTTGAAACTGCCTTTCAATATTGTACGACTAATTTGACCCCGGGAAAGATGATTGGGGGCGAATTTGAAGAGCTTCTGGCAGGATAAATCGGGAAATTTCGGCATTCTCAGCGCCTTGTTGATGGTGCCGCTGATTGGCGCCGCCGGCGTGGCCCTTGATGTGACGCACGGCATGGCCGTCAAATCAGACCTGCAGATGGCGGCGGATGCCGCGGCCCTCGCGGTGGTTGCCGATACGTCGGCGAGCGTTCACAAGGCAAAGGAAATGTCGAGTGACGGCGTCATTACGCTTGGCGGCGATGAGGCTTCCGCATTCTTCGAAAGCAATGAGAGGGCCAATCCCGACTACAAGCTCCTGTCTCTCGACGTGTCGGTGATCAAGCGCGGTAACGCCATCGAATCGTCGGTCAGCTTCAAGGCATCCATCGGCACGACGCTTTCACGGGTCCTCGGAGAGGATCTCATCACTGTTTCGGGCAAGGCGACCGCCAAATACGAGACGGAAACATTCAGCGACTTCTATGTGCTTCTGGACAACACTCCTTCGATGGGCGTTGGCGCCACGCCGGCCGATGTCGCCACCATGGTTGCGAATACGAGCGACAAATGCGCTTTCGCCTGTCACATCGTGACAAACGGGGTGGTGGACAAGAACAGCTATTATTACAAGGCCAAAAGCCTCGGAGTGACGACGCGCATCAATGTGGTCGCAAAGGCCACGGCGAGCCTTATGGACACGGCGAAGTCCAACCGCAAAAGCAGCAATCAATATCGCATGGCGGTCTACACTTTCGGAGAGAAAGCCGAAGATACGAAGCTGCTCGAGGTCGTTCCCTTGACGTCGGATCTGGCGACCGCGAAGAAGAAAGCCGGTGAAGTCGACCTGATGTCGATCCCAAAGCAGGGATTTAACAACGACCAGCAGACGGATTTCGACCGGGCACTCACTCAGATCGGCGACAAGATCGGCAATTCTGGCACCGGGGCGAGTTCGGCCAGCCCCGAGAAGATTATCTTCTTCGTTTCAGACGGTGTCGGCGATAGCTACAAGCCATCCAGCTGCACCAAAAAGACGACCAGCGGCCGCTGTCAGGAGCCGATCGATATCAAATATTGCACGAAGCTGAAGGAAAAGGGCTTCCGGATCGCCGTGCTCTACACCACCTATCTGCCGCTGCCGACCAATGACTGGTACAATAGCTGGATCGCGCCCTTTCAGCCGGAAATCGGCGCACGCATGCAGCAATGTGCTTCTCCGGGACTGTTCTTCGAAGTCAGCCCGTCGCAGGGCATCAGCGACGCGATGACCGCCCTCTTTAAAAAGGCCATCACATCACCCCGCCTGACGGGGTGATGGAGAACGAACCCGCTATCGTTCAGCCGATGGTGCGAAGTTTTTCAAACAGCTGCCGCTGGCTGCTATCGGCACGGTAGAATATCGCCGGCTCGCCGAGCGGCGCTTCGACGGTAATGTCTCGCCCGCCGCGATAATGCGTGTCGCTCCAAAGATGCACCCATTCGCCGTCGCCCGGAAGATAGAGCGAACGTTGCGTTTCTCCGGCTTTCCAGACCGGTGCGACAAGCATGTCCGCCCCGTAGAGGTAGCAGTCCTGAATGGCGTAGGTCTGCCGGTCATCCTCATAATGCAGGAAGAGGGGGCGTTGCACCGGCAGGCCCGACTCTGCAGCCTCGGCGGAGAGCGACTTCAGATAGGGGGCGAGCGCGACATAGATGGATGTCATACGGGCGAAATGGGCAAGAACCGTGTCATCCTGATCGATCTGCAGATTGTCGCGCGGCCTGTTGCCCTCATGGGTGCGCATGACCGGCGTGAAGGCGGCCATTTCCGTCCAGCGCATGATGAGTTCAGCGGTCCTGACATTGCCGAACAGGCTGGTATAACCGCCGATGTCGGAGTGGTGATAGGCATTGCCCATGAGGCCGGAGGAAAGCGCGCCGCAGATGACGGTGACCAGGCCGTCGTGACGGGAGAAGTCGACAGACTGGTCGCCGCCCCAGATCAGCGGGCAATGGGCTTGCACGCCCGTGAAGCCGGCCCGCATGAAGAACAGCGCTTCGCCGGTCTTTCCCCGGTTCTCGACGGCTTTCGCATTGACCTCGGCCCAGAGTGTTGGCCAGGCATTGTGCATCAGCTTGGCATCGACACTATTGGAAAGCGTGATATCGATCGGCAGGTATTCGCCGAAATCGGCCATCCAGCCGGAAAGGCCGAAATCCAGCATATTCTTGCCGATGATCTCCTCGGCGAACCATTCGGCGGCGGCCGGATTGGTGAAATCGACCACACCGCAATCGAACTCGCCGAAATCCACCAGCGCCGTTTTTCCCTCGGCGTTGGTGGCGAAATAACCAGCCTTTTCGGCGACCGGGAAAAGCGGGCCGTCGACGCAGAGATAGGGGTTCACGTAACCCAGGAAGCGGATGCCCTGATCGGCAAGCTCGGCGATCTTCTGGCGCAGATGCGGATAGCGCGTATCATTCGCCTGCCAGTCCCAGAACAGGCGGGCGCCAAAGGATGTCTGGCGAAGACCCACCCAGTCCTCGCACCAGAGGCCGGACACCTTCGTTCCGGCTGCGCGGATTTTCTCCAGCCGGGCAAAGGAGTTGGCGCCGTCCTTTAACCCGATGATCGCACCATTATAGACCCATTCCGGCAATTCCGGCTGACGTCCGAACCGCAGTGAAAGCGCGGAAACGATATCGGTGAAACTGTCGCCGGCGAAAAACTCGATCCTTTCAGGGATGGCCCAGATTTCGATTTCGTGGAAATCGTCATTGCGGAAATCGAAGACCGAATAGGCGCTCGTTTCCACATGCAGCGCATATTTGCGCGACGAGAGCCAGGTCGGCTGCGGATAGTTGGTGTTGTAATAATCACCGCCCGCCTTGCCGCTGACGTCAGACTTGAAGGTGATTTCGGTTGTCTTGTCGCGGCCGACCCCCGGCTCGGAGGTCCAGAGCGGGAAACGACGGCGGCGCATGTCGAAATAGGACATCTGCTCGCCGCCACCCCAGACATGCTCGTCCGTTTCCGCAACGATGCGCAGCCAGAGGCGGTTGACGGTTTCATCCAGCGCCGTCAGCAGGACGGCGTTACCGTCGAGCGTCAGGCGAAGGCGCGGTGCCTGTCCCGGTGAGGATGAGAGCGTGACGCTGTCGCCGTTGACCTCCGCATGGCGTAGGGCGGTTCGCTCGATGACATAGTCTTCGATATCGAAATTGCCGCGATACATATCCATCCGCTCCTTGCCGAAACCGGCGAAGAAGGCCGGACTATCAGACGAATGGGAAAGGATGGTGCGGTTGCCGATCGCGAGTGTGAAGCCGTCTTTGGTCGTTTCGAAATGCATGACTTAACCTTTTAGCCCTTGAGACCACCGGCGGTGAGGCCCGAGACAACCCGTTCTTGGAAAATGACGATCAGGATCGCGACCGGCACGATGCCGACCACCAGCGCCGCCGAAATGACCGGCCAAGGGAAGGCGAACTCGCCCTGATACAGCTGGATGCCGACGGGAAGCGTGCGGAGCGCCGGATTGGAATTGAAGGACAGCGCCAGCAGGAACTCATCCCAGGCATTGACGAAGGCGAGGATACCGGCGGTGAAAACGCCCGGTGCGCAGAGCGGCACGACGACCTTGAAGAGTGCGCCGATGCGGGTGCAGCCGTCGATCATGGCGGCGTTTTCGAGATCGCGCGGAATGCTTTCGAAGAAAGAGACGAGCATCAGCGTGCAGACCGGAAGAGAAAGGACCGTGTAAGGCAGAATCAGTGCCGTCCAGCTGTTGAGCAGGTTCAGCGCGCGCATGATTTCGAACAGCGGCACCAAGAGCGTCACCAGCGGGAAGGTGGAAACGGCGATGATGAGTGAGAGGATCAGCGCCCGGTATTTGAGGTTCAGCCGCGCCAGCGCATAAGCCGCCAGCACCGAAATCAGAATGGTGAGCGCCGTGGAGAGTAGGGCCACCATGAAGCTGTTGAACAGGAAGAGGTGCAGCGGCTGGTCGGAAAAGGCCTGCATGTAGTTAGCAAGCGTCGGGGTATGCGGAAACCACGTGATCGGCTTGACCGTCAGTTCCGCTTCGGTCTTCAGCGAGGTGAAGAGGATCCAGATTGCCGGGAAGAGGCCGTTGACCAGCAGGATGGAGGCCGCGATGAAGCGCAGCGGCTTGCCGGAAAAGACGGAGGACAGACCGGAATTTGCAACGGTGCTCATGGGATCAGTCCTTCGTCCTAATGATGCGGAGATAAACGGCGGTAACGCACATGGAGAGCGCAAACATCATGACCGCCAGCGCCGAACCGTAACCGAGATCAAGGAAGGAAACGGTGTTCTGGTGGATATACATGGCAAGCGTTGTGGTGGACGTGCCGGGGCCGCCGCCGGTCATCATGTAAGGAATATCAAAGGTCTGCAGCGCCGTGATCGTACGGAAGATGAGGGCGACGACGATCGAGGGCTTGAGAAGCGGCAGGGTGATTTCGAAGAACTGGCGGACCTTGCCGGCGCCATCCACATCAGCCGCTTCATAGAGCGAGCGTGGAATGGTCTGAAGGCCGGCGAGGATCATCAGCGCCATGAACGACGAAGTTTTCCAGATGATCGTCAGGCAGATGGCCGCAAAGGCCCAGTTCGGCGAGTTGAACCAGATGATGCCTTCAAAGCCCAGCCGGTTCAGAACGTCATTGACCACGCCATATTCGTAATGGAAGAACCATGCGAAGATGAGGCCGGCAAAAGAGAGCGGCAGCGCCCAGGGAATGAGCAGCGACAGGCGCATCGGCCACTGCATGGAGAAGGGGAGGTTGGCGAGCAGCGCCAGCCCTAGGCCCATGAACAGCGCGCCAGGCACGGTGATCAGCGTTATCAGAACCGTATTCCAGGTCGTTTCCCAGAAGATCGGATCGTCAAACATCGCCGTGTAGTTTTCAAAGCCGATGAATTCCGCCGGCAGGCCTGATGTCAGCGACAGGCTGAAAAACGAGGTGTAGACGAGCCGCGCCACCGGATAAACGATGATAAGCGAAAGCAGGATCGCTGCCGGCGCCAGCAGAAGCACGGCCAGCGACCGGTCGCCGAGATCGAGCCACCGCGTCCAGCGCGGCTGCGGTTTCTCGTCCACCCGAACCATGGTTCTATCAGGCATTGTCACGTCTGCCACTCCCGCAACTGGATTCACGTCATCGTCTCCCGATCGGACCGGTTTATATCCGGCCCGTTTATCGCGCCGTTCAGGCGGCTTTATTCCTGTCAGTCGAAACGGCCGGAAAGGGCATGGTTTGCATGCCGCCTTCCGGCCCAAAGCTTAGCGCAGAACGCGCCGCAGACGGCTTTCCATCTGCTTTGCGCCGTCTTCCGGTGTCATCACGCCGGCAAGCACGCCATTGACCGTGGTGCGGATTGTCTCGCTGACCTCGTTGTAACGCGGTGTCACGGGGCGGGCCTTCGCGGTCTCAACGACTGGCAGGGCGTCCGCGAACCAGGGGATCGTCTTGGTCACGTCCGCATCCTTGTAGAGTGCGGCATAGGTGGGCAGAAGGGCGGCGTTGATGGCCATGAACTTCGACACATCCTGACCCGAGAGATACTCCACCAGCTTCTTGGCTTCGTCCTGCTGCTTGGAATAGGCGGAAACGCCGAATTCCCAGCCGCCGAGGCAGGTCGTCTGCTCGCCGTCTTTGACGGCGGGCAGGCGGGCGACGCCGACCTTGTCGTTCACCTGCGATTCCTTGCCCTGGAAATGGGTCCAGGCGTAGGACCAGTTGACGGCGAAGAGAACCTTGCCGGCCTGGAATTCCTTGCGGGTATCGTCGGTTGCCACTTCCGAAATGTTCTTCTTGGAAATGCCTTCGTCGACGAAGCTCTTCCACAGCTTCAGCGAATCCACGGCGGCCTTGTTGTCGAAATTCAGTTTGCCGTTTTCAACCAGGGACTTGCCCTCGCTCCAGTAGGGCAGGAGGAAGGTGCAGACCGCGCCTTCGATCGCCTTACCCTGGAAGGACAGGCCCTGAAGTTCGGGGTTCTTTTCGCCTTCCATCACCTTCTTGGAAGCTTCCTTCAGCTCGTCCCAGGTGGTCGGCGGCTTGATGCCGTATTTGTCGAGCAGGTCTTTGCGGTAATAAAGGAACATGGAATCGGCGAAGGCGGGCAGCGCCACGATCTTGCCATCCACGGTGTTGGCTTCCGCATAGGTCGGCAGGTAGGCGGACAGGGCCTTGCCGGCAAAATCGCTGGTCCAACCGGCCGTGGCGAACTGTGCCGGGCGGATGACGTCGAGCATTAGCACGTCGAGGCTTGAATCCTTGGCCGACATGACGGTGTTGAGATATTGCGCCTGCATTTCCGAGGTGTTGCCGCCGGTCTCGATGACCACCTTCACACCCGGCGTCTTGGCCTCATATTGATCAAGCGCCTTGCGCCACACATCCGGCTGATGCTGGCTGGAAACGAAGATTTTCAGTTCGGCGTCGGCAAAGGCCTGTCCCGAAAAGGCGAGCATGGTCGCGCAGAGCGCTGCACCCATAAGGGCTTTGCCCCGGATAGCTTTGAATGTCATGTGTTCCTCCCGTTATTAAACCCTTGGCCGCGGCATTTTTCGCCGGGCGATCAGTGGATAGAGCGTTCCGTTGCCGCGTCGAAAAGATGGACCTTGGATGGATCGACGCCGATCCGCAGTTCCTCGTTCGGCGTCGGCCGAAGCTGCGGTGGCATGCGTGCGGTCAGCGCCGCATCGCCAAGGCTGAAATGGACGAGCGTGTCCGAACCCAGCGGTTCCACAACCTGCACCTTGACCGCAAGCTGCGTGTCGAAGCCCTCGACGGGGCCGAAATGTTCCGGGCGAATGCCGACGATGACTTCACGCCCGTCGAGGCCCGTTTCGCGGGATGGCCGGATGGCGGCCATCGGCAGGGAATTGCCATCGGAAAATGCCAGCCGGTCGCCGCTCACCTTTGCGCGGGCGAAATTCATCGCCGGGGCGCCAACGAAACCGCCCACGAAGACGCTTTCCGGCCGGTTATAGACCTCGTCAGGTGTGCCGACCTGCTCGATATCGCCGCCGCGAAGGATGACGATGCGGTCCGCCAGCGTCATGGCCTCCACCTGGTCGTGGGTGACGTAAATGATGGTGGTGCCGAGCTGCTGGTGCAGACGCTTGATTTCCGTGCGCACCTGTCCGCGCAGCTTGGCATCCAGATTGGAAAGCGGCTCGTCGAACAGGAAGACCTGCGGACGGCGCACGATGGCGCGGCCCATGGCCACACGCTGGCGCTGGCCGCCCGAGAGCTGGCCGGGTCGCCGGTCGAGAAGGTGCTCGATGCCGAGCATCCTCGCCGCCTCGTCAATGCTGGCATTGGCCTGCGATGCGCTGACACCGCGCACCTTCAGGCTGAAACCCATGTTTTCGCGCACCGTCTTGTGCGGATAAAGCGCATAGTCCTGAAACACCATGGCGATGTCGCGTTCGCGCGGCGGGAGCCGGTTGACGACACGGTCGCCGATCCTCACCTCGCCGTCGGTAATGCTTTCCAGCCCCGCGACCATGCGCAGCGTCGTGGATTTGCCGCAGCCGGAAGGGCCGACGAACACCACGAATTCTCCATCGTTGATTTCAAGGTCGATGCCCTTGACGATGCGAAGCGCACCGTAACTCTTGTCCAGCTTGCGCAGGCTGACCGAAGCCATATTTTCCTCCTCACGACCGGCGCGTCCAGAATTTGAATGGACGCAATAGCCGGTATCAACCTTCAAATTCCACGCATCGCATCTTCGAAAATCGATCCCGATTGTCTGGCGATATCGTGGGATGGCGAAACGCCTGTCTCCCTGAGGTCGTGATATTACCTTTCATAAAAAGGAAATCAATAGTGTATCAATTTTATTTCTGACAGAAATCAAAAACTATTAACTCATTGATTAAAAGAAATATAACTGCAAAATCAGCCCGACGGCAGGCCGCTGCTTGCTTGCCTCCCGTCAAATTCTTTCATCCATGTGGATCACGCGAAATTTGCGCAATCTCAACGTATGCGTGAAACGTATCGTGCGACGGTATGGTCGAACCAGGTCCATGAAACTTCGGCCACGGCGCCATCCTGCGCCTGGCTGAGGCGCAGAACCCGCGGCACCGAAACGCCGGCTTTCTGGCCGAAAACCTCGGGCGTCCATTCGGGCAGGTCGCCGAGATCGATGCGATCCTCCGCCTTCGATATCCAGAGGTTGAGGCGGGTGCGGTAATAGAGGTAGAGGGATTCCGACATGTTCTCGATGGCGATTGTGTCGACGTAAGAGCCGTCAAGCCAGATCTCCTCGATGGCTGCCGGTTTGCCGGCGATGCGCCGCAGACGGCGGATCCTGTGCCCTTCCGCCGATGTGCCGAAGGCGGGCAGGTTGGCAGGCTTGGCAAGGCGCGCCACATCCAGAACCTCCGCCGTCGGCAGGCCGCCGCCTTCGATCAGTTCGAGCCGGAAGAAGGCGTAGACGCTTTGCGGATCGCTGACGGCGCGGATGTAATTGCCGGAACCCTGCACGCGCTCCAGAAGGCCGCGTTCCTGCAACTCGGCAAGCGCCTTACGCAGTGTGCCGACGGCGATGCCGAGATCGGCCGCCATATCGCGCTCCGGCGCCAGCTTCTCGCCATCGATCAACCGGCCCGCCGCCACTTCGCGCACCAGCATTTCGGCGATCTGCATATACATGGGCAGGCTGCCGCCAGTGTGTTTCATATACCGTTTCCTCCCACGAAACAAAAATTGATACATCATTGATTTACATATTTCTTGATGTTATGCAAGAAAAACGAGAGCGGCCTTGAGGAGGAATTGCATGACCGTCGTACCCGTTACATCCGCTGATCTCGATGCTGCCGAGGTCTCCTGGTTTTCCGCTTTGTGTTCCGATGACTACGCCTATCTCGGCGTGCCTGACGGCAGCCTGCGCTCCAGCTTCGAGCATTGCTCCGATATCGTCAAAAAAGCCGAAGAACTCGGCTTTCGCAACATTCTCTGCCCTTCGTCCTATCAGGTCGGGCAGGATACGCTGAGCTTCGTCGCCGGCTGTGCGCCGATCAGCGACCGCATCAATTTCCTTGCGGCGATCCGCTGCGGCGAGATGCAGCCGATCATGCTGGCGCGCACGGTTGCCACGCTCGATCACATGCTGAAGGGCCGCCTGACGCTCAACGTCATCAGCTCCGATTTCCCCGGCGAAGTGGCCGACAGCGCCTTCCGTTACAAGCGCAGCCACGAGGTCGTTGAGATTCTGCGTCAGGCCTGGACCCGCGACACCATCGATCATGACGGCGAGATCTACCAGTTCAAGGGCGTGTCGACCGAACCGGCAAGACCCTACCAGCAAAATGGCGGCCCGCTTCTCTATTTCGGTGGTTACTCTCCCGATGCGCTGGAACTCTGCGGCGCACAATGTGACGTCTATCTGATGTGGCCCGAGACGAAGGATCAACTGGCAGACCGCATGCGCGCCGCCAATGAGCGCGCCGCCGCCCATGGCCGCACGCTGGATTATGGCCTGCGTGTCCATATGGTCGTGCGCGATACCGAGCAGGAAGCCCGCGAATATGCCGAACATCTGGTCTCGAAGCTGGATGATGAGTATGGCCAGCTGATCCGCAACCGGGCTCATGACAGCGGTTCGCTCGGCGTCTCGCATCAGGCACGAGCCCGCGAACTCGCTGACAAGTTCGGTTATGTCGAACCCAATCTGTGGACCGGCATCGGCCGGGCGCGCTCCGGCTGCGGCGCGGCGCTGGTCGGTTCGACGGATCAGGTTCTTTCGGCGCTGGAGGACTACCAGAAGATGGGTATCCGTGCCTTCATCCTTTCCGGTTATCCGCATCTTGACGAGGCGGAACATTTCGGCACCAAGGTTTTGCCGCAGATTAAAACCTGCTCCCTGCCGCATGCCTACGGCCGGGTGCCTTCTGAAACGCCGACCACGCCGCTCGGCAACGGGGAACGTCACTGATGGAACGCATTGCTCTTTCCGACAAACTCGAACTCAGCCGCATCGTCTATGGCATGTGGCGCATCGGTGACGACGCCGATACATCGCCCGCCCATGTGCAGGCGAAGATCGAGGCCTGCCTCGCGCAGGGCATCACCACCATGGATCAGGCCGATATTTACGGCGGATACACGGCGGAAGCGATTCTGGGGGCGGGCCTGAAGGCCGCGCCCGCACTGCGCGACAAGATCGAAATCGTTACCAAATGCGGCATCGTTGCGCCGGCCGGCCGCCACTCCGCCGCCCGCGTCAAGCACTACGATACGACGGCTGGCCACATCAATGCTTCGGTTGAGGCATCTCTTCGCGACATGGGAACAGATCACGTCGATCTGCTGCTCATTCACCGTCCGGACCCGCTGATCGACGCGGAAGAAACCGGCAAGGCGCTCGATGCGCTGGTGGCGTCCGGCAAGGTGAAGGCCGTCGGCGTCTCCAACTTCCGCCCGTGGGACTTTTCCCTGCTGCAATCGGCCATGAGCAATCGGCTGGTGACCAACCAGATCGAGATGAGCCTTCTCGCCACGGATTGCTTTACCAATGGCGATCTCGCTTTCCTGCAGGAAAAGCGCGTTTCTCCGATGGCATGGTCGCCGCTTGGCGGCGGTTCGCTGTTTTCGGGTGCTCATGGTGGCACCATGGCTGCCCTGCAGCGCATCGGCAAGGAACAGGGCGTTGATGCGACGGCTGTCGCGATCGCCTGGCTGCTGCGTCATCCGGCGAAGATCGTGCCGGTGCTCGGCACCAATAATATAGAGCGTATCAGAACCGCAGCCGATGCGCTCCGCGTGACGATGGACCGCCAGACCTGGTTCGAACTCTACACCCTTGCGATTGGAAAAGAGGTGCCGTGATGACAGTGGCAGAGGCGATCAAGATGCCCAATGAGCATGTATTCGTTCCCGGCGGCGAAAACAGCCGCAGCTTTCGCAATGCGCTCGGCGCTTTCACGACAGGCGTGACTGTCGTGACCGCCACCACGCCGGAAGGCCCGATCGGCATGACAGTCAACAGCTTTGCGTCAGTGTCGCTTGATCCGCCGCTGGTGCTCTGGTCACCGGCCAAAAGCTCATCACGTTATCAGGCCTTCAGCGGTGCGACCCATTTTGCCATCCACGTTCTGAGTGCGGATCAGGACGTGCTGAGCGCCCGCTTTACCCGCAACGGCCGTGCCTTCGACGATCTGGACTGGGAATTGAACGACGAAGGCGTGCCGGTCATCCCTGGAACGCTTGCCCGTTTCGAGTGCCGGCAGGCGGCGGCCCATGATGCGGGCGACCACACCATCATCGTCGGCGAGGTGCTGCGCGCCGCGCATCGTGATGGCGATCCGCTGTGTTTTTCGGGCGGCACCTTCGGTCGCTTCGCCCGGCAATAGTGGAACCTTCGGTCATTCCGGAAAATTCGGTATTAGTGATGCCGTTATTATGGAAACACTCCGCTTTTCTAAGGAGCGCACTGGTCGCGCTCCTTTTTTGCGAAGTAAAATAGCATTCTTCGCTTTTTATACTGACGCTGATCTCTTAAGCCGGGTTAAGTGGCTGCAAGAGATGATTCGCCGGGCCTAACAGGCGAAATGATGCGCCGATGAGGAAAAATTGATTACCGGTGGTTTGTGGCGGGAAGAGGCGTCGAAGGCCGGTTCAGGTTTTAAGCCCGTCCGGCAGTTCTTCTTGCGGGCATCAACGAGCCTCCTTGCGCTGGCGTTCCTCTGCCATCGCGCCTGCTGCATTTGCAGAATCCATCGCTTGGGTTGGCTCTTCCTCGGATGATTGGTTCTCGCCAAGTAGCTGGTTTGGGTACACGCGTGTGCCGGGAGCGAACGACCTCGCCGCCATCGACGCTCAAGGCCCGACAATAGCCGCCGGGCGTGTCGCAGAAATCGACGAACTCAGCATTGGCATTACTCTGGATGGGTCGCTGTCAGTGGAGGGCGGCCTTAAGACTTCCAATACAAAACTCGGCAACAAGGATTTGGTCGCGGGCACGTTAAATTTTTCCGGCGGCGATTGGTCGAACAAACATGACATATTTACTGGCGGCGTAGGCATTGGGGAAGTCTCCCTCACCGGCAGCAGGGGGATCTCCGGTGGGAATGTCTACCTGGGTGGCGGTTCGGGCCATGGTTGGCTCACTCTCGACAATCTATCGAGTTTCGATAATACCGGCACCACTTTTGTCGGGGGCGCTGTCGTGATCGGCCGACATTCGGTCGGTCGGGCCACCATCTCGGGCTAACCTAGGGCTCGGCTACGATCTTGGTCCTTCCGCCACTTTGACATTCCGTTATGGCGCGGTCTTTGGGGCGGGTGTGCTGGATCAATCCGCTTCAGCCGAACTGGGAGTCCGTTTCTGATGCCGTTCAGACCAAACATGTCGCGGAATGCGGCGCTTGCTGTTGCCGTCTTCGCCGGGGCCATGGCGGGTGACGCGGGTGCGCAGGAAGCCGCGAACCCGGCCGTACCGCTGCATGAAGTTCATGGAAGCTGGCAACTTGCCTGTGCGGCACCAGTGAAAAAAGATCCCGCCGATCCGAACACCACGGAGACGGCGCCGGCCAAACCGCTCTGCGCCATTGCGCAGGTGCAGCTTGAGGAAAAACCCCGCAAACTTGTCGTCTCGGTCGAATTCCGGCTTGATGATTCCAAAACGCCGGGACAGCTTTCAGGCACCATCGTCATGCCGTTCGGTCTGGCTGTCACCAAGCTCTTTTCGATAAAATCCGACAATGTGCGGCTGCAGGAAGTGCAGGTGAGCACCTGCCTTCCTGTCGGTTGTGTCGTGTCTTTCGCGCCCTTCGTCGAACTTATCTCGGCTCTCGATCGAAGCCCCGGATCTGCAGGGCCGAACCGTCTCATTTCAGCTGCAGTCGGCAGGTTTTTCCGAGGCGTTGAAGCGCTCGGAAGCCTGTATTAAGCCGCGACGGAATCGGGCTCTGCGGCGCCTTCCGGCTTTTGCTGTTCAGCATGTTTCTCGGTTGATTTTTTGCGGGAAAACAGACCGGTGAGGAAGTGGCCAAACCTGTCCATTTCCACGAAGATGACAGGCGTGATGAACAGCGTCAGCAATTGCGAGACGATGAGGCCGCCGACCACGGCGATACCGAGCGGCTGGCGCAGTTCCGAACTCGCGCCCGAGCCGAGCGCAATGGGGAGCGCCCCAAGGAGTGCACAGAAGGTCGTCATCATGATCGGTCGGAACCGGCGCACGCAGGCTTCGTGAATGGCTGTAGCCGGTGGTTCGGCCTTTTCGCGCATCAATTCCACCGCTACGTCGATCATCATGATCGCGTTTTTCTTGACGATGCCGATCAGCATCAGCAGGCCGATCAGCGCGATGATCGAGAAATCCATGCCCATCACCTTCAGCGCCACCAGCGCGCCGAAGGCCGCCGCCGGCAGGCCGGAGAGGATGGTCAGCGGGTGGATGAAGCTTTCGTAGAGCACGCCGAGAACCACATAGATGGTCAGCACCGCCGCCAGAATGAGAATGCCGGTATTGCCCTGGCTCTGCTGGAAGATCGCCGCCGTGCCGCCATAGCTGGTGAAGACATCCTGCGGCAGGCCTATCGTGCTCTTTATCTGATCGATCCGGCTTGTGGCATCGGAAAGCGCCACGCCGTCAGGCAGGTTGAAGGAAATCGTCGTGGAGACGAGCTGGCCCGTCTGGTTGATGGTCACAGGCGCCTGTGTGCGGGTGAGGGTGGCGAAGTTTGAAAGCGGAACCAGAACGCCCGATTTTGCGGAGAGAATGTTGATATCGCTGAGGAAATCATCATTCCACGGTTTGGAGCTGTCGAATTCCACGATAACGTCGTAGCTGTCGCCGGTGGACTGGATCTGCGCCGCCGTATAACCGCCAAAAGACATTTCCAGCGTCTTGCGCAGCTGGTCATTGGTGATGCCGAAGGCGGCCGCCTTTTCCGGATCGACGGAAATCGTTGCGGCGATCGCGCCATTCTGGGCATCCGAGGTGACTGACGTGAAGGTGTGATCGCGGCGCATCGCCTCCATCAGCTTGTTCGACCATTCATTGGTCGTGTCGGCATTCAGGCCCTGAACGACGAGCTGGTATTGGCTGGCAGAGTTGCGCCCGCCGAAACGCAGGCTCTGCTGTGGATTGATATAGGTGCGGATGCCCGCCACTTTCGATGTGGCCTGCCCAAGTTCCGTGAGCACCTGGCTCAGCGGCGCACGCTCTTCCTTAGGCTTCAGTTCCACGAACATCGAGCCGTTGTTCAGCGGGTTACGGGAATTGCCGCCCACAATGGAGGTGACGTGCACCACGGCCGGATTCTTGCGGATCTGATCGGCGACCTGAGCCTGCAGGTCACGCATCGCCGTGTAGGAAATATCCTCACGCGCCTGTGTCGAGACCGAAAGACGGCCAATATCTTCCTGGGGGAAGAAGCTGGAGGGCAGGGTTTCGAAGAGATAAAGCGATGCCGCGACCGAGGCGAGAAATGATGCCAAAATGATGCGGCGATGGGAAAGGCACCAGCCGACGGCGTGACCATAGGCGCGTAGCGTACGTTCGAAACCCGCATCGAACCAGCGGATGATCGCCGGTGGTCTGGAAGAATGGCCGGAGAGGCGCGAAGCGAGCATCGGCGTCACCGTCAGCGACACCAGCGCCGAGGCCATGATCGCCAGCGTGACGACCATGCCGAACTCGTTAAAGAGCCTGCCGATGACGCCGCCCATCAACAGGATGGGAATGAAGACGGCAACCAGCGAGATGGACATGGACAGAATGGTGCTGCTGACCTCTGCCGCGCCCTGAAGGGCGGCTTCCCGCATGGGCAGGCCTTTTTCATGCAGGCGCAGGATGTTTTCCAGCATGACGATGGCATCGTCCACCACCAGCCCCACGGACAGGGTTAGTCCGAGCAGTGAAATATTGTCGATGCTGTAACCCAGGACATACATCATGCCGAAGGCGGTGATGAGCGACAGCGGCACGGCAAGCCCCGGAATGATGGTTGCCGTCAGATGTCCGGTGAAGAGATAAATGACAGCCACCACCAGCCCGATGGTGAGGAACAGCGTGAACTGCACGTCCGAGATCGCGTCCTTGATCGCGATCGAGGCATCATTCATCACGTTAATATTGACTGAAGGCGGTAATTGCTGGTGAAGCGCCGGAAGCTTGGCCTTGATGGCGTCAACAACCTCGACTGTATTGGCATCCGGTTGACGCTGCACGGCGAGAATGATGGCCTGTTCGCCATCGAACCAGCTGCCGGCATTGGTGTTGTCGATGCTGTCGGTGACATTGGCGATATCGCCGAGGTGAATCCGTGCGCCGTTGGTCGTTGAAATGACCAGCGAGCGGAACGCCTCGGCATTGGTGCGTTGCGTGTCCGCCTCGATCGTCAGGCGTTGATTTTCGTTTTGCAAGGCCCCGACGGGCACCTGATTATTCGCTTGGGCGATGGCCGTGGTGACGGTGTCGACGCCGAGCCCTCTTGCCTGGAGCTGCGTGGGGTCGAGGCCGATGCGCACGGCGTAGGTCTGCGCGCCATAAATACTGACCTGGGCGACGCCCGAAATGGTGGAAAGAAGTGGCGAGATGATGTTTTCGGCGATTTCGTCCACTTTGCTGGTGGGCATTTCCTTGCTGTTGACAGCGAGCAGCAGCACCGGCGCATCGGCCGGGTTGGTTTTGCGATAGCTCGGCGTCGTCGTCATGTTGCTCGGCAACTGCCGCTGCGCGCGCGAGATTGCCGCCTGCACATCGGCGGCCGCAGCATCGATATCGCGGTTGAGATCAAACTGCAGCACGATCGAGCTGTTGCCGAGCGTGTTGGTGGCGCTGATTTCGCTGACGCCGGGAATGGTTTCGAACTGCTTCACCAGCGGCGTGGTGACCGAGGTGGCCATGGTTTGCGGCGAAGCGCCTGACAGCGATGACGAGACATTGATCGTCGGAAAGTCCACTTTCGGCAGGGCGGCAACGGGCAGCAGGCTGACGCCGGCGAGCCCTGCCAGTATCAGGCCTATGGCAAGAAGCGTGGTGGCAACGGGCCGGTTGATGCAGAAATTCGGGATCATTGGCCGCCAACCTTTTCCTGCGGAATATTGGCGGCCAGATTACCGGCCGCGCCGCCCTTGTCGGAAAATTGCTCGACGACGAGCTGGCCATCGGCAAGTTCCGATTGGCCCTCGACGATTATATGCTCACCGCCGTTCAGGCCGCTCGCGATGGCCGTGAGATCGCCATTCGAACGGGCGACTTCCACCGGCGTCATATGGGCATGATGGTCGCTATCGACGGTATAGACGAAATTGCCCTTCGGACCGGGCCGCACGGCGACCGTCGGCACGACGATCATCTCCTCATCCGAAACAAAATGAGCCGTGACGTTGACGGACTGGCCGGGCCATAAAAGACCGCGATCATTCTTGAATTCCGCCTTGGCCAGCACGGTGCCGGAGGTCTGGTCCACCGTATTGTCGTAGAACCGCAGCACACCGCTCATCGGCTCGCCACCCGTTGCCGCCGGATCGACATCAACAGCGGTGTCTTTTGTCACGCCTTCACGCAGTTGCGGCAGATAGCGTTGCGAAAGCCGGAAACTGACCGAGATCGGATCGTATTTGGTGATTGTCACGATATTGACGCCTGCGCTGAGATAGGCGCCGGGGCTGACAGTGATGTCGCCGAGCCGTCCGTCGAAAGGCGCGCGGATTTCCATATGCTCGAGCGTCACCTGATCTGAGGCGAGCGTTGCCTTGTCGGCATCGATCTTGGCGCTGGCGCTGTCGCGCGCTGCCCTGGCCTGATCCAGCACCTGTTGCGATTCCGCGCTTTGCTTGACCAGATTGGCGGCGCGCTGGAAGGCTGCCTCCGTCTGCTCAAGCGTTGCCTGATCAGCTGCGATATTGGCTTTGTCCTTGTCGACGGCGGCGCGGGCGATGCGATCGTCCATCTTGAGGATCAGATCGCCTGCCTCGATGTGCTGGCCATCCTTCGCCTCGATTTCGGTAACGAGGCCGGCCTGAAGCGGCGCGATATTGGTGATGTCGGCTGCAACCGCCCAGCCCGTCGCCGTTGCATCCATCGGCAGCGTCGCCTTGCTGACGGCGATGGTGCTGACGGTGGGTGGCCCGCCATTGCGCCGACCTCCACCTTGTCTTTGTCCCTGCTGTCGGGCTGGCTGGCCGCTCTGGGCCGATTGTGCCGCCGGTTCGGTGTTCGCCTGCTGCGAAACGCTGGCGAATTGTTTAAGGTAAGGAACTTGGTCGAGCGGCAAGCGATCCCTAAAATACCAGGTACCGGCGGCTGCAATGGCAAGAACGCTGAGGGCGGTCCAGAAACGTTTCATCTGACGATTCCGCGTAATGAGAGCGATACATGTTTCCCGAACATGTGCGGTAAGCCTTGGGAGCAGCTTTCCCCCACAAGACACCCAATGCGCTGCGAAATCACCTTAAACTTTTGTAATGGCGGCGACAATGACCGTCGCTATATGCGTTGTCTTTCAGGGGGCAGACGGTTTCGGTCCGTGCCGAAAGCCCATGCTTGATCACTTCACCTTCGCCGCCGGTTCCGGCCAAAGAAAAAGCCGCCTCGTTTCCGGGGCGGCTTTGGTACAAGTGGCGAGAAACCGACGATCAGAAGGCCCGGATGGCGTTGCGTGTGGCAAGCACGTCCTCGGCAACATTGCCCGTCGTTGCCGGAACGGAGCCGACGAGATCCAGGAACTTGTAGAGTTCGGTGGCCTGCGAATTGGTGACGTAGATGATGTCGCGATCCTGCATCGGGAACTTGGTGGCGGCGAAGAAGGTCGACGGATCGCGCAGATTGGCGCGGAAGATGACCGGAACGTCCTGTCCGGGGAACTTGGACGTGTTGATGCCGAGCTTCACGAGAAGATCGCGCTTGACGATACGATAGACATAGACCTGGGCGGGGTCGGCACGGGAATCGAGCAGCCCGCCCGCCTTGCCGAGTGCATCCGAAAGCTTGAGATCGGCATCCTCGAACTCGAAACGTCCATTGAGGCCCGAAGCGCCGAAGGCGAGATAGGTGCGGCGCTCACGCTCGACCATGATCGTGTCGCCCGGAACCACATAGATGTTTTCGGAGGGCGTGCTGACGAGGTGGTTGTAGTTGACGCGCGCGGTCTTGCCGCGGCGGATCAGCGTGACATAGGATTCGATATTCGGGGCGCTAAGGCCCTTTGCATAGGAGATAACGTCGAGAACGCGATCTCCTGCTTCCGAAAGCTGAACCTTGGTCGGCTCCTTGACGTCACCCAGCACGGAGGCCTGCGCGGAGCGGCTGGAAATCTTGGTGATGAGAACCTGCGGCTCGATGGCGCGGTTGGCGAGCCGTTCCTCGATTTCGCTCTGGACATCCTCGACATTGCGGCCGGTGGCGCGAATCTTGCCCGCATAGGGAACGCTGATATTGCCTTCCCGGTCGACCGTCTGGTTCGGCAGGCTGATGAAGTTGCCGGGACGGCTGCCCGCGTCGTTCGGGATAAACAGGCCGCCGGCCTGGCTTTCAAAGATCGCGACCTGCACCACATCGCCGACACCCATCGGCAGGGCCGGAACGCCGCCCTTGCCGCCGCCGAAACTGCCGAGCAGGGTCGTGGTTGTGGTATCGCCGACATAATTGAGAACGGCGCTGTTGATATCGAGCAGCGCGTAGTCGACACCTGCGGTTTTCTGCTTGTCCTTGGAGGCAAATTTCACGGAAGCGTTAGATTCGATCGACGCTGCATCGGGCCCGGAAGCCGCTGTAACCGTGCACCCCGTCAGTGCTGCGGAGGCAAGCAGAATCGAAACATTCAATAAACGCATTTGGTCCTCGAAATGAATGCCGTCCGAAAAGCAGAAATAATCCGGACATCGTATAAGTTTTTAAAAATAAGCACTTCATAAATGACACCGGTAAAGAAAATCAAAACCGGTATTACATCCGTTTAGCGGAATCGCATCCCGAGATGTTTACGCCTCCCAATCAGGCATATGCCCAGTTTCAGGCGATGCTTCAAGCTGATCATCGCTCAACTGCACCGAAAAATTTCGGGCGAGGCACGATGTTTTAATCCCCTGATGGTGTCAGTATTGTTGTGCTTCAATATTCAGTCGGCTGCCATAATCTCTTTGATTACCGCATTGCGCTAGTGCAGTTTTGTCACGCTTGCGCGGTTTCTTTTGCGGTTGATTTAATTGAGTTCTAATCAATTGTTTTATAAATGTTTTTATTAGCTCGTCATGCCCGCTCAGCCAGCGCGAAATTCACGGTATCCGCAAATTCCCGCAGGAAACGCTCGCGCGAGAAGCGAGCGGCATTGTTGATGCAGGCGTTCTTGTCGAAGCGATCGGAATTGTCGACGAATTCCTGTACGGCGGCGCAGATCGCTTCCGGTGTCTGCTCACCGAAATAAAGGCCGGTCGGATGGTTGGAGGCGCCGAGAGGGACAACGGTCTCCAGCACCCCACCCTTGCCATAGGCGATGACCGGTGTGCCGAGCGCCTGGGATTCGACGGGCACGATGCCGAAATCGTCTTCTGCCGCAAAGACAAAGGCCTTGGCCTCGGCCATATACTTGTGAAGCTCCTCATTGCCGACGAAACCGAGGATTTCGACATTCGGCGCGGCGATTTCGCGGATGCGTTTCATGTCCGGTCCGTCGCCGATGACGACCAGCCGTTTGTCCGGCATCTTTGCAAAGGCTTCCACGATAAGGTGCACCTTCTTGTAAGGCACCAGCCGCGACGCCGTGACGAAATAGTCACCCTTGAGGTCGGACGGGGAAAGATGGGACGTGTCCACCGGCGGATAGATCACGGTGGAATCGCGGCCATAACACTTGCGCACCCGGTTGCGGATGAATTTGGAATTGACCGTCATCAGGTCGACGCCGTTGGCGGTGCGGATGTCCCACATGCGGATATAGTGAAGAACGGCGCGCGCGATCCATGAGGCGAAGCCGCGCGTCAATCTGGTTTCCTTGAGATATTGGTGCTGCAGGTCCCAGGCGTAGCGGATGGGGCTATGGATATAGGAGACGTGAAACTGGCCCGGCCCGGTGATGACGCCCTTGGCGACCGCGTAGCTCGAGGAAATCACCAGATCATAGCCGCTCAGATCGAACTGCTCGATGGCGAGCGGCATCAGTGGCAGATAGGAGCGGTATTTTTTTCGGGCGAAGGGCAGTTTCTGGATGAAGGAGGTGTTGACGGGACGCCCGCCGAGAAACCCCCGGTCCCGCTCGCTCATGAAATCGACGAGGCAATAGAGGTCCGCGTGAGGATAAATTTCAAGAAGGTTGTGAAGCACTTTTTCGGCGCCACCTCTGTCGGTGAGCCAGTCATGCACGATTGCCGTCTTCATAATTTCCCCAATAATTTCAACGTAATAAAAATGAATGTTCCGCCTTGGAGTAAAGTTCGGCGGTGTAGAATATCAGGTCTGTCTGCAGCCTTTAAAAATACGGCTGGCGGTGATGAATTGCGTAACGACTAATAAGAATGTGCTGGTATGTATGTGGTGATCTGATGTTGGTCTGATCTTTAATAGCACTTTGTTCGCAAATGCGAAATATCCAACGTTCTTAATTCCCTTTCTTCCTTTACAGCCGAACGCCTGCCGTCATTCCCGCCGTCCCGGCTGGAAGAGTTGGATTTTTTGGTGCGCTGTATTTTGGGTAAAATCCCCATTTTTCCATCACCTTACAACCTGTTGCCGCCTCCCGCGCAAACCTGCCTCGCGTTTCGCCGATCACGGAAACTCATCGCCATGCCTCATTCTCATTGACACGGCGATGTATCAAGATATTCTGTTATAAAGATGCATATAACATAATAATGGAACACATAAGAGCTGGGAGCTTGACCATGAGACGTAAACTTGCATTTCTCGCCACTGTCGCTTTGCTGTTGGCACCTAACGTAATGATGGCCGCGGAGAAGGGCGGCGTCATCAATGTCGCGACGATCGGTGAGCCGCCGACACTTGATCCCATGGCGTCTACCGCCGATCTCGTCGGCATCGTCACGCAGCATATTTTCGAAACACTCTATACCTTCGACAAGGGCTGGAAGGTGACGCCGCTTCTGGCGGAAAGCCTGCCCGAGATCAGTGCTGATGGTAGAACCTACACGATCAAGCTGCGGCAGGGCATCAAGTTCCATGACGGCAGCGACATGACGTCCGAAGATGTCGTCGCCTCGCTTGGCCGCTGGATGAAGATCGCCTCGCGCGGCAAGCAGGCAGCCGGCTTCATCGAAAATATCTCCGCGCCTGACGCAGGGACGGTGGCGATCACCCTCAAGCAGCCCTATGCGCCGCTGACCTCGCTGCTCGCCTTCAACAATTCGGCGGCGATCATCCTGCCCGCTGAAAAGCAGGCGGAGCCAATGGCCGAATTCATCGGCACCGGTCCCTATATGCTGAAGGAACGCAAGGCCGACCAGTATATCCAGCTCGTCCGTTTCGACGGCTATAAGTCCCGCGACGGCGAAAGCGACGGTTATGGTGGCGCACGCCATCAATATCTCGATGAAATCCGCTTCGTTCCGGTACCCGATCCGAACACCCGCGTCGAAGCCGCTGTTTCCGGCCAGTATGACTATGTCGATTCCATTCCGGTGGAATCCTTCGACAAGGTGAAGTCGTCGGCGGCGTCGCAGCCGCTGATGCTGAAGCCTTTCGGTTTCCCGGTCTTCGTGTTCAACACCAAGGAGGGGCTTTCTTCCAAGCTTGAGGTCCGCAAGGCGGTAACCGAGGCGTTGAACATGGAAGACATGCTGGCAGCCGCTTTCGGCAGCAAGGATTTTTATGCGCTTGACGGCGCCTATTATCCCGACAATTTCTCCTGGCACACGGAAGACGGCGTCGAGGGCAACTACAATGTCGGCAACCCGGAAGCCGCTGCCGAAAAGCTCAAAGCGGCCGGTTATAATGGCGAGCCGCTGCGCATTCTCACTAGCCGCCAATATGAGTTCCACTACAAGATGGCGCAGGTTGCCGCGGAATATCTGAAGCTTGCCGGCTTCAAGGTGGATATGCAGGTGGTGGACTGGGCGACGCTGACGCAACGCCGCGCCGACCCGAAGCTCTGGGACATCTATATCAGCCACAGCCCCTTCCTGCCTGAACCGGCGCTGATGGGCGCGCTTTCGACCAGTTCGCCGGGCTGGTGGGACACGCCGACGCGCAAGGCTGCGGTTGACGCCTTCACCTCCGAAGCCGATCCGGACAAACGCATCGCGCTCTGGGCCAATGTGCAGAAGACGATCTATGCCGAGCTGCCGCTCCTCAAGATCGGCGACTTCAATGCCGTGGCGGCCAAGTCCAACAAGCTGGAAGGCGTCGATCCGGCTCCGTGGCCCTATTTCTGGAATGCCTCGGTCACGAAATAAGGCCAGGACGGCAATCGGGTGCCGGGCTGCCGGCACCCTTCAGCAGTTTCGCTTCAACTATCGCGCATGAGCAGTCCGCCGCTTGTGCCATTGGGAGCCCTTATTCGTGATACGGTATATTTTCCAGAGACTTGCCGGAATGGTCGTGGTGATGTTCCTCGTCGTCACCATTGTCTTCGTCATTCTGCGCGTCACACCCGGAGACCCGGCCTCCGTGATGCTGGGGCCGGATGCCTCGGCGCAGGACATAACGGAGCTGCGCACCCGGCTCGGTCTCGATCAGTCGCTTGGCGTGCAATATGTCTATTATATCGGCCAATTGCTGAAGGGCGATCTCGGCCAGTCGATCTTTCTCAACATGCCTGTTGGATCGGCCCTGCTGGACCGGGCGGAGCCGACATTCTTCCTGACGATCTTTTCGCTGCTGATCGCCAGCGTCATCGCGCTTCCGATCGGCATCTATGCCGCTTACCGGCGCGGTTCCTTCGTGGATCAGGCCGCCACCACCATTGCGATGCTGGCGGCGAGCATTCCAAGCTTCTGGCTCGGCCTCATCCTCATGCAGTTCTTCGCCGTCCGGCTCGATATGTTCCCGGTCTCGGGATATGGCGGTCCGGGCGCGAGCTTCCTCGAGCGCATGTATCACCTGACCTTGCCGGCAATCGCGCTCGGCCTCGTTTCCTCGGCCCTCATTCTGCGTTTCACCCGCGCCTCGATGCTGGATGTTCTCGGCGACGATTACGTCCGTACCGCCAGAGCCAAGGGTGTCAAGGAGCGGCGGGTGGTGATGAAACATGCGCTGAAGAATGCGCTCATTCCCATCCTGACCGTGCTTGGTCTCACCGCCGCCGTACTGATTTCCGGCGCGGTCGTCACAGAAACCGTCTTCGGCCTGCCCGGCATCGGCAATCTCGTCGTGTCGGCCGTGTTGCGACGCGATTATCCGGTCATTCAGGGCGCGCTTCTCGTCATCGCCGGGCTTTACGTGCTCATCAATTTTGCAATCGACATGCTCTACCTGCTGGTCGATCCGAGGGTTCGTTACTGATGGCCGATATTGTTTCCACCGCCCCGCCGGCGCGCAACCCGAGCATCCTGTTCATTCGGCGTCTGCTGAAGCGCAAGACGGTTGCCGCCGGTCTCATCGTTTTGCTCATCTTCGTGCTGCTTGCGGTTTTCGCACCGATGATCGCGCCTTATTCACCGTCGAAACTGTCGATCGTCAATCGCCTGAAACCGCCGAGCGAACTCTACTGGTTCGGCACCGATGAGTTTGGCCGTGACGTCTTCTCCCGCACCATCTACGCTGGAAGACTGTCGCTTCTGGTCGGGGCCGCGGTGGTGGCGCTTTCGGCGCTGATCGGCATCACGCTCGGCCTGCTCGCCGGTTTCTTCCAGAAACTGGATACGCCGATCGCCCGGCTGATCGACGCCATGATGGCTTTTCCGGATATTCTGCTGGCGATTGCGCTGGTGGCAGCGCTCGGACCGTCGCTGACGACTGTCATCATTGCTCTTGCCGTCGTCTACTCGCCGCGCCTTGCCCGCATCGTGCGCGCCTCGACGCTGGTGATCCGCGAATTGCCCTATGTGGAGGCGGCCAAGGCGCTTGGCATTTCCACCTTCCACATCATGACGCGGCATGTGCTGCGCAATCTCGTCTCGCCGATCCTCGTGCAGTGCACCTTTCTGTTCGCCAGCGCCATGCTGGCCGAGGCCGGCCTTTCGTTTCTGGGACTTGGTGTCAGCCCTGAAATACCCACCTGGGGAACCATGATTTCCGCCGGCCGCCAATATATCGGTCAGGCGGACTGGATGACCTACTTCCCCGGCTTTGCCATCATTTTTTCCGTGCTCTCGCTGCAAATGGTCGGCGACGGGCTGCGGGACATGCTCGACCCAAGACTGCGAAGGGATTTGTAATATGACGTCCGGTGAACAGGCGAAAGCGCCTCTTCAAGCTCCCATTCTTCTCACCAATGTCAAACCCGTCGGTTTCGGAAAGGGGGCGTCCCAGGCCTCGACTGATATTCTGATCGGTGGCGATGGCAAGATTGCCGCGGTAGGCTCTGCGCTGCAGGCGCCCGCGGATGCGCAGCGTATCGACGCCAAGGGCGCCTTCATCTCGCCCGGCTGGGTCGATCTGCACGTCCATATCTGGCACGGCGGCACCGACATCTCCATCCGCCCTTCCGAATGCGGGGCCGAGCGCGGCGTGACCACGCTGGTGGATGCCGGTTCGGCGGGTGAGGCGAATTTCCACGGTTTCCGCGAATATATCATCGAGCCCTCGAAGGAACGCATCAAGGCCTTCCTCAATCTCGGCTCCATCGGGCTTGTCGCCTGCAACCGCGTGCCGGAACTGCGCGACATCAAGGATATCGACCTTGATCGAATCCTCGAATGTTACGCCGAAAACAGCGAGCATATTGTCGGTATCAAGGTGCGTGCGAGCCACGTCATCACCGGCTCCTGGGGTGTGACGCCGGTCAAGCTCGGCAAGAAGATCGCCAAGATCCTGAAAGTGCCGATGATGGTGCATGTGGGCGAACCGCCGGCACTCTACGACGAGGTGCTGGAAATTCTCGGCCCCGGCGATGTCGTGACGCATTGCTTCAACGGCAAGTCGGGCTCCAGCATCATGGAAGACGAGGACCTGTTCAACCTTGCCGAACGCTGCGCCGGTGAAGGCATCCGGCTGGATATCGGCCATGGCGGCGCATCCTTCTCCTTCAAGGTGGCGGAAGCGGCGATTGCGCGTGGCCTTTTGCCCTTCTCGATCTCCACGGATTTGCATGGCCATTCGATGAATTTCCCGGTCTGGGATCTCGCGACGACCATGTCGAAGCTGCTGTCGGTCGATATGCCCTTCGAAAAGGTGGTCGAAGCCGTCACCCGCAACCCGGCCTCCATCATTCGCCTCGATATGGAAAACCGCCTCGATGTCGGCCAGCGCGCTGATTTCACTGTCTTCGATCTTGTCGATGCCGATCTCGAAGCGACCGATTCCAATGGTGACGTGTCGCGTCTGAAGCGCCTGTTCGAGCCGCGTTACGCGGTCATCGGCGCGGAAGCGATCACCGCCAGCCGCTATATCCCGAGGGCGCGCAAGCTTGTGCGCCACAGCCATGGTTATTCCTGGCGCTGACCCCGACTGGAACGGCGGAGGGCATTGCCTTTCGCCTTCCGCAGACACGACGGGATACCCGTCCCGGCATTATGAGGAATTCGCGTGAAACAGTCTTCGCTTGATGCAGAAGAGCATCTTTCGCCCTATGACCGGCTTGCCGCGCTCGGCATCTCCCTGCCGCCGCCGCCGCCGCCGATTGCCAATTTCGTCACCCATGTGGTGGAAGGCAACATGCTTTACCTCTCGGGGCAGGGGCCGCGGGAGGAAAACGGCCATCTTTATGCCGGCAAGGTGGGCGCGGAAATCGGGCTGGAAGAGGCCTATAACCATGCGCGCCTCACCGGCATCAATCTGCTTGCCGTCATGCATGAGGCGTTGGGGGATCTGGCGCGGGTGAAGAAGGTGGTCAAGCTGCTCGGCATGGTCAATGCCGTCAGCGATTTCCGCGATCATCCGAGCGTCATCAACGGCTGCTCCGATCTCTTCATCAACGTGTTCGGCGATGCCGGGCAACATGCTCGTTCCGCCGTAGGTTTCGGCTCATTGCCGGGCAATATCACCGTCGAGATCGAAGCGATCGTCGCGCTCAAGGGGTGAGGCTATTTAATGGTTGCGCCAGCCCATCAGCTTTTCGATCCGTTCCGCCGAGACCCTGACCTGTTCGGTGTAGTGGTTCTCGTCCGCCAGCACCTTCTGTTCCGGCAGCACGATGGAGATCGTCGCGACGCATTCACCCCTGTTATCGCAGATCGGCGAGGCTATGCAGGCGACGGCGTAATCGGATTCGGCGACCTGTATCGACAGCCGGTCATGAAAGGCGGCCGCCGCCGATTGCGAGAGCGTCTCCGGGTTGATCTCCGCGCGGCCAGTCGGCGAAGAACGGGCGCAGCGCCGGAAAAGTTCGAGACGTTCCGCCTCCGGCAGATGGCCGACCAGCAGGCGGCCGGACGCCGTCCAGTTCAGCGGAACACGGGTGCCGACGCGGGACGCGACCTGGAAATGGCTCGGCCCATCGGCCATGGCCAGAACAAGCATATGGTCGCCGTCGCGACCGCAAAGCTGGACGGTTTCGCCAGCGTGGCGGCAGAGATCATGCATTTCATGCGTGGCAACACCCATGAAATCCAGCGAGCGGGCATAGGCAAGGCCGTAGTGATAAAGCCGCGCGCCGAGCCAGATGTTGCCGTCGGCATTGCGGGCCAGCATGTTCTTTTCGACGAGATCGTCGACGATCACATAGACGGTGGAAAGCGGCGCCTTGATTGCCTTGGCAATGGCGTAAGCGCCAGCCGGCGATCCGGTTTCGTAAAGATAATCAATCACCTGAAGAGCGCGGTCGATGCCGCTGACGCGCGAGCGTTTGGCCGCCTTCGCGTCCGGGGTTTCTTCCGTGGGAGACACGGCGGTTGAAGGCATTTCGTCCAGCTTATGGGCGTCCAATTTCCGGCTCCTCATGAATTTTGAGAAGCTATTACATTATTATGGCATATATGTCGATGCCCAACGCATCGCAAAGACAGGAGAAAGACATGACCGAGGATATCAGAAGCAGGATCGGCCTTCGCCCGGTCATCAACGTCTCGGGCACCATGACCTCGCTCGGCGCTTCCATCGTCGTTCCGGAAGCGGTTGAAGCCATGGCGGCCATCCTGCCGCAATTTGTCGAGATCAACGATCTGCAGCGCAAGGCAAGCGCGGTGATTGCGAGGCTGACGGGCGGCGAGGCCGGTTTCGTCACGGCCTCCTGCTCCTCCGGCATCAGCCTTGCGGTGGCGGGTGCGATCACCGGCAACAATCTTCTGGCCATCGAAAAGCTGCCCGATGTGACCCCGGAAAAGAACGAGGTTCTGGTGCAGATGGGCCATGTGGTGAGCTATGGCGCACCGGTGGATCAGGCGATCCGGCTCGGCGGCGGCAAGGTGGTGCTGGTCGGGCAGGCGACATCCACCCATCGTTTCCACATGGAAAACGCCATCACCGAAAAGACGGCGGCGGCAGTTTATGTCGTTTCGCACCATGTTGTCGACTACGGCCTGCTGCATCTTTCCGAATTCGTCGAAATCGCCCATGCCAAGGGTGTGCCTGTCATCGTCGATGCCGCTTCCGAATATGACCTGAAGCTGTTTCTGGCCACGGGAGCGGATGTGGTGCTCTATTCCGGCCACAAGTTCCTCGGCGGCCCCACGTCAGGCATCGTGACCGGCAAGAAAGAACTGGTGCGCAACGCCTTCCTGCAGAATATGGGCATTGGCCGCGGCATGAAGGTCGGCAAGGAGAGCATTTACGGCGTCATGGCGGCGCTGGAAGCCTGGGAAAAGCGCGACCATGCCGGCATCCGTGAGCGCGAGACCGGCTATCTCAACCTCTGGAAAAAGACACTGGATGGACGCCCCGGCGTGACGGCGCTGATCGAGCCCGACCCGACCAACAACCCGCTCGACCGGATGCGTGTCATCATCAATGCCGAAGAAGCGCATATCACCGCGTGGGACCTGACGACGGCGCTGGCCAGGGGTAATCCTCCGATCATCACCCGCGACCACGAGGTGGAACACCACTATTTCTATCTCGACCCATGCAACCTTCACCCCGGACAGGAAACCATCGTGGCTTCGCGTCTGGCCGAGGAACTGGACAAGGCGCGCGCCTCCAACGAGGTCATTGCCACTCCGTTCGACGACCGTAGCCGCCATCGTTTCGACGGCATGCTGCGCTGGCCGGACTAAGGCTCGACCGCTGGCACCGCCAAAACCTAACGACAAGAAGGGAACGATCATGACCATGCCGCAGGCAGCACCGCTTGGTGCCGAAGATGCCGTGCTTTCCGTCCGCAACCTCACCACGTCCTTTCACGTGGATGGCGGCTGGAAACCCGTGGTGCGTGATATTTCCTTCGATGTTGGGCCGGGCGAGACGGTCGCAATCGTCGGTGAAAGCGGATCGGGCAAAAGTGTTACCTCGCTCTCCATCATGCGGCTGCTGGATCGTGAAAGCAGCAGGGTTCAGGGCGAAATCCTGCTCGGCGGACGCAACTTGCTGTCGCTTTCCGAAGACGCCATGCGGCAGGTGCGGGGCAACGAGGTTGCGATGATCTTTCAGGAGCCGATGACCAGTCTCAATCCGCTCTTCACCATCGGCGACCAGATTTCCGAGGCCCTGCTGTGCCATCAGCCCATGTCGAAAGCGGATGCCCGGGCCGAAACGATCCGCCTTCTCGAAAAGGTCCGTATTCCCTCGGCCGCATCGCGTTTCGATGAATATCCGCATCGCTTTTCCGGCGGCATGCGCCAGCGCGTGATGATCGCCATGGCGCTGGCCTCCCGCCCGAAGCTGCTGATTGCCGACGAGCCGACGACCGCGCTCGATGTGACCATTCAGGGCCAGATACTGGACCTCATCAAGACGCTTCAGGAAGAGGAAGGCACGTCGGTTCTGTTCATCACCCATGATATGGGTGTGGTGGCTGAGATCGCCGACCGCACCGTCGTCATGTATCGCGGCGAGCAGGTGGAAGTCGGCGCGACGGCCGATATCTTCCATCGCGGCAAACATCCCTATACCCGCGCGCTTTTGTCCGCCGTTCCGGTTCTGGGTTCCATGACGGGTGAGGAAAGACCGCTCCGGTTTCCCATCGTCAACACCACCACAGGCGAAACGCAGCAGCCGGCGCGCCCGGGCGATACCGTCGACGCGAGCGCTCAGCCAGTGCTCAAGGTGGAGGGGCTGACCAAACACTTCGATATTCACTCCGGTTTGTTAGGCCGGCTCAGCGGTCGCGTGCATGCGGTGGAAAACGTGTCCTTCGATCTGCGGGCCGGTGAAACATTGTCGCTGGTGGGCGAAAGTGGTTGCGGCAAATCGACGACGGGACGAGCCATCATGCGGTTGATCGAGCCGACTGCCGGTTCGGTGGTGGTCAATGGCGAGAATATTCTCGCTCTCGACAAATCAGGCATGCGCGAGATGCGCAAGACGGTGCAGATGATCTTTCAGGACCCATATGCCTCGCTCAATCCGCGCATGACCGTGGGTGCGGCGATTGCCGAACCCTTTCTGGAACACCGCATGGGAAGCGCCCGTGAGGCGAAGGATGTGGTGGCCGATATGCTCAAAAAGGTTGGTCTCTCGCCCGATATGGCGGTGCGTTACCCCCACGAATTCTCGGGCGGTCAGCGGCAACGTATCTGCATCGCCCGCGCGCTAGCGCTCCAGCCGAAGGTGATTGTCGCCGATGAGAGCGTTTCGGCGCTTGATGTTTCGATCAAGGCGCAGGTCATCAACCTGATGCTGGATTTGCAGCAGAGCCTCGATCTCGCCTTCCTGTTCATCAGCCATGACATGGCGGTGGTGGAACGCGTCAGTCACCGTGTCGCGGTGATGTATCTCGGCGAAATCGTCGAGATCGGCCCGCGCGCGGCGGTGTTCGATAATCCGCAGCATGACTATACCCGCAAGCTGATGGCCGCCGTGCCGGTGCCGGACCCGGATCGCAGAAACACCCGGCGAAATGCCGCGAATGACGAGCTGAAAAGCCCAATCCGCGCGGTCGATTACGTGGTGAAACCGCGTGAGTACCGCGAGGTTTCGCCCGGCCACCTTGTCGCCTGTTAAAGCAGGTTAAAGACCCGGTACGTCAGAGGTCGCGAAAGGCACGCGGTAACCGCGCCGGAAGGTTTCGCGTTGTCCGAGGTGGCGATACCAGCGCTGTACCGCCGGATAGTCGTCGAGGTCGATTTTGTGACGCGCGAAACGCGAGACCCATGGCCAGATGGCGATATCGGCTATCGAAAAATCACCGGCGATGAATTCCCGACCCGTCAGCCGGTCGTTCAATGTCCGGTAGAGGCGCTCCACATCCGCGGCGAAACGCGTCTCGGCAAAGGGTGCCTGTCCGGCATTGTAGGTCAGGAAATAATGGGCATAACCGAGTGTGGGGCCAAAATTGGCGCCCTGCCACATCAGCCATTCGGTGACGGTCAGCCGCGCAGCAGTGGAGGCCGGCAGAAGCCGCCCGACTTTCTCGGCGAGATAGATCAGGATCGCGTTCGATTCCGTCACAACGGTGCCATTGTCGCGATCGGCGATCGCCGGGATTTTCGAGCCGGGATTGATGCGGCTATAATCGGCTGAGAATTGCTCGCCTTTTTCGATGTCTATGGCGTGGCTGACATAGGGCAGGCCGAGTTCTTCCAGCGCAATCGAGATTTTCAGGCCGTTGGGGGTGATCTAGGTGTAAAGGTCGATCATGCTAATCGAACATCGCCTCATCTAATGGCAAAGCCCGCCTGCCTTTCTTGCCGGTCACGTCGGATAGGTCAGTATAAAGACCGCGTAATGTCAGAACCAGCTGGACGATGCGCGGATCGGTGACGCGATAGATCACCTGTTTGCCTTCCCGCGAGCCTTCGATGACACCGGCGTCACGCAATTCGGCAAGCTGCTGGGAAAGCGTTGGCTGCTGGATGCCGAGTTCGTATTCCAGTGCGGAAACGGAGGCTTCCGTTTCCATGAGATAACAGACGATGGCCAGGCGATTGGCATTGGCGACAAGCTTCAAAAGCTCACTCGCCTCCACCACGCTGCGGCAGATGAGATTGGAAACCGGTTTCGTCACGACTACAGGCCCATTTTTCAAACTATAAAAAAGTAAATTGTATTGCGATAAATTTCAATGGCTTGATGAAGCTCACTTTGGTCAGATCAAGCATTTTTTAAAATCTACAGGATTAGTAGATTTCTCTTTCGCTTTCCGGCGGAGGATCGCCAAAACGTTCCTCGAAAACACTCTATAAAAAAGTAGATTGATTGCGAAATGAGGTGTCGACATGAAAATCGGGGTCCATCCCAACAATCTGCATTTGCGGCTCGCCCGGCTCTGGCCCGGTGCTTTCAAAGAATTTGATCCGGAATTCGTGCCCTATCGCGAGGGGCGCGATACGGCGGCGCTTCTGGAAAAGGGCGACATCCATTTCGGCGGTACGGGCTCGACGCCGCCCATCGAGGCGGATGCGCGCGGGCTCTCCGCAGCCTATATCGCTGCCTCGGCCCCGAGACCCGCAAATGGCGCGATCCTCGTGCGGCGCGACAGCCCGATCCGCTCCGCCGCCGATCTCTCGGGAAAGCGCATATCGCTGATCGATGGCTCTTTTCATACCTATCTTCTGGCGCGCAGTCTGGAAGGGGCCGGGCTTGGTCTTGCGGATGTGACGCGCATCGAAAGCGGCGACAGCGACAGCCTGCACGATCTAGTCGAAGGCCGCGTCGATGCCTGGGTGACGATGTCGCCACGGCTCGAAAAAGCTCTTACGCATGACGGGATCAATCTTCTGGTCCGGTGCGGCTCCACCATTCCCAACCGCTCGCTGTTCTGGACGCTGGCACGCCACGACATAACACCGGAGACAAGGCAGGCGCTTGCGGCGGAACTCGACCGTGTCGGTCGGGCCGTGATGGCGGATATCGACGGGGCCGCGGCTCTTCTCGCCGCCGAGCCGGGCAGCGAGGGTGACGCGCAGTCATGGGCAAAGGTGCTGCGCTCGCGCGATCTTTCGGTAGTGCCCGCCGCCGAAAATATCCTTGCCGAACAGCAGGAGGAGGCCGATACGCTTTACAGGCACGGTCATTTCTCTTTACCGGTTCTGACGGGTCAATCAGCCAGCGCGGGAGGCGACAGATGAATGTTTTCTGGTACATGTGCGCGCCCGATGGCGCCTATCCCTGGCAGCCAGAAGGATCCCGCAAGGTCGATCTCGGTTATTACAAGCAGCTGGCGCTGGCTTACGACCAGCTTGGTTACACCGGCGCATTGTTTGCCACCGGCGCGCATGACGTCTGGGTTCTGGCGGGCGCGCTGCTCTCCTATACCGAGCGGCTGAAGTTTCTGGTCGCCATTCATCCGGGCCTTGTCGCGCCGACCCTGCTTGCCAAGATGGCGGCAACGCTTCAGGAGTTTTCGCGCGGACGCCTGCTGATCAATGTCGTTTCGGGCGATGCGAAGATGCTCGGCGCTTATGGCATGACCATGCCGCATGACGAGCGTTACGAGATGGCGGATGAATATCTGCAGATATGGCACCGGCTTTTCGCCGGTGAGACGGTCGATTTCAAGGGCCAATATTTCCAGACGGAGGGCGCAAAGCTCGCTCTGCCAGTGGGGCAGGGCATAGAGCCGCCGCCGCTCTGGTTCGGCGGTTCGTCGGATAAGGCGATCGACGTTGCCGCCAAACATGTCGAGACCTATCTCTCATGGGGTGAAACGCCGGACCAGATTGGTGCTAAGGTCGATCTGGTCAAGGCGCGCGCGGAAAAGCTCGGCCGCGAGCTGGAATACGGCATCCGCCTTTATGTCATCGTGCGTGATACGGATGAAGAGGCCTGGGCCGCCGCCGCCGATCTCTATGGCCGTATGGATGCGAACGCGATTGCTGCAAACCAGCGTTTCGTCGGCAAGACGGATTCCGTCGGCCAGCAGCGCATGACGGCAATGCATGGCGGGCAGAAGCCTGAGAACCTGCGCGATCTTGAAATCGCGCCCAACCTCTGGGCCGGCATCGGTCTTGTTCGGCCCGGGCCGGGAACGGCGATTGTCGGTTCGCCGGATACTGTCATCCGCACGTTGGAGGCCTATAAGAAGGCGGGCGTGAATACCTTTATCCTTTCCGGCATGCCATTGCTGGAAGAAGCTTTTCGCTTCGGCGAAAAGGTCCTGCCGCGTATTGACGTGTCGCGTGAAGTCTCGTCGGCGAAACAATTCACCTGGTCGACTTTGTTCGACCGCGACCTCTCGGCAAAGGCCTCCTGAGCATGGCTTTGGGAGTGGAGAAGAAAGACATGACGGCAAGTCCGGCAACGATATCAGCACAAAGGCGCATCGGCCCGCAACGCGTGGCCGAGCGTGTGCTCGCCGTTCTGGACAAGGCGCTCGGTGCGGTCGCCGCCGCCATCCTTGCCACGCTTCTCGTGGTGGTGCTGGTCAATGTCACCCTGCGTTATCTGTTTCACACCGGCTTCATCGGTGCGGAAGACCTCGGCATCTGGCTGCATGTTGCGATGATCGCGGTCGGCGCGCCGCTCAGTCTCAAAAGTGCGCTTGCCATGCGCCTCGATGTTTTCGTGCGGTTTTTGCCTGAGCGTTTTCATGCCGCAACCGAAGTTCTGGCGGATGCCTTCTCCTTCGTCGCAGCGCTCATCCTCGCCTTCGGCGGGGTTGAAATCGCGGCGATGCTGGGCGGCACCTCTCCGACGCTTGGTCTGCCGGAATGGGTGCGTTTCGGCTTTCTCGGTGGGGGCGGTGCGCTGATCCTTCTTTATCTGGCGCTTCAGCGTGTCAGTGAAGGCAAGGCGCTCGCCGTTCTCGCGTCTTTGGCCATCGCAGTCGTGGCCTATTTCGGCCTGCCGGAAGTGTTTATCGATACGAACCTGCCGCCAAGCCTGTTTCTGGCGCTGACGGCGGCGCTGGGGCTGGTGCTGGCGGCACCGCTCGCCCATGCTTTCCTCGCCGCGGCTTACGTGGCGATCGCCTTCGGCAGCACCTTGCCGGAGCCGGCCATCGTGTCCTCGACCGTAACAGGCATGTCGAAATTCCTGCTGCTCGCCATCCCCTTCTTCCTGCTCGCCGGAAGCCTGCTGACGGAATCGGGTGTGGCCAACCAGCTGGTTCGTTTCGCCGCTTCCATGGTCGGCCACCGGCGGGCTGGGCTGGCGCAGACGACGCTTCTGACCAGCGTGCTGTTTTCCGGCGCATCCGGTTCTTCTGTCGCCAATGCCGCCTTCGGTGCCTCCACCTTCCAGCCGGAACTGGTAAAGCACGGTTATCCGCCGGCGCAGGCCGGCGCGATCATCGCCGCCACCTCGGTGCTGGACAACGTCATTCCGCCCAGCATCGCGTTTCTTATCCTCGCAACGGCCACCAACCTTTCGGTCGGCTCGCTGCTGGTTGGCGGCTTCTTTGCCGGCGGGCTGATGGCGGTTTGCCTAGCGGTAGCGATCCATTTCAGCGTGCGCAGCGTCGATACTTTGCCGCGCGCCACGGGAACGGAGCGATGGCGCTCGGCCATCGCCGCCATACCGGCCTTCGGTCTTGGCGTCATCGTGGTGGTCGGCATCCGCATCGGCATCGTCACCACCACGGAGGCCGCAGCACTTGCGGCGCTTTACACGCTGCTTCTCGGCTTCGGTTACCGGCTGGGTGCGGGCCGCATTTTCGCGACTTTCCGCCAATCCGCCGGTGAGGCAGCGGCCATCGGTCTTTTGATCGGCACGGCCGGACCTTTCGCCTTCCTGCTCGCGGTCGATAATGTCTCCGGCCTTGTCACTGACTTCGTGACGTTACTTGGCGGCAGCAAGATCGCGGTGCTTCTGCTCTCCAATCTCATCCTGCTCGTGGTTGGTCTGGTGCTGGATATCGGCGCGGCCATTCTGCTGTTCGGTCCGATCCTGCTGCCCGCCGCCGTGGCTGCCGGCATCGATCCGATCCATTTCGGTGTCATCCTGGTGGTCAATCTCATGATCCACGGCCTGACGCCGCCGCTCGGCATGCTCATCTTTGTGGTCAGTGGTGTCACCCGTATTCCGGCGACAGCACTGTTCCGGGCCGTCGTCCCCTATCTCGTCTCTCTTCTCGTTTCCCTTGCCATTTTGTGCGTCTGGGCCATTTTCTTCTAAATCCGGGGTTTTATTCATGACTATTATCGATCGCCGCAATCTCCTCAAACTCTCCGCCTTTGGCGCGGCAACGCTCGCCGCACCGGCCTTCATTCGCACCGCACATGCAAGAACCCGCAGCCTGACCGTCGCGTCGCTTTTTGCCGACGACAAGCCGGAAACGAAAATCTGGGTGAAGATCAGTGAACTGGTGGAAGCGAAACTGCCCGGCCGTTTCCGCTTCAACATCGTCAAGAGCGGCGCGCTGGGCGGCGAAAAGGAAGTGGCGGAGAATATCCGTCTCGGATCGGTTCAGGCGAGCCTCTCCACGGTTTCCTCGCTTTCCGGCTGGGTGCCGGAACTACAGATCCTCGATCTGCCCTTCCTGTTCCGCGATGCTGACCATGTGCGTAAGGTGGTGACGGGCGAAACGGGCAACGGGCTGAAGACGAAACTCGCCGCGCAACAATTCGTCGCCGCCGATTTCATCAATTACGGCGCACGCCATCTGCTGACCAAAGAGCCGGTGACCCGGCCGGAGCAGCTGGAAGGCAAGAAGATCCGCGTCATCCAGAGCCCGCTGCACACCAAGCTCTGGAGCGCCTTTGGCACCACGCCGGTCGGCATTCCAATCACCGAAACCTATAATGCGTTGGCGACCGGCGTGGCCGACGCCATGGACCTCACCAAATCCGCCTATGCCGGCTTCAAGCTTTACGAGGTCATGCCTTATATGACCGAGACCGGCCATATCTGGGCCTCGGGCGTCGTCTATTACGGCGCGACCTTCTGGAACCAGCTGGATGATGAGGAAAAGAAGGTGCTTTCGGAAGCCTCCAGCGAAGGTGCGCAATATTTCAACCAGCTGATCGTTGAAGACGAGACGAAGTCCGTCGAGCTTGCACTCTCCAAGGGCGGCAAGGTGCTGCAGCCGGAAGCGCTGGATGAATGGCGCAAGGGTGCTCAGGGCGTCTGGCAGGATTTCGCCGGCATCGTCGGCGGTATCGAGAAGATACAGGCTGTGCAGTCTGCCTGAGGATACGTCTCTTCAAAATTAGAAAACCCCGTGCGTCTGTCGGGCGCACGGGGTTTCTTTGCTTTGGTATCAATGCGAAGCGCCGGAGCCGCCGACGGCGACGATGGAATAAGGCTGGCCTTCCACTGTGACCGTGCGGGTTTCCTTCAGGCTTTCCCCATCTACCACGCGGATGAGTGAATGGCGCGGATCGGAGATCGCGACCTGCCCATCGGCAACGGCCAGACGCGGGCGCGGATCACGCCAATGGCCGTCCTTGCTGTAGGGCTCGGTGACCTTTGCCTTGCGGGTAATCGCGCCTTCCAGCACATCAAGCACATGCAGGTCACCGTCTTCCGTCAGAATATAGGCGTTGCGCGGATTGGCGGGATCGAGGATGAAATCCACGCGCCGGGTCGGCAGCTCCACCAGACGGAAGGCGTCCTTGCTATCAGGATCGATCAGGACGACCTTGTCCTCACCGTAATTGCCGAGGAAGAACTGCATGGATTTGCCGCCAAGCAGTGTGCCGGTATAGGCTTTCGGGAAATCCTCGGGATAGGTCAGCATTTCAAGCTTCGGACCATCGGCGCCGCCCGGGCGGGCAACGAGAATGCCTTCCTTGCAGCCGAAGGCGACAAGCCGTGCGGACGTCGCCTCGCCATGCAGATCGGTGCATGCCGCCTGCTCGCCAACCTGCTTGCCCTCCCTGTCGAGAACGCGCAGTCCGATGCGCGGCGGCAGTGTATCGGGTTTCGTTTCGATCTCGGTATTCGGCACGGAAACCAGAACGAAGCGCCCCAGCGTCACCGCCACGCCATGATGCGGCGCTGTCGTGTCGACGGTGCGGACCTTGGCCTTGCCATCCAGCAGGGCCGCCTCGTCGATGATGTCTGCCTTGCCGCCACGGTCATAAAAAAGGATCGCATGGTCGTCATGCGGCACGACGTGAAAAGGGCGCTTGCCTTCGAAGGTGACGGGTAAAAGCGCGGTATCCTCCACATCCAGATCGCGATGCTCTCCGTGATCGGAGAAAACGATGCCGGTCTTGATCACATGCACCATGTCGGCATCCGACTGTGTTGCAAAAACCGTCTTGCCGGAGGCGCTGGCGGTCAGCGCCGCATAGCCCTTCAGATCGTAGCGCCCGAGCTCCTTGCCGGTTTCGAAATCTATTGCGCGCACCACCGGCTGGCTGTGATCGGCAACGAATAGCCGCCATTCCTTGATGCTGTCACTGCTTTCTTCTGCCAGCGCCATGCCTGGAACGAGCGGCGTGGCAAGCGCAAGGCATGTGGCGAGTGCGCTCATACCGAAATGGTGATGAAGGGAAAATCTCATGGTGTTCCTTCCAGACGTTGTCATCCTCATACGGGTTCGAACCGATAGCGGGTCTTTGAGAATGAGTGTAATGTTATTACGTTACGAGAGACGTATTAGCATTATGCGCAGGGTCCATGTCAACCGACGTGGACGTCGTACTGCTGAAAATCTGGAAAGTGTGTATCGGTGAAGCGTTGAAGCTTCCGTGTCAGGCCGCAAACGCGACGTCATCCTCGGGCTTGACCCGAGGATGACGGAAGCGGAGGTTCCGGCGCTGAAGGCAGGCGCATTGCCGCGCCTGCCTTTTCAGTGATTAGCGAATGTCTTCCGGCAGAACGTCCGAAGGAATGTTCTGATAAGAGACCGGGCGCATGAAGCGGCGGATCGACATGGTGCCGACCGAAGTTGCGCCGAAGTTCGTGGAGGCCGGGTAGGGGCCGCCGTGAACCATGGCTTCGGAGACTTCAACGCCGGTCGGGAAGCCGTTGGCGAGAACGCGGCCCGCCTTGCGTTCCAGGATCGGCAGCAGCTTGCGGCCGAGTTCGGCATCGCCGGCATCGAGATGCAGGGTTGCCGTCAGCTGGCCTTCGAAGCTCTTGGCGACTTCGATCATTTCTTCTGCGCTTTCGACCGTGACGATCAGGCCGAGCGGTCCGAAGACTTCTTCTGCGAGTGCATGGTTGGCAACCCAGTCCTTGCCGGCAACACGGTAGAGATAAGGTGTTGCATTGCGCAGGTTGCAGGAGGTGGTCAGCACGTCGCGCACGCCGTTGCCGGCAGCGATGCGGTCGCGGCCATCACGATAGGCCGAAGCGATGCCATCGGTCAGCATGACCTGCGGGCCGACTTCGGAAAGAGCAGTACGCGCGGTTTCCGCGACCGTGTCTGCCTGCGAGGCAAGAACGACGGCAATGCCCGGATTGGTGCAGAACTGGCCGGCACCCATGGTGAGCGAACCCGCCCAGCCCTTGGCAATGGCTTCACCGCGAGCAGAAACGGCTTCCGGCAGCAGGAACATCGGGTTGACCGAACCGAGTTCGCCGAAGAAGGGGATCGGCTCGGGGCGCTGTGCGCAGAGGTCGAAGAGCGCGCGGCCGCCGGCGAGCGAACCGGTGAAACCGACCGCCTTGATGCGCGGATGCTGCACGAGCGCGGAACCGACATCGCGGCGGCCGCCCTGGATCAGCGAGAAGACGCCGGGATGCAGATTGTGCTTCTTAACGGCGGCGAGAACGGCTTCGGCAACGATTTCGCCGGTGCCGGGATGGGCGGAGTGACCCTTGACAACCACTGGGCAACCAGCTGCCAGAGCCGCTGCGGTGTCACCGCCGGCCGTGGAGAAGGCGAGCGGGAAGTTGGAGGCGCCGAAGACCGCAACGGGGCCGATCGGACGCTGCATCAGACGGATATCCGGGCGCGGCAGCGGCTGGCGATCCGGCAGCGCTTCGTCATGGCGACGGTCGAGATAGTCGCCCTTGCGGATATGCGAAGCGAAGAGACGGAGCTGGCCAACGGTGCGGCCGCGTTCGCCCTGCAGGCGTCCCGCGGGCAGGCCGGTTTCGGACGAGCCGATTTCGGTGATGGCGTCGGCGCGGGCTTCGATCTCATCGGCGATGGTGTCGAGGAATGCGGCGCGCTCTTCGCGGGTGGTATAACCGTAGCTCCAGAAGGCTTCTTCGGCAGCTTCACAGGCCGCATTCACCAGATCGACGGTGCCGACCGAAAAATCGAAAGCTTCGCCATGTGCAGGCTCGCTGCGGAATTTTGCTTCCGTTGCGACCCATTCTCCTGCAACCAGATGTTTGCCGTGCGGCTTGAAACTCATTGTGCTCTTCCCTGAAAATCTGATCCTGTGTGGAAAATCCACCCGACACCGTAACGCCAGACCGAAAAGCGACAGCGCAAACGCCATCAGCCGCGATCCTCGCCCGGTTGCCTTCTGCCTTAGCCCGTGTGGGGCTTGAGCGAAAGCCGGTTTTTCAACTATCTGACCGAAAAGTGTGATTAATTGGGCGAGGCGTGAAAAAGACCCGCTTCCGTTTACGCGCACGGCGCTTTATTGTGACGCCATGATGACAAATAGACTTCCGAAATATGTCGCCTGGTCGGTTCTGCTGCTGATCGTGATCGTTACAATCTGCCCAATCGGATTTCGGCCGCATACGCTGACGACTGTTGGCATAGACCGCGCCGCCGCCTTCGCCTTCTGCTCTGCCGCCTTCGTGCTGGCCTATCCGCGTTATTGGCTGGCGATCATTATAGCGGGCATTGTCGCGGCTTTCGGGATCGAGGCGCTGCAATTCCTGTCCCCGACACGCCATCCGCAGCTGACGGACGGCGCCGTGAAAGCCGCTGGAGTGGTTGCCGGAGGACTTGCAACCTTCTCCTATCTCTTTTTCCGGGCGCGGTTGACCGCAGGCTGACGGAACCGTCCGCGGTCAATTCTCCTGTTCAGCCTTTGCCGTTCGCAAGACCGAAGCGGCTGTGCGACAGCGTGCGCTCGATGCCGCGCAGTTCCGCAAGCCCCTTCAGCCGGCCAATGGCGGGATAACCGGGTTGCGCGCCGCGCGTCAGATCGTCGAGAATTTCCTGGCCGTGATCGGGGCGCATTGGAATGGTGTGGTCTTCACGGCCCTCCGCCCGGCGGCGCGCCTCTTCGGTGACGAGTGCGGCGATGACGGCGACCATGTCGGTTCCGCCTTCCAGATGTTCGTCTTCGAAGAAGGAGCAGGGCACGGTGTCGGTGTCGCGCGTCACGTTGCGCAGATGCACGAAATGGATGCGGTCGGCAAAACGGCTGGCGATGAAGGGCAGGTCGTTATCCGCCCGCGCGCCGAGAGAGCCGGTGCAGAGCGTCACGCCATTGGCGCGGCTATCGACCTTTGAGAGCATATGGGCATAGTCGGCCTCGGTGGAGAGGATACGCGGCAGGCCGAGCAGCGGCCACGGCGGATCATCGCCATGGGCGCAGATGTTGATGCCGACTTCTTCGGCAACCGGCGTCACCTCGGAGAGAAAGTCGACCAGATTCTGCTGCAACCTTTCGCGGTTGATGCCGTGATAGGAGCGCAGCTTTTCCAGAAGCTGGGCGAGCGTATAACCATCCGCCGAGCCCGGCAGACCCGCGCCGATATTGCGCCCGAGCGCTGCGATTTTTGTATCCGGCATCTCAGTGAAGCGTTTTGTCGCTTCTTCTACCAGCCAGTCCGGATAATCGGCCTTTGCGTCGGGGCGCTTCAGGATGTGAATATCGAAGGCGGCGAAATCGGTAAGATCGAAGCGCATCGCCTTCGCGCCGTGTTTGGTTTCCCAGCGCAGGTCGGTGCGGGTCCAGTCCAGCACGGGCATGAAATTGTAGCAGACGGTGCGGATGCCGGAGGCGGAAAGGCGGCGCAGCGTCTCCTGCCAGTTGGATATATGGGTTTTCCAATCGCCGGTCTGGGTCTTGATATCCTCGGAAACCGGCACGCTTTCCACCACGTCCCAATAAAGACCGCCGGCCTTGATGGCCTCATGCCGTTTGGCGATCTCGTCGACCGGCCAGACGTCACCGGTGGCGATGTGATGCAGCGCGCTGACAATGCCTTCCGCCCCCGCCTGAGCCGCATCCTGAACCGTGACCCTGTCGACCGGGCCGAACCAGCGCCATGTATGTCTCATCTTAAGTCCTCAAATATCATTCTGCGGAAAATGTCAGTTGCACCTTGCAGGCCGCGGATCGGTCTCCGGCCTGTTCGAATGCGGCTTTCGCCTCGCCAAGGGGGAAACTGTGGGAAATGATTGGCCGCACATCGATCTTGCGGGTGGAGATGAGCCCCGCGGCGATGGCGAATTCATCGTGGAAGCGTTGCGAGCCGCGCCATAGGATTTCCTTGCCCACCAGCGCATTGAGCGGAATGGTAATATCGCCGGTCACGCCCACCTGCACGATGGTGCCGCGCGGACGCACGCAGGCGAAGGCGCTGCGGAGCGCGGGGCCAGCGGCGGAGCAATCGAAAATAACGTCGAAATAACCCTTGTTGTCCTGATAGGGTAAAAGCGCCTCGGCATCCTTCGCGACATTGATCGTGCGATCCGCACCCATGGCTGGCGCACGTTCCAGCGCCGCATCGGTCAGATCGGTCGCAACGATGATGCTTGCACCCCCATGGCGGGCCGCGGCGATGGTCAAGAGCCCGATCGGCCCGGCCCCCGTCACCAGCACCTTCGCGCCAGCGAGATCGCCGGCCTGCGCTGCGGCATGCAGGCAGACGGCGAGCGGTTCGGTGCAGGCAGCTTCGGCGGGCGAGGTGGCGTCTGAAAATGTTGTACATTGTTTTGCCGGAACCACGAGCCGGTCGCGGAACATGCCGTGTTCGTGCGGCAGGCGCATGGCGCTGCCCATGAAGCGCATCTCAAGGCAGTGGATCGGCTGGCCCTTCTGGCAGAAATGGCAATGGCCGCAGGGTTGCGAGGGATTGACGGCGACGAGCTGGCCGATGGCGAGCCCGTTGACGCCTTCCCCCAGCGCCCGTACATGGCCGGATGCCTCATGCCCGCAGATGATCGGTTCACGCACCCGGACCGGGCCGAAGCCGCCATCCTGGTAATAATGGAGATCGGAGCCACAGATGCCGCCCGCCGCCATAGTGAGCAGCACTTCGCCGGGACCCGGCTCGACGAGGTCCTGCGTTTCGACGCGAATGTCCTTCTGGCCGTATAGACGTGCCACGCGTGTCTGCATGACGATGCCCTCATGTCTGTGTATGGAATGAATGAACCCGCGCGGCGAACCGCGCGGGCAGGGGTTTCGTCAGCGGATCAGGCCCATTTCGGTCGGCAGCCACAACGTGATTGCGGGAATGAAGGTGATCAGCAGCAATGCGACGAACAGCGGCACCAGCCACGGCAGGATGGCGATGGTGGTGCGTTCGACGGAGAGTTTTGCCACGCGCGAGAGCACGAACAGCACCATGCCAAGTGGTGGATGCAGCAGACCGATCATCAGGTTGAGCGTGATGATAAGGCCGAAATGCACCGGATCGATGTTAAATTGCAGCACCAGCGGCAACAGGATCGGCACGAGGATGGTGATGGCCGCAATCGTATCGAGGAAGCAGCCGACGAACAGCATCAAGAGATTGACCAGCACGAGGAAGATCCACTTGCTGTCGGTGATCGTCAGGATCGCCGCAGACAGAAGCTGCGCCGCCTGGCTGACAGTCAGAAGCCATGCGAAGACCGAGGCTGCCGCGACGATGAAGAGCACCGAGGCAGTTGTCTCGATGGTGTCGAAGGTCGATTTCGCCAGCGTCTTGAAGGTCATCGTGCGGTAACGGACGAGCCCGAGGAACAGCGACCAGAGCACGGCCGCGACGGCTGCTTCCGTCGGTGTGAACCAGCCCATGGTCATGCCGCCGATCAGGATCACCGGCGTCATTAGCGCCATCACGGCGGAGAAGTCGAAATACCAGTCGCAGGCGAGCAGGATGACCAGCACGATCAGGATCGACAGGTTCAGCGACAGGCCAAATGCCGTGAGGATATAGATGCCGAGCGGCACCATCATCACCACGAAGACTTCTATTGATGCACCAAAGATGGTTCTGAGGCTGAAGGGCGTATCGGAGCCCCAGCCCTTGATATAGGCGAAGACCGCAACCGTGATCATCATCAGCAGCGTCATGACGACACCCGGAATGATGCCGGCCATGAACAGCGCGCCGATGGAGACATTCGCCATCATGCCGTAAATGACGAAGGGCAGTGATGGCGGGAAGATCGGTCCGAGCGTCGCGGAAGCGGCGGTGACGCCGACGGCCGCTTCGACCGGATAACCGTGGTCCTTCATGGCCTTGATTTCGATGGTGCCGATACCGGCGGCGTCGGCAAGCGCCGTGCCGGACATGCCGGAAAAGATCACCGAGCCGATGATGTTGACCTGTGCCAGGCCGCCTTTCATCCAGCCGACGAGCGCGACCGCGAAGGAGTAGATACGTCCCGTCACCCCTGCCGTGTTCATGAGATTACCGGCAAGGATGAAGAAGGGAACGGCCAGAAGCGGGAAGCTCTCGACACCTGCAATCAGGCGCTGCGCCGCGATGATATCAGGCGCGACATTGTAGAACACGATGTAGAGCAGCGAGGCCGAGGCCATGGAAATGGCGACCGGCAGGCCGATCAGCATCAGCAGAAGAAATGAGCCGATAAGAAGCAGCATCTGATCAATCCCCCGCGCTCTGGAATTCTTCGGGCCGCTCCAGAACGGAATAGCCACGCCGCATATTGTCGATGAAGACCTGCACCGACCGGAAGAACATCAGCACGAAAGCGGCCAGAACCGTGTAGAAGACGATGTTGCGCGGAAGCGCTACGGTTACCATCTCCTCATCTGCGACGATTTCCAGATAGCGCCACATCAGCCAGGATGTGTAAGCGAAGAAGACGATACGCAGCACATCGACAAGGATCGACATGACGCGGGCCACCTGCGGCGGCACATAGTGATAAAGCACATCCACCTGGATGTGACGCGACATGCGAACGCACATGACCGAGCCCAGAAACACCACGCCGATCAGGCAGTTGACGGCGATTTCCTCCGTCCAGGCGTAGCTGTTGTTAAGCACGTAGCGGGTGAAAAACTGGAGGAACACACAGCCCGTCATCAGCCAGAAAAGGCCGAGCGTGACCCAGTCCTCGAATGCATAGACCTTGAGATCGACCTCGGGCGGCGCCTCGTCGAATGTATGGGCGAGTTCCTCAGGCGTGACCTGAGTATGGATTTCCTGCGACATTGAGATATCCCGTCTGGAGAGAAAGGGCGGTGCGGCAAAAAAGCCGCACCGGATCTTGCTTCACTTGACGGCGCGAATGGCTTCCCAGTCGGCCTTGTCGTAACCGAAGTCCTCGAACTTCACTTTTTCGATGACGTTCTTCTCGAAGTCGGCCTTGTCGACTTCGGCGACGGTCAGGCCGCGCTTCTTGAAGTCTTCGACGAGGCTTTTTTCGCGTTCATCGATTGTCTTGGTGGTCCGCTCGGCGGCCTGCTGCATGACCTCGGTGAAGATTTTCTTGTCGTCATCGGAAAGCTGCGACCAGAGGTTCTTCGAAATCACCGTGTTGAGGTGGTCGACGATGTGACCGGTCAAGACGATATTCTTCTGCACTTCGAAGAACTTCTTCGCCTCGATGGTGGTCAGCGGGTTTTCCTGTGCATCGACGGTGCCGTTCTGGAGCGCCAGATAGACTTCCGCAAAGGCAATCGGCGTCGTGTTGGCACCGCAGGCACGCGGCATGGCGAGATAGGCTGGAACATCGGGAACACGCATCTTCAGCCCGGCCATGTCGGCGCAGGCGGCAATCGGCTTGTTCGATGTGGTGTGGCGCGTGCCGTAATAGCTGACGGCGGCGATGTGGTTGCCGGTTTTATCTTCGTAACCCTTGGCGAGGCGCTTGAAGATGTCGCTCTTGGTATAGGCGATCAAATGGCTCGGATCGCGGAAGATATAGGGGAAATAGGTGACGCCGATCGGCTTAAAGTCACGCGCCGCGAAGCTCGAGCCGGAAATGATGATATCAACAGTGCCGATCTTCAGGCCCTGATTGATATCGGCTTCCTTGCCAAGCTGAGAAGCCGGAAAGACATCGATCTTGTAGCGGCCATCAGTGCGCTTGGCGATTTCTTCTGCGGCCCAGACCGAATCCGTGTGGAACGGTTCGGAGGTTTCGTAAACATGGGCCCATTTCAGCGTGGTCTGTGCCTGCGCCGCCAGAGCGGAAAGCAGGATGGCGGCTGTTGCGCCCATCAAAGTCGACAATCTGATTTTCATTCTTAACTCCTCCCGAATTAAAGTCAGATTTTTCATTTTCCCCGTCGCCGGTTTGGCGGCGGTTATTCTTCTCCGATCGCTTCCTCCCCGAAGCTTTCGGAAAATCTCTTCTGCGACAGCGTCAGATGCTGCCGCATCGCCTCGCGCGCCCCTTCCGGGTCGTTGGCGGCAATGGCGTCACGGATTACCCGATGTTCCTGCACGGCGAGGTTCCAGGTGTGCGGACCCTCGAAATAGCTGGCGAGCTTTTCGAAAAAGGGTGACAGGCTGCGCTCGTCATAGATCAGGCCGGTAAAGCGATTGAGCGCCGAATTGCCGATGATGTCGGCAATCGCAGTGTGGAATGCCCGGTCGAGATTGAGCGCCTGCGGTGAATTGTCGAGCGCGCCGGCCATGCGTTCGATGATATCATCAAGTTTGGCGATGCATTCCGGCTTGGCAAGCCGCGCGGCTTCCTCGGCAATCGCGCTTTCGATGATGCAGCGCGCCTGCAGGATTTCGAACGGACCATGCGCATCCGGCACCGTCGGCTTTTCTTTAGCCTGTTTGCCGGCTGCGCTGACATAGACGCCCGAACCCATGCGAATATGGATGTGGCCCTCCACTTCCAGAACGATGAGGGCTTCACGAACCGTCGGGCGGGAAACGCCGAAGCGTTCCGCAAGGTCCCGTTCCGCCGGCAGGCGCTGACCTTCGGTCAGTTCCCCGCTTTCGATGAGCAAACGAATTTGTTCCGCGACCAGCCGGTAAAGGCGGCGCGGCTCCAGAGCCACAAACATGATGTCCCTCCCAGCGCGAAAGTCTCCCCCGATCGCGCAAGCGGTAAGATGGTCTTACCAATTTTATTAGGGCGCATTTATGTGGTGCTGTCAATTGGCCGGTGTGGAAAAGTGCGAGGCGAAAGACTTGCGGCCGATGCAGAGGCTTGGCATTTGCCTTACTCCGGGGCTTTTCCCATTTCCGCCATTCCGGACTTGAACCGGAAACCAGCCAGCCCAAGTCATCGGACCGAGGGTGATGGCAAAGTCCGAAAACGTCTCCTCCGTCATGCTCGGGCCTGTCCCGGGCATCTGCAACCGATCGGCTTTGCGATACGTGGTTGGGTCCTCGGGACAAGCCCGAGGATGACGGCGCGGGTTGGCTTTTCAGCTCTTGCTACCTGCGAGCTTCAAGCCGCCGTCGTCGCCGATGATGACATCCAGCTCACCATACCCGCCAATGGAAAGATGCGGCGTTTCGATCGGGTGGGAATGGGTCACGTTGATGACCACCACCGCGGCGCCCATGCGTTCTCCGGCCTGAATGCCTGCGGGCGCGTCTTCGAAGACGACGCAGCTTTCCGGCGCAACGCCCAGCCTTTCGGCCGCCTTCCTGTAACCTTCGGGATCGGGCTTGCCGTTGACGACATCGTCCGCACAGATCATGACGGGTGGCGGCGTAATGCCGGCCGCGGCGAGCCGCCGTTCCGCCAGTTCACGCACGGCTGAGGTCACGATGGCCCACTTGCCTGCCGGCAAAGATGCGAGGAAGGCTGCGGCGCCCGGTATCTGGATGATGCCGTCCACATCATCCATCTCGGCGCGCAGTATCATGTCGGCCTCTGCATCCACATTAAGGCCGGGAACCGCCTCGCGACGGATCACCTCCGAAGCCCGCATGCCATGAATGCGCTGCAGGAAAGCAACCGGCTCGATGCCGTTAGCAACGGCCCACTCCCGCCAGACCCGCTCGACGACGGCGATCGAATTGACGAGTGTTCCATCCATGTCGAACAGGAAGGCCGCAAACTCTTGCGAAAAAATCTGGTTCTGCGGCGGGACTTTGCTGTGCATCTCATTCTTCCGTTGGAACTGTGGGGCAGCCCGTATCTACAGTATTGGGAGACATAACGGAATCGCTTTTCCATCCAGGGAATCGAAGGCCGGCTCAAGGTCGGTCGGAAATCTTGTGCCAGAATCGGACGTGCCGCGATCCCGTCGAGTCGATCTCCCCGGGGCAGGGAAGGAGGGGAGGGCGTGTCTTCGCTGAGACGTCAGCCTGCTGCAAGGATGAGCTGTCATCATAGGCATTCACAGCGGGTGGAATATCGCGAAATCAAAAGGTAGCCGAGGTTTTTGAAAGTTCTGCGCGAGGAGTTTCGCAAGGGGAATTTTCTTAACGATTTCCCTTCTTTGGGGTCGGCGTTAACCATTTGTTAACCATATTCGAGGTACCTAATTGTCAACGATTTATTTACCAAGATGACCAAAGTGCTAACAGACCAGCGTTCGATCCGTATCAAAGGCCGCTCCTTCCTCGCAGTCGTCCTGTCCCCCGAATCTCCGGTCGATCAATGGCTGGAGAGGCTTGATGATCTCGCCGCCCGTTCGGCGGGCTTCTTTCTGTCGCGGCCGGTGGTTCTCGACGTCTCTGAGCTGTCGCTCGACAAGGCGGGCCTGAAAGAACTGCTGGCGGCGCTGACGGAGCGCAATGTCGGCATCATGGGCATTGAGGGCGTTCGCCCCTCGATGATCGAGCCGGGCATGCCGCCATCGCTGAAGGGTGGAAAGCCTGCTTCCGATGTCGAGGTTGAACCGGTCGCCATCGCCGCCGACTTGCCGGAGGAAAAGCCGCGTGCTGCCGGTGAGGTCAGGGCCGTCGTGCAGTCGCTGGTCATCAACGAGCCGGTGCGCTCCGGCCAGTCGATCATGTTTCCCGAAGGCGACGTGACCGTCATCGGCTCGGTCGCCTCGGGCGCGGAAATCATCGCCGGCGGTTCGGTGCATATTTACGGCGCCCTGCGCGGTCGCGCCATGGCCGGTTCGCTCGGCAATGTTTCGGCGCGCATCTTCTGCCGCAAGCTCGAAGCGGAGCTTCTGGCCATCGACGGCGTCTACAAGGTGGCCGAGGATATTGACGACAAGCTGCGCGGCCAGCCCGTTCAGCTCTGGCTGGAAAACGATACGATCAAGGCCGCAAAACTCGGCTGATAACAGATAAACACACAGGAACAGGAGAGAGCCATATGGGGAAGGTAGTCGTTGTAACTTCCGGCAAGGGCGGGGTCGGCAAGACCACCTCGACCGCAGCGCTTGGCGCCGCATTGGCGCAGAATAAAGAGAAGGTCGTGGTCGTCGATTTCGATGTCGGCTTGCGCAACCTCGATCTCGTCATGGGTGCTGAACGCCGTGTGGTTTACGATCTCGTCAACGTCATCCAGGGCGATGCCAAGCTGACGCAGGCGCTGATCCGCGACAAGCGCCTCGAGACGCTGTTCCTCCTGCCGGCCTCGCAGACGCGTGACAAGGACAATCTGACGCCCGAAGGCGTCGAATGGGTCATCAACGAACTGAAGAAACATTTCGACTGGGTGATCTGTGACAGCCCGGCCGGTATCGAACGCGGTGCGACGCTGGCCATGCGCCATGCAGACGTGGCCGTCGTTGTCACCAATCCGGAAGTCTCCTCGGTGCGTGATAGCGACCGCATCATCGGCCTGCTCGATTCCAAGACGCTGAAGGCCGAACGCGGCGAGCGCATGGAGAAGCACCTGCTTCTGACGCGTTACGATGCTTCCCGCGCCGAGCGTGGCGACATGTTGAAGGTCGATGACGTTCTGGAAATCCTTTCCATTCCGCTGCTCGGCATCATTCCCGAAAGCACGGACGTGCTGCGCGCCTCCAACGTCGGTGCGCCGGTAACGCTGGCGGATGCCCGTTGCGCGCCGGCCATGGCCTATTTCGACGCCGCCCGCCGCCTGTCCGGCGAGGATATTCCGGTGGTCATCCCGGGTGAGAAGCGTGGCATCTTCTCCAAGATCTTCGCAAGGAGGGCTGCATGAGCATCTTCAGTCTTTTCCGCAAACAGAAGTCGGCACCGCTTGCGCGTGAGCGTCTGCAGGTGCTGCTCGCCCACGAAAGGGCATCGTCCGGCTCCGATCTCGTGGCTATCCTCCGGGAAGAAATTCTCGGTGTCATCGCCAAGCATGTGCAGATCGACAGCGACAGGGTGCATGTGAAGATGGATCGCGACGAGCATGTCTCCATTCTGGAGATCGACGTCGAAATCCCGCTTGGCGCGGACCTGCGCGCTGCCTGAAGACGTTCCGCCAAAGACGCCGCCCGCCACCGGGCGGCTTTTCTATTCCGCCGTCGTATCGACGGGTTTGTGAAACGCTTCCTCCAGGTCACCGGGCAGCGGGCGTTTCAGGTTTATCCCGTTCGGCGGGATCGGCGCGTTGAACCATTTGTCGTAGATTTTTTCGATTTCTCCGCTGGCATAGATTTCGCCGAGCGCTTCGTTGACGGCATCCCTGAAGCCTCTATCGCCGTGCCGGAGCATCAGCCCATAGGGCTGAGGCGGGGCGAGATATTCGTTGGAGATGACATAGTCTTCCGGCTTGCCCGTTTCGGCGACGAAGGATCGCAGGAGAATATCGTCCATCACGAAGGCTGAGGCGCGGTTTTCCGTCACCATGTCGAAACTGCCCTCCGTGCTGTCATTCTGCAGCACGGCAATGTTCAGCCCCAATTTGCGATTGAGCACGTTGAGCTGGCTGATATTGATGGTTCCTGTCGTCACCACCACCGTTCGTCCGGCAAGATCGGCGACGGTGTTCAGACCGCTCGATTTCAGCGCGACATAACGCGTGCCGGTGATGAAGTGGCTGTAGGAGAACCACACGGCCTTGCGCCTTTCCTCCGTATTCGTGCTTGCCACGCATTCCATATCCATCGTGCCGTCATTGAGAAGCATGATGCGGTTGCTGGGCGTGCGCTTGACGAATTCGACCTTCAGTTCCGGCAGGCCGAGCTTTCTCTTGATGGAATCCGCCACCCTCAGGCAGAGCTCGATGCTGTAACCGATCGGTTCCGGCCCGGCGCCAAGATAGGAAAAGGGAATATTGCGATCGGCATAACCGAGCTTGATCGTGCCGGTTCTGGCAATGGTATCAAGCGTCGGCGGTTGGGCACCGTCACTGGCCGCCTGGGCGGGCAGAAGACTGAGGAAAAACAACAGAAGCCATAATGTCGATCTCTGCATCGCGCATCTCCAGCCAAAATAATCCGTCAAAACATCTTCATGAAAATCGATAGGAGTTGGCGCTTTGCGCTCTCAGTCCTGGTATTCGCTTGGATATTCGTAGGCCTGTTTTAATGACGCGGCCATTGGCAGGTTCAGGTTCATGCCGTTGGGGGGAATGGGCTTGGTGAACCATTTTTCATAGAGGCCGTGAATGGCCGGCCCGGTGAAGATATGTCTGAGGCTTTCATTGACCGCCGCCTTGAAAGCCGGGTCGTTGCGCCGGAAAACCAGACCATAGGGTTCGGGTGCGCTCAGCGTTTCCTCGGAAAGCGCATAGAGGTCCGGGTTTTCCGATGTCGCCGCCAGCGCCGCGAGCAATATGCCATCCATGACAAAGGCGGACGCCTTGCCGGAAACCACGAGTTCGAAGGCCTCCTCATTGGTTTTTGTCGGCATTACCGAGATATTGAGGTTCTTCGCCCGGTTGACGGCGTTGAGCTGCTCGATATTGACGGTGCCGGAGGCGGATGTGACGGACCGTCCGGCGAGATCGGCAAGGCTTTTCAGATTGTCCTGCCTTCGGGAGAGAAACTGCGTCGCGGTCATGAAATTGGGATAGGAGAAATCCACGATCTTGCGGCGTTCGCTATTATTGGTCGTGGCCGCGCATTCAATGTCGATCTGGCCGCTGCGGACAAGGATGAAGCGGGTCGCGGGCGTTGCCTTGACATATTCGAGCTCGATGCGGTCGAGCTTCAGCTTCCTGCGAATATCTTCGCTGATCGCCCGACAAAGATCGGTCGAGAAACCGGTGACCTCGCCATCGGGCAACTGATAGGAAAAAGGCGGTTCGGCCTCGCGATAGCCAATGCGGATCTTGGCGGTTCTGGCAATCTGCTGAAGCGTGTCGCCTTCGCCAGCGGCCTGCAAGGGGGTGATGGGAGCAAAGCATGTGAGGAAAAGGCAAAATACTGAAAGACGCATTTTATGTCCTCTGGGCCGGCGGCCGGTTTCTCAAATGGCTTTTTGTGGTGGGCAATAGATTTCCTGTGTCGGCAGACCGATATCGCCGAATTCATCCTGCGCAATCGGAGCGATGACGGCGCGGTTCTTGAGAATTCGGGCAAGCGGCGCGGGCTCGGCAAAATAATAGCCCTGCGCTTCGTCGCACCCGGAAAGCTTGAGCGCTTCGACCTGCTCACTGTTCTCAACGCCTTCGGCGGTGACCTTCAGGCCAATCTGTTCAGCCATGTCGATGACGGTGTTGACGATGGCCGAACACATGGGATTGGCCGGCAGGCCGGAGACGAATTCCCGGTCGATCTTGATCTTGTCGAAAGCGACATGGGTGAGTGTGCTGAGCCCGGCGTAACCGGTGCCGAAATCATCAAGAGCGAGGCGAACGCCTCTTTCCTTCAGCAGTTTCAGGGCCCGGGCGCTGCTGTCACGCTCCAGCATGGCCGTTTCCGTCACTTCCAGTTCAAGCCGTTCCGCCGGGAAACCGGATTTCTCAAGCGCCCGGTCGACGACAGGGACGATGTCGTCATTACAGAGCTGAACGGCGGATAGGTTGACGGCGAGCCTGATATCCTTCGGCCAGGTCATCGCATCCATGCAGGCCTGTGCCAGAACCCATTCGCCCAACGGCCTGATGAAGTTGTTTTCTTCGGCAAGCGTGATGAAGCGGTCCGGGGTAATGAGGCCAAGCTTGCTGTGCCGCCAGCGGGCCAGCGCTTCATAAGCTACAATGCGACCGCTCTGCAGATTGACCACGGGCTGGTAGTGCAGCTCGAATTCGTGATTTTCGAGTGCGGATTTCATGTCTATTTCCAGCGCATGCTTATGCTGCGCCGCCATGTCCATGCCCGCCTCATAGAAAACGAAATAACCACAGCCCATGGATTTCGCCCGGTAAAGGCCGAGATCGGCGTGTTGCAGAAGCTGCGTGGCGGATGTGCCGTGGCCCGGCGCGCAGGCGATTCCGATGCTGGTATCAATACTGATATCGCTGCCTTCGAGGCCGAAACTGCGCGAGACGGCATGCACCACCCGCGCGGCCAGCATCGCCGCATCGCTCTCGCAGTCACCGTTTATCGACTGTATGATTGCGAATTCGTCGCCGCCGAGGCGACTCACCATATCGTTTTCACCGAGCACGGAGGAAATCCGCGAGGCCACCGCCACCAGCAAGGCGTCACCGGCGGCATGTCCGAGTGTGTCATTGACGGCCTTGAAGCGGTCGAGATCGAGCAGCATGACATTGAAGGGCTGGCCGGACGCCGACAGTTGCTCCAGACGGTTTTCCAGCGTCTTCATCAACAGCACGCGGTTTGGAAGTCCGGTCAGCGCGTCGTGATGAGCCATATGCTCCAGCTGCTGCGCCATATCGCGTATCTGCCGCAGGCGTCCACGCTCCAGAACCGCCTCGCGCAACGTTTCGATGGCGGTTGCCATGTCGCCGATCTCGTCCCGCCGCTCCTGAAACGGCGTAGCGACATCTGTTTCCTCGCGGGCAATCCGCAGGGTCGCCTGCACCAGCGCCGGGACCGGTTTCAGGAAATGCCGGGCAATCACGGTCACAAGCACGCCGGTGACGGTCAAGACCACGATCAGCGCGGCGAGTGAATTATAGATGAGCTTGCGCTGCGCGCCATAAAGCGCGTCCGATCCGCCAATGCTGACGGCGACCGCGCCGATCGGTTTCTTCGTTTCCGTGCTGATGATCGGCAGCAGGCCGATATAATGGCTGGATTCACCGATGGTCGCAAAACCGGTGGAAAAACGCGCGGCGACCGCGTCTCTGGAAAAGATGGGATCGGTGGCGAGCGGCTTTTCGTCGTCATCGGTGGCGTTGTCGAAGGCCGCCGCGATCTGGCGGAAGCCGGAAGCGGCCTCATCATAACGGAAAAGCCAGACGGCATTCTTGGTCTGCGCGCCGATAAGCGCGAGCACGTCGCTGGGGTTGAAGCCGGTGACGAGAATGGAGTCATCATCGCCGATCGGCTTGTCGGTCAATATGCCGTTGACCTGCCCGTCGGCATCGGCGGTGACGCTGACATAGGTATAGATGCTGCGAAGCGTGGCGCTGGCGATCTGCGAATTGACGCGGGCCTGGTTGAGCCATTGCTCGCTGGCGGCGGCAACGAACATGTACCAGCCGACGAGCGCGCCGATGCTGTAGGAAAAGATCACGCCGCCCAGGAATATCAGGGTTATCTTGCTGGCAAGCGACCGCCGCCGCGAAAACCGGCCTGTTTCCGGCTGCGTCGGTGAGCGAAGCGTGTGGCCCGGTTCAACCTGTCTATCCGTCCCGCGATAGGCAGTCTCTTCCATTCGCGATAGTCCCCCGCGATGTCGCGTTATAATTGTTTTATGGAATTTTATAGGGCATGCGTTTCAATGATGTCTGCTAAATAATTCAACAAAGTTTAGAGGCGATTAAGAATTAATCCGTCTTTTTATAGTCGTAGCTTATATAAGAAATGGCATTCATGCACCTCAGGTTGAAAAAATCGGAGGTTAGAGATGAAGCGTCAAGGATAGACTCCAAAATTCTGCGATCTTCGTCATGTTTCCTGATCTGCGTGTGGGGCATAGATGGCGCGACGATTGACCTTGCCAACGGGTCGATAAACGGCATGTTGTGCGCAACATGCCGTTTTCAGGGAAGATATCCATGGCTCACAGAGGCAAAAATATCGCGCAGCTTTCCGTTCTCATCCAGAGCGGCCATCTCGATCCGCGTACCTTGGCGGAGGAGACGCTGGATGCGATCGGCAATGAGGGCGATCAGACAATTTTTGTCGAGTTGACGGCGGCGCGGGCCATGCTGGAGGCGGAAGCCGCGTCAAAACGCATTGCCGAGGGCCGTTCCTGTGGCGTGCTTGATGGCATTCCGGTGGCCTGGAAGGACCTTTTTGATCTGGAAGGCATGGCGACCACGGCCGGATCGACGGTGCTTGCGGATGATGCGCCTGCGTCTCGCGATGCTGATGTGGTGACGGCGCTGAAACAGGCGGGCATGATCTGCATCGGCCGCACCAATATGAGCGAGTTCGCGTTTTCCGGTCTCGGCATCAATCCGCATTATGGCACGCCACGCAATCCTGCTTCTAAGGATGGTCACCGTCTGCCGGGCGGCTCTTCGTCCGGCGCGGGCGTCACTGTCGCCGCTGGTCTGGTGCCGGTGGCGATCGGCACCGATACGGGCGGATCGGTGCGTATTCCCGCCGCCTTCAACGGTGTGGTGGGTTACAAGGCAAGCCGCGGCCGCTATTCGATGCGTGGCGTTTATCCCTTGGCAAAAAGCCTGGATTCGCTCGGGCCGCTCACGCACACCGTGCAGGACGCCGTCTGGGTGGATGCCGCCATGCGCGGCAAGGCGGCTGCAGACGTCCAGCGTGCGCCTCTCGCGGGCCTTTCGCTGGTGGTGCCGGAAACTGTATTTTTCGATGGCATAGAGGATGGCGTTGCAGCCGCTTTCGAGCAGGCGGTGGAACGTCTTGTCCGCGCCGGTGCGTCGGTGCGGCGGCAGGCATTCCCGATTTTTTCGGAACTGTTCGATCTTATCAAAGAAAAGGGCGCGCTGGTGACGGCGGAAGCCTTTGCCCTGCACAAGACACGGCTGGAAGGTGCGGATGCCGCGCGCATGGACCCGCGCGTGGTTGCGCGAACGAGGCTTGGTGCAAATATTTCAATGCCTGATTATATCGCCATCATCGAGGCGCGAGAACGCATGACGGCGGCGTTTTCAGGCATGATCGGCAGGCAGGAACTGCTGGTGTCGCCGACATTGCCGCATGTTGCGGCCAAGGTCGCACCGCTTCTCGATGATGACGATGCCTTTTTCGCCATGAATGCGAAAACCCTGCGAAACACCCAGATCGGCAATTTCTTCGATCTCTGCGGCGTTTCCATCCATTGCGGGACGGGTGAAGCAGACATGCCGGTTGGCCTGCTGCTTTCCGGTCTACACGGCTCGGATGACCATGTTCTCAGCGTGGCGATGGCGGCGGAAGAGATTATTCGCGGCTGATGAAAGGAAAAGGCGGCCTTGTTTTGCCGCCTCTCAATGCACGCTTCAGCGCGCCGCCCAGTTGGCGCCGCGGCGAAACATGGTCTTCATCTGCGGTACGGAAAATTCCTTGGCCTGATGGCCGAGCGCCGAATAGAAGACGCGGCCTTTGCCATATTTGCGTTTCCAGACCACCGGCATCACCACGCCGTCGATCCACCAGGCGTGGTCGCCGGTGAACTTCGTCGTGGCCAGCACCTCGTTGGAGGGGTCGACATGCATGTAATATTGCTCCGACGTATAGGGGAAATCGGAAATTCCCTCCATCAGCGGGTCGTCGGGGCGGGTGATGTTGACCGTGTAATCTATGATATTGCCGGGGTGGGCGACCCATTGGCCGCCGATCATGAACTGATATTCCACGCATTCGCGGAAACTGTCGCCCGCACCGCCATGGAAACCGGCAATGCCGACGCCGTTTTCGACGGCGGCCGTGAGGTTCTTGATCTCTTCCTTCTCGATCTTCGACATGGTGACAATAGGCACGACGAGGCTGAGATCATGCACCGACGGATCGGCGAAAGCCTCCGTGCTGTGCTCCACATAGACCTTGAAACCGTCTTCCTCCAATATGTCCTTGACGATGGTGGCGCATTCCTGCGGCTCGTGGCCGCTCCAGCCGCCCCAGACGATGAGTGCTTCGCGCATTTATTTCCTCCTCGGGATTATTTGCCGAGCTGGCCGTCGACCAGCGATGTTTCGAGCGGCGCAGGGCGCTCCGCTTTGGTGGTGATGGAAACGGTCGTGCCGCTGTCCGATGCCGTCTGGAAGGCTTCCATGACTTCCAGCACATGCAGGGCGAGATCGCCATTGGCGCGGTGCGGACGGTTCTCGCGGATCGCGTAGGCCATATCTGCAACGCCGATGGAGCGATAATTGCCGTCAGCATAGGGCGACGACAGCGACTGCGGCTCGAACTGGCCGCCCTTTTTCAGCAATTGCACCTCGCCGCCGAAATGGTTGGGATCGGGCACGATCAGCGTGCCTTCGGTGCCGTAGAGTTCCAGCGGCACATGTTTGTGGCCCGCCACATCAAAGCTCATGCCCACCTGCACAACGGCGCCGTTCTCGAAGGCCAGCACGCCGGACACATGGGTGGCGACATGGACGGGGATTTTTTCACCGTTCTTCGGTTCGCTGGTGATGAGGCGCTCATTGCGCGGTGCAACGGCAAAGCCCGCCACCTTGGCGACCGGGCCGAACAGGTTAACGAGATCGGTAATGTAATAGGGGCCCATATCCAGCATCGGCCCGCCACCGACCTCGTAATAGAAGGCCGGGTTGGGGTGCCAGCGCTCATGGCCGGGGCACATGAAGGTGGCCGTTCCGCCAACGGGCTGGCCCAGCACACCCTCATCGATCAGGCGGCGTGCGGTCTGGTGTCCGCCGCCAAGGAAGGTGTCGGGGGCCGAGCCGATGCGCAGGCCCTTGGCCTTTGCCGCATCCGCAAGGCGTTTACCCTCGGCGAAATTGATGCCGAGCGGTTTTTCCGAATAGGCGTGCTTGCCGGCATCGAGCGCACGCAGGCCCACTTCCACATGCGCCTTGGGGATTGTCAGGTTGACGATGATTTCCACTGACGGGTCGGAGAGAAGCGCGTCGATGCTGGTTGCCTTCAGGCCGAATTCGTCCGCCCGCGCCTTCGCCGCTTCCTCGTTCATATCCGCCAGTCCGCGAATATCGAGAATAGGAAACGACGCCATGGCCTTGAGATAGGCGCTGGAAATGTTGCCGCAGCCTATGATGCCGATACCGACCTTGTTCATATGATTCCTCCCGTAAATCAGAAATACCTGGACCTGTGCTCAACCCCGTGGGCTAGAGCGCTGGCCCGGTTGTGTTCCATGGCGATTCGTAAAGTTCGTAAAGCGCAACGGCCGCGGCCCCCTGCGCCCACAATTCGTCGCTCGCAACATCGAAAACCAGTTCCGCGACACCGGCCAGCGATGGCGGCACGGCGGCGTTGTAGCTGTTGCGAATGCTGGCGATGAAAGGTTCGCCAAGTTCGAGGCTGGAGCCGGTGATGATGACCCGCGGCGGCGCAAACAGCGTGACGATATTGGCAAGTGTCAGGCCAAGTGCTGCGCCGGCGCGCAGGGCCGCCGCGATGAGATCGTGATCTTCAGCCGCAATCAGCGCATGGGCATGCTGCATGCCACGGCCGAGCCGGATCGCTTCGGCAAAACGCCCGTCCACCGGGCGCGAGCCTAAAATGGCATTTTCGCCCGCCTGGCTTGCCAGCCGCACCGTGCCTTCATTGGCAAGGCCGATGACGAGGTCGCCGAGATTGTGGCTGAGACCGCCCGCACCACGAAACAGCTGGTTCTGGTGCAGCACGCCAAGCCCGAGTGTCTGTTCCAGCGAAATCAGCACCATGTCTTCGAGATCGCGCGCATGGCCGAACCAGTGGTGGGCGAGCGTGATGGCGTGTGCGTCACTTTCGATGATGGTTGGCGAATTCAGCCGCGCCGTCATTTCCTCGGCAAAGTTGACGTTTACTTCGCGCAGGATAGGACTGCTGCGGATCCTGCCGGTGCGGTGTTCGATGACACCGGGCAGGCCGAGACAGACCATGTCCACATCCTCAAGCGAAAGACCGGCATCGACGACGCAGCGTCGTACGCCGTCTTCCACCAGATCGGCGATGACGCCGATGGGCTGGCGGTCGACGCGGATCGGCAAGGCAAGGGTGGACAGCACATTGCCGCAGAAATCGGTGACGACGAAAACCATGCGGTTTGCGGCGATCTTGGCGCCCACAACGCGGGCGGCATCCGGGTTCAGTTCCAGCATCACGCGCGGTCTGCCGCGCGCCCCTTCGGTACGGATATCACCGATATGGCGGGTGAGAATCAGCCCGTCATCGAGCAGCGAGGCGGTAATCGCCGAAACAGTCGTGGTGGAGAGCTGCGTTCTTTCGCTGATTTCCACCCGCGAGATCGGGCCATGGCGGCGGATGCTATCAAGCACGCTCAGCCTGTTGATCGCGCGCATCAATTCGGGGTCTGCGGTCTTCATGAGGTCCTGCTGCGATCGGGTTCGATCTAAAACGAATTTATATCGGATTGCGGATTAAATAACGTCTGTCGGGAGGGGTGTGTCAAGCGGTTTGGGTAAAAAATTGGCAAACCGCCTTGACATCGGGCAGGGCGTGGGGTGAATTAATCCGCATTGGGGAATAAATGGTGAGGAACCCCAGGGAGGATCACGATCATGACGTATTGGCACGCAGGCGCAAGCCTGAGCGGCAGGCGGATTGCCTTTGCCGCAACGACAAGCATAGCCCTGATGCTCGGCGCGGCCAGCGCCTCGGCAGCCACGGTCGTTAAATGGATGCATGTGGAGCTGGACCCCAAATCTGTGGCTGTCTGGGAGGAGATTGCCAAGGAATATGAGGCCAAGCATCCCGATGTCGATGTTCAGCTGCAGTTCCTCGAAAACGAGGCCTTCAAGGCAAAATTGCCGACGCTGCTGCAATCCAATGACGTGCCTGACTTCTTCTACAGCTGGGGTGGCGGCGTCCTTGAGGAGCAGTCCAAGACCGGCGCGCTGAAAGATCTGACCGACGTTTTCGACGCCGATGGCGGCAAGCTGCGTCAGGCCTATAATGCGTCCGCAATCGACGGCCTGTCTTTTGACGGCAAGGTCTGGGCCGTGCCTTACCGTGTCAGCCTCGTCAGCTTCTTTTATAACAAGGAGTTGTTCGCCAAGGCCGGTGTGAAGGCGGAGGATATCAAGACCTGGGACGATTTCAGCGCCACGGTCAAGAAGATCAAGGAAGCCGGTATCGTCCCGATCGCCGGCGGCGGCGGTGAAAAATGGCCGATTCATTTCTACTGGAGCTATCTCGTCATGCGCAATGGCGGGCAGGCCGTGTTCGATGCCGCCCGCAAGGGCGAAGGCGAAGGTTTCATGGACCCGGCGATCATCAAGGCCGGTGAACAGCTGGCCGCGTTCGGCAAGCTCGAACCCTTCCAGCCCGGATATCTCGGCTCGACCTGGCCACAGGCGCTCGGCGTCTTCGGCGACGGCAAGGCGGCGATTATTCTCGGCTTCGACAATACGGAAGCCAACCAGCGCAAGAATGCGGGCGACGGCAAGGGGCTGGCCCCTGAAAATATCGGCCGCTTCGCCTTCCCGATTGTCGAAGGCGGCGCCGGCAAGGCCACCGATACGCTGGGCGGCCTGAACGGCTGGGCGCTCACCAAGAACGCCTCCAAGGAAGCGATCGATTTCGCAACCTTCCTGACCAGCAAGGAAAGCGAAGAGAAGATGGCGACCGCCGGCATGATCCTGCCGGTTGCCACGGGTGCCGCCGGTGCGGTGAAGAACCCGCTGCTGGCGGATTCGGCAAAACAGCTTGCCGCCTCCACCTGGCACCAGAACTTCTTCGACCAGACACTGGGCGCCGCCGTCGGCCGCGTCGTCAACGATATTTCAGTCGAGATCGTTTCCGGCCAGATGACCTCCGAAGAGGGCGCCCAGCAGATTCAGGACGCATTCGAACTGCGCTGATCTGACGGTTTCCATGGCAGCGCCGCGAATGTGCGGCGCTGCGTATCTGCCTCCATGAAAGCGGATAGAGATGACGGATATTTCCATGACTTCTGCGTCCATACCGGCGCGCGGCGCGACAAAGGCCAAGCGCAAGCAAAGTTCGGTCGCGCATGACCGGGCGCTGACCCTTCTGGTGTTTCTGCCGCCCGCCCTGTTGCTCTTTACCCTGTTCGTCATCCTGCCCATGGGCGAGGCGGCGTGGTACAGCCTTTACCGCTGGAACGGTTACGGCACGCCGACCGATTTTGTCGGTTTGAAGAATTTCCAGGTCCTGTTCGGTAATGCCGCCTTCTCGCAGGCCCTTATGAATAACGGCCTGATCATCCTTATCTCTATCCTGATCCAGATTCCGCTGGCGATCTGGCTGGCCATGATGCTGGCGCACCGCATTCCCGGCGTCGTAGCCTTCCGGCTGGTGTTCTTTCTGCCTTATGTTCTGGCTGACGTCGCAGCGGGCCTGATCTGGCGCTTCGTTTATGATGGCGACTATGGTCTGTTCGCCGCCATTTCCAATTTCTTCGGCTTCGCAAATCCTTACGTGCTGGCCGACAAGGATGTGGCGATCTACGCCGTGCTCGGCGTCATCGTCTGGAAATATTTCGGTTTCCATATGATGCTGTTCATCGCCGGCCTTCAATCCGTCGACAAGAACGTGCTGGAAGCAGCCGAAATCGACGGCGCGTCCGGCTGGCAGAAATTCCGTTATGTCACGCTGCCGATGCTCGGTTCCACGGTGCGCCTGTCCGTCTTCTTTGCTGTGATCGGTTCCCTGCAGCTGTTCGACATGATCATGCCGCTCACCGGCGGCGGCCCGTCCAACTCCACACAAACCATGGTCACCTTCCTCTACACCTACGGCGTCATGCGCATGCAGGTGGGGCTTGGCAGCGCAGTCGGCGTCGTTCTCTTCGTCATCTGCGTGACGCTCGCCTTCGGTTACAAAAGGATTTTCATGCGCCATGACTGACACATCCACTTCCGTCCGCATGCCGCTGCAAACCAAGCTTTATCTTTATATATCGCTGAGCCTGATTGCGGCCATCGTGCTTATCCCGTTGCTCACCACCGCGCTCGGCGGCTTCAAGACGCTGGGAGACCTGCGCGTCAACCCCTTCGGCATTCCGGCCGAATGGCAATGGTCCAACTACGGCGATATCCTGCTTGGCAAACGCTATTGGCTGCAAATCTTCAACTCGCTGGTCATCGCGCTGCTGACGGTATTCCTGACGCTGACTGTCTCGGCCATGGCGGCCTTCACCTTCGCGCATGTGAAATTCTTCGGCTCGTCCTTCCTGCTCAACTATTTCCTGCTGGGGCTGATGTTTCCGGCGGCGACTGCCATCCTGCCGCTGTTCATTCGTATCCGCGATCTCGGCCTGCTCGATACCTATTGGGGTGTGGTGCTGCCGCAGGTAGCCTTCGGGCTGGGCATGAGCATTCTCCTGTTCCGCAATTATTTCCGTAATCTGCCGGACGAGCTGTTTCAGGCGGCCTTCGTGGATGGCTGCGGTTATCTGCGCTTCTTCTGGCATATTTCCGTGCCGCTTTCGCGGCCGATCGTGGCGACCGTTGGCATCGTCTCCTTCGTCGGCAGCTGGAACAGCTACATCCTGCCGCTGATCATGCTGAACTCGGAATCGAAATATCCCTGGCCGCTCGGCATCATGGTTTATCGCGGCGAATTCGGCACGGAATGGCAGCTCGTTCTCGCCTTCATCACGCTGACGATCCTGCCGACCGTCATCGTCTTCTTCCTCGCACAGAAACACATCATCGCGGGCCTGACGGCCGGTGCCGTCAAATCGTGACGTGAAAGGAGCAAAAAATGGCTTCCGTCGAACTTAAGGATATCCGCAAGTCCTATGCCGCGCTCGATGTCATCCACGGCATCTCCCTTGATATAACGGATGGTGAATTCATCGCGCTGGTCGGGCCTTCCGGTTGCGGCAAATCCACCCTTCTGCGCATGATCGCCGGGCTGGAGGAGATCACCGATGGGGATATTCTCATCGGCGACAGGGTGGTCAATGGCATGACCCCGCGCGAGCGCAACATCGCCATGGTGTTCCAGTCCTATGCGCTTTATCCGCATATGACGGTGGCCGAAAACATGGGCTTCAATCTGAAGCTCGCCGGCCAGCCAAAAAACGTCATTGAAGAACGTGTTGCGGAAGCCGCCCGCATGCTCGATCTCGGCAAGCTTCTGGATCGCAAGCCCTCACAGCTTTCCGGCGGCCAGCGCCAGCGTGTCGCCATGGGCCGCGCCGTGGTGCGCAACCCGGCCGTCTTCCTGTTCGATGAGCCGCTGTCCAACCTCGATGCCAAGCTTCGCGTACAGATGCGCAGCGAAATCAAGGCTCTGCACCAGAAGGTTGGCACGACCTCCATCTATGTAACCCATGACCAGATCGAGGCCATGACGCTGGCGGACCGGGTGGTGGTGCTCAATCACGGCCGCATCGAACAGCAGGGCACGCCGCTCGAACTTTACAAGACACCCGCTAATCTCTTCGTTGCCGCCTTCATCGGTTCGCCGGCCATGAACCTCATCGAAGGCGTGGTCGATGGCGAGGGTGACCAGCCCGCCGCCCGGCTGAAGGACGGCACCGCGATCCGCATTGCCGCCTCCCGCAAGGTCAAGCGCGGCCAGCCGGTGACGATCGGGCTTCGCCCCGAGCACATCGGTTCGGCGATCGGCGGCGATATCTCGCTTACCGGACGGACGGTGCTGGTGGAGCCGACGGGCGCACAGACCCATGTGGTCTTCGAACTGGCGGGCGATCAGGTTACGGCAGTGGTGGATGGTGAGCAGCCGGTGAAGGTGAACACCCCGTTTGCAGCCACCGTGCATCATGAGCGTGTGCACGTCTTCGACAGGGCGAGCGGACTGGCGCTTTAAGCGCTTCCCGTCTTTTAAATGAAATACGGAAATTCTCTTGCCCTCCGCTTTTGGGGCTTGTTTGAAAATCACGAGCGGTTAGCTTGGCGCTTGGGAACAAAGCGGGTTACCGCGCAACTGTATCGATGCAGGAGGAGATTTTTATGAGAACGATCAAAGGGCCGGGTCTTTTTCTCGGTCAGTTTGCCGGTGATGCAGCCCCCTTCAATAGCTGGGATGGCATTACCAAATGGGCGGCGGAAAAGGGTTACGCCGGTGTGCAGGTGCCGACCTGGGCCGGGCAGCTGATCGATCTCAAAAAAGCGGCGGAATCGAAGGATTATTGCGACGAGTTCGCCGGCGTCGCGCGCCAGAACGGCGTGGAAGTAACCGAGCTTTCCACCCATCTGCAAGGTCAGCTCGTCGCCGTTCACCCGGCCTATGACGAGGCCTTTGACGGTTTTGCCGCACCGGAAGTGCGCGGCAACCCGAAGGCGCGTCAGCAATGGGCGGTGGAGCAGGTGAAGCTCGCGCTGAAAGCCTCGAAAAATCTCGGCATCAAGGCGCATGCGACGTTTTCCGGCGCGCTTGCCTGGCCGTTCGTCTACCCGTGGCCACAGCGTCCGGCCGGTCTGGTGGAGGCAGCCTTTGACGAGCTGGCGAAACGCTGGACGCCGATCCTCGATTACGCCGATGAGCAGGGTGTGGATGTCTGCTACGAAATCCATCCGGGTGAAGATCTCCATGACGGCGTGACGTTCGAGATGTTCCTCGAGCGGGTGAAGAACCACAAGCGCGCCAACATGCTCTACGATCCCTCGCATTACGTGCTGCAATGCCTCGATTATCTCGACAATATCGACATCTACAAGGACCGCATCAAGATGTTCCACGTCAAGGATGCGGAGTTCAACCCGACCGGGCGGCAGGGCGTTTATGGCGGTTATCAGGGCTGGGTGAACCGCGCTGGTCGCTTCCGTTCGCTGGGCGACGGGCAGGTTGATTTCGGTGCGGTCTTCTCGAAAATGGCGGCCAATGATTTTGACGGCTGGGCCGTCGTCGAATGGGAATGCGCACTGAAACACCCTGAAGACGGCGCCCGGGAAGGGGCGGAATTCGTCAAGGCGCATATCATCCGCGTCACGGAAAAAGCCTTTGACGATTTCGCATCAAGCGGCACCGATGATGCGGCCAACCGCCGTATGCTTGGGCTTTGAAAGCATTTCAGGGGAGATATTATGGCTATTGAAGGAAAGACAACGGACAAGGCGAACAAGCGGATTCGCCTTGGCATGGTCGGTGGTGGTTCGGGCGCATTTATCGGCGGCGTTCACCGCATGGCGGCGCGGCTCGACAATCGTTTCGATCTCGTGGCAGGGGCCCTGTCCTCGACGCCGGAAAAATCCCTCGCTTCCGGCCACGAGCTGGGGCTCGATCCCGAGCGTTGCTATGGTTCGTTCGAGGAAATGGCCGAAAAGGAAGCGCTGCGCGAGGATGGCATCGAGGCGGTGGCGATCGTTACCCCCAACCATGTGCATTATCCGGCAGCGAAGGCGTTTCTGGAGCGCGGCATCCATGTCATCTGCGACAAGCCGCTGACCTCCAATCTGGAAGACGCCAAAAAGCTGAAGCAGGTGGCCGACAAGGCCGATGCACTGTTCATCCTCACGCACAACTACACCGGCTATCCGATGGTGCGGCATGCGCGGGAACTGGTGGAGTCAGGCGCGCTCGGCACGATCCGTCTGGTGCAGATGGAATATCCGCAGGACTGGCTGACGGAAGCGGTGGAACAGACCGGCGCGAAACAGGCCGTCTGGCGCACCGATCCGGCTCAGTCCGGCGTCGGCGGCTCCACCGGCGATATCGGCACCCATGCCTATAATCTCGGTTGCTTCATTTCCGGTCTGGAAGCGGATGAGTTGGCGGCGGATGTGCATACCTTTGTCGAAGGCCGCCGGCTGGATGACAATGCGCATGTGATGCTGCGCTTCAAGCCGAAGGGCGGCAAGCAGGCAGCCAAGGGGCTACTCTGGTGCAGCCAGGTTGCGGTCGGTCACGAAAACGGGCTGAAGGTCCGTGTTTATGGCGACAAGGCCGGCATCGAGTGGACGCAGGCCGATCCGAACTATCTCTGGTTCACGAAGCTTGGCGAGCCGAAGCAGCTCATCACCCGTGGCGGTGCCGGGGCAGGAGCTGCGGCAGCACGCGTCACCCGCATTCCGTCCGGCCATCCGGAAGGTTATCTCGAAGCCTTCGCCACCATCTATACCGAGGCGGCGCACGCCATCGAAGCCCGCCGCACCGGCTCGGCGCTCGATAAGGCGGTTATTTACCCGACCGTCGATGACGGGGTTAAAGGCGTCGCCTTTGTTACGGCCTGCATCGAGTCCGGCAAGAAGAATGGCGGCTGGGTGAAGCTGTAAGACGAGGTTGCGGTATATTTCTTCTCCCCGTTGCCGGGGAGAAGACGCCCCTGACGTCATCTGCGGACGGGATCAATTGACGCGTGTCGTCTGTCGCTGCGCCCGTTCCGTTATGGGGCAGCCGTCCTGAAGCTTGGTCCAGGACGAAACGTTGAGCTTCATCTCGCAGCGCGCGAGATAGGAGCCACCGTCGACCTTCAGGCAGGATGTCTGGCCGAGTTCGAACATGGTGCCGCGATTTCGGCATTTGCAATTATGGGCATCCGCCAAGGTCGGAATAAGGGCCATGATCAGGCCAAGTATGAGCACTCCAGTACGCATGGCTGAGGCTCCAAAGGATATCCTGCCAGATTACTCCTGTCCGAGGGCATAGTCAAAAACGGCCTTTGCCTGTGATGCGCGCCCTCTGAGGGCAGCAGCCGCTGCGAATTCCCCCGCTGTCACCCGATCAAAATCGCCCTGATATCATTCACATTCGTCAGGGTCGGACCCGTCACGACAAGGTCTCCGGCCGCCTTGAAAGCGGTGTAGCTGTCGTGGCTTACGAGCGACTGACGCGGATCGACACCGGCTTCGCGCATGCGGGCAAGCGTATCCGGCATCACCACAGCACCCGCCGCATCCTCGACGCCGTCTATGCCGTCGCTATCGCCGGCAATGGCCCAGATGCTGCCCGCGCCCTTCAGCGTCAGTGCGAGGCTCAGCAGGAACTCCGTGTTACGGCCGCCCTTGCCGGCTGGCCCCTTGCCAATCGTGACCGTGGTTTCGCCGCCGGAAAGCAAAACGGCCGGGCCCTTGACCGGCAGGCCCTTGCGACTGGCGGAGAGCGCTATACCGGCCATGACAGCCCCGACATCCTTGGATTCGCCTTCCAGCGAATCCCCGAGGATGAGCGGCGTAAGCCCGAGTTTCACGGCCTCATCCGCTGCCGCCTGCAAGGCGAGCGAAGGAGCGGCAATGAGCCGGATATCCTCGTCGATATCGCCGGTCTTCGGGGTTTCCTCACCTTTTTCCAGCACCTTGCGCACGTTTTCCGGAAGATCGAGCGCATAACGGGAGATGATTTCCCGCACGGTTTCGATGTCGCTCGGATCGGCAACCGTCGGGCCGGAGGCGATTTCCGAGGGGTCGTCGCCCGGCACGTCGGAAATCAGCAGCGAAACAACCTTGGCCGGTCTGGCGGCCAGCGCCAGCCGTCCGCCCTTGATGCGGGAGAGATGCTTGCGCACGGCGTTCATGTCGGAAATCGTCGCGCCGCTAGCAAGCAAAGCGCGGTTGACGGCCATCTTGTCCGCAAGTGTCATGCCTTCGGCCGGTGCCACCATCAGCGCCGAACCGCCGCCGGAAATCAGCGCGATCACCATGTCGTCGGTGGTCAATCCCTCGACGGCGGCGAGAATGCGTTTTGCCGCTTCCGCGCTCCTATCGTCGGGCACGGGATGGGAAGCCTCGATGATCTCGATATGCGCAGTCGGGACGGCATGGCCGTAACGCGTGACCACCACACCCGAGAGATCGACATGTGGCCATGCCGCTTCAAGCGCTGCGGCCATCGCGGCCGAGGCCTTGCCGGCGCCCACCACCACGCACCGGCCTTTGGGCGGAGATGGAAGGTGGTATTGCAACACCTTTGCCGGATCGGCGCTGGCGACTGCAGCCATGAAGATGCGGTTGAGGGCGTCTCTTGCGGACGTGTCGTTCCATGCGCTCATCGGTTCATGCTCCGATCCAGAGGAAGCCGAGCGCAAACAATGCCGGCAACGCCTGAATGAACAGGATCTTCATATTGGCTGTCATGGCGCCGAAAATACCGGCCACCAGAACGCAGGTAAGGAAGAAAACCTTGAAGCTCAGCCCTTCATCGCCCTGCGTGAGCCCATAGATCAGCCCCGCTGCGAGAAAGCCGTTATAAAGGCCCTGATTGGCGGCAAGTACTTTCGTCTGCCGGGCAAAATCCGCCGAAAGACCGAAAGCCTTGCGGCCGGCGGGCTTTTCCCACAGCAGCATTTCCAGAATGACGATGTAAATATGGATGGCCGCAACCACGGCAATCAGAATGCTGGCGATCATCGGCGGTTTCCTCCAAACCATGATGTCCGTAGCCGTTGTCAGGGTGAACAGGTGGCGAGCGGACACTTCCGTTTTAACGGTGGCACGAAGGGCTGCAAGGCCAGAATCTCCTCTTCCCGTGCAAACTGTTGAAGAGTGGTGACCTGTTGCTTGACTCTTTGCTGAAATAGGAACAAAACAAGAACAATAGAGATGAATAACCGGAATTGAAACCTGTCATGCCATGCAAAAGCGCGCGGATCAGTTGCTCGTTGTCGAAGAGCTGCGTGAAAGGCTGGAAAGGATCGGTAACGGTCCTGAGCGGCTGCACGAGACCTTGCCTTTCGGCGTGGATGCCATCGACCATCGCCTGCCGGGAGGTGGGCTCAAGCTCGGCTGTCTGCATGAGCTGAGCGGCGGCGGCAATGGCGCTGCCGATGGTGCGGCGGCCGCCCTTTTTGCGGCCGGTGTGGCGGCAAGGCTTTCCGGCAAGGTTTTATGGTGCGTCACCCGGCGGGATCTGTTCATGCCGGGGCTGACGCAGGCCGGCCTTTCGCAGAACCGGCTCATCATTGTTGAATGCCGCGATGAGAAGGGCGTACTCGACTGTTTCGAGGAGGGCTTGCGCTGCAATGGTTTCGGCGCGGTGATGGGTGAGGTGGCAAAACTGCCGATGAACGCATCGCGACGGCTGCAACTGGCGGCGGAAACCTCCGGTGTTACCGGCATCGCCATCCGCCGTTTCCGGCGTGCGGCCGATGCGGCGCTGTACGGCGAACCGACGGCGGCGGTGACCCGCTGGCGCATCTCCGTCCGTCCTTCTTCGCCCTTGCCGGTGCCGGGGGTGGGCAGGCCGCGCTGGTTTCTCGAGCTTTTGCGATGTCGCGGCGGCGAAAGCGCTGAATTTGAAGTGGAAGCCTGTGATGCAAAGGGTCGTATCGCTCTACCTGCCGACATGGCCGACGGATCGCTTCCGGCGTCTTTCGGGAGAGAACGCGCCGCCGGTTGAAAAGCCGCTGGTCATGATCGGCCGCCAGGGCAGCCGCCGGCTGGTGCTGGCGCTCGACAAAGCGGCAAAGGCGGCGGGCATCCGGCCCGGCACGCCGGTCAGCAAGGCGCAGGCGCTGGTGCCGGGCCTTCTGGTGGAAGATCTGGATGCAGCTGGAGATGCCCGCGCCCTGCAGCAGCTGGCCTTTCATTTTCTGCGCATCTATGCCCCCATCGTCGCCGCCGATACGCCTGATGGGCTGGTGCTGGACACGGCGGGAGCGGACCATCTGCACGGCGATGAGACGCTGATGCTGAGCGGGATGGTCAACCGCCTGCATGCCGCAGGCTTTGCCGCCCGCGCGGCCATTGCCGATAGCTGGGGTGCTGCCCATGCGCTGGCCCGCTTCGGCCGCGAGCAGATCAGCATCATACCGCCGGGCGGGCAGCGGGCGGCGATCAACGGCTTGCCGCTTGCTGCGCTGAGGCTGGAGGAGCGTATCGTTTCAGGGTTGAAGGTGCTCGGCTTCCGCAGCATCGGCGAGCTTGCCGAAGCCCCGCGTGCGCCGCTGACCCTGCGTTTCGGTCCCGAAGTCGTCCGGCGTCTTTCCCAGGCTTTCGGGGAGATCGGCGAACCTATCGAACCGGTGCGCGTGGCCGAACTGGTGGAGGTGCGGCGCGCCTTTCCCGAGCCGATTGCGGCGGCGGAAACGATTGCCCGTTATACGCAGAAGCTGGTCACGGGGCTTTGCGCAGCACTTGAAAAACGCGGCCTCGGCGCCCGCAGGGTTGATCTGGTGCTGCACCGGGTCGATAGCGGCCTGCAGGCGGTGCGCGCAGGCACCTCCAGACCGGTGCGCGATATCAAGCAGCTTGTCCGGCTTCTGACTGACCGTATCGATACTATCGATCCCGGTTTCGGCATCGAGATGATGGTGCTGACCGCCACCCATGCTGAGCCGCTTCTCGCCGCGCAGGCTCGCTCCTCGCTTCTGGAGGAAGGACGTGCGGACATCGCCGATACGGTCGATGTCATCCTCAATCGTGGCCACAGGGTCTATCGTTACGCGGCGGTGGCGAGCGATGTGCCGGAACGCTCCGTTGCCCGCGTTGCGGCGCTTGCATCTGAGGATATGCTCGGCTGGCCCGGCCACTGGCCGCGCCCGGTCAGGCTTTTTGCAACGCCGGAACCCATCGAGACGCTGGCGCTGCTGCCGGATCATCCGCCGCGTTATTTCATCTGGAAAGGTGCGCGCCATAATGTGCGGCGCGCTGACGGGCCGGAACGGGTGTTCGGCGAATGGTGGAAACGCGACCGGGAAAAGGCAGCCGTGCGCGATTATTTCACGGTGGAAACCGAAAGCGGCGAACGCTTCTGGATTTTCCGCTCCGGTGACGGAGAACATGTCGAGACGGGCTCGCAGGGCTGGTTCATCCACGGGGTCTTCGCATGAGTACGCCGCGTTATGCCGAGCTGCAGGTGACCACGCATTTTTCCTTTCTGCGCGGCGCAAGCTCCTGCGAGGAGCTTTTCGAACAGGCCAAAAACCTCGGCATCGAGGCGCTGGGTATCGTGGATCGCAACAGCCTTGCGGGCATTCCCCGCGCTTACGAGGCGGCAAGTACCTACGGCATCCGGCTCGTCATCGGTTGCCGGCTCGATCTGGACGACGATCTTTCCGTACTTGTCTACCCCATGGATCGCCCGGCTTACGGTCGGCTTTGCCGGCTGCTTTCCGTGGGCAAGAAAAGGGGCGGCAAGGGCAAGTGCCGGCTGACATGGGACGATCTCGTCGCCTATGGCGAAGGCCTGATCGTGGTGTTGCTCGCCGATCTTGCGGATGATCTCTGCGCGCTTCGCCTGCGGCGGCTCAAGGCTGCTTTTGCGGATCGCGCCTATATGGCGCTCAGCCTCAGAAGACGTCCCAATGACCAGATGCGGCTTTTCGAATTGTCGAATATGGCTCAAGTCGCAGCTGTACCGACGGTGGTCACCAACGATGTGCTGTTTCATGTGCCCGAGCGGCGCATGCTGCAGGATGTCGTCACCTGTATCCGGCATAATTGCACTATCGACGAGGCGGGTTTCCGGCGCGAACGGCATGCCGACCGTTATATGAAGCCGCCGGAAGAAATGCACCGGCTTTTTGCCCGCTACCCCGAAGCGCTGGCCCGCAGTCTCGAAATCACGAAGCGCTGCAAATTTTCACTGAAGGAACTGGTCTATCAATATCCCGAGGAGCGCAGCCTGCCGGGGCTGACGGCGCAGCAGGCGCTGGAGAAGATGGTCTGGGAAGCGGTGCCGGGGCGGTATCCGCAAGGTTTGCCGGAGAAGGTGGAAAAGGCGCTCAAGCATGAGCTGGCGGTTGTCGGCAGGTTGCAATATGCGTCCTATTTCCTGACCGTGAGTGCCATTGTCCGTTATGCGCGTTCAAAAGATATCCTATGTCAGGGGCGCGGTTCGGCAGCCAATTCGATTATCTGTTTTGTACTTGGCATCACCGCCATCGACCCCGCTCTTTTCAGCAATCTCGTCTTCGAACGTTTCGTTTCCGAAAACCGGGGAGAACCGCCTGATATCGACGTGGATTTTGAACACCAGCGGCGCGAGGAAGTCATCCAGTGGGTTTATGACACTTACGGCCGTGACAAGGCGGCGCTCTGCTCCGTTGTTACCCGTTATCGTGGGCGCGGAGCGTTGCGCGATGTCGGTAAGGTTCTGGGCCTACCGGAAGATCTAACGAAGCTTCTATCCTCGCAGGTCTGGCGCTGGAGCGAGGGTGTGGGTGAAAAGCAGGTGAAGGAACTGAACCTCAATATGGAGGATCGTCGCCTGAAGCTTGCCTTCGAATTGGCCAACCAACTTGTCGGCACACCGCGCCATCATAGCCAGCATCCGGGCGGCTTTGTGCTGACCCATAACCGGCTGGACGAACTGGTGCCGATCGAACCCGCCGCCATGGATGATCGCCAGATCATCGAATGGGACAAGGACGATATCGATGTCGTGAAATTCATGAAAATGGATTGCCTGGCGCTCGGCATGCTCTCCTGCATGAAGCGCGGATTCGATCTGCTGGAGGCGCGCACTGGAGAGAAATATGATCTCGCCGCCATGCCGCCGGATGATGGTCCCACCTATGCCATGATCCAGAAGGCCGATACGCTCGGCACATTCCAGATCGAGAGCCGGGCGCAGATGTCGATGTTGCCGCGCCTGAGGCCGAAGGAGTTTTATGACCTCGTCATTCAGGTCGCCATTGTTCGCCCCGGCCCCATTCAGGGGGATATGGTGCATCCCTATCTGCGTCGCCGACAGGGAAAGGAGCCGGTTCGTTATGAAAAACCGGAACTGGAAAATATTCTGAAAAAGACGATGGGTGTTCCGCTGTTTCAGGAGCAGGCCATGCGGATCGCCATGGATTGCGCCGGTTTTACCGCAGATGAGGCGGACCAGTTGCGCCGAGCCATGGCGACCTTCAAGAATGTGGGTACCATTTCCAAATTCAGGGAAAAGCTCGTCACGGGCATGGTGGAGCGTGGTTATGAGCAAGAATTTGCCGAACGTATCTTCAAGCAGCTCGAAGGGTTCGGCAGCTATGGTTTTCCTGAAAGCCATGCGGCCTCCTTTGCGCTGATCGCCTATGCCTCCTCATGGCTGAAATGCCATTATCCCGATATTTTCTGTACGGCGCTTCTCAATTCGCAACCCATGGGGTTTTACGCCCCGGCGCAGATCGTGCGTGATGCGCGCGATCATGACGTCGAGGTGCGTCCGGTATGCGTTAATAACAGCCGTTTTGATTGCACGCTGGAGCCTACGGGCAAGAAGAATGGGAATGGTAAAGAGCGCTACGCCGTGCGGCTTGGCCTGCGCATGGTGAAGGGACTCTCTAACGATCACGCAGCGGATATCGTCGCCGCCCGGCAGGATCGGCCTTTTGCCTCGGTGGATGATCTCTGGCGAAGGGCGGGCGTTCCCGCCGCTGCCCTCGTCTGTCTCGCCGAAGCCGATGCCTTTTTACCGTCGCTTTCGCTTGCCAGACGCGAAGCGCTCTGGGCCATCAAGGCCTTGCGGGATGAGCCGCTGCCGCTTTTCGCCGCCGCCGCCAGTCGGGAAAATGCCGTGGTGGATGAGCTTCAGGAACCCTCCGTCGCGCTCAGGCCCATGACTGACGGTGGTGAGGTGGTGCAGGATTACGGCCATGTGGGGCTGACGCTGCGCGAACATCCCATGACCTTCCTGCGTCGCGATCTTTCCCGCCGCCGCATCGTCACCTGTGCGGAGGCCGTGCGCGCCCGTGATGGCGCATGGCTGGAAACGGCGGGTCTGGTGCTGGTGCGCCAGCGCCCCGGCTCGGCAAAGGGGGTGATCTTCATGACACTGGAGGATGAGACGGGCATCGCCAATGCGGTGCTGTGGGTAAAAACCTTCGAAAAATACCGGCGCGTGGTGTTGTCCGCCGGCATGGTCGGTATTTACGGCAAGATCCAGCGGGAGAGTGAGGTGGTGCATTTGGTCGCCTATCGGCTGACAGATTTGTCGGAGGCGCTGGCCAGCGTGGGCGAACGCAACCATGCCTTTCCCCTGCCGCATGGGCGTGGCGATGAGTTCCACCACGGCATTCCACCGGATGATCACCGCACTATCAGGAAGCATCCGCCGCCTGCCGTGGATGATGCGGACGAGGTGGAGCGGATAAAGGTCATTTCCCGCAATTTTCACTGAAGGCGGCTCAGATCACCTTTTGCGCGCCACGATGTAAGGACGATTGTCATTGCCCTTTGTCGCGTGGATTTCCGTGGCCAGAATGTCAAAACCGCCGGCGTTTATATGCCGGCCAAGCTCGGCCGCGTTGAACACGCCGGCAAAGGGCGCCTTGCCGATCACACGCATCGCCGGCAGGACAAGGCGGATAAACGGGTTCATATCCCTAACGCAGGGGGTCTTGGTGATGAACAGCCCGCGCGGGCCAAGCAGGGAATGAATGTGCTGCAATGTGCCGCGCAGGTCGCGCACCAGATGAAGATAGTTGAAACCCAGCACCACGTTGAACTGATGAGGGTCGGGCGCAAGCGTTTCCACGGTCGCAGTGCTGAAAACGAGGTTCGGGAGAGGGCCGGCGGCGTGTTTTCTTTCCTCGGCGATTGCGATCATGCCGGCGGAAATATCCGTCGCAAGATAGTCTTTGACGCTGCACGCAAGCCGGATCGCCGTTGTCCCGGTGCCGCAACCCAGTTCCAATACCCTGTCATCCGGATTCAGCAGGGCACGGGTCCGCTCCAGCGTGCGCTCATATCCGGCCTCATCCGAAATCCTGCCCTTTGCATATTTCCGAGCGGTCCGGTTCCAGAAACGGGCGTCGTCGGCAATACTCATGGTGGATGCTCCCCGGACGACGCCCTTCCGCTTCGGGCGGATCTGCTCTCACGCGGATATCCTGTCCGGTTTGTTTGTAGCTTTTAAGCCGCATCCTCCAACCCGGCCGTGTCCTTCCGGCGAAACTGGCTGGGCGGTGCGCCGAGCACGCGTTTGAAGGCGCGGCTGAAGGAGGCTTCGGAATCGTAACCGAGTTTTTCCGCCGCCAGCGTCACGCGCATGCCTTCGCGCAGCCACAGCCGTGCCTGGTGCATGCGTACGCGCACCACATAGCGCGCCGGGCTTTCGCCCACCACGCGGGTGAAGCGCTCCGCGAAACTGGAGCGGGAAGCGCCCATCAGGGAAGCAAGCTCCTCCACGCTCCAGTCCTTTTCGGGATTGAGGTGGATGGCGGCCAGCACCCGTCCGAGTTCGGGGTTGCGCACCGCAGCCAGCCAGCCGCTGGAATCGCCGCAGCCATACTCCACCCATGTGCGGATCAACGTCGCGGTCAGCACATCGGCAAGCCTTGCCAGAATGCCGCCCGCGCCAACGCGGTTCAGTTCCACCTCACGCGTCATGGCCTCCAGCAGGTGCGGAATGGCCGGGTCGCTTTTGGCGAGATCACTGGTCAACATCACATCCGGCATCAGCTGCAGGAGAGGGTGCAGATTATCCATGTTGAAACGCATCGAAGCGGTAAAGGCCACGGTATCGCCGCCGGCGCTGGCGCATTGCAGGTCGAAAACGCCCTGGCAGACTTCCTTCTTGCCGAAACGGTCGAAGGGGGTAGGCGTCACATTCTCGCCGCTACCCAATACATGGGCGTGGCCGCGGGGCAGAAGAACGGCGTCGCCGCATGTCAGCGTCAGCCACTCGCCGGAAGGTTTGCGCAATTTCGCCTGGCCGACGCCGATGAAATGGAACCGTGCCGCCTCCTGCTCGGGAAAAGCAGTCGCCCAGGGCGTGGCCATGCGGCACCGGCCGTATTCCACGCCGTCGAGCCTCAGGCCACGCAACATTTCCGTCAGGGCATCATTCATGGCGCTCTCGCAGATTCGGATGTTTGGTTAAGGAATATGGATTTTCTAGCATGGAAACGCCGGGCTGTCACGCATAGCTTACGACCATTGATTTGCAGAGGCTGAGCCGGCCTCCCACCGGTTTCACCATTTTGCCATTCCGTTTCAGAGCGCATTCCTGAAATGCGCATCAGGAGATTTTCATGAACAACCGGACCATAAACGAACTTGAATATGTGCCGCGCAAGACGGAGCCGGATGCGAAGTGGGCCGCCGTGGTTTCGCTTTCGCTCGGCGTCTTCGGGCTGGTGACGGCGGAATTCCTGCCGGTCAGTCTGCTGACGCCGCTTTCGGCCGATCTCGCCGTCAGCTCCGGCATCGCTGGCCAATCCATTACCGTTACGGCGCTGGTCGCGGCGGTCGCCGGCCCCGGCGTTGTCATTGGCACACGCAGCATCGATCGCCGCTGGACATTGCTTGGGCTGACCACGCTGCTGATCATCTCCAGCACTTTGGCCGCCTTCGCAAACGGTCTCTTTATGCTGTTTGCCTCGCGCGTCCTGCTCGGCATCGGCCTTGGCGGCTTCTGGGCCATGTCCGCGGCGCTGGCACTGAGACTCGTACCGCTTGATAAAATGCCGCGTGCGATGGCCATCATCCTGACAGGAGTTTCGGTCGCCACCGTCTGCGCCGCGCCCGTGGGCGCGTGGATCGGCGCGACACTTGGCTGGCGTTCTGCCTTCGTGGTTGCAGGTGCGCTCGGTGTCATCGCGCTTCTCGCGCAATTGCTCACTGTTCCGTCGCTGCCGCCGGCTGGCGCACCGGGTCTTTCCACCATGTTCCGCCTGTTGCAGCGGCCGCAGGTCCGGATCGGCCTTCTGACGACGCTGTTCATCGTTGCGGGTCACTTTGCCGGCTTCACCTATGTCCGTCCGTTCCTGGAAGATGTGACGCTTCTTGGCGTTGAGGCGATTTCGCTCGTCCTTCTGGTTTATGGTGTCGGCGGCTTTTTCGGTAATCTCTTCGGCGGTTTCCTCTCCGAGAAAAACACGGCATGGGCGGTGACGTTCGCCGCCACCCTGATCGCCGCATCGGCTTCCGTTCTGGTCGTGGCGGGTGCGTCGCCCCTGATTGCCGGCCTTGCCATCGCCTCCTGGGGTTTTGCCTTCGGCGCACTTCCAGTCAGCGTGCAGAGCTTCATCACGAGGGCCGCTTCCGACGAAGCCGAAAGTGCCGGCGCGCTGCTGCTCACCACGTTCCAGATCGCGATTTCCAGCGGTGCGGTTCTGGGCGGTCTGCTGATCGATCTTCAGGGTGCGACGATGGTCTTCGTCTTCGTGGCGATTGCCGCCCTTCTCGGTGCATCGCTGATGGCGTCGCGCCGCGGTGTGGTGCCACAGGTCGAGGCCTCGCAGGGGTAAAAGCCACCCCTCGGAGAAAAAAGACCCGCCTTCGTGCGGTCTTAAGAGAAGAGAAGGCGTTATTCCGTCTTTAGGGCGCCTTTATCGCGTTCTGTGTCCGGTCTTTGCCCACCTCGATCACATGGCGCATGGCTTTCACCGCCGCATCCGCGTCACGCGCCGCAATCGCATGTACGATGCGCAGATGATTGGAGGCGATCTCGGCGATGGTGCCGGGTGAAGCGGCTGGTGACGAGAGCTGGAAGGATATTGCAAGTGCGGCTTCGATCAGCCCGCTTGCCGAGCGCATGAAGGGGTTGCCGGACATATGCGCGACCGCAAGGTGGAATTCGAGATCGACCTTGGCGATGCTTTCCGGCGTATGTTTCGGATTGTCGAATTTGGCGGCGATGACGTAAAGGGAAACGATATCGTCATTGGAGGCCTGCAGGGCCGCCGCTGCCGCCGCCGCTGGTTCCAGCGCCAGGCGGATCTCCGCCAGATGCGTGACGAATTCCTGATCTATGCCGGCCTCGCAGCGCCAGCCCAGCACGTCGGGATCGAAGAAATTCCAGCTGGAGCGGTCAAGAACGCGGGTGCCCACCTTGGCCTTTGGTTCCACCAGACGCTTCGCCGCCAGCGTCTTCATCGTCTCGCGCAGCACGGTGCGGGAGACGCCGAACCGCAAGGAAAGTTCGGCATCATTGGGCAGCAGGGAGCCTTCCGCAATCCTGCCCGAGACGATGGCGCTGCCGAGTTCGGAGACCACATGGGCGTGGCTGTTCCGGCGTTTTCGCCCGCTTATCGTCGTTTCGAGCAGCCCCAAGCAAGCCTCCTTTGGCAATTATGCCGGATGCGGTCCGGCCAGTCTCCTGTTTGAATACCAGATGATTGCGCGCTGCAACACGATGAAGACGAAAAGCAGCACACCGATGACGATTTTCGTCCACCAGGAAGAAAGCGTCCCGTCAAAAACGATGTAGGTCTGGATCAGCCCCTGTATCAGAAGGCCGATGAAGGTTCCCGCCACCAGCCCCGTGCCGCCGGTCAAAAGCGTCCCGCCAATGACGACAGCGGCGATGGCGTCCAGTTCCACGCCCACCGTCGCCAGCGAATAACCTGACGAGGTGTAGAGCGTATAAACGATGCCGGCGAGGCCCGACAGGAAACCGGAAAGCGCATAGATACCGATTGTCGTCGCGCCAATCGGCACACCCATCAGTTCCGCCGATTGCGGGTTGCCGCCCAACGCATAGACATTGGCGCCGAAGCGGGTGCGGCTGGCGATCAGCATGCCGGCGGCGAAGACGAGAAGCATCAGCATGGCCAGCGCCGTCAGCCTGCCGCCGCCCGGAAAGCGGAAATAAAAGCCCTGTATCGCATCGATGAACGGGTGGGAGATCGGCACCGACTGCGTGGAAATCAGATAGGCCGCCCCGCGCGCCAAAAACATGCCCGCCAGCGTCACCACAAAAGGCGGGATCGACAGGAAGCGGATCATCGCCCCCATCAGGCAGCCGAACAGCGTCGAGACTGCCAGCACGATGGCGAAGGCCAGCAGCGGATGGATGTTATAGGTGCCGACCATGACCGCCACGAAGACGCTGGTGAAGGCGATGACCGAACCGATGGAGAGATCGATGCCGCCCGACAGGATGACAAAGGTCATGCCCACCGCTGCGATGCCGAGGAAGGCATTATCGGTCAGAAGATTGCCTATCACGCGCGTCGACAGGATCGACGGATATTGCAGCACGCACAGCAGATAGGCGACCACGAAGATCGTCAGCGTCGTGAGGAAGGGCAGATTGCGGCTGTGGATCATCGCGCGGTTCCTTCCTTGGTCATGCCATTGGTCGCCGCCGGTTTGACGTGCGGCTTCGGCGCTTTCACGAAACCGAGGACGGCCATGATTGCAGGCGATTGCAGTGTGAGCACCACCATGATGATGCCTGCCTTGATGATGAGGTTGAATTCCGGCGGAAAGCCCGAGACGAGGATGCCGGTATTGATGGTCTGGATGATGAGCGCGCCGATCAATGAGGCCGTGATGGAGAAGCGGCCGCCATTTAGCGATGTGCCGCCGATCACGACCGCCAGGATCGCGTCCAGCTCCAGCCACAGCCCGGCATTGTTGGCATCCGCGCCGCGAATATCGGCGGTCACGATCATGCCGGCGATGGCCGCGCAGAGGCCGGAGACGGCATAGACGAAAAACAGCAGGAAGCGGGCCCGCACGCCGGCGAGCGCCGCTGCACGGCGATTGATGCCTGTGGCCTCGATCAGGAAACCGAGTGCGCTTTTACGCACCAGAAGGCCGATCAACAGCGCCGCCGCCACCCAGATGATGACGGGCAGCGGGATGCCTGCGAACGAGCCGGAGCCGATGGCGGCAAAGCTGTCATTGTTGAAGGTGAGAATCACACCCTCGGTAATAAGCTGGGCGATGCCGCGCCCGGCCACCATCAGGATCAGGGTGGCAATGATCGGCTGTATGTCGAGAAGGGCGACCAGCACGCCGTTCCACAGGCCGCAGGCAATGCCCACCGCAAGTGAGATGACGATGACCGAGGGAATGGAATGGCCATTGCTGATGAGCGTGGCCGCGACCGCGCCGCAGATGGCGATGACCGCGCCGATGGAAAGATCGATACCCTTGGTGGCGATAACCAGCGTCATGCCGATGGTCAGCAGCGCCACGGGAGCGGCGCGCACGAGAATATCCACCAGACTGCCATAGAGCCGGCCATTCTGGAAAGAAACATGCAGAAAACCCGGCGAAATGATTGTAATCGCTGCCAGAATGATAAAGAGCGCGGCAAGCTGGGGAGCAAGTCTTTTGAAGCGTCGTGTTACAGCCACCATCACGCCGCCTCCGTTTTCGCCGCATCCGCAATTGCCCGCATGATGTTGTCGGCGGTCACTTCGCTGCCTTTCAATTCACTGACATGGCGGCGGTCGGAAAGCACGATCACACGATGCGCAACGGCCGTCAGTTCTTCCAGTTCGGAGGAGATGACGACGAGCGACATGCCTTCGCCGCAGAGTTTTTCGATCATTTTGAGAATTTCCGCATGCGCGCCGATATCGATGCCACGTGTCGGCTCGTCGAGTATCAGCAGTCTGGGCTGGGTGGCGAGCCAGCGTGCCAGAATGGCCTTCTGCTGATTGCCGCCGGACAGGAATTTTATCGGCCGGTTGGGGTCGGCCGGGCGGATATCGAGCGATTTGATGAAGCTTTCGGCCAGCTCCGCCTTTTGCCGACGGGACAGTGGCCGTGCCCAGCCCTGCCGGGCCTGAAGCGCCAGCGCGATATTATCGGTGACGGAAAAGTCGCCGATGATGCCATCCGTCTTGCGCTCTTCCGGACAGAAGCCGAACCCGGCCGCAATGGCGGCCTCGGGCGACGAAATCGCCGCCGGTTTTCCGTCAATCATCGCCGTGCCGGTATCGGGACGGTCGATGCCGAACAGCAGGAAGGCGGTCTCCGTTCGTCCGGAGCCAAGAAGACCGGCAACGCCGACGATCTCTCCCGGCCGGATGCCGAGATCGAAGGGGGCGATGCTGCCGCGCTTGCCATAGGCTTCGAACCGGATTGGCGGCTCGCCCTCGGCGACCGTATCTTCGGTCGCCTGATGTTCGTGGGTAATATGCTGAAGCTCGCGACCGAGCATCATCGAAATGAGTTCGGACCTCGGCAGGCTGCCGATGTCTCGGGTGCCGACGAGGCGGCCATTGCGCAGCACAGTCACCCGGTCGGCAATATCATAGACCTGATTGAGGAAGTGGGTGATGATGATGATGCCGATGCCGCGGGCGCGCAGGTTTTTCAACACCCCGAACAGCATCTCGACCTCATGGGCGTCAAGGCTGGCTGTCGGTTCGTCCAGCACCAGCACCTTGCCGGAAAGATCGACGGCGCGGGCAATGGCGATGATCTGGCGGATAGCGACGGAATAGCTGGAAAGCAGGGCGTTGACGTCGATGGAAAGCCCGTATTGGGCGAGCAGCGCCTGCGAATTCTTCTGCATCGTGCTGCGGTCGATCAGCCCGAAGCGGCGTGGCTGGCGGCCGAGAAACAGGTTTTCGGCGACCGTGAGATTTTCGAGAAGGTTCACTTCCTGATAGACCGTGCCGATGCCAAGCGCCTGCGCCTCGCCCACATTGGTGGGCGAGATTTCGCTGCCCTCCAGAAAGATCGAACCGCTGTCGCGGTGATAAACGCCAGTCAGGATTTTGATGAGCGTCGATTTGCCCGCGCCGTTTTCGCCAAGCAGGGCATGGATTTCACCGTGCCCGAGCGAAAAATCGACGCCATCGAGCGCCGTGATCCCCAGAAAGGATTTGCCGATGGCGCGTGCTTCCAAAAGTGGTGCCGTTTCGGACATTGAGCAGGTTCCGCATGAAGAATGCCATGATGGAGCGGCACGAACGACGCGCCGCTCCTTCCGAAGAATGGGGTATCAGTAACCCAGACCCTTCTTCGCCTCGTAGACCTTCATCGGGTCGTCAGATGCCGTGTAAAGCTTGGATTCGGTCTGAATCCACTTCGCTGGCGCCTTCTTGTCCTTCAGATAGGCTTCGAGCGCGTCGAAGGCCGGGCCGGCCATGTCAGGCGTCAGTTCGACGGTGGCGTTGGCTTCACCGGCTGCCATGGCCTTGAAGATGTCAGGCACGGCATCGATGGAGACGATCTTGATGTCGGTTCCGGGCTTCAGACCGGCTTCCTTGATCGCCTGGATCGCACCGACGGCCATGTCGTCATTGTGGGCGTAGACCGCACAGATGTCCTTGCCGCCGCCTTCGGCCTTGATGAAGCTTTCCATCACTTCCTTGCCCTTGGTGCGGGTGAAGTCACCCGTCTGCGAGCGTGCGATCTTGATGTTCTTGTGCGAGGCAATGGCTTCTTCGAAGCCCTTCTTGCGGTTGATGGCGGGCGAAGAGCCGGTCGTGCCCTGCAATTCCACCACCTTGCAATCCTTGGAGCCGACGTCCTTGACCAGCCAGTCGCCGGCAACCTTGCCTTCATGAACCTGATCGGAGGTTACGGCGGTCAGGTAAAGATCGTCCGGAGCCTCGATTTGGCGGTCGAGCAGGATGACAGGGATTTTTTCTTCCTTGGCTTCCTTCAGCACGGCATCCCATCCGGTCGCGACGACCGGCGCGATCAGGATCGCGTCCACGCCCTGCGCGATGAAGCCGCGAACGGCCTTGATCTGGTTTTCCTGCTTCTGCTGCGCGTCGGCGAATTTAAGCGTGACGCCGCGCTTCTCTGCCTGCTGTTTGGTGACGGTGGTTTCAGCCGCGCGCCAGCCGGATTCCGAACCGATCTGCGAGAAGCCGACGGTAAGCGATTTGGCGGAAACACTTGATGCAAGGCACAGCGAAACGGCGACAGTAACTGTCGCGAGAGCTTTTCTCATCTTAATCCTCCCAGAGATGATGTCAGCGTGACGGAGACACTATGAGCATATAGTAATACTCTTGAAAAGAGGCATTTTCGCATATTTCAATTTCAGAATGGTGTATCTGGTCTCGGATTTTGAAATATATCAATTAATATCAAATGGATAAACGATTCATGTTTTGTGGTTCGAACAGCCGGCACTGCTGCTGCTCACACCGCTATAGCGCTTGACAGCATATGGCTGCGTCTAATAGTAATACAAATAAGAAGATGATTTTTGCCGGAATTTTGGGTCTTGTGATCGGAGTTCAATCGGCAAAAGAGGGAGGGAGATTCCTTTGCGCAATCCTGCGATGGCCGTAAATGCCGAAAAATATTCGGTTAAAGCCGCAGAGCAGCCCAAGCCTACTCGTCTGGGCTCTCACTGTCGGTTATGCGTGATCTCCGAAAGCTGATTCCATTTTCCTTGCGCACAACATAAGCTTGTCGCATTTCGTAATATTTTACCGTTGGCCACTTCCGGCTGGAGACCGCATCATGACCAAATCCGACAATCTGCCCGCAACCCAAGGCAAGCTTCGTTCGCGCGCGTGGTTCGACAACCCCGCCAATGCGGATATGACGGCGCTTTATCTCGAGCGTTACATGAATTTCGGCCTGAGCCAGGCTGAACTTCAGTCTGACCGCCCGATCATCGGCATTGCGCAGACCGGTTCGGACCTTTCGCCCTGCAACCGCCACCATCTTGAACTCGCTAACCGTCTGCGCGAAGGCATTCGTGAAGCGGGTGGCATCGCCATCGAGTTTCCGGTGCATCCGATCCAGGAAACCGGCAAGCGTCCGACCGCCGGTCTCGACCGTAACCTCGCATATCTCGGCCTCGTGGAAGTGCTTTATGGCTATCCGCTCGACGGCGTCGTTCTGACCATCGGCTGCGACAAGACCACGCCTGCCTGTCTTATGGCGGCGGCCACCGTCAACATTCCCGCCATTGCCCTTTCCGTTGGCCCCATGCTGAACGGCTGGTTCCGTGGCGAACGCACCGGTTCCGGCACCATCGTCTGGAAGGCGCGCGAACTTCTGGCCAAGGGCGAGATCGACTATCAGGGCTTCGTCAAGCTCGTCGCCTCGTCGGCTCCGTCCACCGGTTATTGCAACACCATGGGCACGGCAACGACCATGAACTCGCTTGCCGAAGCGCTCGGCATGCAGCTTCCGGGTTCGGCCGCCATTCCGGCGCCTTACCGCGACCGTCAGGAAGTCTCCTACCTGACCGGCCTGCGTATCGTCGAAATGGTCAAGGAAGACCTGAAACCATCAGACATCATGACCAAGGATGCCTTCATCAACGCCATCCGCGTCAACTCGGCCATTGGCGGCTCCACCAACGCACCGATCCATCTGAACGGCCTTGCACGCCATGTCGGTGTCGAACTGACCGTCGATGACTGGCAGACCTATGGCGAAGACGTGCCGTTGCTTGTCAACCTGCAGCCAGCAGGTGAATATCTCGGTGAGGACTATTACCATGCCGGCGGCGTTCCGGCAGTCGTCAACCAGCTGATGACCCAGGGGCTCATCAAGGAAGACGCGATGACCGTCAACGGCAAGACCATTGGCGACAACTGCCGTGGCGCCATCATCGAAGACGAAAAGGTCATCCGTCCTTACGACCAGCCGCTCAAGGAGCGTGCAGGCTTCCGCGTTCTGCGCGGCAACCTGTTCTCCTCCGCCATCATGAAGACGAGCGTGATTTCGGAAGAATTCCGCAACCGTTACCTCTCCAACCCGAACGATCCGGAGGCCTTCGAAGGCCGCGCCGTAGTGTTCGATGGTCCGGAAGATTACCACCACCGCATCGACGATCCGTCGCTCGGCATCGACGCCAACACCGTCCTCTTCATGCGCGGTGCAGGCCCGATCGGTTATCCGGGTGCAGCGGAAGTGGTGAACATGCGCGCGCCGGATTATCTCTTGAAGGAAGGCGTCAATTCGCTGCCCTGCATCGGCGATGGCCGCCAGTCCGGCACATCGGGCAGCCCGTCCATCCTCAACGCTTCCCCGGAAGCTGCGGCCGGTGGCGGTCTCGCCATCCTGCAGACGGGTGACCGCGTTCGCATCGATGTGGGTCGCGGCAAGGCCGATATCCTGATATCAGGTGAGGAACTGGCCAAGCGTTACGAAGCGCTTTCCGCCGAGGGTGGTTACAAGTTCCCTGACCATCAGACGCCATGGCAGGAAATCCAGCGTGGCATCGTCAGCCAGATGGAAACCGGCGCGGTTCTGGAACCGGCCGTGAAGTATCAGCGCATCGCCCAGACCAAGGGCCTGCCGCGCGACAACCACTAAGGCAAGGCCGTTTCGGCCGACCGCTTTTTAATCAGCCCCGGGGTAAAACCCGGGGCTGAAGCATTTTAAAATACCGTGCTCCGCAACCGCGTAAACTTTGCGGGCGGCCGAAGAGCATGATAGTTTCGTTGCTTATCTGCCTACTTCCCCGATGGGGCTGGCGGCTTTCCCAGATATGGCAGGAAGAACATGTACAGCCCGCTGAAAATAAGCAAAGTCAGCGGCAACAGCGGAGCATAGACGATCACCGATGGCGTCGGACCGAAAGCCATCGAGATGAAGTTCGCCAGAATGGTGATGGTCAGCAGAATGCCCAGCCACCGATGGCTCTGCCTTATCCAGTTTCGCAAGATCAAAGTCGCCCCCAAGAAAAAGCATCCATGATGGAATGTGACACATGGGCGCTTCAGCGGGCCTGAACGAGCTTCCAGCCATTGCCGGAAGGATCGCGGAAGCTCGCATCCACCGAGCCGTAGCGGGCGATCGGTTCCTGGGTGAATTCGACGCCGCGTTTGTGCATCACGTCAAAGGCTTTCTGGCAATCCTCGACCACCAGAACCAGCGGCGGCATCGCGCCTTTGGCCACGGCTTCGTTCAGATTTTGCGCCGTCGCCTCGTCAACGGTCGGAGCCTGTGGCCGAAACAGGCCCAGCTGGAAATCCTGTTGGTCCGGGTGCTGCACGGTCAACCAGCGATAATCGCCGTTGCGCGCGTCGGTGTGCACACGAAATCCAAGTTTTTCGACGTAGAATTGCAGCGCTTCGTCCTGATCATGAACGTAAAGCCCGACAACTTGAACACCATTTTTCATGAGATATCTCCCTTTCGCTCGTCGTGCCTAGCGCTTTTCGTTCGTCGGCGCTTCTCCGAAACTGCGATTGTAAGATGAGGGCGATTTGCGGCGCTGACGAAGCAATGGGGAACCTGCTCGAGATCGGCAGGCGAAAGCCGCATCCGTCGCCGCAATTCACTCGGGTTTTCCCCGGTCACATCGCGGAAAACACGGCCAAATGTGCCGATGCTGTTCCAGCCGGTCTGCAACGCGATTTCGATGATAGGAAGATCGGTGTCACGCAAAAGCGCCACGGCGCGCTCCACCCGGCGGGTCAGTAGATAGCGGTGAGGGGGTATGCCAAAGGCATCGCGAAACGATCTTGCGAAATGGGCCTGCGAGGCGCCGCTGACACTGGCAAGGCGTGAAACAGGCCACGCCTCATGGGCGGCGGCATCCATATGATCCCTGGCGCGCAGAAGACGGCGCAGCAGTTTCAAGTCTCTGTTTGCAGAGTTTTTATCATTTCCGGACCGGCGCATGCGCCAATCATTGAATGAACCGGCGGCCCTTGGCAAGTTTCATGCCCGGCAGGCTACCGAAACCTCCTAGATCACCGGATAAAGCGACCAGAAGAACAGTTCATATTCCTGATCGCGGTCGTCGTCATGCGACTCGTCGTCCGGTCTGCGCGGCGTTTTGTCCTGAAACTCGGTCTCCACCCGCTCATTGACGACGGGCATCCTTCGGCCGATGCCAAAGAGGTCAAAGGAGAGCATGTTGAACCCTGCTACCATGGCCAGTTCCCTTCTTCACGCGAGTTAACGGTGTGTTAAGTTTCGCGCGTTGCCATGATTTCGTCAAGATTGACCGAGGAATTTGTCTACCATTTTTAACAACAATGTCGTGACTGACGTTTCACTGCTGCCGGATTTTGCGCAATGAATGTTTATCGCCACCTTCAAACGCGGTTCGGATCGGCGTCAGAATAGGCTTTTTCGCTCGCTTCCAGCGCGGAATCGGTATCTGCGGCATGGCCGAGGCTTTTCAAGGCACTGGAGAAGGCCACGATATTGGCTTTCACCGCCTCCGGATGCGCCCGTCGACCGGTGTGGTTGAGCCTTATCAGCCGTTCCGCGCCGGGGCCGACCCCGGCGGAAATATCCGCGCCATGCTTTTGGGATGCAGCGGCGAGGAATGCCTTGGCTTCGACGGTATCCGGCAGGATTGCTGTGGAAACGAGGGCGGAGGCGTGCGCCTCCTTCACCCAGGTTGGAATACCGAGCGCCCTGATGCCGTTCCGGGTGGCCGCGGCCGCCCTTTCGTGGCGTTCATTGGCAGATGCCAGACCTTCCGCCTCTATCCGGTCAAGTGCGGCCTCCAGGGCATAGAATTCCAGCGGAGCGGGCGTTCCGGGCAGCGCTCCGCGGCCGGCATCGAGCCAGAGTTTCTTCTGGTCCATAAGCGAGAGCATGGAGTTGTCGGACGCATTCTCGTGCGAAAGAAGCTCCCACGCTTTTTCGCTGACGGAAATCGCGGAAACCCCGGCCGGCCCGGCCAGCGCCTTTTGCGGGCCGATGACGGCGATATCGATGCCCAGCCGGTCAACCTCGAAGGCATGTCCGCCGATGGACGCGACGGCATCGACGAGGGTCACGATGCCCCTTTGCCGAGCGAGCGTGGCGATGGCGGGCAGAGGGTTGAGAATGCCGCTTGCCGATTCCGCGTGGACGATGGCGAGAAGATCGAAATCCGGCCCTTCGTCCAGCGCCTGCTCCACCTCCTCCAGTGTGACCGGCTTTGCCGGGCTGGCCGTCAGGTTGCGCACCGTCGCGCCACCCCTTTCCAGCCAACCGCCGAACCACGCGCCATAGGGGCTGGTAACGATGTTGAGCGCCCGCAGGCCTGGTCGTGCAAGGCTTGTCGCTGCTGCCTCGAGCGCCAGCACGGCTTCCGCCTGTATGAGAAGGACGTCGTTCCTCGTGCCCATCAAGGCTGCCAGCCGGTCGGCAAGAACGGCATAACGCTCCGCAGGAAAAGCGGGTGGGTCGAGCAGCAATGCATAATCGGGAACGGGCATGTCTTTTCCTTACGTGGTAATGGTCAGTCGCGGTGCGGCGTCGATCAGTGTTCTTGCGGTCGAGGATTGCGGCGCCGAGACGATATTTCCCGTCCTGCCGATTTCAACGATCCGTCCCGCTTCCATGATGGCGACGCGGTGGCAGACGGCGCGGATGACTGCGAGGTCGTGGGAGACGAAAATACAGGAAACGGCCGTCTCCCGCTGTATTTCCACCAGTAGTTCGAGGATTTGCCTGCGAACCGAAACATCCAGCGCGGAGACGGCTTCATCCAGAATGAGAAGTGACGGCTTGAGCGCAATGGCCCGCGCGATCGCGACGCGCTGCCTTTGGCCGCCGGAAAGCTCGAAGACCGATCGGCTGGCATAGCTGGCGGGCAGGCCCACGCGGTCGAGGAGACGGTGTATTTCTGCTGCACGCTCGCGTCTTGCGGCCATGCGATGAACGCGCAACGGTTCGCCGATGGCGTCTTCGACGCTCGCGCGCGGATTGAATGCGCCATGCGTATCCTGAAACACCATCTGCATGTGCTGGCGGGCGGCACGAAGCTTCCCGCCGTCAAGCGCCAGCCAGTCGCGGCCTTTGAAATGGATCGTGCCTTCGTCAGCCGGGATCAGCCGCATCAGAATGCGCGCCAGCGTCGATTTTCCGCAGCCGGAGGGACCGGCAAGTCCCAGCGTCTCGCCGGGCTGAAGCGAAAAGGAGATGTCGGAAAGCGCCGCCACCGTTCTTGCGCCGGTGCGATAGGTTTTCGACAGTCCGTCGACGCTCAGAAGGGCTTCGTTCATGACGCGGCCTCGCTGATCAGCGGCGGGGTCGAGAGATCGAGATAATCGGCAAGCAGCGCACGCGTATAGTCATGGGTGGGTGCGGAAAGCACCCGCCGTGTCGAACCGTGTTCCACTAACCGGCCCGCACGTAGGACCGCGATCTCGTCGGCAAGGCTGGAAGCAAGGCCGATATCATGGGTGATGAAGACCAGCGTTTTGTTTTCCTGCCGCACCAGATCGTCCAGCAGCGTGGCGATGGCGGCCTGACTGACCGTATCGAGCGCGCTCGTGGCCTCGTCGGCAATCAGGATCGAAGGACTGGCGGCAATCGCGGCAGCAATCGCCACGCGTTGCCTCTGGCCGCCGGAAAGCTGGTGCGGATAGGTGGCGAGCAGATGGGAGGGATGCGGCAGCCGCACCCGCTCCAGAAGGCCACGGGCAAGATCGCGCGCTTGCCTCCATGACAGGCCGAGATGCCGCACGGCGCCTTCCGCCACCTGTTCGCCGATGGTGAGAACCGGGTTTAGCGTCGCGCCGGTATCCTGAAAGATCGTGCCGATATCGCGCCCCGGCAGCGGCCTGCCGTGAAACAGGCCGCTATCGCGGCTCCAGGAAATATCACCGGAAACGCGCGCATTGCCGGGGAGAAGCCCGGCAATGGCTCTGCCGAGCGTGGATTTTCCCGACCCGCTTTCGCCGATGATCGCCAGCCTCTGCCCCTGCCGGATGGTCAGCGAAACATTCTGCAAGGCAGGCGCATCGCCTGTCGCATAACAAACGCTGAGATCGTCGATCCGGCACAGCGCATTGCCGCTCATGGCGCTTGCCTCCTTGTCGCCATCGCCCTGTTGATGCCTTCTGCGAGAAGATAAACGCCGAGAACCGTGACCAGAAGGCCGATGCCGGGGATGACGGACAAAAACGCAGCTGAGCGCAGGACGTTACGTCCTTCGGCAATCATAGAACCCCAGGTGACGATATTGGGATCGCCGAGCCCGAGGAAGGACAGTGCCGCCTCGGTCAGGATGGCTGCCGCGACGATGATGGCGGCGAGCGCCAGAACCGGCGGCAGGGCATTGGGCAGGATCTGCCTGAACGCAATCTCCAGCGGATGCATGCCGACTGCGCGCGCGGATTGCACATAATCGCGCTCGCGGATGCTCAAGACCTGTGCCCGCATCAGCCGCGCCGGATCAGCCCATGCACCGAGCGCAATGGCGAGAATGACAATGGGCATGGAGGGACCGATGGTGCTGACAAAGGCGAGTGCGAGCAGGAAATTCGGCACGATCTGAAAGGCGTCGGTGACGCGCATCAAAGCTTCATCCACGAGGCCGCCGGCAAATCCGGCAATGGTGCCGATGACGGTGCCGATAACCAATGCGGCGGCGGCGGCACCGATGCCGACGAGCAGGGAGGCCTGCGCGCCATGGGCAAGTTCTGCCAGCACGTTGCGGCCCAGCCGGTCGGTGCCGAGAGGCAGGGCGGCATCGGTAAAGGGTGCGATCAGGGGCTCGCCGACGATGGCCAGCGGGTCGCCCGGAAAAACGACGGGTGCGGCGAGCGCCGTCATGGCAAGCAGCACCAGAATGATGGCGCCCGTGGCGCCTTCGAAACTGCGCAGCAGCCGGAGAGCGAAACTCATGCCTGTCGCTCCCCGCTGCCGATGCGCGGATCGAGAACGGCATAGAGAATATCGACGGCGAGATTGACGAGGATGACGAAGACGGCGCTGGTCAGAATAATGCCCATCAAAAGCGGCGTGTCGCGGCCGCTAACGGCTTCCTGCGCCAGCCGGCCAAAACCGGGAATGGCAAAGACGCTTTCGGTCACCACGCTGCCGCCCAGCATGGTTGCGGCCTGCAGGCCGAGCACGGTGACGAGCGGAAGAGCGGCATTGCGCGCGACATGGCGCAGCACGATCCGCCGTTTGGAAAGCCCTTTTGATCTGGCGAACAGCACGAAATCCAGCGGCCAGACCGCCGCCATGGCGGTGCGCGTGACGCGCAGGAAAAGAGCCAGGTAGATGAGGCCGAGACTGGCCACCGGCAACACGAGATGACGGCCGATGTCGAGAGCCCTTGCAAATCCCTGCTTGCCCGAGGCGATGGTTTCTATGCCTGAGGTGGGTAGCCATTTGAGTTGAACGGCGAAGACGATGGCCAGCACGAGGCCAAGCCAGAAGCCGGGGGTGGCGTAAAGCGCCAGCGAAAGCGTTGAAAGCACGCGGTCCGTCAGCCCGCCGGGACGCGCCCCCGCCACGATGCCAAGCGCGGTGCCGAGGATGAAGGCGAGTGTGGTGGCGCTACCCATCAGGAGAAGCGTGTTCGGCAGCCGCTCGAGGATCAGCCCCAGCACAGGCCGGTCGAAGGCAAGCGACCAGCCGAAATCGAGCCGCAGCACCGAGCTGGCATAGAGCCAGAAACGGGCCAGCACGGAACCGTTCAACCCATATTGTTCGCGAAGCACATCCCGCAGCCCGGCATCGCCGCCGCCGATGGAGACGAGATAGGCATCCACAGCGTCTCCGGACGCATTTTCAAGCAGCACGAAGGTGAAGACGAGAACAATCAGCAACACCGGAATGGCGCTGACTGCCCTTCGCTTCAGCAATGTCGTTGCACGCTTCACGGCGAGACCTCAGGTGTCGACGGTCGTATCCGCCCAGTTGGAAACGGCCCAGCGGGGATTGCTGGCGACATGTTTGACCGTATCGCGTGCCACCGTGATGAAACCCCATTCGGCGACGTTGATCAGCGGCAGATCGGCGGTGACCTGCTTCTGGAAATCCTTGTAAAGCGCCGTGCGTGCCGCCGTGTCCACCGTTACCGCCGCCTTGTCGATTAGTTCGTCCAGCGTCTTGTTCTCGTAACCGCCCTGGTTGGAGAAACCGACGCCCGCCGGAATGCCGGAACGCACGAGAATGGTGGTGGAAATCGCCGGATCACCGCGGAAGACCGGCGGCGCGATGGCGAGATCGAAGGCATGATCGGTGTAGACGGCCTTCTGGTGGGCGGCTGAATCATTATTGACCAGCTCGGCATCAATGCCGACTTCCTGTAGCGCCTGACGAAGATAGGAACCGAACTGTCTGGTTTCATTGAAATAGGGTGCCGGAAGAAGTTTCAGTGAGAAACGTGTTCCGCTCGCGCCGCGCGCATAACCCGCTTCGTCCAGCAGGGCATTGGCCTTGGCCACATCGAAATCATAGGTCTCGACATCGTCGGTATAAAATTCCGGCGCGTTTTTCGGCACCGGGCCTGTGGACGCCGTGGCGTAACCGAGGAAGACCTTGTCGATGACGAATTTTTTGTCGATGGCGTGGGCGATGGCCTGTCTGACCTTGAGATCGGCGAGTTCCTTGCGGCGATGGTTGATTTCGACCACCAGCTGATAGGTCAGCGCCTCGTAACCATCGGCTATGACCTTGATGCCTGCCACCTTCGAGATACGGTCGAGATCTGCCAGCGGCACGGCGGAAAAGGCGGCAAGCTGGATTTCCTCTGCTTCGAGCGCGGAAGCCGCACCCGCCCGGTCCGGCAGGACGCGATAGATGATCTCATCAAGCTGCGGCTGGTTCTTGCCCCAATAATTCGGATTGCGGATCAGGCGATAATATTCGCCGGGCTTGTATTCCGCAAAAACGAAAGGCCCGGTGCCGACCGGCTTGGTATTGGCCGGGTTGGTGGCGATATCGGTGCCTTCATAAAGATGTTTCGGCACGACGCTGGTGACGACCGGCAGCGCGTTGCGGATGAGCTGGAACGGCGTTGGCTTGGAGAAGCGGAAGATCGCCGTGTGGTCATCCGGCGTGTCCACCTTCTCGAGATTGGCAAAGACCAGCCGTCCGAGATTCTGCAACGGTTTCCAGACGGAGAGCGCCGAAAAGGCCACGTCTGCGGAGGTAAAGGGTTTGCCATCGTGCCAGGTCACGCCCTCGCGCAGCTTGAAGGTGGCGCTTAACCCGTCATCCGATCCCGCCCATTCGGTTGCGAGGCGCGGTTCCAGGCCGTCCTGGCCGTTGAAGGAGGCCTCGGCCAATGGCTCGATGATCTTGCTGGCAATATAAAACACCCCGTTTGAGGCGACGATCGCCGGATTGAGGTTTTTCGGCTCCGAATCGGCCGCGACGATCAGCCTTCCGCCGGGCGTCGCCTGCTGTGCAGCGGCGATGCCCGCAAGCCCCGTGGTTGCGGCAAGAAGAAGCGAGGTCTTGAGAAGCGAGCGGCGGGACAGGTGGACAGGCGACATGATTCACTCCGGAAATGAGGGCTGGGCGGGCCTTTCCGCTTGGTCCGCGGCCGGCCGATCTTAAGACTGCAACCTCGGCAGTGTCCACGTTAATTCGCGGGCTTTACAGCAATGATTTTACGTTGCGCGGGCCTTTGCGGAAACAATATGCTTTCCGGCGATAATGCGCTTTTCTCACCTTACCTTCTTGCCTTCGGTGACGCCCTGAAAATTTGATATAGCGCAATAAAATTAGATGGTTGGAATGCCGCGCCCTCAGTCACGTGTGCGGTGCACCGCCTGTGCACGGAGTGAAAATCTGCCTCGGTGACCTCGTTTGGAAAGGGGTAATTAACCTTTATTTTTTATTTCAGGGAGACCGAAATATGTACGTTTATGATGAGTGTGCACGCTGCCATGAGCTTCTCCCGATCCAGATTCCAGAATTCGTCCAATAGCGTAGGGGAGGGGAGCGAGAAGGCTCGTCATGCCGGCGGCCAGTCGGTTGCTGGTCAGCAGACGGCGGCGATGAAGGGGGCGGCACCCCGGCCGAATGCCGATGTCAGCGCAGCCGACGCCATAGAAGGCCGTGCCGAAATGCCGGGCTGGCAGAATGCTTTTGTTCTCGGTCCGAATGTGCGTTTCACCCGCACGCCGGAGAGCGCCTTTAACCGGCGTATGCCGGTCGAGACACCCAATATTCCGGAAGAGGAAGTCCCGGTTGTGGCTCCGCCTGAAGTAGTGGAGCCGGAAGCGGTGGAGCAGCAACAGGTTGTGCAGCAGGAGGTTGCTCCTGTCTCCCAACCGGACGTAAAGCCGGCGGAGCAGCGCATGATGCCGCCGCGCATGCCATTTCTGCCGCAGCCGCCGGATGCCCGGGGTGCCAGGGCGCTGACCTATAAATTGCGGCTGGAGCTTGCCCGCAAGCAGGCGGAAGAGGCGGCTGCCGCTGCCCGGATGCCGGTTCAGACGGAGATCTCCGTAGCCGCAGAAGCGCCTGCGCAGCAGATATTCTCGCCGGTTCAGCCGCAATCCGTCGAGCCCGCTGTCGGTGCAGTTCAGGCCACCGCGCCGCAGGCCGTCATTCCGGCTTTCGCCGCCCATCTGCCGGATGAGCTGTTCTGGGAAGTGATGACGCTTGATCTGCCGGGCAGTGTCGGCGAGGGCGTCTCTGCGTCCGCGCGTGCCGTTCTTGCAAATTCGGTCACGGCATCTGCTGTCGTCGCGCCGGTCGCCTTTGCATCGCCCGCCGCCGCTGCGATCGTACTTTCGTCCGAGCCTCCTGTTGTCACCGTGCCCGGCGGTTCCGCGATCAGGCTTTACCGCGAAATCGGTGTGCATCATTCCGCCATCCCGGCCCCCATCCAGGTCGTTGAACCGGAAATCGCGCCGCCGCCGGTGGCGGAGGCGCCGATGGTTGTCGAGACACAGAGACCTGTGGAGCAGGTTCAGCCGGTGGAGAAAATTGCGGCCGAGCCGCGTTTCACCGTCCGCGCGCCCATCCAGGCCTCGCAGCCGATGTTTCGCGAAGCGCCGGTCTTTGCCGAAGGCGAATATGAATACCCCTCCATCGATCTTCTGCAGGAAGCCCGCGTCCAGCAGACCACGACCATGACGCCGGAAGCGCTGGAGCAGAGCGCCGGACTTCTCGAAAGCGTGCTGGAGGATTTCGGCATCAAGGGCGAGATCATCGATGTCCGCCCGGGCCCGGTCGTCACGCTGTATGAGTTCGAGCCCGCCCCCGGCGTCAAGTCCTCGCGCGTCATCGGCCTCTCGGACGATATCGCCCGCTCCATGTCGGCGCTTTCGGCACGTGTCGCCGTTGTGCCCGGCCGCAATGTCATCGGCATCGAACTGCCGAACCCCGTGCGTGAGACGGTTTATCTGCGCGAGTTGATCGAAGCGACCGACTACGCTGAAACCCGCCAGAAGCTTGCGCTTTGCCTCGGCAAGACCATCGGCGGCGAACCTGTCATCGCCGAGCTGGCGAAGATGCCGCACCTTCTTGTCGCCGGCACCACCGGCTCCGGCAAGTCGGTTGCCATCAACACCATGATCCTGTCGCTGCTCTATCGCCTGAAACCGGAAGAGTGCCGCCTGATCATGGTCGATCCCAAGATGCTCGAGCTTTCGGTTTATGACGGCATTCCGCATCTGCTGACGCCTGTGGTCACCGATCCGAAAAAGGCGGTCATGGCGCTGAAATGGGCCGTGCGCGAAATGGAAGACCGTTATCGCAAGATGTCGCGTCTCGGCGTGCGCAATATCGATGGTTATAATGCAAGAGCCGCTGCCGCCCGGGCCAAGGGCGAGACGGTGTTCTGCAACGTGCAGACCGGCTTTGACCGCGCCACCGGCGAAGCGGTTTACGAGCAGGAGGAAATGGACCTCACGGCCATGCCTTACATCGTCGTCATCGTCGATGAAATGGCCGACCTGATGATGGTCGCGGGCAAGGAAATCGAAGGTGCGATCCAGCGTCTGGCGCAGATGGCGCGCGCCGCCGGCATCCATCTCATCATGGCAACCCAGCGCCCGTCGGTCGATGTCATCACCGGCACGATCAAGGCCAACTTCCCGACCCGCATCTCCTTCCAGGTGACGTCGAAGATCGACAGCCGCACCATCCTTGGCGAACAGGGCGCGGAGCATCTGCTCGGTCAGGGCGACATGCTGCACATGATGGGCGGCGGCCGCATCGCGCGTGTCCACGGCCCCTTCGTTTCCGACGAGGAAGTGGAAAAGGTGGTCGCGCATCTGAAGACGCAGGGACGTCCGGAATATCTCGGCACCGTTACCGAAGACGCCGACGAGACCGACGAAGAGGTGGAAGAGGAAACCGCTGTTTTCGACAAGTCCGCCATGGGTGAGGACGATAGCGATGATCTCTACGAGAAGGCTGTCAAGGTGGTGATGCGCGACAAGAAGTGCTCCACATCCTATATCCAGCGCCGCCTGTCCGTGGGCTATAACCGCGCCGCTTCGCTCGTCGAGCGCATGGAGCAGGAAGGCATTGTCGGGCCTGCCAACCATGTCGGCAAACGCGCGATCATCGCCGGCGAACGCTCTTCCTATGACGCCGTGGGGGCGGAAGACTGATTGAGCCTTCGGGCTGCGATATTCGATTGCAAAAACGCGCCCCGTGAATAGCTTGTGCGGCATGGATTCTGGAATTGGGAGGATTCCCTCATGGCGCACAGCAATGAAAAAACCAACGTCCTGGCGAGGCTGGATGAGCTGGAGCGGTTTTGCCGCGCCGTTTTCCTGGCCGCCGGCACTGATGACGAAACGGCCGATGCGGCGACACGCGCCATGATGCATGGCACAAGGCTCGGTGTGGACAGCCATGGAGTTCGCCTGCTTGCCCATTATATTACCGCGCTCGAAGGCGGGCGTCTCAATCGGCGACCGCAGATAGCCCGTGTTTCCGGCTTCGGCGCAGTGGAAACGATCGATGCCGACCACGCCCATGGCGCCCGCGCCACCTATGCGGCCATGGACAGCGCCATGTCGCTTGCGGAAAAATTCGGCATCGGCGCGGTGGCGATCCGTAACTCCTCACATTTCGGCCCGGCCGGCGCCTATGCGCTGGAAGCCGCGCGACAGGGTTATATCGGCCTCGCCTTCTGCAATTCGGACAGTTTCGTGCGCCTGCATGATGGCGCCATGCGTTTCCACGGCACCAACCCCATCGCCATTGGCGTGCCGGCAGCGGATGACATGCCCTGGCTGCTGGACATGGCCACCAGCGCGGTGCCCTATAATCGCGTTCTGCTTTACCGGAGCCTCGGCCAGCAGCTGCCGCAAGGCGTTGCCTCTGACGGAGACGGCGTCGATACGCGCGATCCGCATGCCGTTGAAATGCTTGCCCCGGTCGGCGGCGAGTTCGGGTTCAAGGGTGCGGCACTTGCGGGAATGGTGGAGATTTTCAGCGCTGTGCTGACAGGCATGAAACTCAGCTTTGATATCGCTCCCATGGGCGGGCCGGATTTTGCCACGCCGCGCGGGCTTGGGGCCTTCGTTCTGGCGCTGAAGCCGGAAGCCTTCCTGGAGCGGGAAGTCTTCGATGAGGGCATGAAACGTTATCTCGAGGTCCTGCGGGAATCACCGGCGCGGGAAGACTGCAAGGTCATGGCGCCGGGTGACCGGGAGTGGGCGGTGGCCGCAAAACGGGAGAGGGAAGGGGCTCCTGTCGATCCCGTCACGCGGGAGGCGTTCTCGGAGCTCGCGGCAAGATTCTCGGTTAGCCCGCCCGCCTATCATTAAATCTGCCTGCGGCTTTCCGCCTTCAGCCCAGAGTCAGGCGGGGCGCAGCAGCATGTTCGGGTGCGGATAGGCGGTGGCGGCCGGGCCCAGCCTTTCGGCGACGACGGGGCGACCGATATAGTAACCCTGCGCGTAATCGATCTCCATCTGCCGCACCAGCCTTAGCTGTTCCTCGGTCTCCACGCCTTCGATCAGGATTCTGTGGCCGCGGTTGCGGATGAGGCGGATCATGTCCTGCAGCATTGCCCGGCCACGCGGGGTCTTGCTGTCATGCAGGAAGGAGCGGTCGATCTTGACGGTATCGAAATCCGTCATGCGCAGCCACGAAAGGCCTGCGAAACCGGTTCCGAAATCATCCAGCCAGATATTGATGCCGAGCGTCTTCAGGTCGTTCAGACACCGCAGCACGTCCGAATGCATTTCCATGTCGACGCCTTCAGTGATTTCGAAGGCGAGCCTGTTGCCGGCAATGCCGGCCTCCACGAGAATGGCCGCGACCGAGGTGGCAAAACCCGGATTTTTCAATTGCATCGGCGAGACGTTGACGCTGACGACAGCCACCTTGTCATCGGCCAGTATCTGTTTGCAGACGGTCTTGATGGTCCACAGGCCCAGTTCCATGATCGTGCCGGTGCGCTCGGCAATCGGAATGAAAATACCGGGTGCAACAGGGTTCCCGTCCAGCAGGCGAAGCCGCATCAGCGCTTCGACCCCCGCGGTCTCGTTGGTCGAGATGTTGAGAATCGGCTGGTAGACGAGGGAAACGAGATTTTCCGCGATGGCGATTTTCAGCAGGGCGGCAATGTTCTCCGTCTCGTCGCTGGTCTGCGGATCATCGGGATCGAACAGCTTCATGCAGTTGCGACCGTTGCCCTTGGCAATATAGAGCGCGCGGTCGGCTTCATTGATGATCTTTTCCAGCTTGCCGTCCGGATTGGGGCGGGTGAAGGACGCACCGATGCTGACAGTGACGATGAAGGTACCGTCCCGGCGCTGGTCATGGGCGAGCGACAGGTTTTCAACGGTGTGGCGGATCGTCTCGGCAAGTTCGCCAACCTGCTGCTTGGACTTGAACGGCGCCAGCACGATGAATTCCTCACCGCCATAGCGGCCGATTGAGGCGCCGTGTTCGGTGATGGCATCCTGCAGGGCGGTGCCAACAGTCATCAGGCATTTGTCGCCCTCCTGATGGCCGTAACGGTCGTTGTATTTCTTGAAGAAGTCGACGTCGATCAGAAAAACGGCAAAGCCCTCTTCCTTCCTGATCCAATTGTCCCACAGAAGGCGCAGATGATGATCAATGGCGCGGCGGTTCTGCAGGCCCGTCAGGGAGTCGGTATTGGACAGCCGCAGCAGCGCCTGGCCACGTTCGTCCGCGGCCTTCTGTTGGGCTTTTGCCTCCAGCCCGTTCACAAAGACGTGGTAGCGTTCCCGGTTCAGGTTCCAGTTCACGTAAGAGGTGAAGACGAAGCAGGATATGTAGAAGGTGCCGAAGGCGAACTTGTAGAAGCTGTCTTCGGGAAACTGCGTCGCCGCCAGAAAATAGGTAACGAGAATAATGCCTGAAGACACCAGCGACAGGTGGAAGCGGAAGGTGAAAAACAGATTGGCGCCCATCATGAAGATCGCCCCGAAAACCATGTAGTAGGACATGTTTTCGGTATTGTCGGTCAGTAGCGAAGGTAACAGCCAGCCGATATAGCCCATGACGAGAGCGGTAGCGCAGGTAAGATCAAGCGCCGCAGTGCTGGCGCCATTGCGCAGCTGAATTTCCAGCGTCAGCAGCGATGAGATGACGACGGCGAAGCGTGCGAGAATGGTGTAAGATGCGACATCGGGTATCAGAATGATGTCGGTTGCGGCAAACAGCAGATAGATGAAAACAGCGGTCCACAGGCCCCGTCGGATTGAACCACGGCGGCTGCGCTCACCTTCCTGCTGGTAAAGGGCAAGAAGTTCATCAGAAAACCGGGAGTCCGGCCGCCGATAGTCTTGCTGTCCACTCACCTCTCCCAATGTGTGCTTCATGCACTTTCCCATAGTGTTGCGTATACTTTATTAAGTAACTGCTTATTCCACTTTTCCGTGTGCTGTCGCACCCAGTGCGGGTTCCCGTCGATCTCCGCCGATGTGGGCGGAGACCATGGAAAGGAAGAACGCATCATACGTTCGCAACATTAAGTTTCACTAAATCGCGTATCTGCTTTCTCCCGTACTCACGAGTGTGACCAAAAAAATACGCTAATCTACTAATGTATCCCTACACCGCGCAAAAATCGAAAGCGAGTGGCCTTCCGTCTCCCAGAAACGTATAGTTAACAATGTGTTAATACTGGAGGCTGAAGTGGTGCGGGTAAAGAAGAAAAATCTTGACGGGGCAAGTCTGATTACCCCGGATACTGTCGCAAAAGAGATTTTTGCACGCAGGACGGAAACATTCGATGAGCAGTTCGCAGTTGCGAAAGCAGAGGTGGCGCTCATTCTCGAATTGGCACAACAGCAATTCGACAATCGTGTTTCGGCGCGTGAGATAATACATAGAACGGCGGGCGCACTTCATGGCCTGCGGGAAAATCTCCACTCCAGCGTGTGGGCTGAACTGATTCCGCTGGTACAGAATCACCCCGTTTCGAGCCATTTTCTGGAGGACCCGTTCACGCGGTGGTCTTTCGAAAAGCCGCGGGGTTATTCGGGCGATGCGCAGCTGCTCGATTTCATTTATGGTCACGACAGTGTTGCCGAACTGGTGAAGAAGGCTACGCCGCTAGGTGCCGCCCTTTACGATTATACGAAGGATGCCAGTTCCTCGGTCGCCGTGCGCGAGCGGCGCGATTTGCTGACACGCTTCGTTGACGAGGCTGCAGCCCGGCACGGCAATGAGACGGAAATCCTCACCATCGCGTCCGGCCATCTGCGCGAGGCGGATGCGTCCATGGCGTTGAAAGAGGGCGGGATCAAGCGCTGGGTGGCGCTCGATCAGGATCCCTTGAGCGTCGGTTCCGTCGCCCGGGATTTTAACGGTAGCTGCATCGAGGCGATCGACGGTTCCGTGCGCGATATCGTGCTGCGCACGCAGGAACTCGGCACTTTCGACCTAGTCTATGCGGCCGGTCTTTACGATTATCTGAACGACCGTGTGGCGATCAAGCTCACGCGGCGCTGCATGGAGATGCTGAAACCCGGCGGCATGTTCCTCTTCGCCAATTTCTCGGAAGACATCGTCGTCGACGGTTACATGGAGACCTTCATGAACTGGGCGCTGCTGTTGCGCTCCAAGGCGGATATGTGGCGGATCGTCAATGCCAGCGCTGATCCTTCCAGCATCGAGGCGGAGGTGTTCTTCGGGGAGAACCACAATATCGTTTACGCAACGATGCGTAAGAAGGCGTGACATCCTTCGGCCAGTCTCTGCTTGCCAATAACTATTTGCTTAAACCTCGTCGCGGGCCTAAGAATCCGCGCCGAATGCGTTGCAGGATGGAATGGCTGAAATGAAGAGATATTATTCGGATATGGGCGGTTTGCCGGGACAGACGGAACTTCTGTCGAGCAAGGCGGTGTTCAAGACCGCTTATGCGGTCATCCCCAAAACCGTCATGTCCGATATCGTGACAAGTGTGCTGCCGCACTGGACCGGCACCCGGGCCTGGATCATCGCCCGGCCGATGACGGGTTTTTCCGAAACTTTCGCGCAATATATCGTTGAGGTGCAGCCCGGCGGCGGCAGCGACCGGCCGGAACCGGACGCACGGGCCGAGGCGGCGATCTTCGTCGTTGACGGCGAAATGACCGTGGAGTTCGAAGGCGTGCAGCATGGCCTGCGAGAGGGTTCCTTTGCCTTCCTGCCTGCCGGCTCCCGCTGGCAGCTTCGCAATTCGGGCAAGGCGCCTGTCAAGTTCCACTGGGTCCGCAAGGCGTTTCAGGCGGTCGAGGGTCTGGAGCCGCCGCCGGTGATCTTCACGCATGAAGATGAAAACACTCTCTCGCCCATGCCCGACACGGACGGCAAATGGGCAACGACCCGTTTCATCGATCCGGAGGATGTACGTTACGACATGCACCTCAACATCGTCACCTTCGAGCCGGGCGCGACCATTCCCTTCATGGAAACCCATGTGATGGAACACGGCCTTTATGTGCTGGAAGGCAAGGCCGTCTACCGGCTGAACGAGGATTGGGTGGAAGTGCAGGCGGGTGACTTCATGTGGCTGCGCGCCTATTGCCCGCAGGCCTGTTATGCGGGTGGACCGGGCCGCTTTCGTTACCTGCTCTACAAGGATGTGAACCGGCACGTGAAGCTCTGGTAACGGGCATCATAGTCACAGAACCCGGGAATTATCGCGCAATCCGAAGGTTTGCGCGATAAATGCTTGCGTTAAATCGAATATCTCTAATAAATCCGGTGATGCGGGCGGCCATTGCCGCCCCGCACCCTTTCGGCCTTCATCCGCATTTACCTCAAGAAGAATGCCCGCATGAGTGAGACGATCGATACCAACATCTTCAACCTCGCGCCCGTGGCGATGTGGATAGAAGATTTCAGCGACGTGAAAAGCCAGTTCGATATCTGGCGGTCGCAGGGCGTCGAGGATATCAGGACGTTTCTTCTCGAAGATTTATCAAGGGTTGCGGCCTGCTCCCAGAAAATCCGTGTGATCAAGGTCAACGCCAGGACGCTGGAGCTGTTCGAGGCGCGTGATCAGGCTCATCTCGTTGACAATCTGCACCGGATTTTTCGTGACGACATGCTGGAAAGCCATGTGAACGAGCTTTCCGAACTCTGGGCGGGCAAGACGGAATTCACCAGCAACGCGGTCAATTATTCAATCGGCGGCAAGCGGCTGGATATTCAGTTGCGCGGCGCGGTCATCCCCGGCCACGAAGAAACACTCGGACGGCTGCTTTTGACCACCGAGGATGTGACGGAGCGGGAGGAGGCCCGCCGCAAGGAGCGTCTCAACCGCCGTTACGCCGAAGGCATGTTCAAACATTCGCCCGTTTCCCTGTGGGTGGAAGATTTCAGCCGGGTGCGGCGATTGATCGAGGAGGTCAGGGAGCGCGGCATCATCGATTTCCGCGTGTTCATGGATGTTCATCCCGAATTCGTGCGGCAATGCATGAGCGAAATTCGCGTCATCGACGTCAACCGCGCGACGCTCGACCTGTTCTGCGCGCCGGACCGGCAGGTTCTGTTGCAGCGGCTTGGCGATATTTTCCGCGGCGAGATGGAAAAGCCGTTCCGCGAACAGCTGATGGAGCTTTGGAACGGCAATCTCAACCACCATCGCGAGGTGGTGAATTATGCGCTTGACGGTTCGGAGCGGCACGTTCTCCTGCATTTTTCCGTTTTTCCGGGCCATGAGCACGACTGGTCGCTGGTGCAGGTGGCGCTGACGGACATTACCGCGCGCAAGAAGGCTGAAGCCTATCTCGAATATCTCGGCAAGCACGATGTGCTGACCAAGCTGCACAACCGCGCCTTCTATTCGGATGAGTTGAACAGGCTGGAGCGCAGCGCGCTCAGGCCGGTTTCTGCGATCGTCATCGATCTCAATGGCCTGAAGGACGCCAATGACAAGCTGGGGCACGATGCCGGTGACGCTTTGTTGCGGCGCATGGGAGAGGTGCTGAACGGCGTCGTGACCGCGCCGAACCATGCCGCGCGCATCGGCGGTGACGAATTCGCCATCCTTCTTCCCGGCGCCGACAAGCAGGTTGCCGCCGCCATGGTCGAAACCGTTTATGAGTTAATGAAGATCAACAACCAGTTCTATTCCAGCGCGCCGCTCAGCCTGTCGCTGGGTGTGGCGACCAGCGAGGCCGGCGAGACGATGGAATCGCTGGTGCGCCGCGCCGATATGAATATGTACGAGCAGAAGAACGCCTATTATGCGGCCCTGCGCAACAGATCCGCCGATAATAGCGACACGACGAAGAACGGTCCGCCGGAAGCCACCTCGCTGAAGCGTCTGTTCTAAGCGGGCGGGAAACGGCACATTGCCGTCCCGTTTGCGCCATTTCCGTTTGATGCTCTGGCGATATGGCCACGCGCAGGTTCACTGCCGCCACAGGCGCTTCCCGCAAGGGCGGTCCTCCTTCCCGATTTCTGCAATAGCCATTCCCGTTTCCAAGCCGTCTCACGCCTTCACAAGCGCGTGAGACAGCTTTTGCACTGCAACAATTTCATTGCCAAATTTTACATACGTCTTAGTATGTATGTAAATGTGACCTTTTTTATGGATTCGGAGCGCAGTATGGCGAAGAGATTGAGGCAGATCGCGGCGGTGTTGTTGACAGGCATCGTTTTGGTCGGATGTAGCGATGAGCAGGCCTCAGCGCCCGGCGCGCCGCCGCCCGGTGCCGTGAAGATCGTGACGGTGAAGCAGGAAGAGCTTCCCATTACCAACGAATTGCCCGGGCGCATTGCGCCGACGCGGCTTGCCGAAGTGCGTCCGCGTGTCTCCGGCATCATCGTGGAGCGGGTGTTCGAACAGGGCTCGCTGGTGCAGGAAGGCGATGTTCTCTACCGGATCGATCCCGCGCCGTTTCAGGTGCGTGTCGACAGCGCCGAAGGCACGTTGCGCCGGGCGCAGGCCGCGCAGCTTCAGGCGCGGCAGACCGCCGACAGGCAGCAGCAGCTGCGCCGGTCCAATGTTGGTTCCCAGCAGGAATTCGACAATGCCATCGCCCAGCTGGCGCAGGCCGATGCCGAGGTAGCCGTGGCCGAAGCCGGCGTCGCGGAAGCGAAGCTCAATCTGCAATATGCCGATGTCAAAGCCCCGATCGGCGGCCGGATTGGTCGCGCACGTATTACCGAAGGCGCACTCGTCAGCGCCACCGGCTCGGAAAATCTGGCGACGATCCAGCAGCTTGATCCGATCTATGCCGACTTCACCCAGCCGGCCGCCGATCTCATCCGGCTGCGCAAGGCCCTGCAGGATGGCAAGCTGATGACCGGCCCGAACGAAGCCGAAGTCAACCTGCTGTTCGATGACGGCAGCCGCTACCCCGTTCCGGGCCGCCTGCTGTTTTCTGAAGCCGCGGTGGATGAAACAACTGGTCAGGTGACGCTGCGCGGTGAATTCCCGAACCCGAACGGCGATCTGCTGCCGGGCATGTATGTCCGCGTGCAGATTCAGCAGGGTATCCAGAAAGCGGCCTTCGCCGTGCCGCAGCAGGCGGTTCAGCGCGATGCCGGCGGTCAGGCCAGCGTGCTTGTCGTTAACGCCGAAGACACGGTCGAGCAGCGTCGCGTCAGCGTCGGCCGCTCCGTCGGCGATCGCTGGGTGATTTCCGAGGGCCTGAAGGATGGCGACCGCGTCGTGGCCGAAGGTTTCCAGAAGACCGCTCCGGGCGCGAAGGTGAAGCCGGAACCGTGGTCTGATGAGGCCGATGTCGCCACTGCCGCCGGCAGTGAGAGCGCGGCTCCCGCTGCGAAGCAATAAGGACCGATTTCATGGCACGTTTTTTCATCGATCGGCCCATTTTTGCCTGGGTCGTCGCCATCTTCATCATGCTCGCGGGCCTGCTTGCCATTCCCATGCTGCCGATTGCGCAATATCCGAATGTCGCCCCGCCGCAGATCTCCGTCTCGACCACCTATCCTGGCGCGTCGCCGGAGGATATTTACCAGAGCGTCACGCGTCCCATCGAAGAAGAGCTGAACGGTGTTCCCGGGCTGATCTACTTCGAATCGACGTCGGAATCCTCAGGTCGCATTTCCATCAACGTCACCTTTGCGCCGGGCTCCAACATCGGTGAAGCCCAGGTGGAGGTTCAAAACCGCATTGCGCGCGTTGAACCCCGCCTTCCGCAGGCAGTCACGCAGCAGGGCCTGCGTGTCGAGCAGGCGGGCACGTCGTTCCTGATGATGGTGGCGCTCACCTCCGTCGACGGCAACACGGATGCCATCGGTCTAGGTGATTATCTCAGCCGCAACGTTCTGGGGGAGTTGCGCCGCGTTCCCGGCGTCGGCAGCGCGCAATTGTTCGCTACCCAGCGCTCCATGCGCATCTGGATGGACCCGGACAAGATGCTGGGCCTCAGCCTGACATCGAACGACGTCATCAGCGCCATCCAGGCACAGAACTCGCAGGTTGCCGCCGGCCGCATCGGTGCATCGCCAAATCCCATCGGCCAGCAGATTTCCGCAACCGTCAACGTGCAGGGTCAGCTCACCTCGCCGGAAGAATTCGGTTCCATCGTGCTGCGCGCTAATCCGGACGGCTCATCCGTCCGGCTGCGCGACGTCGCGCGCGTGGAAGTGGGCGGCGAAAGCTATAACTTCTCGAGCCGCCTGAACGGCAAGCCGAGCGCTGCTATCGGCGTACAGCTTTCGCCCACCGGCAATGCGCTGCAGACCTCCGAGGGCGTTCGCGCCACGATGGAGGAGCTGTCGCGGTATTTCCCGCCGGGTCTGGAATACGAAATTCCCTATGACACCAGCCCCTTCGTCAAGATTTCGATCGAGAAGGTCATTCACACGCTGCTCGAGGCCATCATCCTCGTCTTCGTGGTGATGTTCGTTTTCCTGCAGAATATCCGCTACACGATCATTCCGACACTGGTGGTGCCCGTGGCGCTGCTCGGCACCTGCGCCATCATGTATGTCTCGGGTTTCTCGATCAACGTTCTGACCATGTTCGCCATGGTTCTCGCCATCGGCATTCTGGTGGATGACGCGATTGTCGTCGTTGAGAATGTCGAGCGCATCATGGCGGAAGAGCATCTGTCGCCCAAGGAGGCCACCCGCAAGGCGATGGGCCAGATTTCCGGCGCGATCATCGGCATCACGCTGGTGCTGACAGCCGTGTTCGTGCCCATGGCCTTCTTCCCGGGCGCCGTCGGCATCATCTACCAGCAGTTCAGCCTGACCATGGTGGTGTCGATCCTGTTCTCCGGCTTCCTCGCCCTGTCGCTCACGCCGGCGCTCTGCGCGTCGTTCCTGAAGCCCATCAAGGCCGGGCACCATGAGAAGAAAGGCTTCTTCGGCTGGTTCAACCGCGGCTTCGACAAGGCCTCGCACAAATATTCCTCGTCCGTCGGCAGCATCATCAAGCGTTCCGGACGCTTCATGGTCATCTATGCGGCGTTGCTGGTCGGCCTCGGCTGGGCGTATATGCAACTGCCGAGCTCGTTCCTTCCGAACGAAGATCAGGGCTACCTGATTGTTGACATTCAGGCACCGGCGGAAGCCAGCAGTGATCGTACGCTGCAATCCATCCAGCAGATCGAAAAGATCTTCATGGAAGAGCCGGCGGTGGATCGTGTGATTGCGGTTTCGGGTTTCTCCTTCTCCGGCTCCGGCCAGAATGCCGGTCTGGCCTTCGCCACCTTGAAGGACTGGAGCGAACGCGGACCGAGTGATTCCGCCGCCGCCATATCGGCGCGCGTCAATGCCAAGCTGTGGGGTCTTCCGGACGCCATGTCGTTTGCGCTGTCGCCGCCGCCAATCCAGGGCCTCGGCAATTCCAGCGGCTTCACCTTCCGCCTGCAGGATCGCGCGGGCGCGGGACAGGCAGCTCTCAGCGCCGCCGGTGCGCAACTGATGGCCGCTGCCCGTCAGAGCCCCATCCTTGCCGGCCTTCGCATTGAAGGCATGCCGGATGCGGCGCAGGTCAATCTCATTATCGACCGTGAGAAGGCCAATACGTTCGGCGTCACCTTCAGCGATATCAACGCCACCATCTCGGCCAATATGGGCTCGTCCTACGTCAACGACTTCCCCAATGCCGGCCGCATGCAGCGCGTGACGGTGCAGGCGGAGCAGGGCCAGCGCATGAAGACGGAGGATCTCCTGAACCTCAACGTCCGTAATGCCAATGGCGGCATGGTGCCGGTGAGCTCGTTTGCCACGGTGGAATGGGTGCGCGGTCCCTCGCAGGTGGTCGGTTATAACGGCTATCCGGCTGTGCGTATCGGCGGCCAGTCCGCACCGGGCTATTCTTCCGGTGACGCCATTGCCGAAATGGAGCGTCTGGCGAGCGAATTGCCTGCTGGTTTCGGTTTCGAATGGACCGGGCAGTCGCTGCAGGAAATCCAGTCCGGTTCGCAGGCGCCGGCGTTGATTGGGCTCAGCGTTCTCTTCGTCTTTCTTCTGCTGGCAGCGCTTTACGAAAGCTGGTCCATTCCGCTCTCCGTCATGCTGGTGGTGCCGCTTGGCGTCATCGGCTCGGTGGCGGCTGTCATGCTGCGCGGCATGCCGAACGACGTCTACTTCCTGGTGGGCCTCGTCGCCATCATCGGCCTGTCCGCAAAGAACGCGATCCTGATCATCGAATTCGCGAAGGATTTGCGGGCGGAAGGAAAATCCACCTATGATGCGACGGTGGAGGCGGCGCACTTGCGCTTCCGGCCGATCCTGATGACGTCGCTTGCCTTCTCGCTCGGCGTGCTGCCAATGGCGATCGCCTCCGGTGCGAGTGCGGCGAGCCAGAATGCCATCGGCACCGGCGTTCTGGGTGGCATGATCTCGGCGACGATCCTCGCGATCTTCTTCGTCCCCGTCTTCTTCGTCTTTGTCATGAAGATTTTCGGGGATCGGAAGAAGGAGAAAGAGATTGCTGCTGACGCCGTATCGCCGGCGGAATAAAACGTGTGTGAAGGCCGGGCCAAAAGTCATGTGAATGCGTTCATCTGATTGACAGCCCGGCACTGCAAAGAAGGCACGGTGCGAAAGCGCCGTGCCGCGATTGGAAGGAGACATGAGCATGCGCCGAACCAAGGCCGAGGCAGAAGAGACGCGTCAGGCGATCCTTGCCGCTGCCGAGCGGGTGTTCTTCAAAAAGGGTGTTGCCAACAGCTCTCTCGATGAGGTGGCGGCTGCCGCCGGCGTCACGCGCGGAGCGATCTACTGGCATTTTTCCAGCAAGAGCGATCTCTTTATCGGCCTCTATCAATCGGTGTCCCTGCCGGAATCGGATCTGCTCGATTTCGGCGACCCCGACCTCAAGGGGCTGGCTCTGCTGGCCAAGATCGAGGAAGCGGCCTGCAAGTGGCTGACGCTTCTTTCAAAAGATGAGCAACGCCAGCGCATCATGACCATCAGCCTGCGCACCAATTACTCGGATGAGTTCGCCCCGGTGCTGCACGCGCAGGAGGAACTAGACCGGTATCACAAGGATCGGCTCGAGGGCGCTTTCGCGCGGGCGCAGGCGGAAGGTGCATTCAACGACAACTGGACGGCGGACTCTGCGCTCGACGCGCTCTACTGGCTGCTGAAAGGCATGTGCTCCGACTGGCTGCTGTTCGGCAAGCGTTTCGATCTGGCCAAGGAGGGCGCCGAAGCCGTGCACCGTCTGATGAAGGGTTTCCAGCGCTCCTCCGCATCCTGACAGGACTTTCACGACCTTCTGGCTTGCGGTTCATACGGTCAAATTTGAGTGTATTCTAAAACACCAGCGAAAATTGCTTTACGTACCTCAAAACGGACGCTAGCTTCTTCTTCGAGCTTTGGGAGGAGTTCGTAGATGGTCATTTCAAAGAAAATTAAGGGGCAAGCGCCGTCCGTTCCTGCGGGACACCGGTGACGGCACATGGCTTTTGCTGACGAATCTCCAGACCATGCCCTTATCCGGACGGTTGGGCTGTCGAAGTCTTTCGGGCCGGTACAGGTTCTGAAGGATATCGAGATCGCGGTGCGTGCCGGTGAGGTCCACGCGATCATAGGCGAGAACGGTGCCGGCAAGTCGACGCTGATGAAGCTTCTGGCCGGCAATGAAAAGCCGTCGGGCGGGGAAATCCGCATCGATGGCGAAGCCGTGGCGCTGAGCGGCCCCGTGGATGCTGAACATCGCGGCATTGTTCTCGTGCATCAGGAAATATTGCTGGCGCCCGATTTGACGGTGGCGCAGAACATTTATCTCGGCCGCGAAGTACGCAGGGGCGCCATGGTGGACGACCGCGCCATGCGCGCCGGCGCCCGCAAGGCGATCGCCGATCTTGGCGGTACGATCGATCCGGACGCCATTGTCGGCAGCCTGTCGATTGCCCAGCGGCAGCTGGTGCAGATCGCCCGCGTTCTGCTCGTGCCGCATCGCGTGGTCATTTTCGATGAGCCGACGGCGAGCCTTACGCCCATCGAAACGGATGCACTGCTGAATGTCATCAGGGACATCCGGGCAAAGGGCGTGGCCGTGCTTTACATTTCGCATCGTCTGCCGGAAGTGAAGGAGATTGCCGACCGGGTGACGGTTCTGCGTGACGGCAAGCTGATCGCCTCCCATCCGGCATCGGCGCTGGAGCCTGCCGATATGGCGCGGCTCATGGTGGGGCGCGACGTAGCCAAGCTTTATCCGGACCGCGCCGCCGGCGGCGAACACGAGCCGGTTCTGCAGGTGGAGCATTTTACCGTTCCGGGGTATGCTCAGGATGCCGGTTTCAGCCTGCGCAGGGGCGAAATTCTCGGTTTTGCCGGTCTCGTTGGCGCCGGCAGAACGGAACTCATGGAAGGAATACTCGGCCTGCGCGCCGGGCGGGGAACCGTGCGGCATCACGGCAGGCCGGTGCATTTCGCAAAGGCGGAAGACAGCCTGAAGGCCGGCATCGTTTATCTGAGCGAGGACCGCAAGGGCAAGGGGCTGCTGCTTGGCAAGGATCTGCGGATCAACCTGACACTGGCCTCGCTCAAGAAATTCAGCCGGATGTTCCAGATCGACACGTGGCGCGAAACGGCGGCGCTCGATGATGCGGTGCGCGACTTCGATATTCGCACTGGCCGCAAGGATTTGCTTGCGGGCCAGCTCTCCGGCGGCAACCAGCAGAAGCTGCTGCTTGCCAAGATGATGCTCCTCGATCCCTCCATCGTCATCATCGACGAACCGACACGGGGCATCGACATCGGCACCAAGGAGCAAATCTACCGCTTTATCGCCAAGCTCGCGGATGAGGGGCGCTCGATCATCGTCGTTTCCTCGGAAATGCCGGAGCTGATCGGCATCTGCGATCGTATTCTTGTGATGCGTTCGGGCCGGATCGTCGGTGAGGTGACCGGTGAGCGCATGACTGAAAACGACATCGTGGCGCTGGCGACGGGCGTTCATACGCAGGAACCTGCCTGAGCGCCCGTGTCGCGGGAAATATGGCCTGATAAAGAAACTGAGGGAAAACATGACTGAGGCCGCATTTGATAACGGCAAAACGCCGAAGACCTCGAAGGACTGGGACCTGCGAGCGGTTGCGCCTTTCGTGGCGCTGGCCCTGCTGCTGGTTCTCGGCACCATCGCCAATCCCAATTTCATCGGCATCGACAATCTGTTGAATGTCGTCACCCGCAGCGCCTTCATCGCCATCATCGCGCTCGGGGCCACCTATGTCATCACGTCAGGCGGGCTTGATCTATCGGTCGGCGCCATGGTCGCATTTGTCGCCAGCCTGATGATCCTGTTCATGAATAGCGGTGTCATCGCCAGTCCGCTTTTGATGCTGCTTACCGCCATGGCGCTGGCGCTCGCCATCGGCGCTGCCTGCGGGCTGACAAACGGCCTCATCACTACCATCGGCCGCATCGAACCTTTCATCGCCACGCTCGGCACCATGGGCATTTATCGCGGCTTGACCACGTGGCTGTCGCAGGGCGGCGCGATCACGCTGCGCAACCCGGAAATCCAGACGCTTTATCGCCCGGTCTATTTCGGTAATATCTTTGGTGTGCCGGTGCCTGTCATCGTCATCTTCGTCACCGCCGCAATAGCCGCCTTCGTGCTCTATCGCACCCGCTATGGCCGGCATCTCACGGCCGTCGGCTCCAGTGAGGATGTGGCGCGTTACTCCGGCATTTCGGTCGCACGGGTCCGCACCATCGCTTATGTGGTGCAGGGGCTCTGCGTCGCCGTTGCGGTGCTGCTTTATGTGCCGCGTCTTGCCTCCACCTCGGCCACGACAGGCATGTTGTGGGAGCTGCAGGCGATCACCGCCGTCGTCGTCGGCGGCACGGCGCTGAGAGGCGGGGTAGGGCGCATCTGGGGTACCATCTGCGGCGCCTTCATTCTGGAGATCGTCGGCAATATCATGATCCTGTCGAACTTCGTCAGCGAATATCTGATCGGCGCCATTCAGGGCGCGATCATCATCATCGCCATGCTGGTGCAGCGTTCGCTCAGCCGCAGGTGACGTATCACGCCGCGCGATGTGGGGCACGCGCGGTTGAAGGAGGAACGCCCCGGTCTTGGGAGGAAAGAGACTATGCGTAGTAAATTCATCGGCGTGGCCTTTGCCGCGCTGGCCACGGTGCTTGCGGGTTCAGTACACGCACAGGACAAGAAGGTCACCATCGGCGTGTCCATTCCGGCGGCCGACCATGGCTGGACGGCAGGCGTCGTCTATCATGCCGAGCGTGTGGCGAAGCTGCTGATGCAGGAGCATCCGGGGCTCAACGTCATTGTCAAGACGTCGCCGGATGCCGCCAATCAGGCGAACGCGCTTCAGGATCTTGCCGTGCAGGGGCTTGACGCGCTTGTCGTGCTGCCATCCGATCCAGATCCGCTGGTCAACGCCATCAAGGAGATCAAGGACAAGGGCACCTTCGTCGCGCTCGTTGACCGTGCGCCGAGCGTCAACGACAATTCGATCCGCGATCTCTACGTTGCCGGCAACAACCCCGCGCTTGGCCAGGTGGCGGGCGAATACATCAAGAAGACGACGCCGGATGCCGAAGTCGTGGTCATTCGCGGCCTGCCGATCCCGATCGACCAGCAGCGCCAGGATGGTTTCGACAAGGGTATTGCCGGTTCCAGCGTCAAGGTTCTCGACCGGCAATATGGCAACTGGAACCGCGACGACGCCTTCCGTGTGATGCAGGACTATCTGACCAAGTACAAGAAGATCGACGTGGTCTGGTGTCAGGATGACGACATGGCAATCGGCGTGCTGGAGGCTATCCAGCAGGCGAAACGTACCGACATCAAGTATATCGTTGCGGGCGCCGGTTCCAAGGACATGATCAAGAAGGTCATGGACGGCGACAAGCTGGTGCCGGTCGACGTGCTCTATCCGCCGGCAATGGTGGCGACAGCCATGCAGCTGACGGCCGGGCATTTCTACGATCAGGTGCCGGTCGCGGGTGAGTATATCCTCGATGCGACCCTGATCACCAAGGACAATGCCGAGCAGTTCTACTTCCCGGATTCGCCGTTCTGATCTGACTTTCAGCCAACACCGACGCCCGCCGCAAGGCGGGCGTTTCATTTGATGGGTTACCCGTTCTTCCTGAACCACGCCGAGAGATAATCGACAAAGCTCCGCACCTTGGCGGGCAGGTAGCGGCGATGCGGATAGACCGCATAAATGCCCCTGTCCTTGGAAATATAATCGTCGAACAGCGTCACCAGCTCACCGGACTGGATGTAGGGTCTGGCGATGAAATCCGGCACCAAGGCGATGCCGAGACCGGCGCGCGCCGCGCGCAACGTCGCCTGCGGGCTGTTGACCTCGATCGGCCCGCTGATGGTGACCGAATTCGAGCCGCCATCCGGCTCCAGATACCGCACTGTATTATGAAAACGCGTATTGGTGTCGATGATGAAAGGCACGCGGGAGAAATCCTGCGGGCCGTCTAGCGGCCCGTGTTGCGCCACGAAATCCGCCGTCGCCACCGCATAGACCCGGAAATCGGAAAGCTTGCGGGCGATGAGGCCCGAATCTTCGAGCCGGGTGATTCGAACCGCGAGATCGAAACCTTCCTCGATCAGGTCGACGAATCGGTCTTCCGCGACGATTTCCAGCGACAGTTCCGGATTTTCCTTGGCAAAATCGATCAGGCTCTGGCCGACATCGGCATCGATGAAGGTGCGGGGAACGGAAATTTTGAGCTTGCCCTTCAGATCGGCATTCTTTTCACGCACCAGATCGGCGAGGTTATCGATCTCCTTCAGAATATCGGAAGCGGTGCGGTAATAGGTATGTCCGGCTTCCGTCAGCGAAAACTGCCGGGTGGTGCGGTTGAGGAGCAGTGCGCCGAGATCATCTTCCAGCTCCCGCACATATTTGGACAGAAGCGCCTTGGAGCGCCCGGTCTTGCGCGCCGCGGCGGAAAACCCCTCAGCTTCGACAACATCGATAAAGGCGCGGATGCGGGTCAGCGTGTCCATGAAAATCCTCCGGTTCGTTCCATATAATTGAACGTGCGCAAGTCACTGTTCAACCCTTAATTCACTGCTGAAAAAATCCGCTCTTTGGTGAAAAATTCCTCTTGATTATGACTGCGAATATTCTTATCTCCCGTGCTGCCCAAAGTCGCACGTGCCCATGTGTGTCCGCCGAGTCCTCGATGTGGTGAGGATTTAGGTAAGGTACCTGGAACTAACCCCTCCAGTCGCTATTCCGGCCAACCGGGAAATGCGAGGACATATGAAGCAACGACGGTGCGGGCCTTTCTGGTTCTCTGCCGGCTTTCCATCAGCCGGGGTACTGAAGAGGCACACCATCATTGCCTGAAGTGCGGTCGGGTCATTCCCTCCAATCGATGGCAGACAAAGCCGAATGATGCTCTGGCAGGGCGTCGTTCACATTCGCGCCTTGAGCGTATGCTATCGAGTCTGCGCCTCCACCGGCTGATTCGTATGCATATCTCGAGCGTCCTTTGTCCTTCGGATTTTTCCGAAGTCGGTTTAACAGGGAATATATCGATGACGACTGCACGCATTCTCGACTTCATCAAGACCCGACGTCCCGAAGGCCCTTGCCTCGTGGTTGATCTCGACGTCGTGCGCGACAATTTCAACGCTTTCCGGCACTCCCTGCCGAACAGCGCCATCTATTACGCCGTCAAGGCAAACCCGGCTCCCGAAATCCTGAAGCTGCTCGCTTCGCTCGGCTCCAACTTCGATTGCGCCTCCGTGGCTGAAATCCAGATGGCGCTTGATGCGGGTGCGACTTCCGACCGTATCTCCTTCGGCAACACCATCAAGAAGGAACGCGATGTTGCACGCGCTCATGCGCTCGGCATCGATCTCTTCGCCGTTGATAGCCACGAGGAAGTCGAGAAGGTTGCCCGTGCCGCTCCCGGCGCACGCGTGTTCTGCCGCGTGCTGACGGATGGCGAAGGCGCCGAATGGCCGCTGTCGCGCAAGTTCGGCTGCGTGCCGCAGATGGCTGTCGACGTTCTGGTCTATGCACATCAGCTCGGCCTCGAATCCTACGGAGTATCCTTCCACGTCGGTTCGCAGATGATGAATCTCGACGCATGGGATGCGGCGCTGGCCGATGCCAAGCGCGTCTTCGCTTCGCTTGCCAAGCAGGGCATCCACCTGCAGATGGTCAACATGGGCGGTGGTTTCCCGACCAAGTACCTGCGCGACGTTCCGGCTGCCGAAGAATACGGCCAGGCGATCGACACGGCGCTGCGCAAGCACTTCGGCAACCAGATTCCGAAGACGATCATCGAGCCGGGCCGCGGCATGGTCGGCAATGCCGGCGTCATCAAGGCGGAAGTTGTTCTCGTGTCGCGCAAGTCCGACAACGACAACCACCGCTGGGTGTTCCTCGACATCGGCAAGTTCGGCGGTCTCGCCGAGACGATGGATGAGGCTATCCGTTACCCGATCCGCACCGAGCGCGATCAGGACGAGATGGAGCCCTGCGTTCTGGCCGGTCCGACCTGCGACAGCGCCGATGTGCTGTATGAAAAGAACATGTACCCGCTGCCGGTCTCGCTGACCATCGGCGACGAAGTTCTGATCGAAGGCACAGGCGCCTATACGACGACCTATTCGGCCGTTGCCTTTAATGGCTTCGAGCCGCTGAAGGCTTACATCATCTGATCCGAACGCCGTCCGCTGAGCAGGGCGGCGTCTCGACCAAGCTTCCGTTCCGGCTTTGCCGATTGTGCTGATGCGCAAATCCCTGCTTGCTGCACCTCTTCCAGCCGAGGAAAGCGTGTCGGCGGGCCGGAACGGCTCCACCATTTTTTTATCAAGGGCCGCGTGTGGGCGGTAGTGTGACGGGAGGCCAAGGATGGCCGCTCTTTTGAATTCGGTACGGGCATTTTTCACACCGCAGACATTTCATGTCGATCAGGAAAATCCGGGCGATGTCGTCGCCCGTGAGAACCTGCTGGACCGCGCCATGGGCGCCGGCCGCCGCCGCAAGTCTTCCGAGAAGCTGCGCGCCGGTCGCGTTCCGGCCGAAGGTCTGGCACTCGTCGCCCGCGATGAGGATGGCCATGTCATCGGGACGGTGCGCCTGTGGAATGTCGAGGCCGGTATCTCCCGCGAAGGTCGCGCCGTCGAAGCGCTGCTGCTCGGCCCGCTGGCTGTCGATGCCGCCCATGAGGGCAAGGGCATCGGCTCGGCGCTGATGCGTGCCGCCATTGGCGAAGCCACCAAGCGCGGCCACGGCGCCGTTCTTCTGGTTGGCGACGCCCCTTATTACGAACGTTTCGGCTTCTTCGCCGACAAGGCCCAGCATCTTATCATGCCCGGCCCGTTCGAGCGCAGCCGTTTCCTGGCGCTGGAACTGAAAGCCGGCTGGCTGGAAGGCGCTGCCGGTCTGCTGGTGGCAAGCGGCCGCAGGCTCTCTGCCTGAACGAACCTCGCTGCTGATATCAAACCCCGGCCCAAAGCCGGGGTTTATTGTTTCTGCTATATGGCCAAGGGAGGCGGCCCTTGCCCGCCGATAATGTACGGAGTCACGTATTCTGACCGGAGGAATACTTAAATCCGGGCTTTTTTTGCGCGTCATTTTGACCGGGGAGTCAGCTTGAAATGGCTAATATCTGTATCTCATTGAATCTAAGATAAAAAAACTACAGAATTTTGCAGACTTTTAAACACAGCTCGAGATCGAGCGTGCCTCTTCTATTCGTCGCGGCAGATCAATTTGAGCGACTTTGGCAGCCTTTCAGTTTGTCCCTTGCGATACTGAGCCTCATCGGTTCTAAATCGAACTCTGGGAGCAAAATCGATGAACAACCCACGACCTAGCGAAGCAGCGACGGCCAATAGACCATCGCTTGATCATTTCGACGACGAAGCGGCACGTTCTCGATTACTGGCTGAAGTAATCCGGAAATGGGGTGCTGCTGGCGCAGTTGCCTACGAACTTAGCGATCTTTCCGATACAAGCCACGATGCCCGCGACGTCTCGTATGCAGACCTCGGAATTGAATGTGACGCGTTTGTAGTTCGCTTCGGCGAAGACGTCGGTCTCTATCTCGATGAAAAGCAGGATGTGTTCGTTGATCGAGTCTTCGTTGTTGAGCAGATGTACGAGGGGAGGGATGGAGTGTTTCTTACTATCGTGGCCAGTCGCGCGGGTCGCGTACCTGAACTGTCAGAGGAGACCCCACTGATAGCGAGCGGCTGGGTCGATGCTGACCGATCTGTAGATGACGGATTGGTGCACTTCGGCTTGGTTGGCGATCCCACGATTTTGAAAGCCAAAAATCTGTTCGACATCGAGATGGCTCTCGGTCAGGCTCTCGCAAGGGTGGGCGCGGGCGCGAAATCAAAGCCTCATACGTCAACAAGTTACAGCGCTTAACCGCTTCCTCGCTATCTGGCGTGGGACGGCATCGAAGTAGTGAGTTCACTATTGAAGAAGCTGAGGGAGTGCGGAAGCAATCCAGATCGCTTGCTTTTCATTTTATCGTCGACGAAAGAGAAACACCGCAGCGGCGCTTTCAGATATCTGCCAACGGAGTTGGTAGTCAACGCCAGAATTCCGTTCGATCACGCATTGGGTCTGGGTGCGGTTTATGCAGTTCAACAAGAAGTGAGAGATATGTTTTGGCGAAAAGAGATGCGACACGCAGGCTTAGAATATGCGCTTCGGTTGCCGCATCTTCGGCCCCTACGATCTGTGCTGTAGGGACAGGCGCACGTGCCGGGATAACTGGCCACGGATTCAGCAATGATCCTCTGTATAATGATTGTCGGTGATAGTGTTGGGGGAGGTTTACTCTTTGGTTCAGACGGTTTTGAGATTTCCTCTCTCTTGGGGGTGTCATCCTGCAAGAATCTGGTTGCAACCCATCCTTCTTTTTGAGTCAGAACATCTTTGACCCGGGACCATTGTGCCTCCGACTGAAGGAAGTCCACTTTTCGTCCTCGATCCAGTCTATCAATGATTTGAGATTTTGGGTTTGGCGCACCGCGCAGTGCGACACCGTTTCCGTTGACAAACTTGGTTCGTATTTCTGTGAAATTCGGCGAAGTGGGCGTCCCATCTCGCGGCGAAGAGGTTGTTGCGGAAGGGGAGGCTGGTTGTCGGTGGCTCATCGCTGGCGGACGACCAGTTGAGAAACTTGGCGACGGTGTCGTTACGCCGGACTTCGACGGCGTCTCCCCCAATTTCGAAATCCCGAACAGGATAAGTCCACAAAGCAGCCAGTATCGTTTTTTCATAGAAGAGCCCCCGCGTCATATTGGCGAGGGCTAAAACGCTCTGCAAGTAGCAACGATGGTCGCTCTCAACTTAATGGTTAATTTCGATGATCCATGGCCGGCAGGCGGTCGCTTTCTTCGGGGACGTGCGCGTAGGCGGGTCAGTGGCAGCCGTTGTTTTTTGCTCGGAGAGAACTCTTCGATAAATCAAACTCAGCGAAGATTTTCGGCGACCGCCCGATAGCACGCGTCGTCTCTACCTACTTCGGTTTTGGTGATTGGTTCCCAGGTGTCTCTGTCGAAATCGAAGAACTCGACCACACACGTGTTGGTGTCGTAGTCCAGCCATAGAGTTTTCGCCTCTTGCAGACGCTGCTGGCAGACGGATCGCGAAATTGTGATGCATCCCGTAGTTGAAAAAATTATAAAAAGAAGCACTCTAAACGAGACCTTTCCAGATACGCATACCATTAATTGAAAGCATTGCACTGCGAAAGTCCTCAGGACGAAGGATGCACAAGGTGAATGAATTTTCTGGTGTCTCGTCATATTTGAAGCGTCTGGATATTGGATTTGAGGCGATAAACGTGTGCGAGATTTCGGACTGTGAAGCCGATCGCTGCATCAAGACGATAGCTTTTGAGGTTCGAGGAGGTCAGAAACGTTTCATTCTTGCGTGTTTACAACGAGATCAGCGTATAAATCTATCGAAGCTCGCTCACGTTGCTGGGTTACCTCGAAGCAGGCTTTTTTGGGCGTCTCCGGAAAGTTTGAAAAATAATGTGGGTATTGAACCCGGAGCGATCTCACCATTTGTAGAGACGCTTGATGCGGATGTTTTCGTTCATGCTGACATTTTGCAGCACCCTTGGGTGTATGTCGGGTCAGGCGACAAAGAATTTATTCTTAGGATCGAAACATCAACTCTAAGACGAATCCCTAACCTACATATCGCCGAGTACTGAACGCTATTCCAAACAATTTGGGAGAATGGCATGCAGCAGAAAGTGATTTATCTGGTGAACTCTCCTAGCGATGGTGGGATGGCGTCAACGGCCAATGACCACAGTTTTCCAGCATTGGGGCCCATTGCGTTGGGAACATGGATGCAGACGCATTTCCCTGATTTTGAAATCATTTGCCGTGATGGGGGAGTAATGTCGATCGATGATATCTGCGGAGAGATTGAGCGTTTGCAGCCTTGGTTGGTGGGGGCGTCCGTCCTCTGTACGACCTATCAAAACAGCTTGCGTATAGCTGAGACCGCAAAAGGGGTTGGTGCCTACACGGTGTTTGGTAATGACCAAGCTTCACAATTGGGACAGAAGATTCTCCGCAATCGCCCATATGTGGATTTCGTTATTTGCTCGGAGTACGGGGAGGCTGCACTTGAGCTATTAGCGCGAGTTTTGCTCGGTCAAGAAGGGCGCTTCGAAGACATTTCGGATTTGTGCTACCGTGAAGACGGAGAAATCAAGGGCTTCGAATATCTCCGGGATAAGAAACGTCTCTCGATCCTGAAATCCCCGTTGTATAAAGCCACGAAGCGAGAGGGTGCGCTCGACATTTTTCCGACTGTTAATAGGAAGCTATATCCGCAGTCGCATTGGAATGCATATCTTCAAAATTATAAATCTAAATTCGAACGATTTCATGAAAGCAGCGTGAACGGTGTCACAACCATGAACCGCGCGAGAGGTTGCTCTCGATCAAAAGAAACAATCAAGTGTCGTCATTGTGACATGTTGCTGGATGTATCTTTTTCCTCGCCTGCCCGATTTTGGGACGAGGTCATTTCCGCGCATCATGATACCGGAGCAAATGTTTTTTGGGAGGTGTGCGATAGCTTTTCAAGTTTTCCCAAATTTATCAAAGGTGTTGCGAATGCTCGGCCGGCGGATTTGTCCTTCGATCCAAGCTTTTTTGTTTATTGCCAAGCTATCGATATCGTACAAAATCCGGACCTCGTGAAATGGCTTCGCGATATGGGTGTCTTCCGTATTAACATCGGCTTGGAATCAGGCTGCAATATCACGCTTCATCACATGAAGGGACCGCATGATTCTGTAGCGATTAATCGACGTGCCTTGGAACTTGTCCGATCTGTCGGTATTTTTGCGTATGGCTCTTTTGTCTTTGGAACCGACGCCGAAACTACAGAAACTCTTAACGAGACAGTAGGTTGGATTAAAACTATTATTAGCGATGGGTTGCTTGGAGACGTCGAAACGCAACCAATAGTTCCCTTGCCCAACAATTTTTATGGCAGAAAAATGTTCGCCTCCGACATGTTAAGCGAAGTGGAACTTGATCATGACTGGCCGTGGGATACGGATAGTACTTCGCAGAGATATATTGATCGATTCTCCGGCATTTCATACGACGAAGCACTGGATGCAGTTGCTGCGGTGAATGCTGCGGCATCTGAGTTGCAGTTGGGCTACGGTAGTGGTGGGTCCAGGTGGCGTCGGCGGGATGAGCTGCAGCCGTTAGCTTGAAAAGGCGGCTGCCCAAGCGGCGGACGAGGCTTGCAATTCGATGAATGTTCTTCTGCCGAACCAATCACCGTTTCTCACTAATGCAGAGGTAACGGTCGACAAAGACGTCGCTTTCCGCGAGCTGTTTCCGATAAACTTCCTTTCTGTCGTGCACTCGTTGCGCGACTTTTTGGGACGGTATGTTTTCCGGGCTGGTGATGCTGACCACTCTCGGCAAACCGAGGCTTTGAAATGCATAGTCACGGCAGGCGATTGCCGCCTCGGTTGCGAAACCATTTCCCCAGAAATCACGCCATAAATGATAGCCTATTTCTGACTCGGGACCTGCAGGGGTTTCTTGCAGTGTAATACCGCAATCGCCAATGACTTCTCCTGAGGATGCATCGATGACGCACCAAAGGCCGAAGCCATGCCGATCGTAGCTATCGAACGCGAGTTTTTGAAACCATGTGCGGATTTCTGAGGGTGACTTGGTACCCGGATAAAACCGCATACATTCGGGGTCGGCGTAAATCCTGCCAAGCGAAACCAGATCGGTTTCCTCGATTCTGCGCAGGCACAGTCGTTCCGTCTTTACAAGGATTGACAAGTTCCCCTCCATCTCTTCTGCGGCATTTTACCCTCGTGAACAGACAGCGGTACCAGACAGAGTTTCGAATCGGAACGACCGCAAACTTTCATTTACCACAAGGCGGATTGTCGAATTCCGCGCCGCGTATATGTCGTCTTTGCCATTATGTATCCGGGGATAACAACAACCGATGAGGTGACATGATGTCAATCAACTCGGGTCATGCTCGATATTTCCCGCGACCCACACCCACTACCGTCAGCCCATTGGAACGGGCTATCATGCAGCTAGAGAAGATGATCGACGCGCAAAGACTGAGTGCGCTACCGGCACCGTTTGCCCTTCACAAAGCCAGACGCATTCTCGAACGATGCCACCAAGGGAGGCCGTCGCCGAGTGGCGCGCATGAATGCATGCCAAGCTTAGAATAAGCGGTCGGACATCGTTTGCGCGACGCCGTAAGTTATGCACGTCAACGGTGCAGTCAAGGTCTGCTCAGTTTGACCATGACGACCTTGGCGTGATCGCCGATTCGTTCTACATCCAGTATGCCAGAAGCTTCGGCCAGATCGCTCAGCGTCGCATATCCGTAGTTCCTAGCGTCAAAGTCAGGTGACTGCTTGGCTAGAGGCAAGTCCCCTGCGGAGCGAGAAACTGCATTCGTAGACGGCGTCTGGCATGACGACTTGATGATGGGGATACTTTCCAGAGAATTGTAATATCAGGGTAGATGAAGATAGTCCGCTTCGGGCCAACTGTGGACATTGCATCCGATGAGCTACCGACATACGGTCGACCATCCTGCGCAGTCGGTAAGGAGGATGCCATGAAAACAGACTGGAATGTGATCAGAGGCATGATGAATGCAGCAATCGATGCCTGCGAGCGTATCGAGGCATCAGGGTATGTTGAGACCGATCGCGATGCCACGATCAATATCGGAGGCCAACAGGTTAGCGTCCAAGACATGCTCGTGAGCGCGTGGACTTATCCGGAGAACCTTCGTTATCAGATTATACGCGAACGCCACGAAACGGGCCCCGATCTACCATACGTGCCAGAAACCGCGCGCATTCTGCTGGCGATGTCTCAAGCTGCGGCTGAACTGGTGAATGCGGGTGAGGTCACGCCTGCCCAAGGAAAACTTCAGGAAATGATCGCCTGGTTCGACAGCCGCTTAGTTCCAGGCATTGAAGCTGCGACGGCTACTCGCCGAAAGGCGTGACGTGCATCCGGCCGAGAAGAGGCGAGAGGCAGCGTCTATTTGTAAATACGACGTCGTTCCATGAGATGGCCGAAACTTCCGTGTTATCCAGAGGAACGCCGTGACAATTGCACGATGTGGGGTTGGCTATGACCTCGCAGGTCACTTTGCCTTCTGAAAAAAGACCGTCACAAAGGGATGGTCGATCTTGGATTCGACGTCAAATTGCGTATGGTGGCGCACCGTTTTTTACGACCTCAAGAGGCCCATATGCAGGTTTTAGTACGCGATAACAACGTCGATCAGGCACTGCGCATTCTCAAGAAAAAACTTCAGCGCGAGGGCGTTTTCCGCGAAATGCGCCTGCGTGAAGCTTTCGAGAAGCCATCCATCAAAAAAGCGCGGGAAAAGGCTGAAGCAGTCGGCCGTCAGAGGAAGCTCGTCCGCAAACAGATGCAGCGTGAAGGCGTCCTTCCAACAAATCCTAGAAAGGGCAAGTGACCACGATTGCCGTGGCGGTCATTTCGTTCTGGGTTATCACTTTTATTGACGAAACAACGTCAGTGTTGCCCTCGCATTCGCGATCTGCAAAACACTGATGGCGGGTTGCTCCTGCGTCTGACGACGCGAACGCAGGAGCCGTGGCTGTCGCCCCGACGGCTGAACTATCATAAACCTGCTGGCTCTGCCGAAATATGGGACCATCGCCACCCGATGAACAGAGTTCCCCGGCTCAACCTCCTCCGAGGCCAGGCCGCAATCTCCCTCACAACATGCTCCAGTGACGCCGCATAAACGGTGATCAGGCTCATCCTGTTCAAAAGACTTCTCGCGCTCATGCCCTGCAATCAAACTGCATCTCAGAACTGCTTCATGCCGCCAACCGCATTCATCGACTTTCCCAAGACGAACTCCGTCACAAGCTAAACGTCGCCGTTACCCTTATCGGGCGCGCGCTTGAGAAATCGGAGGTTCGCCATCTTTGCCGCGTGGTTGAGGCGGAAAGCTATCTGCGCTCGGTTTGTGCCTCTGCCCAGGAACTCCACGCTGAAGATGCGAAGGCCGCCTTCCTCTATGCTGTCGATATCATTCACATGCTGAGGAAACATGCTTCTGAGGAGGATTGATTTGTGTATCCCGACTGTTGAAGGAAAAGTTCTTTTATCCATCAAGCAGCAAACTCACGTCGTGTTCTCGCTTTGGGCGGCGACTTTGCCCGTGGCTACAGCAATGGCGAAAAGTGGCGACCGGGATCAGAGCTGCTGGGTTATGTCCCACCTTCCGCGCAGGACCTATTCGTCCTCAAATACGCTGCTCTGTTCCGACGCTTTGTTCAAAGTCTCGATCAACTACCCTGTATTCTTCCTTTGGCATTGTCGGATCGGTTTTTGCCTGATCCGCAATCCATCCCAGGCAACGCGTGATGTCATCGCTTTCAAAAACAGGATTTTCACCGTCCGTCGTTTTCAAAATTACGGCGTAACGCACTGGCGTCTCCAATATTTTACCAAAAATACAATAATTACAAATCAATATTCGGACATCAAATGATTACTTTATAATATAGTGATCTCAAGCGCCAGGCAATATTTTTACACGCGAAAAGCACGATCCCCGGCGTAATCAACCATGATCGGTCGCTGCTCCATCCGGAGTGTTTGAATGCTGCGTAGGTCTGCATCAAGCGCAAAAGCTCGCTTTTCTCAGCCTGCGTTATCGCTCTAATGGTAAGTAGGGAAGACCGAGTAGTAATGCCTATTCTTTATCCGGGGTAAGGGCCTGCAAGACATGGTCGCGGCTGATCGTGGGGGCATGGTCATCGGCAAGATGAATCCACCCCACATCCCATGCAATGATACCTCCCATCACGACAATCAGCGCGATGATCGTCAAAAAGATCAGGGACAATAGGGCAGGTCGAAGCACTTTTTGCATCTGAAAACAGACTTGGCTGGCGAGTCGCTCTATGCAAAACCGGCCAGCCCGAAGACTGGCCGGCTCCGCAAAAACGTGACTTCTGGACACGTCGTGATCGCAATGCAGGATTCGCTGGTGTCTGCAATCCATTTATCTAAGTGTGCGTCAGGTTACGTGACAACGCACAGACAATGCCTGCCGATATCCATGATTTGGTTCCCACCCGAACTGCCCGTTCGGCTCCCGACGCCATTATGGACGCCAATGCGACGGAGCGGCAATTCTGATAGGGCTCATAACAGGGGGGCGGATGGTTTCCCGCCTCTGGTCAATAATGCTGCCAGCCATTTGAGTGACAGGCCAACAACTCGATCCGTGCCTGTTTCAGTTTGCCTCTATGGAGACGGTGTAGCTTGACGGCGAGTCCGCATAGGTTCGCAACAGGTACGTTCCCGAATCCACTTCGTACACGATGCTGGCCTCATGTGAGAAGGCGGTACTGGTCAGAATGCCATCGACGCCTCGACTGCCAGGCAGGCGAAGATCGAATGTGACGTCTGGTTGGTCTACCGCGATCCTGACGCGGCCGGCGCTCGGAAGCGTGAATGAGAACCATGCGTCTCTCATCGGCCCTTCGCCGGTTCGTCCCTCAAAGGTCAACACGCCTTTCACCTTGCCCAAATCGGCTGGCTGTTCCGTTGTCCCTGCGGTGACGTAACGAGATTCTGCAGAAGCGGGCGTGCCTGCTGCACCAAGGAGCGCGATGACAACCGACAACAGGCGCAAAACTGGTAGAAGTCTTTCCAGCATCATTCCCTCTCCGAACAGTCCACTTCTACAAAAGTACTCCGGGAAGCCGATTGTACCAAACCGACCCTGCTGGACATGTTTATATCAGCCTTCTAAGGTCCGCTTCCGGTGGCAGGCAGACGTTACTTACGTTGGACGAAAGAGGAGAGAGCTGGTGCACTTGAGCAGTGTAACATCAGCGGAGTGGCATGAATTTGTAGTCCGGAGATCGCAAGAGCTGCCTAATCCTGCCGTGGCCGAGGCCCTTCTGAGGTTTCAGCTGGTCCCTGGAGGTCCCCAAAATGAAACTGCGGACGCATGCATTCATCGCGGCGATCTGGAGATTGACGGGGATTTCGTCCCGTCTTCATGGATCACTGTGATCGACGGAAACCTGCATGTCAGCGGCAAGGTCTCAACATGCATCGAAGGGGGCGATGGCCATGTTACCCTCGTTGTCTTTGGCGATCTGAAGTGCGGCAGCATCGACAATGACTGGGCCAGCATTATCTTCGTCACCGGAGATGCCATCGTCAGGGACTGGGTTTTCGCGTCCAGGGAAGACTCGTCGATGGTAGTCGGTGGCGATTTCAGGACGCCGATTTTTATCGGTGCCGATATCTGGGTTTCTGTCGGCGGCTCGGTCGAGATGGAATACGGATACGGCTACGCAGTCGCGCTCGCGTGGTTTGCTGACGCCTACGGCGCACCCCAGATACAGCCGACATTTGGTTGGCGTGAGTTGGCCATGAAGCTCGGTTTGGGGCAGGGTCGTATTCGCGAGGAGCAGCTTGTGGAATTGCTGGAAGAGCGTTTGCGAACGACAGGAAGCCTGTTGCGCCCGGTGTGAACGCCGGGGCATGATCCTCAACTGGCTGCATCCATCCCGCAACGTTTACTTTCGGATGCGGCGGTCTGATCCCATGGACGATACGAACCGGAGAAGAAAATGAGGAGCGCAGAGCGAGCAAGTCCGCTTCGGTATCTTGAGATATTGACCATTGGCAGCTTCTGCGCTGCATTTTTGAGTTTCGGGATGGCCACGGCGATGCCGGCGGACATGACGGCGGAGCGTCTTCTCAATATCTGTGAAGCGCCCACCGTGCAGACCGCGATGGTCAAGGGTAACGAACTTGGCTGGCAGCGGCTGACCGATGCGGAAACAGAGGAATGGCGTCGTAGTTTCGTTGCCGATGATGGCGGTTCGGTGGACGTTGTGGGCTGGCGGCGAGAAGAGGTTGGCAGAGTCGAGTCGTTGTCTTTTTGGCTTGCTACTGGTCCAAATGGACACAAAGCGTGCGCATATTCCACGTCAAGACCCGCCGGATTTCTGGATGCGTTGTCGGAGAGGCTTGGTGCACCGGATAATCTTGACAAGAATGACGCGATCGAAAGTACGACAGCCTGGTGGAGGCGAGGGGCGGTCGAGTATTCTTTCGTTCAGGTAGGCTCCTCCGCTGTCGTCAATATCGGCTCAGTTCGTTGACGTCGTGGCGTGTACATCAGGTGATGCCGGCACCAATCAAATCTCGTGATGCCCATATGACAGGGATTTTGAACTTGCTATTTATTATTATGAATCATAACTAATGTATTGCGGAGGGTGGGGACGTTCCCCTCGGCGGTGATGATCCCAACTGACCGGTCGCCACTTTCCGCTGTTGCCCTTATAGCAAAGGGACTCATCTCCCCGGAAAGGACTTGGGCGTCCGTGCCTTTCTGAAAAAAGCGGCACACCCAACTGGGCGGGCCGCTGTATGGCCTTAGCTGTTGTCTTCAGTAGGCGCGTCTGGGCCGTACTTCTTGATCGAGGCGATTGCGTTCTGCGCACTTGCCTTGGAGGAGTAGCCTTCGGTCGCAAAGATCACTTCGCTATTGTATTTGAAGCGAACTCGGAATTCGCCAGCCTTATCTTTATAGATTTCAAATTTATGCGCCATCTTGCCTCCTGCCTGTTGGAAATGATTCGACCAATTCAAGCGTGCCATTCGTAAAATGCAGGCGCAAGTGCATTGCCCGCAATCCTTTCTGATGCGGGCGGGAGTTGGGTGGATAATTTACGGATATCGGTCCGGCCTGCGTGCTACGCGAGAACTCGAGTCCTCGGGCACAATAACAAGCACGTTGAAACCCTCATCAATGTTGAATGTCTGCGGATTGAGCAGTTTGTTGCCATAGGTGGAACTGAACCAGCACGCGGTCTTCTCATCATGAATTGCCGTTACGGTTTCCCGGACGCTTCTGTTGATCGCGTCTATGATTTCGGTCCCTGTCTTGCCCCGCCTGTTGAGATGCATGAGTTTTTTCCGCGCGGGGCTTTCTGCATCGGAAACCGCGATGGATACCCTGTCCGTTGAATAGCTTTTTACCCGAACCCGCAGTCGCTTCGGCCGCGCTGCATCAAACCGGTCGTTAATTTCCTTGATACGCGCCTTGATGTTAGCATCGGCCCGGCGCTCCCCGGGCAAAACATCATCCACCGGCGCAAGCTCGTCGGCGAACTGCGCGCGCGCCACTTCCGCAGCGTGATGCGCATAGGCAAGATGTGTCACCGGCAGGGCCCTCAGCCATTTGCGCCGTTGCGTGATCGCCATCGACTTTGCCGCCTCTTCGCCCAGTTTGGCGACGGAGAAGTTCTCGCGTTTCTGCCCCTCACTGGTCATTAAGGTTGCCTGCCACACATCGCCTTCGGCTGTCTCAACACGCCTGACGCCGGAGATGCCGCTTCGGTTGTTCTTGCGCAGAAGCACGGCCTGCTCGATGTTGGTGGCGGGCGGAATGGCAAGGATGATGGCGTCGCGGTAAGCGCGTGCCTGACGGTAGGCGGCATCGCCGGAACCGTAGATGCTGTCCTTGAACAGCCTGACGATCCGGTGGCCGCGCCGCCTGATACTGACCCACCAGCCGGAGCCGTGGCGAGCCCCGGCTGCTTCTTCGCGGCTAAGGCCGTAGGTACCGGCATCGTGTTTTGTATGTCTCGGATTTCTTTCGATGGTCACTCCGTGCCCCGGCCTGTCAGATTTCATAGATGGATATTTGGCGTATCCAGGTTGTAGAATTCATGTTGAATCCTTGGTTTCGCCACAATGTTTGATTGCATTCTGTCGAGATTTTGACAGCTGATTGATTTTTTGAGCTCTGCTATCGAGGTTCGCAATGAATGACCAGCCCTCATCCTCTGACTTCATTCAGGCGAGTCGTGTGCTCAAGGTCAAGTCGCCTTTGGGCGAAGATCAGCTTCTGCCAGAGCGCCTGACGGTCGAGGAGGGCGTATCGCAGCTCTTCGACATTCGCCTGACGGTGCGGGCCAAGAAGGAAGCGGTCAAGCCCGAAGAGCTGATCGGGCGGCTGGTCGATGTTTCGGTCGAGGTGCAACAGGGCGATGGCGAAGAGGGCAGCGGCATCCGTCGCCCGTTCAACGGCCTGGTGACGGAGCTGCATGAGGGCCCGCCGATCACACGCGGTTTGCGCTCTTACGCCATGACCCTCCGCCCGCAAATGTGGCTTCTGTCGCGCCGCTCCGATTGCCGTATCTGGATGGACAAGACGGCGGTCGAGATCGTTGAGACGCTGTTTTCCGAACATGGCATTCCTGCTCCCGACACGTCGGGCATCATCTCGCCGCCGCCTGCACAGCACTACAGCGTACAGTTTAACGAGACCGATCTCGACTATCTCACCCGTCGTTTCGAGGAGGATGGTCTTTTCTACTGGTTCAGCCATGAGGATGGTTCCCACAAGCTGCATGTGGCCGATAGCGCCAGCGGCTGGCTTGGGCCATCACCGGCCGCCCAGGGGGAGGGGACGGTGCGTCTGGCGCAGGGTTCGTCGGATCGCAACCACATCAACGACTGGGCACGGCGTTTCTCCTATGTCCCGGGCCAGCGCGCGGGTGCGGACTGGAATTTCGAGACGCCGGGCATGGTGCCGGGCACAATGACGCCCTCACTGGTGCAGATGCCGGATGCGACGAAGCGCGAGCTCTACGAATACCCGGCCCGCATCAGGACAGTCGAAGAAGCGGAGCGGGCGCAGAAACTGCGCACCCAGGCGATCGAGGCCGACCACGACCGGGTATTCGGTTCGTCGACCTCGCGCATTCTGGAGGCCGGCCGCCGCTTCACGCCTTACGAGGTCGCCCACCCTGAACACGCCTATGAAGAGCATGTGATCATCAGGGCAAGCCACAATATCGTCGATCTCTCCTATGAGACCAATGGCAACGAGCCGGAATATCGCAATCACTTCGAAGCGATCCCGGCTCGTGTGCCGCTGACGCCACACCGGACGACGAAGCGCCCGCGCATCGAAGGCACGCAGGTGGCGATCGTCGCCGGCCCTGAAGGCGAAGAAATCCATCCTGACCAGTATGGCCGTATCAAGCTGTGGTTCCCGTGGGATCGCAAGGCGAAGAAGGATGGCACGGATACGTGCTGGGTGCGGGTCAGTCAGGCATGGGGCGGCGGTACATGGGGTGCGCAGGTTATCCCGCGCATCGGCATGGAAGTGATGGTGGCCTTTGTCGATGGCGACCCGGACAAACCGCTGGTCATAGGCGTGGTCAACAATCCCGCCAATTCCGTGCCCTACGATCTGCCCGCCAACAAGACGCGCATGGTGCTTCGCTCCAACAGTCACAAGGGCGACGGTTTCAACGAAATCACCTTCGAGGATGAGGCCGGCAAGGAGAACCAGTTCTTCCACGCCCAGAAGGACCAGACGACGCGGGTGTTGAATGACCGGACCAAACGTATCGACCGCCACGAGGTCGCCTCAGTCGGCGGCAACCGCGCCGTTGAAGTTTCCGGCAACCAGAAACACGAAATCGGTGGTTCGGTGAACACCGTCGTCGGCGGCACGGGACCGATGGCGATGATGGCCATGGCCGGCGTACAGGCGCTCTCCGGGCAGACGGCCGGGTTGCTTTCGCAAGCCGCCCAGATCGCCGGCGGCGGCGGCCCGGGTCTCGCGGCCTTCGCTACCACGCTTGCCTCATCGGCGCTAGGTTTCCTCGGTGCGGGCGGTCTTTCCGCACGCGAAGGTGTTGTCTCCGGTCCAAGCCCGCGTGCGGACGCCGGTACGGCGCTTGCCGGCTCCGGCTCGGGCGTCGGTTCCGATGCTTCGGGATTGTTTCCGCTGCCGGGCATCATGAACACGATCGTCAGCACGTTCAAATCCGATAGCGTCGGTGTAGCGCGGGCTGAACAGATCGGGGTGAGCAAGGTTACGAATGTCGGCCAGACGTCGCTGGAAAGCGTCGGAAAGTTCAAGAAGATTGCAGTCGGTGAAGAGTT
>NZ_JBAKFW010000004.1:0-425983 GCF_036888815.1 Agrobacterium sp. CCNWLW155
ATCGAGCGCGCCGGCGCCAAACTCATGTTCCTGCCACCCTATAGTCCCGACTTTAATCCCATCGAAAACGCATTCTCGAAATTGAAAGCTATGCTACGGGCTCGGGCGGAGCGGAAAATCGACGCCCTATGGGATACGGTCGGCACATTGATCCCCCGCTTCACATCCGCAGAATGCGCAAACTACTTCCGGGCTGCAGGCTATGACCCGGATTGAACAGGATCTGCTCTAGGTAGGAGTGGCAACATCATGCGCCATTTAAAGTCGATTGTCAGATCATAACGGCTCATCCCTGAATTTGAACCAGGTGATGCGGCGACAGGAAAGTCCCGAAACTGGAGTGGGAGCGCCGATCTAGTCCGTCAACTTGGGAAAAACGACCAATCCTCGGCCATGAATTCGAGCGTTTCATCGCGGAAATAATATAGAAAATGCCGCGAAGTGGTGGTGTCTGCTCCGATCTTTTCCCAAGACAAGGCATCGTGGTCGGGGTCGGGGTCGGGACCGATTAGCTCATAGAATTCGCCCCAACGAGGCGCAGCTCCGCTGTGGCGTCCATGGCCGTCTACTTTATACCATTCATGATCATTGGTGCTGTCCCAACGCCAGCGGCTGCAACCAGCAAATCTCAAAGTGCTCCATGTCTCTTCAAATTTCGAGCTGGACTTCGAAAACAGGCCCAACGCCCTGAGAATACCCGTCGGCTTTTTGTCGTCCACGACCCTGTACGAGCGGAAGCGGACGTTGACGGAGGAGGCCTCAACTGAAACCTGCGGCTCTGGGGAATTTGAATCGGCCACCCAACCTTGGCCGAGTTGCAATTTGACAAACTTCAGCATGCGTTACGATTAGCCAATTTCCATGGCCTATACCACTCGATTTATGAATTCACGGCCTAGTTCAGATGCGCAAAAAAGGTTAAGCAACCCACCGCTAAAATTTCCTGCGCCGTTGTCTGATTGGAGTGAAAATTTTCCCAATTTATGCGTATGCTTCGCAGGAAACAGTAAAACAGCAAGACTTCAAATAACTCCGCATCTTCAGGAGCGCAGATTTGTCTATATACTTGCATTTTAGTGATCGCAGGAATGGACGAAATCATGGTCATATGTTCATGAAGCAGGAGCGTAAGAAGAGTTTCCTTTCCGGATCGATTGCCCCTGACGCCATGTTTATGTTCTGTAGCGAGTTCGTGCCAAAAAGAGAACGCGAAACGTGCCAAGCCAAACAGAGGGTCGATCTCGGGAAGAGAGGTATCTGGGTCAATCAAGCGAAACATGTCAAAATTATCTAATTTTATAATATTTCCAAAGTGGTAGTTTTGATGACTGATATCGTTCTGCAGGGCAGGAACATTTTCCATGAGGCCCATTATATAATCTAGGAGGTCAATGATCCTTTTGCCTGCGCACATTCCTTCCAGCGAGAACGAAGTGTTGGCAAATGCCTCCCCGCCTGTCATGAGCAGAATTGATTTCCACTCTTGTGATATAATCTCTGAATAATTCTTTGCTGCGTATTTAAGATCGCGTCTTTCCTGGTTAATTACGCTGAATGTGAAATCCAGAGCAGAAGAAACCACACGCCTCTTCTCTTCCGTGGTGTATTTTTCAGAGAAAATTATATCAGACAGTGATGCCCCTTTTTGCCGCTCCATTATGTAATATTTTCTGCCCATCAAATCTCCATGACTTAATATAGGCACTATAAAATCTGGAAATTTTCTACAAAGCTCAGATATTGCGTCTATTTCCTTCGCTAGTTTGTTATTGTCACCGCCAGGCTTGACGATTTTTATGACAAGGCCAGACCTGAGAATCTCTACGATGTGGTTCTGCCGACGCTCGTTTTCTGTTCGTACGAGGGCGTTTAGAGCAATCTTTGTTTGCTGCTCCAGTGCCGTTTCGGTTGCGTCGTTGATGTGATTTATCTGCGTCGTGATAACCCGGTTAGAAAAAGAATTCGGCATTGTCTTTCTCCGTCATCACGTGCGCTACCGCATTTAGGACATTCGCGGAATATCCAATCGTGTTGTTGACATACGATTGGATGACAAGCTGCGTCAGGCCTTGATCTTTTAAATAAGGCGGCCTGCTAAAAATTAGATGATGGTTGTCTGAAAGAATTGTCGAGCATCGCGCTTCAAAGCTGTAAGCCCTACTTCCAAGTGGTATATTGTTACATTTTACTATATCTGGATGAGTTTTGTAAGATATATCACTCGCTCGAACTATATCTTCTGCCGACAATTTGTTTTGATCAGAGATAATAAAGCGATTTATCTGATATCCAGGGGCATGGATTGGTGCCCTGAGCGAAACGGTATTAATCATCGACGCCCACGGCATAACTTTTTTCAAGCTTTTTGATATTTGTGAAAAACTCGGCCGTAAATTGTCTCTGCAGTCCTGCAGCCGCCCCTCGAACGATTTTGTTCCTAAAGTGCCGGTGGGCGTGTCGGGATGAATTATGTCGGTTTCGATAGACAATATCGATGTTGCATCTCGCCCGAGATGGGATAAGGCCATTATAACGAGTCTAAGTGAAGCGTGCATGCCGTTTGTCTGGCAAGAGCCAATGCAATAAATACCGTTTAACGCGAAATCAGAACTTTTTGTAGGTATGCTCTCTCTCATACCCAGCAGACAGGGATATACGCTCGGAAAGCGGTCTGATTCAGCGACACCTAGTACGACATCCGAAATTGAGCGAATTTTTTCATTTAACTCCTCGGATTCGACGTCTTCCTTGGATGTCGCAAGAATTGCACCGTCGAACCTGCCTATTTGTTCGATAGGGTCCTGATGAACATTCAGGAAATGGAAATCGACGTCACGTCCCGCAAAAGAAATAGTCTTTTCAGATTTTATGGAGACGGAATTGTTCACCGCTGGCTGGGCGAGCATAGCGCGCGCATAGATGCCGTGAATGGGGGACAGGTCTGGATACCGCTTATCGATTGCGGGTGAGTTTGTTATTACAGTATCGATTACAAAACCATCTCTGGCCGGTTGATTCAGGAGGAGAAGATTGATGCCGATCTCCGCTCCACAACCTATCAGTAAGACTCGCTTCATTGATCCGCGCCCTTGTTGCTGGGACGCTTGAAGTTCACGTTTTCAAAAAGGTCCATAAACTCGGTGACGGAAAGCTTCGATAGATACTCGACGTTCAGGAAAGCTGAAATTAATTCATCTGTATGGGACTCGGAGTACATGCTCTGCATATTGGATTTAAATTTTTCAATTAAAAGCGGAATCGCTTCGCCGCGTCTGACTTTATGACCAATTGGATACTCGATGGTAATGTCTTCTATATTACTTCCGTCTTTGAGCGTAATTTTCAGAGTATTGGCGATAGCGCGTTTGCTTGGTGTATAATAAGCCTCTGTGAAAGACGGCTCTTCTTCACATTGAATGCGAACGCGTAATGAATCAATACGTTCGTCTGATGCAAAGGAGTCCTCGTAGTCTTCCGGCTTCAATCCACCTGTAATCAAAGCGACGGCAACCATGTATTGCATGCAGTGGTCGCGATCCGCCGGATTAGTAAGCGGCCCCTGCTTGTCAATGATGTCTATCGCAGGTCTCTGTGTGCGGATGGTAATAGACGAAATATCATCATAATTACCCCCCATTTTTTTCAGAATATTATGTGCTTTGATTGCGGCTTCTACGGCCGTCTGGGCATGATATTCGGCGGGGAATGGAACTTTGAACAAGATATTTTCCATCACCATTTCCCGGAATGGCAGGGGAATGGAAATTTCTTTTCCGCTGAAGGTGGCGTCGTAAAAGCCCCATTTAGGCGTGGTCAATGCTTGCTTATAACCCATCTCGCCACGACGAGCTATCAATGCCAGCTTCACGCCTCGGCTGGTTGCGTCTCCTGCAGCCCATGACTTTCTTGTCCCGGCATTCGGGGCATGTCTGTATACGCGAAGGGGATGACCATCAATAAAGGCGTTAGACACTGCTGCGGCCGTTTTTTCCTTGTTCAGGCCGAGCAAGCGGCACGCGATAGCGGTTGAGGCGATTTTGACAAATATGACGTGATCAATTCCAAGTTTGTTGAACGCATTTTCCAGGCACAGAACGCCTTGTATTTCGTATGCGCGTACCATGCAGTCCAAAATTTGGAATAATGTTATGGCGTCGCCCCCTTGATCGACGCGCTCGCGTGACAACCAATCTGCCACACCCAGTATTGCGCCTAAGTTATCGGAGGGGTGAGCCCATTCAGCAGCTAACCATGTGTCGTTGAATTCGAGCCATCTATTCATGACCCCGATATTGAAGGCTGCAGTCACTGGATCGAGTTTATAATTTGTACCAGGAACACGCGTGCCTTTCTCCAATTCTAATCCCGGTACCGTCGGCCCAAGCAGACTCATGCAGTTTGGAGATTTGAGAGCCTCGACGCCACATCCAAGGGTATCCATAAGGCAAATAGACGCTATGCTGTACGCGCTTGAAGAAAAGCGCTCTTCATCCAGAGCGTACTCCACGATCTGTTCAATCACGGCATCGTACATTTTCGGATCATGTGGTCTGATATTCATCGAGGCACACCTAAGATTCCGTCTACCGGGTTCGGTAGAGCGTGTTGACATCGCGCATAGTTAACGTTGCTAGGGGCCTGATTAAATGCCCCTAGCGCCCCGTAGATGCCTTAGCTGTAGTCTTCCAGGGTTCCTGTTCGGCGGACATCCAAGGTCACACAATGAAACCCACCGCTCAATGTGCGAGCGTGACGCAGTTGGAGCGGGATGCAGTCGATGTTGTGCTTTTCTAAAAGCTTAATTAACGGCAATTGACTTTTGTCGACCATCGCGAGGCTGGGATTGACCATGAGGAGGTTCATGGAGAAAATCCACGCGGAACCATATGCAACCTCTGTGTAGCCCACGTCGATGGGCTCGGGCGCATACAGAACGTCCCATTTCTTGAATATCGAGGGTAAATTATCTTCATTTATGCGGCTGGGATTTACCAAAACGAGGCCGGGACGTAGCAAGGAAATAGTAGTATCAATGTGGGTATTCGCATATAGATTATCGCATGCATGGACACGATAATCTGATCCGAGCGTGCTCTGCAACCATTCTGCTCCGAGCTTGTTGCCAGTGTCGGAGACCTGATAAAGAATATCACGCCCGATGCGTAGGCAATTCGCGGCATCAAATACGGGCTCATTTTCAAGTAGCGCAAAGCTTTCCGGATCGGTAGCGTTATACATCGTGTCTAAAAGCCGAGGTTTGGGCGCAGAAATCCATCGGGCTCCGCTCTTCAAGTATTCGATGAGAAGATTCTTATAGGCAAAAGGCTCAAAAAAACGCGAGCGCATGGACATCGGAGTTTCGATAATTGTATTTCCTATTGGCAGCATAATATCGCGGGGGCAATAATTATACATACCGTCGGCCTCCCAATCGGGTGTTTTGAACACAACAGTGTGGTCAGTTGGTTCTGGCCTTCTAATAGTTACACCTTGCTGCCTTAACGCCCGTATAACGGCATCAAGGTCTTCCTCTGTTTCTTCCACGATACGCTTGCTTCGAGGCCCTGTAGGCATGGAATCGATGTCGGCGTAGTCCGAATACCTGATAGCAAAAAGTCCTTTGTCTCCCGTAGGAACCTGTGCCCCAATGGCTGTGCCAACAAGCACCTCTTCTAACGGGTCCCATTCGTTGTGAACATTAATCAGTGAATTGCTCTTCGCTGGAGAGGGAACTGCAGCCTGGTCGCGAGAGTCTGAAACAGAAGTTGCCGTTGAAATGCTCATCTTATCACCTTTGATACCAGTTAATGGAGATCGGAATTAAAGCAATTTGCACATCCTGCATGGTTGTTTCAGCTGGTAGAATTCTATCTTTGAGTGAAAGTTTTGTGACATGCCCTTCCTATTCTCAACTGATAATTGGTAAGCGTTGAAAATACACCTATATTTCTTCTGTTGACTAAATGTGATCGCATTCACACACCGGTCCTCCCGTGCATGCGAGGATAATGGACACCCTCACAGTCCTCTAGTTGTCCGGCCTGAAGTGAATTATGCGACTTTGGGTTGTCATTATAGTGTCACCCCAGATCAGGTAACATGCGACATCTATGCGGTATCAAGCGAAGGCCTGTATCGAGGATTTTCGCACGTTTTGGGGGTTGCTATGACGTTTCTCTCGCATTCTGTTTTGCGGATTAAGCCTTCCGCCACGTTGGCAATCAGTCAAAAAGCCCGCGAGTTGCTGACTGCAGGACGGGACGTAATTAGTTTAAGCACGGGTGACCCCGATTTCACCACACCCAACAATATAAAGTCAGCCGCTATTGAGTGCATTCGAGACAAAGAAATTAAATACACCTCCGTTTCTGGGATGCCAGAACTAAAGGAGGCTATATGTTTGAAATTAATGCGAGACAACAAAATAACATATTCCCCAAACGAGATAATAGCCTCAACTGGTGGCAAGCAGGTACTGTTTAATGCTTTTATGGCTAGCCTAAATTTCGATGACGAGGTAATTATACCCGCGCCATATTGGGTATCATATCCGGAAATAGTGCTGTTGTGTGGTGGAAAGCCCGTCTTTGTGCACCCTTCGAATGCTGAGCATAACAAAATAACAGCTGAAGATTTGAGAGCTGCAATAACACCAAAAACTAAATGGCTATTGCTCAATTCGCCATCGAATCCTTCCGGTGCGATGTATAGCGAGTGTGAATTAAGGGCTTTGGGGGAGGTAATTTTAGAGAACCATCATGTTTGGGTTCTATCAGATGACATATATGAGCATCTTGTCTACGACGGCAGGAAATTTTTCAATATCATTCAAGTTTGTCCTGAAATTCGAGAGAGAACACTAATAGTTAACGGAGTATCGAAGGGATACGCAATGACGGGTTGGCGTCTGGGTTATGGCGCGGGCCCCTCCTGGTTTATCAAAGCTATGGATTTAGTCCAAGGGCAGCAGACGTCATCGCCCTCCACTATTTCTCAGTGGGCTGCAGTCGAAGCGCTAACTGGCCCGCAAGTCTTGCTGGGAGAATTCCGGGATGACTATGAGAGAAGGCGCAATCTTGTTGTAAACATGCTCGCGGAAATACCAATACTTCGATGCCCAGTCCCAGAAGGAGCATTTTACGTCTTTCCATCGTGTGAAGACACGATAGGTCGTCGAGCACCGTCCGGGAAGCTGATCGCCAACGATGATGACTTTGTAAGCGAGCTACTGGATGAAACAGGCGTGGCGGTAGTGCCAGGAGCGGCTTTCGGCTTGCCTATGCATTTTCGTATCACGTATGCAGTAGCAGACCGCGATCTGATTGAAGGGTGTAAACGGATAAAGAGATTTTGTGAGTCTCTCAAATAAGAATGCATAAGGTTTCGGGAGTGTGAGGATAATGGTGACAAAGGAGGGGAAGATTCTGGCTTCCGAAAATAACACAATACGCGGCATCAGTTTTGCGGTTGCAGGATATGCTTTCTTGGCGACGCAAGACGCGATTGTAAAGTTGCTTGTCGCCAGCTACGCAGTGCCTCAGATTTTGTTGATGCGGAGCATTTTGATAATTTTATTCGTTTTCCTGTATTCAAAATACAGGGGGAACAAGTTTATTTCGATAAACTCAAATAAATCGATAATTTTAGCTAGATCGCTGTGTACATTTGGAGCTTGGTTGGCATTTTACACTGCGTCGAGAGATTTGCAACTTGCGGAGATGACGGCCATATATTTTTCCGCGCCCATTATCGTTGTTGTTCTGTCTCTTCTTTTCTTGCGCGAAAATGTCAGTTTTCTTCGTTGGGTTTCCGTTGTAATCGGCTTTGCAGGGGTGTTGGTAGCGGTCAACCCTACCGGGAGAGCGGAATTAAAGCCTGCCATGCTGTGTTTATGTGCCTCGTTTTTTTGGGCGGTATCAGCGATACTAGTTCGGAAGGCGAGCGCTAAGGAAAGCTCTCTAAATCAGATGATTTGGGGAAGCGTTATATTCGCTTTTTTTTGTTCTTTTGCTATGCCTTTTGTGTGGGTTTATCCAATTTTTGAAGATTTATATCTCATAATATTGCTTGGGGCTGTAGGATGCCTCGGGCAGTATTTTCTTTATGAAGGTTTCAGACTTGCGCCTGCCTCCACTGTTGCTCCTGTTGAATACACGATGTTAATCTGGGCCATTGGTTTCGGATTCCTCATATGGAACGATGTTCCTTCATCGGAAGTTTTCTGGGGTGGCGCGTTGATCATCTCCTCTGGTCTCATTTTGTTTCGCCGTCCTTCCTAAAGCGGGCCAATTCAATCAGCGCGAAATTCGGTTCGAATGGTGCCTTTGCTTCACAACATCACAAAACAGTCTGAAGCGGACATGCACCTCAGAACAATTATTCAGGCGCTTGGCTGGCATTTCAAAATATTCGTGTGCTAAACGAGCACGACTATTCGCACTCCAAATTTCACGCGTTACAGAAAAATGATAGAGAAACTCTCCCCCGATCCGATTGACGCTCATGTCGGCGCTTGCATCCGGCTGCGCCGGAAAATGCTGGGCATGAGCCAGTCAGCACTTTCTGGCCATCTTGGCGTCTCTTTCCAGCAACTTCAAAAATACGAAAAAGGGGCAAACCGCGTTGGCGCGAGCCGGTTGCAGAGGATAGCAGACGTTCTGGAGGTGCCGGTGTCGTTTTTCTTTGCAGACGCTCCTCGCCAGGTGGTTGCGACACACGACGCGGGAAGCTCCACCCCGAGCAATAGGATAGACTTTCTCGCCTCGCCGGAAGGATTCCAACTCAATCAGGCTTTTGCTAAAATCACTGACCCGAAAGTGCGGGCCAAAGTATGTGCGCTCGTCAAGGCTGTCGCCGCAGAAGGGGATAGTTAGCCAAGCTATTACTTCCTGTAGCCTTCTTCCGGCACGGTTGTCGTCGGAGTCTGGGCGACAAAATGGAAGTAAATCATCGTTTCCACGGCGTGCATTACCTAAAATGTCTGGAAGATTGTCTGTTTGACGACGAAGAAATAAGAAAGTGGCATTGAACAAGGCGGGCAGGCTGAAGATCGAAACTTTCATTTGCCAAGCCTCAACGGAGAACCATTTGCTAAAAGCTTCAAATTTCTGTCCTGTGTTGTTCTTCGAAGCTTCGCTGACAGAGCAAGAGCTTCTGGCGTCACCAATGTGCATCAACACCATGAAGCTCCTGCGATATGCGGAGCAGCATGATGGCATTCAAATCACCAAACTCGGTAATTTTTATCGGAAATGCGTTGAGTGGGCAGCCGAAGAGTTTCAGTGGCCCGGGTATGAACCGGCGGAGCTTTACGCTGTAAACAAAGTCCTGAACGAGCCGGATTTTCCACCGCTCTTCCTGATCCACGAAATCCTGCTGAACACTCGGCTGATCCGGCATTATAAGGGGCAAGCAAAGCTGACCAAGGCGGGCACCGCCATGATCGGACGCTATGGCGACCTTCAGGTGGTTCTGACAGAATACATGCTGCGCTCCCCAATAGGCGACGATCCTCAGGCCAACGCATTGTTCTGGAACCTGGAACATTTCATGCGCATCATCGGTAATCGGCTGAGCGATTGGACCACTGTCGCGGACTTTTCGGAACTGATCATTCCGATAGACCTGTTTCCTACACGTGGAAGCGTCAGTGGTCGTTTCGAAGCCTGCCTGTTCGTGGCGCACGAGATTGTGCGGCCGATGAATTGGCTTGGGCTCGTCGATGATGGGCACCTCAAGCAGAAGCCCCATGTTCGGCTCGAAGACCGCCTGATCCGAAAAACGGCTATGTTCGACCGGTTTGTCCGGTTGGTCGTTCCCACGGCCGATGGCGGAAAGCATATACATTAGGGCCGAATGCATCCGCTCCTCGGCTCCGCGCGAAACTCCACATTTGCTTCGGCGTGAGAGGCGTCTCACAGCCGCCTTAGTGTTCATCAAGGCATGACTGGCAACCTCAGGTCACTCAAAATTACGTCATCACCAGAGAAGCGTTCGTCCGCTTTCTATCTGTCCCAATAGCAAATTCCGTCTCCTGTTTTTCCATTTTTTCTGCCGTCGTTCATGCTAGGTTCGCGACTCAAAGTTGAGACTTGGGTGGTGGGCGATAACGTAATCGCAATCCGGGAAATCGCTGAGTAGACGACGTATGCGCTCGTTGCTAAGGGGAAATTCCCGGCTGCAAAGGTTGGCGGCTCATCGCGCCTTTGCAGGAGCGAGCTGGAAAGTGGATCGTTCAAAGGGAAGAAACGAAGCGAGTCGGTCATGAATGAGCAGCAGATAGAACAGATTCTAATCGGCAAACTGAGAGACCTAAAATACTCATACCGTGAAGATATTCGGGACCTCGATGGGCTGAAAAGAAATTTCCGGGATAAATTTGAGGCGTTGAACAAGGTTAAACTCTCGGAGAACGAGTTCTCCCGTCTTCTTGAATCGATTATCACGCCGGACGTATATACCGCTGCTCGTACATTACGCGAACGCAACAGCTTTGAACGGGACGATGGGACACCGCTCAACTACACATTGGTAAATATCAAGGACTGGTGCAAAAACACGTATGAAGTTGCCAACCAGCTCCGCATCAACACCGAAAATAGCCATCATCGATATGATGTGATTTTGCTGATCAACGGCGTACCTGTCGTTCAGGTCGAACTGAAATCGCTGCAAATCACCCCTCGCAGGGCAATGCAGCAGATCATTGACTACAAAAACGTTCCTGGCAACGGCTACGGGAAGACATTGATGTGCTTCCTTCAGTTGTTCATTGTCAGTAACCGCTCTGAAACATGGTATTTCGCCAATAACAACAATCGCCACTTCAGTTTTGATGCAGATGAACGATTCCTGCCAATCTACCAGTTTGCTGACGAGAAGAATAAAAAGATCGGCCAACTTGACGAATTTGCAGAGAAGTTTCTTGCCAAGTGCACGCTCGGGCAGATGATCAGCCGATATATGGTGTTGGTCGCCAGCGAGCAGAAACTCTTGATGATGCGCCCATACCAAATTTACGCGGTGAAGGCGATTGTAGAGTGCATTCACCAGCAGACAGGAAACGGATACGTCTGGCATACCACCGGTAGCGGTAAAACACTTACTTCGTTTAAGGCCTCCACCCTTCTTAAGGACAACCCGGACCTTGAGAAGTGCCTTTTCGTAGTGGATCGCAAAGACCTCGACCGACAAACCCGCGAAGAATTCAATCGCTTTCAGCAAGGTTGCGTCGAAGAAAACACCGATACTTCGACGCTGGTGAAGCGCCTTCTTTCCAGCGACTATGCCGACAAGGTGATTGTCACCACCATTCAGAAACTTGGCTTGGCTCTGGATAGAACCAACAGGCAGAATTACAAGGAGCGACTTGAGCCGCTCCGCGACAAGCGCATCGCCTTCATCTTCGACGAATGCCATCGTTCGCAATTTGGCGAGAACCACCGGGCTATCAAGGAATTCTTTCCGAACGCTCAGCTATTCGGCTTCACGGGAACGCCAATCTTCGAGCGAAACGCCAGCTATCAGCAAATTGAAGGTGGTCAGGCCTCCTATAGGACCACGGCTGATATCTTTCAGAGCGAGCTTCACGCCTACACGATCACAGACGCGATTGATGACCGCAACGTCCTGAAATTTCATATCGACTATTACAAGCCGGAAGGAAAAGCCAAGCCGACGCCAGGTGAAGCGTTGGCTAAGAAGGCAATCGTGGAAGCCATCTTGGAAAAGCATGATGCTGCCACCAACGGGCGAAAATTTAACGCCATTCTGGCTACCGCTTCCATCAATGATGCAATTGAATATCACAAGCTGTTTATGAGCATCCAGGTAGAAAAGTCTGCGGCAAGCCCAGATTTTCTGCCACTTAATATCGCTTGCGTCTTCTCCCCGCCTGCTGAAGGCAGCCCCGAAATAAAACAGATTCAAGAAGATTTACCGCAGGAAAAGGCGGACAACTCGGTTGCACCTGAGGAAAAGAAGGCTGCACTTAGCGACATCCTCGCCGATTACAACAAGCGTTATAATACCAATCATCGCATCGGCGAATTCGATCTGTACTATCAAGACGTTCAAAAGCGCATCAAAGATCAGCAGTACCCAAACAAAGATTTGAAACACGCCGAGAAAATCGACATTGTCATTGTCGTCGACATGCTATTGACGGGCTTCGATTCCAAATTCCTGAATACTCTGTATGTCGATAAAAACCTTAAATATCACGGCCTTATTCAAGCGTTTTCGCGCACCAACCGCGTGCTCAACGATACGAAACCCTACGGCAACATCCTTGATTTCCGGCAACAGCAGGACGCGGTGAATGATGCCATCGCCCTATTCTCAGGCGGCCAAACCGACCGCGCCAAGGAGATTTGGCTGGTCGATCAAGCGTCTGCCGTGATTGATAAGCTGAATAGCGCTGTGCATGAACTCGGCAAATTCATGAATTCGCAAGGCCTGGGAAGCAAGCCGGAAGATGTCACGAATCTGAAGGGTGACGCCGCGCGTGGTCAGTTCGTCAACCTGTTCAAGGAAGTGCAACGCCTCAAAACCCAACTCGATCAGTATACCGATTTGAACGAAGAGCAAAAGCAAGCGATAGAGCGGGTGATTCCGAAGGAAAAGTTGCAGGGGTTCAAAGGCGTTTACATCACCACTGCGCAACAACTCAAAGCCTTGCAGGACAAGGTTGGAGGGGATGCTCCGCCCGACGTTCAGCAGTTGGATTTTGAGTTTGTTCTCTTTGCATCTACCATCATTGATTACGATTACATCATGGCCTTGATCGCGAAGTATTCGGCCCAGCAACCGAACCGAACCAGCATAAGCCGAGAGCAGCTCATTGGCCTCATTGCGTCTGATTCCAAGTTCATGGACGAGCGCGAGGATATCAAGGCATACATTTACACCCTGAAGGAAGGCGAAGGCCTGAGCGAGAAGGAAATCCGCGAGGGTTATGGCAGGTTCAAGGAAGTAAAGAGCGCTAAGGAACTTGCTGCGATTGCCGAAAAGCATGGGCTGGAAACTGCCCCGCTCCAAATCTTTGTGGACGGAATTCTCCGCCGTATGATTTTTGACGGTGAGCAGCTAAGTGAACTGCTTAAGCCCTTGGAGCTAGGCTGGAAAGCCAAGAATAAAAAAGAGCTTGAGCTAGTGGACGACTTGTCGCCGTTGCTCAATAAGTTGAGTGGTGGCCGCGAGATAGTGGGGTTGAACGCCTATGCGCAATAAGATGAGCAGCAATTCCGTCAACGAGCCCAATCTACGTTTTTCTGAATTCGGGAATGATGCGTCCTGGAAGAAACTGGACCTGGCTAGTGTTGCCAGTTTTGTGAATGAAAAAGTGCCATTTGACCAGATTTTGCTGAAAGATTACGTTAGCACAGAAAATATACTTCCTAATTTTTCGGGCGTCATTACAGCCTTCAATAAACCATCGTCGGGCTCAGGGACGAAATACAAAGAAAACGACATTCTAGTTTCAAATATTAGGCCATACCTAAAGAAAATTTGGAGGTCAAATAGAGTCGGCTGCGCATCAAATGATATTATAGTCATTAGAAATAAAGATACTTTGACTGATCTATTTATTTCCTCTTTGCTCGCCAGCGACAATTTCATTGATTACATTATGAAAGGCGCGCAAGGCGTCAAAATGCCGCGTGGGGATATTGATCTGATCAAAAAATATCCGGTCTGGTTTCCCCCGAATAAAGCCGAGCAGCAAAAAATCGCAGATTGCCTAACGTCGCTTGGCGATTTGATCTCGGGGGAAGAGCAAAAGCTTGAAGCGCTCCAGCGCCACAAGAAAGGGTTGGTGCAAGAACTTCTCCCTGCTGCGGGCGAAACTCTTCCGAAGCGTCGTTTTCCAGAGTTTGAAGATGAGCCTGAGTGGGAGATCAGACCTCTGGGGGATTGCGCGGCTAGTATAGTCGCGTCTGGGGATTTAAATACCGAATATTTTTCAAAAGCTACATCCGACCAACATATCTATCCAGTTTATTCGAATGCTGTAGAGAATGATGGTCTGTACGGATATTACTCAGTAAGTAAATATCCTTCTAATAGTATAACTATTACGGCGAGGGGTAATATCGGAACCGCATTTTTACGTGAAAAACCATTTATGGGAATAGGGCGGCTTATTGTTGTAGCTTGCCGAAACGGGATTGAACCGTACTTCCTAAAAGAATGTTGGAATTTTCGCGCGCTGATACCAAAAGAAGTAACAAGTGTTCCTCAACTAACAGCGATTACAGCCAAATCTGTAATGCTGCCTATTCCAGGTTGGCGTGAGCAAAAACGTATCGCTAATTTACTATATTCGGTGGACCTCCTCGTCACCTCACAAAGGGAAAAGCTAATCGGACTACGCCAGCACAAAAAGGCGCTGTTGCAACAATTATTTCCCGCCGTAGGCGAGGCGCAGCATGGCTAAGCAGCCAAAAATCTACGATTACAAATCACTCAATAATGTGGTGACTCGAATTCGGAGCGATTTGACGGATTTCGATTACGTTCTTCTGTTCGCCTATAATGGAACTGGGAAGACGCGGCTCTCGATGGAGTTTAAAGAGTGCGCTAAGAGAAAAACTACGGGCAAGGATACGCTTTATTTTAACGCTTTTACGGAAGATTTGTTCTATTGGCACAACGACCTACAAGGCGACGAGGATCGCCATCTGGTTATCAACTCCCAATCGGCGTTCTTTTCTGGCTTCAAAGAGCTTGCCTTAGAGGAGAAGATTTTCGCCTACCTTGAGCGGTACGCTGATTTCGACTTCAAGATCGACTATGAAGAATGGAAAGTGCGATTCTCTCGCGATAGAGCAGACAACATAAAAGTTTCTCGGGGCGAGCAAAATCTCTTTATCTGGTGCATGTTCCTCGCTATCTGCGAGTTGGTGATCGACGGGCATGACTCTTACGCTTGGGTCAAAAACCTATATATTGATGATCCCATTTCATCGTTGGATGACAACAACGCCATCGGCGTAGCCAACGATTTGGCTCAGCTACTGAAGCGCGGCAAAGGAAAAATTAAGGGCATCGTATCCACCCATCACGGGCTTTTTTTCAATGTGATGGTGAACGAATTGAAGCATCAAGGCACGAAGGTTCATTTCTACCACCGTGCCAATGGGTCCGATATCTACACACTTCGGGGAACTGACGAAACGCCTTTTTTTCATCATGTCGCAACGTTGGGCGAGCTGAAAAAGGCCGTCGATGGAGACCAAATATATACGTATCACTTCAATATGCTCCGCAGCATTATGGAAAAGACGGCGCTTTTCTTTGGTTCGAAGGATTTTTCAAGCTGCATCCACGGATTGGAGGATGAAGTTCTTTATGCGCGCGCGCTGAACCTTTTAAGCCACGGGAAATATTCTGTGTACGAGCCCCGTGAAATGGTGTCCGACACGAGAGAATTGTTCAAGAAAATCTACTCTGCATTCATCGACCGCTATCGCTTCGAGCTGCCAGAGATAATAGGACAGCGGGAGGCTACGAAGTGACCGACGAACAACAAAAAGAACTCGGTAAAATCCTATGGGCCATTGCGGATAAGTTACGCGGCGCTATGAATGCCGACGATTTCCGCGATTACATGCTGTCTTTCCTTTTTCTGAGATACCTATCGGATAATTATGAGGCCGCAGCTAAGAAGGAATTGGGCAAGGAGTATCCTAGGCCGAACGGTCACATAACACCGTTGCAACGCTGGTACGAGGAAAATCCTGACGATGTGGACGAGTTTGAAAAGCTCATGCGCCGTCGCATGCATTATGTGATTGAGCCAGATTACCTCTGGGGAAACATCGCAGACATGGCTCGTCGGCACGATGATGATTTGTTAGAAACACTTCGACAAGCATTTAAGCATATCGAAGACGATTCCTTTGGACAAAGTTTTCAAGGACTTTTTTCTGAAATAAACTTGTATTCAGAAAAGCTTGGAAAGAGACCAAAAGAGAAGAATAAACAGCTTTGTAGCATTATTACTGAAATAGCCAAAGGCCTATCCAAGTTTTCCTCTGAACACGATATACTTGGTGATGCATACGAATACCTTATTGGTCAGTTTGCTGCCGGATCAGGGAAAAAGGCCGGAGAGTTCTATACTCCACAGCAAGTCTCAGACATCCTTTCAGCAATTGTAACGTTAGACGGCCAGGACCCGGCCCTCGGCAAGAAAAAGCACCTGGATAGCGTTTTTGACTTCGCTTGCGGCTCCGGGTCGTTGTTGCTCAACGTACGGAACCGTATAACCAAAGACGGGGGCACCATCGGCAGGATATACGGTCAGGAAAAAAACATCACCACTTACAACCTTGCCCGGATGAACATGCTGCTTCATGGGGTAAAGGATTCCGAATTCGAGATTTTTCACGGGGACACGCTGCTCAACGATTGGGACAAATTGCGTGAGGCAAATCCGGCCAGGAAACCGTATTTTGACGCAATCGTTGCCAATCCGCCATTCAGCTATCGCTGGGAGCCTTCCGACGCGCTAGCGGACGACGTACGGTTCAAGTCCCATGGGCTAGCGCCAAAGTCAGCGGCTGATTTTGCCTTCCTCCTGCATGGCTTCCATTATCTGAGCGATCAGGGAACTATGGCTATCATCCTTCCGCACGGTGTTTTGTTCCGGGGTGGTGCAGAAGCCAATATTCGCAAAAAGCTCTTGGATGACGGCCATATCGATACCGTCATTGGCTTGCCCGCCAACCTGTTCTATTCCACCGGCATCCCCGTTTGCGTTCTCGTTTTGAAGAAGTGCAAAAAGCCAGATGACGTGCTGTTTATTAACGCGAGCGGCGAAGGGAATTTCGAGAAGGGCAAACGACAAAACCAACTTCTTCCCACGCATATCGATAAAATCGTAGAGACGTATCAGTTTCGGAAAGAAGAGGACCGTTATTCAAAGCGGGTGCCAATTGAGACGATCCGGGACGAAAACGGTTATAACCTAAACATCTCGCGATATGTCAGCCTGACAGAGGCCGAAGAGCAAATCGATCTTGAGGAAGTTCACGAAACGCTGGAAGCGATTGAACTCAGAATCAGTGCGGCGCGCAGCAAGCACAACGAATTTCTTAAACAGCTAGGATTGCAATTGCTGCCTGGTCAAAAGGCAGTGGATATATGAAGTGGCCGTGAATTGATTGGACACCTCCCCGCCTTCGTCGCGTCCAAAAAACAAACCCTTGTTCAACGTCACTATGCCGAGTTTTTTCGGAAGACTGTATTGGAAGTGCGACGTGCCCATATTACGAACTCTTGACGGGATGAGGGTCACAGCGACTGACGAGCAGCTCGTTCAGTTTCGTGCATGGCTCGCTGTAGACGACGACCTAGATATTCGGATTTCCAAGCTGTTCTGGTTGGACATGTATCTGGGGTACACCGTTCAGAACCTTAACTGCGTCGCGGTGATGAGTGCGATACGAGATTTGGAGGCCGGTGAGCCGCATACTGGGGTGAAGAAGGCGACCCCGTTCAATCATCCACCTCTCAAGGGCCTCTGGCACAAACACTATTATTCTGCCCAGGCACTAATCCCAAACGTCATTCAAGGACTTGGCAGTGACGGGCTGGAAAAGCTTGCAAACGAGATCATGGACCAAACGGCGGGCACTGTCGTCACGGAGCAGATGTGTAACGAGTTGGCATGCCGGGCCATCTTTGAGCCCCTTACTAACCGCAGCTCCAATGGAAAACTTACGGGAGAGTGGGTGATTTTCGCAAAGAGTGAACGGGGGAACTATTATCTTTCCTTAGGGTACCACAACACCGGTGACCAACTCCTGTACGATAGGATCATGACGTACTGCCCCGAAGATTTTCCCGATCTGCACAAGTGGATCATCTGAAATGCGTCCGCAGGCCACCTGATTCCGGCCCCGGCATTCTAACGTTTTGAGGTCTGCATCCACCAGCGGTCATGGCCACGAAATGAGGAGACCGTAAAAGTTTAGCGATTCCACATTTGCGTTAGTGGCTGGTACTCGACGCCCGCGTTTGCTTTTTATTGTCGAGGACCTTCCTTCAAAATGATAGTCCGAGACTACGCAATCATCGTTTTGGAACGGCTATCGTTTTTGTGCGCAGCCTCAACAAGATAACGGGTCGCGTATGCAACATTTCCCGGAATCGGCTTTGCATTTCTACCGTCGGCGGCTTGTCTCCTGGAGATTTCCAAGGCGGCAGCCATTTCATCCAGCGTCATGCCCAAGTCATCCATGGCGTCGCGAACAGAGCGTCATCTTCACGCAGAGGTATATACACTCTCCGGTTCAGGGCGGAGGCTAAGTCCACAACCGACGTCTTTCCATTCTTCCAAGTAATGCTAACAAGTCGCTTTTCGATCCACTCAGCCTTTGCGCATATCCATCCTAAGTTGCCAACAAAAAACATATCATCCGAAAGTTGCAACTTCAATATGCTAACGAAACGAAATTAAGTTTACACACCTCCCTTGGAGCAAAAACTCCTGAAATTATTCCGCAAGGCTGGGAAAATGCGTCCTACCAACAAAAAGTTATGACAAGCTATTAGCCGAGGTAAAGGCTAAATATTCGCGTCCTGTTAACCATAACTATGGTTGGCAATTTTCCCTGCTAGACTCGCGGTACCGCCCCTGACTATCTTCTGTCCCAGTTTCAAACACGGAGCCCCACGATGATACGCATCGTCATTCTAGGAAAGACCTTCCTCAGCTCCATCTGACGTAAAGACATCGCGTCCTTTACCTCCGGATGGGCTGCCACCCATGTGCGCCCAGGAGGTATCTATGCGCCCATCAAAAAATGTGTTGCACCATGTGTTGGTGCGTCGTGCCATTCTGAACGAATTGCGCTCCGGTGCCGGAGAGGACATTCGCTCCCGATTTGAGGTGTTCCAGGACACCGGATCGGACGCGGATAAGCAGGCAATCGTCGGGATGCGTACGTCACGATGGTAAGCAATCCCCAATCCCCCACTTTCATCGACGGCGAGCCCCTGCTGTGGGTTGAACCGTTGCGCCACGAAGGTGTGCGTAACGTTACCCCCAAGCATTTGTTGAACACCAACGGTTCGAGCGTTTTCAATAATCGCGAGGTGCAGCACGAAAGCGGCACCGAGAAAAAGGTCGCTTCGGTCCTTAAGGCACAGCCTGGCGTCGTCGAGGTACGCTCGCAGTTCATGACAGTTGAGTATCACGACCAGGACGGTGTGCTTCACAAACACACCGTCGACTATTGCGTCCGTGATACACGCGGCCGTTGGGAGGCTGTTGCCGTCAAACAGGAGAAAAAGAGGGCGGAAGTCGAGGCCGTCTTTAAGGGTATGCTGCCCGAGTATCGTGATCGTTTTCATAAACTGACGATCATGACCGAGCAGGATGTTCCTTGGTGGGTCGTACGCAACGCCGATAGCATCCTGTTTTATCGAGAGTTGCACGACAACCATCACGTTCAAACCCTGCTGGATGAGCTTCAGCAGCGAGCCAAGACCAAGGTGTGCTTCTACCAGATGTACACGCCTGGCATGGACCGCCCGTCTCGCACCGCAGCGATATGGCGGCTGATCGATCTCGGGTACGTAAAGCCCGAGCCGGGTCTCATCAATGAGCTGACCTGGTTCACGGTCGAAATCTAATCGCCCCTTAGCCCACAACCCATCCCATCCCAGCCACTTCGAGCCACTTTCGGAGCACGGCGAAGCTATGTCCAAAGAGGACACTATGACTGACAACTCTGACGCCAACGGCAAGCTTGAACTGCGTCCCGTTCCGGAAAGCACACCTTCGATCCCCCTCATGACGCCGAGCGACCGTTTCGTTTATGAGGGCACCCCCCTCATCGCGGTTTCGTACCGCGCGACGGATACATTGTTCTTTCACGAGAACGATCCGATGACGCACAGGCGCATCAAACATGCTGAAATCGAACTCGCAATCGATGAGGGTCGCGCACAGTTTTACCCTGGTTTTTATACTGAGACGGGTGTGAAGGCTTACGAGCGGTTCGGCAACAAAACCGTCGACGAGTTTAAACCCGACGGCGTTGCCGTTGCTCGCTACCACGAATTCCTCGTCTTGAAACACCGTGCCTGGTGTGTCGAGGTTGGGCAGTATGTGCCCCGCAGCCTGAAACCAGCAGCGGAAATGCCTGGCGGGCGCTCCATGGAAGAGCTGTTGCTGAATTGGACCGTCGAGTATCAGCTGCTTCAGAAGGAAAAAAACGAAGAGACTGGGAAAGTACGAAAAAAACGTGCCGGTAAGAAGACCAACGGCTTTGAAGTGCCAACAGTTCGCAGCTTCAACTCCTACGTTAGCAAATATGAAAGCTGTGGAGACGATGTGCGTGCACTCATTCCCCAGCAGAAGGGGCCGAAACGCCGTCACCTGCAGGTCGAATGCGCCGAAAGCTATGCGATCTGGCGACAGGCTGCTGCCGAATTTGCTTCAAAACGCAAAGTACCGATGTCCAAGGCACGGAAAATCGCGAACGCCCGTATCCACGAAGCCAACAAAGCGCGAACTGAAGACCAATCCAAACTGATTTTTGTCGAGCGTAAGCGCTTTGAGAATATGATTAAACAGCTGCGGGCCTTCGACATTCTCGCCGCTCACGAAGGCGAGGCGTACGCCCACGCGGTTTTCAAGCCGAAAATGGATTCTTACGACGTCGTTCGCCCTGGTGAGCGGGTCGAATTCGACGACTGGAATGTCGATTGCATTACCCTGATGAAGGAAACCGGCGTCTGGTTGCGTCTTCCTGCCAAATTTCAGACCATCCTGGAAAAAGCCGCAGCAGACAAACCCCAGCGCATTTGGTTCGTGGGTGCAATTGACGCCGCGACCGCCATGCCTTTGGCGCTGAAGGCAACTCGGAAGCCTTGTGCTTCCGCCGTAGTCGAGGCCCTCGAAATGGTGATGTCGGACAAGACGCACATTTCGAACCTGGTGGGTGCAAAGACGCCTTGGGCCGCTAAAGTGCGGCCGGAGAACGTCTTCACCGATAACGGAACGCCTTACATCGCTGACATCACACGCGATGCCTTCCTTATGAGCAACGTGTCTCTCACCCGACCACCAGCAGGTCAAGCATGGAAACGGCCATTCATCGAATCGCTATTCAAGACATTCGCGAAGGACTTGATGTCGTATTTCGATGGTCGCACGTTTTCCAACGTCGTCGAACGACGCGACTACGATTCCGTCGCCAATGCAACCCTCATCGTCGACGAATTCATGGTGATCGTTTATCGCTGGCTTTGCGATGTGTTCATGAACACTCCTAGTGCCCGCCTGAACGGATTGACGCCCTATGAGGCGTGGGAATTGAAGAAGCGTACCTATCCGATGCGCCCAGTTCCTGGTCGACACGAAAAACGTCACATCTTCGGAGTGAAGAAGGAAAAGATCATCCGCAGCGAAGGCATCGTCCTTCACGGCATTCCATACAACTCAGATGAACTCCAGTCTTACCGCCGTAAGCACGGTTCGAAGAAGCTCTTCCCCGTCCGCTTCCACCCTCGCGACCTGGAATCGATTTCCGTCCACACCGAGGATGGATGGTTGACGGTCGGAAATTGCATTGGAGTACCTCCGTATATTGGCCTTGAAGAATGGTATTTGGCGAAAAAGGAACTTGAGCGGCTAAACGAAGAGCGGTCAGCGCGCTCCGCGCCCACCATGTATGACGGCATCAACTGGGTACACGGCGTCGTAGATGCTGCTGCTCTGCGTAGCGGTATCTCCCCACATATGCGCAGTGCCGAAGACATGTCTCGCGCCACTGCGAGGCTCTTCGAAGGTCGCGCGATCACGAAGGCAGAAGCCGGTGAGCTGGCACTCCTAGCAACGCCTGCTGCTCAGGCAACTCCTTTGCTTCAGGGGCATGTTGAAGAGCTTCCTGCTGAAATCCTGGCCACGAAGACCCCGAAAAAGAAGGCTGTCGAGCCCGAGGTCCCCATCATCCCTGAGGTAGATGAGGCTGTTGCCGACATTGATGAGGACGACGAAGATTCCCAGCTCGGAGATTACAAGTAATGAGCGATTTCAGCGACATGTCCATTGAGGACCGCAAGCTCCATATGGAGCTGAAATACTACCTTCAGCTCAAAGACAGAGAGCTTGAGTACATGGTGACCGATCTCGTCAATAACGCGAAGCGCTGCGAGAGGGGAGGCGGATCGAAAGATCGTATTCTCTTCGTAATCGGAAACTCTGACACTGGCAAAAGTACCGCCCTCGCACGCCTCTTCAAACAAATGGAAGCGTTCCAGCCGTACGAAGATGAGTTCGGAAAGCGCGTGGTTCCATTGTTGAGCATAAGGTGTCCGCCCGACTGCTCACCCAAAAGCTTGGCCGACACCGTTTTGAACAAATGGAATTTGTACGCCAAAGCCAACCAGAATGCGGTTTCGCGGTGGGCTATGATTGCCCGGCAACTGCAGTTTCGAGGGATCAGGTACCTGCACTTCGATGAAATGCAACACGTGAATACAGGTGGGACTGAAGGCGCGATACTGCAGGTGCAAGATTTTGTGAAGGGCTTAACGGAGATCGACGATTGGCCGCTTCACTTGATCCTTTCCGGTACGCCCAAGATGAAACGCTTTATGGAGAGCGATGAGGTTGCCAATCGAGCGAAGGTCCAACGCTTCCATCTCGTGAAATCCACAAAGAAAAACGCGGAAGCTATCGGCAAGGTCGTGCGCCAAATCGTGGAAGACGACGCAGGGCTACAGATTGGGTGGACTGAGGAAGACGAGCTGATTGCCCGGCTGATCGTGGCGTCTAAGGGTGCATTTGGGACCATGATCAAGATTACCCAGAAAGCGTGTTTTCGCGTCCTGGATAGCGCCGGGACAAACGTGACCATTGGGGACTTTGCCGCCGCGTACAAATCCCGGCGCGGGAACCTCGCAGCTGACAACCCATTCACGACTACCGATTGGAGGAACATCAACCCTTCGCACTCCCTGTCTGACATGGATTAGGTGGAAAGGAGACTGCTCAATGAGCAACTTTGGCCGACTTCCACATGTCGTGTTGCCCTTTGACGACGAGACGGCGGAGAGTTTTGTAGCGCGGTTGGTGTTGGCGAATGGCTTTCATTCTCTCGCTGAGTTTTGCGACTTTACCGGTACCCGTCAGGGCGGAATCATTGCAATGGATCGCGACGAACTCGATGCGGTAGCTCGGTGGAGCGGCGTGTCGGAAGCACGCCTGCAGGCGTTCGCCATCAGGCGAGATGGCATCGTTGCTTTTGGTGCTGCGCTAGTGAAGCGTACACAGTTGAGGGCAACTCACCGCAGGTACTGTCCGCACTGCTTTTCGGACGACATTCGAAACGGGACAGGTCATCCTAGAACCCGCATTTACATGCGGGCAACTTGGCGTTTAAGCGTGATCTCTAGGTGCTCGCGACACGGAGTTCCGCTTGTCGATCTTCCAGAAGATTTTGACACTCTTGATCTGAAAGCCCTTACAGATATCAACGCGCAGGACGCAGTGGCGTCTGGCGCATCACCGCATGATCGGTACTTTTCAGCGCGACTGTTAGAACCACCTGCCGCTTATTATCTCGACACGCTGCCACTCTACGTTGCCGCTGAACTGTGCGCAGTTCTCGGAGGGCTTCATCACTTCGCAACCGAAGGAAAGATTTCTGATCGCGTGCCGGGCGGCATGACGAACCCCGAGTGCCTGGCGTCAGGATATGCAATCGCTGCTGAAGGGCGAGAGGCCGTCTGGGATTTCCTGACGTCGTACATCGTGAAGATGGTTGGCAAAGCTTCCAAGTATCCGATGGTCTATTCGCTGCCATTGCGATGGCTGCGAGACGAAGCTCCCGACGGTGATTACGGCCCGATCAGGGAACTGTTTCAGGATCATGCCGAGAAACATCTTCCACTTGATAAGGGCGAGACGTTCCTGACAGTGATCAGCCGCAGACGGGTTCACACCGTGTATTCTGCAGCAAAGGAATACGGATTACCTGAAGATCGGGTTCGTGATGTCGTGATCAACCAGGGCGGTGAAAAAGCTGTCATCGCGACGTTCGGAAGCCGGAGCGTCGTTTTCCGCAAAGACGAGGCCCACTCATTGCTGATTGCTGCCGCTTCACAGCTGACAACAACGCAAGCCGCCGAACGTTTGGGATGCGCGATGACGCAAATGGAAGCGTTATTGAACGGGGGACATTTACAATTCTCAACGAATGGCGAGGGAACGGCGCGCGTATACCGATGGGTATCGGTTGACGAGATTCAGAGATTTCGTGACCGCATCGAGGCTCAAATTTCGCCCACCCCAACAGAAGGCGATCTCGTCCCCATACTGGTCACTACCAAAATTTGCCATCGAACGTTCGTTGAGATCATCGCGCTCATCCTGAATGGCAAGCTGGCCCACGTGCAAATATCAGGACCGGAATTTCGGCTCGATAAAATCATGGTCAACCCGACTGAGATTGACGAGCTTTCTGCATCAGGGTTCGGCGGGGAATTCCTTGATCGCGCGAGTGCTGCTGTAGCGTTGGAAACTCGCCGAGAGACCATCAACGATCTTTTCGACCTTGGGATCGTGCCTACAATGAAGGTCCCGCACAAAAAGATCAGGAGCCATATTCTTGTGGTGCGTTCAGACGATCTGAAAAGGTTTTCGCAAGAACATATTTTGCTCGATGTCCTTGCAAAAGAACGAGGCGAAGCAGCAATTGTTGTACGTAAGCAACTTGAGAAATTGGGCATTTATCCTGCCTACGAAACCAGTCGTAAGGGGACTAAAATCTACCGTCGACCTGATATCGAGCGTTCAGGACTCTGAAGCAAAGGGAAATGGTAATTTGTTATCGTTGTGGCTTGTGCGTTCCCAAACAATTTACCGCAGTAACCCATTCGTCTATACTCGTCCGTACCTGTCGCTGAGGATAGGTCGTACATTTCTGATGACTATGAGCGCTGAGAAGCGCACGTCGCGTATATCAAACCCTACGCGAAATTCGTAATTAATCCCTGTTCCACATCCTCCAACGCGAACGCGCGTTGGCCTTCTCGGATTTCCAGCACAGTTTTAAGAACTCTTCCAATCGTCGCGTCCGCTGGAATTGCATCACGTAGCTTTTCAGCGAGCGGCATAGGGACACCTCGTTCATCGAGTGCTTTCACCCAGCTCGGTCTAAAATAGTTTTCAATCTGAGTTGCGAAGAATGACCAATCGACGGAGTCTTCCACAAGCGAATTCACGATAGATTCGCATGCCATGACAGCGGTCGGCACAGTGTAATCGCAGCCACGAAGAAACTCGAAGCCCGCGTCGACACGGCGTTCCTCAGTTTCGTCTTTGAACGAACGCTTAACCAGGAAGGAAAGGAAGCTCCTGAGTGACTTTGAACGACGAAGTTGTTCAACGAAGAAGCTAAGTTGTCGGCCGCTCCTAGCTCCGACTTTCAATCGGTTTTGCTTAATCAAATTTTCGAAAACCAACTCAAAAACGCAGTTGCGCTGGTCTTTGGAAGGCAAGCCGCTCCATTGCAGGAGAGATGGTTCTTCTCCTAGAGTCGAAGCGACTGCGTTTCGTAGGTTAATTAGATTATCCAGGCCGAAAGAACCGTAGCGTTCAATTATTATCGATGAAAGCTGAGAGCGCTCTTTGATCTCCTCGCGGCGCTCGACCCCATCCTCAGCAATATCATACTCACTCACACCAAAAAGAATTGGCTCACTAGCGTTGTCGGGGTCCGAATAAATCGGGACATCGACTATTGTTTCAACCTCAGGAGGCGGGTCGTGATACAGAAAGACCTTACCAACAAAGTGCCGCATCATACGCCCCGCACGCCCACGGATGTTCGCAAACGAAAAGAAGTCAAAGTCGGTCGTGTTAATTTTCTTGTCGTAAACGTAGATGATCGCGGCCGACGTGTTGACGCCTTCAATAAGGGTTGAAGTGCAGATAAGTAACTTAAGTTCAGCGCGTTCAAATAAATCTATCACACGCTGTGCAATAGCACGCGGCAGCCTCCCGTGATGCAAGCCAATTCCCCGTCGAAGACAATCGACCAATCCCCAATGAGGGCTATAATTCGTGGCGAGCCACTCAGCTAATGCGAGAGCTTCAGCGGAGCCTGGTGTGTCATCGCGCTTGATTATTTCCTTCGCCAATTCGCGAGCGCTTCCTGGAGAAGCGGTGAAGGCAATCGCCAACTGATCTTTGTTTTCGAGATAGTCCTCAAGGAAGGTAGCTACGCGGTCGTCTTGCTTGGTTCTGTCGATGATATCGACAGCCACAGTTCGAAAATTGGTCTGAACAAACGTGAACTTTCCGGCCCAATCCTGTCCAAAATTTATGCCGGAAATGTGTGGCCCTGCCATGAAAACCTGGCGCGAAATTTTAGAAAGCCGATAAAGGGCAAGATTCAAAAATTGGTAGCGTGGGTCATCGCGATCCGGATGCAACTTGTAAAATTCGTCGATAAACAAAAAGTCCACCTTCTTAATGTCAGTACGGTCAAGGACTCGTTCTTGGGTCATAACGTAAATCGCGTATTGACTCTCCCTTACGTCGTCCTTGTGGAAGAGAATTTGATAATCCGAGCCCACATTTCGAATGAGCCTACGGCGCGTCTCGTCAATCAACGCAATGGTAGGAACGATGATCACGACCGTTTTCGGCTTCCGTTCAATGATGAAGTAGTCAAGGATGGCAGATTTCCCAAAGCTCGTCGGCGCGCTTAATACGACGTTGTTTCCATCGAGCAATGAAAGAAAGATTTCCATTTGTTCAGCATGGAAGGTGAAAGGCTTTTCACTGATGACGCGATGAGAACCGATCACGAGCTTCTTGAGCGCCGGTGTGGGTTCCCAGTCTTTCAAATAGGGGAAAAGCCCAATAGCTTCGGTAAGATGCATGACGATGTCGGAAGCATAAAACGGCAGCATGCCTCGATTGTTGGCGTCTAGAAGCCGGATTGTGATTTCCATGCTGGTTGGGTCTGCCCGGCCGAACTCGGCGATACGCGACCCGACACATGCGGCGCATTCAAACAGGACATCGGCATCGACATTATTTGCTGCAATAGCATGGAGTATTTCGTCAGGGCTCAAGGCAGGTGCGCTCCCAATCTTTTATCGAAAGCGTCGAGCAGGAGCTGCTTACTAAGCAGCGGTACTAGTATGAGCTGAATTTTGATGTTCCTAGCCTCCAAAAAAGCTCCGAACTGACTGCTGATCGCGACGGCTTCCTTCCGCAGACCTTCATTAAAGGCATCGGTGATGGACTTGGCCGTGTTTACAGACGCCGATTCATAGGTGATTAGCACCGGGAAAACAGCCTTCTCAAATAACTCGTCCGCTGACGTCTGCGATTTGAAGAGTCTGCCAATTTGCTCGGAGAACGGCGTTGACGGCGTAATGTGCCCAACAATCATCGCCTTCTCAGCATTGATGAAGGCGTCCAGGAAATGTTCTGTTATCGATTTGACAGCAGCCTGGACCGCCTTATTCGCATCCGAATAAAATTTTGCTTCACCGAGCCAGACCTCGAAGTCTTCATCTGACGAGACAACAAATACTCCATCAAAACCTTTGACGGTGTCGTTCGGAGACGTCTTTAAAATCAGTTTGCAAATAACTGGCGCGGCATTGTGATACTGGACGCAAGCCTGGTGAAGCAAAAGCTCGCCAATTTCGCCGCGTGTTTCGCTCTTTTTGCTGTAGATATGGTACGCAGCCCGCTGTACAAGCTCTCTGTAATTATGAATGCCGAAAGAAAGCTGGTCCTCTTGGCTTAATGCGGCATAGGGCAGCCACTGCATCAAGTCTTCGGCAAATTGCTCAACGCGCCACTTCTCTGACTGATATCCTGCACAGAGAGTAACGACTTCGGGGTTAGTTTTTAGTTCTTGCACGCGCACGGCAAGGAATTGCTGAGGATATGTAATCATCTACCGAACCAACTAACCTACAGTCTATCCGAGCGAAATTTTCTGACAAGCGAATTCGCGCGTACGTTGCACAAACCGGCTAAACCTTAATTTTCAAGAAAATAAACCTGGACCCCCGCGCTCAAACCCGTGAGAAGCCATCGGGAACGAGCTTCTTGCACGCAAAGCCTATCGGGGCGCTCATACAACTTTTCGTACCTGTGATTTACACCGATCTTCGCGGAAAAAGGTCCCGTGGCCTTAGAGCCAACGTTTATAAGGTCGCTGTGTCGACTTGGTGATCATGGAGCAATGGTAGCGTTGTACCAGCTACGGGGGAAGCCGGTAGTCAACGGAGGTTTACCGACAGCTATATCGAGCGTGTAGATATTTAGGACACCGAAATCCATGGATCGCTTTAGCGGGCTTTTTTTAGGTTCTAGATCAACCCGCGAGGCTTAACGGAGTCTTTAGACGATACCAATCACGTACGTCTAGTTCCGCGATTAAAACAATGTTTACAAGCTCTTGGTACAGCCGATCTTAATAGGGGGCCGTTGATCAATGCTAGCAATTGTATACTGGAATCTCGGAAAGCGGGCGACAGTTAAGCATGTGACCGACCTTGTTCACGAAGTGACTTCGTCTCGGATGTTATCCGGTCCAAATGGCGATATTATACTTGGGCTCAGCGAAACTGGTAAGATCACCGCCCCGACCCTACAAAGTGCGCTGGGTACTGATTTCATCGTAAAAACAAGTGACTATAAGAAATTCATATGCGTTCAGAGGCTGCGGTCCGGGCAGCTAGTATCAACTTTTGAGGAAGAAAAGGCTTGGCCTTTTCTGTTGCATCGAGGAACTGGACAGACGCTCGAAACGCATTTGTTATGGTTCGTCCATCGTCCGTCGAAATTGGGGCACATCAACTCAACGTCTTATTCTGCTGTCGATGCCGCCAATCTACGTCAGCAGGTAGAATCCTAGGAACTGCAATACTCAACCAATAAGTCAGTGCTGATTGGAGACTTCAACGCCGACCCATACAGTGAATCAATGGTTGCGGCGGACGCGCTGAACTCTGTGATGTGTCGAAACATTGCGTTGCGAATGCGGAGCCGACAGAAGGGAAGCGGGCGATCTAAAAAGATAATTCCGATGTTCTACAATGCAATGTGGAGTGCTCTTGGCGATCAAACAGATACCCAACAACCGGGGTCGTACTACAATGGAGGCGACCTTTCGGATTCAGCGATTTGGCATGCTCTCGATCAAGTGCTCATCAGGCCTTCATTAATTCCCGTACTAGACACCGGAACACCGAAATTTTTGACAAGAATAGGATCGACAAGCTTGCTGTCGCCTAAAGCCAACGCGGTTGACACAAGTATCTCCGACCACCTCCCCGTGCTCGTCACGTTGAAGATTTGAGGAGTCATCATGTCTAAGGATTACGACGATCAACAGATTGAGGAAGCGATCCCAAAGCTCTTCAGGGAATTGACGGAGAAAACGACTAAACAATTTTTCCCGGTTCGTTTTGATTTCAGGCACGAATTCGAAGCAGTCACAAAACTTACGACAATGTTTGCTTGGCCTGAGGGCTTTCCTGAGTCAGCCTATGATGTTCTAACCATACGATCATTTGACGGCGATCTTCCCGCACTCTGTGCATCCCCTTTTGATTCCTCGATGAGACCTAGGAAAGTAAATTCCAACTTTGACCTGATACAGCTCGTCAATACATTGCTGGATTCCGATGCAGCTCGCGAAATTTTTTCAATAATGACAGATAGGGTGCTGGAGCAACATCGTACCTACGTTCACAACGGCCAGCTAAAGCGAGTTGATCATGATCGCGTTCAACTTGGATACCCTTTTTACGACAGCAGGGGCACGCTTTGTGCCGCGTTATCTGTTAACGGCGTCTCAGGTTACGTCAAACTGGCCACGCTAAGAAAGCTGGCCACCCCACCGGGTGAAAAAGGAAGCGCATACGGCTCCAAAGATCGCGACAGCTATTTCGCGAAATTCTCACTTCTAGGACCAGCAAGGATGACCTTGAACGAGATCGAGGTCTCGGAGCTTGTTAACTGGTCGCAACACATTCTGTCCTGGAAACCAAGGGAATAAGTTTCTGCATCCCTTGCAAAGGACTGGCTGGGATCGTCGCGTATTCCCAAGCCCAGCTGCGCCCTTCATGCGCCTGACGTCAAGGTTACAGGCCGCCTTGGCAACAGTGACTCCACGTTCGCCGCTTTAAGCTTATACTCGCGGCGGAATATTCGCCGTCGAATCCTGCCATGTCTCGGAACACGTTATTCGTTATCCAAGGAAACCGGCAGCGGACCATTCTGGTAAAATACATTGAAGTCGGACAAAATTATAGGAACGGATAGGCCACAATAGCACTCTTACAGACATACCAAAGGCGCATCATCATCACCACGCAGCGATTACTGCGACAAGCAAACGGAGCGTGATTGTTAGGGCCAGCAGCCAAGCGCCGCCTTGAGCGTCAGGTTCGGGATGGCATCGCTGACGAGCCTACCTAATCCCGACCAAGTCCACGAACTTAAAATTGCCCAATTATTTCAATGAATGCTTTCTGCCAGGGAAATTCGTTAGGGGCCGCACCAAGCGCCTCCAAGTGAACCCTTTAACGGTCTCACGCCGGCCGGCAAGCTCACGAAACTTTGCTTGCGCGCACCCCGAATATTGCCAGGCTTTCATTTGCCAGATGCGGCGGACTGGATTAGACGAATCCCGTTACACCCCGTGAGGACCGGCGACTTAATTTCGCCATCACGCCCGCCTTTTTGAAAGCCCGTCCGGGATATCTGCTTCTTCGCGAAGTTTGAGGAAAACAACATGGCCAATGCGACCACCGCCGACAATAGCCGCACGCTCGCCGCTCTCGGCGTCACGGCGGGAATGATCTTCACCGTCGGCTCCGCCCTCGGTTTCCAGCATATTGGCGGTTATACGCCCTGCGCGCTGTGCCTGCTGCAGCGCGATCCCTATTATTACGCCATTCCGCTGGGCGTATTGGCCGTTGCGACCAGCGTCTTCAAATTGCCGGTTCAGATCACCCGGGTGCTTCTTGCCCTTATCGGCGTGGCGATGCTGATCGGCGCCGGGCTCGGCGTCTATCACGCCGGCGTGGAATGGGGTTTCTGGGCAGGGCCGATTACCTGCGCCACCGGGGCGCCTTCCATCACCACCAACGCCGGCGATCTCCTGGGTAATCTGAACGCCATCAAGGCGCCCTCCTGCAACGACGCGGCCTTGCGGGTGCTCGGCCTTTCCTTCGCGGGCTGGAATGTCATCGCAAGCGTTGCACTTGCGGCAGTCGCCTTTTTTGGCGCGAGCCGGAAAAGCCGGTAAGCGGAAAAGCCGCATTGCAGTCCTGAAAAGATCAGGGCTGCAGTTCGGTATCCCAGTAAAGATAGTCCATCCAGCTTTCGTGCAGATAATTGGGCGGGAACAGCCGCCCATTATTGTGCAAATCCTGAACCGTGGGCTGGAAGGGCCTCTGCGCCGGGAACATGCCCGCCTGCTTGGGAAGCTTGCTGCCTTTTTTAAGGTTGCAGGGAGAGCACGCCGCAACGACATTGTGCCAGGTGGTTTCACCGCCATGCGCGCGGGGAATCACATGGTCGAAGGTCAATTCGTCCCGCGTGCCGCAATACTGGCATTCGAACTTGTCCCGAAGGAAAACGTTGAAGCGTGTGAAGGCGGGGTTGCGGGTGGGCTGCACGTAAGTCTTGAGGCTGACGACGCTCGGCAGCCGCATGGAAAAGCTGGGGGATGACACCGCGTGATCATATTCTGCAATGATGTTCACACGGTCTAGAAAGACAGCCTTGATCGCGTCCTGCCAGGACCATAACGACAAGGGATAATAACTCAGTGGCCTGTAGTCTGCGTTCAGAACGAGCGCCGGCAGGGCCTGTGGTGAAACTGCAATCGTCAAGGGCTTCTCCTGAGCGATTCGGCATCTGCACTTGTATATTAGGTCCGTTGTTACAGGATTGTGAAGCCTATAAATGCAGCGGCAAAGAGCTTAATTTTTGAGCCCCAGAATGGCGTTTTTCGCATTCCTGACGATCGAGCGGCACGGTGACGCCTCCTGGCGACGTGACACCGCTGGCTGATGCGGCAGGGAGGCGATTCGGCCTTTGCCAGACACAAATCCTTCTCACACCGGATGCAATATCGGTGATATGATTACCCCCGACGGACGCTGAAAAAGCAATGCGCGCCGGGCATGGCAAATGTGCGGCGGCGTCATCCATTATTTCGTCCATGGAGGAACGGCCATGACGGTGGGCAGGCAGCAAGCAGCAGCATTGCGCAGGAGGCTTGCGGCCGGTGTTCTGGCCGCCACGATCGGCTTCTCCGCTGGTGCCCATGCGCAGCAATATCAGAATTTCGAAGTGACGCCGGATGGCCGCGGCGGGGCGCAGGGAACGATCGGCGGACGCAATTTCGAAGTTTACCGGAATTACGACCGGCCGCCGGCAAGCAGAGCTTCACCCGATACACAGCGAGAACTCCGACGAGCCGTCCCGCAACAGACCTGTATTGTCGATACGGAAGGTCGAACCCGCTGCAAGTGAGCGCGAACCCAATTTTTCAACGCGCTGTAACAAAATTAGATTTCATTAAAATGCAATCTATCGACTTAAACGGCCCGCAAGAATGGGTCGCTATGGTGCCAGCACAAGAGAAGGCAACTGTGCAGGGGCAAGGACATGGCGAAGAGAACAATCCGTCTGGCAACGTTTTTTGCCGTCGCTGCCGGCATGGCGGCGAGCATTGCGACAACGGCATCGGCCGTGCAGCTTGGTGGCCTTGCCCAAAAGCCTGGCGCATCGCGGCCCGGCCTCTTCATGACCACGAGCCGTCCGACCATCGCGCCCATTGCCTTTGCCAAATTCTGTGAAAGCGCCGCCGACCAGTGTATCCGGACTGGTGACCGCGATACGGTGGAGCTGAGCAAGCAGAAACGCGCGGAACTCCAGCGCATCAACGCCGAGATCAACACCTCGATAATCTATGCCAGTGAAGGGGACGGCGAAGACGACTGGAAACTGAACCCGGCAAGCGGCGACTGTGACGATTATGCGGTGACCAAGCGGCAACGCCTCCTGCGCGCCGGCTGGCCTTCCGGCGCCCTGCGCATTGCCACTGCCCGCACGACGGATGGCATAGGTCACGCCGTTCTGGTCGTCAGCACCAGCCAGGGCGATCTGGTGCTGGATAACCGCACCAATGTCGTCAAGCCGTGGAAAGCGGTGGATCTGAAATGGATCAAGATCCAGTCGCACGAGGACCCGCGTGTCTGGCTGAAACTCTAGAACATGTCTTTACGCTGAAACCGCCCTTTCGGACGACAGGCCCGACCGCCGGTTTAAGGCAACGTATCTTTCGGACATCAAAGAGGGTATTCTCTCCTCGCAGGATTGACGCATCCTGCTTTATAAAAGCCGCCTTTCGCTGCTTCGTCCGGCGGGTTTTGACGGGTGACCCAGCATCGCGTCAACGCAGCTTTGGCGGGTGATGCGGCAGCCTCTTTCAACGCTCTTGACCTTGTGCAGGAGAGACAGTATCGGCAGCTATGCCCAAGGTGCTCAACTGGATTCGCGGTCGTAAACAACCAGCCTCCCGCGACGACCGGAGGCGGCGCAGAATCGACCTTGGCGACAAGCCGGCTTCCTTTCCGATCTACGCCATTGGCGACGTGCATGGCAGCCTCGACCTGCTTTTGCAGGCGGAGCGAAAAATCCTTGCCGATCTGGGGCCCGACCCCTCTCCCGCGCTGGTCGTTCTCCTCGGCGACTATGTCGATCGCGGGCGCGATTCCCGTGGCGTTCTTGAACATTTGCTGAAGCCACCGCCGACGCCGCTGCGCCGTATTGCACTTTGCGGCAACCATGAGCAGCTCTTCCATGATTTTCTCGAAAATCCGCAGGAGAACATGCACTGGCTGGACTTTGGCGGCCGCCAGACGCTCCTGTCCTACGGGGTCGACATAGACTATTTCCTGCAAAAGGGGCGCTTGAGACTGCAGCCGTTCAGGGATGCCCTGCTCGGCGCAATTCCGCAGCCCCACCGCCAGCTTTTATCCAGCCTGCCGATCTATGCCCGGATAGGGTCTTATATTTTCGTGCATGCCGGCTTGAGACCGGGATTGCCGCTGGAGGCGCAGACCGATGAGGACATGCTCTGGATCAGGGAGCCGTTCCTTTCACAAGGGGCCGGGTTGGACCTCGTCGTCATCCACGGCCATACACCGGTAACCGAGCCGGAAACCGGCCCGCAGCGGATCGGCATCGACACGGGTGCATTCACCACGGGCAGGCTTACCGTTCTCAGAATTTCGGATGCGGGCTTACACCTGATTGGTTAAGCGCGTTGCCGCGACCTCAAGACTAGCGGTTTCAACCAATTCGTCTGCCGCTCAGAATATTATCAAGGGTCGTCATTTGCTGGCGATTCCATTCAATGGCGTCCTCAAACGCCCTGTTTCCCAGTTCCTGCCGCTGATCGTGGCTCGAGGCGAGCTGCAGGATCGCGTCGGCGAAACCCCTGTGGTCATTATCGTCCACAATGACCACGCCGCCCCGGTATCGGTCCGAAAGCCCCCTTGCGCCCGTGCGGGTGCTGATTGTGGGAACACCGGCAGCCAGGGCATCGAGCAATTTTATATTGATGCCTGTTCCAAGCGTGATGGGATTGATGGAAAGCGGCGCGCGCGTGAAGGCGTCCTTCACATCATCCACGCGGCCGAGCTTGAGAATGCCCTCTTCATCTTCAATCTTGCCACATATACCGCCCGCCAGCACCAGACGTATATCCGGCCGGGCAGCCCTTACCAGCGGCATGATGTTCCGGAGAAACCCCTTCAGGGAAATGATGTTGGCGTCATTACCGGAACCGAGAAACAAGAAGTCGCTCGGCGTGAAGTCTTCCACTTTTCCATTGAGATCGAGAATATGGCTGACGGTTGCGAGAGCCGGCGGCTCTTCCCCCAGCCGCTGCCGGAACGCGTGCTCCTCTTCCTCCTGAATGGCGACAACCACATCCGCACGGCGCAATGCCCGGCATTCCACCGCCGGCGGCACCGAGAACCAGTATCCATATTTGTTGGCGGTATTGATGAAGGCTTTGTGCCGGTCGGCGAAGGAATCATGGGTATCGAGAATACGCAGCACGCCCTTCGGCAAGCCCAGAAACGCCCTCGAATGAAACGCATATTCCACAATGACGGCATCGATCCCCAGCCGGCGTTGAATATCGCGAAGCTGCCGACCCATTTCCGGATAATAGAATTCATCCAGCTGGTTATAAAAACCACGCTCGCGACCAAGCATCCGATGGAGCTTGCGAAGGGCCCGAAACGACGTCAAGCCAACCTCGAAACCAAAATCGCCGGGAAGCCGGTTCCTAAGGCTAGCCCCCTGCTGGGAAACAAGGTGCAGGTGATCCGGTCCGAATTCAGCCTCATGCCCCGCCAGATCGAAATCGGTGGCAATCGTGCCATCGACATGGATGAAATGCACCTCGTGCCCTAGGCCGCGCACGGCGCGCGTCAGCTGCAGAATTCTGCTTCGCGCACCTTCATTGGCGGGAACGACCGGAAATGCCGAGACGAAAGCGACTTTCATGAAAGGACGGAAGCACGCGCCGGGAAAGTCTCGAACAGCTGAAAATTCCTCTTCGACATCGCCAGAATTTCCGGCAGTTTTTTCCCGACGTTTTCACGGATTTCGTCGGATTGGTCGATAAATTCGATCAGTGCGCTCTTGATTCCATCCTGCGTAAGGAAGGAAGACGGAGAAAGCAGATCGGCAGCGGACAGACCAAAATGCTGATAGAGCCCTTCGAACTTTCCCTGATAGGCGATGCATATCGCTGGAACGCCTTTGCCGAGCGCCGCAATGGCGAGATGCATGCGCCCGCTGACGAGGCCGTCCAGCTGGCCGGCGACGCCTTTCAAGACGGGCGCTGACCATTTTCCGTCGAGATAACGGACCCTGTCGGTTCTGGACGCAGGCACACGCTCGGCGATAGCCTTGAGATAGGCCTGATCGCCCACATTGTCGCGATAGTCATGCGGGATGAGCAGCCAGCACACCGGCCGGGCATCGACGGCAAATTGCAACGCTTCCGCCGCGTGCCTGATGACCGCCTCGGTCTGCGCGCGGTCAGCGTTTTTGAACAGCATCGGATGCAGGTTGAAACCCATGACCCGGTATCCCTCGGCTCGCTTTCGCGCGATCCATGAACGCGTGCCCTCATCAGGTTCCGATGGAACGAGACTGAACGCGGAATCGGAAACGAGCGTCGCATTGGTCTTCGCGAAGGTTTGCAGGCGCTCGAGCGAGATAGTGTCACGCACCTTGAGCGAGCATTCCGGATGAAGGGAACGATAGAACATCGCCAGGGGGGCATGCGGCGTTTCATTGAAGCTGAAGCCGAGAATGACATTCCTTATTCCGGCAGCGGCGGCGAGATCCGCACTCGCAAGAAGTTTTGCGCTGACCAGTGGGTGGTAGTACCCATCCATGACATCGGCGCCGACAACGACGACACTGTCGTATTTTCTTGTCGCGTATTGCTGTGCCAGGGCTTTTATGAAGTCGGGCTTGCCAAAGATATCGACGGGGACAAAACCCCTCTGGTAAGCGGAATCGGCATGGTCCATCCCGTCAACAAGAATGTCTATCTCGACATCGGGATTGCTCGCACGGGCATGTTGCAGCGTCGCGGTGATCATCGCATCATCGCCCAACGAGCCGAAAAGGGTGATGGGGTCGCCGGCCACGATCAAAAGCCGGCTTAGCCGGTCGCCGGCAGCGGCGGGTTTCATGCCTGCCTTCAATTCCTGCAGATCGTCAAAGAGTTGCCGAAACGCGATATCCCTTTTTCGCCGCTCGATATATTTCACGGCTCTCTGGCGCAGCGGTGCTGGCAGTATTTTTTTTATCAGCTTGCGCATTTGCTTTCCTTTCGGGAAATGATTTTGCCCATGACGAGCGCGATGGCGGACCGGGCCTCGTTCCGCGCGGTCAGCACCAGAAGCAGAAGATAGGCCACGCCGAAAATGGAGCCGAGCAGGATGCCGGATATGAAATCGCCGGCGCCCAGCAGCTTGACCTCGGGACGCATCCATTGAACGAGCAGGAAGCAGAAACCGCTGGAGGCGAAGCTCGGCAGAAGCAGGAGGAATATTCGCCACAGCCCGATGCCAAGCTCCCGGGCGATGAAGAAAAATGTGAAGGGCGTGGAGGTCAGCTGCCCGACGGCATAAACAATGACGATTTCCCTGATGCTATCGGTCGGAACCAGCAGGATCAGCAGGATCGTCGAAACCGCCTTGATGCTTCCGGCAATCAGCACCTTGTTCGGTTTGCCGCGCGCTGAAAGGAAAGGCGCGTTTTGAAACTGAACACATTGCAGCGCGCCAAGCAGAAGCAGCGGTTGCGCCACCCCGTCGGCACCCTGCCATCGCACACCAAATAGCACGTTGCAGATTTCCGGCGCCAATGCCGCGGCGAGCACGAAGACCGGTGTCGAGAAGATCGCCGACATGGTGATCGACTGCTTGTAGAGCGCCGCCATTCGTTCCCGCTCGTGCGATATGCGTGAAAGCACCGTCAGTGAAACGTCATAAAGCGCCGCCTGAAGCAATTGCATCAGAAGTTGATAGAGCCTGCTGCCGACGGTGTAGAGGCCGAAGAGCGCGACCCCGTAATGTCCGAGAATCATGAAATCGATCAGGCGCGTGGCCGCGAAATCGACAATACGAAGGCCGAGCGCCGACGAACCGAAGCGAAGCAGTTCAACGAAAGTGCCGGGGTTGAGGGTGGCGCCCGGCAGCCAGTGCGGCTTTCGCCAGAGCCAGATCAGCGTGACGATGGTGGCGACATAGGTCTGAACGACGAGGCTCCAGACACCGAGGCCGATGATTGCGAAAACAATCGCCACGCCGCCACCGATGATGTTCGATATGAAGGTTCTGATCGCCAGCGGCTTGAAAGCCAGCGCGCGGCGATAATTCACCTCCTGAAACATCGATGCCGTGTTCAGCGGCAGCAATATGCAGATCGCCACGATGACCGGCGCCAGCCCTTCGACCTCAAACCAGCGCTCCAGTTCTGGAGAGAACACGCAGACGGCAATGGCCAGCAATGTCGCCACCGCAACCGAGGCATAAAACGGCAGATTGACGTCGCTGGGCTCCAGATTGCGTTTCTGCACGATCGCATCCGCGAATCCGAATTCCGACAGCATCTGGATCAGCATCAGCACCAGCCCGGCGGTGGCGACCATGCCGTAATCGGTAGGGCTGAGGAAACGGGCGAGGACGATGAAGAGAATGGAGGTGAAAAGCTTGCCGCCCCAGTTCTGGACGATGGACCAGAACACGCCTTTCAGGGCCGCATTGCCTATCGACGTTGCCTCGGACATCAACCCACCACCCGCAAAACCAGCCGTATCAACGCGTCAGGCGCAGCGACCGCAAAACAGTCGACGCCCATGCCAGGAAGGCGGAGGCTGCCGTTATTGCTTCCCACCATATGCTCTCTCCTTCGAAGAAAACCGCTGTAACGGACGGGGTCCGTTGCCGGTCTAAGATGCACGCAGGGTTCGGCTTTGCCGGTGGCTCGTCAGGACGTCCTCATAAAGTTTCACATAGTTTTCGCCGACCCGGCGCGAGGTGGATTCCTCGACGATGTTTCCGAAATCGGCCTCCGTCGGCAATTCTTCGCGCGAAAGCGTCAGCACGCGGCGAATACGGGCAGCGAGATCCTTGGCGTTGCCCGGTTCGAACAGCCAGTCGTGGTTGTTCTCGCCAATCAGCTCCGGAATGCCACCGGAGGCTGCGCCGATGACAGGCACACCCATGGCATAAGCCTCGTAGATCGTGCGCGGTGAAGGCTCGGCCCAGAAGGAGGGAACGATGAGCACATCGATCTCTTCGAAAAACTCCTTCGGCCTTGCCCAGCCGACGAACTCGATCGGCAGATCACCGGCCTGGGCCGTGAAACGCTCGATGGAATCATCCATCGCATGACCGGCGACCAGACAGCGCCAGTTGCCGTGACCGATTTCCTTGAAGGCATCGACCATGTTGCCGACGCCTTTTTCCGTGTTGATGCGGCCGATGTAACCGAAGGTCAGCGGCCTGCCGCTGCGGTCAATCTGCCGGCGGGCGACGGGATCGCCCTCGGGAACCGTGCAGGAATAAAAGATGACGCGGCGCAGGCTTTCCGGAATGTGGTGGAATAGCCCGTGATTGACGTGCGTCTTGAGGATTTCGGTGCCGACGCTTGCGACAGCGCCGATATAACGCTGCGTGAATTTCTTGGTGAAATTCACCACCTGACAGCCGAGATGGAGGTGCTCGCAGGGCTTGCCGCCCTTGAACATGGCGGCATTGCCGCACAGGAGATCATATTCGCAGATCGTGTGAACGATCGGAATGCCGCGCTTATGCGCCGCCCGCCACACCAGCGTCGTCACATCCAGCAGCGAGTGGGTGTTGAGAACGTCAGGTTTGAAATCGTCGAGAACGGCCTCGAACTGCTTTTCGACGTCGAAATTCCATTGCTGCTTGAGCTTCTGCATGCGCCGCTGCTGCGGCGAATATTGCGGCCAATCCTCAAGCCAGAAATCGTTGTTGTGGAACATGCGGTAGACGGAGACGCCGTTGCGCATCGTTTTCGGTTCGGCCTGCCGCTCTATGCAGGCGGCGCCGACCGTATGTCCCATGGAGACGAGTTCCTCGGCGAGATGTTCGACCGAGCGTTCGCATCCACCAACGATATGCGGCGGATAAAGGCTGCTAAGATGGAGAATTCTCATGCGGATACGCTCTATTTTCCTTCATCGAAAATCTATGGCGTCCATCCCGGGCACAGTCGTCTCCGTAAATTCCCGGAGACCAGTGAGACATCTGCAAAATACAAAGAGCCGGAGCGGAACTAATGTTTGAAAATATGAATTACGAAAATCTACTTTTCAAAAAGCACGGGAATTGGCGGCATTTCAAGTGATTTTTTTCGCGGCGCGGTAAAAGCCATGCGGTGTTGCGAAAAGAACCGCTCTCATGTTACGGTTTAGCCACTTTAAAGTGCAGGCAAGCGGGAGCAATCGGCTCCGTTGCGGCTGATGACAATACTACATTTGATAATATCTGTTTTATTTCAGACACATGGATTTTTGAGCGACCGTAAATGCCAAAAACTTCCAGGACATTCTGATCTCGAGATGCGGACAGCCGTGATCGTCATTTAAACGGCGACATCCATGTGATGGCGCTTGCTTATACTCTCTCCGGACGTACCAGGAGGCGCAGATGAATGGAAAACAGCCGATCGCCATGGGTGGCCTGACGCGGCGCAACCTGCTTTCAGCCGCACCCCTTGCATTGGTCGCCGCCTCCGGTTTGCAGGCCATTCCCGCACGGGCGCAGCCGGCTGCTTCCGCCAATACCGAAGCCTTTCTGGACAGCATAGGGGTGTGTGGCCACTTCACCCGCACCACAGGCGTCTATCCGGAACAGTTCGACCGGATCATGCCCGAGATCGAAGCACTGGGCGTCCGGCATCTGCGTGATGACGGGCTCATCGCCGCCAGAAACAGCCCCGTCTTTCAGCGGCTGCGCCGGATCGTGGCGGCGGGCCTTCGCCTCACCATCATATGTTACGACAATCTCAACCCTTATGTCTCCACGCCGCTCGACAGGCTTGCGGATTTCTACGACTGGTCCGACGCGGGTATCGATATTTTCGAGGGCAGCAATGAACCGAACCTGACGAAGGATCCGCAAAACGCCCCGCGCATTTCGGCGGAGCATCAGGCCGCCCTGCACGCCGCCGTCCGCTCGATTCCGCGACTGAGCGCGGTGCGCGTTGCGGCGCCAAGCTATGTCCTTGAGAACAGGGCGCTGGCATTGGACCTGAAGGATGTCTGCGACTACGGCAATATCCACCCTTACGCGGGCATGGAGCACCCCGAAACGACCGGTCCGGGGGCGCTCTCAAAATCCGTTGCCGCTTCGGCGCATATAGCAGCGGGCCGGCCGGTGCTCGCCACGGAGATGGGCTACCATACCTCGCTGCAAACCGAGACCTTTCATTTCCCCGTCACCGAAGGCATCAAGGCACGCTATATGCCGCGTATGCTGCTCTGGTGCTTCATCAGCGGTATCCGCCGGTCCTATATCTATGAAATGGTTTCAAGCTTTGCTGCGGATGAGACAAACCCGGAATCCTCCTTCGGTCTCCTGCGCCATGATCTGAGCCGCACCCCCGCTTACGAGGCCGTTCGCGCCCTTCTTTCCCTCTGCAAGGCAGAACGGCAAACCGGGCAGGAGGAACGGCAGATCGATTTCCTCACGGCCGATCCCCAAAGATTGTCCCTGCATCTCGCAAGGCCGGACGGTGCTTTGCTCGTGCCGGTCTGGCTTGGAATTTCCGGCTGGCAATGGCCTGCGCGGATCGAAAACCCGCCCGCCGAACGGGTTGCGACATTTTCGGTGGCCGGCCAGCACAGTCACGTTGTCGCACACCGTTTCCGCGATGACGGCTCCGTGAGCCAGCAGACAATAACGCAGGAAAGCGGGCAATACCGGCTTTCGGTCAGCGACCAGCTTACCGTTCTGGAAGTTTTCTGAGCGGTGCGGAGGAAATGCCGCATCGCAAAATTGTGTGTATCGCGTCGTGCTGTTGCATGCTAGCCTGCTTGAATAATGGACTTCTACCCCGCAACCGCGGGCGCAATATATTACTAAATATATCTTTATTTTATAGATTGACGATGATGAAAAACTTTAAAGAAGCGCCCGCTGCCGGGGCGCAGCGTCTCGATGTTCTTCAGGTAATGCGCGCCGTCGCGGCAACCATGATCGTTGCGTTGCACGCTGATGTGAACTGGCAATTCACGCTTTTCCCGCTGCATCTGCTGAGGCTGGGCGGCGGTGTCGACCTGTTTTTCGTCATTTCCGGCTTTGTCATTGTTTATGCGTCCCGGCCCTATTTTACAGCGCCAGGCGGCCGTTCCGCCTTTCTGCTGCGCCGGTTCCTGCGCATCGTCCCGCTTTACTGGTTTGTGCTGACCCTGCGGCTTGCCATGGCCGCCAGCGTGACCGTTATCAGCGCCAAGGCCTTTCCGCCATTACAGTCGATCCTCACATCCTATCTGTTTATTCCCTATGACAGCATGGGTTATGGCGACGCCTATCCGTTTCCGCTGATCGATCTCGGCTGGACGCTGAATTACGAAATGTTCTTTTACATCGTTTTTGCGGTGTTCATCTTCCTGCCGCTGGAGCGCGCGGTATTCACGACAGCCGCCGTGCTGTTTACCGCCGTCATGGTCGGCTTCACCTTCGATCTCGGCCTGCCGTTCAGCTTCTGGTTTCAGCCGATCATTCTCGAATTCGTCGCAGGCATGTTCATTGCGGTCCTCTTCCTGCGAGGCGTCCGCCTGCCGCCCCTGCTCGGGCTCGCAACGGCGCTGTGCGGCCTGGCGATCTGGATGCTGACCGATCTGAGCAGGATTGGGTTCCAGTGCGATCCGGGCTGTTACTCGTTTTCGCGGCTGCTCGTTTTCGGCGGCGGCGCAATTCTGCTGATGGCAGCGGCGACCTTGACCAGAAACATCTCCCTGCCCCGTTTCGCGCAGCCGCTGGCAAAACTCGGCGATTCATCCTACGCGCTTTATCTGTTGCACCCTTTTATTTTCCGGGGCTTCAAGATCGCGCTCGGCGGCGTCACTTACCCGCCGGAGTGGAGCAACGTCGTTTATCTCGTCATCGTCGTCAGCACCGTCGCCATAGCCCACGCCTTCCACGTCCTTGTCGAAACACCGGCCAATATCTGGCTGCGTGACCGGCTGATAACATCGCCACGGAAAGTCGCCGTGTCCTGAATAAACCAGAGAAGGCAAGGGCGGCGGCCGTTAACAATAGCTGAGGGTTTCCGCTGCGGGTTTATTTTAGCGCTTGATCCTTTGCTTGGGCTGTGCGATTTAAAAAGAAATTTTAGATGTTGGGTAACCATCCCCAACGTTGGATGTATTTAAAGTCGTATTTTAAAAGATTTGGAGAGTTGGATGCCCCGCATTCGTAACGGCTCGATGCTCGTTGGTGCGATGTTTGTTGCCAGCATGGGTCTCTTTTCCACTGTCGCCAACGCACAAAACGTGGATTCCGTGCCGCCGGCCGCCGCGCAGCAGACCCCTTCGGTCGAAAGCGCCGCAACAGGCGCGCCCGTCAAAGCCACCGATGAAACCACCGCTGCATTTCTTGCCCGCGTCAACACCACCAATCCGGACACGGTTTCCATTACCGCGGCTGAACTGTTCAAGCAGTCTCCGACGCAGGGAATGATCAAGGATCTGGTCACCATTGCTTCCAGCACGGATGCGGCAACGGCCGACGTGACCGGAAAAGTGACGAGCGGCTTTCCGATCATCGCGGTTTCCACCAGCGCGGCACAGTTTTCCGAACAGCTTTCCGCCCTGATCCTGAGTGATTCCGGCCAATTGCCAACCATCGTCGCACTGGCCCAGAAGGTCGGCAACAAAGACTTTTCCGAAGTTGTTGGCGAAGGCCTGGCACTTGCCCACGCCACCGCAATGCGCAATGGCAATACGATACTTGCGGCCGCCATCCAGTTGCAGACAAAAGGCGCCAACGTGCCCGCCGATCTTCTCATTGCCTTTAGCGAAAATATCGAGGGAACGGCTGCCGGCCCGGCCGCTCCTGCGGCTGCCGCGGCGGCTGCATCGCCGATCGGCGGCGCGGGATCCTCGCCGGCCAGCGCCAACAGCATCGGCGGCTCGGGAACCGCAGGTGCCGCAGGCGGCACCGCACAGGCAGGTGGCGGGAGCCCGCCGGCTGGCCGTGGCAGATCGCTGTCAACCGGCAGCACCAGCACGCCGACGAGCACGAGCCCCGTTTAAATTTGGCTTTGTCGCCTTTCCCACCGGGAAGGCTGCCGCCAGTTCTGTGATGCAACCGTGACTTGGCGGGCCTTGCGCCTGCCGAAAAGAGCGAGGCTGACAGTTGTTGCAAAGGCACGATCCCCTGACGATGGCCGACTACGATAAAAGCGGGCTGACGGCCGAGTTTATCGACATCGATGCCGCTCTTGCGATAATCCGCCGGCAATGGCGCATCGTCCTTGCCGCGATCGCGGTTGCCGGGGCAATCGGCCTCGCCTTTGCCGCGACGGCCGTGCCGATCTATTCGGCTACGGCGACCCTGCTGATCGACCGCAACAATAGCCAGATTGTCGAACAGCTTTCGACGATCGGCGGCGTCATAGAGGATGAGGCCTCCATTCTGAGCCAGGTCGAGGTCCTGCAATCGGAAACCATCGGGCTTGCCGTTGTCGATAGTCTCAAACTCACGGAAAATCAGGAATTCAGGGCAACGCGTGCGTCGCTTCTGAGCTCGATATTTGGCACTATCCGTTCGCTCGTCAACGTTTCGCAATGGTTCTCGCCGGCAAAAAAAGAGTCTGTTGTTGACGATGGAACCCTAAAGAGATCGCTGTCGGACCAGCTGCTTAACGGCCTCAGCGTCAAGCGCATCGGCCGAACCTACGCGCTGGAACTCACCTATAATTCGACATCGCCGGTTCTCGCCGCGCAGATCGTCAATGCCGTGGCCTCGGCCTACCTGCTGGACAAGCTGAACTCCAAATACGAGGCGACGCGGCGGGCCAGCGACTGGCTGTCCGACCGTATTGCGGAACTGCGCCAGCGCGCGCTTGATACCGATCTTGCCGTGCAGAAATTCCGGGCCGAACATAATCTGATCTCGACCGGCAATAACAGCCTGCTTTCCGATCAGCAGCTGGCCGAATCCAATAGCGCCCTTATTCTGGCGCAGTCGGAGACGGCAAAGGCGCGGGCGCGCGTGCAGCGCATCGAGCACATTCTCGCCACCGACGATGTCGACGGGGTCGTCACCGATATTCTCGACAGCTCCGTCGCAAACGATTTGCGCAAGAAATACCTTGAGTCCTCGAAGATCGAGGCGGAAATCACGAGACGCCTCGGCAGCAACCATATTCAGGCCGTGCGTCTGCGCAATGAAATGCAAGAATACCGGCGGTTGATGTTCCAGGAAATCAGCCGCATCGCGCAGAGTTACAAAAGTGATCTGGAGGTTTCGGAAGCGAAGGAAAAATCGCTTGCCGAGAGTGTCGCCAAAGCAACCGACATCAGCAACTCGGCCAGCGAAACACAGGTTCAGCTGCGCGAATTGCAGCGCGAAGCCGAAACCTACAAGAACATGTACCAGACGTTCCTGCAGCGTTATCAGGAAGCGATGCAGCAGCAGTCCTTCCCCGTGACGGAAGCGCGCGTGATTTCCAAGGCGATGCCGCCCAGGATTCCGAGCAAACCGAACAAGCCCATCATCCTGGCGCTGTTCATGATCATGGGCGCGGCAGCCGGCGGCGGTATCGCCATGTTCCGCGAATTCCGCGATCGGTTTTTCCGTACCGGCGAACAGGTTCGCGATGTCCTCGGACTGGAATTCCTCGGCAATACCCCGCTGATCCCGAACAAGCCGACGACAGAGGCTCCGGAAAGCGGCCATCCCGGGCTGACGCTTCCCACCAGCGTTGCGCGTTACGCGGTTGACCACCCGCTCTCCTCCTTCGCCGAAACCCTGCGCAGCACCAGACTTGCCATTGATCTCGGCATTTCCGCCAAAAGCGGAGCGCGGATTGTCGGTGTCGTCTCGGCCTTGCCGAGCGAAGGCAAATCCACGATCTCCATCAATCTGGCGCAGCTGCTCGCCGGGCAGGGCGCTCGGGTCCTGCTGCTGGATGCCGATATCCGCAATCCCGGCGCCACGCGCGCCATGGCGCGCCACGCCAGCGAGGGTCTGCTCGAAGTATTGCTGGAAGGCCGCAGCGTGCAGGATGTGCTGCTTCGTGACGAAAAGACAAGGCTCGCTTTCCTGCCCACAGTGGTCAAGCAGCGTGTCCCTCATTCCTCCGAACTGCTGACCTCGGCGCAAATGCACAAGCTGCTGGCTGAAGCCAGCAACGCTTTCGACTACATCATCGTCGACCTGCCGCCGCTCGGGCCTGTGGTCGATGCACGCGCCATGGCGGGACGGATCGATGGTTTCATCTTCGTCACGGAATGGGGCAAGACAGCTCGCAGGGCGGTGCGGAACACGGTGGAAAATGAGGTCCATATCCGCAAGAAGTGCCTCGGCGTCATCCTCAACAAGGTGGACACCGAAAAGCTGAAGCTTTATCGCGCCTATGGTTCAAGCGAATATTATCATTCGCGCTATACACGATATTACCATGACTAGGCGTGGCGGCGTGATGCGCCTGCGGAAAATCCTCGCGGTCGTACCGGTCCTCGTCATTTCCGTCTTTGTCCTGTCTGTCGCGGCGCAGGCATTTTCCCAAAGCCGGCGTTTTTCCGATATCGTCGCATTGGCAAGGATCGCCGATGAAAATAACGGTCTTGCACCTGAACTGCTTGCAAAAACCGTCGCTGAACTTCACCCCGTCATCACCGAAAAAATCTGCCGTTCGGATATCGTCAAAGCCGGGCTAAGGCTCGTTCTGGCCGATCTCGATGCAAATGGCGCCGATCCGGCATCCGATTCCGGCGCGGCGCGCCTCGGTTTTGCCGAGACCTTTATTCGCCATTCGCTCTCCTGTTTTCCCGCAAATGGCGATGTCTGGCTGCGTCTTGCCATGGTTCGTTCACTGCGCAACGCCTCGCCCATGGAAGTCGCCGTGCTGATGAATTTCTCCCAGCTCTACGGGCCCGCCGATGCCAATCTGATCCGTGGGCGTTTCGTGATGTGGCAACAATTTCCGAAAAACACCTTGCCCGAGACCGAAGCGGCCCGCGAGGCGGACACGGCCATCGTCTGCGGCAGGCAAGGAGAAATCCTGCGATGGACCCTGGCGGAAGTCTGCCCAAAGCCGCCATCGGAAGGCGCGACACGCCTGACGCTGCCATGATCTGAAACGGCGAGAGAACAAAACCCTGTCCGTCATTCGGGCATAACCACCACAAACAATTCCGACAAAGCCCAAAGACATGTCGCTTACCGAAGCCCGATCAGAACCGCTCTCCTCCCCGCAGCCTCCATCGGCGGCAGTTCGGGACCGTGTCCGGCCGGTCGCAATCGTCGCGTTCTGGGCGATCTTTCTGCTGGCGCTTCTCAATCGGGGCGCAACGGAAATCGAAAGCCGCATCGTTGTCACGGCCGGCATCTATCTCCTGCTGGTGCCATCGATCCTCCTGTTCGGACCTCCCAAGGCCGGTGCAAGCAAGGTACTTGCGGCGGCCTGCCTTTTGTTGGGAGCGCTTATCGTGCAGATGCTGCTGCAGGCATCCCCCCTGCCCGGCATCGCGCGCGCCAACCCGGCCTGGTCCACCGCCGCCATGTTCATGCAGAATGCGCCAGCCGCAACGATCTCACTGACGCCTGCGGATGACCGACTCGGCCTCATGAGCGCCGCCCTGCCTTTCGGCGTTTTCATGACCGGCCTTGTGATTTTCGATACCGACGAGCGTGCGGCAAAGACGCTGCGATGGTTTGCAATCGCCGGGGGCTGGCTCGCGCTGTTTTCAATCGTGCAATTCGTGCTTTTTCCAGAAGTTCTCGGCTTCATCCAGAAGCGCTTTTATCTCGGCAGCCTCACCGGTGTTTTTGTCAACCGCAATACCGCCGCAACCTTCTTCGGTCTCATTCTTCTCACGCTTGCCGTATTATTACACAAAAGCCTCCTCGCCCCGGATTGGGAAAGGGTAAAGGCGCTCGTGGCAAACCGCCTGACCGTGCCGACTGAGCAGAAAAAGCTCATCCGCAGAGCCGCTTTTCTCGGGGTACTAGCGGGCTTTTGCTTCATCGCATTGATGCTGACGGGATCGCGTGCCGGGATCGGATCAAGCCTCGCAGCGCTGATTTTCCTGATCCTTCTGATCGTGTTCAACTCTCCCGCCAGAACCGGCCGCAACGGGGTCTCCGGCCGGCGCAGGCAGCGTGGGACGAGACGTCGCGCCGCGCTCCTGATCGCGATCGCCATCGCCCTGTTTGCACTTTTCGCCAACCGGGTGGCGCTTCGCATGGAAACACGTTTGGAAGATGACATGCGCTTCTGCTACATGCCGGGCATCGCGCGCGCCATCGCCGACAATTGGCCGCTGGGATCGGGTCTGGCAAGCTTTACGGACATCTATGCGCCCTATCATGCCGCGCGATGCGGGGTGGACGCCGTCGTCACCCATGCCCACAATGTCTATGCCGAGGGGCTGCTGACACTCGGCGCGGCCTTCCCGTTTTACCTCGCTTTTTTTGTGCTCATCCAACTGGTGATCTTTATTCGCGGGGTACGGAAACGCAGAAATTATCGTTATGCCTCTCATCTCGGCCTTGCGGCGCTGCTGCTTGTGCTGCTGCATTCGACGCTTGATTTTTCGCTGCAGATTCCCGGCTTCGCCATGGCCTATGCCGTTTTCCTCGCCCCGGTCGTCACGCTTTGCCTGAACCCGCCCGGAATGGAACGGGAAGGACGCAAAAGGCAGAGACAATCTCCGGCCGAAGCTGCAATGCCGGCACCGATCCATTCAAGCCGGACGGCACAAACTCCGCTTCGTCTGCCATGACAGGAGTTTGGCATTGGTTCGCGGATGCAACATAATTGTCGTGATCTTAACGCCATGGGCGCAGGAATTTGAGCATGCGGATATTGCAGATAACCTCGCTATTTGCTCCGGATCGGGTGGGAGGTGCGGAAATATTCGTGGAAGACCTCGCGCGTGGACTTGCGGATAAAGGACACACGGTCGCGGTGGCCGCCATCTCCCGTAAAGAGCAGGCAGCGGAACAGCGAGACGGTTTCGCCATTCACCGCCTAGGGCACACCACGCCGTTCTTTATCGGCGACTGGGGGCAACAACCGGAATGGAAGCGAAAATACTACAAGATCGCCGTGCAACTGGATCCGCGCCTAGTTCGCCGGCTTGCGCATGTCATCGATGATTTCCGGCCGGATGTGGTCAATACCCATTCTCTCTCGGAACTGACGCCGCTGATCTGGCCGATGATCCGCAAACGCGGCATTCCGCTCGTTCATTCGCTGCATGATTTCACAAGCATGTGCACCAACGGCTCGCTGTTTCATGACGGACATATCTGCGATGGCAGCAGCAAAAAATGCCGCGCCTTTTCTTACCTCCACCGGTGTTGCCAATGCGCGGTCGATGCGGTTGCCAGCGTTGGTCACGATATCGTCGAGCGTCATGTGCGGGCCGGGTTTTTCACCCACGTGCCTAAAAACCGCCGCACCGTGATCTGGAATGCGATTTCACCACCGGCTTCGCCACAACCGCGCCTCCCCCGCGCGCCGGGAGAGCCGCTCGTCTTCGGTTATCTGGGCCGCATCGAAGCGGCGAAGGGAGCGGACCTGCTGATCGAGGCCCTGCAGCTCCTGCCGCCGCAAGGCTGGCGACTGGTCATGGCGGGCCGCGCGCCTGATGGTATCGAGGCCTATCAGCAAAAGACAGCCGGCCTTCCGGTAACGTTTCCGGGCTATGTGGAGGCCGATCATTTCTTCGCCGGCATAGAGTGCCTCATCGTCCCGCCTTTGTGGCCGGAGGCGTTTGGACGTACCGTCGCCGAAGCCATTCTGCGCGGCGTACCCGTCATCGGCGCAAATCTTGCGGGCGTTGCCGAACAGATCGGCGCGGACAGGCCGGAACGCCTGTTCGCGCCGGGCAATGCCGCCGAACTGGCCGCGCGCATGGCGGAGGCCATGCGCAATCCCGCCATGCTCGAGGAAACCCCTGAAACCCGGGAGCGAATTCGGCAAGGTGTCGCACCCGAAGGGGTCGTTGCAGCCTATGAAAAGCTCTATTCGGATGTGCGTAAAACCAACGACGCATGAACCGTCACTGTCGAGACAAGGCGCTTGGGCATCCCCTGGTCTCAACGCCGCGCTTGAAAAAGCTGCGCGTAGCTCTCCGCCGCCTTCTGCCACGAATATAATTTACGGTTCTCATAACCTGCCTGGCGAAGATTGTCTGCGAGTTCCGGATTCCCCAGAAGCCGCTCAAGCGCGTCAACAAGGCTTTGAGTGTCCGCCGGATCGAAAGTCAGGGCGCCATTGCCGGCGATCTCCGGCGTTGCGGAACGGTTGGAGCAGACGACCGGGCATCCCAGCTGCTGCGCCTCCAGCACAGGCAGGCAGAACCCCTCATAGGTAGAGGGTACACAAAGGCAGGCGGCATGGCGGTAAAGTTCGGCCAGCTGCCGGTCATCTATTCCGGAAAGCCGGATCAGCCGGGTTTTCAATTCCGGATCATCCAGCGCGCCGGCGATTTCCTCCGTCTCGTCGCGGCCGACATGCACGACACGCAGATCCGGCCATTTTTTACCGAGTATGGCAAAGGCTTTGCCAAGGAGGGAAAAATTCTTGTTGGAAGTCGCGTTTCCGACCACCAATATGTAGCGCCCGGCAACAGGCGGTACAAAACCAAGAGTCTCGGGATCGACATTCAGCGTACTGTCGGAATGAATGGTAAGGCTCTTATTGGCAGCGGCAGGATAAAAACGCGCCAGATCCTTCCGTGTCGCATCGGATACGCAGATGACATGATCCGAACCGGCCATCGTCAGCTTGAAGATGAAATCGGTCGTCAGGGTCGCCCGCCAGCCGATCTGTTCGGGAATGGTTTTGAAATAAAGATCGTGAACAAGGGTGAGACGCCGTTTGCCGCCGAGGGGACTTCCGAAAGGATCGGCGTTAAACAGCACATCAATGCCATGCTGGCGGCAAAGCGCGGGCAGCATGGCGGCCTGACGCACCACGTCAAAAACCATGATGCGCGGCCGCGGAGTCTCGATAAGCTGCAATCGGCTGTCGCGCAGGCCTTCTGGCAGTTGCGCCCGCGTCCACGGAGAGCGCAGAATATAATCGTCACCTGTCTGCTCCAGCAGCCGCTCCAGCAGGCTGAAGGTGACGCGGGCGACACCGGAAGCCTTGCCGCCATATTGGCTCGGCATGTTTACGAGAATGCGCATCCTGGCCCTTCCGCCTGCCGGCATTGCCTGTTCCTGTCGATCACCGAACGGAAGCTCACGCTGCCTCCTCCAGCAGCGCGGAAACGGACCTGCAGGTTTCCTCCAGCGAGAAACGCTGGCTCACATCCTCCCTCCCCTTTTGCGCCAGCCTTTCCGCCAGAGCCGGATCGGACAGAACGCGGCCGAGCGCTGCGGCCAGCGCAGATGGCTCTCCCGGCGGCACGAGAAGGCCCGTTTCGCCGTCACGGATGATTTCGGTAACCCCGCCGCCGCGCGTGGCGACAACCGGACACCCGCACATCATGGCCTCGACAACCACCCGGCCGAAGGGCTCGGCAACAATTGAGGTGTGAGCAACCGCATCCATCGCCGCCATCAGTTCCGGCACATCCGAGCGGAAACCGAGGAAGCGGACACGGCCGTCGAGACCGAGACTGGACGCCTGTTCGCGGATGCGCGCCTCATAGGCCTCCTGCCCGAAAAGCGCTCCCCCGACGATCACCGCCTGCACGCCCTCCATCGCCGCAATCGCCTCCAGAAATACATGCTGTCCCTTCCATTCGCTCAGCCGGCCAAAAAGGCCGACAAGCGGTTGCGGACCGAGGCCCAGTTCCGCTCGCAGCCGCGCGGCCTTGCCCGGCTCGTAGACCTTTGCCCTGGCGGGATCGAAGCCGTTGTAAACGATGCGAACCTTATTCGCCTCGCCGCCGGCCTCGATGAAAGCCCGGCCCGTTTCTTCGGAATTGACAGCCACCAGCTTGGCGAAAAGGCGCGCAAATGCCAGCGAAGCCCGACGGTTGGTGGCGCTGAAAGCGGGATCGGTGACGATATCGTGCAAAATCCAGACGAGCGGGCGACGGCTGAGCTTCGCGGCCAGCGCGCAGACAAAAAGCGCCTTTTGCGAGTTGGCGCAGATCACATCATAATGCCGCGCCTCCCGGCTCAATTGCCGGGCGACCGCCATCACATCAGCCGCTCCGCGCAACAGGGCGCCGAACGACGCATTGCGGCGGATTGACAGCATTTTTTCTCCGGCGGACAACATGACCGGAGGCCGCCCGGCGTCAGCCAGATCATCTGCGGCCGCACCACCACTGAGAAAACAAGCGCGCCAGGAATGCGGTCCACCCTTGACGAGATCAGCCAGAAAAAGTTCGGCGCCGCCCTTCTCTCCGGTATGGCTGACAAAAAGAGCGGATGTCATGGCGTCTCCCCTGCCGTAGGAGAGAACCCACGATGCGTCTGGTTTTGATTGCGGGCATGAACAGCACACCTGCGAAAAGAACCATCCTGCGCGATAGCGACAGGGATATCTTCGTCGGAGATTACAGAGAAATGCACATTGCTAGATAAAAATACCAGCATCAGAACCTTTATTAGTAATAAAATTTAAAAATAGCAAAAGTAAAATACAATTATTCTATTTTTATACTTCAGACGAAATGCAAGAAAAATTCATGACGTTTGTTTTTATGCGCTGATCGCCATCCCGCTCCCGGCATTTTTTTCCCGTGCCTCATGGCGGAATTATCCTGAGGCCAGACCAGGAGAACGAACGATGACAGCGCTCGGATACAACATATGCATATATATGGCACGAACGGAAGAGGTGGCGGCATGATCGGCGTAACGCTCGGCATCCGCCCCCGGACCATGGGTGCCATCGGTCTTTCCTTGACGGCGTTCTCTGTCCTGCGCGCCCGGCTGACAGCGGGTCAGAATGCCACGCTGTTCGTGAACGGCGACAGCACCGCCCATGCCGAAGCCGGACCATTTCAGCAATTTGCGATGATGCTCGGCGAACTGCACGATACGACGGTGGTGTTACACCGCTGGGCGGAATGGGAAACGAATGCCGCCACCGGGCCAAAAGCCTATGCGGAACCGGTCACGCTGCGCGCCAGTAAGGGGGCGAGGCTGGCGGTCTATCTCGCAACGCTACCCGGCGGCATGGCGGGTTACATGCTCGCGGAACAGCGCGCAGCGGCGCTGAATATCCCCCGTCCGGATCTTTGCATCCTGCATCAGGGCCATAATATGCAGACCTTCGAGGTGCCTGGCGGCATTTTGAGCTCCGGGCGATCCACCCTGCTCGGCCCGCTCGGCATGACCGAATGGCAATGGCCGGGCACGCCACAGCTCATCACCACGCAGAACCCGTGGCGTGATGGGACGGGTTACGACAAGGTCTATCAGGCAATCCTCGATTTGGCCCGAGCACATCCAAACCTTACGCTGGTGGATACGCATGCGGCGTTTCTGGCGAAGGCCAAGGACGCCGCCCTTTATCGGGACAATATCCACCCGAACGATGCTGGATTGCGGCTCATTGCCCGAACCCTGTTCGATTCCTACCTCGCTTCGGCATCCGACAGCGGTTTTCAGACACCTTGCTGGCCGAAGCTGCCTGCCGCCAATCTCATAGGGAATGGTGACTTTACCGACTGGTCGGGCTCCGCTCCGACGGGCTGGGGCCTGATTGCGCCAGGCTCGGCCACCAAAACCACCGAAATCATCTTCTCCCCGTCCTTCGCAAGCAGCCTCGCGCTCTATGCGAATGGCAGCCAGACCGCCGGGCTCACGCGTTACTTCCGCAATGCGGAGGCCGCAGCGATGATCGGCAGGACGATTTCATTCGCCGTGCTCTACAAAAACAACGAGAAGCAACGTCTCCCTTACATCATGCTGGTTGCTAAAAGCGGCGGCGCAGTCAGGACGATCATTTGCTCCGCCCTCCAATTTGGAGGCGCCAACATCTCCGGTAACAGCGGCTGGATGTGGGCGATCGCCAACGGGATCGCCATAGATCCAGACATGAGCCCGACCGGGTATAATTTTTATCTGCGCATCCTTCCCGCATTCGGCACCAGCGCGCCCACCTCAAATGAGCCAGTTCACATTCAGCGCATCATCGCGGTCGAAGGGGCTTTGCCGAAAGGCAATCTTGTCCAATGGAGAAACGGATAAAATTATCTTGCGTGGCGACGTCATCGAGCCCACTAATGGTCGCCATATTATATTTATTGCCGCGCGGTAACGCACCTCTCTAAAGGACCGTCGAAATCCGCCTACAAAAGATAAAGGCCGCGAATGAAAAAACGAAAAAATCATGCGGCATCGCGCCTGCCCGCCCTACCGGGTTTCGTTTTGGCAATGCCGCTTTATCCCTCAAAAACAATCAATATTCCCGGCATCTTTCTGGCTATATTCGTTTTTTCCATCGGTTTCTTCATTCAGTGCAACGTGGTGACCAGCAATATCGGCCTGCGTTTCCTCAACATTACCGACATGCTGGTGCTGATGACGCTGCCCGTCATTGCGCTGCTTTACATTCGCTGCCTGACACCGTCGATCGCCCTGTTTTACCTCCTGCCGCTGACGGTCCTGTTTGCACTGACGGCCGTGTTTGCCGACGCGCGTGGCGATGGCGAATTTTATACGACGGCGATGACCTATTTTTATGCGGTCTATTTTCTCTTCTTTGCCTACATGCTGTTCAAGGAGAACCTTCTCCAACTGTTCTGCTGGGGCATGTTCGCGGGCTTCATAGCCGTGACGATCCTGCTTTTCCTTGACATCGTCATTCATGACCAGCTTGCCTCCCTCGGATTGTCCTTCATGTTCGATGAGGCGGGCGTCCTGGAACTCGCGGCAAAAGGTGAAATAACGCCGCTGCTTTTGCGCGTCGAAAAGGCAGGCGGCATCTGGCCTGTGGGAAACACCGCTGGACCAGCCTTCGCACTGGCCGGAGCAGCCGCTGCCTATCTCGCCGAACGCCAAAGACGGCCCGCGCTGTTTGCGGTGTTTCTGCTCATATACCTGGCAAGCTTTACGCTCACGCTCAACCGCTCGGGTGTGTTTGCCGTGCTCGCCATCGGACTTTATTTTTACGTCCGGAATTTTTCGGTCAAAATGCTGCTCAGCACGTATTTCGGCTTTGCTTTATGCGCCCTTGTCATCGCCGCCGTTCTGCCGCTCGGCGCTTTCGACTTCGCGGGAGAGGTATTTTCGAAACGTTTTCTCGAGGACAGCAATAGCAGCAACAACTTGCATGAGCGGTGGGAGACGATCACCGGCGGTTTTCAGGTCATGTTCCTGCATCCGTTGGGCATCGGATTTACCGCTCGATATGAAGAGCTTGCGCGTATCGCAAAGATCGGTACGCCCCATAACGGCTTTATGGCCACCGCCTACGCTTCCGGCCTGGGATTTTGCATGATGAGCGCCTTTGCGCTGTTTTATGCAATTTTCCGAAAACGCAAGATCGGCTTTTTCGTCTATTCGGCGATCGGGATCATTATCGGCTATCAGTTCGAAGAGCTGAATTTCAATCCCGTCTTCATGGCCCATGTGGGGCTTGCCCTCGCCTACGCCGCCATAGATCTGGACTTCAGGCTCTTCCTGAAGACCACAGTGATGCGGATGCTGGGAACAGCAGATGACGCTCGCCACCGAGAAGAAGGAATCGTTATCGGTAATCCGGGCCTCAGCCCCTTATTGTCTGACGGCAGATAGCAACAAGAAGGCCCTTATTTTTGAGGGCCCATTTTACCCAGTCCGGCCCGGGCGTCAGGCGACTTCGATGATTTCGATCTCCCTGCCGCCCAAACTGACCAGATCACCAGCCATTTTTCCCGTCAGCACCCTTGCAACCGGGGAGACATAGGACATCGTTCCGGCAGCCGGGTCGGCCTCATCTTCGCCGACGATCCGAAACCGTTGCGTTCGTCCGTCATCGCGGCTGAACGTCACCAGACTGCCGAAGGCGACGACGCCGTCCGCTGGCGGATCAGGCATCAGTTGCGCGGTGCGGACCCGCTCGGAGAAATATCGCAGATCCCGCAACGGATTGGCGGAAATGCGCCGTCTTTCATTGATGTCTTCAATGGCATTGGCCGCCTCACAGGCTTCGCGCGCCAGCCGCAACTGCTCTTCCAGCGCCTTCAGCCCGGACTGCGTTACCAGATTGGGATGAGGCGAGATTACCCGATCCGGCAGAACGGTTTCGGCTGCGGTTTCCGCGCTGTCTTCCTTGGTAAAGGCTACGCTCAATCCTGATACTCCATTCCTCAGATGCCGCGCGGACATCTGCAATCCGCCCCGATCTTGCCATCACCCGCAGGGGTACAGCAAGAGCGCGCAGATGGTTCAAAACCCGACATATAACAGGCGGAACCGACCGATGACAACGCGCCCGTTCAACGGCTGAATGCAACCGCAGGGGAACATACCCCTTATATTTCGGCCTAACAGGAGGCTTTTTGCCCTGTTAGGGTGTGCAGCAGGAGGAGTGAGGACACCAACGCTAACGGACAGGAGACGGTTCATGGCCCGGACAGTAGTGAATGCGCTTGGAGACACACTCTATTACAGCGGCAGTTCCACCGGATTTTTCTCCGCCACGGGCTCCGGCCCGCGGCTCGCCGGCACCGCCGGCAATGATTCCATGTGGGGTGACAGCTCCGTCAACGTGACCATGGCGGGCGGCACCGGCGACGATATCTATTATCTCTATTCCGGTATCAATCGTGCCGTCGAAAATGCCGGGGAGGGCATTGACACCATCGATACCTGGATGAGTTACACCTTGCCCGACAATTTCGAGAATCTCAGGGTAACGGGTGACGGTCGTTACGCCTTCGGCAATTCACTCGACAATATCATCACCGGCGGATCGGGCAGCCAGACGATCGATGGCGGGGCCGGCAACGACGTACTGATCGGTGGCGGCGGGGCCGACACTTTCGTTTTTACGAGCGGTAACGGTACAGATCTCATCATGGATTTCAGCGCCAATGACACGATCCGGCTGAATGGTTACGGTATCACATCCTTCGATCAGCTGGCCGGCAACGCCACGCAGCAGGGCAGCGACCTGTGGCTCAATTTTTCAAATGGCGAGGCCATCGTTCTTGCAGGAAAAACCATAGACGACCTTCAGGCCGACCAGTTCGAGCTCAGCCTCGATCGATCCTCTCTCACCCAGACCTTTGCCGATGAATTCGACGCGCTGTCCCTGCACAGCGGCAATCAGGGCACCTGGGACGCCAAATATTGGTGGGCACCCGAAAAGGGGAGCTCGCTGACGACGAATGGTGAGGCGCAATGGTACATCAACCCCTCTTATGCCGGCACGTCGGAGGTCAATCCGTTCAGCGTTGCAAACGGCGTCCTGACGATAACCGCCGAGAAAACCGCGCAATCGATTGCCGATGAAGTCGAGGGTTACGATTATACCTCCGGCATGCTGAACACCTATTCCTCCTTCAGCCAGACCTATGGATATTTCGAAATTCGCGCCGATATGCCGACCGACCGGGGCGCCTGGCCTGCCTTCTGGCTCCTGCCCGAAGACGGCTCCTGGCCGCCGGAACTCGATGTAATCGAAATGCGCGGCCAGAATCCCAATACGCTCATCATGTCCGCCCATTCCAACGCCACCGGTGAACAGACATCGGTCATCAACAATGTCAGTGTGCCGAGCACGGAAGGGTTTCACACTTATGGCGTTTTGTGGGATGCCGAACACATAACCTGGTATTTCGACGATGTCGCCGTGGCACAGACGGAGACGCCTGACGATATGCATGACCCGATGTATATGGTCGTCAACCTTGCCGTCGGCGGAACCGCGGGAACACCATCGGATGCTGATTTCAGCGACGGCTCGCAGATGATGATCGATTATATCAGGGCCTATTCGCTCTCCGACTGGGCAGCGTAGACCAAAACCACCGGCAGTCGCATCGGGACTGCCGGTGTTTCAAACATCAGCCTATCGAATTACACCTTGTTCAGGCCATCACTCGGCTGCGAGTTGGGTGCGGGCGGCATTAAGCGACATCAGATGCCGCGCCGTTTCGAGGCTTGCCGGCTGCTCGGCGCGGTAACGGCGGCCGATTTCCATCATCAGCACGGTATCGGGCAGGAACGAAAGTTCGGAGAAGATGCCCTGCCAGTCGATATCGCCCCAGCCGAGCGGCATGTGCAGATCGCCGATGCCAAGCGCCGTGTTTTCCTGGGCAAAATAAGGCTGATAAAAGCCCTGCGGGCGGCCGAAGGAATCGTGCACATGCAGATGGCCGGCAACCGGCGCCATGGCGCGAAGCTCATCGCGGAAATCGAGGCCACGATAGGTGGATTCGAGATAGGCATGGCTGAAGTCGATCAGCGCCACGACATTGTCGTGACCGACAGCCTTCACGGTCGCAGCCACTTCGGCCGGCGTCTGGCGGTATTGGCCGGGCTCGGTGGAGAAGATATTCTCAAGGGCGATACGCACGCCATAGGGCCTGCAGAACTCCGCCAGTTCGAAAAGCGCTTCCCGCTCGCGGCTGTCGGCATCGGCCCGTTCGGCGATCTGGTCGGCACGCAGGGCGCCGCTGTGCTGGACGAGGATGCCTGCGCCGATACGGTCACAGAGAACGGCAAGCGCCTTGGCCGCATCGATCTGGTAACGGCATGTCACCGGGTCCATGAAATTCGAAGAGACGAGACCGTGCACGGTGTAGCGGAAGTCGAACTGCTTTGCGAGCGACACGAAACGGTCGGCGCGCTCCTCGATGATCCGGCCGCCAGCGATCATATCGAGGCTTGTTGCGGCGATTTCTACGGTGTCGCAGCCAATTTCGGCAAGCGCGCGAAGATCGCTTTCAAGGGTGGCCAGTTCGCCATCGTCCGAGCCGGCGTTGAAGCCGGTACCTATAAGATTGCTCATGTCATGATCTCCAAGGGGAAGGAAGGTTATGCGAATTCAGGGAGCTGCGCGGTACGGCGCATCGTATCGAACAGGTCCGGGCGGTCGATGTTGACGTAGTCTACCCCGGCCAATGCGATCTCTTTATGAAGGTCGATGTCATCACCGCCGTAATAGACCATGATTTCGAGACCGGCCTTGCGGCATGCCGCGACAAGACCGGGCCGCCGCATCTGTGCCGGCGTGATCTCTATGATCGAGGCATGGTGCACGGCCGTCGCCAGCGAAGGCGACTTCGCAATGTCGAGCGTCATCATCTTGCGGAATTCGGGTGCGATGGCCTGCAGACCGCGGCGCATTTCCTCGGAAAAGGAGAAAAAGAAAGTATCGCGCAACATGCCGAGATCGCGCACCAGGGCGGCGACCTTGACGGGATCGCAATATTTCAGCTCGACATAAACGCCGCAGCGGCCGCGCAAATGGCGAAGATAGGCATCAAGACGCGGCACCACAGCGCCCTTGAAGTTTTCCCCGAACCAGCTGCCCGCATCCAGCGCATCGATCTCGCTCGACAGGGCATGGCCGATAGGCCCGGTACCGTCGGTCGTGCGGTCAAGCGTTTCGTCGTGAAAGACATACAGTATGCCATCCGCACTCTCGCGCACATCAAGCTCGATATAATCCGCACCCTGCTCTAGAGCGAGATCGGCGGCGGCAAAGGTGTTTTCGGGCGCGAAACGGTTGGCGCCGCGATGGGAGACAATTTTGGGCATGGAATGTCCTGTCAGTTTACGGGTTCCGGCTGACGCGCCGGCGTGGTCGAATTGTGGGAAAGATCGGCGTGCAGTCCGGCAATGCGGTTGCCGGCTGCGTCAAAAACAAGGGTCAGACCGGATTTGCAGCTGATGCCAACCCGCTCACCGGGCGCATGCCTTATCGTCTCGCCATATTCCAGCGCATGGATGACACCTGCGGGTGTGTCGATGCTGTAGAAAACCTCGCGCCCCATCGGCTCGACGGTGGCGACCGCCCCTTCAAGCCACGCTTCGGCTGGCTTGGTAAGGGTGATATCCTCGGGGCGCAGCCCGAAGGTGATCTCACCGTCGCAACGGGCATTGATGTCGAGGCGGGCATCGCCGATCCGCAGCTGCTCGCCCTGCGCCTGCCCCTTCAAGAGGTTCATCGGCGGCGTGCCGATGAACCCGGCGACGAACAGGTTGTTGGGCCGGCGATAAAGATCGTCTGGCGTACCGATCTGTGCAATGGCGCCATTATTCATGCAGATGATCCTGTCCGCCATGGTGATCGCCTCGATCTGGTCATGGGTGACGATCAGAGTGGTGATCTTCAGCCGCTTCTGCAGGTTTTTCAGCTCGGCCCGCATCGTGATGCGCAGGGTCGCATCGAGATTGGAGAGCGGCTCGTCCAGAAGCAGGATATTCGGTTCCTTGACCAACGCTCTAGCCAGCGCCACACGCTGCTGCTGACCGCCGGAAAGCTGCGAGGGCCGCCGGTCGAGCAACGCGCTGATCTGCACGAGGCTTGCCGCCTCCTCCACCCGCCGCGCCGCCTCCTCGCGCGGCACATTCTTGAAACGCAGCGGAAAGGCGATGTTCTGCCGTACCGTCAGATTGGGATAAAGCGCATAGGACTGGAAGACGATGCCGACATTGCGGTCGCGCGCATCGATGCGGTTGACGTTGTGGCCGTCGAAGGCGATCTCTCCGCCGGTCGGCGCGTAAAGCCCGGCGAGCAGGAAAAGCGTGGTCGATTTTCCGCATCCCGACGGGCCGAGAACGGCGACGAATTCGCCGTCTTCGATCGTCAGCGTCATGGGTTGCAGAACCCGGGTGTCACCCCAGCTTTTGGTGACTTTGTCGAGGGTGATCCTGGCCATGGCGATTATCCTTTGATCCCGCCGAAACTCATCTGGGTGATGTATTTCTGGGTGAAGATGTAAATGATCAGCACCGGCAGCAGATAGATGATGCCGACAGCGGCGATCATGCCGTAATTCACGCCCACGCTGTCCTGTGCCACGAAGAAGAGGTAGAGGCTCATCGTCATCTGGCTTTTTTCGATGAGCAGGGTCTGGACAAAGACATATTCTTCCCAGCCACGCAGAAAGGTGAAGGTGGCGACAGCTATCAGCCCGCTTCTGACCTGCGGCAGAACCACCATGCGAAAGGCCTGGAAACGGGTCGCGCCATCGGTGACGGCACTCATCTCGATGTCCCAGGGGACATTGTCGAAGAAGCCCTTGAGAACGAAGATCGCAAAGGGCAATTCCAGCGCGCTCATGACCAGCACGACACCGAAGAGATTGTTGAGAAGGCCCATATAATGCAGCTGCACGAAGATCGCGACAGTCAGCGCCAGTGCGGGAAATGCATGCAGCAGCAGAAGTCCGCGCAGGATGTTTTCACGTCCGGCAAAGGCAAAGCGCGACAGCGCATAGGCGGCCGGCGTGGCGACCAGCGCAACGATCAGGGTCTGGGAAGCGGCAAACAGCAGCGAGCTTCGCATGGCTGTCCAGACGGACGGCATCAGCGCAATGCGGGTATTACCGGTTTTCTCGATGTCACGGCTCCACAGGAAGCTGTAATTCTCGATGGTCAGATGCGGCAGCACAAGCACGAAGACCAGCGCCGCCACCACGACGCCGAGCGCGAGCCAGAGCAGTGCGGGGTTACGCAGGCGTGCTGAAAACAGCGCGATCGCAATCGCCCCGAAATAGGCCAGCGCGGCAATCGCGCCGCTGCGCCACAGCACCAGCCGGCTGAGATTGTCGTCGGAACTGGTCAGCGATTTCACCAGCAGCCAGAGATAGGGCAGGAGAACCGGGACGGAGACGACCGTGAGAAACACGAGGATGACGGGAAGGAAGCCGACACGATGGGCGCGGCTGCGTCTTTCAAGATGCGCCCAGTCCGGTTTCAGATCGGAGGCGCGCCGGGCGTGGCTTTGAACGAGCGTCATCACAGCACCTCGATTTTGGCGGGGGCAAAGGTCGCGCGCATGTTGCTGACGCGCCATTGAACGAGGGTCACGGCGACGCCGATGGCCATCAGGCCGAGCGCCAGCGCCGCGCCATAGGCGTAAGCACCGTTTTCGAAGGCGCGCCGGTAGATATAAAGCGCATAGGTGGTGCTGTCGTAGACAGGGCCACCGCCGGTGATCAGCAGGATATATTCATAGGTCGTCATCAGCGACAGCGCCTGATAGAGCGTGATGAAACGGATCGGAGCCGAAAGCGCCGGTGCGATAACGTGGCGGAGCACGCCCCATTCGCTGGCGCCATCGACGCGCGCCGCATTGGCGAGATGCGAGGGTATCGAGCGGATCGACGATGTCAGGATGACCATGGCGAAGGATGCGCCGACGACGCCGTTCGCCACCACCACCAGAAACAGCGGAAAGTCGTTGCGCAGGTTGAGAGCCGGTGCGCCGAGCATACCGAGGAACTGGTTGAGCAGGCCGGAGGAGGTCGGATCGGCAATCCATATCCAGAGCACGCCGTAAAGCACGGCCGGGCTCATGCGCGGCAGCAGCCACAGGCCGCGGAAGAAATTGCCCAGCCTGTCGGGTATCGCCGTCGTCGTGACCGCCAGAAGTGCACCGAGGCCGATATTGAAGAGAAACAGCGTTGCGCCGACATAGATGAATGTCGTCAAAAGCACGACCGGCAAGCGTACATCACGCTGCACCATGCGCTGGAAATTCTCGACCGTGAATTTGCCGACCTTCAGATTCGCGCCCATATCGGTAAAGGCGATCACCAGATTGACGACGATCGGCGCCAGGAAAAAGACGCCGAGCAGGGCAAGAGCCGGCGCCAGATAAAAAATCGGCCGGGCCGGACGACGCGCCCTGAGCTGGAACTGAGACATTGGGATATACCGGTGGGAACACGGGAAAGCCGCCCGGCGTAACCGGGCGGCGTGGTGTCGGACAAAACTCAGTTGCTTGCGGCTTCGCGGATTTCGATATCCGCGCCGAATTGCAGTTCGAGTTCGTCGGCGATGAAATCGACTGCCTGTTCGGCCGTCATCTTGCCGGTCTCGACCGCCTGCAGGCCGCTGAACAGCACCTTGTTGTAGCTGCCGAACTTGGTGTGATTAGGCACGAACTGTGCGTCCTTCATCATCGGCGAAGCGGCGGAAAGAACCCAGTTGTCGCGGTATTTCGGCATGGCCGTCTGCGCGTTGCTGATGGCCGTGTGATAGGAAGTGACGGCGTGCTCGTTGTTGAAATAGGGCAAGGTCGCCAGCGCCACGAGATCGGCGGCAATATCGGCATTGGCGCTCTTCGGGTTGACGGTATAGAGCAACGGATGCGACAGGTTGGCCGGTTTGCCGCCCTTTTCGGCTGCCGGTGCGGAAATCCAGCCGATCTTGTTGAAATATCCTTCGCGATCGGTCGGCCAGGTTGCGCCGTTCTTGTCACCAACCTGCCAGGCAACGGCCCACACGCCCTGATGGAAGATGAAGGCCTTTTCCTGTTTGAAGGCGGTCTGGATGGCTTCCCAGCTCATGGCGGTATTGTCGACCGGCGTGACGCCCTGCTTGGCGTTGCGCTCGTACCAGCCGAGCGCCTTCACCATTTCCGCCTTGGGGAACACAAGCTTGCCGGTCTTTTCGTCCATGAATTTCACGCCATAGGACTGAAACACCATCAGATAGTCGATACCGACATTCGGGCGATGCAGCATGCCGTATTGAGCGGCCTTGCTGTCGACCACTTCCTTCGACAGCGCGGTCAGATCATCGAGCGTGAATTCACCGGCATCAACCTTGGCCGGCAGGCTTTCGATAAAGGCCTCGTCCTTGCCGATCTTACGCAGCATGTCCTTGTTGTAGAAGAACATGCGGATTTCCGCGTCCTGTGGAATGCCGTAAATCTTGCCGTCGGCGCCCTTGGCCGAATTCCAGAGAACCGGAAGAATATCGCCATAGACCCACGGGGCGGCGGCGATCTTGTCTTCCATCGGCATGGCATAACCGTCCTGCGCGAACTGGCCGATCCATTCATGCGGCAGAATGTAGATATCCGGCCCCTGCCCTACCGAAAATGCCTTCAGCGTATCGAGAGCGAAACCGTCCCAGCCCTGCACGCTGCTATTGTTTGTGTCGATGACGATGCGCTTGTCGACGCCGGCAGCCTTGAACTGCGCGTTCATGATACCGGCCGCCGCTTCGATGTTGGTGACGCGGGCGGGCGCGTTCTTGTCGGCGAGCGTCCAGAGTTTGACGTTGATGTCTTCGGCAAAGGCAATGGTCGGCAAAAGTGCGCCGATGGCGACCGTGGCCGCCAGGGAAAGAGATTTAAACATGAGGTGCATTCCCGTTGAAACTGATTATTTAATTAAGTTGCTTAATTTACAGCTTTATGACATTTCCGGCACTAGAGCTGGGAGAGCAGAACTTTGGCTGAGAAACGAAACGGCGGATTTGCGGGTATCGGCGCGACACAGGGCGCACTTCTGGGTTACATCAGGCGCAAGGGCTCGGCATCGCGGGTCGAACTTGCGGAATATTGCAACGTCACACCGGCTGCCGTGAGCATGATGACTCGCAACCTGCTGGAACGCGGTCTTATCGAGGAAGGCGCGCGCCGGCAGGAAGGCCGCGGCGCTCCCCATATCGACCTCATGCTCAAGAAAACCGTCGGTTATGCCCTCGGCGCCCATGCCAATCGTTATTCGGTGATGCTGACGCTGCTGAATTTCGGCGGGGAGATCGTTGGCGAATTGCAGATGCGCGGTTCCTATGACGCGTTTTCCGATGTCCAGCGGGCACTTGAGGAAGGATCCGAAGAGCTGCTTTCAAAAAACGCGATTAGCCGCAACGACCTGATCGGTGCGGCGATTGCCATGCCGACCCGCTTTCGCAACGAGGCGATGTCGCTCGATCTTGCTGACGAGGTCATTTCCTGGGCGGGTTCCGACCTTTCCACCATGCTGCGCGAGGCGCTGCGCTGCCCGGTGATTATCGAAAACGACGCCAATGCGGCGGCCATGGGCGAACTCACGCTCGGCAATACGGCGGGGCACGAAAATTTCGCCTATCTCTACCTATCCGAAGGTATCGGCGGCGGCATCATCATCAGGAACGAACTTTATCGCGGTTTTCTCGGCAATGCCGGCGAGATCGGCGCCCTGCGTGGTCGCGGAAACTCACGGCCCTCTTTCGAAGATTTGGCGGCCTGGTGCCTCGAGCATGTCGGCGAAAAACCCTCCGGACGGGCTCCTGACATCTGGACGGACTACCTGTCCCGCAACACCGCCGTGCTCGACGCGTGGCTGGACCGGGCCGGGCCACAGGTTGCCCGCCTTGGCTTTGCCGTCAGCGCGGTATTGGCGCCCGACGCCATCTATGTCGGCGGCACCTTACCGAAAATGGTGCGCGAAAAACTGGCGAAGTGGCTGGATTATGAGGTTTCGGACCCGTTCAGCGGCGCTAAGGTCATCCAGCCACAAATCCTGCTGCCCGGGGTCGTCGCAACGGACCCCGTGGCCTTCGGCGCGGCGGCAATGATCCTGCACAGTATTGGCGAAACGGACTGAGGGCGTGCAAAGGGTGGCGACGGATGTTTCACCCCCCGAGATTGTGCACCATGAAATAAATCAGCCAGCAATGCGCGATCGCCAATATCGCCCAGGCCCATTTTGCCGCCCTGATATCGGAATCGACGACCCTGTTGCGGATCTCGGTCCTGGCCGGCGTCTCCTCCCGCGCTTGATCATCTCCGAGGGCGGGTGAGGGCAATGTCCGGGAAATCGGTTCGCTGACAACATAAAGCCTGTCATTGCGCAGAGGCGGGCACGACTCGTCATCAACGCTCTCCGCATCGGAAAGCGTATCGTCGCTGGAAGCGCAATTCACCGCCGCAAGTTGCGGTGACATCCCCCTGTTACGCACTTTACCTCTATTGAGCATCATAATTTTCCACACAATAAAAATAAAAATATTCCCTGACGACCTCCGATAAAGCCGCGCTTTACCGGGCATGCCGCAATCTGTGCAGTCCACGCCTTCACGCCCCAAAGACGTCCCCGCGATCAGGGCACCAGGGCTCCCGGCAGACCACGCCCGCCCGCATAGGGCTTTGTCTCCCGCTGGATCAGGAAGACGGATTTTTCCACCGGCAGCGGCTCGATCGTCCGATAACGCTGAAACCGCTTTGAGTATTCGAACCGGATGAACCTGTCGTCGAACTTCCCCGCCAGAACGCGATAGCCGTTGACGAATTCATTCAGGATTTCCAGCTCTTCTCCCCACACCCAGCCGCCGTAGGACGTTCCTTCATTCGACCGCAGCACGATCTCGAAAAAATGCCCGCCCGCCACCAACGGCATACGAAAGAGGATATCGAGATTATCCTCGTCCTCCTCATCGCCTTTCTTCGCCGACAGCCTGGCATGCGCGACCTTCGCATGGACCAGCGCCGAAACCGGATAGAACGGACGGCCCTTGAACCACATGAATTCACTCACCGCATATCCGACATCGTCGGCACGCTGATAAGGTTCGATGCGCGGCTCGAAGGCCATGTAGCTTCCGTTAAACGCTATCACTTTCGAAAAATCCCGATGCCTGCCCGCCGCATGTCCGCTGTTTTCCACCCGTCATTCATGCTTCTGTCTGCGACAATAGGCAGGCCGCGTCACACCAGCGTCAAATGGAACGCTATGATGACTTTCAATTTCCCGGGCACGTTGTTAGATGATGATTCATGAGGGGACGAAAGTGGCTGGGAACGCTGAACTGATACCGATCCGGCTTTTTGGCACCCCGCGCTGTGATGCGGTGCGGGAGGCATTTTTTCCGTCCAAGGGTTTCGCCCTCACCGCCGCCCTCATCCTTGCGCCGAACCAGTCCCTTTCCCGCCAGCACGCCGCATCGCTGCTGTGGGAAAATGTCGAGCAGAAAAGGGCTCTCGGCAACCTGCGGCAGCTGATCCTGCGCCTGCAGAAGCTTCCCAACGAGGATGAGGCGATCCTTCTGACCGAAGGAAACGATCTGAAGGCCGGCAAGCTGGCGCAGCGAACCGACCTTGCCATCTTCCTTGCCGGCGCAAGGGCCGAAGACCCGATGCGGCGGCTCAATGCGCTGCTTGAATTCGGCGGCGAGTTGCTGGAGGGGTTGGAGGCCGGACAGGATCATCTTTATCTCTGGCTGCTTTCCGAGCGCCGTCGTCTCAGGGACCTGTTCTTTTCCAGCTACACCCAGCTTCTGGAAGAATTGACGCGTTTTGGTCGCGCCAGTTCGAACGATATCGCCAGGCTTGCCGAATGCGCCTGCAAGATCGAGCCGGAGCGCGAAGAAACCTACCGCGCCGCCATGGCGGCCTATGCGCGGATCGGAAACATCAGCGCCTGCGAGGGCATGCACCAGCTTCTGATGGAACAGCTCCGCCAGGAAGGTCGTTCCCCGGAAGCGGAAACCGTGGCGCTGCGGCGGAGAATACAAAGTCTGACCGCCACGATAACGGTCGCCGCCGAGCCGGAAGAGGGCAACCGCCGAAAATCCCTGGCTAAACCCCGCGTCGCATTCGTTCGTCCGGCAAGGGTTGACGGGCAACCGGTCTCGCCGGTCATGCAGGCCTTCGTCGAGGATGTCGCCAACAGCCTTGTCCGATACCGGACCTTCACCGTCCTTTCGCCGCACAGCACCTTTGCACTGGCGCATCAGCGGGCCGATGACAGCTACGCCATGCTGCGGGCGGATTACCGCATCATTTCGACCGTGTTCGACGAAACCCGCATGTCGGTTGCCTTGATCGAGGATGCAAGCGGTGAAATCGTCTGGTCGCTGGAGGCAGTCCTGACCGAGCGGCATATCCACGCCGCCTTCCGGCTGCTGTCCAAACAGGTGGCCGCAGCACTTGCCCGCGAAATCGAGCGGCTTCAGGTGGAGCCCGACCGCAACCATAGCGGCGAGGCCTATCGGCAATTGCTGGAGGGTCAGCAGCTTCTGCGCGGCAAATGCGACCTGCCGCTTCTTCGAAGAGCCCGCTCGATGTTCCGCAAGGCGGTCGATCTCGACCATAGCCTGGCGGTTGCCCGCGCCCGCGTGGCGCAGAGCCTGCAGCTGGAATGGCTGATGCTTGGCGGCAATGATCCCCATCTCCTGCATCGCGCCAAGGCGGAAGCGGATTCCTCCATCGAGATCGACCCCGCTCTTGGCGTCGGCCACTGGATGTGCGCGGTGGTGGCGCTCTACCAGCGGGATTTCGACATCTCCGCCGAAAAATTCTTCGAGGCGGAGGCGCTGGCGCCCAACTCCGCCGACCTCCTGCTTCAGCATGCCGATGCGCTCGCCCATTTCGGCGATGCGGAAATCGCCTGGGAGAAGTTTCAGCAGGCCATCGACCTCAATCCGCTTGCGCCCGACATCTACTGGTGGGCCGGCGCCAGCATCGCGTTCAAGCGCGAGGATTACGGCACGGCGGTGGAACTGTGCGGGCGGATGGAAAATGACGAGCCGGCGCTGCGCGTTCTGACCGCAAGCCACGCTTTGCATGGCGATTTGGTCGCCGCCCGCGAAACCGGCAGCAGGCTTAAGGAAAACTATCCGGGTATGACGGCGAGGGAGATCAGCAGCCTGTCTCCAGACCGGGACCCGGTAGCGAATGAAAAATTCTATCACGCACTTCGATTAGCTGGGATCAAATAGGAGATATTATGTCCTCGCATTTCTTCATTGTCGGAAAAAAGGGTTTCGGCGTTCTCTTCATTCGCACGGCGCCGCTGCGGGTTGCGTCCGTGTCGCATGAGACGATTGCCGCCTATGAAGCCAACCATCCCGGCGTGGATGGTTATGCCCGCGTGGCAGCCGCCGCAAAGTCCATGCTCGTTCGTCAGAACGGCCAGCCTGAAGCGGAACTGGACCAGGTTCAGATTCAGGGCATCGAAGCCCTCGTCGCCGGTGGCGCCGTGGTTTCCGAAGCCGATTTCGCCTTTATCGGCGAAGTGAGCGACGCCGGCTGGGATTTCAACCGCATGGTACAGGCGCCGATCGAAGCCGCCCTGAAGGCTGTCGGCCCGGCCGGCTCCGTCACCGGCGAGCTGTTCGACGCCATCCTTGCCGACGACGGCAACACGGCACCCTGATCGCGGTCGCGCAGCCTTGACCGGCGCCGGTGCTCCCATGTCAGCGACAGCGGCTTCAAGGCATGCCGACGCCTCGTTCTTCGATCCCGGACTGCTTCGGCGGTTCGGGATTACCCGTGTCGGCGATGTGACCGGCCTCGACATCATCGGCATTCCCGTCTGGTTCGCGACCCGGCCCAATTCACGCGGGCTGTCGGTATCGCAGGGCAAGGGGCTTGTCGCGGAACAGGCCCGGCTATCGGCGATCATGGAGGCAATCGAAGGCGCGGTTGCCGAAGACACCCGCAAACATATCGCCATTTTCGGCTCCATTCAGGAGATGCGGGACAAAGGCGTTCCCCTGGTTCCTTTCGAAACCGTTGGCCGGGTCGATCCGGACACTCTTGATCCGCAAAAAGAACGCGCCTGGGTGAAGGGAACATCCATTCGCCACCAGCGGGAGGTTTTAGCCCCTTATGAACTCGTCGGCATGGATTTCCGCGTGGATTTCCCATGGGACCGGCAGGCCTTCCGCATGAGTTCCCAAGGGCTCGCGGCCGGATTCGACCATGACCATGCGGTTCTTCATGCCCTGCTCGAACTCATTGAAAATGACGCCTGCTTCCTCGTCGACACTTTCGAAACACGCGCCATCGCACCTCAACCGATCCTCATTCCGGCGGGCGTCGATCCTTCCCTCGACGACCTTGTTCGACGCCTGTCGGATATCGGCCTGCCGCCGTCCTTTTTCGACATGACGAATGGGCTTGGCGTGCCGGTGGTGATGGCGAGCCTGCCCCGCTCTCTTCAGGCTAAGGACGGGCCGACCACCCGCAACGCCGCGGGCGCGGCCTGCCGGCTTGATATGCATGGCGCTGCGATTGCTGCGCTGCTGGAGGCGATCCAGTCGCGATTGACCGATATCAGCGGCGCGAGAGACGATCTTTCCCCTCTCCGCTACCAGCGGGATATGGTTGCGGCCGGGCCTTCGGCCTCCGGCGCACCGCCGGTGGAAAGGGTGCCGGTCAATCTCGATTTTGCCCATGGCGCCGCATCTTCGCCGCCATGGCGCCAGCTTGCGACGCACCTTTTCGCCGGCGGCATCGAGGATATCTATGTCTTTCCTTTGGAAACGGACGTAGCCGGCCTGCATGTGGTGCGGGTTCTGGCAAGTGGCCTTGCCCCGGCCGGCGGCGGGCTCCAGCACATCTCGCAGCGCACCCTCGATCACTTGCTGACTGTCGGAGGCCTCGGATGAAGCCGGTGGTTTTTGCAGGCCCGTCCATCCATGGCATCGCCAGCGAACATATGTCCGGCCTCGATATTCGCGGTCCGGCAGCTTGCGGCGATATTTTCGATGCGGTCCGGCAAGGCATCGGGGCAATCGGGCTGATCGACGGGCTTTACGGCGATTGCGCCGCCGTCTGGCACAAGGAAATCCTCTATGCGCTGTCCAGCGGCGTCAGCGTTTTCGGCGCCGCCAGCATGGGTGCGCTCCGGGCGGCGGAATGCGCTTCCTTCGGCATGATCGGCATCGGTGAGATTTTCGAAGCCTATCGGGACGGGCAACGTTTTTCCGATGCCGATGTGGCAGTGAGCCATGCACCCGGCGAACTCGCCTACCGCCCGCTGACAGTCGCGCTGGTCGACGCCGAAGCGACGCTTGCGACCTGCCGCGACACGCTCACCCCGGAGCAATATGGCGCGCTCGCGCGTGCCGCCAGCAACCTGCATTTTACCCGCAGGACATGGCGCTCCATCGCTGCCGAAGCCGGCCTCGGCTCTGTGACGGCAGATTTGCTCGCGGCCAATGCGGTTTCCGTCAAGAGAAACGATGCGACGAGGCTTCTGGCGGTGCTCTCGGGCGAGACGCTGCCATTCCCGCCGCCATCATGGAAACTGCAGAACACGATGTTTTTCCAGCAATTGACCGCACGGCAGACGGCAGGGGACAAGACGTCTTGAACGCCGTCCAGTCCACGGCACTGCCTTTGGTGCCCGATTGCGGTGGGCTGATCCGCACGATCGCGTTCGCATTGCCTGCCGCCTTTTTTGCGGACAACGGACCCGCTGACACCGTTTCTCCGCTCATTCCCATCGGAAACCTGCTTTCGGCCCTGCCTGCGGATATCGCTGCCGCTATCGTGGTCGATCGCGCCTGTGTTGCGCCGGCACAAAGCTGGCTCGACGGCCTGCCAACCCACTGCCCCACCGAGTTGATACCCCTTGCCGGAAACGACAGCGTTTCGCATCCATGGCTGCAGGATATGCTCCATGTGCGGAGAAATGATCGCGACGGATATGCCAGTGCGGAGTTTGTTTTGGCGGCGGAAAAGGCCGTCGGGGTCAGTCTGGCCGAGCATCTGGGAGCGGCAACTAGGTATTCCGATGTCGCCTTGGCGGGGGGCAATCAGCTCGTCGGCCCGGATTTTCGGCTGGTGGGCCATTCTAGCCTGCAGGATGACAGTGGGATCGGAAGAAATGCGGCCATCCCGTCGCAACGATGGCGAAAGGTTGAGGCTCTCGACGGCCGAAGCGTGTTCAGTTTCGGATATCGGCCGAGAGATCTCGGCAATATCCCGGCATCTCTGACTCCTTCCGCGACTCCAATTTGCGGAGCGGAGATTGCCGGCGAAAGAATGCACCAATGCGGCTTCCACGTTGATCAGTTCGTTTCCGTCACCGGTCTGAGAAGCGGGGGCCGGCCGTTATTGCTCGTTGCCGATCCCGTCGCGCATGGCGGATGCAATGCCCGCGCCGCAACCGATCTGAAACGAAAGCTGGACGCCTCGGCCCTTTCGCTTGTGCGGCAAGGCTTTGCGATTGAACGAAATCCCATCCCGGTTTCACCGGCCATCGATACCAACAAATGCCTGCCCAGGCTTTACAACAACGTTCTTCTTGAAAATGTCACACGTTCCGGTCAGAAACGGCCATTCGTCTGGATTCCGCATTTCGGCGATAGGGAAGCGCTTGAGGAATTCGACGCGATGAATCGGAAAATTTGGGACAGATTCGGCTTTCAGGCCATCGGTGTGGCCGGATGGAGCCATCTTTCAAGCCGCAACGGTGCGTTGCGTTGCGCGACAAAAATAATAAATCGCGGCCCGGACACGCGATTATGAACAAAAAACCGTGCTATTTTGTCAATAAAGCTTCATAATACCCGTGGAAATTGTGTTGAATGTATACCTTCAACAATATTAATTGATAATCATCGGATTTAAGAACCTCAACCGGAGGAATTTGTAATGCAGGCCAAACTACCCAGCCCGATCGACGTCCATGTCGGCGCACAGATCAGAATGCGCCGCAAGTCGCTTGGCATGAGTCAGAGTGCGCTGGCCGGGCGATTGGGCATCACCTTCCAGCAGGTCCAGAAATATGAGAAGGGCGCCAACCGCGTCGGCGCGTCCCGTCTGCAGGCCATTGCGTCGATCCTCGGCGTGGATGTCAGCTCCCTGTTCGCCAATGCCACGCCCGATGGCGACCCGGCCAATCCGGCCCTCGGCACGATCAATGCCATGCAGACCTTCGTGGCTTCGAACGAAGGCTTTTCGCTCAACCAGGCCTTTTCGCGCATCAAGAGCGCCGCCGTGCGCAGAAGCATCGTCGCCCTCGTGACATCGCTCGCGGCGACTGAAGCGGCGGAAAATGCCAGCGCCCCGGCAGACAAAAACGACAATTGACGCAGGTGTGACGCTCGCGTGACGCTCGATATGGTCGAAAATGAACAACGCAACATCAAAGCGTTTTCATACTGTCGACTGTCGAGAGGGAATCATGGTGGCGTCTACCACAGCTATACTTGAACAGGACAATGCAGACGAGATTCTGGCGCTCGGGCGGATGGTTTCCTATCTTTGCCAGCGCTCGAAGGCTCTGGAACTGGGCATGTCGACCTATTTTCTGGAAATGGCATTGCTGTCGCTGGCCCAGGACATCAATCAGCAGGGTCTGCCGTCGGTAAGCACAGAAATCAATGTCAGCGCCCTGGCACAGGCCGACCTGCATTGAACGCTTTCGTAACGGCATGAACCCGCAGGAGTGAGCGTTTCCGCGCCGGCCTCCAGTCGTGAAAGCTTGGGAACGTTCTTGCCTGTCCGGCTGGCTCCATCCAGCCGGAGAGTCATTTGCATATCTTCCTCCACATTTTATTGGCGCAAGCCATGAGTGAGGCCCGGTTTTTCCGGGCCTCACTTCATTATCAGGGCACCGCGCGGCGAAGCTCGATGGCAGCGGCAACCATGTTGACGAGTGCCGGCCTGACCTCTTCCCACTTGCGGGTCTTCAGGCCGCAATCCGGGTTGATCCAGAGCTGCCGGTCGTCAAGCCGCTCCCGCGCCAGCGCCAGAAGATCGACCATTTCTCCGACATCAGGCACACGCGGCGAGTGGATGTCGTAGACGCCGGGACCGATCTGGTTCGGATATTTGTAAGTCCGAAACGCATCCAGCAACTCCATCTTTGACCGCGAGGTCTCGATGGAGATCACGTCGGCATCCATCGCCGCAATGGCATCGATAATCTGGTTGAATTCGGAATAGCACATATGGGTGTGCACCTGTGTGCGGTCGTCCACGCCGCTGGAGCAAATGCGGAAGCATTCCACCGCCCAGCCGAGATAATCCTGCCAGTCCCGGTGCCGAAGCGGCAGGCCCTCACGCAGAGCCGCCTCATCGATCTGGATCATTTGTGCACCGGCTGCCTCGAGATCGTTGACCTCATCGCGGATGGCGAGCGCGATCTGCCGGCATGTCAGGCTTCTGGCGATATCATCACGGACAAAGGACCAGTTAAGGATCGTCACCGGTCCGGTCAGCATGCCCTTGACGGGCTTGTCGGTGAGCGACTGGGAATATTCCCACCAGCGGACCGTCATCGGTTTCGGCCGCGACACATCACCGAAGATGATGGGCGGACGCACGTAACGCGAGCCGTAGCTCTGCACCCACGCATGCTGGGTGAAGGCGAAACCGGAAAGCTGTTCGCCGAAATATTGCACCATGTCATTGCGCTCGAACTCGCCATGCACGAGAACGTCGAGGCCAATTTCCTCCTGCCAGCGAATCGTCGCTTCGGTTTCCTTCTGCAGGAAGCTTTCATATTGCGCATCGGTCAGGGCACCCTTCGAATGCGCTGATCGGGCCTTGCGCACCTCCGGCGTCTGCGGGAAGGAACCGATGGTGGTCGTCGGGAAAAGCGGAAGCGTAATGGCCTGCGACTGCAGCTTCTGCCGCTCGGCAAAGGGGCTTACCCGCTTCCTGTCGGCCTCGCCAATCGTCGCGATACGCTTTTGCACGGCGGCGTCCGTTACTTTCGGCGAGGATGCGCGTGCGGCGACCGCCTTCGAGGCAGCCTCCAGTTCCGGGGTTACAGCGGCCTTGTCCTCACCGAGAGCCTTGCCAAGCGTGGCAAGCTCGTCGAGCTTCTGGGTGGCGAAGGAAAGCCAGCTTTTCAGATCAGCATCGAGACCGGTTTCCAGTTCGAGATCAACCGGAACATGCAGCAGCGAGCAGGACGGCGCAATCTGAAACGCCGCCGCACCGCGTGACGCGATGATGGGTTCCAATCGGGTGACGATTGCGGCGAGATCAGCACGCCAGATGTTGCGGCCATCGATGACGCCCAGCGACAGAACGCGATTTTCCGGCAGCGCCTTCAACACCGCCTCCAACGCAGCGGGTGCCCGCATCAGATCGACATGAAGGCCGGCGACCGGCAGCGCCGCGATGGCTTCGAGATTGTCCTCAAGCCCACCGAAATAGGTGGCGAGCAGGATCTTCAAATCCGGCACGGCCTTCGACAAAGCCTGGTAGGTCACAGCCAGCGCATGGCGCTCCCCCTCGGAAAGGTCCAGCACGGCGACCGGCTCGTCGATCTGCACCCAGTCCGCACCGGCCGCATGCAGGCGGCGCAGCAGCTCTTCATAAACGGGCAGCAACCGCGCCAGCAGATCAAGCGGCTTGAAGGCTGCCTCGCGCGCCTTGGCGAGCTTCAGGAGCGTGACCGGACCAAGAATGACCGGACGCGTATGGATGCCGAGCGCCTTCGCCTCAAGGAAGTGGTCAACCGGCTTTTGCGAGGTGAGTTCGAAATGCTGATCCTCTGAAACCTCCGGCACCATGTAATGATAGTTGGTGTCGAACCATTTGGTCATTTCCAGCGCCGGAACGCCATGACCATGATGCGAATGTCCTTCATGCGCATGGCCGCAGCCTGCATGCCCGTCGCTCTGGCTGCCGCGCGCCATGGCGAAATAGGTCGAGAGGGAAACATCTCCACCCGCCCTTCCATAGAGGGATGGAATGGCGCCTACCATCACGGCCGTATCGAGCACATGATCGTAGAGGGAAAAATCATTGGAGGGGATGTGGCTAATCCCCTTCTCCTGCTGAAGCACCCAGTTTTCGGCGCGCAGCCTGGCGGCGGTTTCGAGAAGTTCCGTTTCGGAAATCTTTCCGGACCAGAAGCCTTCAAGCGCGAACTTTAATTCGCGATGACGGCCGATCCTCGGGAAACCGAGCGATGCGACTGGAATGGTCTTGTTTGACATTGTCATACCCCAGATGGTTGTGGGGGCATGGGTAAAGCGGACGCGCGCAGGCCCGGCCTTTGCCGAACCATTGCAGCAACCACCGGGACACCCCGCCCGTGGACGTTATTTTGTCCTGGCAGGTCTCCTGGCTTACGGGTCGTCGCCTTTGTCCGTCTTCCCGGAGTTCACCCCAGTGACGTCTTGGACAAAGGCTCGCCGCTTACAGTTGCGGGGGCAGCTCCGGTCTTGCAGATCGTCGGCGCACCGGATTCCCTCTTAGCTCCGGGATTGAAATAATCAGGCCCGGAGAACCATGACACCCGCATTTCTCACTACGGGTATCACAATGTCAATAGACATAAAGAAATCTTTATATCTTTATTTCATTCGAAGACAGGTGTCAGGACACGACCGCGCCCGGACCTGCCACAGCACCTGACGGCACTTTGCCCAGAATGATCATGCCGAGAACCTCGTCCTTCGTCACATCTTCCGTGCGGGCATGGCCGACCACCTTGCCGTTCTTCATCACGAATACCCGGTCCGCCAGGTCGAAGACGTCATGGATATCGTGGCTGATGAGGAAGATGCCGATGCCCTGCCGTTTCAGCTCCTTGACGAGATCACCGACCTGCGCGGTTTCCTGCGGCCCGAGCGCCGCCGTCGGTTCGTCCATGATGAGGATGCGGGCGTCGAAAAGAATGGCGCGGGCGATGGCGACGGACTGCCGCTGGCCGCCCGACAATGCCTTCACCGGCTCCTTGAAACGCCGGAAATTGGGGTTGAGACGCCCCATGACCTCCCGGGCCGAGGCCTCCATGGCGACATCATCCAACGTGCCCCATTTCGTTTTCAGCTCGCGGCCGAGATAGAGATTGGCCGCCGCATCGACATTATCCGCCACCGCCAGCGTCTGGTAGATGGTTTCAATGCCGTATTTCTTGGCGTCGCGGGGATTGCGGATATCCGCATCCTCGCCATTGATGAGGATATCGCCGCCATCGCGCCGGTAGGCGCCGGACAATATCTTGATGAGCGTCGATTTGCCCGCGCCGTTGTGGCCGAGAAGGGCCACCACCTCACCGGGGAAAAGGTCGACAGAGGCGTTTTCCACCGCATGGATACCGCCGAAGGAAATGGAAATATTGCGCATTTCCACGAGGGGCGTGACTTGTTCCGTCATTGGGATTCTCCTCGGTTCTTACTTGGCGCGGGCGCGGTAGATGGTGTCGAGCCAGACGGCGACGACCAGAACCACACCGACGACGATGCGCTGGAAGGGCGTATCGATGCCCACCAGCACCATGCCGGATTGCAGCGACTGCATGACGAGCGCGCCGAGCATCGCGCCCGCTATGGTTCCGACACCGCCGGCAAGCGAGGTGCCGCCGATGACCGCCGCCGCGATCGTATAAAGTTCGTCCAGTTCACCCTGGGCGTTGGTTGCCGCGTTGAGGCGGGCAGTGGAGATTGCCGCCGCGATGGCGCAGAGAACGCCCATCAGCGTGAATATCTTCACCGTGACCCAGCGGGTCTTGATGCCGGCGAGTTCGGCCGCTTCCGGGTTGCCGCCGATGGCGAAGACATAACGTCCGAAGCGCAGCCGCGTGGCGATGAAGGTCATCACTGCACCAACGGCGAGCGCCATCAGCACCGGAACGGCAATGCCGTGCGGAATGAACAGGCCGCCATCCGGCCAGGTGATGCCATTGGCATCGGCATAATTGCGGGCGATGTTGATCGGCCAGGGGTAGCTGTTGACGACAGCCACGAAACCGATGACGACAAAGCAGCCGAGCGCCACCAGAAAATACTCCGCCCAAACCGGCCGCAGCGGAAAGCCGAAACGGCGGCGCTGATGACGGGAATTGAGGATTGCCGCGACGATGGCGACACAGGCGACAATGGCAGCGATCCAGCTCCATGTCGCGCCGATCGAGCCGCTGGTGCCGCCGCCCATCAGGCGGAAGGTGGAATCCATCGGCGCCACGGTGCGGCCGCTGGTGACGAACCAGGTGCCGCCGCGCCAGACCAGCAGACCGCCGAGCGTGACGATGAAGGACGGCACGTTGAGGAAGGCGATGATCGAGCCCTGCAGCATGCCGATGGCGCCGCCGACAAGAATGCCGACCAGAAGCGTGACGATCCATGTCGCCCAATGTTCGAAGCCGAGAAGCTGCGGCAGGATTTCCGCCTGCATGACACCCATGATCATGCCGGAAAAGCCAAGGATCGATCCGACCGACAGGTCGATGTTGCGGGTGACGATGACGAGCACCATACCGGTCGCCATGACAGCCACGGACGCGGTCTGCACGGAAAGGTTCCAGAGGTTTCGCGGCGTCAGGAACAGGCCGCCGGACAGGATATGAAATCCGATCCAGATCAGAAGAAGCGCGCCGACCATGCCGAGCAGGCGGGTATCAAGCTCCGTTGCGCTGATGAAGCGCGCGATGGAGCCTGTCTTTTCCGTCTTGGCGGACGCTGGGGAATTGGATTGGGTCATATCGGCCATGAACTGCCGGTGCTCCTCACATCTTAAAAGGCGCTGCGCCATGAACCATGGCGCAGCGCCCGAACCGGGACATAGTCGATCAGTTGCAGGCCTTGACGGATCCGGCCTTCACACCCTGGCAGGCCGTTTCCTTCTTGATCCAGCCGGCATCGATCACGACGTTCAGATTGTCCTTGGTGATGGCGATCGGCTTGAGGAAGACCGACTGCATCGTGACCTTCTTCGGGCCGCCGTCAAAGGCGGTGACGCCCTTGATTTCCGTCATCTTCTTGCCGCCAGCAAGCGCGAGCGCAATACCGGCCGCTTCCTTGCCGAGTTCGCGGCTGTCTTTCCAGACGGAAACCGTCTGCGTGCCGAGTGCGACGCGGTTAAGCGCGGCGAAATCGGCATCCTGGCCGGAAACGGGCACCGAACCCGCCATGCCCTGCGCGGCGAGAGCGGCGATTGCGCCACCGGCCGTGCCGTCATTCGAGGCGACAACTGCATCGACCTTGTTGTTATTCTTGGTCAGAAACTGTTCCATGTTCTTCTGGGCATTTTCCGGCTTCCAGCCATCGGTATAGGCTTCGCCGACATTCTTGATCTTGCCCCCGTCGATGGCGGCCTTCAGCACTTCCTGCTGGCCGGCAAAAAGGAAGTCCGCGTTCGGATCGGAAGACGAGCCCTTGATGAAGACATAGTTGCCTTCCGGCTTCACCTTGAAGACTTCGGCTGCCTGAAGGCGACCGACTTCCTTGTTGTCGAAGGTAATGTAGAAGGCGTTCTTGTTTTCGATCAGGCGGTCATAACCAACGACCGGAATACCCTCGGCAACGGCCTTTTCAACGGCCGGGCCAATCGCGTCGCTGTCCTGCGCCAGGATGATCAGCGCGTTGGCGCCCTGGGAAATCAGCGATTCCACGTCGGTCAGCTGCTTTGCAGCGGACGACTGCGCATCGGCGGAGATGTATTTCGCGCCGGCCTTGTCGAGCGCTGCCTTGATGGCCGCCTCATCCGTCTTCCAGCGTTCTTCCTGGAAATTCGACCAGGAAACGCCAACGACGAGATCAGCCGCAATAGCGGCAGTATGAAGGGAAACGAGTACGGCCGTACCCGCCAAAAGCTTGGCAAAAGAATTCATGATGTCCTCCCGGTAAGGGCGAAGCCTGCACCTCCATGCAGGAAAAACGCCCGGAAAAAGCTGTCGGTCTCTGTGGTTTCACAATTTTCTCGACAGTCGAGAAAATTAATGTCAGAGATTCCCCATGCTGTCAACAACGGCTGCGGGCAGCATCCGGGTGCCTTGATCTTGCTTCTGGCATGCGCCATCAGAGGGGATCAGCACGACAGGAAAAAGGCCGTTCAGGGAGCATGCCCCAGCCCATGTCCGCCATTGCAAGTACGGAACTGGTGCGCCGGAAAAACAGCCTGTCGGTGATGGCGGCACTGCGTCTGCACGGCAGCCTTTCCCACACCGACATGTCGACTTTCACCGGGCTTGCCTCCGCAACCGTTTCCGCCATCACCATGGAACTCGAACGTGCGGGGCTCATTCTCAGGAAAGAGCAGCTTGCCACGGCCGGCCGCGGGCGGCCTCGTATCCTCTTCGGGCCTGATAGTGCCTTCTGCCATGTCGCCATCGTCATCATCTCCTCGGACAGCGTGCAATATTCGCTGGTCGATTATGCCGGAAAGCTGGTGGACCGCTTTACCGAGCAGAGGATCACGGCTGAAAAAGGCTCGTTCGGAGGTTCGATATTGGCGGGCCTTGCGAGACTTGCGGACCGCTCGCGCATCAACCGCCACGACATTCTTCAGGTCTCGATTAGCAGCAAGGGGCTTGTGGATGCGGCAACGGCAGTGCTCGTCTGGTCGCCGGTGCTCGGCAACGAAAAGATAGATTTCCAGCAGCTTATTTCGCAAGACGGCCGCACCCGCGTGACGCTGAACAACGAGACGCTGCTGGCCGCAAAAGCCATTTGGATGCGGGAGCACGCAAGGGAAACCCCGGCGCCGGAAGCGCTCGTCACCCTGTCGCTCGGCCACAGCATCGGCCTTGGCATTGCCCGCGCAACGGGCGGCGCAATCGAAGTCAGCGCCCCCAATTTCGGTCATATGCTGCATCTAGCCGATGGTGCTCTCTGCCGTTGCGGCACCAGGGGCTGCATTGAGGCCTATTCCGGATTTTACGCCATCCTGCGCTCGGCTTTCGAGGCCCCGCCACAGGCGGAACCCGCAAAATTCGTACCGATCGCCGAGGTCGACAAGATCGCCGCTTCGGCCCGCGCCGGGGGCCGCATGGCGCGGTTTGCCTTCCGCACCGCCGGGCTGGCGCTCGGCAACGGTCTTTCACGCCTCTTCAGCCTGCACGGCCATATGCCGGTTTTCATTACCGGTCCCGGCACGCGTTATTTCGATCTTTTGGAAAGCGGCCTGCGCGATGGACTTGCACAGTCACAGGCAGTGCGTTTCGGTGGCATGCCAAAAATCGCAATCGCTCCCCATGAGCCGGAACTGGTGTTCGAAGGACATATGGAACACGCCCTTTCCGCTGCCGACGACTACATCTTGAGCGCCGACGGCCCCGAGAGACCGCCGAGGAGTTCGGGGAATTGACCTAAAACCTGGCGGAAGCTCAGGCTCGCTCCGCCACGGCTTCGGTCTTTTCCTTGCCGCCTGTCAGCATGGCCACGAATTCATCGAGACCGGCGGCCTCGTCCTTGCTCAGGCGCAGGCCCTGCTTCGTGCGGCGCCAGAGAATATCCTCGGCCGCAAAGGCCCATTCGTGCTCCACCAGCCAGCGCACTTCGCATTCGTAAAGCGTGCCGCCGAAACGCCGGCCGAGGCTGGACACGTCGGTGGCGCTGCCCAACAGTTCTGCAGCCTTCGTGCCGTAGTTTCTGACAAGCCGCTCGGCATGGCGTCCATCAAGGAAAGGATATCGGGAGACGAGCGCCCGAACCTGCACCTCATATCTCTCCACCCCGAAATCGCCGCCCGGCAGATGCGAGCCCGCCGTCCACGGCTTACCCTTTTCGCCGATCGCCGCGCCGATCTTTTCCAGCGCGTGTTCCGCCAACCGCCGATAGGTGGTGAGCTTGCCGCCGAAAATATTGAGGAGTGGAGCCTCACCCTCGGTCTCTTCAACCTTCAGCACGTAATCGCGTGTAGCTTCCTGCGCTTTCGAAGCGCCGTCATCAAAGAGCGGCCGCACGCCGGAATAGGTCCAGACGATGTCTTCCGGCCGAACGGGTTCGCTGAAATAGTCGCTCGCCGCGTTGCAGAGATAGGAAATCTCTTCCTCGGAAATGCGAACCTTGGCCGGATCGCCCTTGTAATCGCGATCCGTGGTGCCGATCAGCGTGAAATCCCGCTCATAGGGAATGGCGAAGATGATGCGGTTATCAGGGTTCTGGAAGAAATAGGCGCGCGGATCGGAAAACTTCTTGCGCACGATAATATGGCTGCCCTGCACGAGCCGGACATTGTGAACATCCTTGCGGCCGAAGACGCCGGAAAGCACCGTGTCCACCCAGGGACCGGCAGCGTTGACCAGCATGCGCGCTTTATGCGTGGCCGAACGACCGGTTTTTTCGTCCAGCGTCTCGATGCGCCACAGCCCGCCTTCGCGCCGTGCGGAAACGACCCGCGTGCGGTTCATGATCGTCGCGCCGCGATCCGCCGCATCGCGCGCGTTGAGAACCACGAAACGGGCATCATCCACCCAGCCGTCGGAATATTCGAAAGCCCTGGCAAAAGCCGGCTTCAGAGGTTTGCCCGCCGGGTCCTTGCGAAGATCGAGCGTACGGGTCGCCGGCAAAAGTTTGCGGCCGCCGAGATTGTCATAAAGAAACAGGCCGAGCCGGACCATCCAGGCCGGGCGTACTCCGCCCTTCTGAATGGGCAGAACGAAACGCATGGGCCAGATGACATGCGGCGCCATGGCCCATAGGATCTCGCGTTCCATCAGCGCTTCGCGCACCAAACGAAACTCGTAATGTTCGAGATAACGCAAACCGCCATGAATGAGTTTGGTGGCCGCCGAAGATGTGCCGGAGGCAAAATCGCCCTTTTCCGCAAGCGCCACGGAATAACCCCTGCCCACAGCATCGCGGGCAATGCCGCAGCCATTGACGCCGCCACCGATGACAAAAAGATCAAAAATGTTTTCGCCGGACATGAAGCCTCCGCGACAATGCAGGGGACAAACCCCTTATGGAAAGACAATTATATAAAAACGAAAACAAAACGAATGTCAAAAGAAAACAAACGAACCATACGAACGCAAATGAAAGCACCGCCATGGGCAGCGCTTCACAACGTCAGCCTCCTAGAGCATTTTCGCTTTTCTTCGAATCGCGAAAACGCTCCAACTCGTGCTTGCCGCATTTCCGGACGGAAAACCGGGGTCCACTTTTCCTGGAAATGCTCTAGGAGATTTATGTTTCAGCCGTGTGTCTGAGAAACCTGCTCAAGCTCATAGAGCACGCCGCCCATATCCTTCGGGTGCAGGAAAAGAACAGGATTGCCATGCGCGCCGATCTTCGGCTTGCCATCGCCCAGAATTCGAACGCCCTTCTTGATGAGATCATCACGAGCCGCGTCAATATCCGGCACCTCAAAACAGAGATGGTGCGTCCCGCCGCCCGGATTTCTTTCGAGAAAGGCGGCAATCGGCGAATTTTCTCCGAGGGGGTGAAGGAGTTCGATCTTGGTATTCTCAGCCTGAATGAAAACCACCGTCACGCCGTGTTCAGGCAGGGATTGCGGCTCGGAGACATCTGCGCCAAGCGCCCTGTATCGGGCAATGGCGGCTTCGAGATCGGGCACCGCGATGGCGACGTGATTCAATCTTCCGAACATGGCCATCTTCCCCTCACGCGTTCCGCCTGACGCCTTCGAGCAGGTCGAGAACCTTGTTGGCCGCGTCCATGACATTGGTGCCGGGTCCGAAGATCGCCGAAACCCCGTGGTCGAGCAGGAACTGGTAATCCTGCCGCGGGATGACGCCGCCGACCACGACGATGATGTCTTCCACACCCTTCTGTTTCAGCGCCTCGACCAACTGCGGCGCAAGCGTCTTGTGACCGGCGGCGAGCGACGACATGCCGACCACATGAACCCTGTTCTGAACGGCGAGATCCGCCGCTTCAACGGGAGTCTGGAACAAGGGGCCGACCAGCACATCAAACCCGATATCGCCAAAGGCCGAAGCAATGACCTTCGCACCGCGATCATGCCCGTCCTGTCCGAGCTTGGCGACCATGATGCGCGGTTTGGTGCCGATCCGTTCAGCAACGCCGGAGAGGCGGGCTGCGAGCGTGGCGAGTTCCGGCTCATCCTTATAGGCCTCGCCGTAGATATCAGTCACCACCTCCGGCACGGCGGCATGGTCACCGAAGACCGCACGCAGTGCATCGGAAATCTCTCCCACTGTGGCGCGGGCGCGGGCGGCGACAACGGCGGCTTCGAGAATATTGCCCTTGCCGCTGCGGGCGATCTCGGAAAGTGCTGCCAAGGCGGAGGTCACGTCCTTGCCATCGCGGCGACGGCGCGTCTCCTCAATGCGGCGGATCTGCGCGGCGCGAACGGCGGCATTGTCGATATCGAGAACATCGATATCTTCCTCGTTTTCGAGACGGTAACGGTTGACGCCGACGATGACCTCCTCGCCCTTGTCCACCGCCGCCTGGCGGCGTGTTGCGGCCTCTTCGATCAGCCGTTTCGGCAGGCCTTCCGCCACGGCCCTGGTCATGCCGCCAAGCGCCTCCACCTCCTCGATCAATGCCCAGGCTTTCTCAGCCAGTTCATCGGTCAGGCTCTCGACATAATAGGAACCGGCCAGGGGATCGACGACCTTGGTAACGCCTGTTTCATGCTGGAGGATAAGCTGGGTATTGCGGGCAATGCGGGCGGAAAACTCTGTCGGCAGGGCAATCGCCTCATCGAAGGAATTGGTGTGTAGCGACTGCGTGCCGCCAAGCACGGCGGACATGGCCTCAAACGCGGTGCGAACGATATTGTTATAGGGGTCCTGCTCCTGCAGCGAGACGCCAGAAGTCTGGCAATGGGTGCGTAGCATCAGCGACGAGGCCTTCTGCGGTTTGAATTCCTCCATGATGCGTGACCAGAGCAGGCGCGCAGCGCGCAGCTTCGCCGCCTCCATGAAGAAATTCATGCCGATGGCGAAAAAGAACGACAGGCGGCCAGCGAAGTCATCGACATTCAGCCCCTTGGCCAAAGCAGCCCGCACATATTCGCGCCCATCCGCCAGCGTGAAGGCAAGCTCCTGTACCAGCGTCGCGCCCGCCTCCTGCATGTGGTAACCGGAAATGGAGATGGAGTTGAATTTCGGCATCTCCTTCGCCGTATATTCGATGATGTCGGCAATGATCCGCATCGAGGGTTCGGGCGGATAGATATAGGTGTTGCGGACCATGAACTCCTTGAGGATGTCGTTCTGGATGGTGCCGGAAAGGGCGGCGCGGGGAACGCCCTGTTCTTCGCCCGCCACGATGAAACTGGCGAGCACGGGAACGACCGCGCCGTTCATGGTCATGGACACCGAGACTTTTTCGAGCGGGATGCCGTCGAACAGGATTTTCATGTCCTCGACGCTGTCGATCGCCACACCAGCCTTACCGACATCGCCCTCCACGCGCGGGTGATCGCTGTCATAACCGCGATGGGTGGCGAGGTCGAAAGCCACGGAAACACCCTGCTGGCCGGCGGCGAGCGCCTTGCGGTAAAAGGCATTCGAGGCTTCGGCCGTGGAAAAACCGGCATATTGGCGGATGGTCCAGGGCCGCCCGGCATACATGGTGGCGCGCGGGCCGCGCGTGAAAGGCGCAAAGCCCGGCAGGCTATCAAGATGAGAAATCTTCTGCAGATCGTCAGCCGTATAGAGCGGCTTGACCTCGATGCCCTCAGGCGTGTGCCAGACGAGTATGTCCGGTGAGCGCTTCAGCTCTTTTTCGGCAAGGTGAAGCCAATCCCGCACCGTTTTTTCACCCGACATGCATCTCTCCCCTTCTGCATTTCATTCTAGCACCGTGGCCGGTGATCGTGACGAAAATCGAACGGCCGCCCGCAGGCCCGACCCCGTAAACCGCTCCGGCCCGCATCCGTTCCGGAAAACGGCAGCGGCTATCACTCGAATTCGAGAATGACTTCGTCCACCGCGAGGCTGTCGCCCGGTTTTGCCGCCACCCTGGCAACCCGACCGCGTTTTTCCGCGCGCAGGATGTTTTCCATCTTCATGGCCTCCACCGTCGCCAGCGCCTGCCCGGCCTCCACCTCGTCGCCTTCACCCACCGAAATACCGGTGATGACACCAGGCATGGGGCAGAGCAGCAGTTTCGATGTATCCGGCGGCAGTTTTTCCGGCATCAGCAGCGCCAGTTCCGCCACGCGCGGGCTGCGCACGCGGGCAAGAATATCCATGCCGCCCCAGCGCAGGCGAACCGCCGCGCCGGCAAGATCAACCTTGGCGGCGATAACTTCGCCCGCCACCGTGAACAGACCCAGACTCTGGCCCGGAAGCCAGCCGGTATCGATGGCCAAAGCCGCCCCGTCCTCAAAGCAGACCACCGTGCCATCCGGACCGGTTTCAACGCTGACCCTTTGGTGCAATGCGTCAAATGAAACCACCCAGTCATGGCCGACAATGCGGCGGTGATTACCGATGGTGCCGGAAATTTCGACCGCGCGGTTCTGTACGCGCTGGTTGATGATGGCGGCAATGGTGGAAAGCTTACGCGCCGCGGCTTCATCCGGCTCGACGCCGGAAAACCCTTCCGGAAATTCTTCCGCGATAAAGCCCGTCGTGAGCCTTCCGGCCCGGAACCGCTCATGCTGCATGACGGCCGACAGGAAGGGCAGATTGTGGCCGATGCCCTCCACCTCGAAACGGTCCAGCGCCTGCCCCATGGCGTCGATGGCCGTCTCGCGATCCTGGCCCCAGCTGCACAGTTTGGCGATCATCGGATCGTAATACATCGAGATTTCGCCGCCTTCGAAGACGCCGGTATCGTTGCGGATGACCGTTCCGTTCTCCTGCGCACCTTCCCGCGGTGGTCGATAGCGCGTCAGCCGGCCAATGGAAGGCAGGAAGTTGCGATAGGGGTCTTCGGCATAAAGCCGGCTTTCAATCGCCCAGCCATTCAGTTTCACATCCGCCTGTGCGAAGGAAAGCTTTTCACCTGATGCCACACGGATCATCTGCTCGACCAGATCGATGCCGGTAACAAGCTCGGTCACCGGATGCTCCACCTGCAGGCGAGTGTTCATTTCCAGAAAGTAGAAATTCCTCTCGCCATCGACGATGAATTCCACCGTGCCGGCCGAATGGTAACCGACCGCCCTTGCCAGCGCCACGGCCTGCTCGCCCATGGCCTTGCGGGTCGCTTCATCCAGAAAGGGTGACGGCGCTTCTTCGATGACCTTCTGGTTGCGGCGCTGGATCGAGCATTCGCGCTCACCGAGATAGAGGATGGTGCCGTGCTTGTCGCCCAGCACCTGAATTTCGATGTGGCGCGGCTGGGTGACGAATTTCTCGATGAAGATGCGGTCGTCACCAAAGGAGGATTTCGCCTCGTTTTTCGAGGACTGAAACCCCTCGCGCGCCTCGGTGTCGTTGAAGGCGATGCGCATGCCCTTGCCGCCGCCGCCGGCGGACGCCTTGATCATGACCGGATAACCGATCTGGGAGGCGATCCTTACCGCCTCATCCGCATCCTCGATCAGCCCCATATGGCCGGGAACGGTGGAAACGCCCGCTTTTGCGGCCAGTTTCTTCGAGGTGATCTTGTCGCCCATGGCCTTGATGGCGCCAACAGGCGGGCCGATGAAGACGACACCCGCCTTTTCCAGAGCCTCGGCGAAGGCAGCATTTTCCGACAGGAAGCCGTAACCGGGATGGACAGCATCTGCCCCGGTCTTCGCGATCGCCTCGAGAATCTTGTCAATGACGATATAGGACTGCGACGAGGGAGCCGGGCCGATATGAACGGCTTCATCCGCTTGTCTCACATGCAGCGCATTGGCGTCCGCATCCGAATAGACCGCGACAGTGGCGATGCCCATCTTCTTCGCGGTCTTGATGACCCGGCAGGCGATCTCGCCGCGATTGGCGATGAGGATTTTCTTGATCATGCGGTTATTCTCCCCTCGCATCGTCATCATCGTCGCGGAATTTCTTTTCATAGGGCATCATCAGGATCGCCGAGGCGGTGGCCGCCGCGCCGAACAGGGACGCGATGGGCACGACGACCAGCAATACCGGCACAACCGGATTTGCGGCGCGGCCGATGCGCGCGCCCAAACCGCCAATGTCGAGAAAAATCAGCGCTGCACCGACGCAGACGCCGATCAGCACGCCGACCGCCGCATTGAACGCCATGAAACGCAGCATCTGCCGGTGATCGAGCCGGGCAGCTTCCGGCGTCATCTTTGGCTTTGGATCACGACTGCCCGATGCTCTGCCCGCGTTACCGCCGCGACGTTGCCTCACCCAGCGTCGCAGCCATTGCAGGTCCATATGGAGTATGTCGACAATCATGTTCCTCCTCCCCCTCAGGAAAAATGCCGTCGCCTGCCCTCAGATCTCGAAAAAATTCTCGAATGATTCCGGGAAATTCTGCCGGGCAACGCGCTCATCGATGACCAGCATCGCCTGATAGGAAAGCGGATCGAAATTCTTTTCCGCAGGTATGACCTCACGGCCGAAAAGCAGGTTGAGGCGGGCGGCGTCGAGATTGCCGCGCTCGAAGGGCTCGGCACCAAAATGGTGCCAGAGTGAGTGCAGGAAGGCGGCATCGATGCGATGCTCCTTGGTATCGTTGCGCGCCCGGCGGGGTATCATCTTGATAGGTGTTACCCCTTTGGGGTTGGCGCGACGGATGGTGAACTGGACGCCCGTGCTCGGCATGCCGGAGGGAAATCCCTTGTGTTTGGTCATTTCGGGCAGGTTCGCCATCTTTAGTCCTTCCAGAACATTTCCAGTAAAAGCGGAATCGCTTTTACGTCCGGAAATGCGTCAATTCAAATAGTTAGAGCGCTTTTAGCGCTCTAATCTTTTCGTTATGCCTTGCCGATCCTGTCCTCAGTCTTCGTTTCGAAGTCGGAGGCATCGTGGCGTTCATGCAATTGTTCGGACGGATCGCCCGAGGTTTTGTTGACGATCACACCGCGCTTGACCGCCGGGCGCTCGCCGATTTCGAGCGTCCAGCGCATGACGTTCTTATAGCTGTCCGCTTCAAGGAACGCACCGGCATCGCCATAGGCCTGACCGAGCGCGATCTTGCCATACCACGGCCAGACGGCCATATCGGCGATCGTATATTCCGAACCGGCGAGATAACGGTTGTCGGCGAGGTGCCGGTCCAGCACGTCGAGCTGGCGTTTGACCTCCATCGCGTAACGGTCGATCGCATATTTGATCTTCACCGGCGCATAGGCGTAGAAATGGCCGAAACCGCCGCCGAGGAAGGGGGCGGAGCCCATCTGCCAGAACAGCCAGTTCAGCGCCTGCGTGCGGGCATTGCCCTCCTTCGGCAGGAAGGCGCCGAATTTTTCCGCGAGATAAACGAGAATGGAGCCGCTTTCGAAAACACGCGTGGGCTCAGGGGTCGAATGATCCATCAGCGCCGGGATCTTGGAATTCGGATTGACGCCGACGAAACCGGAACCGAACTGGTCGCCTTCACCGATCTTGATCAGCCACGCATCATAATCTGCGCCCTTGTGGCCGGCGGCCAGCAATTCTTCCAGCATGATGGTGACCTTCTGGCCGTTCGGCGTCGCCAGCGAATAAAGCTGCAGCGGGTGCTTGCCGACAGGCAGTTCCTTTTCATGGGTGGGACCGGCGATCGGACGGTTGATATTGGCGAACTGGCCGCCATTGCCCTTATCCCAGGTCCAGACCTTGGGCACTTCATATCCGGCGGGGAAATTATCTGCGGAGGAATTTTCGGCCATGAAAATGTGTCCTTGTACGTTTCGGGAGGACATCCGGAAATCCGGGCGCCTGAACATCCATATAGTAAGGTGGCCGAAGCATTTTTCCAGCCCTGCAGCAAATTAGAGCGGAATAGTATCGTGTTTCTTCCAGCGGGTTTCGACGCTCTTGTTGCGCAGCGACGCGAAGGCGCGGGCGATGCGGCGGCGTGAGGAATGCGGCATGATGACCTCATCGATGAAACCGCGTTCCGCCGCCACGAAGGGATTGGCGAAACGCTCCTCATATTCTTTCGTGCGCGCGGCAATCTTCTCGGGATCGGCAAGCTCGGAACGATAGAGGATTTCCGCCGCTCCTTTTGCTCCCATCACGGCGATTTCCGCCGTCGGCCAGGCGTAGTTCACATCCGCGCCGATATGTTTGGATGCCATCACGTCATAAGCGCCGCCATAGGCCTTGCGGGTGATCAGCGTCACCATCGGCACCGTCGCTTCCGAATAGGCGAAGAGAAGCTTTGCGCCATGCTTGATGACGCCGCCATATTCCTGCGCCGTTCCCGGCAGGAAACCCGGCACATCCACCAGCGTCAGCAGCGGAATGTTGAAGGCATCGCAGAAGCGCACGAAACGGGCGGCCTTGCGCGAGGCGTCGATATCGAGGCAGCCGGCCAGCACCATCGGCTGGTTGGCGACAACCCCCACCGTCTGGCCTTCAAGGCGGATGAAGCCGGTGATGATGTTGCGGGCAAAGGCTTCCTGCAGCTCGAAGAAGTCTCCCTCATCGGCCAGCGCGTGGATCAGTTCCTTCATGTCGTAGGGTTTGTTGGAGCTGTCGGGGATCAGCGTATCGAGACGTGCTTCCAGCCGCGCCGGATCGTCATGAAACGGCCGGACAGGCGGTTTTTCGCGATTGTTGAGCGGCAGGAAATCGAACAGCAGCCGCACATGTTCCAGCGTCTCGATGTCGTTTTCATAAGCGCCGTCAGCGACGGAGGATTTTCTCGTATGGGTGGAGGCACCGCCAAGCTCTTCCGCTGTGACGATCTCGTTCGTCACGGTCTTCACCACATCCGGCCCGGTCACGAACATGTAGGAGGTATCGCGCACCATGAAGATGAAATCGGTCATGGCCGGCGAATAGACCGCACCGCCCGCACAAGGCCCCATGATGACCGATATCTGCGGCACGACGCCGGAGGCGACGACATTGCGCTTGAACACATCGGCATAACCACCGAGCGAGGCCACGCCCTCCTGGATACGCGCACCGCCGGAATCGTTCAGCCCGATCACCGGCGCACCATTGCGCACCGCCATATCCATGATCTTGCAGATCTTCTGCGCATGGGTTTCCGACAGCGAACCGCCGAGCACGGTGAAATCCTGCGAGAAAACATAGACCTGCCGGCCATTGATGGTGCCCCAGCCGGTGACGACGCCGTCACCTGCAATCTTCTGGCCCGCCATGCCGAAATCCACCGCCCGGTGGGTGACGTACATGTCGTATTCTTCGAAGGAACCTTCATCCAAGAGCACATCGATACGCTCGCGCGCCGTCAGCTTGCCCTTGGCGTGTTGCGCCTCAATGCGCTTGACGCCGCCGCCGAGCCGCGCCTCTTCCCGCCGCGTTTCCAACTGCTCCAGAATGCCGGGCATGTTTCCTCCATGCGTTGTCATTACGATCCATAACCCAGAAAATAGTCTGCCAGAAGCCTTGATCGTGCGCGTATGCGTGCCATAAATATTTGCAATATTTAATTTTGCAAAGTTGCAATATGGCGACGGAAAAACTCTTCATCGGCCGCAAGGTGCGCGGCCTTCGCGAAAACGCCCGCGCCACGCAGGCGCAATTTGCCGAGCGGCTGGGCATCTCCGCGAGCTACCTGAACCAGATCGAGAACAATCAACGCCCGGTTTCGGCCAGCGTTCTGGTGACGCTGGTGGAAAAATTCCAGCTCGACATGGCGGAACTGGCGACCGGCGAAAGCGACCGGCTGGTTTCCGCCGTGCGTGAGGCACTGAAAGATCCGCTCTTCATGAACTACGAACCGGGCCTTCAGGAACTGAAACTGATCGCCCAGAACGCGCCGGGTTTTGCCCATGCGCTGCTGCGCGCCCATCAGGCCTATCGCCAGAACAGCGAGCAGCTGGTGCAGCTGGATGACCGGCTGGGCCGCGGAACCGCGCAGGTGGAAAGAACCCCCTATGAGGAGGTGCGCGATTTCTTCCACTTCGTCGACAATTACGTCGCCGAGATCGACCTTCTGGCCGAAGAGCTGGCGGAAGAACTGGAGATAGAAGGCGGCGAGACCTACGGCATTCTGGCCGCGCAACTGCGCAACCGTTACGGCATCCATATCACAAGAACGGAGGCGGCAGGCGGGTTGATCCGGCACTTCGACCCCACCGGCAAAACGCTCGCTCTCAGCTCCTACATGGCCGCGCCGACCCGCTGTTTTCAGCTTGCATTGCAGATCGCCCAGCTTCACGCCGGCGCGACGGTGGACAGAGTGCTGGCCGGTGCCGGATTCCGCAATGTGGAAGCGGCGGAAATCTGTCGTATCGGATTGCATAATTATTTCGCCGCAGCCCTCATCCTGCCCTATGGCCGATTTCATCGGGCGGCTCAGGAACTGCGTCACGATCTGGAGCTTCTCGCCGTGCGCTTCGGCGCGAGCCTTGAGCAGGTTGCCCACAGGCTGAGCACCTTGCAGCGCCCGGGCATGAAGGGCGTGCCGATCTTTTTCGCCAAGATCGACCGCGCCGGCAACATTACCAAACGCCACAGCGCCACGCGGCTGCAATTTGCCCGTTTCGGAGCGGCCTGTCCGCTTTGGAATATCCATCAGGCTTTCGAAAGCTCCGACAGGATCGTGCGGCAGCTGGCGGAAACGCCTGACGGTGTGCGCTATCTTTCCATCGCCACGCAAATCGAGAAAGCTGGCGCGGGTTTCAATACGGAAAGACCACGTTACGCCATCGCGCTTGGCTGCGAAATTTCCCATGCACAGAATTTCGTTTATGCCGATACGCTCGATCTCGGCAATGCGGCCTCCTTCAAGCCGATCGGCATTTCCTGTCGGGTCTGCGAAAGGGTGGACTGCGTGCAGCGCGCCGTGCCGCCGTTGAAACGCAAGCTGCATTTCGATCATCTTTCGCGCGGAGCCCTGCCCTACAGGATCGCCGACTTCTAGCGCCGCGGGAGTATCAGGGTAAAGGCACCATGGCGCGCCGCATGATATTGGCGTAGTAGCCCCAGAAAAGCCGCGCGGCCACGGAGCGCCAAGGCGACCAGAGTGCCGCACGCTCCGCCAGCCATTTCGCTTCCGGCCTCACCTCCAGATCAAGCGCGTGAGCCACCGCCGATCTCAGCGCCACATCGCCGACCGGGAAAATATCCGGATGCCCGCCGCAGAACATCAGATAGACCTCCGCCGTCCACGGGCCGATACCACGAAGCGCAACCAGTTCGGAAAGGGCGGCAGCGGCTTCCTTGCGCACCACGCCATCAAGATCGATCTGCCCTTCCGTGACGGCGCGCGCCAGCCCTTCCAGCGTCGTCGCCTTGGCCCGGGAAAGGCCGAAGCCAGCGCGCAATTCCTCGGGTGCGCCGAGATAATTTTCCGCCGTGACCACGCCGCCGGTGCCGGTAAGGATACGCGCCCATATGGCGTTGGCGCTGGCGCGCGACACCATCTGCGACACGACGATATGGGCAAGGCCGGCAAAGCCGGGCTCGTGAATGCGCAGCTCCAGCGGACCGGCTTTTTCGATAATGAGGCTGAGAGCCGGATCGAGGTGGGCGAGATGCTCCAGCCCTTCGCTGATGTCATCCATCCCGGTGATGATTTTCATATCCGTCATTCCATATGCCGCCAGCCGGCTGGTGGGGCGCTTTAAAACATGGCAGAAGAAACCATGCCTTCGCCTCTCCGTCAAAAACCGGTTTACCGTTTTGCGCCAAGCCCCAACGGCCTGCTGCATCTCGGCCACGCGCTTTCCGCCTTCCTGAACCATGACATGGCACGTGACAATGGCGGCCGCTTTCTGCTGCGCATCGAGGATATCGACCAGACGCGCTGCACGCCGGAGCTGGAGCAGGCGATCCATGATGATCTCGGCTGGCTGGGACTTTACTGGGAAGAACCGGTGCGGCGGCAATCGGAACATTTCGATGAGTATCGCGCGGCGCTGGACATGCTGATCGACGCGGACCTCGCCTATCCGGCTTTTCTCAGCCGTGGGGAAACAAAGGCCGTCGTTCGTACTTTTGAGGCGGAGGGAAGGCTCTGGCCACGCGATCCTGATGACGCGCCGCTTTACCCGACCATAGACCGGGAGAGGCCAAAGGCGGAGCGGGATGCGCTTTTGGCCTCCGGCCGGCCGCATGCCTGGCGGCTCGACATGGAAAAGGCGATGCGCGCCGCCGGCATCCCCCTGTTCTGGCAGGAGAGCGGCGACGGCGAGACCGGGCAGATCGAGGCCCTTCCCGCGCTCTGGGGCGATGTGGTGCTGTCGCGTTCCGACGCGCCTTCGAGCTATCATCTCTCCGTTGTGGTTGACGATGCGCTGCAGGGCATCACCCATGTGGTGCGCGGCATGGATCTCTTCCACGCAACCGCCATCCACCGGCTGCTGCAACACCTGCTGGACCTGCCGCAGCCCGCCTATCACCATCACCGGCTTATTTTGGGTGCAGACGGCCGCAAGCTTTCGAAAAGCGAAGGCAGCACCGGCCTTTCCGCCCTGCGGGCGGAAGGGGCGACGCCCTCAGATATCCGCCGGCTTGTCGGTCTCTTCTAGCGCCCGCTCCCGGCGCGCGCCGCTGCCGCCGATATTGCGGCGGATGATCTGCCGCACCTTGTATTTCATCAGCGCGGCATTGACCTCCGCACCGAGCATGAAGATGACGCCGACCATGTAAAGAAACACCAGAACCACCATGACGGAGGCAAGACCGGCATAGGTGGCGGCATAATTGGCGAAGGTGGAGAGATAATAGGCAAAGATCGCCGCGCCGATGACCCAGAAGATCATCGTCAAGAGAATGCCCGGCCAGACATCCCAGATACGGCGTTTGCCGGCGGGCAGCCAAAGATGCGCGGCCACCAGCCCCGCCGTCAGAACCACGATGGTGCCGTAAAGACCAAGGCTGGAGATGGTGTTCAGCACATCCGTCAGCCACGGGAACCGCTGCTCGGCAAAAGAGGTGGCAACCGGCACGGCAACAAGCACGATGCTTATGCCGGCAAAGACGACCACGGCGATCAGCACATAAAGCAGGCTGAGCAGGCGGGTCACATACCACCATCGCGTTTCGGTGACACGATAGGCGCGGTTGAGCGAAATTCGGAGCGCCTCGACGCCATTGGAGGCAAAATAGGCGGCGGCCAGCACCGAAATCGTCAGCAGCCCGCCGCGCGGAATGGTCAGCACCTGCTGCACCTGCGCCGCCAGCGGCCCGGCAATCGCCTCAGGCCAGGTGTCGAAAATCAGATGCACCGCCGTTTCGGAAAACTGGTCGGCCCCGAGAAAACCGGCAAGCGCCGTACCGAAGATCAGAAAGGGGAACAACGCCAGCAGGATGGAAAGCGCCATATGGCTCGCCATCGCCCAGCCGTCATCCTCGGCGAAATGGGAATAGGCATCGAAGGCAACCTTGCCTGCCAGGCGCACTGCGGCAACCATGTCACCTCCATTCATCGGCATTTCATTTGTAACTTCGTCCCGAATATGGGAAATCAGCTTCGCTTTGTACAGCGCGCAAGCCCGGCTTTCGGTTCCGTCACTGAGAAGGATTTTGCGCAATGCGTTTTCCATGGGCCGGTCAAACGGGCCAGAGCGATAGTCGGTTTCCCGGAGCGGCAGATGTCTGAAAAGCCCGTCATCATCATCACCGGATGTTCCTCGGGCATCGGCGCTTATTGCGCCGGCGCGCTCCACCGGGACGGCTGGCGGGTTTTCGCCACCGTGCGCCGTATCGCCGACATGGCCGCGCTTGAAAATCAGGGCATCGAAACCCTGATCATGGATTACACCAAGCCCGAAACCATCGCCGCGCTGGTGGATACCGTCGCCGCCCGAACCGGCGGCCGCATCGATGCGCTTTTCAACAACGGCGCCTATGGCCAGCCGGGCGCGGTGGAGGACCTGCCTGTCGAAGCGCTGAGAGCCCAGTTCGAAACCAATGTCTTCGGCTGGCACGATCTGACACGGCGGGTCATTCCCTTCATGCGCGCCCGCGGCGTCGGCCGCATCGTGCATTGCTCCTCCATTCTCGGCCTCGTGCCCTATCGTTATCGCGGCGCTTACACCGCTTCGAAATTCGCGCTTGAGGGGCTGGGCGTCACCTTGCGCATGGAGCTTCAGGGCAGCGGCATCCATGTGAGCCTGATCGAACCCGGTCCCATCACCTCGAAATTCACCGCGACGGCGCTTGCCCATATCAACGAGCATATCGATCTCGAAAATTCGGCCCATGCGGCGGAATATAAACGCCAGCTGGCGCGCATGGATGGCTCCGGTCCAGTCAACCGTCACAAGCTTGGTCCCGATGCGGTTTATGCCGTGCTGAAACACGCCCTGACGGCGGCAAAACCGAAGCCGCATTATCCCGTCACGGTGCCAGCCAAACAGGGGCTTATCCTGAAACGGCTCTTGCCTGCCGGACTTTTCTATCGTCTGCTGCGCAGATTCGATTGAGGAGGAGTAATACCGCATGTCCGGCTTCACCACCGTTCTGGCCCTTATCGTCATGGGCCTCGTCGTCATCGTGCTGATACGCGGCCTCTTCAACATGCTGAAGGGGCAGGATGCCAACCGGTCCAACAAGCTGATGCAGCTTCGCCTTCTCTTGCAGGCCATCGCCATCGTGCTGATCATGCTCACCCTCTGGCTCACCGGCGGTGGCCGCTGACATGGTGAAACTGAACAAGATCTACACCCGCACCGGCGACAAAGGAACGACCGCGCTGGTTTCCGGCCCGCGCCGGCTGAAGCACGATCTTCGCGTCGAGGCCTATGGCACGGTGGACGAGACCAATTCGGCCATCGGCGTCGCGCGACTGCATACGGGCGGGCTGGAACGGCTGGATGCCATGCTCTTTCGCATCCAGAACGATCTGTTCGATCTCGGCGCCGATCTCGCCACGCCCGATAATGGCGAGCCGCTTTCTTATGAGCCGCTGCGCATCGTTGAAAGCCAGGTCACCCGGCTGGAAAATGAAATCGACGAACTCAATGCCGCCCTCGAACCGCTGACCTCTTTCGTGTTGCCGGGCGGCAGCGCGGCAGCGGCCAATCTGCACCTGGCGCGCACCGTCTGCCGCCGGGCGGAGAGGCTGATGGTAGAGCTTTCCGTTTCCGAGAATGAGATCGTCAGCCCGGCAGCGTTGAAATATGCCAATCGCCTGTCCGATTTCCTGTTCGTCGCGGCCCGTTTCGCCAATGATGCCGGCAAGGCCGACATATTGTGGGTTCCGGGCAAGAACCGCTAGATCGCATCGCTTGCGCAAATGAAGGACGTTCGATGTTCATACCGCTGCACGATGCGAACTCCCTCAAGCATATCCGGCTGCAATATGTCACCATCGGCCTGATCGTGGTCAATGTGCTGGTCTGGCTGTTTACCGGCGTGCTTGCCAGCGATACCGAGGCCAATGCCGCAGCGCTCGGCCTTGGTTTCATTCCGGCCGTGGTGTTCGACTACGCCTATCTGGAACCGGCCCTGCAGGTGGTGCCTGACGATCTGACCGTCATCACTTACGCATTCCTGCATCTCGATTTCTGGCATCTGGCCGGCAACATGCTGTTTCTCTGGGTCTTCGGCGACAATGTCGAGGACGCGCTTGGCCATTTCCGTTTCCTGATCTTCTATCTTGCCTGCGCCATTGTCGGCGCGCTGTTTCACGGCGTCGTCTCACCCACGTCGGAAGGACCGCTGATCGGCGCTTCGGGTGCGGTTTCCGGCGTGGTCGCGGCCTATTTCCTGCTGCATCCCAGGGTGCGCGTCTGGGTGCTGGTTCTCATGCGCATTCCGCTTCCCCTGCCCGCCTTCATTCCGCTGGCTCTGTGGATTGGCCAGCAGTTCCTGATGCTGGCGCTGGGGCTCGAGGAAAACGTCTCCTGGGGCGCCCATGTCGGCGGCATAATAGCAGGCGCGATCCTGGTGGTTTTCATGCGCAGGCGAGGCGTGCCCCTGTTTGACCGCACCATTGTTGCGCCGAGGGCGGCGCAGTTCAAGAATACGTCGCAAACGGCAGGGTTGTCGCAAATCGAACGGGGCTATGACGGGGGTAGATGAGACCCTGCGTGAGAGATAGAGTATTTACGTTAACGTCAACGTAAGATATGCCTTACGTGCATGTGATAATGAAGATTGCTCCGTTGTATTTGCGGGAAAAATGCTTATCCATGTCGCCAACCTGTTTTTGGAGGTCCGCGCGGTCAACTGGCCAAAGCGGACAGGAGTTTGAGGAAAGCCGCCGATGAAAATCCTTGTCCCCGTTAAACGAGTCGTCGATTACAACGTGAAGATCCGCGTGAAATCGGATGGTTCTGGCGTTGAGCTTGCCAATGTGAAGATGTCGATGAACCCGTTCGACGAAATCTCGGTGGAAGAGGCCCTTCGCCTGAAGGAAGCCGGCAAGGCCGAAGAAGTCGTGGTCGTCTCCATCGGCCCGGCCAAGGCGGAAGAAACGCTGCGCACCGCGCTCGCCATGGGCGCCGACCGCGCCATCCTCATCGAGACCGACGAAACGGTTGAGCCGCTCGCCGTCGCCAAGCTGCTGAAGGGTGTCGCTGAGGCTGAACAGCCCGGTCTCGTCATCGTCGGCAAGCAGGCGATCGATGACGACAGCAACCAGACAGGCCAGATGCTGGCCGCCCTTCTCGGCTGGGGCCAGGGCACGTTTGCCTCCAAGGTCGTACCGTCAGACGGCAAGGTCGCGGTCACCCGCGAAGTCGATGGTGGTTTGCAGACGATCGAGCTGAAACTTCCCGCCGTCGTCACCACCGACCTGCGCCTGAACGAGCCGCGTTACGCCTCGCTGCCGAACATCATGAAGGCGAAAAAGAAGCCGCTCGACAAGAAGGCTCCGGCCGATTTCGGCGTCGATGTTTCGCCGCGCCTGAAGGTGCTGAAGACCGAAGAACCTGCGGGCCGCAAGGCCGGCATCAAGGTTGGCTCGGTTGCCGAGTTGGTCGAAAAGCTCAAAGCCGACGGCGTCCTCTAAGGTTTCGGAAAAGGGAGATATTCTTATGGCCATTCTTCTTCTGGCAGAACACGACAACGCAACCCTTTCCGACCTGACGGCGAAGACGCTGACGGCGGCAACGCAGATTGGCGGCGACGTCCATGTGCTGGTTGCCGGCGCCAATGCCAAGGGCGCTGCCGACGCTGCCGCGAAACTCTCCGGTGTGTCCAAGGTGCTGCTCGCCGAAGACGCATCCTATGCCAACGCGCTCGCCGAGCCGCTGGCGGCGCTGGTTGTTTCGCTCAGCTCCTCCTATGACGTCATCATCGCCCCGGCGACAGCATCCGCCAAGAACGTGACGCCGCGCGTTGCGGCCCTTCTCGACGTGGCCCAGGTCTCGGAAATCATTGAAGTCGTCAGCCCTGATACCTTCAAGCGCCCGATCTATGCCGGCAACGCCATCCAGACGGTGCAGGCAACCGACGCCAAGAAGGTCATCACCGTGCGTCCGACCGCCTTTGCGGCAGCGGCCGAAGGCGGTTCGGCAACGGTCGAAACCATCGGCGCGGCGGCAAACCCCGGCCTTTCCAGCTTCGTTTCCGATGCCCTGGCGTCGTCCGACCGTCCGGAACTGACCTCTGCGAAGATCATCATCTCGGGCGGCCGTGCGCTTGGTTCTTCCGAGAAGTTCAAGGAAGTCATCCTTCCCGTCGCCGACAAGCTCGGTGCAGCCGTTGGTGCATCGCGCGCAGCCGTCGATGCCGGTTATGCGCCGAACGACTGGCAGGTGGGCCAGACCGGTAAGGTGGTTGCCCCGCAGCTTTACATCGCCGCCGGCATTTCGGGCGCCATCCAGCATCTGGCCGGCATGAAGGACTCGAAGGTTATCGTCGCCATCAACAAGGATGAAGAAGCGCCGATCTTCCAGGTTGCGGATTACGGCCTCGTCGCCGATCTGTTCGAAGCCTTGCCGGAACTCGAAAAATCGCTGTAATTTAAGCATAAATTGGAGGCGGCGCGTTTTTTAAACGCGCCGCCTTCTCTTTTTCGGCGATATGCGTAACATCGCCGGCAATAACGCAGACAAAATCCCTGAGAGGAGACCAACCTATGACCGCCCCCTTTAAAAACATCGGTGTCATCGGAGCCGGTCAGATGGGATGCGGCATTGCACATGTCTCCGCCATCGCCGGTTACAGGGTCCATATCTACGATCTTTCCAAGGAAGGCATCGAGGCCGGTCTCGCCACGATCAACGGCAATCTCGCCCGCCAGGTCACCAACGGCAAGCTTTCGGACGACGCCCGCAAGCAGGCGCTGGCGCTGATCAGCGGATCGACTGATATCAATGATCTGGCAGCCATGGATCTCGTCATTGAGGCCGCGACGGAAAATGAAGAGATCAAGCGCAAGATTTATGCGCAGGTCTGCCCGGTCCTGAAGCCCGAAGCGCTGCTCGCCACCAATACGTCTTCGCTCTCCATCACTCGCCTTGCATCCGCCACCGATCGTCCCGAGCAGTTCATGGGCATCCACTTCATGAACCCGGTGCCGGTCATGAAACTGGTGGAACTGGTGCGCGGCATCGCCACCAATGAAAAGACTTTCGACGCGGCCAAGGATTATGTGCGGACGCTGGAAAAGGCGATCACCGTCGCCGAGGATTTCCCGGCCTTCATCGTCAACCGCATCCTGCTGCCGATGATCAACGAGGCGATCTATACGCTTTATGAAGGCGTCGGCTCGGTGGAAGCCATCGATACCGCCATGCGGCTTGGCGCCAACCACCCGATGGGACCGCTGCAGCTTGCCGATTTCATCGGTCTCGATACCTGTTTGTCGATCATGCAGGTGCTGCATGATGGCCTCTCCGACAGCAAATACCGCCCATGCCCACTGCTGGTCAAATATGTCGAGGCCGGCTGGCTCGGCCGCAAGTCCGGCCGCGGATTCTACGACTATCGCGGCGAGACGCCGGTCCCCACGCGCTGAGCCCGGACCAATATCGTCTCTGCCTTCGGCTGAACTCTCAGGCAATCAGCAGATAAATGACCGCGCCAGCGCCGGCGGCGAGGACGGATGCGGCCGTGAGCAACCCGCAATAAACGAGCGTTCCGGAAACGGCAGCGACGAATACGCGGCCTACCGCGTTGGCGGCGAGAGCGGCGAGAATTGCGCTCGCCACGATATCAGGCGAAAGATTCTGCGCGTTGGCTCGCAACGCACTGAGAACGGCGACATCGGCATCGAATATGGCCGACAAAGCCGTGAGGGCGATGAAACCACCCGTGCCGATCCAGACGAGAAGAACGGCATTCAGCGTTCGCGTTGCAGCAAAGAGCGCGGCGAAGATGGCAAGGGGCACCAAGTCGAACGGATTTTTTGCGTCGATTTCCTGTCCGGGCTGCGTGTCCTGCAGCCTTATCAGGCCGGCGCCGCTCAATCCGAGAACCAGTGCAGCGGTCAGCGTTGCCGGTGCGATGAGGGAAAACGTCGTCAGCGAGAGGGCGAGGACGATAGCGAGAACCCGAAGCAGCGATACAGCCGCGGCCAGCGCCGCCACACCGGCAAGAGGCCAGACGTTTTCACCGCTTTTCGCCTTCTGCCCGAAGCTGGCGGTTACGGCGGTCGATGAAACCAGAGCACCCGCCAGCCCGGTCACCAGCAGGCCGCGGGTTGAGCCGAGCAACCGCACGGCAATATAGCCGCAATAGGAAATCGTGGCGCTGAGCACGGTGAACAGCCATATTTCCCAGGGGTTGAAACCGCCCCACGGATCGATTGTCCGGTTTGGAAGGATCGACAGGCCGACGGCGGTCATCACTGCAAGCACCAGCGCGGAGCGAAGCTCGATCCATGTCAACCGTTTCAGCAGACGGTGGAGAACTTCCCTGCCCGCAAGCAATGCCGCAAGGGCCGCGCCACCAGCCGCCGCCGCCTGATATTGTTCCGTTACCGCAAGCCCGCCGAGGGCAAAGACGCAGAGCGCCGCAACCACGCCGGTGACACTGAAATCATTGTCATGGCGCGCCTCACGCAGCTTGAACCACGAAAAACTGAATGCGAATCCCAGAAAACCCGCCGCAAAGGCGAAGGCATTGCCCTGCTCATCGGCCAAGATGCCGAAGATGCCACCGAGCAGGCCGGCAATGCCATAGGTCCTGATCCCGGCGGTACGGCTGCCCGCCGGCGCATCACGCTCCCGCCAGCCGCGCTCAAGGCCGACGAGCAGGCCGATGGCAAGGGCAAGACCAAGCCGGGGGATAAGCAACTCCATGTCGGCACCTATTCCATGGCGGAAGCAGGATCATTATACGGGGCGGGTGCCGGCTTGTCTGCACCGGCCCATCCGCTGGACAGGCCTGTCTTGAGGGCGGTTGCGGCTCTCAACTCATGGATCCAGCCACCGGCATCATTTTCCCGTCGCGGCGGTCACCAGCGCCTTGGCATCCTCGCTGTCCCACGCGGCCGGGCCGTTCATGGCCGCGAGCAGGCAGCCATTTTCATCCAGCAGCAGGGTTGCCGGCAGGCCAAAAGCGAGGCCTTCCTTTTTCAAAACGTTGAAGACGCCCATGGAACTGTCGCGGTAGTGCTTCAGAGCGTCGATCTTATATTCATCCATGAAGGCTTTCGGTTTTTCATCCGCGCCGACATCGATATTAACGGCAACGACCTCAAAATTCTCGCCGCCCTTTTCCTTCTCCAGCGCGTTCAGAGCCGGCATCTCTTCCCGGCAGGGCACGCACCATGTGGCCCAGAGGTTGAGAAGGACCGCCTTGCCCTTGAGGTCGGCAAGCGTCATGTCCTTAGCCTCCGGTCCCTTGAAGGACAGCGGGATGACGCGCGGCTTGTCCGCCGCCGACATGGCCGCCACCTGCCCTTTCAGAAACGGCTTCAGCGAAGCGATGCGGTTTGCCGCACCTTCACATAAACCGCCCTCGGCCACCGCTGCCCCTTGAACCGGGCTCTCAGACCCAATATGCCTGAACCAGACCGCGCCAGCACCGGCGAGCACACCGGCCACGGCAGCAATTGCAACCAATTTGGCGGAAGGAAGCCTGAACGGCCTTTTTTCTGTCATCGAATACTCCAGGGCACTTAACATGGCTGACGGCACAGATCAGAAATCCTCCAACCAGATGTGGGGCGGACGTTTCGCTTCCGGGCCATCTGCCATCATGGAAGAGATAAATGCCTCCATCGGCTTCGACAAGAAGCTTTACGCCCAGGACATCCGCGGCTCTATGGCGCATGCCGCCATGCTGGCGGAAAAAGGCATTATTTCGCAGGAAGATAAAGACAAGATCGTTCACGGCCTGAACACGATCCTGTCAGAGATTAAGGCCGGCACCTTCGAATTCTCGCGCAAGCTCGAAGATATTCACATGAACATCGAGGCGCGGCTTGCCACCCTCATCGGCACGGCGGCCGGCCGTCTGCACACCGCCCGCTCGCGCAATGATCAGGTGGCGCTCGATTTCCGCCTGTGGGTCAAGGAAGAATTGCAGAAGACGGAGAGCATGCTGACCGCGCTCATCGCCGCCTTCCTCGATCGCGCCGAAGAAAATGCCGATACGGTCATGCCCGGCTTCACCCATCTGCAGACAGCCCAGCCCGTCACCTTCGGCCATCATTGCATGGCCTATGTGGAAATGTTCGGCCGTGACCGCGCCCGCGTGCGCCACGCCATCGAGCATCTGGATGAAAGCCCGATCGGTGCTGCCGCTCTTGCCGGCACCGGCTACCCCATTGACCGCCACATGACGGCGAAGGCGCTCGGCTTCCGCGAGCCGACCCGCAATTCCATCGACACCGTCTCCGACCGCGATTTCGCGCTGGAATTCCTGTCGATCGCCTCGATCTGCGCCACGCATCTGTCGCGTCTCGCCGAAGAAATCGTTATCTGGTCGACGCCGCAATTCGGCTTCATCCGCCTGTCGGACGCTTTTTCCACCGGCTCCTCGATCATGCCGCAGAAGAAGAACCCTGACGCAGCCGAACTGGTGCGCGCCAAGACCGGCCGCATCAACGGCTCGCTGGTAGCGCTTCTGACTGTCATGAAGGGCCTGCCGCTCGCCTATTCCAAGGACATGCAGGAAGACAAGGAACAGGTTTTCGATTCCGCCGAAAGCCTGGAACTGGCGATTGCCGCCATGACCGGCATGATCCGCGACCTTGAAGTGCGCAAGGACCGCATGCGCGCAGCAGCCGGTTCGGGCTATTCCACCGCAACCGATCTCGCCGACTGGCTGGTGCGCGAGGCGGGTCTGCCCTTCCGCGATGCTCACCATGTGACCGGTAATGCCGTGGCGCTGGCGGAAAAGAAAGGCTGCGATCTGGCCGATCTTTCGCTGGAAGACCTGCAGGCCATCCACCCCGCCATCACCAGCAGCGTTTTCGACGTTCTTTCGGTCGAGGCATCGGTTGCCAGCCGCGTGAGCTTCGGCGGCACGGCTCCTTCGGAAGTGCGAAAGCAGATCGCCTGGTGGCGTGGACGCAACTGATAAAATCGCGTTACGCTGCGATCACCAGAAACAGGGTGCACAAGCGCCCTGTTTTTCGTTATCAGAGAGGCACATATTTCCTTTGGACAGGCTCATGCTTTCAAAAACCGCGCGCAAACTCATCGTTCCCATCGGCATGACGCTCGCCGTCAGCCTTGCTCTCAGTGCCTGCGGGCGAAAAGGCGATATCGATCCGCCGAGCACGCCGGTCGAAATGCGCAACAAACGCGCCGCCGATGGAAGCGAGCCGAAGCCGGCAACGGCTGAGCGTCCGTTCATTCTCGACAAGCTCCTCTGACGGGTAAAAAGCCGTGAACCATTTTGGCTATATCGACGGCGTGCTGCACGCCGAAAACGTGCCCGTTCCTGAGATCGCCAAGGCGGTCGGCACGCCGTTCTATGTCTATTCGACCGCGACGCTGGAACGCCACTACAAGGTGTTCTCAGGCGCTTTTGCCGATGTGGACGCCATGGTCTGTTACGCCATGAAGGCCAATTCCAACCAGGCGGTGCTGAAGACGCTGGCAAAGCTCGGCGCGGGCATCGATGTCGTGTCGGGCGGCGAATTGCGCCGGGCGCTCGGCGCCGGCGTGCCGGCAAGCCGCATCATGTTTTCCGGCGTCGGCAAGACCGTGGCGGAAATGGATTACGCGCTGGAAGCCGGCATCTATTGCTTCAACATCGAATCCGAGCCGGAGCTGGAAGTCCTCAACCTGCGCGCCGTCAAGGCCGGCAAAAGGGCGCATGTCTCCTTCCGCATCAATCCTGACGTGGATGCGCGCACCCATGCCAAGATTTCCACCGGCAAGAAAGAAAACAAATTCGGCATTTCCTATGAGCGGGCGCGTGCAGTCTATGCCCATGCCGCCACCCTGCCCGGCATCGAGGTCACCGGCATCGACATGCATATCGGCAGCCAGATCACCGAATTGCAGCCTTTCGAGGATGCCTTCCGGCTACTGCGCGAACTGGTCGAGGCGCTGCGCACCGACGGACACACGATCAGTCATGTCGACATCGGCGGCGGTCTCGGCATTCCCTACCGCGACGACAACAACCCGCCGCCGCTGCCGGATGCCTATGCACATATCGTCAAGAATGAACTGAAAAGCCTCAACTGTAAGATCATCACCGAACCGGGACGCCTGATTGTCGGCAATGCCGGTATTCTGGTGACTGAGGTGATCTATGTGAAGGATGGCGGCGAGAAGACCTTCGTGATCGTTGACGGCGCGATGAACGACCTCATCCGCCCGACGCTTTACGAGGCCTATCACGGCATTCGCCCGGTCGCGCAGCCCGCTGTAGACGCGCCGCGTATCAAGGCCGATATCGTCGGCCCCGTCTGCGAAACCGGTGACTATCTGGCGCTGGACCGCGAGATGGCCGCACCGCAGCCGGGTGATCTGATTGCCGTCAGCTCCGCCGGTGCTTATGGCGCGGTGCAGGCAGGCACCTATAATTCGCGCCTGCTGGTGCCGGAAGTGCTGGTGAAAGGTGACAAGTTCCACGTCATCCGCCCGCGCGGCACCTATGAAGAGCTGATCGCTCTCGATTCCGTACCCGTCTGGCTCGATTGATTTCGCCTGTCGCACCGCGTGACCGATCACAATCAAGCGAAGTTGCCTAAAAAATGGGGGTGAGCATCCGCTTGCCCTCGTCTTCGCCACAAAGAATGTTATCCTTGCCCCTCAGGATACAAGCAGCTCGCCGTTCCGGGAATGGCGTTTGACGTGGCCAGAACCGGGAGAACGGATTGATGACCACAACCGGAGAGGACAGGACAGGCAGAAAGCGCCCGACCGGCGCATTCGCGCAGCGGCCGGACCTTGCCCGTCTGGTTGCCGCCAAGCGCTTCTTCGCGAAAATCGTGCTGCTCTGCGAGAAAATCGCACCTAAAACCCTGTGGCCGCTCTCCATCGCCGCCGTGTTTCTGGCGCTCGCCTGGTTCGGCCTTTACCGACACATGCCGGATTTCCTGCGGCTTGGCATCGTTTTTGTGCTGGTTTTCAGTTTTATCGCCACGCTTCTGCCGATCCTCAGGCTGAAATGGCCGACAGATAATGACGCGTCGCGCCTCCTCGAGGATCGGAACGGTCTCGCGCACCAGCCAGTCGGCGTGCAGGAAGACGAACCTGCCTTTGACACACCATTTTCCCGCACACTCTGGAAAGAACACCAGATTCGCATGGCGGAGCGCATCGCCGCGCTCAATGCCGGCCTGCCGAAACCCGATATCGCCCGTTATGACCGGCTGGCGCTGCGCGCCATTCCGGCACTGCTTCTGGTCACTGCTTTCGGTTTTTCCTATTCCAACGGCGCGGGCACCGTTGCCGATGCTTTCCGCAGCCGGCCGGTCGTCGGTCCGCTCAATCCGGATATTCGTCTCGATGCCTGGGTCACGCCGCCCGCTTATACCGGCCGCGCACCGATTTTCCTGACCGGGCGTGACGCAACCAACCGCGACGCGGTTTCCGTGCCGCAATCCTCCAAGCTGACGATCCGCATGACCGGCGGCGATGGCGGCGAGGAGGTGACCTTCGAACCGGAAATGGCAGGCGCATTGCAGAAGCTTGCACCGGAAGCGGCGCGCGCCGACAGTGCAAGCGGCGAGGTCGCCGTTCAGGCGCCGGTGCGTTCGGCGGATCAGCCCGTCGCGCCGCGCACCTTCGCCATGGATGTCACCGAAAGCGGCATGATTACCGCCAATGGCGAGCAATGGGTCTTCAACGTCATTCCCGACCAGCCGCCCAGCATCGCCTTCGACAACATGCCGCGCCGGGCCGTCAACGGCGCGCTGGAAGTGGGCTTCACGGCCAAGGACGATTACGGCCTGAAGGAAGCCCATGCGATCATCGAGCCGCTTGGCGTAGCGGAAGGCGCAACCGCACTTTACCCGGCGCCGGAATTCAAGCTCGATCTGCCGCGGCAGAACAATCGCGAAATCAAGGGCCTGACCAGCCGCAACCTGACCGAACATCCGATGGCGGGCAAGCGCGTGCGCATCACGCTGGTGGCGACCGACGGCGCCGGCCAGACCGGCCGCAGCCCCGCGCATGAAATGGTGCTGCCGGGCCGTAACTTCTCCGAACCGCTGGCGGCCTCCATCGCCGAACAGCGGCAGATTTTCTCACTGGACACGCGCCAGATGCCGAAGGCCATCGCCTATAACGAGGCGGTAGGCCTGCGCCCGGAAGAGACCATTCCCAACACCACGCATTATCTCCTGCTGCAATCGGCGCAGACCCGCATGCGGCTCGCCTATAATGAGGAGATGCTGAAGGATACGGCTGATTACCTCTGGGAAATCGCGCTCGGCATCGAGGATGGCGACCTTTCGCAGGCCGAAAAGCGCCTGCGCGATGCGCAGACGGCGCTTTCGGAAGCGTTGCAGCGAAATGCCTCCGACGAGGAGGTCGCCAAGCTGATGCAGGAACTGCGGGAAGCGATGCAACAATTCATGAACGAGCTTGCGCAGCGCATGCAGAACGCGCCGCAAGCCAACATGAACCAGCAGGCGCAGAACGTGCTGCGCCAGCGCGATCTGGAAAACATGATGAACCAGATCGAGAACCTCGCCCGCTCCGGCAACCGCGACGCGGCGCAGGAAATGCTCTCGCAGCTGCAGCGCATGATGAACAATCTGCAGGCAGGCAGGCCGCAGCGTCAGGGCCAGCAGGGGCAGCAGCAGAGCAGCAAGATGCGCCAGCAGATCGACAAGCTGGGCGAAATCCTGCAGCAGCAGCAGAAGCTGATGGACGAGACTTTCAAGCTCGATCAGGCGCTGCGCGACCGCATGCAGCGCGGCGACCCGCAGCAGGGCGGCGAAAGCGAAGACGACCACCAGATGGGCGAGAACGGCCAGCCGCCGCAACAGGGACAGCAGGGCGAACAGGGCGAAAATGGCCAGCAGGGTGGGCAGCAACAGTCTGACCAGATGACTGCGGAACAATTGCGCGAAGCGCTGAAAAACCTGCGGGCCCAGCAGGATGCACTCGGCAAGCAACTCGGCGAATTGCAGCAGGGTCTTCGTGATCTCGGCATGGAACCGGGCGAAAACTTCGGCAAGGCGCAGCAGGAAATGCAGGGCGCCGGTGAAGCACTGGGCAAGGGTCAGGGCGAACAGGCTGTCGAAGGCCAGGGCAATGCGCTGAACGCGCTGCGACAGGGCGCGCAGGACATGATGGGCCAGATCATGCAGGCCATGCGCCAGCAGGGTCAGCAGCCCGGGCAAGGTCAGGAAGGCATGGCCGGACAGGGCGGCCAGAACGGTCGCGACCCGCTCGGCCGTCCGCGCAGCACCACCGGCCCGGATTTCGGCGATCAGGTGAAGGTGCCTGACGAGATCGACGTTCAGCGTGCCCGCGAAATCCTCGAGGCTATCCGTGAAAAGCTCGGCAACAACCCGCCGGGGGAAATCGAGCGGCGTTATCTGGAGCGGTTGCTGGATATCAAGTGAGGCGCATGCCCGATTTACTCAGTGCGCTCCAGTACAGCCAGTTTTAAAGAGTAAAGTTTCTCGGTCATGCCGGACTTGATCCGGCATCCAGCAGACGCGCGTCTGCGCGGCGAGACGACTTTTTTCAGCCCAAGTCCTTGGGCTGGCTGGATCCCGGCTCAAGGCCGGGATGACGGAAGTGGAAGCGGAAAGACCATCGGGTAAGTCTGGTCAACAAAAAAGGCGGCCGACGGCCGCCCTTTTCAAATTTCTATAACCTTCGCTCACGCCGCGAGCGCACGGGCGACAGCCTTGCGGATATCGGGAAGCGCGAAGGGTTTGGAAACCACATCGACAATCTTTTCGGCCAGATCATCAGCGCGTTCGCGCTGTTCGGCATAACCGGTCATCAACAAAATGCGCATGGCTGGGAAGCTTTCGGCGGCGCGGTGCGCCAGCTCGATGCCATCCATGACCGGCATGCGGATATCCGAAAGAAGAAGATCGAAACTGGTTTCCTGGAGCTTCTCCAGCCCCTGCTCGCCGTCTGCCGCCTCATGGGTCTCGTGACCGTCGAGACGCAGGGCGCGGGCGACAAAAGCCCGCAATGCATCCTCATCTTCGGTAATCAGAATCTTCGCCATCAATCATTGCTCCTGGGCATCATTTCCAGCCGTGAGCAACATCGCAGGCTCCTCTTTTCAAGAGGTAAACACCCAGGCTTTGGCTGGGTGAATGGTTAATGAGGCGTCTCCGCCCTGTGCCGTTCCGGCACGGGAGAAGTAGTCAGGCGTCGCCGGTCACGACGCCGACGAAAGGCAGTTCGCGGAAGGCATAGGCCACGTCCATGCCGTAACCCACGACGAAATAATCTGGACATTCGAAACCGACATAATCGGCCTCCAGATCTTCCTTGCGCTTCACCTTCTTGTCGAGCAGCACGGCGATGGTGACGTGGCGCGCGCCGCGCTCATAGAGCAGTTCCTTGGCGAAACGCAGCGTGCGGCCGGATTCCAGAATATCGTCGATCAGGAGCACATCGCGATCCTTCACATCGCTGTCGATATCCTTGACGATCCTGACGCCTTGCGAAACCGTGCCGGTGCCATAGCTCGACAGCGTGATGAATTCGACTTCGGGCGCAAGGCCGCTGTCATGCAGCGCGCGGATAAGATCGGCCGCGAAAATGAACGATCCCTTGAGCACGGCAATGACCAGCAAATCCTTGGTCGGGCCGCTGGCAATGTGCTTGGCCATGTCGCGATTGCGCTCGGCGATCTGCTCGGCGGTATAAAGCGGCTCGATATTTTTTCCACGGACGACGGGCATTCTTACTCCTGTGCTGCGCCTTGCCGATTTTACCTTTCAGTAAAAATAGAAGACAGGCGTTAGCACAGTCAGCGTTCGGACGCACCCGCCTCGACGAAGGAAAGCTTGATCTCTGGCGTTTTTCCACCGGGATGGCGCAGTTTTGCCGAAAAACCGTGACTGAAACCGGGCTGCATCTCTTTCACCGGCGGTTCGATGACCATGCTGGCCACCAGCTGCCCCTTGGCGGCGAAGAGATCGGCGCGAAGGGCCGGCACCTCTTCCAGATTGCCGCCATTGTTTTCCACGATGCCGTTGATGAGCAGAATATCCATGCCGCCCGCTTCCTGCGGGGTCACGGTAACATGGGAAATGGCGAGCGGGCTGACCGGGGCCGCGGCGGCCGTCTTTTCCGGTACTACGACCGAGAGACCACCCGAGCATACGAAGACAAAAATAGCGAGGCCGGCCACCAGTGCCGAATAGGCATCCGCCGAAAGGCGCGACAATCTGCGATCCACCCAGCCGATGAAGGCGAGGCCCAGCATGGGGAGGGTAATGGGCGGCTTTACCGCCTGCCGGCGCGCTGCGCCACGATTGTCATTTCCGGGCTGGCGCGCACGGTTTTCCTTGATGGTGACAAATTCAGCGTCTACCACGTCGCGGTCGGGATTTGCCGCCCGCGCCGAACGGCGCACCGGCGTTTCCGGCATCAGGAGGTCAAAATCGAATGCCGCTTGCCGGCGAGATGAACGGAACATAGCCATAGAATTCCCCGGTCAGGTTTTCCGGCCCGCAAAACTGGGCATTGCAACGAATCCTGCCAAGTTTTAAATTTAATTGGTTAATGCTTCGCAAAAACGGCTCGCACGGGTCACCGGATCCGGGTTAACCCCCGACACCGAACCCAACGCGCCAGCGGCTTGCGAACCACCACGAAACGAAGAGACTGGAAGTCCGTTGATCCATTTCGAAAATGTCGGGTTGCGTTACGGCATGGGACCCGAGATCCTGAGGGATATGACCTTCGACATTCCCAAGGGGTCATTCCAGTTTCTGACCGGCCCGTCGGGCGCAGGCAAGACGACGCTTCTGCGCCTGCTTTTGATGTCGCTGCAGCCGACGCGCGGCAATATCCGCATGTTCAACCGCGACGTGTCGCGCATCCCGCGCAGCGAGCTGCCGATGCTGCGCCGCCGTGTCGGCATCGTGTTTCAGGATTTCCGGCTGCTGGATCATCTGACGACCTATGAGAATGTCGCCCTGCCGCTGCGTGTGCGCGGCAAGGAAGAGAGCGCCTATCGCAACGACGTGATCGAGCTTCTGAAATGGGTCGGGCTCGGCGAGCGCATCAATGTGCTGCCGGCCATTCTTTCCGGCGGGGAAAAGCAGCGCGCCGCCATTGCCCGCGCGCTGATGGACCAGCCGGAAATATTGCTGGCCGACGAACCGACCGGCAACGTCGATCCGCCCATGGCCAAACGCCTGCTCAACCTCTTCCTGGAGCTCAACCGGCTGGGCACGGCCGTCGTCATCGCCACCCATGATTTTGGCCTGATGGACCAGATCGATGCGCGCCGGATGATCCTCACCGAAGGGCGGCTCGATATCTATGAATGAGATCAACCGCAAACAGCTGAAACCGGAAGCCGCGCAGCCGAAGCGCCCGCCCATGCGCATCCGCCCCATGGCGCCCATCCTGCCGCCCTCCAACATTCAGGGCAATGCGCTGATGGTGGTGATCGCCATCATGGCCTTCCTTGCCTGTCTGACGCTCGGCGCGGTCTCCATGGTGCGCGCCACCGCCGCCACCTGGCAGAGCCAGATTTCCCGCGAGATTACCATTCAGATCAAGCCTGAGGACGGGCTGGACATGAATGCGGCGCTGAACAAGGCGCGTAATCTGGCGCTCACCTTTGTCGGCACGCGGGATGGCACGATCCTCGACGATGCGGCGACATCGCGCCTGCTGGAACCATGGCTCGGCAGCGGTCTCGACCTTTCCGAACTTCCCATTCCGCGTCTCGTCGTCATCACCATCGATGAAAGCAATCCGCCCGATTTCCAGGCCATGCGGGATATGCTGAAAGCGGAAATCCCGCAGGCATTTCTCGACGATCACCGCACCTGGGTCGACAGGCTGGTCTCCATGGCCAGAACTACAGTCATGATCGGCGTCGGCGTCCTCATCCTCGTTTTCACGGCCATGGTGCTGACGGTGGTGTTCGCCACGCGCGGCGCGCTTTCCGGCAACCGGCATATTGTCGAGGTGCTGCATTTCGTCGGTGCCGAAAGCAGCTTCGTGGCGCGCGAATTCCAGAAGCACTTCCTGAAGATCAGCCTCAAGGGGGCAGCGGCAGGCAGCGCACTGGCAGCCGCCGTGTTCCTGGTCGCCGGCTTCTGGCAATCGAGCACGGTCGCCACACCGCAAAGCGATCAGGCAAGCGCGCTTTTTGGCTCGTTTTCGGTCGGACTCGGCGGTTATCTCGGCATCGCCATGACGATGATCATCATCGCGCTTCTCACCACCATCACGGCGCGCATGACCGTCATCCGCACCATCGACGATATTGACCGCGTCCGCTCCGATCCATCGAAAAGTGACGGCCTCGCGTCGTGAGGATACCACCGGAATCCTGCGGTAGAACTGAAACCGTCACAGGCCGGATGTAACCTGCAGACGGTGGACAAAAATGCCTGTTCCTTGCCTTAATCGGCGAGTATTCAGGAGGAATGTTTGTGAGTCGGATGGACCAGGATCAGACGACGGCGCGGCCGGCCAGAAAGTGCCTGTTGTCGCGGCGTGGTCCTTTGCGCCGTTTTATTCGCGGCTTCATCCTGCTCTGCGTCGTTCTTCTTGGTGTTTTTTCAGGCGGCTTCCTGTGGTTTGCCGATTCCGTAGCCTCCATGCGCCCGCCGGAAGGGGCGAGAGGCGACGCCATCATTGTGCTCACCGGCGGCTATCAGCGTATCGAACAGGCGGTCGGCCTGCTCAGGGACGGCGTGGGCAAGCGGCTGTTGATATCAGGCGTCAACCCCGCCACCACCCGCTCGCAGATTCGCAAGATGACTCAAGGGTCATCCGACATGTTCTCCTGCTGCGTGGATATGGGCTACAAGGCCATAGACACGATCGGCAACGCCAATGAGGCGGCAAGCTGGATACGTGACCACAACTATTCCTCCATCGTCGTCGTCACCAACAATTATCATATGCATCGCAGCCTGCATGAATTGCGCAGCGCCAGCCCGCAGACGGAATTCATCGCCTATCCCGTCATCAGCGCCGATCTCGCCCGCACCAACTGGTTCGTGGAGCCGGATGTGGTGAGAACCATGCTCTACGAATATCTGAAGTTCGTGGCCGCGGCCGGGCGCGACCTCACCGGCTTCGGCAAGGGCGACGGGCTGCGCAAGGCAGCCGCCGACCACTCCACCCCGAAGGTGGCGACCGCTTCGCCCTGACCCGCGAGAACACCCTTGCTGCGGCCCCTTGTTTTCGTGTAGGCGTCTGGCATCGGCATCCGGCATCGAGGCGCTCAAAGTTTCGGAACGGCTGCATCCCGGGAAGGCTGTTGATGCTCAAGCTGCGCTCTTTTCTTTTCAATACGCTGTTTTATCTCAACCTGATTGTCCGCATGATCGTGCTGACGCCGATCTATTTCATCCTGCCCCGCAAGATCGCATTCGAAATTCCCAAGAATTGGGCGCGGTCCAACCATTGGCTGATGAAAACCATCGTCGGCACCACCTTCGAGATCGAGGGGCTGGAGAACATTCCCGAGACCGGCTGCATCTTTGCGCCGAAGCACCAGTCCTTCTGGGATACCTATGCGCTGCTACCCAATCTGCCGGACCCCGTTTACATTCTGAAGCGGGAATTGATGTGGATTCCGCTGTTCGGCTGGTATGTGATGAAACAGCGCATGATACCGGTCAACCGCGCCGCACGCGGCAAGGTGATGCTGAAGGTCATGGAGCGGGCGAAAGAGGAAATGGCCGCCGGCCGCGAACTCATCATCTATCCCGAAGGCACGCGCCGCCCGCCGGGCGCCGAGCCTGAATACCGTTACGGTATCGCCCGGCTTTACCGCGATCTGCAGGTGCCGGTCATTCCCGTTGCCATGCATCCCGGCCTGTTCTGGCCGCGCCGTTCCACGATGCGCTATCCCGGCCATTTCAAGGTGCGTATCCTGCCGGCCATCGAGCCGGGGCTGGACCCCGATGTGTTCTTCAAGCGTCTGATCGATGTGACGGAAAAGGCGAGCGACGAATTGCTGCTGGAAACCGTGCGCAACAATCCCCACCTGCCGCTGCCGCCGACTGCCGTAAAGCGGATCGCTGAACTTCAGGGCAAGGAAACCACGGCCGGCTGAGCGGCGAGCGTGCCGACATTTTTGGCAATGCTTTCCAGCAGTGAGTCGCGAATGCCCATCTCCTGCAGATGCTGCACGGTGTTGAAGACATAATCCGTATTCGGCCCGGACCGGCCCGTTGCCGCCGCGACGATGGTCGCCGATTCGGCAACGCCGAGACCGCCGATATATTGCTCATGCGCGGGGTCGGCCACATAGGTCACGGCGCTGCCGCGCCTGCCATCTGACAGTGCGATGGAAACCATCCGCTCCTTGTAGACATTGGTCACCAGTTCGCGCTCGCGCAGATAGACCATCACGGGGTCGCGGTCTTGTCCGCGCACGCGGAAGGCGACGCCGAGGCAGGAGCCGCCGCGCTCCAGACCGAGAACGAGACCGGGCTTTTCTTCCGTACCTCTATAGAAGTTGGAACTGATGCAGAGCGAGCGCCGATAACCGTGCAGCCGCGCCTGCTGCCTCTCCTCGAAGGCAAAGCCGGGGTTCCACATCAACGAACCGTAGCCAAAGACCCAAAAATCGTCCATATCCCAAGCCAAATCAAAATTCCCTGAAGTCTGTTCATCGGAGATCAATATGGCAGCGTCAAGCCAATCCGGCACGACCAAAAAATTCCTCTGGCTCGCCATCGCCATTGTGGTGGTCATCGGACTTTACACTGCCGGATGGTTTTATGCCGCCGACAGGCTGAAGCAGACGGTGCTGAACGTCATTTCTCCTTCGCAGGCCCGCAGCGTCAGCGGGGAATGCGGCGATATCGCCTTCAAGGGTTATCCCTTCCGCATCGGCCTCTTCTGCTCGAAGGTGACGGTGGATGACAGCCAGAACGGCGTTTCCGCTTCCTTCGGCGAACTTCGCTCGGCGGCGCAGGTCTATAATCCCGGCCATATCGTCTGGGAACTCGATTCGCCCGCGGAAATCCGTTCCGCCCACGGCCTGACGATTTCGGCTGCCTGGAAGAACATGCAGTCCAGCATCGTCACCAAACTGAAGGGCATTGACCGCAGCTCGCTCGTCATCGACGGACTGAAGGCGCAGGCGGTTTCCTCGGTCACCGGCCAGACCATCGATTTTGATGCCGTCAAGACGGAAATGCATCTGCGCCAGAACGGGGCCGATCTCGATGGCGCAATCACGCTCACCGATTCGGCGACCGTCATCAAGGACTGGCCGCAGGTTCTTCCCCGCCTCGATGCCATCGTTGATGTCACGCTCGCGGGCAAGGCAGGCATGGTGGATGGCAGCGACAAGTCGGGTCTCTATGGCGCAAGCGGCGAGCTTCGCCGTCTGGTGGCCGATATTGGCGAGGGCCGCACCATGCGCATCAGCGGCCCCTTCTCTTTCGACAATGAGGGCTATCTCTCCGGCCAGTTCAAGCTTGAGATCGAAAAGCTCGGCTCATGGTCTGATAATGCCAAGCAGGCCTTTCCGCAGCTGCAATCCACCATCGATACGGCCCGCAAGCTGCTCGGCGCGCTCGCCGGAGGTGGTGACCGGGCGTCCGTCGATCTCGTGGTGGACCGCGGCCGCGCCACGGTCAGCGGCTTTATCCCGCTTGGAAAGATTCCGCCGATCTGAGGGATTGATTTATACTCGACGTCATCCTCGGGCTTGACCCGAGGATCCATGCGCGTCGGATCGTGGATCCTCGGGTTAAGCCCGAGGATGACGACGGGGAGGCTTTGGCACTTTGCCGGCGGGCGTTATGGGCCGGATCAAATCCCACCACGACTATAAGCGAAATGCGCCTTACTTCTTCTGATCCAGCGCATGACGCCCGAAGTCCGGCGCATCGACATCCTGACCGGCCTGCACGATAGAGCGGCGGATGGCGCGAGTGCGGGAAAACAACTCGAACAGCTTGTCGCCCTCTCCCCAGCGGATCGCCCTTTGCAGGGAGGCGAGGTCTTCGGAAAACCGCGCCAGCATTTCAAGGATGGCATCCTTGTTGTGCAGGCAGACATCGCGCCACATGGTGGGATCGGAGGCGGCCAGACGGGTGAAGTCACGGAAACCAGAGGCGGAATATTTGATGACTTCCGATTCGGTCACCGTCTCCAGATCATCCGCCGTGCCGACGATATTGTAAGCGATGATGTGCGGCAGATGCGAAACGATCGCCAGAACCTTGTCATGGTGTTCGGCATCCATTTCATCGACACGGGAGCCGAGCGCGCGCCAGAAATCCTTGAGCTTTTCCAGCGCCGCCGCATCCGTGCCCGGCAGCGGCGTGAAGATGCACCAGCGGTCGCGGAAGAGACCGGCAAAACCGGCATCCGGGCCGGATTTTTCCGTACCCGCCAGCGGGTGGCCGGGAATGAAATGCACGTTATCAGGCATATGCGGAGCCATCTGCGCGATAACCGAGGCCTTGGTGGAGCCGACATCGGTAACGATAGCTCCCGGTTTCAGATGCGGCGCGATCTGCTGTGCCACGCTTTCCGATGCACCAACAGGCACCGAGACGATGACGAGATCGGCATCCTTGACCGCCTCCGCCCCCGAAACGGTGTAATCCGTGCCGAGCTCCAGTTCTTCCGCCCGTTTCAGCGTCTCTTCGCTGCGGGTGGAAATCGTCACATGGCGGGCAAGACCCAGTTCCCTGATATCGCGGGCAATCGACGAGCCGATCAGGCCGATGCCAATCAGCGCGATGCGTTCAAACATGATCTCAGCCATCACGCCTGCCCCATGAACTCGGTAAGAGCAGCGATGACGCCGAGATTGGCCTCTTCAGAACCGACGGTCATTCTCAGCGCATTCGGGAAGCCGTAACCGCGCACTGCACGCAGAATATAACCGCGGCGGCTCAGGAACTCGTCGGCATCCGTTGCCCGCTTGCCGTCCTGATCCGGGAAATGGATGAGGATGAAGTTGGTGACGGATGGTGTGACGGTGAGACCAAGGCCGGTAAAGGTCGTGACCAGCTTTTCCATCCACAGCGCGTTATGCGCCACGGCCTTCTCTACGAAGGCCTGATCGCGAATCGCAGCGGCACCGGCAGCAATGGCCGGCGCGCTCATGTTGAATGGGCCGCGCACGCGGTTCAGCGCATCGATGATGGCGGCGGGACCATACATCCAGCCGACGCGCAGGGCGGCGAGACCATAGACCTTCGAGAAGGTGCGGGTCATCACCACGTTGCGGTTGCCGGATACCAGCTCAAGCCCGGCCTCGTAGTCGTTCTTGCGGACATATTCGGCATAGGCCGCATCCAGCACCAGCACGACATGTTTCGGCAGGCTGGCCTGCAGGCGGCGGATTTCCGCAACGGGAACATAGGTGCCGGTGGGATTGCCGGGATTGGCGACGAAAACCATCTTCGTCTTCGGCGTCACGGCGGCGAGGATCGCATCCACGTCCACCGCGCAGTCCTTTTCCTTCACCGTCACCGGGGTCGCGCCCGCGCCCATGATCTGGATCTTGTAGACGAGGAAACCATGTTCGGTGATGATCGCCTCATCGCCCGCGCCCAGATAGACGTGGCAAAGCATGCCGAGCAGCTCGTCCGAACCGTTGCCGCACATGATATTCGCAATGTTGAGACCGTGCACGTCGGCAATCGCCTGGCGCAGCGCAATCGCCTGTCCGTCCGGATAGATTTCCAGATGGCTGGCCGCGGTGCCGAAGGCCTCTATGGCTTTCGGGCTGGGCCCAAGCGGCGTTTCATTGGAGGAGAGCTTATAAACCTTCGCAACACCGTCCACATGTTCCTTGCCGGGAACATAAGCAGCGATATCCAGAATACCCGGACGCGGAACAGGTTGGCTAAGCTCTGCACTCATTTGATCGACCTTTGGAAATGCGCCGGAGAACCCGGCAAAAGCAATGCCGGAGGCATTAGACCGGAATGTGCGTTTTGTCGAGGGTTAGCGCGGCTTTCCCTGCTGCACGGCGGCGCGGGTGGTGGGCACCCCCTGCGGCGCCAGAACCGGCACGAAAACCCGGCGCGAGGCGCGCTGCGTGACGGGCAATCCCTGATAGAGGCGTTTTTGCGCTTCCACCACGATGACACCGGAAAATAGCGGCCACAGCCGGCGACCGGTATGCTCGAGATAACGACGGAATTTCAGCACCGGCCGGCTTGTGGTCGGCGGGAAGAACAGCGCCTCCGCGGAGGCGCCCGGTGTGAAATTGGTTTCGCGCAAAAGCGCCGTCAGCTGCCCGCGCGAATAGGGCCTTCCGGAACCGAAGGGCGTATGTTCCATGCGTGCCCAGACACCGCGCCGGTTCGGCACCACGATGACGAGGCGGCCACCGGGCGCCAGCACCCGCCAGAGTTCTTTCAGCGTTTCGCGCGGATTTTCGGCAAATTCCAGTGCATGCACCATCAGGACCCGGTCTATCGACGAATCAGGCAGCGGCAGTTCTTCATCGAACACCAGCGCGGTGGAGGAAAGCTCGCCCGCCGGCCAGTTCACCGCCCCCTGCCCCGCCGGCATGAAGGCGAAGGTGCGCTCCGTATCGCGGCGGAACCGGTCCAGAAACGGCACGGCATAACCCAGCCCGACCAGACGCTCTTCCGGCAAAGGCGGCCAGAGCGTCGAAAGCGCCATGGTGATCGCCTGCTCGGCCGAGCGGCCAAGCGGAGAATGATAGAATTCGCGCAGATCGACGATATCGGTATTCATGGCGAGAATGTAGCATCAGGCGGTTGGACTTCAAGGCGTCTGCCCTTACATAGAAGATCAGGCGGGCGAATGCGCCGGTTTTGGCCGGCAAATGGAGAGGATAAGATGAAACCTTTGGAAATAGACGTCTTTCTTTGCCGCAGCGACAATTTCGGGGTTCTCCTGCATGACCCCGAAAGCGGAGCGACCGCCGCCATCGACGCCCCGGAAGAAGGCCCTATCCTGCATGCTCTCGACGGCCACGGCTGGAAGCTCACCCATATTTTCACCACCCATCATCATCAGGACCACGTGGAAGCCAATCTGGCGCTGAAGGACAAGTTTCAGTGCGAAATTCACGGTCCCTATGATGAGGCTGTTGCAATACCCGGGCTCGACCGCTCGCAGGCCGATGGCGACGAATTCGAATTCGCCGGTCGCCGCGTTCAGATCATCGCCACACCCGGTCATACGGCGGGACATATCTGTTATTATATGCCGGATGACGGGCTGCTGTTTGCCGCCGATACGCTGTTCGCCATGGGCTGCGGTCGCCTGTTCGAACGCCCGGCGGCGGATATGTGGCACTCCTTCCAGAAACTCATTGCCCTGCCGGATGAGACCAAGGTCTATTTCGGCCATGAATATACGCTGACGAATGCCCGTTTCGCCTTGACCGTCGATCCCGACAATACCGTGCTGCGCGACCGCGCGGAGCAGGTGGAAAAGGCGCGGCAGGCGAATGAATTCACCATTCCCACCAGCATCGGGCTCGAAAAACAGACCAATCCCTATATGCGGGTGGCCGATCCCGGCATCCGCAAATATCTTGGCCTGGAAAGCGCCACCGATGCCGACGTCTTCGCGGAAATCCGCACGCGCAAGGACAATTTCTGATGGGAACGGATATATCCGCGCAGGCGATCATTCGTGAACTGGGGCTGGAGCCACATCCCGAGGGCGGTTTTTACCACCAGACTTTCCGTGACAAGGCCGGCGGCGAGCGCGGCCACTCCACGGCGATCTATTATCTCCTGGAAAAAGGCGATCGCTCGCACTGGCATCGGGTCACCGATGCGGTCGAGGTCTGGCACTATTATGCCGGCGCGCCGATCGCGCTGCATCTTTCGCAGGACGGCCGAGAGGTGCAGACCTTCACGCTCGGCCCCGCCATTCTGGAAGGCGAGCGCCCGCAGGTGATCGTTCCCGCCAACTGCTGGCAATCGGCCGAAAGCCTCGGCGATTTCACCCTCGTCGGCTGCACCGTCTCGCCGGGCTTTGCCTTTTCGAGCTTCGTCATGGCGGAACCCGGCTGGTCGCCGGGCGATGCGCCGTAATTCTCAGCGCAATGCCGGCGGAATGAGCGGATGCCACTTGTTTCTTCTCCCCGGCGGGGAGAAGAACCGAACCGCACCGCCGTGTCACTTACCCCGCCATGCGCCAGCAATCAGCCGCCGTATTTCGTAGCGGTAATGTAGACCTGTCCCACCCGCGTCGGAATGATGGCGTAGACCGGCGCATAGACATCCATGTTGTTGGATTTCGCAAACCAGATCTCCATCGAAATGGATTTCAGATATTCGATATCCTTGCGTCCCTGCCGATAGCCCGACTTCGGCACATAACGCGCCTTGCAGACGATGGCGTCGCCATTAAAACCATTGGTCTTGAACGGCTTGGTGCCGCTGGAGCTCAAAACGAGATCCAGCCGCGATTCGCCGTCATAGATCGGCAGGCGAGTCGGGCAGATGCGGCCGCCCGCGGGAATGATGAGACCGGAAATCGGATCGAGAACCGAGCGCAGATCGCGGTCCTTCACGTCAACCCAGTTGTCCGGCCGCGCCTTAGGCTCGGGTTTCACTGTCGTCGATGTGACGTTGCCGTTGCGATAGACGACGTCATAGGTGCGCACCCGCTTGCCGTCCTTGTAGACCAGCGAATATTCATTGGCCTGCAGCCGGTGGCCGCGCTTGGCGCCGGAAACCGTCGTTTTGCCGGAAATATCCTTGAGGATGCTGGCAAGGCCGGCGGCGCTGAAGGAACCGGAGATCGAATAATTCGGCCCATCCATGCGAGTCGAAAAACTTGCCCGCGCAATCGGCAAAATGCCGAGATTGATGCTGTATTCGCTTGTGTGGCGCGCTTCGGCGGCGAGCGAGGGGGAGACACCCGCAAGCGCCATGGTAGCGGCTATGAAAATGCTTTTTCCTCTGGCAATCATTTCGATATCACCTTAAAAGAGGCGCGGAAGCGGCCTTATCGGGCGATCATATACGCTGACTTGTGGCAATAAAAAAGCGGACGACGGTTGAAAACGCCGGAATTTCCTTTGATTTGCTCGCGGGCGGCTTGACTGTTAAGTCCCGTCTGACTATAGAACCGCAACTTTCCAATCATGGCCAGTTGGATTGCCACCCCGGTTTTGCCGGTGGCGAGCCAGTGGTGAAACAGACGAAACGAAATAGGTGTACCCATGTCCCGTGTATGCGAATTGACCGGCAAGGGCGTCCAGACGGGCAACAACGTCAGCCACGCCAACAACAAGACCAAGCGCCGGTTCCTTCCGAACCTCTGCCAGGTCACGTTGATCTCCGATGCTCTCGGCCAGCGCTTCCGCCTGCGTGTTTCCGCAGCCGCTCTGCGCTCCGTTGAACACCGTGGCGGCCTCGATGCCTTCCTTCTGAAGTCCGGCGAAAACGAACTGAGCATGCGCGCTCGTCTCCTGCGCCGCCAGATCGCCAAGAAGACTGCTGAAGCTGCTTAATAGCGGTTTCGACATCATCTGATATTCAGAGGGCTTGAATGGCTTTTGCCGCTCAAGCCTTTTGTTTGTTTTAGATTTTCGTTGTATCGAGTTTTGCGGAAACCGTTTGAGACGTTTCGCTCCGATGCTTGGCTTCAACTGGTGGCATCACCCAGGATAAAAAAATGCCCTATCTGCGCTATACGCTTATCTATGTTCTGCTGATGACGCTCGTCGTCGTCGCGTCCAATATTCTGGTGCAATACCCGCTCTCCGGCTCGCTGTTCGGCGTCAATCTCGGCGACCTTCTGACCTGGGGCGCCTTTACCTATCCGATCGCGTTCCTTGTTACCGATCTGACCAACCGCCAGTTCGGTCCGTCCATCGCGCGTCGCGTCGTGCTTGCGGGCTTCGTCGTCGGCGTCACGCTGTCCTTCTGGACATCCATCCCGCGCATCGCTGTTGCTTCCGGCACCGCCTATCTCATCGGCCAACTGCTGGATATTTCCGTGTTCAACCGCCTGCGCCGCCAGCGCTGGTGGCATGCGCCGCTGGCCGGCTCGATGCTGGGTTCGGTGCTGGATACGGCTCTGTTCTTCTCAATCGCCTTTGCCGCGAGCTTCTCCTTTGTCGGCCCCAATGATGCCTTCGCCATCGAAAACGCGCCGCTGCTCGGCATCTTCGCTCTGGAAGCCCCCCGGTGGATTTCCTGGGCGCTGGGCGATCTTTCGGTGAAGGTCCTTGTCGGCCTCGTCATGCTGCTGCCTTATGGCGCGCTGATGAACACGCTGAAGCCCATGCCAGGCACCGCCAAACCGAGCTGATACTTTCCGTCAGCGAGATTTGAGGCCGGGGGATGCATGATCAGATCACGCTTGCAAACCCACGGGTGGCGTTGCAATCTGCCGTCCGTGGCAAAGCTCGGAGGCGGACCGGCATGCAGATCAAGGACGTTATCGACATTGTGGATGCGACGAGCGCCACGCTTTCGGGCTCCAGCTTCGATAACGTCAATCTGTCGGGGACGGTCTTCAACAATGTCAATCTGGCCGACACACGCTTCAATGACATCAACTTTTCCGGTGCGTCGTTTACGGACAGCAACATGTCCGGCTGGTCGATCGATGACGTCAATTTTACCGGACTGAAGCTGAGCAACACGAACCTCTCCGGCGCGCAGATAACCGCGTGCCGAATGACCGGCATGAAGATCGACGGCATTCCGGTCGAGGATCTCCTGGCTGCCTACAAGGCGGCACAGGAGCAGGCCTGATATTCACTCCACCAGCTTGAATTCCAGCATCAGATTGCGCTGGAGAAACGAGTGGTTGTCATCGGAAACGATGATGAGGCGCGTGGAACCGTCCGGCCCCTTCACCACATCCATGCCTTCCATATTGTCGATCTGGTAGGCCATGCCCGCTTCCATGAGGATTTCGCCATCCACCACCGCGCCCGGCCGGATATCCGCCCCGCGGATGCGGCGGATGCGCATGCCCACACCTTCGGCGAAGTTGAAGCGCCGCTCGAGAAGCAGCAGATCGCCGTTTGGCAGGAAAGCGCCATCAGTCACGTCGAATGAGGGGTGATGGGTAACGGCAAATGTGCCCTTGAGCGGGCCTTCCAATATGGCGGCAAGAAGATTGCCGTCGGTATCGATGCTCTTTTCGGCCACCACGACGAGAGCGCCGGCGAGCGGCGAATCGGCCGGCGATACAGCAAGCGCCTCCATGCCGCCATTATGGCGCAACTCGTTATTGGGGATGAGATGCGGCAGGCGGTCGAGCGGTTTCGAGGTGGCGAAGCCTGGATCGGGATAGATATCGATCCTGTGACGTTGCTCGTAACTGACGAAAACCTTGCCGTCGCGTAGCGCCAGCCCTTCGGCATCCATCTCCATCTTGCGCGGCGGTTCGCGTCCGCTCATGTCCAGCATGGAGGTGATACGGACTTCAGCAAGGCCAGACAGCGCCCCGACAGCATCACGCGTGACTCTGCCCGTCAGCCAATGGCCCGTATCCAGCACCGCAATAAAATCCTCACCGTTTGGGCGAAAGCGGATGGAGGATATGGCCCCGAACAGTTTTTCCGGCGCGCTCATCACCATGCCGCCGACAAATTCCAGCTTGCCAAAACGTTTCTCGCTGGTGCCGACTTCGAAAGACGAGAGGAGACGCGCACTCACCGGCACATCGATGGTCGAAGCGCCGATGGAAACCGGGAACAGCGATGCGGCCGCCAGAATGGCGGCCATTGAGAGCGTTTTACAGGCGGAGAAAACCCGGCCCCGCTTATCCCGCACGGCGAACCCTGCGGGACGAACCGGAAGCGTTGCTCGTATCCTCGAAGAGCGCTGCGAGCTGCTCGGTCATCGCGCCCGCCAGTTCGTCGGCATCCACGATGGTCACGGCGCGACGATAATAACGTGTCACGTCATGGCCGATACCGATTGCCAGCAGTTCCACCGGCGACCGTGTCTCGATCTGCTCGATGACGGCGCGCAGGTGCCGTTCCAGATAGTTGCCCGGATTGACCGACAGGGTCGAATCGTCCACCGGCGCACCGTCCGAGATCATCATCATGATCTTGCGCTGCTCGGGGCGACCGATCAGACGGTTATGCGCCCACATCAACGCCTCACCGTCGATGTTTTCCTTCAGCAGGCCTTCGCGCATCATCAGGCCGAGATTGCGTCGCGCGCGCCGCCACGGGGCATCCGCCGATTTGTAGATGATGTGCCGCAGATCATTGAGACGGCCGGGCGAAGCCGGCTTGCCGCTGGCCAGCCATTGCTCACGCGATTGCCCGCCCTTCCACGCCTTGGTGGTGAAGCCCAGAATTTCCACCTTCACGCCCGAGCGCTCCAGCGTGCGCGCCAGAATATCCGCGCAGGTGGCCGCAACAGTGATGGGCCGGCCGCGCATCGAACCGGAATTGTCGATGACGAGCGACACGACGGTATCGCGGAACTTGGTGTCGCGTTCCTTCTTGAAGGAGAGCGGCTGCATGGGATCGATGATGAGCCTGACGAGGCGAGCCGGATCGAGATAACCCTCTTCCAGATCGAAGTCCCAGGAACGGTTCTGCTGCGCCATCAGGCGGCGCTGCAGCCGGTTCGCTAAGCGCCCGACCGCACCCTGAAGATGGGCGAGCTGCTTGTCGAGGAAGGCGCGCAGACGATCAAGCTCGGCCTCGTCACACAATTCCTCGGCGTGGATTTCCTCGTCGAATTCCTGCGTGAAGATGCGGTAATCGACCTTTTCATTAAAGTCGTCGAAGGGGCTGTTGGGGCGGCGGGTCTCGCCGGGCGTTTCGGAATCCTCGTCGAGATCGTCGGACATCTCCTCGTCCGACATCTCGGCGCCGTCCATCTCGCCTTCTTCCATTTCCTCCTGCGAGGCCTCGTTTTCATCGGCGGGCGTCGCGTCCGAGCCGGCCTCTTCCTCGACCTGCTCTTCTTCCGTCTCGTTGGTGCGCGGCTGGTCCTCGTTGGACTCCGCTTCCTGACTGTCAGGCTCGTTATCCTCGTCGCCGAAATCTTCCGCCATCTGCATGGAGGTCAGCATCTTGCGCACCAGTCGCGAAAACGCCTTCTGGTCGGTGATGACGCTGGAGAGATCCTTGAGATCGCCGGCGGCCTTGTCCTCGATGAAATCGCGCCACAGATCGACAACCTTGCCGGCGCTTTCCGGCGGCTTTTCGCCCGTCAGCTTCTCGCGCACCAGAAGCGCCACGGCTTCGGCGAGCGGCGCGTCGTCCTTGTTGGTGATGCCGGCGAAGTTGGCCTTGGCGTATTTTTCCGTGTTCATGGCCTGGATGTTGGAGGCCATGCCCGGCATGCGCAGCGCGCCGATCGATTCCACGCGCGCCTGTTCAACCGCGTCGAAGATCAGCCGCGCCTCGGCGCCCTGCGGCGACATCACCGCATGCGTGTCGGCGTCATGGCAGGCGAGGCGCAGCGCCATGGAATCACCGAGGCCGCGGGTGATCGCGATTTCCTGTGCGGTCGGTTTCTTGGAGATTTCCGGCAGGCGCATGCGCTCACCGGCAAGGCCCGGCCGCTCATTGGCGAAGACGACCTCGACCTCGGCATCGCCGGCAACGGATCGCACACATCCGGCAATCGCCTGACGCAACGGCTCCGTATCAACAGCCGTACCCGGTTTTGCTCTGGAATTGTCGCCGCGCGCTGCCATTGTCTTTCCTGTCATTTGCCGACGCGTGGAGACCGCCCATCGATATGTGCGCGGTCTGCCGGCGTCTTCAAGTCATCGAAATCGTCTCCGGACAAGCCGGGGACGATCAGGCGCTGAGAACGATGTTCGCAGCGCTTTCCTTCAGCTCGACGCCAAAGGCCCGCTGATATTGTTCGGCCACCAGCGTGCGCTCAAGCTCGTCGCACTTGTTGAGGAAGGTCACACGGAAGGCAAAGGCGAGATCGCCGAAGATTTCCGCATTTTCCGCCCAGGTGATGACGGTACGCGGGCTCATGACGGTGGAAAGATCGCCATTGACGAAGGCCGAACGGGTGAGATCGGCCACGCGCACCATCTTGGAAACGGTTTCGCGTCCCTTCGGATTGTCGAGGCTCTTCACCTTGGCGGCGATGATGTTCACTTCCTGCTCATGCGGCAGGTAGTTCAGCGTCGTGACGATGGACCAGCGGTCCATCTGCGCCTGGTTGATCTGCTGAGTGCCGTGGTAAAGACCCGTCGTATCGCCAAGGCCGACCGTGTTGGCGGTCGCGAAAATGCGGAAGGCCGGGTGAGGACGGATGACGCGGCTCTGGTCGAGCAGGGTCAGGCGGCCCGAGGATTCCAGCACGCGCTGGATAACGAACATGACATCCGGACGGCCGGCATCATATTCGTCGAAGACGAGCGCGACATTGTGCTGGTAGGCCCAGGGCAGAATGCCGTCCTTGAATTCGGTAACCTGCTTGCCGTCTTTCAGGACGATGGCGTCCTTGCCGACGAGGTCGATACGGCTGACGTGGCTGTCGAGGTTGACGCGCACGCAGGGCCAATTGAGGCGGGCAGCCACCTGCTCGATATGGGTGGACTTACCGGTGCCGTGGAAACCGGAGACCATGACACGTCGGTTGTGAGCAAAACCGGCAAGGATCGCGAGTGTCGTATCGCGGTCGAACAGATAGTCGGGATCAAGGTCAGGCACATAGGCGTCGCCCTGCGAATAGGCGGGGACCCGCAGATCCGTATCAATGCCGAAAACCTCCCGTACGGACACCGTCGTGTCGGGCAGGTTGGAAATATCAAGGTCGATTTTGCTCATCACGTCTCCAAGGCGGGCGGCAGCCACCCGGCCACATCATCAATCAGGCGGTAAACACGTAAGTTGGCTTAGCAGAAACCTGACTGCTTTAACAATTGATATGCTTGAACAACAGCCCGAAAACGCTCTTCCGAACCACGATCGCCACCATTAGCATCAGGATGATGCTTTTTGACAAGCTCCTTGTAGCGCCTTTTTATGTCTTCCTGCTTTGCGCTGGAAGAAAGACCGAGCGTATCGAAGGCTTTTGCCTCCAGCGTCTTCAATTTGCGGTCCTGCTGCAGGCGGGTGCCGCCTGCCTTTGCGCCGCCCGCAAAACCGCCGGCAAAGCCGAAAGGATCGCGGATACGGGCATTGCCGCTGGCCGTGCCGGAACGCAGCGTGGAATGCAGCGGGCTGTCGCGGGCCGTCTTGTTGACGCCGACCGTCCAGGTGGGGCGATGACCGGTGATCGCTTCCTTCTGGTAGCGGGCAATCTCGCTGTCGGAGAGGCCGGAAAAATAATTATAGCCCTTGTTGTATTCCTTCACGTGCTCAAAACAGAACAGGAAGAATTGCCCCTCGGCATTGCGGCCGACGGGTGCCCGGTGAATGCCCGGTTTATCGCATCCGTCCCACTGGCAGGTGGGGGCCTGAACCTCAGGTTCCCGCTCCCTTTTCCGGCGCGTGCGGATGCGATCGAAATATTTCGAATCCAGTTTCATGATGCCCTGATTATGGGGTGCGAAAAGCTGCACAACAAGAATTGACAAAGCGGAATGTTGCTGGCTTTTAGGTAGCCCCCTTCAAGACCAGCCAACGAGAATGGAGCCCGTCGCATGTCCCTGCGAGAACGCATAGAAACCAAGCTCCGGGAGAGCTTTTCACCCGAGCGCCTGAGGGTCGTCGATGAAAGCCAGATGCATGCGGGCCACCAGCCGGATATGACCGGCACAGGCGAGACGCATATGCGTGTTCAGATAGTATCCGAAAGCTTTTCCGGCAAGTCTCGCGTCGAACGCCACCGGGCGATCAACGCACTTTTGAAGCCGGAACTCGACGCGGGGCTGCATGCGCTGGCGATCGAGGCGGCGGCGCCGGGGGAAGCGGTGCGGTTCTAGTTTTAACCACGCAACATTGCTTTCGTATTTCCGGGCTAAAAATCCAGTTGGTGCAAAGATTCTGCATTCCAAGAGAGAACCTTAACTCGACGGATTACCCAAATGTCGATAGCAGCCAGCCCTTCGCTCCGCATCGCCATCATCGGCAACAGCGGATCCGGCAAAAGCAGTCTCGCCGCAAAAGCCGGTTCGGCGCTGAAATTGCCCTTTTACGATCTCGATCGCCTTCACTGGGAGGAGGATGGCCGCAAACGGGACGAGGCGGAAGCCAGACTTCTGGTGGCCCGGCATGCCAATACCAGCGACTGGATCATCGAAGGGGTCTATGGCTGGCTGGTTGAAACGGCGTTGCCGCGCGCGAAGGTGCTGATATGGCTCGACCTCCCCTAGGCAGAATGCCGCGAGGGCCTGTTGCGGCGCGGAGCGCAGCACGGCGAGACCGAAAGCGATCAGGCGGCACTTCTGGCTTGGGCAGGAGATTATTGGACGCGGACGACGTCATCCTCCTTTGCGGGACATTTGCAGCTTTATGAAACCTTCGGCGGCGGCAAAATCCGATTTCAAAGGCGTGCAGATGTGTCGACGATGCCGCTGCAAACGATAGGACGCCTTGCCAGCGAGACCGGCGCCTTTTGACCGCGTGGCGCCGGGGATAACTTAACCCGGATGCTTCTCCGACAGGAAGGACTGCACCTCGGACGCCGCAACATCGTCAGCCACGAAGGACTGACCAATACCGTGGGTGAGGATGAAGGTGAGCTTGCCGCCCTTGACCTTCTTGTCCTGCCCGATCGCCGTCATCAGCGTTTCGACCGGCGGCAGTTCACCGGGAATATCCTTCATCGTTGTCGGCAGGCCAACTGCCTTCAGATGCGCTTCGACGCGGGCCGCATCATCAGGGCTTGCGAGGTTCAGGCGTGCGGAGAACTGGTGCGCCAGCACCATGCCGATGGCGACGCCTTCGCCGTGAACCAGCCGCTTGCTGTCATAATTGGTCGCCGCTTCCAGCGCATGGCCGAAGGTGTGGCCGAGATTGAGAAGGGCGCGCACGCCGTTTTCTTTCTCGTCGGCCACCACCACATCGGCCTTGGCCTGGCAGCTGGTCGCAATCGCCTGGATGCGGGCAGGGCCGCCGGTGCGGATTTCATCCCAGTTCTTTTCCAGCCAGAAGAAGAAATCCGGCTTGTCGATCAGGCCATATTTGACGACTTCGGCATAACCGGCGCGGAACTCCCGCGGGCTCAGCGTATCGAGCACCGCCGTATCCGCCAGCACCAGATCGGGCTGGTGGAAAACGCCGACGAGGTTCTTGCCGTGGCGGGTGTTGATGCCGGTCTTGCCGCCGACGGAAGAATCGACCTGCGCCAGCAGCGAGGTCGGTATCTGCACGAAGCGCACACCGCGGCGCACGATGCCCGCCGCAAAACCGGCGAGATCGCCGATAACGCCGCCGCCGAGTGCGATCACCGCATCGTTACGCTCCACTCTTGCTGCCAGAACCGCATCGCAGACGGTGACCAGATGCTCGAAGCTCTTGGTCTTTTCGCCAGCCGGCAGGGTGAGCGAAACGGCCTCGATGCCATCAGTCTGCAGGCCATCCATCAAACCTTCGAGATAAAGCGGCGCGACATGTTCATCGGTGATGATCGCCGCGCGCCTGCCCTTCAGCCGCGCCGAAATTTCACCGCCCGCCCGGCCGATCAGGCCAGGCCCGATCAGAATGTCATAGGCGCGCTCGCCGAGCGGCACATGGACGAGACGTTCATCGGCGTGGATTTCGGAAGGCGTCATGGTGTCAGTCTTTCTGTTCGATGCCGGCTATGGCGGTCAACACTTCGGTCACGATGATTTCCTTGCGGACATCACGGGATTCGATGGTCATGTCCGCTTCCGCATAAATCGGGTAGCGCTTCTCCATCAGCGCCGCCAGGGTGGCCTTGGGATTTTCGGTCTTGAGAAGCGGACGGTGGTCGCGCTTGTTGACCCTTTCCCACAACACCTCGAGATCGGCCTTCAGCCAAAATGAAATGCCGCCGCGCGTAATGTGCCGGCGGGTATTGTCGTTGATGAAGGCGCCGCCGCCGGTGGAGATGACCTTGGGGCCTCCGCGCAGCAGGCGCTTGATGACCCGCGTTTCCAGCGCACGGAACTCCTCTTCGCCATAGGTGGCGAAAAGTTCCGATATCGTCATGCGCGATACGCGCTCGATTTCGACATCCGTATCAATGAACGGAACCTTGAGCTGCTGGGCGACCATGCGGCCCACCGCCGACTTTCCAGCCCCCATCAGCCCGACGAAGACGATGTTGCGCCGTCCGAGCTTTGCCCGCGCTTGCTCCCCGAGTGTGGCCGGGACGGATAAATTCGTTTCATTCATAAATTTGAAAGCCCGTTTGGCATGGATATCTGCAAATGTTTACGAAGCGTCAAGCCAAATTGCTGACTGAATTGCGGTGAATCACAATCATCGCCGCATGCGGCACGGGGCGGAGCGGCCATTTTGATCTTGTCGCCGCTTTCGCCGCACCGCATATAGATTTCGACCGCCACCCTTACGGAGCCGCCATGCCCACCCTCTTCCGCTTCACGATGATACTGGCGACCATCGCGGGGCTGATCTATGGCGGCATGGTGCTGCTCGTCATGGTCGTCAAGCCGCGCGACCGCGAGGTGACTGTACGCATCCCCTCCGAGCGGCTGAACCCGCCGGCGACAGAACCGGCAAGGCGCACCCCATGAGCGGGCAACCGACGACAGGGCGCGACGGCGCGCGGCTCGAAAGTTTTCTGGAAATGATGAGCGCCGAGCGCGGCGCCGCCGCCAACACGCTCTCTTCCTATGAGCGCGACCTTGTCGATCTCAGTGAATTTCTCAGCCACCGCGGCCAGTCATTGACCGATGCCGCGACACCAGACCTTTCCGCGTACCTGACCCACCTTTCCGCTCAGGGCTTTGCCGCAACCTCGCAGGCAAGACGCCTTTCCTCCATGCGGCAGTTTTATCGCTTTCTTTATTCGGAAGGGCTGCGCGGTGACGACCCGACCGGCATCATCGATGCGCCCAAGAAAGGCCTCGCCCTGCCGAAAACGATGAGCGTCGCCGATGTGAACAGGCTACTTGGGCTCGCGGCGCAAGAGGCTGCAACCGCAGGTCCCGGCCAGCTTGCCCGCATCCGCATGCATCTGCTGCTTGAGCTGCTTTATGCCACCGGCATGCGTGTCAGCGAACTCGTGTCCTTGCCCGTCAAGGTGCTGCGCCAGGAAGGCCGCTTCCTGATGATCCGCGGCAAGGGCAACAAGGACCGCATGGTTCTTCTTTCCCGTGCCGCCATCGAGGCGATGGAAAAATACGAGGCAGCCCGAAAGGCGCTCGTGCAGGAAAAAGACAAGGCGCCGAAAAAGGCCGAAGCCACGGAGAGCCCATGGCTCTTTCCTTCCAGCAGCAGGCAAGGGCACCTACCCCGCCAGGTCTTCGCGCGCGACCTCAAGGACATCGCCATTCGCGCGGGTCTGACCCCGTCCGTGATATCGCCGCATGTGCTGCGCCACGCCTTTGCCAGCCACCTTCTGCAGAACGGTGCGGATCTGCGCGCGGTGCAGGAACTGCTCGGCCATTCCGACATTTCAACGACACAAATCTATACACATGTGCTGGAAGAACGCCTGCAAGAGCTGGTACAAACACATCACCCCCTTGCCAAACAGGGCAAAAACCTTGATTAGAGCGACCGGAACCGCCGGATAATCCGGTCAAACCTTGCGCAAAACGATCGGAAACGGATCTCATGCACAATTATCTCGACTTCGAAAAACCTATCTCGGACCTTGAGGGCAAGATCATCGAGCTGAAGAAGCTTGCCGATGAAGACGAGAGCATAGACACCTCGGAGGAGATCAACCGTCTGGAATCGCGCGTCAACGACGCGATGCAGGACATCTATTCCAAGCTGAACGCCTGGCAGAAAACGCAGGTCGCGCGTCATCCGCAGCGCCCCCATTTCGTCGACTACGCCAAGGCACTGTTCACGGACTTCACGCCGCTTGCCGGCGACCGCAAATTTTCCGAAGACGCTGCCATTCAGGCGGGCCTTGCCCGTTTTAACGGCCAGCCCATCGCCATCATCGGCCAGGAAAAGGGCAACGACACCAAAAGCCGCCTGAAGCATAATTTTGGCAGCCCGCGCCCGGAAGGTTACCGCAAGGCGATCCGCGTGCTGGAACTGGCCGATCGTTTCTCGCTGCCGGTCGTCACCCTCATCGATACGGCTGGCGCCTATCCCGGCGTTGGCGCTGAAGAGCGCGGCCAGGCCGAAGCCATCGCCCGCTCGACGGAAATGTGCCTCAACGTGAAGGTGCCGATCGTCTCCGTCGTCATCGGCGAAGGTGGTTCGGGCGGCGCAATCGCGATCGCCACCGGCAACCGCGTCTACATGCTCGAACATGCGATCTATTCGGTGATCTCGCCGGAAGGTGCCGCCTCCATTCTCTGGCGTGATTCGACCCGCGCCAAGGAAGCCGCGACCAATATGAAGATCACTTCGGAAGATCTGAAGTCGCTCGGCGTCATCGACGGGATCATTCCGGAGCCGATCGGCGGCGCGCATCGCGCCCCGGAAACCGTCATCAGTGCAACCGGTGACGTCATCGCCAAGGCTCTGGCCGATCTTTCCCAGCGTTCCGGCACACAGCTGCGCGCCGAACGCCGCCAGAAATTCCTGGATATCGGCCGGAACCTTTAAGCCCGGCCTTATTTTCCTTGAATATCGCCCCAACTCGGCCATAGTCCGGTCACATCAAAAGATGTATCGGTGGCCGCGGGGGCGGATCCGATTTGAGTTAAGAAGATGTAAACGGTTAATACCGTATTTAAAATACACACGGGACGGTGTAGAACTGCCGCCGCTTCGTGCCATCGTCTTTCGGATCAGATCATGCGTTTGACACATTTTGCACTTCTTGCCTGCACCGCGCTCGTTCTTGCCGGCTGCAACGATACGCTCGAAACCGTTGAGCGCGACGTCTCACACGTCAAGAACAAGGTCGATTACCCGCTGTCTCCGTCCATTCTGGCCGAGATCGACAAAAGGGGCATGGACCGCACCTCGCCGATCATGATCCGCATCTTCAAGGAAGAAGGTGCCTTGGAAATCTGGAAAGCGAGGCGCGACAACCGTTTCGAGAAGATCGCCGGCTACGAGATTTGCGCATGGTCCGGCAAACTCGGCCCCAAGGTGAAAGAGGGTGACCGGCAGGCGCCGGAAGGTTTCTACAACCTCACTCCCGCTCATCTGAACCCGAATTCGAAATATTATCTCGCCATCAATACCGGTTTCCCGAACCGTTACGATGCCGCCAATGGCCGCAACGGCACCAATCTGATGATCCATGGCGCCTGCTCGTCCTCTGGCTGCTATTCGATGACGGATGCACAGATTCTTGAAATCTACGGTTTCGCGCGCGACGCCTTCAAGGGCGGCCAGAAAACCGTGCAGCTGCAGGCCTTCCCCTTCCGCATGACGGCGGAAAACATGGCTCGCCATCGCCAGAGCGAGCATCTCCAATTCTGGAAGATGCTGAAGGTCGGTTACGACAATTTCGAAGTCACCAAGCGCCCGCCGGAAGTGAATGTCTGCGAGAAGAAATATGTCTTCAACCAGCAGACCGAAGGCGGCAGTTTCAATGCCGCCGCCCAGTGCCCGCCGATGAGCACGCCGCCGGCACTCGCAAGCGCGCTTTCGAGCTACGAAAAGACCTACGATCTCGCCTATGCAACGGCGATGAAGAAATATGACGGCATGGCCTGGTACGACCCGAGCGAGGCGGAGCGCAAGGCGCTGGTGGCCGAAAAGCGCAAGGGCCGCGAACCCGCCTATGCGCCGACCGGCTCGGCGCTGAAAGCTGGCAAGCTGATGAAGGAAACGGAATATGCCGCGCTGATGGAGAAGAAGGCGCAGCAGGTGACGTCGTCCTCACCGGCCACAACCGCAACCGCCTCGGCCCTGCGCGGCCCGCGTCCTTCGGCCGTCCAGCCCGCCACGGCACCGCAATCGAACCCGGCACCCGCGGCACCGACGATGGTTGCCTCAGCCACCCCGGCCGCAGCCGGTCAGACCGGAGCTGCCGCCCAGAGCATCCCCGTTCCGGCCATGAACCCGCTTGCCTATTCCGCCGCACCGGCACCGGAAGCGCCGGAAAAGAAGCCGTTCTGGAAGTTCTGGGCCAAGGAATGAGCGAAACGGCCGAGATCGCTTATGACTTGAGGGGGCTTAAATGCCCCCTTCCGGTTTTGAGAAGCCGCAAGAAACTCGCAACCCTGAAGAGGGGCGATGTTCTGACCGTCGAGACGACCGATCCGCTGGCGGTGATCGATATTACCCATATGTGTAATGAAGATGGGCATAGTCTGGTTGAGACCACTGCGCTGGATAAGGGGCATCGGTTTCGGATTGTGAAGGGTGGGGAAACCGACATTTGACGGTGTCGCCGGTGGCTCACCCCCCTCTGCCCTGCCGGGCATCTCCCCCTCAAGGGGGGAGATCAGCAAGATGCGTCGTCGCCAGTACATTCGCAACGGTTAAGATGGGCGAGACCTAGCCGCAAGTCGATCTTTCCCCCCTTGAGGGGGAGATGTCCGGCAGGACAGAGGGGGGGGTGAACCACACCCACCGACCTAGGCCATCACGGCGCGACCTAGAACCGCAACCCGGAAACCGCCAACGGATTATCCGTCATCGCCTGCCTGTCCGGCCGGTCAATGCCCGGTGCACTTGTAAAGGCGGCGAACAGGTCCTTTACGAAGGCTTCCGGCAAATCCTTCGTAATCAGCACCATGCGCGTACGCTGATCGGCCGGGTCCGGCCAGGCCGCGAGGCGCTCGGGCGTGTGGAAAATATTCTGCACCCCATGCAGCACCAGCGGCCGGCCCGGATTATCCGACAGCTTGACGATCGCCTTCATGCGCAGGAGCTTTTCACCATGCGCCGAGCGCAGCAAATCCACGAACATGTCGATCGCCATCGGGCTGACCGGCTGGTCGTGGATGATCGAGAAGGACCGGATGGATGCGTCGTGCCGGTTCACATCGTGATGATGGTGATGGTCGTCGTGGTCGTCATGATGGTGGTGATGATCATGGTCGTGGTCGTGGTCGTGGTCGTGGTGGTGGTGATCGTCTGCCGCCTCTTCGCCCAGCCAGCGGCCGACATCGGCATTCTTGCTGCCGGCATCGTAAAGGCCGTTATCGAGAAGCTCCGCAGCGCTCCAGTCGGTTTTGTCACCATCCTCAATTGTCGCGCGCGGATTAAGAATCTGGAGGCGGGCTGTCAGCGCGGAAATCGTGGCGGCATCGGCAAGAGCGCGCTTGGTCATCACCAGACGGTCGGCCACGGCCGCCTGTTTCACCGCCTCCTGATGGTTATCCAGAGTGGAAAGGCCATTCACGGCATCCACCACCGTAATCATGCCGTTCAGCACGAAATTCTGTGCGATAACGGGGTTGCCCATGACCGACTGCATGACGGGGGCGGGATCGGCAAGGCCCGTGGTCTCGATCACCACCCGTTTTACCGGCTTCAGCTTACCTGTCTGGATACCATCCATCAGTTCCGCCAGCGTATCCACCAGCTCGCCACGTACCGTGCAGCAGAGGCAACCCTCCGCCAGTTCGATGATGCCCTCGCCGGCGCTTTCGACCAGCATGTGATCGATGCTGACATCGCCGAATTCATTGATGATGATCGCCGCATCGCTCATCGCGGGATCCTTGAGAAGCCGGTTGAGCAGCGTCGATTTTCCGGCGCCGAGAAATCCGGTGATGATGGAAACCGGGATGCGATCGCGAGACATGACTTGCCTGTATGTTGATGGCCGCTCCGGCAGGTCACTGGACGACGCGAAACCCGGAGCCGCATGGAGCTAAAAGAAATCGCCCGAGGCTGGAAGCCACGAGCGACATTGTAATATCATAACATCATTGGCCTGCGAATACACAAAGTGCATCGCCACCCCGGCACTGGCCCCTCAAGGCCACCACCGACGATCAGAATGTCGGGCGCGGGATCGGGATCGGCACGTTCGCGAGTTCACCCTTGCCAGCTCCCTTGGCGGCATTCACCGCCACCGTCTCGCTGCCCGGAATGAGACCGGCGAAGGAATATTCCGGCGGGCGGGTCATTTCCTGCACGTAGGGCGAATGGATGACCATGCGGCCAGCCTCGTCGCGGCTTTCGCTGCGCACCTTGGCAGCCTTCGGATTGCAGATCTCGGCGCTGACATCATTCACGTCGCCGGTATCGCCATAGGGCGCCAGCGAGGCAAGCGAAACACCCTGGCCGGAAGGCGCGGTCAGTCCCATCTGCAGCAGATCGGCCGACTGGTCGGTGCGCCCGGCAAGGCTGTCCGCGCCCAGCACGACCGTGATGACCGAGCGGCCATTGCGCACGGCTGAGGATACCTGGTTGAAGCCGGAGGCACAGATGAAGCCGGTCTTCATGCCGTCAGCGCCATCGAAGCGGCCGACCAGCATGTTGAAGTTGGCGTAATTCTTCTTGCCGGTGCTGACGCCCTCCAGCGAGAAATAATGGGCATATTCCGGGAATTCCCGCTTGATGATCAGCGCCAGCAACGCCAGATCCCGGGCGGTCGTATATTGCCCCTTGCCGGGCAGGCCATTGGCATTGATGTAACGGGTCGAGCTCATGCCCAGCCGCTGCGCCTGCGCATTCATCTGCGCCACGAAATTGTCGCTGGTGCCGCCGATGGTTTCGGCGATCGCCACGGCGATGTCATTGGCGGATTTGATGAGCAGCAGCTTCAAGGCGCTGTCCATGGTCAGCTTTTGGCCCGGCTTGAAATACATTTTCGAGGCCGGCTGGTCGGCGGCCTTCTTGCTCATCACCACTTCCGTCTGCGGGCTGATCTTGCCGGCCTTCATCTGCGAAAAGGCGATATAGGCGGTCATCAGCTTGGTCAGCGAAGCGGGATACCACTTGCGGAAGGCTTCCTGATGGGAAATCACCTTGCCGGTTTTGACATCGACCACCATTTTCGGATTGGCATTTGCCACGGGCGCCACGGCCACGAGGCCTGCGGTCATGATGGCAATAGCTGCGGAGAGCCGCCGGGCGGCGTTTGGCGATTTAAAAGTCTGTGGCAAGGCTAGTCCTCGAATTCCCGTCTTCGGTCGGGGAATGGCAATATTCACCATATATGTCCTAGCAATGGCAAAGTACATTGATTACGTCAATTATGCGGCGCACTATCCACCACGGAGGATAGGATTTTACGACACGCCGTACCGATGAACCCAGGAATGAACGAATGCCGATTTTGAACAGAGCCGCCGAACTCCAGCAGGAAGTCAGCGAATGGCGGCATCACCTGCATGAAAATCCCGAGATTTTGTATGATGTCGACAACACCGCAGCCTTCGTTGCGGAGAAGCTGAAATCTTTCGGCGTTGACGAAATCGTGACCGGTCTCGGTCGCACAGGTGTGGTCGGCATCATCAGGGGCAATCTTCCGGGCAATCGCACCATCGGCTTCAGGGCGGATATGGACGCCCTCCCAATTCTGGAGGAAACCGGCAAGCCCTGGGCCTCCAAAACCGCGGGCGCCATGCATGCCTGCGGCCATGATGGCCACACGGCCATGCTGCTTGGCGCGGCCAAATATCTCACCGAGACCCGCAACTTCGCCGGCTCCATCGCCGTCATCTTCCAGCCGGCGGAAGAAGGAGGTGCCGGCGCGCTTGCCATGGTCGAGGACGGCCTGATGGAGCGTTTCGGCATCAACGAGGTCTACGGCATGCACAATATGCCGGGCATTCCGCTCGGCGCCTTCGCCATCCGCAAGGGCGGCATCATGGCCGCACCCGACAAGTTCTCGATCACGGTCAAGGGCCGCGGTGGCCATGCGGCCCAGCCGCACCGCACCATCGATCCGATTACCATCGGCGCGCAGATCGTCGGCAACCTGCAGATGATCGCCTCCCGCAACGCCGATCCGATCCGTTCCGTCGTCGTCTCCGTCACCCGTTTTCACGCCGGTTCCAGCCACAACATCATCCCCAACGAGGCCTTGATCGCCGGCACGGTGCGGAGCCTGGATGAAACGGTGCGCGATCTGGCGCAGGATCGCATCAAGCAGATGGCGGAAGGCATTGCCCTTGCCAACGGAGCGGAAGCGGAAGTCGTCTACGAGCGTTATTGCCCGGTGACCTTCAACCACGCCACCGAGACCGACCACGCCATCCTTGTTGCCCGCGATGTGGCGGGCGAACCGAATGTCGACGCCGATGTCGATCCTTCCATGGCGGGTGAAGATTTCTCCTTCATGCTGAAGGAAAGACCGGGCTGCTTCATCTTCATCGGCAACGGCGATTCGGCAGGCCTCCACAATGCCGGTTATGATTTCAACGATGACGCCATCGCCTACGGCATTTCCTATTGGGTGAAGCTCGCCGAACAGCGCCTGGCGAGCTGACTGCCGGCGGAAGTGAAGAAAGCCGAGGACGAGATCAACCGCGATAAAGAACGCGGTTGATCCGCAGGCATCGCCGGGTTAAAGAGCAATTCAGTGTCCACGTAGCTCAGCAGGATAGAGCACAGGATTCCTAAGACAAATTGGGGGTTGCGCCCGGAAACGACGCAATCGATCTGCTCAAAGTCGGGGAAAGCTTCGCTGGTCTTCCAGCATGCCAATCCCGAGCCAAGCTCCGGAGAAATCCGGTGAAGGTGTAGAGACTGGATGGGCAGCACCTAAAGGCCTGACGGCCCATGGTGAAGGGACAGTCCAGACCACGAACGTTTTGCCCGGCAACGGCGGGACGGCGGCGAAAGCCGAAGCGGTATGAATCCTGGGGTCGGAGGTTCGAATCCTCTCGTGGACGCCATTTTTCCTGTAAAATCTTGTAAAAACAACGATGTAGATTGAGCGCAGCCTCACCCGGCGCAGCCGCCGGCCATTTGACACGTCTCTGCCTCGACCGAAGTATCGGCGACATCCTTCACGAACACGGAAAATTCAAAGCTTCAAAAGGGAACGTTGAAAGCCGGCAATTGCTTCCTATTTCCTATCAGTGATGATGAGGCGCCTGTCAGAATTGTTTGCGCTAGAGGAAGGAGATTTGATGATCGACGAATATGGTCCATATGCGCAGGTATCTACGCTTGGGGAACAGATGGCTGCCTGCTACCAGACGGATGCAAATCTCGTATTGGAGCCGCATCTGGCGCATTACATGGACGAGGTAGAGGTCAATATCGCCGCCGATAGTTTCAATCACGTTGGATTTCTGAACAGGATCAGAAGCCGGTTACAGATAACGCTGACGGCGACGACCAACCCGAGGCGCCGGGAGTTTCTGCAAGCCGTCGTGGCTGCGCTTCAGGAGCGGATCGACCGCCATTCATTCGATGTGGCGCAATAGGCAAGACGGCGGAAAAGAACTGATGAGACGCTCGCGGCGCTGTACGACGCAAGCACGGGGGGCGACCCTTTGTTGAGTTGGACGTCCCTGCTATTCGACGAAAATCCGTACACTCGAAGCACGGCCATCGGCGTCGATTACCGTGAGTGTGGAAAATCCCTGACCTTCCGGTCGCCATTCGCTGTTGCGGCGGTGGGACGCATCCGGCAAAGGCAAGCCATTGGCAAGCCAGCGGAAGGGTGCGCGCCCGCCCTGCAGCTTGAGCACCAGCGGCGAAATGCCTGACTGGCCGGAGAGCTCCACCCGCGCGCCTTCCGGCGGGTAAACGATACGCGGGGCGCTTTCCCGCCTCGATGCCGCAAGCAGGCCGCTGGCCGTCGTGGTGAAACGCCGCTGGTTGGCGGGTAGGTCGCTCACGGCAACGCGGGCGACACCGGAGGGTGCGGCCGGCATCGGCGTCACCGCCACACCGGATTTTGCGAAAGCCTCGAACAGGATCGGGGCCGCCGTTGCGTATCCGGCAACGCCCGGCACCGCGCCATTGTCAGCACGGCCAACCCAGACGCCGATGACGTGCCGCCCGTCATAGCCCACCGACCATGCGTCGCGATACCCATAACTGGTGCCGGTCTTGTAGGCGATGCCGCGCTGTTTCATGCCGAGCGGGGGCAACACGCCGGAGAGAATATCCGAGACATTCCAGATCGCGGCATCGGAGAATAACCGGTCGCCCTCCAGCCGTTCCGGGGCAGAGCGGACACCATCTCCAAGCCGCACAGGATCACCACCGCCGGCAAGCCCGGCATAGAGCTGCACCAGATCGACCAGCGAAATGCCGGCACCACCAAGGGCGATGGCAAGCCCCGGCGCTTCGCTGGTGGGCAGCACGAGCCGGACACCCACCCGCCGGAACCGCACCATCAGCGCCGAGGGACTGACCGCATCGAGCAGCTTGACAGCAGGCACGTTGAGCGACAATTGCAGCGCTTGGCGAATGCTGACATCACCCTGGTAATGCATGTCGAAATTGCGTGGCCGGTAGCCGGAAAAATCAGCCGGGCGATCCTCGATGATGGTTTCCTGCCCAATGAGGCCATTTTCGAAGGCGAGGCCATAGATAAACGGCTTGAGGGTGGAGCCCGGCGAACGCACCGCCCGGCTCATCTCCACGAAACCGCGTCTTGCCGTATCGAGATAATCCGCCGAACCGACCTCCGCCAGAATATCGCCGGTCTGCGCGTCGGCCATGACGATGGCGACGGAGACTTTGTCCTCAAGCTTTTCCGCCGCATGGCGGGCAACATCTTCCAGTTCCCGCTGAATCGGCAGCGTCAGCGTAGAGCGCACTTTGGCGGTATTCGGGAATTTCGCCCGTGCGGCAACGGCCATATGCGGCGCATAGGAGGGAAGATCGCGCCTGCTGGAAGGCACATCTGCAAGAGCCGCCCGCGCCGCCTCCCCGTCGCCCACCACGCGCTCGACGGCAAGCCGTTGCAATACGCGCTCCCGCGCCTGCTTCGCCGCCTCTGGAAAGCGATCCGGGCGGCGTTTTTCCGGCAATTGCGGCAGCGCCACCAGAAGAGCCGCCTCCGCCGTATCCAGCCGGCCCGGCTCCTTGCCGAACCAGGCAAGGCTTGCGGCCCTGACGCCTTCGAGATTGCCGCCATAGGGTGCGATATTCAGATAGAGATCGAGGATATCAGCTTTGCTGAGCCTTCTTTCGATCTGGAGAGCACGCACGGCCTGCAGCAATTTCGCCGAGAATGACCGGTCGGCGCGCGGCTCGATCAGCCGCGCCACCTGCATGGACAACGTCGATGCGCCGGAAACGATCCGGCCGTTGCTGGCCAATTGCCACGCGGAGCGCAGAAGCGCCCAGGGATCGACCCCGTGGTGATCGTAGAAACGCTGATCCTCGTAAGCGACCAGCATGCGCAGTAACTGCGGATCGACCTCGGCCGCCGTGGTTTTGAGCCGCCAGCGGCCATCTGCTGTCGCAAAGGCCCGCAGCAGTTTGCCATCGCGATCCAGCACCTCGAAAGATCGCTGCCGTGCGGCCTCCAGCGGCGGCGGATAGGCCTTGTCCAGCGCATCGAGACCGAAGGCCGCGCCGCCCAGAAGCAACGCGGCCGTCACGATGCCAACGATGATTGCCTTTTTCCGGCTCATGGGGTTGCCGAGCGCACCTCCATGCGGCCGGTTGCCGTGCGGGCGGCAAATTGCGGCCGGTACATATCCTCAACCGAAGCTGCCGGATGATCATAGGTGCCGGGGGTAACAGCACGGACCACATAGGCGAGCGCAATTTCCGAACTGTCACCGGCAGAGCGGTCGAAGGCCGCCACGAAACGGTCGTAACGGAACTCGGTATGGGCCGCTTCTGTTTCCGGCAACCAGTCGAAATTCGACAGTTCCGCCGAATTGACGAGGCTGGGATTGTCGATTTCGAAGCCGGAGGGCAGCAGATCCGTCACCAGAATGCGCGACTGCCAGTTATTCTTCGGTACGATATTCAGCACCACAACATAACGCTCGTTCTGCGTGACCTCGCTCGGGTTCACCTCCTCGCCATCCATGGAATAATAGGTGCGGGTGATGGTGAAGCCTTCGCCGCCGGCAGCGAGCGGCTGGGCCGGGGGCGCCACGGTGGTGACAACAGCCGTGACCGGATCGGCCGAGGCATTGGCGATCTTCAAGGGAGCTGCCAGCAATTCATCGCCGCTCATCCGCTTGCCGAAACCGCCAGTCTGCAAATCACCATTCACATCGAGACGGATATCCTTGTCCTCGCCTTTGACAGCGCGGGCGGCAAGCAGCATCCATGCCTGTTCCTGGGTGCTGGTATAGGGCTTCTTTTCCCATTCCTTGGCCACGGCACCGGCAAGCTGCGGCACGACGGCCGGAACCGGACGGCTTTCGGCCGCAAGCGCCAGCGTCGCCGCACCATCGCGCAGGGCGGAACCATAATCCGCACGCGCGAGGCTGACATTGGTGGCGCGGCTTGCCATATCGAGCGAAGCGCCGAACACGGTCTTCGAACGGGCCTGATCGCCGTAAAGCGAAAGGGCGGCGGCAACCTGCGCCTTGGCAAGCGGCGTCGGGAAATCGGCGAGCGCCGTATCCGCGTAATATCTGAGATCGTTGATCGCCGCCTTGCGGTTGCGCGCCAGCACATAAAGCGAATAGGCGATCTCGTTGCCGCGATCCTTGACATTGCTGTCATAGGAAAGACCGTTCTGCAGGTTGTTCAGCGCCTGCACCATGGCCGCTTCGGGAACGTCGTAATTCTGCTCGCGCGCCCTTGTCAGAAAGTCGCTGATATAGGCATCCAGCCACAGATCGCCATAACCAGGCGACCAGAGGCCGAAACTGCCCGAACTCGACTGGAAGGACAGCACACGGTAGATCGCTTCCTGCACCCGCTTGCGGGTATCAGGGTCCTCAGCCATGCCGCTGTCCTTCGTCAGTTCCGAGACATAAAGCAGCGGCAAAGCGCGGCTCGTCGTCTGCTCGGCGCAGCCATAAGGATATTTGTCCAGCATCATCACCAGCGCCGGAATATCGAAGGCGGGCGAGCGCGTGACGTTGACGGCGACCGAGGAGCCGAGCAGCATGCTGTCGGCCAGAAGATCACCATTGATCGTCAGGCTGCTGTTCGGCGCAATCTTGATTTCGCGCCGCGTCGTCACCGGCAGGACAGCCGGACGCACAGGAACGTTCAGAACCTGCTCCAGCGAAACACCCGCGGCATTGGAAACCTTGATGGTGATCGCGCCATTGCCGGGCTGTTCACCCGTCAGCGGCACGGTCAGCGAAGACTTGCCGCCTTTCTGCAGCGCCAATGTCTGCGACATCTCTCCCTGATCGACGGTCAAGGCCGTGTTGCTGGTCACATCCAGCCGGTAATCGCCGGCCTCGCCATCCGTATTGGCGATATCGAGTCGCAATTGCGAGACATCGCCGGGGGCGAGGAATTTCGGCGCGCTGGCCGTGACTACCACGGGATCGCGGATGATGGCATCGGAGACGGCATGTCCTACGCCTGTCTTCGTCCAGGCCACCGCCATGATGCGGGCCGTACCGTTGAACTGCGGAATATCGAAGCTCACCGTCGCCTTGCCGTTAGCGTCGAGTTCGACCGGACCGGCAAAGAAGGCTACGAGCTTTTCGGTGGGCGGGCTGCCCTGAAGGGCCGCCCCTCCGCCGTCACCGCCGGTGCGCAGCCGGCCGGTGGCGCCAAGCGAACCATCGATCAGCCGGCCATAGAGATCGCGGATTTCCAGCCCCAGCCGGCGCTGGCCAAAATACCATTCATCGGGCTTTGGCGGTTCATAGCGGGTGAGGTTCAATATGCCGACATCGACGGCCGCAACGATGGCATAGGCCTTTTCGCCGACGCCAGTGCCCGCAACCGTGATCGGAATTTCAAGCGGCTGGCGCGGCAGTGTTTTCTGCGGCGCGCCGAGGGTGACGGCAAGCTTGCGCTCAGCCGGATCGACGGCGAGCCATTTGATACCGATGGCGCGCATCGGCATGCGGCTTTCCTGCGCATCGCCGGGGCGGAACAGCGTGGCGGTGACGTAAGCGCCCGCACCCCATTCCTCGGTGACCGGAATGTCGATCTCGCCGCCATCCTCACCGACCTCGGCATTCTGCACGGCAATCAGCTTTTCCGAACCTGATGTCACCATCAACTCACCGGCAAAACGCGAGGATACCTTGAGTTTGGCCGTATCGCCGATCTTGTAGCTCTGTTTGTCGAGGGCAATTTCCAGTGCATCCGGCGTTTCCGTCGAGCTTGCCTCGACGTAGAAGCCGGCATCGAATTCGACGCTGGAAACCGGTGCGCCGTTACCCGCGCCCTCCACTTCCAGCCGGTAGCGGCCCCAGGTGACGGGCACGGAAATCTCGCCGCCATTGGCATCGACGGACAAGGTGCCCGCTTCCTGCTGCTTGGTATATTCCACCGGCTCGTAACGCCAGGAATTGCCCTGACGATACCATTGATAGTTCCGCTCGACCTTGATGAGCTTCCAGTTGAGGCCGTTCATCGCCTGCCTGGCGCCATCGGCGCTGACGCCGATGATATGGAAACGGCCGACGGAATTCTGGGCGAGATCGCCCGAAAACTGCGGCTTGATCCCGATAACAGAGGCTTCCGCCTTGATAGGCAGCGTCAGCGAGCGCTCCACGGCGCGGCCACCGGCTTCGCGCATGCGCACAGTGATGTTGGCGGAAAGAAGTTGAGTGGTGGAGGGCAGATCGGTGAGGTCAACATTGAAACTCGCCTTGCCCACTTCGTCCAGCACCGGCAGGTCGGCGAGCGCGGTGCGGTTTTCCTCTTCGCTTTCCTCATCCGCCAGACCGAAGAAATAACCTTCGAAATCGGCGCTGGTGCGCGTCGGCTTGATCGCGACCTCGCCTTCCAGCGTCAGACCGGCGGCCGGCGCGCCATAGAGATAACGGCCATCGACGTCGATTGCGGTCTCCGCTCCCGGATCGATCTGTTTCGCCTTGCTCGAGAGGTCGAACTCGGTGCGATCAGGCACGAAATCGTCGACGAGAAAGCTCTTTTCGCTGATCGCAGGCGTTTTCGGGTCGGTATGGATGCGCAATGTCCAGGTGCCGCGCATGGCATTCGCCTGCAGCGGCAGATCGACCGCATGGCCGCCCAGCGCCTTGCCGTCGCTGACGAAGCGCCGGTCTTCGACACCGTCCGGGCGCGAGAAGATGAAGGTGAGCGGCAGATCCTCGATTGCCTTGCCGTCGACATCACGGGCAAGCGCTGCGGCATGCACGGTCTCGCCGGCGCGGTAAATGCCGCGCTCGGTCCAGCTGAACACGTCGATCGCGCCGGGCGCTGCACGTCCCGTCACGCCGCGATCCGAGAGGTCGAAGCCTGCGCGGGTCATATCGAGGAAGACGTAGTCCTTGTCGCCGTTACGCGCGGTGAGGATGGCAGGCGCCTGCGCCGCCGTGCCGCGCATCAGGCCGGCGGAGAATACCGCGCGGCCGTCCGCATCGGTTTTCGCCGTGCCCAGCACCTCGTTATTCTTAGCGAGCAGCTGCAAATCCACGTCCGCAAGCGGCTTGGCGCTGCCAAGGGCTCGGACGAACACATTCAGCCCATCGGTTCCGGCATAGGTGGTGATGCCGGTATCGGAGACCAGGAACCATTGTGTGGCGCGTGAATCCCACGTTTCCGGCGCGGTGCCAGGCGGCACGGCGGTCAGCACATAGATGCCGGGCTTGCGCTCCGGCAAGGCCTCATCCACCGGGAAGCTCGTCACCACATCCTTATTGAGATTGGGCTGGATATCGATCGAGCCCTGCCAGACGAGTTCGCCGATCTCGTTTTCGATGCGGTCGGCATTGTAGCCGTCCATCTGCGTCAGAAACTGGGAGTTTGCGAGCAGCGAGGTGATGTTGCGGTCGCCAACGCGATAGAGCTTCAGGTCGGCCTTGTCGGCATTAACAGAGACAATGGGGATACCGCGACGGGCAGTACCCGGCAGCACGAAATTCTCACCCGTGAAGCGCACGCTGGCGGCACGGTCACGCACGTAAATATCGAGATCGACCTGCTTTTCCAGCGGCTCTTCCACCGAGGAAGGCAGACCGGCGCGCAGCGCGATCTTGTAACGCTGGCCATGGGTGAGGCCTTCGACGCAAATCTCGCTGCCCTTCGCTTCGATGGCCTTGGGGGCTGCCCCATCCAGCGTAATGAAGGAGGAATAATCGACACCGTTCTTCACCAGCGGCTCGGAAAACTGCACGCAGGCGCGCGGGCTGACGCTATCCGTATCCACGGTATTATTGATGACGCGGAAACCCTGTCGCGTGCGCAGATCGGCATAGGCCGCCTTGGTCTGCGCATTGTCGGTAAGCGCAAGGCTCTCCTTATAGGCATTGAGTGCTGCGCGATAATTCTGGGTTCTTTCGAAAGCCTTCGCCAGCCGGTTCAGGGCCTCGGTGCGGGCGCTGACGGTGCGGCTCAGCTGGTAGGCATTGATGGCGGCGGAAGCGGCCTGCCCGGCAATCGAATAATTATCGGTGACCTGCGCCGCCTTTTCGGAAAGCTCCGCCCAGAGCGCGCCGTCGTCAGGCGTGATAGCAAGCGCCTGTTTATAGGTCGTGACCGCATCGGGAATATTGCCCGCGGTTGCCTGCTGCCGCGCCGTCTGCACGAGGGCTTCCACGCCCTGTCCGCCTTCACCGTCATTCGCCGCAAGGCCGGATTTCAGCCGGCGCGCTTCCTGCTGCAGACTGTCAGTGACGAAGGACAGGCGTTGCGGCGCGCCGATATCGGTTTCCGCTACCACTTCCACGATCTTGCCGGCAACCGCGCCGGGGAAAGCGTTCAGCTGATTGAAATCCGATTTGAGGAAGCACCATTTCACCTTGGGATTGTAGGTGAAGGCCTTGCAGACGGTATCGCCTACGCAAATCTCGCCGCATTGCTCCAGCGAGACATTCTGCTCAGTGCGAAGATCGAAGCCGAAATAATCGCCGTTTTGGGTGGTAACAACCTTGCGGGAGGGCTCCGCCGCCATGGCTGGCGGAAAAATGAGGGCGGCCGAGGCCACAACCAACGAAATCCGGACGAGCGCGCGCAACGACATCAGTATTCTCCCCGCATCAGATATGTCGGGCGGGACTCTGGTCAAATCCACGCATGGTTGTCAACGCATCTTCGTCAATTCGCGACACGCAATGTGTGGAGGTGATAACCGGGGAGGTTAGTCTTCTATCTTGCGCGCTTCCGAAATCAGCATAATCGGCACGCCGTCGCGGATTGGATAAGCAAGTCTGGCGCTTTCAGAAATGAGCTCGTTGCGGGCGCGATCATAGGAAAGACGCCCCTTCGTCAAAGGACAGACCAAAAGCTCCAGCAGCTTGGGGTCGACACTGCTCATCCTGTCGTCCATGGCGGCGATCCTATTGCAGCACGTTGCCGCCCTCACCCGATCCTTGCGCAAGAACGATCTCGGTGATGGCGATCAATGTTTCGGCTCGCGTCTTCAGATCAGGCGCTTCCAGCAGCGCCTGTTTTTCGGCGGGTCCAAATGGAGACATCATGGAAAGCGAATTGACGAGAACACGGTTGCCGGCCCTTTCAACGCTTTCCCAGTCGGCTTCCAGCTGGTTGGCATCCAGAAACGAGCGGAATACCCGCAGCAGGTTTTCACGATCCACGGCCTCCTCGTCGTATTCGCCCGAGAGATCGGCGATGAAAGGCGCATGCCGGAAGCTGCGATAGGGCTCGCCCACCCCAACCTCTTCCAGCAGGCGGAAACGGCACACACCGGTGAGCGAGATGATGTAACGGCCATCACCTGTTTCGGAAAAGGAGGTGATGCGGCCGAGGCATCCGACTGCGCTCAGAGGTCCGCCCTCAAGGCCGGACTCAATGACATGAAGGGCCGGCTGCACCATGCCGATGAGCCGGTGGCCCGCCAGTGCCGTGTCGATCATGGCAAGATATCGCGGCTCGAAAATATTGAGCGGAAGATGGCCTTCCGGCAGCAGCAGGGCACCGGGAAGTGGAAAGACCGGCACGGTTTCCGGCAGGTCGTCGTTCTTTACATATCTCGCATTTCCGACGTGCATGGGATCAAGCCCCCTGTTCACTGCTGCCCGGCCGGCGGTTCAACCGCCCTGGCCGGGATATGCCCGCATTACGAAAACAGTATCGCCGAAAGCTTCCGGCGGCCGGCAACGGTTGCCGGATCCTTGAAGCCCCAGGCCTCGAAAAACTCCAGAAGCTGGCGGCGCGCGCCGTCATCGTCGAAGGTCCGGTCCTTGCGCATGATATAGAGCAGATGATCCGCCGCCTCGTCGCGTCGGCCCTGCGCGTTCAGCACCTTGGCAAGCTTCACCCGCACCTCGTGTTGATCGGGATCAAGTGCCAGCTCGCGCTCCAGCGCCACGGGGTCGCCGATCTTGCGGGCTTCCTCATATTGCGCGATCTTTTTCGAAACGAGTTGAATGCCCGCATCGTCATTGAGTTCCTGAGGCAGGGACGAGAGCAGCTCGCTGGCCCGCTCATATTGACCGGCCGCGATCATGCATTCGGCGATACCGGCAATCGCTGCGGGATTTTCCGGATCGGCCTGCATGACGGCGCCGAAAAGCTGCGCTGCGCCGTTAAAATCGCCATCTGCCAGAAGCTGCTTCGCGTCGGTCAGAACGGCCTCGATCTCAGCCTTGGGATCGCCCGCGTCAGGTCCGGCAATCTTTTCGATGAACTGCTTGATCTGGCTTTCCGGAACGGCACCCATGAAGCCATCCACGGGCCGGCCGTCGGCAAAGGCGACGATTGCCGGAATCGACTGGATGCCGAGCTGGCCGGGAATGGACGGATGATCGTCAATGTTCAGCTTCACGAGCTTCACACGGCCATTCGCCTCGTTGATGACCTTCTCAAGCACCGGCGTCAGCTGCTTGCACGGGCCGCACCAGGGCGCCCAGAAGTCCACCAGAACCGGCTGGCGACGGGATTCTTCAAGAACATCCTTGGAGAAACCGGCCGTCGTCGTGTCCTTGATGTGGCCGGAGGCCGCACCGTTAAGCTCGCCATTGTGATGCGCGCTTGCGGTCATCTGCCCGCTATAGGAACCGCCGTAAGGATTATTGTCGCCGCTCATGCCGGTCTCCCGTAAACTTCTGTCATCTGTCTTATTTGAAGCAAAGATCGTATCTCACTCGCTGACTTTCAAGACAAGCGGCGCATGTCCCGTTGCCTCGAGAAAGCGAATGAGATCTTTGGACGCGATCGTTGTCGTCTGGTCGTTGGAAAGCGGATGGCCGTTCACCAACTCGTTTTCCAGGAGATCGCTGTCGAGCACGAAGGTGACCTGCCTGTCCGTGTCGTTGATGGCGCCGAACACCGTGACCGAACCCGGCACGACACCCAGATATTCCAGCATTTTTTCCGGCCGGCCGAAGGACACGCGGCTCGCCGCACCGATGGTCTTGTGAACGCTTTTCAGGTCCACGGCCGCGTTTTCCTCAACGGTCAGCACGAAATACTGATCCTTCTTGTCCTTTACAAAGAGGTTCTTTGTATGACCGCCGGGAATGAGGTCGCGCAGCGACTGGGATTCGGCGACGGTGAACACCGGCTCATGCTGCTTCGTGGTGTGGGAAATGCCAAGCCCGTCGAGAAACTCGAACAGTTCCTTTGCCGTCTTCTGGGAATTTTCCGCCATATCCTGCCGCCTGCCTCTGTCGATTCCGTTTTCCTTGTTTCCTGATTAAGGGGGCAACTGACGCTTGGCAACGCAGGAAAAAACAGTGAAATGAAAAATTCTCAATCATTTCCGCCGCTTGTCGCATTTCTCAAAGAAATTTTCGCGTTTTTGTCATTTCCCTGTTGCATTCCAGAATCGATTGAGCGATATAGCGCCCGTTGCCGCTTGGCGGCCCACGGTTCAGCGTACTACCCCGGACCGGTGGATTTGAGCGGGTGTAGCTCAGGGGTAGAGCACAACCTTGCCAAGGTTGGGGTCGAGGGTTCAAATCCCTTCGCCCGCTCCAAATTTCCCTAAAGATTGAATCCTCAGGAAAGCACCATTGTTTCCGCACACCGAATCGTTCCGGGCGATGCGGCCTGGAATACTTTGCCTTCACAGCACTCCCGTCGGCACGCGCTGCGGAAATTATCCCGCAATCGGAACTTATGTTGAAGATGTCCGTTTCAGACACGAGGCTCCTAACCTCAGTTCCCCTCTGATTGCCCGCCTTGAGCGGGCATCTTTTTTTGCTGGCGCCGCCACGCGCGAAAATAACAGCATCAACCCTGGAACGGCTCATATGCGCCGGACGTTCTCCTGCGTTGATAAACAGGGGAAGAGCCATGTCCGCATATTCCAGAAGAATTCTTTTGACTGCCGCATTCGCCGTCCTGTCGATACCAACCACCTCGCTTGCCGCAGACATGATCGTTTATGGCCGCGAACAGGTTTCACCGCACAAGACACATTACCAACCGCGGACCGTTGAAAAAATGGGGTGCACCGAAAACTTGGTATCCTACCGCTCCCCTTACCAACGGCACACGGAACTGGTCACGCTTTGCCATCCACCAATAAACTGGAGAACAGGGCCCTCCACCGCAACAATATGGTCGCCTTGATCTTGCCATAATTCATTCAATGTGCTTTTGTGCAGCCGCCCTTGTGGGAGGGGGTAGAGGTTGAGACCCGCTGGCTGCATTTTTGCAGTAAGCGGGTTTCCCTTTTTTTGGGCGAAACTTACAGGCAAACACCATCTGATCCATCGTTTCTCGGGGCTTGGAGAAGCGACGAAACACAGGCGCAGAACGCTACTTGCTAGATTTTTCATATGAAGGAAAGTGGTAGCGGGAGAGGGACTTGAACCCCCGACACGCGGATTATGATTCCGCTGCTCTAACCACCTGAGCTACCCCGCCACAGTGGAAACGTGACAGTCATGTGACCGGCCGTTCCATCAGGATGAGCGGCTTATAAGGTGCCGCTCCCCAAAGTGTCAAGCGCAACATGCGCAAAAAATTCGCTTTCCGCATTGCTGCAAAAAGCGAATGGTTTCAGGCGGCAACCGGCTTTTCGAGAAGCGCCTTGAGCGACGCCTCGGCATCCACTGAGCGTTCCGACCGTTCGATGAAACCGCCGCCGTAAACGCGGGCATCGGCCCCCGGTGCGGAATAGAGCACGCAGGCCTGGCCAGGAGCGACGCCGGCTTCACCGGTCATCAGATCCACATAGATGCCGTTTTCGTCTGCATGCAGCATCGCTTCGGTTGGCGGACGGGTGGAGCGCACCTTGGCGAAACAGGCAAAGCCCTGCCCTGCATCATTTACCAGCTCGCCATCGCCCAGCCAGTTCATGTCGCGCAGATAGACCCGGCGGGTTTCCAGCGCTTCGCGCGGGCCAACGATGACCCGGCGGCCCCGCGCATCGAGATGCACGACATAAAGCGGCTCCCCGGTCGCCACACCGATACCACGGCGCTGGCCGATCGTATAATGCACGATGCCATCGTGGCGGCCGAGCACGCGGCCGTCGAGATGGACAATGTCGCCCGCCAATGCCGCATTCGGCTTCAGCTTGTTGATGATATCGGTATATTTGCCCTGCGGCACGAAACAGATGTCCTGGCTGTCGGCCTTCTTGGCGACGACAAGCCCCATCTCTTCCGCCAGCGCCCGCGTTTCGGCCTTGGAGAGGCCGCCGAGCGGAAAGCGCAGATAGTCGATCTGCTCCTGCGTTGTTGCAAACAGGAACCAGCTCTGGTCACGGTCGCTGTCGATCGGCCGATAGAGCGCACGCCGCCCCGGCTGGCCGGCAACGGGATTGGGGCGCGACCGGATATAATGGCCGGTCGCCAGGGCATCCGCGCCCAGTTCCTGCGCGGTGGCAAGCAGATCGGCGAATTTCACCGTCTGGTTGCAGGCCACGCAGGGGATCGGCGTTTCGCCCATCGCATAAGCTTCGGCAAAGGGGTTGATCACGGTTTCACGGAATCGCGCTTCGTAATCCAGCACGTAGTGGGGGATACCGAGCGTTTCGCAGACCCTGCGTGCATCGTCGATATCCTGCCCGGCGCAACAGGAGCCGGCGCGGTGCACGGCGGCGCCGTGGTCGTAAAGCTGGAGGGTAATGCCGAGGACATCATAGCCCTCGCGCTTGAGGATACCGGCCACCACGGAAGAATCGACGCCACCGGACATGGCGACAACGATCCGGGTATCTTCCGGCCTCTTGTCAAAATCGAGCGTATTCACGTTTTTTCCCATCGTCAGTCATAACGGGGGTAAAGGCCCCGCCGCCTGTCGGTCATCCGCTGCGAGAAGCCATGGCCATCAACCGGGCCGTCCTGTCTCGCCATCCTGCGGATTTAAGGGCTGCATATAGAAAGGAATGGCCGCGCACGCAAGTACGGGGCGGAAAACCGCCCCGCAAAGCAATCAGATTCGGTCCGCGACAGGCTGTTAAGCGCCGGCCGTCTTCTGGCCGCTGCTGCCGAACCACTTTTCGCGCTCCCGCCACAGGGCCGGCAAGGCCAGCAATCCGATGGCCGTGAAAGCGATCAGCGTCTTGTTCAGCTGCGACAGTTCCGCCGTGCGGCCGTCGAGATAATAGACGCCGTAGACGATCGCCACATGCCAGACATAGACCTGCAGCGAATGGCGGCCGAGCAGTTGCAGGAACTTCAACGACAGCACCCAGATGACGCCTTCGGCGATGGAGCGCACAAGCGGACGGTGGTGGTGCGGACCGGCAATCACCAGCCAGGTCAGGCCAACGCCAACCGCCAGGAAGTTGATGAGGTAAACCGGGCCGAAATCGGCGCGGATTTCCATGGTGGAGAACTTGCCCATCATGAATTCCGGCATCAGGCCCCAGGCCGTGGCAATGCGCAGCGGCATGAAGAACAGGCAGATGACAAGCGCTGCCTTCGGGAGCCATGTGTGCTGCGGCGAGAAGATCGCCTTCCACGGAATGCGGTTCTGCGCCGTCATCGCGCCCATCACCAGCGCCGAATAGAAAACCAGCTGCCAGCCGAGCAGGTTGAAGCTGACGCGGATACCCTGCTCGTCCGCACCCTTGACGAGTTCGTTGAGCGGCGTCGTCACGATCTGCTGAAGACCAAGCTGGCCCGCCATCCAGACCAGCAGGGAACCGGCCATGACGTAGGCCCACTTGCCGTCAAGGCAGAGCTTAACGAGTACCGGCGCAAACAGCATGTAGACGATATACTGCGGCAGAATATCCATGAAGGTCGGCTGGAAAAGGAATGTCGCAATCGCCGCCAGACGCAGCGGATCGTCGAACGTCGTCATGCCAAGCCAGTTGTACCAGATGTAGGGCGCATGCGGGATGACCATGCGGAAGAACAGCACGGCGATGACGAGACCCATCGCATAACGATAAAGCTCCATCGCCCGGTTCCAGATCATCTGTTTGCCGGCGTCATAGCCATATTTCATCATCTTGCGCGCATAGACCATGCCGATCAGCAGGCCGGACAGGAAGACGAAGCCCTGCGCGTCCTCGACAAAGGCAAACTGCCGGTGATTGATTTCCACCAGCCAGAAGCCGCCGGCAAACACCAGATGGTTGATCAGCATGAAGACGAGGAAGTAACCACGCATCCCGTCGATCAGGTCGAAGCGTTTCATCTCGATAGCTCTCCGTTCTCGCAGGGCCTGCATTGCCCGGCCACCCAGCCCGGCTTGCGGGAGGCGGGCCGGGAATTGGATTGTCAACGCTGTTTTGCGGCTGTGGTTCCCTTTCCAAAGCGGTTTAGAACCGGCGCGAAAAGTCACATTGACGTGTATGCTTTCTGGTTAGGATGCAGGGACTGAATGCCGGATGAATGAAAAAAGGCAATTCCGTGAAGCGGTCGAGCCATGCACCGGCGACATGCCACGACAAACAGGGCTCAAAGCCCTGCATAGCAGGGTGAAGCGGAAATTGCAGCCAATGATCGGCGGAGATATCACCCGTTAGATTTATCAATCGGTTTTTTGCCCTGCCGCGTCTGCCCAGGGCAAGGAGTATCCGGGACTAAATTTCAGGACAGTCGACGTCTTTGCGTCCTGATAAACAAAAGCCCGGAGGTTCGTGAACCTCCGGGCCATTTCGTTCTATAAAATTCGGGCTGTTGCCTCAGGCGGCGGCCTGAATGGCGGCGACCTGCCAGTTATCGTTGCCGGGGCGACGGACGAAGGTCCACATCTCGACCGCTTCGGACGGATGCTGTTCATCGCCTTCGACCACCTTGCCGGAGGTGCGGTCACGCATCACGTCGATGGCGGAGTAACGCATCGCAACCGTTGCGTAATCCTGCCCTTCTTCGTGCCAGGCTTCGGCGACATCGCCCTGCAGCAGCGTCACGTCGCGCACGTCGTTTTTCACACCGCTGGTCGCGTTGTCGCTCAGTTCTTCCGCGAGATAGGACATGGCTTCCGGCGTCGTCAGCTTGCGCAGCGTGCCGTAATCCTCGGCCGCATAGGCAGCCTGCACATCTTCCAGCATTTTCTGGAAGGTTTCGAGGTCACCCTGCGTGATACCGATTTCATCGCCTTCCGAGATGGCATTGGCGTGGGGCACGGGCTTTGCCGTTGCCGCAGTAGCAGCCGCAGCACCACCCGCAGCACCGGCCAGAGCACCAATCTTCGGAATCTTGAACGAGGATGCGGAAGGACCCGCCTGCGAACCGCCATTATAGGAGGAACTTGAATGATCCGTGCGCTGCGAACCGCCGGCCGAGCCATAAGCGGGCTGACCCTGACGGCGCGATGCGAAGAAACGCATGGCGAGCATAACGAGGAGGCCGATCAGCGCCACCTGCAGCAGCATGCCGAAGAAACCGGCCATGCCACCAAAGCCACCGCCGAGAAGCATGCCGAACAGGCCGCCCATCAACAGGCCGCCCATCAAACCACCCATCATGCCGCCGAACAGGCCGCGATTTTGCTGCGGCGCCTGCGCACCGGGACGGGCCGGCTGAGCAGCGCTCGGTGCTGCCTGATTAGTATTGGGCGTCATGCTGCGGTTGATCGGCGCGGTCTGGCCGGGCGCCGTGCTGGTCGAAGGCGGAGCCGAATAGGTGCGCGTGCCGCGGCTGCCGAAACCACCGCTGGCGCGGCGTGCTTCTGCCATATCAACAGCTACGAAAGACACCGCGATACCAAGCGCGGCGACTGCGAACAAACCCTTGAAGCGCCGAAAGGCAGCAAACATCGTTATCTCCTGTTGGCCGCCCTCCCATGAGCGGCATCTCAGCAGGCGATATAGCAACTCATGATCATCATTTTTAGACCACTCGGCTTAAATTTTTTGTGATATGCAACCGAAGCGCGAGACCGGCGCGGATTGCCATAAAATGGGCAACTGGAGAAACAAAAACCGGCGCAGGGTTGCCCCTGCACCGGTCCTTATTGTCCCCTTGGGAGGAACGATAGATCAGTCGACGTTAAACGTCAGCGGCTTGACCTGGCGGATGGCCGGGTTGGCGCGCAGCTTGTCCAGCACCTCTTCGGAAACCGGGCCGTCAACATAGAGCAGCGCGATGGCGTCGCCGCCTTCCTTTTCACGGCCGAGCTGGAAGTTGGCGATGTTGACGCCAGCTTCGCCGAGCGTGGTGCCCATGAAGCCGATCATGCCGGGAACGTCGGTGTTGGTGATGTAGATCATGTGCGATCCGACATCCGCATCCATGTTGATGTTCTTGATCTGGATGAAGCGCGGCTTGCCATCCGAGAACACCGTGCCGGCAACCGAGCGTATCTGGTTTTCGGTCTTGACCGTCAGCTTGATGTAACCGTCGTAAACACCGGTCTTGTCGCGCTTGACTTCAGAAAGGATGATGCCCTTTTCCTTGATCATGACCGGGGCCGAAACCATGTTCACATCCGCAACCTGGCTACGGATCAGGCCGGCCAGGAGGGCGCTGGTCAGCGCCTTGGTGTTCATGTTGGCGGTTGCGCCATCATAAAGGATTTCGATTTCCTTGGTGGCGCTTTCCTGCACCTGGCCGACGAAGGAGCCGAGAACATCCGCCAGACGGATGAAAGGCTTCAGGCGCGGTGCTTCCTCAGCCGTGATCGACGGCATGTTGATGGCGTTGGAGACGGCACCCTTGACCAGATAATCCGACATCTGCTCGGCAACCTGAAGAGCGACGTTTTCCTGTGCTTCCGTGGTCGAAGCGCCGAGATGCGGCGTGCAGACGACGTTTGGCAGGCCGAAAAGCGGGCTTTCGGTGGCGGGTTCGACTTCGAACACGTCAAAACCGGCGCCGGCGACATGGCCGGACTTGATGGCTTCGGCAAGAGCCGCTTCATCCACCAGACCGCCACGGGCGCAGTTGACGATACGCACGCCCTTCTTGGTCTTGGCAAGGTTTTCGGCATTGAGGATGCCGCGCGTCTTGTCAGTCATCGGCACATGCAGGGTGATGAAATCGGCCTGCGCCAGCAGTTCGTCGAGCTCAACCTTGGTGACGCCCATTTCCTGCGCGCGCTCTGGCGACAGGAAGGGGTCGTAGGCCAGAACATGCATCTTGAGACCAAGCGCACGCGAGCAGACGATGGAGCCGATATTGCCGGCGCCGATGACGCCGAGCGTCTTGCCGGTGATTTCGACACCCATGAATTTCGACTTTTCCCACTTGCCGGCCTGCGTAGAGCTGTCGGCGGCCGGAAGCTGGCGCGCAACGGCAAACATCAGCGCGATGGCATGTTCCGCAGTCGTGATGGAGTTGCCGAACGGCGTGTTCATGACGATGATACCGCGGCGCGAGGCGGCCGGAATATCGACATTGTCGACGCCGATGCCGGCGCGGCCGATGACCTTGAGGTTGGTTGCCGCCTCGATCAGCTTTTCGGTCGCCTTGGTGGCGGAACGAATGGCCAGACCATCGTAATTGCCGATGATTTCGGCAAGTTTGTCCTTGTCCTTGCCGAGCTTCGGCTGGAAATCGACTTCGACGCCACGATCACGGAAAATCTGGACGGCGGTTTCCGACAGTTCGTCGGATACGAGTACGCGAGGTGCCATGGTTCACGGGCTCCTTGAAAAGCGGTGCAGTTTTGAAAACGGGGAATGTGCGGCCCTGCATCAGCGCAGGGCCGGTATCAAAATCAGGCGGCAGCCTTGGAAAGTGCTGCCTTCTGCGTCTGGTAAGCCCAGGCGAGCCAGGGCATGACGGCTTCCATATCGGCCGTCTCGATGGTCGCGCCGGCCCAGATGCGCAGACCGGACGGTGCGTCGCGGTAAGCGCCGATATCGAGGGCGACATTTTCCTTTTCGAGCAGGGCGACGACGCCCTTGGCGAAATCGGCCTGTGCGGCGGCATCCAGCGCCTGCACCTCGGGATCAACGATCTTCAGGCAGACGGAGGTGTTGGAGCGGGTTTCCGGCTTGACGGCCAGGTTGGCGATCCAGTTGTTCTTCTCAATGAAGTCGTAGATGACCTTGGCATTGGCGTCGGCACGGCCGATCAGCGCCTTCAGGCCACCGAGGTTCTTCGCCCACAGCAGAGCGTCGATATAGTCCTCAACGCAGAGCATGGACGGCGTATTGATGGTTTCGCCGGTGAATATGCCTTCGATGAGCTTGCCGCCGGAGACCATGCGGAAGATTTTCGGAAGCGGCCATGCCGGCGCGTAGCTCAGCAGGCGCTCGACGGCGCGGGGCGAAAGAATGATGACGCCATGGCCGCCCTCGCCGCCCAGAACCTTCTGCCAGGAGAAGGTGACGACGTCGAGTTTAGTAAAGTCCATGTCCTGCGCGAAGGCCGCCGAGGTGGCGTCGCAGATGGTCAGGCCCTTACGGTCGGCAGGGATGAAGTCGGCATTGGGAACGCGAACGCCAGAGGTGGTGCCGTTCCAGGTGAAGACGACGTCACGGTCGAAATCGACTTCGGCGAGATTCGGCAGCAGACCGTAATCGGCCTCGAACTTGCGCACGTCCTTCAGCTTAAGCTGCTTGATGACGTCGGTAACCCAGCCAGCGCCGAAGCTTTCCCAGGCGAGCATGTCAACGCCGCGTTCGCCCAGCAGCGACCAGAGCGCCATTTCAACAGCGCCGGTGTCGGATGCGGGAACAATGCCGATACGATAATCGGCAGGAACATCAAGAATTTCACGGGTGAGATCAATGGCCTGCTTCAGCTTGGCTTTGCCAACCTTGGCGCGATGCGAGCGACCGAGCGGCGCATCGGAGAGAGCATCTAGCGACCAACCGGGACGCTTCGAGCAGGGACCAGAGGAAAAATGCGTATTGCCCGGACGCACGTCCGGCTTCACTATATCTGTCATTTGACTACCCTTCCAGATAGGCGCTCCACGTTAGGGTGGAGTGTCCTGACGCCGTTGCTATTCCTGTCGCCGATCCCAGTCAAGCGGAATATGTCGCTGCGCAGAAGAATTTTGGTCCATATGCGTCATGCGCGGTGTCCGATGCCGGTAAAACAAAACCGCCCGCACCCGGAGGATGCGGACGGTCGGAAAGTACCAGCGGTGCGTGACGTTTATTTATAAACGGCAGGCTGCAGCGGAATATCAGCGGGCGGCATGTATTGCGCCGTATCGCAGCCATTGAAGACATAACGGCCGCCGACGCGCACTTCATGTGAATAAAGGCCCTTGTCACGGCCCGGACCGCCGCCATTCTCATAAGCGAACATATCGCCCTTGTTGATGTGGCGGAAACGGTAGCCGATATCGGCCTTCAGGTTACAGGTGACGTCAATGGACGCACCGGCCATCAGAGCGTAGGCAAAGCGCCACTTGCCCTTGCCGCCATGTTCGGTGGTCGGGTCGCAGCCAAGGCCATTGACGCTGCACGACGTGTTGCGCAGCTTGTCCCATTTCACGTAAGAGCCGCCGATACCGCCGCCCACATAGGGTGTGACGCGGCCATAGGTGCCGAGATCGACATAGGCGTTGGCCATCAGCGTGTAGGCTCGCAGGGAGCTAAGATCCGCCGAGACGCAACGACCGGGAACAGAGCCACAGAAGCCGCTCGTGGAGCCTCTGAAATCCGATTTGCCCATATAGTCAAAGGTCACGTCACTGCGGAAATAGTTGTTGAACTGATAACCGACACCGCCGCCGATGACATAGCTGTCCTTGATTGTCGCTGTATCAAAATCCTGCAGATAGCCACCCGGGCCACCCTGATAATAATGGGCGCCGCGCAGCTTGTTGAAGGAATAACCGACATCGCCGCGCAGATACCAGCCGCTCGCCTGGGTGATCGCGACCTCGGGGGCCTCGACATAGGCCGGTGCGGGTTCGGCTTGATAAAGATCGGCAGCGATAGCGCTGGTACCGGTCAGCAGGACGGCCAGAAATCCGGCCAGGGCGTTTTTCATGACTTCCACTCCAGAAGAGGCACGTGCGTTTTCGGCAGCAGATGCCAGTGAACTGTTCAGTCATGGAGATTGACGTAAAATGGTTAAGTCCCGATTAACCACGATCATTCACTATATTTATTAGCAAATACGCAAAGAAAAAGCCGGCTGAGCAGCCGGCTTTGTTAGGGCATTACTGACGCCTCGGCTCACGCGGCCGAGCGAGCATTGGCAATGACGCCGACGAGATCATTGACGATCTGCTCCACCTTCGCGCTGTCATCACCTTCCGCCATGACGCGGATCAGCGGCTCGGTGCCGGAGGGGCGGATGACGAGGCGGCCATTATTGGCCAATGCGCTTTCCGCATCCGCAATCGCCTGCTGCACAACAGGATTTTCCAGCGGCTTGCCGCCGGAGATACGCACGTTCTTCAAAAGCTGCGGCACCGGCTCAAACTTGCGGCAGACTTCGCTGACCGTGAGGCCGGAGCGCTTGACCTTGGCGAGAACCTGCAATGCCGCGACGAGGCCATCGCCCGTCGTGCCATAGTCCGACAGCACGATATGGCCGGACTGTTCACCGCCGACGTTGAAATTGTGGTTGCGCATGTGCTCGACGACATAACGGTCGCCCACCTTGGTGCGGGCAAGAGTGAGGCCCTTGTCGCCGAGGAAGCGTTCCAGCCCGAGATTGGACATGACAGTCGCGACGATGCCGCCGCCGCGCAGCGTGTTGTCGGCAGCCCAGCTATCAGCGATGACAGCCATCAGCTGGTCACCATCGACGATCTCGCCGCGCTCATCGACGATGATGACACGGTCCGCATCGCCGTCGAGAGCAATGCCGATATCAGCCCGTACTTCATGCACCTTCTTCTGCAGAGCTTCCGGATGGGTGGAGCCACATTCGAGATTGATGTTGATGCCGTTCGGCTCATTGCCGATCGTGACGACTTCCGCACCGAGTTCCCAGAGCGCAGCGGGTGCGACCTTGTAGGCAGCACCATTGGCGCAGTCGATCGCGATCCGAAGCCCGCTCAGCGTCACATCGCGCGGCAGGGTGCGTTTGACGAATTCGATATAACGATAGATGTCACCATCCACGCGCTTGGCGCGGCCGATCTCGCTCGGCTTGGCGAGCTGGGCGTAGATATCCTTGTCGAGAAGGTCCTCGATCTCCAGCTCCAGCTCGTCGGAGAGCTTGTATCCGTCAGGTCCGAAAAGCTTGATGCCGTTATCGGAGAAGGGATTGTGCGAAGCCGAGATCATCACGCCGATATCGGCGCGCAGCGACCGGGTCAGCATGGCAACGGCGGGCGTCGGGATGGGGCCGAGCAGGAAGACATCAAGGCCGGCGGCGGTGAAACCGGCAACCAGTGCGTTCTCCAGCATATAGCCGGAAAGCCGCGTATCCTTGCCGATGACCACGCGATGACGATGATGGCCCCGGCGGAAGATCGTTCCAACGGCAATGCCCACACGCATCGCCAGATCAGGCGTCATGGGGAATACGTTCGATTGTCCGCGGATACCATCGGTTCCGAAATAACGGCGTGCCATTTGAACTCCAAATCTTTCGGGCATTCCGGCAAAAGCTGAAAACAGCCGGAAGCGTTTTTGGCTAGATGCCACAAACCACGATAAACAGCACGTAAATTACCGCAAAAATGGCTTATATCTTGTTACCAAAATGAAAAGGCCACCCGGAAACCCGGATGGCCTTTTACAATTTCTAACATGCCCGGACGATCAATGCGGCTGCGGCTCCATGCCGCCTTCGGCCTCACCGTCACCCTTCGCTTCGCTCGGGCCGTCCTTCTTGGCGCCGGCTTTCGGCACCGCCGAACCACGGCTGCCCGGAGAATCGTCACCCAGATCGCGCGCCGGCTTCTCACCCCTCAGCAGCGCCTTGATCTCGTCGCCCGTCAGGGTTTCGTATTCGAGAAGACCCTCGGCAATTGCGACAAAGCCATCGTGGTTATCCGTGAGGATACGCCGTGCCTCGGTATAGGCCTCGTCGATCAGACGTCGGACTTCGGTGTCAATCGTCTGCGCCGTCGCCTCGGAGACGTTCTTCGACTGAGAGACGGAATGGCCGAGGAAGACTTCCTGCTGGTTCTCACCATAGGCCACCTGGCCGAGAGCGTCGGAGAAGCCCCATTGCGTGACCATGGCGCGGGCAAGCTTGGTGGCCTGCTCGATATCCGAAGACGCGCCTGACGTGATGTTCTCCTTGCCGAAGGTCAATTCCTCGGCAACGCGGCCACCCATCATGATGACCAGGCGCGACACCATCCACTTGTAGCTCATGGAATAGCGGTCGCCTTCCGGCAGCTGCATAACCATACCCAGTGCACGGCCGCGCGGAATGATCGTCGCCTTGTGCAACGGATCGGCCACGGCAACCTTCAGCGCGGTGATGGCATGGCCGGCTTCGTGATAGGCCGTCAGCTTCTTTTCGGCCTCGGTCATGGCGGAGGAACGGCGCTCCGCACCCATCATGATCTTGTCCTTGGCGTCTTCGAATTCCTGCATGGTGACCACGCGCTTGTTGCGGCGGGCAGCCATCAGGGCGGCTTCGTTGACGAGGTTCATGAGGTCCGCACCGGAAAAACCGGGAGTGCCGCGGGCCAGAATCTTGAGATCGACATTCGGCGCCAGCGGCACGTTGCGGATATGCACCTTGAGGATGCGCTCGCGGCCAACGATATCAGGGTTCGGCACGACGACCTGACGGTCGAAACGGCCTGGACGCAGAAGTGCGGGGTCAAGAACATCGGGACGGTTGGTGGCAGCGATGAGGATGATGCCTTCATTCGCCTCGAAACCGTCCATCTCGACCAGCAGCTGGTTCAGTGTCTGCTCGCGCTCGTCGTTACCGCCGCCAAGACCGGCGCCGCGATGGCGGCCGACAGCGTCGATTTCGTCGATGAAGATGATGCAGGGTGCATTCTTCTTAGCCTGCTCGAACATGTCACGCACGCGGCTTGCGCCGACGCCGACGAACATTTCCACGAAGTCCGAACCGGAAATGGTGAAGAACGGCACATTGGCTTCGCCGGCGACGGAACGCGCCAGAAGCGTCTTACCGGTACCCGGAGGGCCAACAAGCAGCACGCCGCGCGGAATCTTGCCGCCGAGGCGCTGGAACTTCTGCGGGTCGCGCAGGAATTCCACGATTTCCTCGAGGTCCTGCTTGGCTTCGTCCACACCTGCGACGTCATCAAACGTCACGCGGCCATGCGCTTCCGTCAGAAGCTTGGCCTTGGACTTGCCAAAGCCCATCGCGCCACGGGAACCGCCCTGCATCTGCCGCATGAAGAACAGCCAGACGCCGAGAATGAGGAACATCGGCAGAAGCGTGCCGAGATAGCTCAGAAAACCGGAGGAACCATCGCTTTCGGGACGCGCGACGATGGTGACGTTCTTGCTCTGCAAGCGCTCCATCAGGCTGTCGTCGATGACGGGGGAATAGGTCTGAAAGGCCGTGCCGTTTTCGGTATAGGTTCCGAGAACCCGGTTACCGGTGACGGTCACGTCGCGAACTCGCCCGGAATCCACATCGCGAAGAAACTGGGAGTACGGGATTTCCCGCGAGCCCGTTTGCGTCGGCGAGGTCTGGAACATGCTGAACAGCGCGATCAGCAAGAGGGCGATCACGGCCCACAAGGCGAAATTTCTGAAATTTGGGTTCATCGAACTCCCCGAACTCACACGGGCATATCTGCTGCCCGCTATTATGTGCCCCTAACATAAGGACGACATCCGCCGTTGCCAAGGCAAAGCGCGTTATCTGATGCGTTTTGGTGTAAAAACTCTTCCATGGCAATTCACGAAAAAGAGGCCGGATTTAAACCGGTGGCTGTGGATAGGCCGTCCGTCCGAATAAATTGGCGATTGCATTTGCCAACTCAAGGTCGAAGCGCGGCAGGAAAAGATCGAAAGGTGCAAGCCTCGGCGTGATGGTGACGGCCTGCGGCATGGAAACCTCCCCTTCGGCCGCTGCGGCAATTTGCGGCAGACCCGCCATCGCCGGTTTTGTCACCCCTGATGGCACCGACGGAAAATGCGCGGCCATTTCCACGGCATCACCAACCCTGCCCGCTTTGACAAGGATTGGAAAAGCCGATCCATTCTTCACAAGGAAACGATCGTCCCACAGCCCTTGCTGATGCGCGCCGACATGAAGCTCCGGCAGGTTTCGCTGCTCGCGCAACAAATAAAGCCCATCCCGCCGCCGATCGAGAAGAACACGGCCGACTGTCATTCGTCCGTTTTCACCCGTTTTGAGAAACCGCAAAACGCGCTCCATGCCGCTTGCGGCCGGAAAATATGCCCTTCCGCCAAGGATGGCGATCAGCGCCGCCAACCCGTGCCGGAACTCGGGAAGATCGGGATTGACGGCATCGTCGGCCAGTCTGGCGAGAGCAGCATGGAAAATCTGCGTGTGATCGCGCAGGAAAACGGCTGTTTTGTCGGAAAGCGCCCGTCTTTTGAAAGAGACCTCCGCATCGATCAACGCGGGGGAGACGGGAAGCGCCTGCCGAACACGCACCCGCTCATATCTGATATTTTCATTGCTCGGATCGTCAAGCCACCCGCGCTCGCGGGACGATACATAGTCACGGATCGCCTGCCTCTCACACATCAGGAACGGCCGCATGACCCAGTAGCGGCTATCGTATAAAACCGCGTCCGCCATGCCGGATAGACCGAGATTATTACTGCCGCCGTTGCGGGCGGCGCGCATCGCCACGGTTTCACGCTGGTCGCCGATTGTATGCCCCGTCACGACAAGATCGGCGCCAGTCTCAAGGGCGACCTCGGCAATCAGGCGGTAGCGGGCAAGTCGGGAGGCTTCGGAAAGGCCGGAGGCCGGTTTGGCACCATCCCACCGGCGGGTAACGTGGGGGATGCCAAGTTCGGCGCAGAGCATGGCGACCTTGCACGCCTCATCGGCGGATTCCGCTCTCAGCGCATGGTCGACCGTGACGGCGGAAAGCCGCAAACGGTCCTTACCCACTCCCGCCGTTGCCTCATGCAATGCCAGCAACAGGCCGGTGGAATCACTGCCGCCGGAGATTGCGACGAGGATATGGGCGGGGTTTTGTAGATTTCCGACAAAAAACTGTGCCGCCGCGAGCGGCGCAACTGTCTTTTCATTCGGAGTGCGGGCATCAACCGGCATGGAAATACCCGCCATGGCAGGGGAAAATCAGCAGCTCAGCCGTTTCTGTTCGCTGGCGACCTTGGTCAGCACGGTCTTCGAAGCATTGGGATAGCGCTTCGGCACCTCGCGCAGCGTGGCGCAGGCGGTTTCAGTATTGTCGAGAGCGGCAAGTGACATGCCGAGCTTCATCAGCATTTCCGGCGCTTTCGGAGACTTGCCATAGGCCTGATGGCCGTTCAGGAAGGTCTTGGCGGCCTCGTTGAACTTGCCCTGGGAATATTGCGCCTCGCCCAGCCAGAAGCTCGCATCGGCGGCCTTGGTGCCTTTGGGGTAACCCTGCAGATATTGCTGGAAACCCTGTTCCGCCAGCTTGTAGTCACCGGAAAGGACATGGCCGTAGGCGGCCTGATAGATGTCGCCTTCGCTGGTCAGCGCCGCCGTGTTGACAGGATCGGTCTTGCGGGCGCTGTTGCCGGTGGTCACACCGGGAAGGTTGCCGGAGGAATTACTGGCGCCGGAATTGAGCGTGCCGCCAATCGGCATTCCCTTGGAATCAAGCTCGATCGAGCCGAGCGTCGTCTCTCCCGGTGCGCCTGTCGGAGCACTGGAGGGAGCAGAGGGAGAAACGGAAGCGCCACCCTCGGGTGGCGTTTCGATGATCGTTGCAACGTCGTCGGTCGGCGGCGAGGCCGGATTGACCGGACTGGCTTCCGCCTTCTTTTTCGGTGCAGCGGTCGGGCTTGCACCCTTGCCGCCGGCATTGCCGCCTTCCAGTTCCTGGAAGCGGAACTCGTTGTCTTCCTGCGCCTTGCGGATCGTTTCCTGCATCTGCAGAAGCTGGAAGCTCATTTCTTCGATACGGCCATTGAGCTGCCGGATCTGTTCTTCAAGCTGCTGAACCCGATAGGCTTCATTGGCCTGAACCCGGACGACCGGGAGCTGCTGTTGAGAGTTGATCGTGCCGAAACTACCCCCCGCACCGAACAGCGGACCCGAAACGGCTGCGCCGCTCAAGCCGGTGCAGGCTGCAAGCCCCAGCATTCCCGCCACGACAAGTTTCTTCATCTCATTCGTCCTGCCTTAACTGATTTGCACCGGAATGGCGCAAGCCGGATTTTTTCCATATCAACCGAAAAAGCAACTTAACTTCGGCCAAACTATGAAAAAAACAAAAGGCGGCCCGAAGACCGCCTCCCATTCAAGATCACAATAACGTCAGGCAATCACATGCCCGCGCCACCGAGAACCGTCACGGCGCGGCGGTTCTGCGACCAGCAGGAAATGTCGTCGCAAACCGCGACCGGCTTTTCCTTGCCGTAGGAGATCGTCTTCATGCGGTTTGCCGGAACGCCCTGGGAAGCCAGGAAGTCGCGGGTTGCAGCCGCACGACGGGCGCCGAGCGCAAGGTTGTATTCACGCGTACCGCGTTCGTCGGCATGGCCTTCAACGGTGATGGCGTAGTTCGGATAACGGGCGAGCCACTGGGCCTGGCGCTGCAGGGTCTGCTGGGCGTCGGCGCGGATCGAGGTGGAGTCAGTGTCGAAGAAGATGCGGTCGCCGACATTGACCGTGAAGTCCTGCTGGGAGCCCGGCGTTGCGGAGCCCGCGCCACCAAGGCCGAGTTCACCGGCGCTGTTCGGCATGTTCTTCTTGTTCGCGCAGCCTGCGAGAGCAAGCGCGAGCGTCATGGCGATGACAGCCGGGTTACGGGCCAGTTTCTGCATGGGGCTGAGTGCCGAAATGTGTGTACGGCTCATCGCCGGTCTCTCCTTAGGATTTCAATAACGTTTCCGGACACTAACTGATCGCGGTTAATAGCCGGCAAACGCTTATGGTTAACAGAAAGAAAATGTCCCAGTTTTTTGCTCCCTCACAACACTTTGCGGCAAGAAAGAGGCACACTTCCCCATGGTATCAGGTAAAACATGATGGCGCCGGTTCATGCTGGCGCCATCATGACAGTCATATCAGTCCAGAAGCGGCGACCATGCCGGATCCGAAGCGAAGGTCGGCGTCTTGATGAGCTGTTCGTTATATCCCGTCAGGTCGATCGAATAGAGCTGCGGACCACCGGCACCGGCGTTCTGGCGGAAGAACATCAGCACGCGGCCGTTCGGCGCCCAGGTCGGGCCTTCATTGTGGAACCCGCTGGTCAGAATGCGCTCGCCCGAACCGTCGGTCTTCATCACGCCGATCGAGAACTTGCCGCCCGACTGCTTGGTGAAGGCGATCAGATCGCCGCGCGGGGACCAGACCGGCGTGGAATAGGAACCATCACCGAAGGAGACGCGCTGCTGGCCGGAACCATCGGCATTCATGACGTAGATCTGCTGGCGGCCGCCGCGGTCGCTTTCGAAGGCGACACGCTGACCATCAGGCGAATAGGACGGCGCCGTATCGATCGCCGACGTATTGGTCAGCCGCGTCGTGGTGCGCGAGCGCAGGTCCATGGTGTAGATATTGGCATTGCCATCCTGCTGCAGGCTCATGATGACCTTCTGGCCATCAGGAGAGAAGCGCGGCGAGAACGTCATGCCGGGGAAGTTGCCGACCACTTCGCGCTGTCCGGTTTCCAGCTGCAGCAGGTAAACGCGCGGCTGCTGGCCTTCGAAGGACATGTAGGTCACTTCCTGACGGTTCGGCGAAAAACGCGGCGTCAGAACGATGTCGTTCGAGTTGGTAAGATTGCGGACGTTGAAGCCGTCCTGATCCATGATCGAGAGCTGGCGCTTGCGGGCGGTTTTCGGGCCGCTTTCGGAGACGAAAACGACGCGGGTGTCGAAGTAACCCTTTTCACCGGTGACACGCTCATAGATCGCGTCGGCGATGATGTGGGCGACACGGCGCCAGTTTTCCGGCTGCGTGAAGAACTGCTGGCCGGTCATCTGCTGGCCTGCGAAAGTATCCCACAGGCGGAACTCGGCGCGCAGGCGGCCATCGCTTTCACGCGTGACACGGCCGGTCACGAGCGCCTGGGCGTTGATGACCTTCCAGTCCTCGAAACGCGGCTGCTGATCCGGATTGCTGATCTTTTCGATGAAGGCGTTCTTGTTGACCGGCGCGAAGAGGCCGGAACGCTGCAGGTCGGCGGCGATGACCGCGGAAACCTGCGCACCGATACCATCGCTCGACATGAAGTCGGTGATGGCGATAGGCAGCGGCTCGACATTGCCCTTGTTGATGTTGATTTCCACCCGCGCAAAAGCCGGTGCGGAGAAAACCGACATGAGGGCCGCGACAGCGAGCACCAGCCGGATCGGCGAAAATATCTTCATGTTGCCAGGCCTTTCAGCATTCATAGCAATTCACTGGGATCGAAGTTCACGACGACTTCGTTCCATGCGTCATATTTGTCGGCAGGAAGGTTCGTGAACGGAGCAGAACGCATGATGGCGCGATAGGCTCCGCCGGAAAGAGCACGGCGCGTTCCTTCCGAACCGCCGGTTGCCTCGATCTCGGGCCGACCGATGATGGTTCCATCACGGTCAAGCTTCATGGTGACCCGGACGCGAACGTCCGAGGCATCCGCCATGCCGGGAATGATCTGCCAGTTTTTCTGGATTGCGCCGCGCAGCGCATCCATTTCCGTCTGGCTGAGTGTAGAGCCGCCGGTCGATTTCTTGCCGCCAAGGGCCGCCTGCTGGGTGGAGCGCTTGGCGCCGCCGCCGGAAGGCGCCTGCTTGTTCAAAAGCGCTGCAACATCGTCAGCGTTGAAATCGCTTTCCTTCGAAGAGGCGGATTTTGCAGTCTCCTGCTTCTTCTCGCCCGGCTTCTTGTCGGAAGGCTTATCGGTGGATTTCGCCTGATCGGGCTTGGTCTCGGCCGGTTTTTCCGCGGGCTTCTGCTCGGCGGGCTTGGTCTCGGCCTGCTTCGGCTCCTCCGGCTTCGGCGGCTCCGGGCGGGAATTCGGACGCGGCACGTTCTGCGGCACGGGAATTTCGGCCGGCTCCTGCGTTGCCGGCGGCGGCTCTTCGGCCTTGGTTTCCTGCGGCGGCGGTTCCGTCTTCGGCTGCGGCGCGATTTCAGGCTTGGTCTGCGGCAAGGCGGCCATTTCCTGCGGCTTGGGAGCCGAGGTTTCTTCCTTGACGATTTCCTTCACCTCGTTCGCCTTGGTATCGACGACCGGCTGCGGCTTCTCCTGCTTGGGCGGAGCCGCCGCGCTAATATTGTCGTTAGGCTTGGTGGTAGGCGTCGGGGGCGCGTCAAGATCGGCCGTGTTGTTGCCGACATTCTGGGCGTTCTCGATGATGTCAGGACGTGTGGTCGGAACAGGAGCGGACTTTTCGGCCTTCGGTGCCTTCTTGTCACCCTGCTGGATCTGGGTCAATTCCTCGATCGGCACCAGCTCGACAGGCAGGGCCTCGGCCTGCGACACGTCAAGCGGTTCCGGCGAGCCCAGGGAAACGAGGGCGAAAGCCAGAAGCGACGCGTGCACGATCGCGGATGTGGTAAGGCTGCCCTTCATCGTTTTACGTCAATTGTCCTGTTTCTGCTGGGTCACGAGGCCGATATTCTTGAAGCCTGCCGCCTGGATACGCGCCATCACGTCGGCAACGACGCCATAGGCGGCAACGGAATCCGCACGCACGAAGATGCGTTCGTTATAACCAGTCGTGGCGATCGCCTGCAGCTTGTCGGCCACTTCGGCCGCCTGAATTTCCGTTTCCTGCAGATGGATCTGGCCATTGGCATTAACGGAAATGGTGATCGGCTGCGTGTCCGAGTTCAACGCATTGGCGGAGGTCTGCGGCAGGTCGATCGGCACGCCGACAGTCATCATCGGCGCCGCCACCATGAAGATGATGAGCAGCACGAGCATGACGTCGACCAGCGGCGTGACGTTGATCTCGCTGATCGCGCCGCCTTTGCGTCGTCCGCCGCGCCCACCCCGGCGTCCACCGGAACCACCGCCGCTGCCACCTGCTGACATACCCATATCATCTACTCCATTTTGCCTTGCGGCAAATTACTGCACAGCATGCACAGCATGCGGCCGCTTACTGGGCGGCCTGCCGCGTCTGAAGTTTTTCATCGATCTGGCGCGACAGGATCGCGGAGAACTCGTCGGCAAAACCTTCCATGCGGGCGGAAAGCTTGTGCGCGTCGGCCGTGAACTTGTTGTAGGCGATAACTGCCGGAATAGCCGCGACAAGGCCGATGGCCGTTGCCAGAAGCGCTTCAGCGATACCCGGCGCCACGACCGCAAGGTTGGTGGACTTCGAACCGGCAATCGCCTGGAACGAGGTCATGATACCAACAACCGTACCGAAGAGACCGATGAAGGGACCAGCCGAACCGATGGTGGCGAGCGAACCAAGGCGCGCCTCGTATTGTTCGCCTTCACGCGCGATCGTCACATCCATCGCCCGGTCGATACGCATCTGCAGACCAATGGGCGAACGCGCGCCGCGCTCGAATGATTTTTTCCATTCCCGCATGGCGGAAACGAAAATTGCCGCAAGACCGCCATTCTGGCGTTCCGCCAGCGTGCGATAAAGCTCCTCGAGCGACTGGCCCGACCAGAAGACCTGTTCGAACTGGTCGAACTGGCGCTTTGCCTTGCCGAAGCTCACATATTTGTCGAAGACGATCGCCCACGTCCAGACCGAGGCGGCGATAAGTCCGATCATCACGAGCTTCACGATGAGGCCCGCCTGCATAAACAGCGCCCAGAGACTTACATCGTGCGTCGCCGCTGCCAAACCTGCCTGTTCCATAAATATCCAATCCCCGAATCCAAACGCCCGGTACGGGACCGGGCGATTCAAACGCGTGTTAACGCTCGAAGTCCTGCAGCCGCAGCCGCCAACCCCTTAGCCATACCCCGATACTTGCCAGTAAGCCTTACTTGCCAATAAATTTGGTGAAAGGAAGGCGTGCGCCGCACAAATGCCAGTTGCTAAAGTAAGACACCATTATGGTTAAAGGAGTGTTACAGCCGGGCCACGCCGGATGGATTTACTGGACGGAGCCGTCAATTACTTCAGGAATTTTTCGGCAACCGCCTCCGGAAGACGCCTCGGGCGGCCATTGGCATTGATGACGGCGATGATGACCTTGGCGGCGACCAGCAGGGTTTCGCCCCGCCGGATTTCCTGATTGAGCACCATTTTCGCGCCGCCGGCCTTTTCGGTGATGGTCGTGATCGTCAACACGTCATCCATCCGCGCCGGGCTTTTGAAATCGATCTCCATGCGATGCACGACGAAGACCAGCCCCTCCTCATCGGCGGTCAAAAGCGCGCTTTGTTCGCAGCCGAGGCAACGCAGGTAATCGGTGCGGCCGCGCTCGAGAAAATGCAGATAACGGGCGTGGTAAACGAGGCCGGAGAAATCCGTATCCTCATAATAGACCCGTTGCGTCAGGCGGTGGCCATGTTCGATCAGTTCACCCGAAAGCGAAACCACAAGCTCGCTCATACTATCTCCTTGAGAATTTCGGCAGCATCGGAACGACCTTCGCGGATGATAAGATGCTCATGCCGTTGAGGCAGCGCCTCGATACGCTCCGCGATGAAACGGGGCCTCAGATCGCTCTTCAAAAGCGCTGATGGCTGCGCGCGCAGCCAGCGGAACTCCACCTCGACGCCATCCAGCACCCGATGCACGATATCGTTTTCATGGAACGGCAGAGGCTGGCGAAGCGAAATAAGATAATAAAATCCCAGCTCATGCGCCGCATAATCGTCATAGGCGAAAAAATTTTCGGCCGACCAGAGGAGACGCTCGACCGAGCAATCCCGGTCAAGCTCCTCGCCGATCTCGCGGATGATGGTTTCCTCGGAGCTTTCGCCGATTTCGGCACGGCCGCCGGGCAAGGCCCAGTAGCTGTCCTTCGTGCCGCGCTGGACCAGAAGATGCTCATTCTGCAAGATCAGCGCCGCAACCCGCATGCTGAAAAGCTGCGGTTTCCGGTCCAGCCGGATCATGTGGCGTTCAGGCGCAGAGATCATTTATCGTCCAGATCGCCGTCATGCCAGACGAGGTGTCGTGTGGTCTTCGGCAGGTGTTCTATTTCGTCGGCGATGAAATAGGGCGGAATATCAAGCTCCGTCAATGCCTGCCGGGTTGCCGCAACCCAGCGGAACTCCAGTTCGTTATCGCCGTCCTGAACGCGGTGAATGATGTCAGTCGGATGAAAGGCCAGCGTTTCCGGCAGGTCCATCAGGTAATAAAACCCGAGTTCGTGCCAGTCCTTGCCCTCGTAGTGGAAAAAATTCTCGACCGCCCAGAGAAGACGTCCCACCTTGGCTTCAACGCCAAGCTCCTCGACCATTTCACGCGCCAGCGTTTCTTCGGAGCGTTCGCCCATTTCGGCACGGCCGCCCGGAAAGGTCCAGAATTTTTCATGCGACGCCCGGTGCACCAGCACATGGCCATCACGAAACGCCAGTCCCGCGACACGCATCTGGAAAATGCGCTTCGGCTTGAACTTGATGCGGATGCGGGTGTCCTGCTTGGTATCGTGTGTCATGGTGCTGGCCTGCGGGCTGGAAACATCAAATCGGTTTCCGTCCACCCTAACGCATCCATCTCGTCTTTTCTCGTCTTTGCATCATCTCCCACAATGAATTCATCCAGTTGCGGCGGCTTGACCGTGGTCCCTGATAACATCGCATGCGCCTGCCCGCGATGATGCGTCTGGTGCTGGAAGAGATGGGACAGAACATCGTCGCAGCGATCCCGCTGGATACGCCTGCCGCGGTGAATATTGACGTCGGCCGCAAGGCCGTCTTCGTCCAAACCATCGACAAATGCGATCAGCGCCTCGTCAAGCTCCATCTGAGCGGCTCGCAGATCCGACATGGTGGCGAAGGGCTCCTCTTCGGCAAAAGCGGCAAGGCCGAGCGTGCCGCCCTGGAGGGCATCGATATAAAACCGGTCGACGGTGTAGATGTGGTTCAGCGTCGCCCTGAGCGTGGGAAAGAAACTGACACGGGAAGCGACAAACGCCTCCTGCGAAAGCTGAAGACAGGCCTGATGCAGCCGGAAATTGGCCAGCCGGTTGTTGCGCGCGAGTTTGCGGAAAACCCGCAGCGGATCGTAAGGCATGAGGGTACCTCCCTTGACGCCAGAGGACGGCGTCGTTCAATCGACGTGTTCCAGCTCCGATCTGCTTTTCAGAACCTTCGCACCGTCTTCCTGTTCGATCAGATAGGCAGGCTCCTGCCTGCTCGCTTTCCGTTTTATTCTGGAGCCGGCAATGGTGCGTTCGACATCGTCAGTGAAAGTCTCGACGATTTTACCTTCACCGGTGCCACTGCCCCAGTTCCACCGGACCTTGGTACCCTTTCGATATCCAGACATGACCATCTCCGTGCCAAAGACGATCAAAGCCGGCAAGCCGGGATTGTTCCTTCAATCATCCTCAAGCGTCAGACGGAACTGCGCCGCCTCGATATCCTTGGGCGGCTGCATGCCCAGATGTTTCCAGGCTGTTGCAGTCAGAATGCGCCCGCGCGGTGTGCGCTGGATGAAACCCTGCTGGATCATATAGGGCTCGATGATGTCCTCGATCGCATCGCGCGGCTCCGAGAGGCCGGCGGCGATGGTTTCGATGCCAACCGGGCCGCCGCCGAAATTGACGGCGATCATGGTGAGATAACGCATGTCGAGCTGGTCGAGACCCATTTTGTCGACCAGCAGCCGCGTCAAAGCCTCGTCGGCGATCTCACGGGTGACGGCTTCCGCCCGCGCCACCTCGGCGAAATCGCGCACACGGCGCAACAGCCGCCCGGCGATACGCGGCGTGCCGCGCGCGCGCCTTGCCACCTCACGCGCGCCCTCATCGGTCATATTCAGCCCCATCAGCCGCGCGCCGCGCCGGACGATCAGTTCCAGCTCGTCAACGGTGTAGAAAGCCAACCGGACGGGAATGCCGAAACGATCGCGCAGCGGTGTCGTCAAGAGGCCGAGGCGGGTGGTGGCGGCAACGAGGGTGAATTTGGAAAGATCGATCTTCACCGAGCGCGCCGCCGGCCCCTCGCCGATGATGAGATCGAGCTGGAAATCCTCCATGGCAGGATAAAGGATTTCTTCCACTGCCGGATTGAGGCGGTGGATTTCATCGATGAAGAGCACATCGCGCTCTTCCAGATTGGTGAGAAGTGCGGCGAGATCACCCGCCTTGGCGATGACAGGCCCGGAAGTGGATTTGAAGTTGACGCCAAGTTCCTTGGCCATGATCTGCGCCAGCGTGGTCTTGCCGAGGCCGGGCGGGCCGACGAACAGCACATGATCCAGCGCCTCGCCGCGGTTCTTGGCGGCCTCGATGAACACCTTGAGATTGGCACGGGCCTCCGCCTGGCCGGTAAAATCATCCAGCGACTGCGGGCGCAGCGTGGTGTCGATATCCTCGCCACGCTTTTCCGGGGTAATCAGTCTCTCCGCATCGCTCATTCAGGGCATTCCATTGTTCTAACCGAATTCATCAGGTGGTCGCCGCCCCTATATCACGACTATCGCATCAACGCGCTTCACGAAATTCAGGATAACCGGGGCTCCACGTCCGCATGCCAGGCGTCCTTACCGCGAAAGCTCCTTCAGCCCGAGCCGGATAAGCTTGGCGCTGTCACCGCCCTCCCCGCCATTCTTCAGCGCGGCAGCAACCGCATTGGCGGCCTGGTCGCGCGAATAGCCGAGATTGGTGAGCGCGGAAACGGCATCCGCCACCGGCGCGGATGCAACGCCTTCACCAAGCTCCTGCTTGAGCCCGATCGAGGCGGAAGCCTCTCCCGCAAAGGCAGGCGCCTTGTTGCGAAGTTCGGTCACAAGACGCACCGCCACCTTCGGCCCAACGCCTGGCGCACGCGAAATCATCACCTTGTCCTGAAGCGCGATGGCATTGGCGAGTTCGGAGGGCGAGAGCGTGGAAAGGACGGCCAGGGCCACTTTCGAACCCACGCCCTGCACGCTCTGCAGCAGGTTAAACCATTCCCGCTCCAGTGCCGAGAGAAAGCCGAAAAGCTTCAGCTGGTCTTCACGCACATAGGTTTCGATGAACAGCACCACCGCCTCCCCGACGGAGCCGATTTTCGACAGCGTGCGCGCCGAACAATAAGCGACGTAACAGACGCCATGCACATCCACCAGCACATAGTCCGCGCCGATTTCCTCGATGCTGCCCTTCAGTTTTCCGATCATGATGCCGCCCGCTGCAATGAGACTTTAAATATTCAACCGGCCGCCAAAAGCCGCGCCATCCTGTCGCCGCCGCGATTATGCGCGTGGCAGATTGCGATGGCGAGAGCGTCCGCCGCATCGTTACCCTTGAATTCGGCCTTCGGCATCAGGATTTTCAGCATCATGTGAATTTGCTGCTTTTCGCCGTGCCCGACGCCGATGACGGCTTTTTTCACCGCATTCGGCGCATATTCAAACACCGGCAGTCCTGCCCGCGCCGGAACCAGCATGGCGATGCCGCGCGCCTGACCAAGTTTCAATGTTGCAACCGCATCCTTGTTCACGAAAGTCTGCTCCACCGCCGCCTCGTCGGGCTGGTAGCTGTGCACGACGTCAGCCAGCCCGTCATGCAGCTGGCACAGCCGGGAGGCGAGATCCATATCGCCATCCGAGGTCACGGTACCGGAGGCGACAAACCGCAGGCTGTTGCCAAGGGTGTCGATGACACCCCATCCGGTGCGCCGCAATCCGGGGTCAATGCCGATGATTCGAATCGTCTTTTGCATGAGGCACCTTATCTTTCCGGCTGCGACCCTGCCAGCGATAAGTGAACAAAACGACAACATTGATCAAATTTGCAGTGCAGCATTTACCTCTGCTTAAACCGCGTACCGCATTGTTCTCCACAAAATCAAAAAAGGGGAGCTGCGGACATGATGATCCGCAGCACAATATGTTCGCCATATCAGCCGTCCAATGGCGCCATCCATGCATGGCGCGGGAACTGATCCGGCATTGAGGGCTGCATCGGCCATGCTGAACCGTTTTCATTCCATATCCACCAAAGTGCTCGCGATTTTCCTGGCGCTGATGGCGATCTCGACCGGGGCTCTGACACTTCTCGGCTATCAAAGCAGCAGCGGCGTTCTTGAGGAGCAGGCGTCGAGATCCATGGAGAGCATTCTGGTTTTCCGCGGCGATATGCTTCAGGAACGCCTTGAGCAGCTGAAAACGCAGGCGGATTCCATTGCCAAGATCGAATCCCTGCAGATGGCTGTTGTCTCCATGCGCAGCGGCTGGGCCACCGTGCAGAAAAACGCAGGCGACGCGAAGGCGGAACTGCAGCGCGTCTTCGTCAAGGAAAACCCCTTCGGCGAAAAGGAAAAGCTGATCAAGCCGGAAAGCCCCAGCGGCTTTTATTACTCCACCCATGAGAAGACCCAGACGGATATCGGCGCTTATATCAAGGGAACGCCGTTCAGCGATGTTCTCTTCATCGACCCCGCCGGTACGGTCTATTATTCCTATCTGAAGGGACCGGCCTTCGGGGAAACCGTCAAGGGCGGCACCTGGGCGGAAAGCGGCCTTGGTACGGCCTTCGCGCGCGGCGCGGCGAACGCCGAAAAGGCGGTCAACGACGTGGCGCAGACCAGTTTCTCCGGCCTGCGGATCGATGCGGCTACGAAAGAGGCTGGTATTTATTTCGGCGTTCCGGTTGTCAAATTCGGCGCGTTCAAGGGCATCGTCCTCTTCCAGGTCAAGGAAGGCGTTTTCAGCCAGATTCTGACGAAAGGCATCGCGGCGGGCAGTTCGGAACAATCCGCAATCATATCAGCCGATGGCAAGGTTATCGGTGTTGAGGGCGACAGGCTGGTCAGCCTTGACCCAGCCATCTACGATTTCCACGGCGAGGCCCTGAACGCGGCGGGCATGACCATTGCCAAGATCGACCGCGCGGATGGCGAAGCCAATGCCTATGCCCGCCCCTTCTCTTTCGCCGACGAAAAATATCTCGCGGTGGAAAGCATGCTGCGCAGCGAGTTGAACGCTGGCTCCATCTCGATTGCCGGCACGCTTGCCGTGATCGGCCTTTGCGTTCTGGCCGCCATGTGTGCAGCGACGGCCTTTTTCGCGCGGCGTCTCTTCGCCCCGCTGGAAAAGCTTGCCGGACTGACCGGCGAAGTGGCCGCAGGCCGTCTCGATGCGGAAATCGGCAATCAGGATCGAAAGGACGAGATCGGCCGCATGGCGCGTGCGCTCGGCAGTTTCCGTGAAAAACTTATCCTGCAGCGGGACATGGAAGAGACCGCATCACGCACACGGGAAGAAGCCGAAACAGCCCGGCGCGCGCATCTTGCGGAACGGGAGGCCGAGGCAGGCACCCTGCAAATGGTCGTGCAATCTCTGGATGAGGGGCTCGACCGGCTGGCGAATGGCAACCTCGCCTATCGTATCGAGACCGCTTTCCCCGACGATCTCGAAAGCCTGCGCCATAACTTCAACACGGCGCTTGCCCGGCTCAGCGAAACCATGCAGGCCATCGGCGGCAATTCCGCTGCCATTCGTGGCGGTTCCGAGGAAATGCGGGTGGGGGCCGACCAGCTCGCCGAACGTACCGAACGGCAGGCAGCCTCCATCACCGAAACGGCAAGCGCCATCAAGGCGATCACCGAAGCCGTCCGCGACCAGATCGAACGCGCCGAACAGGCAACGCGGATCGCCCGCGACGCCAGCACGGAGGCAACGGCATCCAGCCGCGTCATGGAGCAGACAATCGCCGCCATGGAGGCGATCCAGACCTCATCACGCCAGATCAACCAGATCATCGGCGTCATCGACGAAATCGCCTTCCAGACCAACCTTCTGGCGCTGAATGCCGGCGTGGAGGCGGCGCGAGCAGGCGACGCAGGCAAGGGTTTTGCGGTCGTGGCCCAGGAAGTGCGCGAACTGGCGCAGCGCTCGGCCGCCGCCGCAAAGGAAATCACCAGCCTGCTGAAGCGCTCCACCGACGAGGTATCCTCGGGCGTGGTGCTGGTGGAAAAGGCAGGTGCTTCGCTGACCGGCATCGGCAAACACGTGCAGACCATCAGCACGCGTATCGAAGAGATCATGGAGTCTACCCGCGAGGAGGCGCACACGCTTTCGGAAATCAACAGTACCGTCACCAGCCTCGACACCATGACCCAGCAGAACGCCGCCATGGTGGAGGAAACGACGGCCGCCATTCACAATCTCGCTTCCGAAGCGGGTGAAATGGACGGCAGGCTCGGACAGTTCGTATTGGCTCCGGAGAACGAGGCCGCGGGGCATTGCGAGGACAGGCAATTCAGGCGGGTGGGTTGAGACAGGCCAGCCGGCGAAATACCGGGGCCTCTTCGGAGGCCCCAATTTTTTTGAACCATCCTTCAATTCTGCGCGACTTCACTGGTAAATCGGGACACGCGCCTTACATCCGCAGCAAAGATTTAAATTTCGCAGGAGCGTCGGATGATACCTTTTTCCATTCTCGACCTTTCGCCGATCGGCGAAGGCGAGAGCGTCAGTGAGGCGCTCGAAAATTCCCGCCGAATGGCGATCAAGGCCGAAGAACACGGCTATAACCGCATCTGGCTGGCAGAGCATCACGGCATGCCCGGCATTGCCAGCGCGGCAACGTCCCTCGTCATTGCCCATGTGGGCGCGGCCACGAAACATATTCGCGTCGGTTCCGGCGGTATCATGCTGCCCAACCATTCCCCGCTCGTTATCGCCGAGCAGTTCGGCACGCTTGCAGCGCTCCTTCCCGGCCGCGTTGATCTCGGTCTAGGCCGCGCTCCGGGAACTGATATGCGCACAGCGCGAGCCCTGCGCCGCAATCTCGATGCCGGCGCGGAAAACTTCCCGCACGATATCGTCGAACTCCAGCGTTATCTTGGTCCGCCGCAACCGGATCAGGCAATCCTTGCCGTACCGGGCATGAATTCCAACGTGCCGCTCTGGCTGCTCGGCTCCAGTACCTACAGCGCGCATCTCGCCGCAGCGCTTGGCCTGCCCTATTCCTTCGCTTCGCATTTCGCGCCCGATATGCTGATGGAAGCGATCCATATCTATCGCGAGCGGTTCCAGCCTTCTGAAGTGCTGGACAAGCCCTATGTGATGGTGGGTGTAATGGGTGTCGGCGCAGATACGGACGAGGAGGCGCAACATCTCTTCACCTCCTCGCAGCAACAATTCGTCAACCTGCGCCGCAATGTGCGCACGCAGTTTCCGAAGCCGGTGCACAGCATGGACGATTACTGGAACGAAATGGAGCGTTTCTCTGTCGAACACACGCTGCGTTTCGCCGCCGTCGGTTCGCCTGAGACGATCGAACGCCATCTCGATGGCTTCCTGGCGGAAACGCAGGCGGATGAGCTGATTGTCTCGATGCCGATCCATGACATCGAAAAGCGGCTGCGGTCGGTCGAGATTTTTGCCGATGTGCGAACCTCCATAAAGAAGGCCGCGTAAACAAAAGGCCCCGGAGCGGATCGCTGCCGGGGCTTTTTTGAAACATGAAACGTCAGGCGGAAAGCTTGGCGAGAATTTCTTCGGAAACCTCGAAGTTGGAATAGACGCTCTGCACGTCGTCATCGTCTTCGAGATTGTCGATGAGCTTCATCAGCGACTGCGCCTTTTCTTCATCCACCGGCACCGTATTCTGCGGCTTCCAGATGGCCTTGACGCTTTCGGCTTCGCCGAGCACGCCTTCCAGCGCCTTGGAAACCTCGTTCATCGCTTCGAAACCGCAGATGATGGTGTGGCCATCTTCGGAAGATTCGACATCGTCAGCGCCCGCTTCGATGGCCGCTTCCATGACCTTGTCGGCGTCGCCCACTTCCGCCTTGTAGGTGATTTCGCCTACGCGGTCGAAGGAGAAGGAGACCGAGCCGGTTTCGCCGAGTGCGCCACCAGCCTTGGTGAAGATGGAGCGGACGTTTGAGGCGGTGCGGTTGCGGTTGTCGGTCAGGGCCTCGACGACGACGGCGACGCCACCCGGGCCGTAACCCTCGTAACGGACCTCATCGTAGTTTTCGCTGTCTGCACCGGAAGCTTTCTTGATGGCGCGCTCAATATTGTCCTTCGGCATGGACTGGGCCTTGGCGTTCTGGATCGCCAGACGCAGGCGCGCGTTCATGTTCGGGTCGGGCATGCCCGCCTTTGCCGCAACGGTGATTTCGCGCGCAAGCTTGGAAAACATTTTGGACCGTACGGAGTCCTGCTTGCCCTTGCGGTGCATGATGTTCTTGAACTGTGAATGACCAGCCATGGAAAACCTGATTGTCTTAATTTGGAGATTGCGGGCCTTATAAGTGCGATACGCCCGCCGTTCAACCCCGCAAGCGCTTTCTCTTGCCGCAACAACAGAAGGAACTGATTTATCCGCTCTTCGTTCTGATCATGAACGCGACGGAAGGGCACCTGATTTCTCTCCATCGCAGCATCAGACCGGAAGGAGAAAACAAATGGTCAGCCTGACTGAAGCAAGAGAAGCCCCGGCCCGTCAGCTCTGGGACGAGATCAACTCCGTCCACGCCGGCATGCTCGGTCTTGAAGGCCTGCATAATCACATGCAGCCCATGGCGCCTCACGCTGATCCCAAGACCAACACGATCTGGTTCTTCTCCAAAAAAGACACCGATCTGGTGAAGTCGCTGAAATCCGGTTCCCGGGCGCATTTCTGCGTGGTGGGGAAGGACCATGACTACCATGCCTGCCTTTCAGGCATTCTTGAAGTGCGCGACGACAAAACCAAGATCGAGGAATATTGGAATTCCGTCACGGCCGCCTGGTATGAACATGGCAAGAGCGATCCACAGCTGACAATGCTGGCGTTGCATGTCGACGATGCCGATATCTGGGCTTCGACGGACAGCACGCTTAAATTCGGCTGGGAAATCGCCAAGGCGAACATGTCGGATGACAAGACGCCAGATGTCGGCGTTCGCCAGCATCTCAACTTTGCCTGATCAACATCTCCTACGGCCTTTCCTCGCCCACCGCCATGCTACATGCCTTTCGGCACGAGTATCTGCGGCTGGCGGGGAAGATTTCTCATCGAAACCCGGATCACCGGGTCGGTCGCATAGGCAATGCGAAAACTTTCGCCAAACATTGTCAGAAACTGCTCCAGCGGCGGGCCGGTACGGTGCATCGGCAGGATCAGCGCCGAGCGCAGGCGCTTGACCACCCGGCTCATGCTGTCAGCGCCCATGGTCAAGCCGCCATCCACCGGCACCATCAGCACATCCAGACGGCCGATCTCTGCATAATGCGTATCCGTCAACTCATGATGCAGATGGCCGAGATGACCGATGCACAGGCCCGCAACTTCGAAGATGAAGATGGAATTGCCGTTTTCCTGAAAGGATTCGTAATCGCCCCAGCGGTTGCGGATATCGGTTGCGACATTGCGAATATAGACATCGCCTACCAGAACCTTGTGTTCGGCCTTTTCTCCCGGCGTATCGCTCCAGCCATGCAGCACATATTGAATGGCAGGGTCCGGACTAAGGGTGAAGTGGGTCGAATGCGCCCGGTTCATCGTTACTACCGTCGGCATGACCGGCGGGCGATAGACGCCGTTATAGTCCGTGGCGATCGTTACCCCGCCTGGGCTTTCGATCAGATAGGTGGAATGGCCGATGAAGCTGATCTTCACCTCTTCCTTCGCCGCTTGAGCCAGCTGAACACCCGGCGGATTGAAGCTCGCAAACATGACGCCGGGAATGTTGCTGGCGATCGCCTGGCATTGACTGACGGGCGGGCGGCTTTCCGTCTGGGAGAAGGCCGCTCCCGATGAGGCGATCAGCCCCGATATTGCAAGCATTAGCACGCGCAGCATCATGCCACTCCCTGAACTTGCGAAGGTTGGGAGGATGAGGCAGGTTTTGCGGAGCGTCCAGTTACAAGAGAGCAGGAAGGCCCACACTCTCGTCATTGTGAACGCTTCAGGGAGAGATTACGCCCAGAAGGAGGGCAGGGTTTCCGAGAGCCGGGGACCGATGCGCAGCGGCGCGATCTTTTCTGCAAGCCCGGTGCGGTCGGAGATTTCGACGCCGACGCCGCAGATCGTCGCCGGTCCGCTGGCAGCCTCAAAACGGCCCTTCGGCATCTTGGAAATGAAGCGGTTGATCGGCTCTTCCTTTTCCATTCCGAGCGAACTGTCATAATCGCCGCACATGCCGGCATCCGACATATAGGCCGTGCCGCCATTAAGGATCTGCGCATCCGCCGTCGGGACATGGGTGTGGGTGCCGACAACGAAACTCGCGCGGCCATCCACAAAATGGCCGAAACACTGTTTTTCACTCGTCGCTTCCGCATGGAAATCGAAGATGATGGCGTCGGCCTGTTCCTTCAGCGGGCAGGCGGCAAGAATGTTTTCCGCAGACTTGAAGGGATCGTCCAGTTCCGGATGCATGAAGACCCGCCCCATGATGTTGGCGACCAATATGCGTGCGCCGTTGCGGGCATAAAAAAGGCCCGAGCCCTTGCCCGGCGTACCGTCAGGATAATTGGCGGGCCGCAGGAACTGGTCGTGGCGCTCGCAGAAGGAAACCGCTTCCTTCTGGTCCCAGACATGGTTGCCGGTCGTGACAACATCGGCGCCGGCATTGATGGTCTCGAGATAGATATCTTCGGTGATGCCGAAGCCGCCGGCGGCGTTTTCACCGTTGACGATCACAAAATCGAGCTTCAGATCGGAAATCAGCCCCGGCAATCGTTCCCAGACAGCCGTTCGTCCGGTCTTGCCAACCATATCTCCGAGAAAAAGAAGCCTCATTCACCCGCCCCGATCTTGCGCATGTTTCTATATTTCGTCCCCTCTAGCGGGTAATCCATCTTTTAAAAAGTGCTAAAGCGCCTTTTGCCCACTATCGGAGATAGACAACGGAGCGGAAAACCAGCGCAGGCCACTTTCCGTCAGAATGGCGTGAAGCGACACATCATGCGGCTCCGCCGGTACGGATGGCACTTCCTGACAATCAAAGGCGACGCCGATGAGAACTGGCTGTTTGCCCCTCGCGTGTAACCGCGCAATGGCGCGGTCATAATGGCCCGCGCCATAACCGACCCGCTGCCCTCGCCCATCGAAGACCGAGAGAGGCACGAGCAGAATATCCGGATCGACAACCTCCGCATCCTCGCCCGGGCCAGTCGTGCCGAAGCCGGTTTTCACCAGCGGCGTATCCGCCTCGAAGCGACGGAAGACGATGGTTTCACGATCCAGCACAACGGGAAGAACGAGACGCCCGCCCCTTGTCCGCAATGCTTCCATCAGCGGCCGTGTATCGGCCTCGGAGCGGATAGGCATGAAGCCGGAAATCACGGTGCCACGCGCAAAGGCAATGTCGGAGGCGCCATGGGCCGTTATAGACTGGCTCTTCTGCTGCCGCTCCGTCGGCGTCAGCGCATCGCGCGCGGCGAGCCTTTCGCCGCGCAGTCTCGCTTTTTCGGCAACGTCGCCGGACATCAGGCAGCCCGGCTCACGAGAACCTTGTCGATGCGGTGGCCGTCGAGGTCGATGACTTCAAAACGCCAGCCGTTGCGGGTCACATGTTCGCCCAGTTCCGGCAGGCGACGGAACTCGTCCAGAACCAGACCGGCAACGGTTTCGAACTCGGCATCCTCGTCGATCTTGAAGCCCATGCGATAAGCGAACTCATCGGCGGGCATCCAGCCGGCGACGAGGAACGAACCGTCCTCGCGCTCGACTATGGCCGGCTCCTCGTCATTATCTTCCTGGAAGGCGCCGGTGATGGCCTCCAGAACGTCGCCAGAGCTGACGATACCTTCGAAATGGCCATATTCGTCGTAGACCAGTACCATGTGTACGGTGGAGCGACGCAGCGACTGGATGACGTCCACAGCGCTCGTCAGATCCGACACGACAGGAACTTCGCGCAGAAGCTCGCGAATGTTGAGCTCCTTGCCGGAGGCCAGCGCATCGAAGGCATCCTTGGCGAAAAGCACGCCGAGAATTTCATCAGAAGCGCCGTTGCGTACCGGAAGGCGCGAACGCTGCGTCTGGCGAAGCTGCTCTCGGATTTCCTCGGCGCTGTCTTCGATATCGACCACTTCGACATCACGACGCGGCGTCATCAGGCCACGCGCATTGCGGTCGGCAAGGCGCATGACGCTGGTGATCATCGCCGATTCCTCGGTCTCGATCACGCCAGCGCTATGGGCTTCGGCCAGAACCGTGCGGATTTCATCATCGGTGACCGATGCGTTGGACTCGCCGCTGTGGCCGAGAAGGGCAAGAACCGTCTTGCCCGACTTGTCGAGCAGCCATACCAGCGGCGCGCCGACCTTGGACAGCAGCATCATGGTGGGTGCGACGCGGGCGGCGACCTTTTCGGGATCGCGCAGCGCAATCTGCTTGGGCACAAGTTCGCCGACGATCAGCGACAGATAGGTAATGGCGACGACCACCGAGCCGACGCCAAGCGCATCGGCGGCACGGTCGGGAACACCCTGTTCCAGAAGCCACGCCGTGAAGCGGGCACCGAGCGTGGCACCGGAAAAAGCGCCGGAAAGGACGCCGACCAGCGTGATGCCGATCTGCACTGTGGAAAGAAAGCGTCCGGGATTTTCGGAAAGGCCGAGCGCCATGGTGGCGCCCTTGCTGCCTTGCGCGGCAAGCACCTTGAGCCTCGCCGGTCTGGAGGAGACAACGGCAAGCTCGGACATGGCAAGCACACCGTTCAATACGGTGAGCAGGACCACGATCATAATTTCAGTAAACAAGTTTAGCTCTTTGGGCTGTTGAACGGCACGTCGCGGTTTTGGCCGCAGCGCCCTTTTTTAAAGGGCATGACAGACATACCAATCCGAATAATAGGGAATTGTTCCGCCATTGCAATGACGGCAATATAAAAAAGCCGCGTCCGGCAGTTATGAAAAATCACTGTCGAATATATCAAGGATATGGTGAAGCATCGGGGTTGATCCGAAACTTCAAGCGCGATCCACGGCGACCGATGGAGATTTACGATCCTGGGTGCCTACAAAAGTAGGTGGGCGCCGTGTGTCCAGTCCCACGGGACTGGCCAGGGACAGCTCCCTTTGGATCGAGTATGGCCCCAGGGATTGTGGTTCCTGTCGGGAAGCGCAGAACGCATCCAAGATATAGGACGGATCGGGGGAAACCACCAGAGGGCACCGAGCGAAATTTTGCCGCCTCAGAACTCTTTGCGCAGTCAATGCGCCGCGGGCTTCGGCCGCGCCAGCAGTTTTTCGGTAATGCCGTTCAACCGGTCGGCCAGATCGCCGATGGCGAGCGCCACCACTTCATCCGATTTCGCCCTGTGCTCGGCCATGCCGTCACGGTTGCGGGAAAGGGATGCGACCTCTCCTTCCAGCTTCTCGATCTTGCGGTTGAGTTCGGAAAGCTCGTCCATCACCATGATGCCGGCCATGACGGTCAGGCGAAGGTCGCCTATTTCACCGAACTGGCTCTTGAGGTGCCCGACATACCGGTCGAACCTGGTTGCGAGATCGGTCAGATGGTCTTCCTGCCCTGCCTCGCACGCCATGCGATAGGCCTTGCCGTCGATCATAACTGTGACTTGCGCCATGAACCCGCTCCTATCGATCCAGCACCGCGCGGATCGTCTCCATGGCCGTTACCAGCCGGCGGGAAACCTCGCGGTTGACTTCTTCAAGACGATTGGCGCGAAATTCGGCCTGATCCAGCTCATGTGCGAGCCTTGCGCGGTCGACATGGACCCGCTTGACCTCATTATCGATCTCGCCCGTCTCCCTTTGCCGCTCGATACGCATATCGATGGCATTTTCGAGATTTGTGATGGCAGCATTCAGCTCCGTCAGCGCAGATTGTACGGTCTTCTCAGCCGACATCGTTTTTTCCAACTCGCACGCCACCGGGCGAATCGTCCGGTTTCAGGCCTTTTCAACAATCACGAGGTTATTACCCGATTTACCATCCCGTCAATCAAACCAGTGCATTGAGGCGTTTTGCTCTGTGGATGAACGAAGAGGCGGCGACACATATCGCACGGATTTTGTCAGGACACCCGATTTTCTAAACGATTTTTTCTCCCTAAGGGAACCGCAAACGCCCGTGGATTTATTGACTTGCCTGCCTCACCTGCTATGGATCAACCCGCTTTTTGGATAGTTGCGTAAAACTATCTCCTTTCACCCGGAAACAGACGGAAAAGCCATGATTTCTCGCGACAAACACAACCGGATGGCAAACGCGATCCGCTTTCTTGCCATGGATGCAGTGGAGAAGGCCAATTCAGGCCACCCCGGTCTGCCGATGGGCGCCGCTGATGTCGCCACCGTTCTTTTCACCCGTTACCTGAAATTCGATCCCAAGGCGCCGCTCTGGGCTGACCGCGACCGCTTCGTGCTGTCGGCAGGCCATGGTTCGATGCTGCTTTACTCGCTGCTCTATCTGACGGGCTACGAGGACATGACGATCGACGAGATCAAGCGTTTCCGTCAGTTCGGCTCCAAGACCGCCGGCCATCCCGAATATGGCCATGCGACCGGCATCGAAACGACCACCGGCCCGCTCGGCCAGGGCATCGCCAACGCCGTCGGCATGGCTATTGCCGAACGCAAGCTGGAAGAGGAATTCGGCTCCGACCTGCAGAGCCACTTCACCTATGTGCTGTGCGGCGACGGCTGCCTCATGGAAGGCATCAGCCACGAAGCCATCGCGCTTGCCGGCCACCTGAAGCTCAACAAGCTCGTTCTGTTCTGGGATGACAACAACATCACCATCGACGGTGAAGTTGGCCTCTCCGACAGCACCGACCAGATCGCCCGCTTCCAGGCCGTTCACTGGAACACCATCCGCGTCGATGGCCATGATCCGGATGCGATTGCTGCCGCCATCGAGGCCGCGCAGAAATCCGACCGCCCGACCTTCATCGCCTGCAAGACCGTCATCGGTTTCGGCGCGCCCAACAAGCAGGGCACCCACAAGGTACACGGCAACCCGCTCGGCGCCGAAGAAATCGCCGCTGCGCGCAAGAGCCTCAACTGGGAGGCCGAAGCTTTCGTCATTCCGGAAGATGTGCTCGATGCATGGCGTCTCGCCGGCCTGCGCTCCACCAAGACCCGTCAGGACTGGGAAGCCCGTCTCGAGGCCGCTGAAGCCGGCAAAAAGGCCGAGTTCAAGCGCCGCTTCGCCGGCGATCTGCCCGGCAATTTCGACAGTTCGATCGATGCCTTCAAGAAGAAGATCATCGAGAACAACCCGACTGTCGCCACCCGCAAGGCTTCTGAAGACTCGCTTGAAGTCATCAACGGCATCCTGCCGGAAATGGTCGGCGGCTCGGCTGACCTGACGCCGTCCAACAACACCAAGACCAGCCAGATGAAGTCCATCACCCCGACGGATTTCTCCGGCCGTTATCTGCATTACGGCATCCGCGAGCACGGCATGGCGGCCGCGATGAACGGCATCGCGCTCCATGGCGGTCTCATACCCTACGCCGGCGGCTTCCTGATCTTCTCGGACTATTGCCGTCCGTCGATCCGCCTTGCCGCGCTCATGGGCATCCGCGTCGTCCACGTTCTGACGCATGATTCCATCGGCGTCGGCGAAGACGGCCCGACCCACCAGCCGGTGGAGCAGATTGCAGCGCTGCGCGCCATTCCGAACCTCCTCCTTTTCCGCCCGGCGGATGAAACCGAGACGGCGGAATGCTGGCAGCTGGCGCTTGAGCAGAAGCATCGTCCGTCTGCCCTGGCACTCACCCGCCAGAACCTTGCACCCTCGCGCAAGGAATATGAAGAGAAGAACCTTTCCGCTTACGGCGCTTACGAACTCGTATCCGCCAGCGACGCCAAGGTTTCGATCTTCGCATCCGGTTCGGAAGTCGAAGTGGCGCTCAAGGCCGCTGCAACGCTGAAGGACAACGGCGTTTCCGTCCGCGTCGTTTCCGTTCCCTGCTTCGAGCTCTTCAAGGAACAGCCGGAAACCTATCGCAACGCCATCATCGGCAAGGCTCCGGTCAAGATCGCGGTCGAAGCCGCCATTCGTCAGGGCTGGGACTATTTCATCGGTAACGATGGCGCTTTCGTCGGCATGCATTCCTTCGGAGCATCTGCCCCGGCGAAGGATCTCTTCAAGCACTTCGGCATCACGGCGGAAGCCGTCGTCGCCGCAGTCGAGGCAAAACTTGCGTGAGGGCTTCCCAAGCCCTCACATTTCCGCAAAGACCAAGCACATATCTTGTTCGGGAGACTGTAAATGACTGTAAAAGTTGCCATTAACGGCTTCGGCCGCATCGGCCGCAACGTCCTGCGCGCCATCGTCGAATCCGGCCGTACCGATATCGAAGTTGTTGCCATCAACGACCTCGGCCCGGTTGAAACCAACGCCCATCTGCTTCGCTACGATTCGATCCACGGCAAGTTCCCTGCCGACGTAAAGGTCGAAGGCGACACGATCATCGTTGGCGGCGGCAAGCCGATCAAGGTGACGGCCGTTCGCGATCCGGCGACGCTGCCGCACAAGGAACTCGGCGTCGATATCGCGCTCGAATGCACCGGCATCTTCACCGCCCGCGACAAGGCCGCAGCACACCTGACGGCAGGCGCCAAGCGCGTTATCGTTTCCGCTCCGGCTGACGGCGCTGACCTCACCGTCGTCTTCGGCGTCAACGACGACCAGCTGACGAAGGACCATCTGGTCATTTCCAACGCATCCTGCACCACCAATTGCCTCGTGCCGGTCGTTAAGGTTCTCGATGACGTCGTTGGCATCGATCATGGCTTCATGACGACGATCCACTCCTACACCGGCGACCAGCCGACGCTGGACACCATGCACAAGGATCTGTACCGCGCCCGCGCCGCAGCCCTGTCCATGATCCCGACCTCGACGGGCGCAGCCAAGGCCGTTGGCCTCGTTCTGCCGCACCTCAAGGGCAAGCTGGACGGCACGTCGATCCGCGTTCCGACCCCCAACGTTTCGGTCGTCGACTTCAAGTTCATCGCCAAGCGCGACACGACGGTTGAGGAAATCAACGAAGCGATCAAGTCCGCCGCCAATGGCAAGCTGAAGGGCATCCTCGGCTACACCGAAGAGCCGCTGGTCTCCCGCGACTTCAACCATGACAGCCATTCCTCGATCTTCGCGATCGACCAGACCAAGGTCATGGAAGGCAAGTTCGTGCGCGTCCTGTCCTGGTACGACAACGAGTGGGGCTTCTCCAACCGCATGTCGGACACGGCCGTCGCATTCGCGAAGACCATCTAAGCGGAACTCAGTTCGATCAAAAAGCCGGCAGGAGCAATCCTGCCGGCTTTTTATTTGTAAAAATGCCGACGGGAACGAGGAAACCCGTCGGCATCGATCCGGAAGCAAGGCGGGGCGCTTCGGATCGAAACCATCGTTGAGGCAAGACGGGCCAACCCGGAGCCAGCGCCGGCGCGCAACCGTCACCTTCTGTTGTTGATGATGATTGGGTCCCGCGAGCCGGCATTGCTCCAGATCGTATCGAAAGTCTGTTGCCTCAACTCACTTTGCTGCATGGAAAGTTTCATCATGCAGTCGGCAGCATCCCGCGAGCCTTCAGGGTAACCAAAGGAGCGGCAACGCTCGCGTTGCGCGGCCATGTTTTCAGCCGTCTGTTCCGTACTGGAGCAACCCGAAACGATCACGCCCGCCGCCAATACTATAATAATTCCAGTAATATTTATCCGTTTCATCCGATCGCTCCGGTAATGTTGAAAAGCAATTCGGACGAGAGAACTAACGCAGCTGCATTGTCTCTATGTTACGTCGAGACGACGGAAGATGAATTGTTTCTGTGGGGGGTCTGCCGCTATCCACGCCATGTATTTTTTCGTCCGCAGGCCGAGAAAATTCCCTTTTCCTGCCTTTGTCTGGTCCACTTTGAGACGGACAAGAGACACAGGGATAACGGTCGTGCGCAATGCACTTCGGCCCTGCCGTATCATTCGATACACCCCGCCTTGCGTCGCCTTTCAACGCCACCCGAAACAGCGCTGACAGACCGCAACCCGTGGCGCATTGACTGCAGACGCGCAGAGCATTCATTGCGGCGGTCAAGGCGGTTTGAATGAGGCGGTGGACGTGGAATCATTTTATCTTCTGTTGCTGGTCGCAACTGTTCTGGTTCTCGTCGCGGCGTTTTCGAGCCTCATCGCCTTCCGCTTCGGCGCACCTCTCCTGTTACTCTTCCTGATGATCGGCCTTGCGGCGGGTGTGGATGGCCTCGGCATTGAATTCACCAACAATCCACTGGCCTATATGCTCGGTTCGCTCGTGCTTGCCGTCATTCTTTTCGATTCCGGTTTCGGTACGTCGATACAATCCTTCCGGCTTTCGGCAGCCCCGGCTGTCGCTCTCGCCACGGTCGGCGTCATTCTCACATCCGTCTTTTTCGCGGGCGCGGCCGCCCTGCTGCTCGGGCTTTCCTGGCTGGAGGGCCTGCTGCTTGGCGCCATCGTCGCCTCCACGGATGCGGCCGCCGTTTTCTTCCTGCTGCGCATCGGCGGCATTCATATCCGCGATCAGGTGCGCTCCACGCTGGAAGTCGAATCCGGCACCAACGATCCCATGGCGATCTTCCTCACCATCGCCCTGGTCGAAATCATCGCCAAAGGTCAGGGGCTTGCCGGCATCGACAGCGGCTTTCTGCTGCTTTTCATCGAGCAGATGGGCCTTGGCGTGATTTTCGGCCTGCTCGGCGGGATCATGATCGCCACCGTCGTCAATCGGTTCGCCGCCGACCGCGGGCTCGCGCCGATCTTCGTGCTGGCGCTGGCGCTGCTCGTCTTTTCCTTCACCGGCACCATTGGCGGCAGCGGTTTTCTGGCGGTCTATGTGGCGGGCATCGTCGCCGGCAACCGCCGGATTTTCGCCAAGGAAACCATACGCCGTTTCCATGAGGGGCTGACCTGGCTTGCCCAGATCATCATGTTCCTGATGCTCGGCCTTCTCGCCACGCCGTCGCAATTTCCGGCGATCGCCATCCCCGCCGTCCTGCTTGCGCTGTTCCTGATTTTCGTCGCCCGCCCGCTCGCGGTGTGGCTGAGCCTTATGCCCTTCAACTATACCCAGCAGGAAACATCCTTCGTGGCGTGGGTGGGCCTGCGTGGCGCGGTCTCCATCCTGCTGGCCATCATGCCCATTCTCGGCGGGCTTGATAATGCGCAAATCTATTTCAACGCCGCCTTCATCATCGTTCTGGTCTCGCTGCTTGTGCAGGGCTGGACCATCAAGCCTGTGGCAACAAGGCTCGGGCTGATCGTGCCGCCGCGCATGGGCGAGGTGGACAAGCTCGAGGTGGACCTTCCCGGCACCGCCAATCATGAACTGATTTCCTACCGGGTCGCCAAGGGCAGCGCCATCATGCAGGGTGAACGTATTCCCCGCTGGGCCATGCCCTCGCTGGTGGTGCGCGACGGCAAGTCGATCCGCTACCAATATGCCGGGCGGCTGCGTGAAAACGATCTCGTCTATCTCTTCATCGCACCCGGCTATTCCCGCCTGATCGACCGGCTGTTCGCCAGCGCCCTGCCGGTTGCTGATGACGACGCCGATTTCTTCGGCACCTTCGCGATCTCACCCGCCCGCCCGGCGAAGGAGCTGGACGCGGCCTATGGCCCCGGCCTGCTTTCGCCCGCCGAGCAGGCGATGAGCGTCGCGGAACTGATAGAGGCGCGCCTTGCCGGAAAGGCCGATTATGCCGACCGTGTGCGCCTCGGCTCCATCGTCCTGATCGTCCGCACACTGGACGAGCATGAGGAAATCACCGGCGTCGGAATCTCGCTCGAACCGGTGGAGCCGGCCACCAACCTGCCGATCTTCATCAGCTTTTCGGAAATCCTCAACCGTGTGCGCGATTATCTGGCGCAGAAGCGTCAGCCGCGCGCCGCCGGCGTTGAAGAAAGTGCCCCCGCCCCGGCCAATACAGTGAGAGAAAATGAGGCCTGACCGGCTTGCGTCGTCAATCAGGCATAGTATGGTCCGTGCCGAACTCGCAACAAATCAGGATCGACCTATGCCCGCTTTCAAGACCCTCAACGACCTCAACGACATTGCCGGAAAGCGCGTTCTCGTCCGCGTTGATCTCAACGTGCCGGTCGCGGATGGCAAGGTGACGGACGCAACCCGTATCGAACGTGTTGCGCCGACCATTCTGGAATTGTCCTCAAAGGGCGCGAAAGTCATCCTGCTCGCACATTTCGGCCGCCCGAAGGGCGAACCGGTCGCCGACATGTCGCTTTCCCAGATCGTGCCCGCCGTCGAGGAAGTGCTGGATCACGCCGTTTCCTTCGCGACCGACTGCGTCGGTGCGCCTGCGGCGGATGCCGTCGCGAAACTGAACGACGGCGATATCCTGCTTCTGGAAAACACCCGCTTCCACAAGGGCGAAGAAAAGAACGATCCCGCCTTCGTCGAGGCTCTGGCGGCCAACGGCGATATCTATGTGAACGACGCTTTCTCCGCCGCCCACCGCGCCCACGCCTCCACCGAAGGTCTTGCGCGCCACCTGCCCGCCTATGCCGGCCGCACCATGCAGGCCGAGCTTGAGGCGCTGGAAAAGGGCCTCGGCCAGCCGGTCCGTCCGGTGGTCGCCATCGTCGGAGGCGCCAAGGTTTCGAGCAAGATCGATCTCTTGATGAACCTCGTCAAGAAAGTCGATGCCCTCGTCATCGGCGGCGGCATGGCCAACACCTTCCTTGCCGCACGCGGCGCACAAGTCGGCAAATCGCTCTGCGAACACGATCTTGCCGAGACCGCAAAGCAGATCATGATCGAGGCCGCGACATCCGGCTGTGCGATTGTTCTGCCGGAAGACGGCGTGGTCGCCCGCGAATTCAAGGCCGGTGCGGCCAATGAAACCGTCGATATCAACGCCATTCCCGCCGACGCGATGGTTCTCGACGTCGGCCCGAAATCGGTTGAAAGCATCAAGGCCTGGATTTCCCGCGCGGAAACGCTGGTCTGGAACGGCCCGCTCGGCGCTTTCGAAATCGAACCCTTCGACGCGGCGACTGTGGCTGCTGCAAAACACGCAGCGGAATGCACGAAGGCCGGCAAGCTCGTCTCCGTCGCCGGCGGCGGTGACACCGTGGCCGCACTCAACCATGCCGGCGTTTCGGACGATTTCACCTATATCTCGACGGCAGGCGGCGCCTTCCTCGAATGGATGGAAGGCAAGGAATTGCCGGGCGTTGCCATCCTGACCGCCGCCAAGTAAACTTACCCCACTTGCCTGACACAAGGCCGGACAAGCCATGCTTGTCCGGCCTTGTCTTTTGGTAAGCGGCACCTTGAGGAAAAGTTTCAAACGATTGAAATGATTTCAATCGTTTCAATGAGTTAGCGTGCCATTTCCCTGCCCTGGAACTTCTGTTATCGGAAATTTATTGTGCCTTGGGAGAATAGCAAATGACCGAACGTCTCGAAGACATCGCCATCAAAATGGTTGCCGACGGCAAGGGCCTGCTCGCAGCCGACGAATCCACAGGAACGATCAAGAAGCGTTTCGACAGCATCAATCTGGAGTCCACCGAGACCGCCCGCCGCGACTACCGCGAAATGCTGTTCCGCTCCGACGACGCTATGAAGAAATACATCTCCGGCGTCATCCTTTATGAAGAGACCCTGTTCCAGAAGGCCGCCGATGGCACGCCTTTCGTTGATATCATCAAGGCGGCCGGCAGCCTGCCCGGCATCAAGGTGGATATCGGCGCCAAGCCGATGGCTTTCCACCCGCACGAATTCATCACCGAAGGCCTCGACGGTCTTTACGAGCGCCTGCGCAAATATCATGACGCCGGTGCCCGCTTCGCCAAGTGGCGCGGCGTCATCACCATCGGTGAACAGCGTCCGAGCTGGGGTTCTATCAAGGCAAACTCCCAGTCGCTCGCCCGTTACGCCGCTCTCTGCCAGCAGGCGGATATCGTGCCGATCGTGGAACCCGAAGTGCTGATGGACGGCGAACCGGGCACGCATGACATCGACCGCTGTGCGGAAGTCACGCAATGGGTTCTCCAGACCGTTTTCGCGGATCTGTTCGACGCCCGCGTGAACCTCGAAGGCATGATCCTCAAACCGAACATGATCATCGACGGCAAGAATGCCCGCAAGGCTTCGGTCGAGGAAGTGGCGGAAAAGACCGTGAAGGTTCTGAAGGCGACCGTGCCGTCAGCCGTTCCGGGCATTGCCTTCCTTTCCGGCGGCCAGTCTTCCGAAGAGGCAACCGCGCATCTCTCCGCCATGAATGCCGGCTACGACCTGCCCTGGTCACTGACCTATTCCTACGGCCGCGCGCTTCAGGATACGGCCCTCAAGACCTGGGGCGGCAAGCAGGAAAATGTCGCCGCCGGCCAGCGCGCCTTCACGCACCGCGCCGCGATGAACAGCCTCGCCGCCAAGGGTAACTGGAAGCAGGAACTCGAAAAGGCAGCCTGAGGCCCTCACCGGCAGGCATTTAGTCAAACAAAAGCCGCCCTCTGGGGCGGCTTTTTCGTTACGGACGCAGAAGCAGCGTCGCCGACCAGATGACAAAGGCGGCAACCGCGATCTTCCAGCAATCGCCTCTTTTCTTCAGGCCCGGCAGACCTAGCGGCCGGATGATCTGGATCGCCATGGCCAGCAGTAAAAAAAGGCCGATCGCCTTCGTCATTTATTGAGCCTTTTCTTTATTTCTGCATCGTCACAGGCTGGACATTTTTACCGTTCACCAGAAGAGTGCAACTCATTCGGGTAACGCCCGTCTATGGCCTGTCCGACCGTCCGTCCGAACGCATGAGAGTGTTTTCATGAGCAGAAATCTTCTACCCGTATTCGCTCTTTTATCCAGCACTCTGTTTCTTTTTCTCGGCAACGGCCTTCAGGGTCTCATCCTGCCCGTCCGTGGTTCGGCGGAAGGTTACTCCAATGAAATTCTGGGCTTTCTGGGCACTTCGTGGGCGGCGGGCTTCGTCGTCGGCTGCTTTGTCGCGCCTGCCATCGTGCGCCGTGCGGGGCATGTGCGGGCATTCGGCTCCTTCGTGGCGCTGGTGTGCCTGACGGTGCTGATGACCGGCCTTATCATCGACGACACGTCGTGGATTGCACTGCGCGCGCTTACCGGCTTCTGCACGGCCGGCACCTCGATGATCATTGAAAGCTGGCTGAACGAGCGCGCCACCAATGAAAGCCGTGGCATGATCTTCTCGCTCTATATCGCCATCACGCTGCTCGGGGTCGTGGCGGGGCAGATGATCGTGCCGATGGGCGATATCAGCAATACGTCGCTGTTCATGATCTGCGGCATCATCTATTGCATCGCCATTCTGCCGGCCACGCTTTCGAAAGCGGCCAGTCCGCAGCCGTTACAGAAGGTGAAGCTGGATCTGCCGGCCCTTTACCGCAACTCGCCGGTCTCCTTCGTCGGCATCCTGATGATCGGCATTGCCAACGGCGCTTACGGTACGCTCGGTGCCGTCTTCGGCGCGCGCGCAGGTCTGGACCCGACCATGATCGCCATCATGGTTTCGGTCACGATTTTCGTCGGTGCGCTGGCGCAATTTCCGGCGGGAAGGCTTTCAGACCGGATAGACCGCCGATACGTGCTGGCGGGACTTGCCGGGGTTGGCGCGGTCGCGGGCCTCGCTGTCGCGGTGGTGCAACCGCATGACGTCTATGTGCTGATTTTCATGATCGCCATTTACGGCGCCGCCGCCAACGCGCTTTATCCCATCGCCGTGGCGCATGCCAACGACTTCGCCGCCTCGGAAGACTTCGTCAAGGTCTCGGGTGGCCTGCTTTTGCTTTACGGCATCGGCACCATCATCGGCCCGACGCTCGGCGGCGCGATCATGACCCATTTCGGCCCCTATGCGCTGTTTCTGGTGACGGCTGTGGCGCATCTGCTCATCACCGCCTATGCCATCATCAGAAGCCGCCAGCGCGCAGCACTTTCGACCGAGGAAAAAGACAATTTCTCGACCATGATGCCGACGACGCCCTCAACGCTCGTCACGCCGGAAAGTATTGCGCTTGACCCGCGCGCGCAGCAATATCCCGGGGACGATGGCGACTATGTGGAAAAAGGAGCAGGCATATGAGTCTCTTTGACGATGACCGTCCGCAAAAACCGGCAGCGCACGAGATCGGCGGCGATCTCAGCCTTCTTTCGGTGGACGAACTGAGCAGCCGTATCGATCTTCTGCAAGCCGAAATCACCCGGCTGGAAGAGGAGAGGACACGGAAATCCGCCGGCAGGCAGGCGGCGGAGAATCTCTTCCGGTCCTGACGCGCAGTTGAGAATAGACATGGGACTGCACTTCCAATGCCTAGAGCTGCGGCTCAGGCGGTATCTGGAAATGAATATTCCGGGGCAGTCTTTCGTTTACCATTAACCAAAAATTAAGCTTTCTGAGAGATTACTATACATGTCCAGTTCTTCTGGACCTCAGGCATCTTCTCCATACGGCGAATTGGTCTGATTTTTCTCCCTGTTTTACCTTGAGAGCCGCTTTCGCGGCTCTTTTTTTGCCGCTTGCCGGATTCCGTAAAACTGTGGGTATTAACCCTTCTTTAATAATTGCCTTGCGCATTTCAGGTAAAGATACCATCCTGAAAACACTAAAGGCCGGAACAAAATATCCGGGTCGTCGTTGCCTGACAGTGTGGTGCGTGAGCAGGGATTTAAAGAAAATGTCGGAACAGGTTTTAAATACCATAAGCTTTGCGGGTCGCGCGGCTGCTTCCAACCAGTTCAAGACCCTCTATACCGAAGGCATGACCTTGGTTGAGGAAACGGCAAGTTATCTCGACGGTGCCGGCCGCGCCGCCTCCAAGGTGCTGCCGCGCATGGCCTCGGTACTTTATGCGGCGGAATCGATGCGCCTCACCACCCGCCTGATGCAGATGGCCTCCTGGCTGCTTCTGCAGCGCGCCGTCAACAATGGCGAAATGACGCGCGATCAGGTTCTGAGCGAAAAGAACAAGGTGCGGCTCGACAGCTTTAATGTCGACCGTAACGCGCCCGGCTGGAACGACCTGCCCGAATCCTTCCGCGACCTCATCGAGCGCTCGCTGCGTCTCCAGAACCGCATCGCCCTGCTCGACCGCGAAATCTATCGCCCGTCCGAAGCCGCCAAGGTGCCGGACAATGAAAACAGCGTGCAGGCGCAGCTCAATCTTCTGCGCACAGCTTTCTCGATCAACTGAGAAAAGACGACCTTATCCGGACAATTTGAAAAGCAGGCTGAAAAGCCTGCTTTTTTGTTTTGGTCGTTACACCCATATGTACGGCCGCGAAAAGCAGACAACAAAAAAGCCCGGAAAAACCGGGCTTTTTTATACAATCCGTCCGCAAGTGGATCAGAGGCCGAGGCCGCCGAAACGCTTGTTGAACTTGGAAACGCGACCACCGCGGTCCATAAGCTGCTGGTTGCCGCCCGTCCATGCCGGATGGGACTTGGGGTCGATTTCAAGGTTCATGACTGCGCCTTCCGAACCCCAGGTAGAGCGGGTTTCGTATTCGGTGCCATCGGTCATGACGACCTTGATCGTGTGATAAGCGGGATGGATATCAGCCTTCATGACAATCTTCCTGGTTAAGTGACGTGCGGTCCATTTGCCGCAATTGCGTCAACTGAGCCATTTCAATAAATGAAGCCATAGACCAGATGGGCTATGGCTTCCCAATTCGATGCGGAGCCTATACATGAAGGTCGCCCAGATAACAAGAGCCTGCTATCCCCTTGTGAAAGGAGATGGCCGCAGGGGCTGGAATTTTACCGCGCGCCGGAAATTCACCCGCAAAAGGCCCAAAAACGGCATTGAACAAGGAGCATAGAGGACGTGGCAGATATTGACGAGCAGAAAGCTGCGAAACAGAGAAGCCTGAAGCCGCTTCTTGGCCTCTTCCCCTATCTCAGCCGTTATCGCGGCCTGATGGCGGCAGCCCTTTTCGCGCTTGTGCTTTCCTCTGCCACGACATTGGCCCTGCCGCTTGCCGTTCGCCGCATCATCGACCACGGTTTCCAGACGCCGGATGGCGGCATGATCAACAGCTATTTCGCCGTGCTTCTGGCGATTGCCGTGCTCCTCGCGCTTGCCAGCGCCATGCGCTATTATTACGTCATGACCATTGGTGAAAGGGTCGTTGCCGATCTGCGCCGCGATGTCTTTGCCCATCTCACCACGCTCTCGCAGCAGTTTTTCGATAGCAATCGATCCGGCGAACTGACCTCGCGACTGACCGCCGATACGGTGCAGATCCGCTCGGCATTCGGGTCTTCCGCCTCCGTGGCTTTGCGCAACATCATCATGTGCTGTGGTGCCGTGGCGATGATGATCTATACCAGCCCCGGTCTTTCGGGCCTTGCGCTGCTTGCCATTCCCTTCATCGTTTTTCCGTTGATCGCCTTCGGGCGCTCGGTTCGCGCCCGCTCCCGCACCACGCAGGATACATTGGCCAATTCCGCCGCCTATGCTTCCGAGACGATTGCTGCGAGCCGCACCGTGCAGTCCTTTAACGCCGAGGTGCTGGCAAATGCCCGTTATGGCGCTTCCGTGGAAGCCGCCTATCAGGGCGCTCGGGCAGCGATCGGCGCACGCTCCATTCTCACCGCCGTCGCCATCGCGCTGGTCTTCGGCAGCGTCGTCGGCATTCTCTGGTATGGCGCGCAAAGCGTCCTGTCTGGCGGCATGACGGCAGGCACGCTCGGTCAGTTCGTGCTTTATTCGGTCATCGCGGCAAGCGGTCTCGGCCAGCTCTCGGAAGTCTGGGGTGAACTGGCGCAGGCGGGTGGTGCGGCCGAACGGCTTTCCGAATTGCTGAACGAGCGCTCGCCCGTCGCAGAACCCGCAACCCCTGTCGCCATGCCGCAGCCGCCGCGCGGCGAAGCCGAATTCGAAAATGTCGATTTTGTCTACCCGCTCGCGACAGGGCGGCCGATCGTCTCCGGCCTCTCCTTCAAGGTCAGCGCCGGCGAAACCGTCGCAATCGTCGGGCCTTCAGGTGCGGGCAAGAGCACGGTCTTTTCGCTGCTGATGCGCTTTTACGATCCGCAACAGGGCCGCATCACCGTCGATGGCACGGATATCCGCGACGTCACCCTCGCCGATCTGCGCGCGCGCCTGTCCATCGTTCCGCAGGATGTGGCGATATTCGCCTCCTCCATCCACGACAATATCGCCTTTGGCCGACCTGACGCGACACGCGAGGAGGTGCGCGCCGCCGCCATCGCCGCACAGGCTGACAGCTTCATCGAACGTCTCACCGATGGATATGATACCCAGGTGGGTGAACGCGGCGTGACGCTTTCCGGCGGCCAGCGCCAGCGCATCGCCATTGCCCGCGCCATCCTGCGCAATGCGCCGATCCTGCTGCTCGACGAAGCGACTTCGGCACTCGATGCGGAAAGCGAAACGCTGGTTCAAAAGGCGCTTGATGAGCTGATGAAAACCCGCACCACCATCGTCATCGCTCACCGCCTTGCCACCGTGCTGAAGGCCGACCGTATTCTGGTGATGGATGAAGGCCGCATCATCGAGGAAGGCACGCATCAGAGCCTCATTCGCCAGAACGGCCTTTATGCGCGGCTTGCCCGGCTGCAATTCCAGACCGGACCGGACGAATTGCGCGCCCAGGCTTAGTTCACGCGATCGGAGCGGAATTTCAGGCAAAACCGCTGGCGTTTCGCCATTCCGCTCTCAACGGCTCACGCCAGCACGCTGCGTCCGGCAATGCGGCCCGAAAACAGGCAGCCGCCAAGGAATGTGCCCTCCAGCGCGTTGTAGCCATGCATGCCACCGCCACCGAAACCCGCCACTTCGCCGGCGGCATAAAGCCCCGGCACCGGCTCACCGGCAGCATCCAGCACCCGGGCTTCAAGATCGGTATGAAGGCCGCCAAGCGTCTTGCGCGTCAGCACGTGCAGCCGCACGGCAATCAGCGGCCCCATCGCCGGGTCGAGCAGCCGGTGCGGTTTTGCCGTCCGCATCAGCCGGTCGCCAAGATAACGACGTGCGCCATGGATGGCCGTTACCTGGGCATCCTTGCTGAAACCATTTTCGATTTCGCGGTCGCGCGCTTCGATCTGCCGGCGGATATGGTCTATATGCAGCCGGTTATCGCCACTGATGGCGTTCATCGCCGCCACGAGTTCTTCCAGCGTATCTCGAACGGCGAAATCTTCACCCCGCTCCATGAAGGCACACACTGGTCCCGGCGGCTCCTTGCCCAACCTTTTGAGCAGCAGCGGTATATCCTTGCCGGTCAGATCAGGATTCTGCTCCGAGCCTGAAAGCGCAAATTCCTTCTTGATGATCGCCTTGGTCAGAATGAACCAGCTATGGCCGCTGCCGCGTTCGCCCAGCATTTTAAGCGTGCCGAGCGTATCGAAACCTGGCATGGCGGGAGCGGCGAGGCGGTTTCCATCCGCATCGCACCAGAAGGACGAGGGACCGGGCAGGATGCGGATACCGTGACCCGGCCAGATCGGATCATGGTTTTTCACGCCCTCGGTATAATGCCACATACGGTCACGATTGATGACGGCTCCGCCGGCCGTTTCCGTAATGGCGATCATGCGGCCATCCACATGCGCGGGAACACCGCAGACCATGTTGGCAGGAGGCTCGCCCAACCGTTCCACCGGCCAGTTGCGCCGCACCAGTTCCTGATTGCCGCCGATGCCGCCGGAACTGACGATGACCGTCGCAGCGGAGAAAGTAAAATCGCCCTGCTCTTCCCGGCTGCTCTCCTGCCCGCGTTGCACGGGGTCGGCTGCAAGAACAGCGCCTGAAATGCCGGTCACCCGGCCGTCGGCGACCTCCAGACGATCAACCCGGTGGCGAAAACGGAAGGTCAGCCGGCCGGTTGCCGCCATGGCCTTCGCCTTTTTAACGAAGGGTGCGAGTACGCCCGGACCCGTGCCCCATGTGACATGGAAACGCGGAACAGAATTGCCATGACCATGGGCGAGGCTGCCGCCGCGCTCGGCCCAGCCGACCACAGGAAACCAGCGCATGCCCATACGGTGCAGCCATTCGCGTTTTTCACCGGCAGCGAAATCGAGATAGGCCTCCGCCCAACGGCGCGGCCAATAATCCTCCGGACGGTCGAAACCGGCTGAACCGAACCAGTCTTGCCTTGCAAGATCGATACTGTCTCGCACCCGCATCCGGCGCTGTTCGGGGCTATCGACGAAAAACAGACCGCCCAGCGACCAGAAGGCCTGGCCGCCAAGGTTCTGCTCGCCCTCCTGATCCACGACATAGACGCTGAAACCTCGCTCAGCAGCCTCGGTTGCCGCCACCAGCCCGGCAAGCCCAGCGCCGACAACGATCACATCATAGCGTTCCATCAGCCCCTCCCAGATATGACGGAATTACTTTTACGCGAACGTAAATTTACTTTCGCCGGAAGGCAACCGCGCTGATGCGGTCCGCGATTTCAGCGCTCGGTGAGCTTGAGTTCGATACGGCGGTTCTGCTGCCGTGCTTCCGGGGTATCGCCTTCGGCAATCGGCTGATATTCACCGAAACCAGCGGCAACCAGCCGGTTTGCCGGGACGCCCTTGGAGATCAGGAATTTCACCACCGAGGTGGCACGGGCCGAGGAGAGTTCCCAATTGTCCCGGTAACGTCCGGAACCGGAAAGCTGGACATTATCCGTGTGGCCATCCACGCGCAGGACCCAGTTGATTTCCGCCGGAATTTCCTTGGCGAGATCGAGCAGCGCGACCGCCAGCTTCTCCATCTCCGTCTGCCCTTCCGGATTGAGTTCATTGCCGCCGGAAGGGAAGAGCACTTCGGACTGGAAGACGAACCGGTCACCGACGATGCGGATGTTTTCGCGGTCCGACAGGATTTCACGCAGCCGCCCGAAGAAATCAGACCGATAGCGGTTCAGTTCCTGCACCCGCTGCGCCAGCGCGACATTGAGGCGACGGCCGAGATCGGCGATCTTGACCTGAGACGAGGTATCCTTGGCTTCCGAAGCCTGCAGGGCGGCTTCCACCGAAGCGATCTGCGCTCTCAGCGCCGCAATCTGCTGGTTCAGCAATTCGATCTGCGCGGAGGCGCGGGAATTGGCCTGCCGCTGGTCGTCCAGCTCGCCGGTCAGGCTGCCAATCCGGGCATTGGCGTTCGCATTGTTGCCCGATCCCGCATCGAGAAGCGCCTGCAGTCGGGAACGCTCGTTTTCTGAAGCTGCGAGCGTCGATTGCAGGCTTGCGAGCGCGTCCTCAATATCCTGCTTGTTGCCTTTTTCCATGGCCAGAAGTTCGGTCAGTTCGGCAATCTGGCTGTTGAGGCGCGTCAGCACTTCGTCCTTGCCGGTAATTTCGCGCGACAGTACGAATTGCGCCAGCACGAAGACCGTCAGCAAAAACATGATGGCCATCAGCAGCGTCGAAAGCGCATCGACGAAACCCGGCCAATAATCCACACCCCTGTCGCGGCGGCGGTTGCGCGCAAGCGCCATGGCTACTCGCTCCCGTTATCGTGCCGGGTGCGTCCGGATGATTTCGTGTCGCTATCGATCCGTGCCGACAGCCGGTCGAGCGTGCGGCGGAGTGATTTCGATTCCTCCTGCTGCGCCTCGATCCAGTCACGCAGCATCTGCTGTTCGCTGCGCATGTTCTTGACCAGACCCTGAATGCCCTCGGCAAGGCTGGTCATGGCCGCAAGCGAACGCTCGGTGCTGACCATGGCGCCCGGCTCAACGGCCTTGAACTCCCTCGGCCCTTCCGCCGAGGTGTCAGTTACCGATGACAGCCAGTTTTCGAGTTGGGTGTAAAAACGGTTCTGCGCGCGACCGGCCTGAAGATCGAGAAAACCGAGGATCAGCGAACCTGAAAGACCGAGCAGCGACGAGGAGAAGGCCGTTCCCATGCCCGCCAGCGGCGCGGTGAGACCGGCCTTGAGCGAGCTCAGAATATCGTTGCTGTCACCGGCGCTCGGATCGAGCGACTGGATGACATTGCTGATGGCGCCGATGGTGCCGATCAGGCCCCAGAAGGTGCCGAGCAGACCGAGAAACACCAGCAGGCCGACGAGATAACGCGAGGTATCACGCGATTCGTCGAGTCGTGTTGCGATGGAATCGAGGATGGTCCGCTGCGTGACCGTGGAAAGCCGGACTTCGCCGCGCTTGCCGATCAGCGTGCTCATCGGCGCAAGCAGTTTTGGCGCACGGCCGACCTTTTCGACGCTGCCGGCAGCACGAAAGGCATTGAACCAGCGGACTTCCGAGCGCAGGCTCATCGTCTGCGTAAACACCAGAATGATGCCGATGGCCAACACGCCGAGAATGAAGCCGTTGAGCCCCGGATTGGTCATGAAGGCGGTGTGCGCCTGCCGATAGAGAATGGCCGCCAGAAAGCCGACGAGGATCAGAAACAGAACCATCGTCCAGAGAAACGGTGTGGGGCTGGACAGCTTGTGGCTGTATTGCCGTGTGGTCACCGGTTTCTCGACGCCAAGATCGAGCAGCTCCGAATCCGCCATAACGTTCGCATTCCCTCTGGTCAGGTATCCAGCGGAAGCTATTTGAAAATTGCGACGATTTGAAGCGAAAAGCCGGTCTTTCGTCACAGGCGTTTTAGGAAAATGTGTGAGCACCCGGCAATGGAAAACAAAAACACCCGGCGAACATTCGCCGGGCGTCTAAAACTTGTAGAAAACGACAGGTTTTCCGCCGAAAACCGATCAGCGGCCCGGGATGGGACGGTTGGCGACCTCAACGAGCGCCTTGTGGATATATTCATTTCCGGCAGCAACGGTGCCGCTGCCGAAGATATCCGTGCCGCCCTTGATGTCGGATGCGAAGCCGCCGGCTTCACGAATCAGCACCAGACCGGCCGCCATATCCCATGGCGAAAGATCGGCTTCCCAGTAACCGTCGAGACGGCCCGCGGCGACATAAGCCAGATCGAGCGAAGCCGCGCCCATGCGACGGATGCCGGCAGCCTCACCCATGACATGGCGAAGCTCGACCAGGAACTTGCCGTGATTGCCGCGACCGAGATGCGGCACGCCGCAGCCGATGACGCAATCGGTCAGCGCCTTGCGCGCGGCAACACGGATGCGGCGATCGTTGAGGAACGCGCCGCCGCCACGCTCGGCGGTGTAGAGTTCGTCGGTGGCCGGATTGAAGATCACGCCGGCAACGACTTCACCGTTACGCTCCAGCGCGATGGAAACCGCAAAATGCGGAATGCCGTGCAGGAAGTTAGTGGTGCCATCAAGCGGATCCACGATCCAGCGATGTGCGCCATCGCTACCCTTTTCCTCGCCACCTTCTTCACCCAGGAAGTCATAGGTCGGGCGGGCCTTCATCAATTCATCGCGCACGATCTTTTCGGCTTTCAGATCCGCCTGCGAGACGAAATCGCTCGGTCCCTTGACCGAGACCTGAAGGTTCTGCACTTCACCGAAGTCACGCGACAAAGACTTACCCGCCTTGATGGCGGCCTGAACCATGACATTGAGAAGGGCTGAACGGGCCATCGAATTTGTTTCCTGGAAAGCTTGCGAACCGCCCGGAAGTTCACCGGGCAGGCACGTCATTATTTTCTTGAATTGAAAGTTTGCGGTTCAAGACCACAAAACGCGCGGAAATTCAAGGCAAAAAGCCCATGGGGCTGCGCCGGCGTGGTTAGGCCCGTCTGCCATCACGTCGGGCGGAAACGATTTGCGGCCTCAATCGCCTTCTTCTGCTGCTCGTCGGTGATCCCGAGATAAAAGTCCTCGAGGGAGGGATCCTTGAGCCCCGCGCGACGGGAAAGCACATACCATTTGGCCGCTTCGACCGCATCGGGCCGGGTGCCAAGCGCCTGAATATAAAGATGCGCCACCTTGTTCTGCGCCACGACATTACCACGCTGTGCCGCACCGTATAGCCAGCGGAAGCCCTCATCCAGATTGCGCTCGCCGCCGAAACCATTCACCAGCCAGATGCCAAGATCGACCTGCGCGGTGTCGTAACCCGCCTTTGCGGCCCGCATCAGCCAGTCCCGCGCCTTGGCCTTCTTTTCGGCCGGCACGTCCTTCACCGACCAGTAAATCTGCGACACCGCATATTGAGCATCTGCAATGCCCTGGTCAGCGGATTTTTCGTAGAAAGGCAATGCCATCAGCAGGCCCTTGGCGCCGGGATTTTCCGAAACCAGTATCTGGCCCCAGTTGAACTGGGCAGAGGCATTACCGGCTTCCGCGGCGCGGCGCATGAAATCGTCAGCTTTCGCCTTATCGCGGGTGACGAATTTGCCTTCCATCAGGATCAGGGCGAATTTGAACATGGCGACGGGATCGCCACCCTGTGCAGCCTGCTGATACCAGAAAGCCGCGGTTTTTTCGTCACGGGCAATGCCCAGACCACGCGACATCATTTCCGCCACCAGCGTCTGGGCGGATGCGTCACCGTTCTGCGCACGGTTCAGCGCCTTGTCGAGCGCCTGCACATATTCACCGCGCTGGAAATGCCCATAGGCTTCGTCCACCCGGCCCTTGAATTCCTTTTCAGGCGGCAGGGCGGGCAGCTCCGCACCCATGCGCTGATAGACATTGACGCCTGCGGACGGCTGCAAGTCCTTCTGCTCTTCGGATTGCACCCTGCCCTGACGGGTCGGCTGAGCCTCATTTTCCAGCTGGCGGGAAAGCGCATTGCTTTCGCTCTGCGGCCCGGATTGAGCAAAAGCGACACCCGCCGGCGCGCCGAAAGCAAGCGTCAGCAGCGAAACGGAAAAGCAGAGGTGAACCGAGCGCATGATCATCGCCTGTATCAACCGCCAAACCGTGGCGCTTTTTCGTCAAGCAGGGCGTTGATTTCAGAAACCGCCTGGGCAGCGCCACCGGCATTGTCAAAGACGCCGCTGCGCATCGCCACGAACTCCACGCCGGTTTCAGCTACGGCAACAACCGAAGACACATCCGTGCCACCCATGACGATGGCCGGAATTTCGATCATCGACGCCCACCACTCACCGAGAGCCAGGTTTTTGGGGTGCGCCTCAGGCTTGATGTCGCCTTCCAGCTTTCCGAAAAACACATAATCCGGATTGGACTCGCCCTGCTCCAGAGCCTTGTGACGGTCATCCGCATTACCGCCGCCGACGATCAGCTTCGGCGTGAACTTTTCCACGGCCTCGGCAAGCGCCTCGGCATTGCCAGCCACATGAAGGCCATCCGCCTTCACGCGACCGGCAACGCGGCTGTCTCCGGCAATGAGCGCCGCCGCACCGGCCTTTTGCACGACAGGCACGATCAATTCGGCGCGTTTCTGGAAAGCGGCGTCATCCAGACCATATTGCGGAATGATGACGGAAGCGACATCGCCGCCCCGCAATGCTTCTTCCACTTCTGTTGCCTGCTTTTGCGCGTCGTCCGATTCCGGAACGATCAGGACAAGGCGGCAACGATCTTCAACTAGGGTCATCGGTTCGTCCATTTCAGACAGAAGACGCTTGCCGCGCAATCTGCACTCGTTTTCATATGACAAATCCGATAAACCGGACCGGCGAAAGGATCAACTGTCCATCCATGCTGACCGATTTTCATTTTTATCTCGTCGCCATCCCCGCAGTCGTGCTCGTCGGCCTTTCCAAGGGCGGGCTGGGCGGCGCACTGGCCCTAATGGGCGTGCCGCTGATGGCGCTTGCCGTATCGCCTGTGCAGGCCGCCGCAATCTTTCTGCCGATCCTGATCGTGATGGATCTCGTGGCGCTTTGGGCCTGGCGGCACCACAACCACCGGGAAACGCTCCTCATCATGCTGCCCGGCGCAATCGCCGGCATCACGCTCGGCTGGGCGACCTCAAGCCTCATCTCCGCGGATGCCATGCGTCTCGTCGTCGCCTCGGTGACGATCCTGTTCGTGCTGCGTTATTTTCAGGAGAGTTTCAAAAGCCGTAAGGGACAGGAAATTCCGGCCAAACCGCAAAGACCGGCAGCCGCGACGCTCTGGTCCAGCCTTTCCGGTTATGCGAGCTTCGTGGCCCATGCGGGTGGACCGCCCTTTCAGATCTATGTTCTGCCGCTGAAGCTCGATCCGAAGACCTATACCGGCATGAGCGTACGCTTCTTCGCCATCATGAATGCGATCAAGCTCATTCCCTATTTCGCGCTCGGCGCGCTTGATGCCACCAACCTCAAAACCTCGGCCAGCCTGCTGCCGGTGGCGATGCTGGCGACGCTTGCCGGTGCAAGGGTGGTGAAATATCTGAAACCATCAGTGTTTTACCCGCTGATGTATTCCATGGCGCTGATTGCCGCGCTGAAACTGCTTTGGGACGGGTTGCCTTTCTAAGCTCAGGCAGCCACTAAAAGGCCCTGGCAGCACGCAGGTGCCGTCAGGGCCGAAAAGGAATCCGTCAGTCCTTCATTGAAGGCTGCGGTTTGGCATCAATTAGTGCCTTGTGGAGGCTTTAAGCCTCTGCAGTTCATCCTTCAGGCGCAGTTTACGGCGTTTGAGGTCGGCGATCTCTCTATCGTCAGAGGACGGGGAAGCAAGAATACTTTCGAGCTCCTCCTCCAGAGCACCGTGTTTCTTTTCGAGCGATGCAATATGAGCCTGAATGGTCATGCGGCACGTCCTTCCATTTTTAAGCCTACCTCCAGCTCTCCATCGCTGGAGTTTCAGGTTTGCGACGACAATGTGACACGGATCGTTGGTCTTGTCGAAGGCGAAATGAAGGCAATAAGTGGGCAATTTGGTCGCAAGGGATAACTTCCCGTTACCGCGATTTGATGATAGAGGCTCGTGAACGATCACAGACGCGCCGGAGCCGATCCGGCTAGCATAAAATGGGGATGACGAGATGCCCGATCAGGACCAGGCGGACATCAGGCTCACGCTGGCGCGGCTGCGCCAGGAGCATGAGGATTATGACGCGGCGATCAACGCGATGATCCAGACCAGCTGCGATGCGCTGAGAATACAGCGCATGAAAAAGAAGAAGCTGGCCGTCAAGGACAAGATGACCCAGCTCGAAGACCAGGTCATTCCCGATATCATCGCCTGAGCCGGAGAGATTACGTGACAGCAGAAACGCCCCCCGTCGCAATCATCATGGGCAGCCAGTCCGACTGGGAGACCATGAAGAACGCCGCCGATACGCTGGATGCGCTCGACATCGAATACGAAGCCCGCATCATTTCCGCCCACCGCACCCCGGACCGGCTTTATGACTTCGCCAATGGCGCGAAGGACGAAGGCTTCAAGGTCATTATCGCGGGCGCCGGCGGCGCTGCCCATCTGCCCGGCATGACGGCCTCAATGACGCCGCTTCCGGTGTTCGGCGTTCCGGTTCAGTCAAAGACCATGTCCGGTCAGGACAGCCTCTATTCCATCGTGCAGATGCCCGCCGGCATCCCCGTCGGCACGCTCGCCATCGGCAAGGCCGGCGCGATCAATGCGGCACTTCTCGCCGCTGCGGTTCTGGCGCTGAGCGACGAGGACCTCGCTGACCGGCTGGATGCCTGGCGTGCACGCCAGTCGGCAGCCGTCGCCGAATATCCCATGGACAGCACCCAGTGACGACCGAAGTGATGGCAAAGACGACCAACCTGACCATCGGCATCATCGGCGGCGGGCAGCTCGGGCGCATGCTGGCGATGGCCGCTGCCCGTCTCAACCACCGAACCATCGTGCTGGAACCGCAGGCCGATTGCCCGGCTGCGCAGGTCTGCAACGACCAGATCGTCGCGGAATATGATGACGAAAAAGCGCTTGCGGAACTCGCAAACCGCTGCGATGTCGTGACCTACGAATTTGAAAACGTGCCTGTCGCGGCCGCCGAAAAGCTCAGCCTCTCCGTTCCCGTCTATCCACCGGCGCAGGCGCTCAGCGCCTCGCAGGACCGGTTGACTGAAAAACGCTTCCTCAATGGTTGCGGCATCCCGACCGCCGATTTTCGTGCAGTGGACAGTCAGGAAGAGCTGGAAACTGCTCTGGCCGCTTTCGGCGGCAAGGGCGTACTGAAGACCCGTCGCATGGGTTATGACGGCAAGGGCCAGCGTCTCTTCCGGGGCGGCGAAGACCTCGCGGGTGCCTTTGCAGCGCTCGGCGGCGTGCCGCTCATTCTCGAGAGCTTTGTCGCCTTCGAGCGGGAGATTTCGATCATCGCCGCCCGTTTCCAGGACGGTACTGTCACCTGTTATGATCCCGCCGAGAATGTCCATCTGAACGGCATTCTGCACACGTCCACTGTTCCGGCAGCGCTCTCCGATGCCGCGAAGGCCGCTGCCGTGGAGTCAGCAGAGAAGCTTCTGGCCGCGCTCGAATATGTCGGCGTCATCGGCATCGAATTCTTCGTCCTGCCGGATGGTTCGCTGGTTGCCAATGAAATGGCGCCACGCGTTCACAATACCGGCCACTGGACGGAAGCGGCCTGCGTGATCTCGCAGTTTGAACAGCATATCCGGGCCGTGTCGGGCCTCGCCCCCGGCAGCACGGAGCGCCACTCCGATTGCGTCATGACCAACCTGATCGGCGACGACATCGACGATGTGCCGGCATGGCTGTCGAAAAAAGACTGTCTCGTGCATCTCTACGGCAAGACGGAAGCACGGCCGGGCCGCAAGATGGGCCATGTGACCGAGCTTCTGCACACAGGAAAAGCCTAGTCTTTTAAGGCAAAGGCACGGCCAAGTGTTGACAGGCAGGGCTCAAACGGGTATCTGCCTGCCAACCGAAAAGAGCGCGCCCCGTTGCGCGCTTTTGATTGTTTGAATAGCACGGCAAAATCCGTGCAAAACTGCGGACCAGTAAAATGAAGATCAAGAATTCGCTTAAAGCGCTTAAGGCCCGTCATCGCGATAACCGCCTGGTTCGCCGCAAGGGCCGCGTCTACATCATCAACAAGCAGAACCCGCGCTTCAAGGCTCGTCAGGGCTGATTGACTGCGGTTCGCGATGGTTTCGCGGATCACTTTGTTGACAGTGCAGAAGTTTGCATTTGATATTGGGCGCAGCCGGGTTAAGCTTTAACCCATGCGCCCAAATCGTTTTTGCACGGCTATCATTCTCGCTCAGGGCTTCCTGTTTTCAAGCCTCCCGTTTCCGGGAATGGCTGCGATTGCCCATGCGGCGGACGGGCAGGCACCTGCTGTTGCGGAATCCGCGCCTTCACCCGCCAAAACCATCGACACTCTTTTTGCATCGCTGAAAAAAGAACGGAATGCGGTCAAGGCACGTAGCATTGCCAACCAGATCGCCTCCGAATGGAATGATTCCGGCAGCGCGACAATCAATCTCCTGATGCAATGGGCGGGCGAAGCCGCCGACGAAAAGCGCAACGCCGCCGCTTACGATTTTCTCGACCAGATTGTTTTGCTCGATCCTGACTATGTGCAGGCGCCGTATCGCCGCGCCATGGTCCATTTCGCCGATGGTGATACCCGCAAGGCGATGGCGGATATCAATCTGACGCTGGAAAGGGAGCCGCGCTATTTCCCGGCACTCGCAAGCCTTGCCAACATCCTCGAAGCCTCGGGCCGCGACGAGTTGGCGCTGAAGGCCTGGGAGCGTTATCTGGCGCTTTATCCCGCGGACAAGGACGCCCGCAAGGAAGCTGCCGATCTTTCGGAAAAGCTGGCGGGTACGCGCGGCTGAATTGGGCAGAGGCCCAAACAAAAATCGCCGCAGAAGCGGCGATTTTTCATTGAGACGTTCTCAACCGATCATTCCATACCGAGCGCGGCCATATAGGTCTGGAGAATCGTTTCTTCTTCGATGCGCTCATTGGCATCCTTCTTGCGCAGACGGATGATGGTGCGGATCGCCTTGGTGTCGTAACCACGACCCTTGGCCTCGCCCATGACATCCTTGATATCGCCCTGAATGGCGGCCTTTTCCTCTTCGAGGCGCTCAACGCGCTCGATGAACTGGCGCAGTTCTGCGGCGGCGACGGTTTCGGTGGTGCTGGTATCGTCCATCATATCATCCTTTATTGGCGGCCCGCATGCGAGCCTTGTTCATCATTCCGGGCGAAGCCTTCGCCGGCCGCTGCCAGCGGGCAGCAAAATTCAGGCCTGTGAACTGCCCACTGAAAGGCGTCCCGTCAAGTCGTTTCCGTCGATCAGAGGTTATTCCCTCGGCCGGTTCTGTTCAAAGGCGGCTTTCTGGGTATCACTCGCCTCCGCCTGATATTTCTCTTTCCAATCCTCATATGGCATGCCGTAGACGATTTCGCGGGATTCATCCTTGCTGAGCGGAACGCCAGCCTCTTCGGCCGCTTCCCGATACCAGTTGGAAAGGCAGTTGCGGCAAAAGCCCGCGAGATTCATCAGGTCGATATTCTGCACGTCGTGACGTTCACGAAGGTGCCTGACGAGGCGGCGGAAGGCGGCCGCTTCAAACTCGATCTGCCTGTTGTCGTTCTCTTTCGTCATGGCAAAACTCCAGGCTCAATAGGGACCGGTGCGGGAGGAGAACATCTGATATTCATGCAAAACGGGATCGTCATTCATTGCGGCGAAAATGGGAGCGAGCCGATCCGACCATTCGGCGATCCCCTTCTCATCCGCGATCAGGTCCTGCCGAACCTCGAGAAGCGCATGCGGCAGGCCCTTCATCATGCAATGACGATACATGGTGTCGCCCTTCAGCGCCCCGTCATAGGGTTCGTTGTCACCCACAAGGATATCGCCGGTGGCACGCAGATGCGCCAGAAGCGGATCGACCGCACGATGATCCGTGTCCCACAGAACCGCCGCATGCCATGGCCGCGGCGTTTCCTTCCAGAACGGCGTGTAGGAATGCAGCGACAGGACGAGCGGCGCTTCTTCCGAGGCCTCGGCCACGCCGGTCAGCACACGGTCCACGGCATTGTGATAGGGCCGGTGAAAAATCTCGATTCGCCTTTGCCATTCCTCGTCCGAAATCGGATGGTTACCGGGGATGATCGCCCCGTCCGAGATCTTCATGATGAGAGTGGGATCATCCTCGCCGCGATTCGGATCGATCAGGAGCCGCGAAAACCGCCCGAGCACCGCCGGTACGCCCAGGCGCACGGCAAGCGAGCGCGTCAACCCCTCTATACCGATATCAAATGCGATATGGCGATGAAAAGCGGTTTGCGGAAGGCCAAGTTTGCCGTAGTGTGCCGGCAGGAGGTTCATGGCATGGTCCGCCAGAAGAACCATGCCTTTGTCATATTCGCCTTCTATGATTTCATAGGGTATGAAGTCGTTCATCGATGATTTTCTGGGGCAGGATTGAGGAGAGAAGCTTGATGGCATGGCTTGAGGCCGGGCGCAAGTTACGGCGAAAGAACAGCCATCTACCTTATCGCACTCATGATCCCACGAACAATATAATCGATTAAACTCGCGTTGACTTTCTTGGGCGGCCACGCCAAGAAGTGTGTTCATTATAACCATGGAATCCGGATGGAAGCCGTGACTCAGTCATCTCTCGCTCTTCCTCGCCACTTCAGGCATATCGCCCGTCTTTTTTCCGCAGCGGCATTGTTTTTGACCCCGTTCATGATCGCGGCACCCGCGCATGCGGATTTTCGCGTGTGCAACAGCACGCAGAACCTCGTGGGGGTCGCAATCGGCTACCGGGCACAGGAGGGCTGGGTCAGCGAAGGCTGGTGGCAGGTCCCCTCTTCGACCTGCGCGACGCTGATCGAGGGCGAGCTGCAGTCACGTTATTATTATCTCTATGCCGAAGATGCCGCTCATGGCGGCCGCTGGACCGGTGACGTCAACATGTGCGTGGCGGAGAACGAGTTCAAGATCAACGGCGTGGACGATTGTTTTGCCCGCAGCTTCCAGAGAATGGGTTTCAAGGAATATGACACGGGCAGACAGGGCAGCTGGATGGTCCAGCTTTCCGATACGCCAGGCACACAGGGAAATCAAAACTGATGAAGCGTAACCGCAAAGTCAAAATTCTTGCAACTCTCGGCCCGGCCTCTTCCGAAGAGGCCATGATCGAGAAGCTGCATCTTGCTGGCGCTGATCTTTTCCGGATCAACATGAGCCATGCGAGCCACGACGTGATGCGGACGCTCATTCAGCGCATCCGCTCCGTCGAGAGCCGTACCGGTCGTCCCATCGGCATTCTGGCCGACCTGCAGGGTCCCAAGCTGCGCGTCGGAAAATTCGCCGAGACGAAGGTCGATCTGGTTCCGGGCCAGACCTTCACGCTTGATAACAACGACACCCCCGGCGACAACACCCGTGTTTTCCTGCCGCACCCTGAAATTCTTGAAGCGGTCAAGCCCGGCCACCGCCTGCTGATCGATGACGGCAAGCTCCATCTGCGCGCTGAAAAGAGCGACGGCAAGAGCATCGTCACGACAGTCATTTCCGGCACCCGCATTTCCGACCGCAAGGGCATCAGCCTGCCGGATACGCTGCTCGGCGTCGGCGTTCTGACCGACAAGGACCGCGTCGACCTCGATGCAGTCCTCGAAACCGGTGAAGTCGACTGGGTGGCGCTTTCCTTCGTCCAGCGTCCGGAAGACCTGGCCGAAGTGCGCAAGATCGCACGTGGCCGCGTCGGCCTGATGTCCAAGATCGAAAAGCCCCAGGCTGTCGAGCGTATCGAAGAAATCATCGAGCTTTCCGATGCATTGATGGTTGCCCGTGGCGATCTGGGTGTCGAAATGCCGCTGGAAGCCGTTCCCGGCATCCAGAAGCAGTTGACCCGCGCCTGCCGCCGCGCCGGCAAGCCGGTCGTGGTCGCCACACAGATGCTGGAATCGATGATCACCGCGCCTGTACCGACACGCGCCGAAGTCTCCGACGTCGCGACCGCCGTCTTCGAAGGCGCTGATGCCATCATGCTGTCGGCTGAATCCGCCTCCGGCGACTACCCGGTCGAAGCGGTTTCCACCATGGCCTCCATCGCCAGCACGGTGGAGCAAGACCCCTATTATTCCAATATCATCTATGCGCAGCGCGCCCAGCCGGAACCGACAGGTGCCGACGCCATTTCGCTTGCCGCCCGCCAGATCGCCGAAACGCTGAAGCTTGCGGCGATCGTCACCTATACGTCCTCGGGCACGACCGGCCTGCGCGCCGCGCGCGAACGGCCGCAGGTTCCGATCATTGCGCTGTCGCCGATCATCCAGACCGCACGCCGCCTGTCGGTCGTCTGGGGCCTGCACTGCGTCGTCACCGGTGATGCCAGCGATCTGGACGACATGGTGAACCGCGCTTGTCGCATCGTGGTTTCCGAAGGCTTCGGCAAGCCGGGCGATCGCATCATCATCTCCGCAGGTGTGCCGCTCGGCACCCCCGGCGCGACCAATATGGTGCGCATTGCCTATATCGGCTCGGACGGCCAGAGCGGCGTCTGACACCGCGCAATATACAGCATGAAAAAACCCGCCGTCGCCGGCGGGTTTTTTATTGGTCATCTGATAGAACTGGCTCAGTGCATCTTCACCGGCGTGCTGAAGCGGCTGGATTCGATGGCCACGGCACCCGGCTTGAAGCTCGCCGAAGTGGCGGAAGCCGACATGTCGTTGCTGAGCATGCGGTTGGCGACAACACGCGGTGCCTTTACCGAGCGTCCGGTCGTGCCCTTGTTCTGGTTGAGCGCCCAGTCCGAAATAAGGTCCTGCGTGAGGCGTCCACCACCCACCATGGCCTGCTGGGAAACGGCGGCATCCTGCCTGCTTGGACGCGAACCCTTGGTCGGCATGCCGGCGCTGAGGCCGCCATTGATGGCGGGCTTCAGATCAAAAGCATCACCGAAGCCAGCCTGCGGTTCGGCCTTGGCCGTTTCGGCGGGTGCGACGGTAACCTTGTGGTTGACGGCAGCCGGGAATGGCGCGGCTGTCGGCATGGCAGCCGACTGGACCTGCGACCGGGCAGCCTGACCGCTCTGTTCAAGAGCGGCAACCACCGTCGGCGAAAGCGTATCCTGCTGCGCCTCGGCGAGATCGTCTTCACCTTCCGGATCGGCATTTGCAGCCGCGAGCAGGGCTTCTGCCACGGCCGGACGGTTGGCGGGAACCGGAACGGAAGCAAGCTCGCCGGTCGCAGCCGGTGTCGCACCGTCGGCGGAAGCCGTCAGGATAGACCCTTCCGCATCACCCTTCATGCCACGCGGGCCGAGAAGTGTGGGCACGGGCACGGAAACCTCAGCGAGATCGGCAAATTGCTGGCGCTCGGCCGGAGCTGACGTCGGCGTCGGCGTGGTCGCTGCCTGCAGAGCATCCTGCGCAGCATTGCGGGCCGGAGAATAAAGGGCCGTCGCAAGGCCGGTATTGGCAGGCGGCTGGTTGCCGAATGCAGGACGAGCCGTCGGCAGCGGCGCATCATTCACGCCGGGAAGTGCCTGTGCCGAAGCAACTGCAATGGTGGGTTCAGGCTCGGGAGCAGCCTGCTGCGGAGCCGCCGGGCGAGCGACAGCCGGGCGTTCTGCGGGCTCCGGCGCTGCGATGCTATCGGGATCTTCATCCTCGTCGCCACCGCCAAAGAGGGCCTGCAACAGGGTCTTGCGCTTGCCGCCGCCGGAAGAGGCAGGGCCGGCACCGGCGCTGGAAGCAACCTGAACGGAGGAGGAGTTGACGCGCTTCTTGTAATCGGCGAGCGCCTGCTCATAACCGGGAAGCGGCTTGCCGTCGGACGGAAGGTGCAGCGTATTGCCGTTCGGGAAGATGCGGACGAGTTCCTGGCGGCTCATGCGCGGCCAGGCGCGAACGCCACCGACATCCATGTGCACGAAGGGAGATCCCGAGGTCGGATAGAAGCCGACACCGCCGATCTGCATCTGCATGCCGATTTCACGAAGGCGGGCAAGCTTCACACCGGGGATATAAAAATCCATGGCCTTGCCGAGCATGTGCTGGCTTTTTTCCGCGACACCCTTGGTGCGCGTCCGCAGCAGACCGTTGGTCTCCGGCGAGCGGAAGGCCGAAACGACGTTGATGTAATCAGTCGCGCCACTGCGGCGATAAACTTCCCAGACGAGATCGAAAAGGCGCGGGTCCATGCGTGTCGGCTGGTTGCGACGCCAGTCGCGCAGGAATCGGTTCAGCTCCTGCAGGCCCTTCTGGTCATATTTTCCATTGCGCTTGAAGGTGATGACCGCCTTCTCGCGTGTATGGATATAATACAGTTTGAGGCTGCGCGTCTCGGCGGCGGCTTCCGTCGCCGAAACACCTACGAAGGGCATTGCGGCGAGCATCAGGCAGGCAAAGGTGACAGCGCGCGCCGACAGCTTCGTGCATATATCCTTGATCAAGCCGCGCGCGATCCTGGTCGAAAGCGCGTTATTCCGATGCAGATATGGCAATTCGATCCCCGCCTGGAAGACAATTTCTGTCACATTGCCTCAAATGAACGTCAAATACGGTGACACGATGGCAAAATTGCCACACACATACAACCTTCCTCTACATAGTGAATCAGCCACTAACAAGAGGTTTATAGACGGTAAGCGGATATCCTTGCTCAGAAGTTAACGAATTTGCGATCTGCCTTCGAATACGCGGTCTCTGCCTTCAGGCTGCATCTCGAAGGGGATCGTCGGGATCGATGCCATAATCCTTCAGCTTGCGATAAAGCGTTGAGCGGCCGATGCCGAGCTTTCTGGCGACCTGGCTCATCTGCCCGCGATAGAAGCGCAAAGCGAAACGGATGAGTTCTTCCTCGATTTCTGCCAGTTTGCGGATATTGCCCGAATCATCCATGCTGGAGATCAGGTTTCCGCCCCGATAGATGGTGGTGGAAATATCCGACGGCTCCTCGATGACGGCATGGCTTTCGGCAGCCGCCGCGGAGGGCGGTGAATAGGCCGCTAGCTTCAGCGACGCCCCTGAAGGCGCACGGATGAGATCATCCGCATCATCGCCGGTTGAAAATTCCGGCAGCTGCAGCGCGATCTGCGGAAAATCGGAATCTGACAGTTCCTCGCCCTGCGACAACACCACGGCGCGGAAAACGGCGTTTTCAAGCTGGCGGATATTGCCCGGCCAGTCATAGGCCGTCAGCAGTGCCAGCGCGCTGGCATTGAGGCCGACGGGATTGGGCAATTTCTGCTCCGCCGAAAAGCGCTCGGCGAAAACCCGCGCCAGATGGGGAATGTCTTCCTTGCGGCGGCGCAGCGCCGGAATGGTGATCGGAAAGACGTTGAGGCGATAATAAAGGTCTTCGCGGAAGCGGCCTTCCTTCACCTCCTCGATGAGGTTCTTGTTGGTGGCGGAGATCAGCCGGACATTCACCTTCTGCACCCGTGCGGAGCCGACGGTTTCGATTTCGCCCTGCTGGACCGCGCGGAGCAGCTTTACCTGCACGTCTAGCGGCAGATCGCCGATTTCATCGAGGAACAGCGTGCCGCCATCCGCCTCCATGAACTTGCCTACATGTTTTTCCGTAGCACCCGTGAAGGCTCCCTTCTCATGGCCGAAGAGAATGCTTTCCACCAGATTATGGGGAATGGCGCCGCAATTGACTGTTATGAAGGGCTTGTTCGCCCTGTCGCCGGCCGACTGGATGGCCCGGGCGACCATTTCCTTGCCCACGCCGGATTCACCTTCCAGCACCACGGGGATGCTCGACTGGGCGGCACGCTGCGCGAGCTCAATGACCCTCAGCATTGCGGGGCTTGCGGAAACGATATCGGTAAAATTCACTGCATTGCTCCGTCCGCGCCTTCCCGTGCGGGCTTTTGCCTCTCTCCTGTCGAGCTTGAGCGCATTGGAGATGGCGGCGCCGATCCTTTCCGGCGAGACCGGCTTCACAACGAAATCGAAGGCGCCGGCGCGCATGGCCTGCACGACGGTATCGATGCCGCCCTGCCCCGTCTGTACAATGACGGGAACATCGGTGCCGAGTTCGCCGACGGCCTTCAGAAAGGTAAGCCCGTCCATTTCCGGCATCATCAGATCAAGGACGACGACATTGATCTCGCCACTATATTGCTTGAGCAGTTCCAGCCCCGCCTTGCCGTTTTCGGCAAGCAAGGCGAGATGCCCATAACGTTCCACCGCATTTTTGAGCAGGCGGCGCTGGACGGGATCATCGTCTATCACGAGAACATGCGCGGTCATTTTTAGCTCCGGTTTCCGGTTTATGGACCTGCTTCATGCGGTCCCTTATTCCGCACTCTGGCATGGGAGACTTGAACATCCAGTTTTGAGAATTGCTTGCATTTTATCCATTGCCGCGGGAAACAAGGTCCCCATATGCTTCGCACGCATAATCAGAAGGACACGTTGGATGACCCTCAACCGCGCTACCCCGCAACCCGTATTCTCCCTTGCCGAAACCTCCGGCCCGGCGCTTGGCGATCTGCCCGGCTGGAAGCTCTCGGATCTCTATCCGTCGGGGGATTCGCCGGAATATAAGGGTGATCTCGAGAAGGCAGCATCGATGGCGGCGGCTTTCGAGGAGAAGTGGAAGGGAAAGCTCGAAGCCGCCGCGAAGGCCACGGGCGAAAAGGGCATCGGGGCTGCGCTGAAGGAATATGAAGCGCTGGACGATCTCATCGGCCGCATCGGCTCCTTTGCCGGGCTCACATATTTTTCCGATACGTCGAACCCGGCAAACGGCAAGCTTTATGGCGATGCCCAGGCAAAGCTGACGGATATTTCCGCGCATCTCCTGTTTTTCACGCTTGAACTCAACCGCATCGACGACGCCACGATGGACGCCTGCATGGCCAATGACGCCGCGGCGGGCCATTACCGTCCCTGGCTGGTGGATTTGCGCAAGGACAAACCGCACCAGCTCGACGACCAGCTGGAGCAGCTGTTCCTCGAAAAATCCATGACCAGCGCAGCGGCCTTCAACCGCCTGTTCGATGAGACGATGGCCGATCTGCGTTTCGATATAGACGGCGCGAGCCTTCCGCTGGAAGTGACGCTAAACATGCTGCAGGAGCCGGAGCCGGAAACCCGAAAGAAAGCGGCGGAAGCGCTGAGCGCCACTTTCAAGGACAATCTGCGGGTCTTCACCCTCATCACCAACACGCTTGCCAAAGACAAGGATATTTCCGACCGCTGGCGCAAGTTCGAGGATATTGCCGATAGCCGCCATCTGGCGAACCGCGTCGAGCGGGAAGTGGTCGATGCCTTGGCGGCAGCGGTCAAAAAGGCCTATCCGCGCCTTTCGCACCGATATTACGCCATGAAGGCGAAATGGCTCGGCATGGAGCAGATGAATTATTGGGACCGCAATGCGCCGCTTCCCGATACGTCGAACACGATCATCCCCTGGGTTGAGGCCAAGGATACCGTGCTTTCCGCCTATGGCAATTTTGCCCCCGAGATGGCCGATATTGCCCGCCGTTTCTTCGATGAAGAGTGGATCGACGCGCCAGCCCGTCCCGGCAAGGCGCCGGGCGCATTCGCGCATCCAACCGTACCCTCGGCTCATCCTTATGTGCTCGTCAACTATCTCGGCAAACCGCGCGACGTGATGACACTTGCTCATGAGCTTGGTCATGGCGTTCATCAGGTTCTGGCTGGCGAACAGGGCGCCCTGATGTGCGCCACGCCGCTGACGCTGGCCGAGACAGCCTCCGTTTTCGGGGAAATGTTGACCTTCCGCAAGCTGCTTGATGACACCAAGGATATCAGGGAACGCAAGGCCATGCTCGCCCGCAAGGTCGAGGATATGATCAATACGGTCGTGCGCCAGATCGCTTTCTACGAATTCGAGCGAAAGCTGCACACTGCCCGCAAACAGGGAGAGCTGACCTCCGAACAGATCGGCGAATTGTGGCTTTCCGTTCAGGCCGAGAGCCTGGGTCCGGCGATCCGGATTTCCGAGGGCTATGAGACCTGGTGGACCTATATCCCCCATTTCATCCATTCGCCCTTCTACGTGTATGCCTATGCCTTCGGCGATTGCCTGGTGAACTCGCTTTATGCGGTCTACCAGAAGGCCGAGACCGGCTTTCAGGAGAAATATTTCGAGCTTCTGAAGGCGGGCGGCACCAAGCACCATTCGGAGCTTCTCAAACCCTTCGGCCTCGATGCGACCGATCCCTCCTTCTGGGACAAGGGACTTTCGATGATCGAAGGACTGATCGACGAGTTGGAAGCGCTGGATAACAAACAGGCTTAATCTCTTCCGCCGGCAGGGCTATCCTATTTCGGACAAGCTTTGCCGGTTGATATTGCCGGCAGAAGACACCGGTTGACAATTCAGGCGACGAGCAAAGGCAATGAAACGCAAACCCGCCGATCTGACCTTGAGGGAAACCCTGCGCTGGGAGCCGCAGACCGGCTTTCAGCGCATCGACCAGCATATGCGCCGATTGTTGCGCTCCGCCGACGCGCTCGGTTTTCGCGCGCCGGTCAACGCAGTGCAGGTGCTGGAAAAGAAGGTGGGCGGCGAAAATCCGCTCTGCGTCAGGCTGGTGATGAACTACAAGGGCGAACTCGATATCGAAACGGCCGATTTCCAGCCCTTGCAGCAGGATGCGGTCTGGCGGGTTCGCATCGCCCGGCAGACCAGGCTCGATTCCTCCGACACCTTCTATCGCCACAAGTCCTCCCGCCGGGAGCCCTATGATGCCGCCCGAGCCGAATTTTCAGCCGGGGAGGCAGACGAGGTGCTGCTGCTCAACGAGCGTGGCGAATTGTGCGAGGGCTCATCGACCAGCATTTTCGTCGAAATGCCGGATGGGCAATTGCTGACGCCGCCGCTCGACAGCGGCATCCTGCCGGGTGTGCTGCGCGCCGATCTGATCCGCGAACGCAGGGCGCGCGGACAGGCGCTGAAACCGGAAGACATCGCCGGCCGGAAGCTGTTCGTCGGTAATTCGCTGCATGGGCTGATTGCGGCGGAGCTTGTTTAAACCGTCACCGCCAGAAGCCGGTCCCGTCCTCTCTCCTTGGCCGCATAAAGGGCCTGATCGGCACGCAGGAAAACATCGTCGGCGCTTTCCGCCACCTGATAGGCGGTCATGCCCGCCGAGCAGCTATAGGAAAAATCCGGGAATTCGGAAAGAGGTCTGGAAAGGCGCACTTTCTGCAGCAGCCGCTCAACAATCTCCTGGCCTTCGGCAACCGAACTGCGCGGCAAAATCAGCATGAATTCTTCACCGCCGATCCTGCCGAAACAATCCACCCGCCGGATGACGGAGTGGGCGATGGTGACAAAATCGCGCAATACCGCATCACCACATTTGTGACCGAAACGATCGTTGATCTGCTTGAAAAAATCGATGTCGAGCGTGCAGAGGCAAAAGGGCGCCTCAAGCCCCTTGGCGACCTGCTCCACCTGCAGAGCGAGCTTGGCGAAGACGAAACGGCGGTTTGCTGTTCCCGTCAATTCATCCGTCTGCGAGGCGCGTACCGCCAGATCCCTGTCCTGCCGCAGGGTTCTATAACCCTGGCGCAGTTCAGTGACGTCGCTTGCGACGCACAGCATCCAGCCATCCTGCTGCACCGTCTCGGTCATCCAGAACCAGCGGCCGTCATACAGGTCCATCTCAAAGGCGCGATAGGGCAGCTTGCCGCGCCGGGACTGCGCCGAGAGCAGCCATCCCTCGAAATCATTGTTGCGAATGACGACCCCGGTGCGCAGCCGATGGTTCAGCCGCATGATATCCGCCCAGGTTGGCAAATCACCGGCGGCAAGCTGAAAGCTTTCCCGAAACGACGGATTGGCATGGCGCAACCGGTCCTCGGAATCGTAAAGGGCAATAAGGACGGGGGTGGCACTCTGAAGAGCTGCGACACGCTCTAAAAGATCATTCAACAGGCAACTCCCCTGCGATGGCGAAAAACTCCCCTGTCGTCATCCGGCCAAAGCCCCCACGCCTCTGGACGCACAAAACGAAAAGAAGAATTTAATTATAAACGCACTCTCTAAAATGCGAAGAGGCAGAAATGGTGGAAACAATGCGTTCGCCCGTCTCGCCGTCATTATCGTCATATGTCCGTCATCCACCTGCCCTTTATTGTGGCACGCTTTTATGATCTAGCTTACTTATTGGCTGAAAAAGGAAAATTGACGAATGACGGACGCAAACCACCCGATTTACGGCGATATTGACGGCCCCATCATCATGATCGGCTTCGGCTCCATCGGGCGCGGCACTCTTCCGTTGATCGAACGTCATTTCAATTTCGACAGGACCCGGCTCGTCGTCATCGACCCGCGCGAGGATATCGCCGCCTTTCTGGCCGAGAGAAACATCCGCCACGTCCAGAAACATCTGACCAAGGAGAACTATAAGGAAGTTCTCAAGCCGCTTCTCAAAGGCGTGCAGGGCCAGGGCTTCTGCGTCAATCTTTCGGTTGATGCCGCCTCCGTCGACCTGATGCGGATCTGTCGCAAGCACGGCATGCTTTACATAGACACCGTGGTGGAACCGTGGCCCGGTTTTTATTTCGATGCCGATGCCGACAATGCGGCCAGAACCAATTATTCGCTGCGCGAAACCATGCTGAAGGAAAGAGCGCGCAGGCCCGGCGGCACGACCGCGGTTTCCACCTGCGGCGCCAATCCCGGCATGGTGTCCTGGTTCGTGAAGCAGGCACTCGTCAATCTCGCCAAGGATACCCGTCTCGACATCGAGGAGCCGCAATCACATGACCGGGAAGGCTGGGCGAAGCTGATGAAGCAGCTTGGCGTCAAGGGCGTGCATGTGGCCGAGCGCGATACCCAGCGGGCGAAAGAGCCGAAGCCCTTCGGGGCTTTCTGGAACACATGGTCCGTGGAAGGTTTTATCGCCGAAGGTTTCCAGCCCGCCGAACTCGGCTGGGGAACGCATGAAAACTGGATGCCGAAAAACGCGAAAAAGCAGAAAAAGGGAAGCAAGTCGGCGATCTATCTCGATCAGCCCGGTGCCAATACGCGGGTGCGCACCTGGTGCCCGGGGCTCGGACCGCAATATGGATTTCTCGTCACCCATAATGAAGCGATTTCGATTTCGGACTATTTCACCGTCCGCAACGATGATGGCGATGTGACCTACCGGCCCACCTGCCATTACGCCTACCACCCCTGCAACGACGCCATTTTGTCCCTGCATGAGCTGTTCGGCAATGGCGGCAACCCTCAGCCGATCCAGCATGTGCTCGGTGAAGACGAGCTTGTCGACGGCGCCGACGAGCTTGGTGTCCTGCTTTATGGTCATGACAAGAACGCTTATTGGTATGGTTCGCGTCTCACCCTGCAGGAGGCGCGTTCGCTTGCCCCCAGCCAGAATGCCACCGGATTGCAGGTCAGTTCCGCGGTATTGGCCGGCATGGTCTGGGCGATTGAAAATCCGCAGGCCGGCATCGTCGAGGCGGACGAGGTGGATTACCGCCGCTGCCTCGAGGTGCAACGCCCCTATCTCGGACCCGTCGAGGGACATTATACCGACTGGACGCCGCTCGACGGTCGCCCGGGACTGTTCCCCGACAATATCGACACGTCCGATCCCTGGCAGTTCCGCAACATCCTTGTGCGCTGACGCGGCAGAGTCTCATATTTGCCACGCCGGGGCTTTCCTGAACGACGTCAGGAACCGGGGAGAGCGAACAACGTTGCCTTGAAATAAAGAACGCTTCACGGCATGGTCGAAGCACAGAAGGTTTCATCGAATCGCAGGAGAACAGGCTCATGAACTTCAAGACAAGCGCTGCTTTGCTTTCAGCCGCCATCGCGGTGTCTTCATGCGTCGCGCCGGGCCCCTCCCAGCAGACCTCGATGGCGCCTTCGCTTTCCCGCGGCCCGGCAGTCGACGGCCGCTGGATCGACCGCAACGGCATCGTATCCACGTTCCAGAACGGCGCTTTCTCCACGCGTTCGACAGACACCAACACGCTTCTGGCCTCCGGCACCTACGTGACGATTTCGCCGACGCTTTATGAAATCAACATGACGTCGTTGGTGCGCAACACGCAGTCACGCGTCAACTGCGCCCTGGTCTCCCCGTCACAATTGAACTGCACGACCGACACGAACAGCCAGTTCTCGCTGACGCGCCAGGGCTGATAATCTAGTCTTTTCAGTGAGATGGCTTTCTGAAACGCACGCCTTCGGCGTGCGTTTTTCTTTATTGCCCACCTGTCATAATTTCGCTTGCGGCGGCTGCCGCTAAATGGAAACATCCGGTTTTCGAAAGACTGACATGTTTTCGGAATAAAGAATGAGCTCGGTCGGAGAATGATCAGCCGGCCTGACTTCCGCTTTGAACAGGAGAGAGGGACCATGAAGAAAATTTTGGGACTGGGCATGCTGAGCGTTTCGGCAATAACGCTTTCAGCTGGAGCGGCTCTGGCCGATTACGAGCTCAACATTCTTCACATCAACGATTTTCACTCCCGTATCGAATCGATCAACAAATTCGACTCGACCTGCTCGGCGGAAGAAGAAGGCAAGAACGAATGCTTCGGCGGCGCCGCGCGCCTGCTGACCGCAATCAACCAGACCCGTGATGCGCTGAAGGCGGAAGGGAAAAATGTCCTGCTGCTGAATGCCGGCGACAATTTCCAGGGATCGCTGTTCTACACCACCTATAAAGGCACGGTGGAAGCGGAAGTGCTCAACGCCATGAAGTTCGATGCCATGACCGTCGGCAATCATGAATTCGACGATAGCGAAGACGGCCTTGCCGGCTTCCTCGACAAGGTGCAGTTCCCGGTCGTGACCGCCAATGTGGTAGCCACCGCCGCCTCGAAAATCGGCGACCGCGTCAAGCCGTCCATCGTGCTCGAAGTCGGCGGACAGAAAATCGGCATCGTCGGCGCCGTCGCCAATGACACGGCAGAACTGGCAACGCCCGGTCCCAATATCACCATCGCCGAAGATGTCGCGAAAATCAGCGAACAGGTGCAGAAGCTGAAGCAGGACGGCGTCAACAAGATCATCGCGCTGACCCATGTCGGCTATCCGCGCGATCTCGAATTCATCGCCAAAATTCCTGACGTCGACGTCGTGGTTGGCGGCCATACCCACACGCTGCTGTCCAACACCGACCAGAAGGCCGAAGGCCCTTATCCGACGCTCGTCGACAATCCCGGCGGTTACAAGGTTCCGGTCGTGCAGGCCGGGCAGTACAGCAAATATCTCGGCGACCTCAAAGTGGTCTTCGATGACAGCGGCGTCGTGAAGGAAAGCAAGGGCGACCCGATCCTCGTCGATTCCTCGTTCAAACCCGATGAAGCCACGCTGAAGCGCATCGACGAGCTGAAGGCGCCGATCGAAGCCCTGAAAGCAAAGGTCGTCGGCACTTCGGAAGGCCCGATCGAGGGCGACCGCAAGGTTTGCCGCGTGAAGGAATGCTCCATGGGCAATCTGGTGGCCGATGCGACGCTGGCCCGCGTCAAGGATCAGGGTGTCACCATCGCTTTTGCAAACAGCGGCGGCCTGCGTTCCTCCATCGATGGCGGTGATGTCTCGATGGGTGAAGTGCTGACGGTTCTGCCGTTCCAGAACACCGTTGCAACCTTCCAGCTCAAGGGCGAAGATATTCGCGCCGCCCTGGAAAACGGCGTCAGCCAGATTGACGACGGCGCGGGCCGCTTCATGCAGGTTTCCGGCATGAAATATTCCTTCGACCGTTCCAAGCCGGCCGGCAGCCGCATCGTTTCGGTCGACGTCAAGGAAGGCGACGCCTTCGTGCCTCTCGATCCCGCCAAGACCTATATCGTGGCGGCCAATAATTACGTGCGCACCGGCGGTGATGGCTTCAAGGTTTTCGCGACCAAGGCGATCAATGCCTATGACTTCGGCCCTAACCTTGAAGAGGCAGTTGCGGCCTATATCACCGCCAACAGCCCCTATAAGCCCTATACCGACGGCCGTATCAGCGAAGTGACGCCTGCCGGTTATGTCGCTCCGGCAAAGCCTGCGGCACCAGCGCCAGCCGCAACCGCGCCTGCCCCAGCTGCTGCTCCGGCGCCTGCTGCCACAGCACCGGCTGCAACCGCGCCGGCATCCCCGGCACCTGCTGCCGCCGCTGCCGCCGTCAGCAAATACGTCGTCGAAAAGGGCGATTCGCTCTGGAAGATCGCAGCGGAGAAATATGGCGACGGCGCTCTCTGGCACAGAATTGCCAAGGCAAACACGCTGAAGCAGCCGAACCACATTGAAATTGGCGAGGAGCTGGAACTGCCGGCCCAATAAGCCGGGCGGGAACGAACAGGGCAATTTGCCGCAGACACAGAGCCGGCCCCGGGACATCGGGGCCGGCTTCTTATTTTCTATTTAAAAACAAAGCGCTAAGGATAAAGATTTGCCAAGGGACAGCCTTCGCCTCCCCTCACCCCGGAAATTGCCGCCGCCGATGGTTCAATCCTGAAGAATTTCGTCTAGAACACGGTGAACAAAATGACGACCCGAGCGTATAGCTCGGGCATTCCGGCCAAACCTCATCGGTTTGCGTTCGGGCAGATAAACAGAAGATGGAGCGTTTCCGGCCTTTTTCCGCGGCGGGCCGCTCCTTATACAACCAGTCCGAGTTTCAGGGTATCATTCATGGCGACAGAACTATCCCCACTCCCCACAAACCATCCCCGCGTAACTTTTGGCAAGGTGGGCGTCCTGCTCGTCAATCTGGGTACGCCCGACGGCACGGACTATTGGCCGATGCGCCGTTATCTGGCGGAGTTTCTGAGCGACAAGCGCGTAATCGAATGGTCGCGCCTTTACTGGTATCCCATTCTCTACGGTATCGTCCTCAACAAGCGCCCGCAGAAGGTCGGCAAGGCCTATGAGGAAATCTGGAACCACGAGCGCAATGAAAGCTACCTGCGCACTTATACACGCAGCCAGGGCGAGTTGATGGCGGCAGCGTTGAAAGATCTGCCTAATGTCGTGGTCGACTGGGGCATGCGTTACGGTCAGCCCTCAATCGCCTCGAAGATCGACGCGCTGAAGGAACAGGGCTGCGAAAAAATCCTGCTTTTCCCGCTTTATCCGCAATATGCCGCATCGACCACCGCAACCGTGAACGACAAGGCTTTCGAGCATCTGATGAAGCTGCGCTGGCAGCCCGCCATTCGCACCGTGCCGCCCTATCATGACGACCCCGCCTATATCGAGGCGCTCGCGGCCTCCGTCAGAAACCATCTGGCGACGCTGGACTGGGAGCCGGAAATGCTCATCACCTCGTTCCACGGCATTCCGCAATCCTATTTCAAAAAGGGCGACCCCTATTATTGTCATTGCCAGAAAACCGCCCGCCTGCTGCGGCAAGCGCTGGGGCGGACCGAAAAGAACTTCATGATCACCTTCCAGTCGCGTTTCGGGCCGGAAGAATGGCTGCAGCCCTATACCGACAAAACAGTGGAAAAACTGGCTTCCGAGGGCGTGAAGCGCATCGCCGTCATGAATCCCGGCTTCGTTTCGGATTGTCTTGAAACACTGGAAGAAATTGCCGGTGAAGCCGGGGAGATATTCCTGCATAATGGCGGTGAGAAATTTACCCATATTCCGTGTCTCAACGACAGCGTCGAGGGCATGAATGTTCTCGAAACGGTTGTAAGACGGGAGTTGCAAGGCTGGGTGTAATCTTGCCATAAGGTTGTTGGGATAAATCCCCGATAGTTCCGATTTGGAGGGAAAGTGATGATTGCATTGGGCGGTTTCGACATCGTCGTCATAGCGGCGGTTGTTCTGGTTATTCTGGTGCTGTTTGCCGGCATCAAGACCGTGCCGCAGGGGCATCGTTACACGGTTGAACGGTTCGGGCGTTATACCCGCACGCTCGAACCGGGCCTGAACCTCATCGTGCCGTTCTTCGAGAAAATCGGCTCGAAAATGAATGTGATGGAGCAGGTGCTCCACATACCGACGCAGGAAGTCATTACCCGCGACAATGCGAGTGTTTCTGCCGATGCCGTCACCTTCTATCAGGTGCTGAACGCCGCACAGGCGGCTTACCAGATCGCCAATCTGGAAATGGCGATCGAAAACCTCACCATGACCAATATCCGCTCGGTGATGGGCTCGATGGACCTCGACGAGCTGCTGTCAAACCGCGACGCCATCAATGACCGCCTGCTGCGCGTGGTCGATGAGGCAGTAGGCCCCTGGGGCATCAAGGTCACCCGTATCGAAATCAAGGATATCGCGCCGCCGAAGGACCTCGTCGATTCCATGGCGCGGCAGATGAAGGCGGAGCGCGAAAAGCGCGCGCAGGTGCTGGAAGCAGAAGGCGCCCGCAACGCCCAGATCCTTCGCGCGGAAGGCGCCAAGCAATCCGCCATTCTGGAAGCGGAAGGCCAGCGCGAAGCGGCGTTCCGCGATGCCGAAGCACGCGAACGTCTGGCCGAGGCCGAAGCCAACGCCACCCGCATGGTGTCGGAAGCCATTGCCTCCGGCAACGTCCACGCCATCAACTATTTCGTCGCCCAGAAATACACCGAAGCGCTTGCCGAAATCGGCACGGCCAAGAATTCCAAGATCGTGCTGATGCCGATGGAAGCCTCAGCGCTGATCGGCTCCCTCGGTGGCATCGGCACGATTGCGCGGGAGGTATTCGGCGACAAGGGCGATGCACCGAGCGCGCCCGCCGCCCCCACGTCATCCCGCTCCGTGCCGCCGACCCGGCCCTCCGGCCAAAGCATCAATGTTACCATCCCGGGTAATCCCTTCGGTTCTTCATCGGAGAAGTGACGATGTTGCAACGGCTTGCCACTGAGCTGGGACCCTGGAGCTGGTGGATCGTCGGCTTCGTGCTGCTCGCCGCAGAACTCATCGCGCCCGGCGTCTTCCTGATCTGGATCGGCATTGCTGCGCTGGTCATCGGCGTCTTTTCGCTGTTCTTATGGGATGCCGCAATCTGGGCCTGGCAATTGCAGCTGGTGCTGTTTGCCGCGCTCTCCGTCGTCTTCGCCCTGCTCGGCCGTAAATATTTCGGCCGAAACCGCGGCGCAAGCGACGAGCCATTCCTTAATCAGCGGGAGGCAAGCCTTGTCGGCCGCACCGCGACCCTTCAGGAACCGATTGTCGAAGGGCGTGGCCGGATCAGGCTGGACGATACATGGTGGCCGGTAAACGGCGAAGACATGCCGGCCGGAACCCGCGTGAGGATCGCTTCTGCGCGCGGACGCACGCTGACAGTCGAGCCGATTGACCGATAGGTTTTCAGGATCGGCGGTAGCGTCAAGCCACGCCGATCCTCAAGAGATCGTGGAAATGCACCAACCCGATCGGTCGATTGTCGTCATCAATGACAATCAGCGCGCCGATGTGGAATTTTTCCAGCGTCGCCAGTGCGCTGGTTGCCAGCACCGATTTTTTGACGGTCTTCGGCGAGCGGGTCATGATGTCGTCGACCGTCATTTCGGCGAGGTTGCGCGACAGGTTGCGCGCCATGTCACCCTCGGTGACGATGCCGCACAGACGGCCATCCTCATCCAGAATGCCAACACAGCCGAAATGCTTGCGCGAGAGAACACCAACCGCTTCCGGCATGGCCGTTCCCTTATTGACCAGCGGCACGCGATCACCGGTATGCATGATATCGCTGACCAGTGTCAGGCTAGCCCCCAGCTTGCCGCCGGGATGAAACACCTTGAAATCGCCCGCTGTGAAATTGCGCGCCTCGAGAAGCGCAACGGCAAGGGCATCGCCCAGCGCCAGCTGCATCAATGTGGAGGTCGTCGGTGCAAGTCCGAGCGGGCAGGCTTCCTGCTCATTGGGAACCAGCAGCACAATATCTGAAGCCTGGGCCAGCGATGAATTTTCCGAGCAGGTGAGCGCGATCAGCGGAATGGAAAAACGGCGCGAATAATTGATGATGCTGCGCAATTCCGCGCTTTCGCCGCCTTTGGAGATCGCCAGCACCACGTCATCGCCGCCGATCATGCCGAGATCGCCATGGTTGGCTTCCGCCGCATGCACAAAAAAGGCAGGCGTGCCGGTGGAGGCGAAGGTGGCCGCAAGCTTCGCGCCTATGTGGCCGCTTTTACCGACCCCGGTGATGATGAGGCGGCCGTTCGACTGGCCGATGGTCTCGATCGCCTTGCAGAAGGGCTCGGAAAGACCGTTCTGGAGAGCGTCCTCAAGGGCGGCAAGGCCAGCCCGCTCCATCGAAATCGTCCGCACGGCGGATTCGATGGCATTGTCTTCGACCAGTTTGACGGCGCGCGTAATCATGGCCGACTGTTACTCTTTCAGCCGGAATAAGTCCACTCTTCAGCCGGCAAGCACCGAGTTTTAGTAGATGCCACCCGAAAATGTTCAGCGGTTTCGGTACGACGGCATGTCGTTAATGACGCCGGTCCGGTGGAGAAATCTCCTCGATCGTTCCCAGCCGCTTGAAAGGGATGTTTTCCTCATCGACCAGATATCGCCCGAGCGTCCTTACCCATGAGACCGAGCCGTCGCTACGGCGTACGGCATATTCCTGATTATAAAAACTCGCGGCCTTCAGGGTGATCAACGCCGTTTCGATCACACGGTTTCGATGATCCAGGTCCACTTTTTCGAGCATCTGAAAAATGCTGATGCCCTGCATCGCCTGTCTTAGTGGAATCCCGAAGAGATCAGCACATACTTCATCTAAATAGAAACGGTCATTGGTAATATCCCAACAATAAAAGCCAACCTGCTTGATGTTCAAAACGGGATTCATGAAACGACGCTGTCACACAAAATAAATTTAATACGGCTTGCTGAGCAATAGAAGATCAGCCCTGTTAGATCATAGGGCGATTCCGTGCCAAATTGAAACGTTTTAATCTTCTCATATTAGAATTTTTTTGCATTTATGACTATTTTTCTCCAGTCATCGGAGCGGACGAAATCGAGCCGTCGGTTTCGGTGATGGATGCCGCTGCTTTTCCGCCGCCCGCCATAACGCTGAAATCCCGGCGATCTTTATCAACTGTTAACCATAAAAAACCTATTGTTAAAGCGATGTTAAAACTTGCGTCGCCTGTCTGGTCCCTGGTTTCTTCATGTCATTTCATCGGCCTGTCACTCATCGGGTCCGAGGAGATGCCCTGGCGGGCCTTCGATCCGGCATCGGCCAAACTCGCCGGGTGAAAAGGAATGAATGTGAAGGGCACCGCCACACGTCTGCCGACGTCGCGGAAAGCAGCAACCCTGCTGCTCGCCTGTACGATTTTTTGCCCGCAGGGAAGTGCTTTCGCGCAGACTGCAACGACGGCCACGCCCGTATTACCGGGCGCCGCTTCTGCCGGAGACGGAGGAACCTCACCCCCGCTGGCGACGGATGGAGGGGTGAACACAGGCACGGCTCAGGCCACAGCCACGCCGGCGCCCGCACCACAACTCTGGCGTCCGTCCAACAATCCCGGCGACCCGATTTACGAACAGCAGGACGACGCGGGCCAACCCTATGCCGACGCCGAAAACCCCTATGAGCCGACGATGGACGGCGGCGAAAATCCACGGATAGCGACTCAGCCCGGACAGACGCCCGGCATCCGGCTCGGTACATTCCTGCTGCGGCCTTCGATCAGCCAGACGATCAACACGGAAAAACAAACGAATACCGGCGGCCCTTCCAGACGCAACTATCTGACGACGGGCATACGCGGCACGCTCACCAGCGACTGGTCCCGCCACGCTTTGACGGTGACAGGCGACGGTGCCTGGGAGAGAAACTTCGGCAGCGACAAGGATGGCGAAGAGCCCCGGGCAAGAATAGAGGCCGATCTGCGCCTTGATCTCGGCGAAGAAACGACAGCCAATCTCAAGGCCGGTTACGAATTCAGCCGTGAGGACACGACGGACCCCAACGCTCTGACTGGCGCTGCCGTACAGGGCGGCGAACACCGCTTCACCACGAGCGCGTCGATAGAGCGGGATTTCGGCAAGCTGCGCGGCCTGGCGGCGCTCGATCTCTCGCGCACGGTCTATACGGATGCAAAAGGCATAGACGGACGGCCGATCAGCCTCAGCGACCGCGACCAGAACGGTGCCAACCTGCGCGGACGCATCGGCTATGAATTGTCACCGGCGCTCATCCCCTTCCTCGAACTGAACGCCGGGACGACCAAATATGACAGGCGTCTCGACAATTCGGGCTATGCCCGTTCCTCCAATGCCTATGGGGCAAAGATCGGCGCGGAAGTCGATCTTGGCGAGAAGACACGCGGCGAGGCCGCCATCGGTTATCTGCGCAAGCAATATGATGACGATCGCCTCGCCTCGATCGGCGCATTGACACTGGATGGCGAACTCAACTGGTCACCCCAGCGCGGCACGAATGTCAATCTCGGCCTGCGCACGACGATAGAGGACTTTGCCGGCGGGCCGCAGGGTGGCTGGATTTCCTACCGGCTGGATGCCGGCCTGACCCACGAATTGCGCAACAACCTTGTCGCCCGCCTGACGGGACAGATCGTGCACCGCACCTTCCCCTCTTCCGACACAGAAAATGCCGTGGAATATACCGCGGGTGCCGGCCTGACCTGGGGTCTCAACCGCTATCTCGACCTGACCGCGGACGTCAGCTACCAGTGGACGCCGGTTTATGACAGCAGCGAGCTGCGCGTCGGCGCAGGACTTGTCCTGAAGCGATAATGGCCACAAACGAAAATCCCGGCGCAAAGGCCGGGATTTCCTTATATGCTCGGTCGATTATTTCAGACCGTCGATCAGAGCCTTGATCGGCGCTTCGATCGCAGGGCGAATATCGCCACGCTCAAGCGCGAAGGCGACATTGGCAAGAATGAAACCATCCTTGGCGCCGCAATCGAAGGTCTGGCCACGGAAATGATAGCCGGCGAACTGTTGCGACTTGGCAAGCGACAGCATGCCGTCCGTCAGCTGGATTTCATTGCCGGCACCACGCTCCTGATTTTCGAGAATGTCGAAAATCTCGGGCTGAAGAATATAACGGCCGTTGATGTAGAAATTCGACGGCGCCGTACCCTTGGCAGGCTTTTCGACCATTTCAGTGATCTTGAAACCTTCGCCGACGGCGTCGCCCACGCCGACGATGCCATATTTATGCGTCTGATCAGGGGCGCATTCCTGCACCGCGATGACATTGCCCTGGGTCTGGTCGTAAAGTTCGACCATGCCCTTAAGGCAGCTTTTCTGCGAATGCATGATCATGTCGGGCAAGAGCACGGCGAAAGGCTCGTCGCCGACGATATCACGTGCGCACCAGACCGCATGGCCAAGACCAAGCGGCACCTGCTGGCGCGTGAAGCTTGCCGTGCCCGCCTTGGGCAGAAGGCCGGCCAGCAATGTCAGCTCGGCATTCTTGTTGCGCTCGCGCAGCATCTGTTCGAGTTCAAATTGAATATCAAAATAATCTTCAATCACAGCCTTGCCGCGGCCGGTGACAAATACAAAATGCTCGATGCCCGCTTCCGCCGCCTCATCAACGACGTATTGAATGACCGGCTTGTCGACGACGGTGAGCATTTCTTTCGGAACCGCCTTGGTGGCGGGCAGGAAACGTGTACCGAGACCTGCGACCGGAAATACAGCCTTCCGAATTTTCTTCTGTTCTACCACATATCCCTCCTGAGAGATAAAACTTGATCACAATCCCCGCACGCTGTTGTTATTTCAAAAATAACAACGTTTTGTAAAGGGTGACGCTACCATCTATTAATGGTAAAGAATTTGTTGACGTTCTTTTGTTATCCATGATGACGCCCGATGCGTTTTCGCAATCGAAATGACATTCGAGAGAACGAAAGACAGACGATGACAAAGATGATCCTTTCAGATGTCCGCAAATTCGGCTGCATGGTGGTTGCAGGCCTGGCAATCTCGCTGGCGCCCGTTTCAGCCCGCGCCGATCAGGGATTCCGTCAGTGGATCAACCAGTTCTATGCAACAGCCGCGAAAGAAGGCATTAGCAAGGCGACCTATCAGAAGGCCTTTGCCGGTGTCAGCGAGCCGGATCCGGATGCGCTGCGCAAGGCCACCTTCCAGCCGGAATTCACCACGCAGATCTGGGATTATCTCGATTCCCGCGTCAATCCGTACACGGTGCGGATCGGCCGCGAAATGAAGATGAAGCACGCGACGACGCTCAACTGGATCGAGCGTAACTTCAATGTCGACAAGCACATCATTCTCGCCATCTGGTCGATGGAATCGAATTACGGCGCGGTTCTCGAAAAGCCGGAGCGGCTGCACAATATTCCGCAGGCGCTGGCAACGCTCGCCTACTCCGATCCCAAGCGCGCCAAATTCGCGCGCACGCAATTGATCGCCGCTTTGAAGATTCTTCAGGCGGGCGACGTGACACCGAAACAGCTGACGGGTTCCTGGGCGGGCGCGATGGGTCACACCCAGTTCATCCCCACCAGCTACCTGCTTTATGCCGTCGATGCGGATGGCAACGGCAAGCGCGATATCTGGCATTCCGTTCCCGACGCCCTGGCAACCGCTGCCAATCTTCTTTCCAAGAACGGCTGGGAGCCCGGCCGCACCTGGGGTTACGAAACCGCCGTTCCGCGTGGCGGCGCCCGTTATGAAGGGCAGACGAAGACCATTGCGGAATGGGCAAAGCTTGGCTTCACCCGTCCGAACGGCAAGAACTTTACCCGCGGTTCCGATCGCGCCATGCTGAAATTGCAGGGCGGCGCAAACGGCCCCGGTTTCCTGGTGATGAAGAACTTCTTCACCATCAAGAAATACAACGCTTCCGACAGCTATGCGCTGGCTGTCGGCCTGCTTGCGGATGAGATTGCCGGTTATGGCGGCATGCAACAGAAATGGCCGCGTCCCGACGGGACGCTGGATATTCGTGAAAAATTCGAACTCCAGACCCGCATGAAGGAACTCGGCTATTATGATGGCGAGGTTGACGGGAACTTCGGCTCCGGTTCGAAAGCCGCCATCAGCGCCATCCAGTCGCGCATGGGTATGGAAACCGACGGTCAGCCGTCGCAGCGGTTGCTGAGAGCCCTGCGCAATTGATAATGTGCCGGCGAATTCGGCGGCGTCATGGGCGCCGTCGATGCATCCGGAAAGGTTGATGTCATGAGTAGGAAACCTGCGGAAAAAAACGGAAGAACCGGCTGGCGTTTCTGCGCCGTCCTTCTTTCCGCTGTGCTTACACTGCCGCTCGTTCCTTCCGAAAGCTTCGCACAAGAGCAACGGCGCACCCTGTTTGAAATGCTCTTTGGCAAACCTGTGGGCCGCGATGGCGGATCCGGCCGTGAATACCAGCCCCGCAACCGCCGGGATTTTCCCTCTGCTCCGCGTGAACGATCGGTCACCCGCCCGCAACCCGCCAGAAAAGCGCCCTCGGTGGTGCAGATGCGGACCGCAAAACCGGAACCGGCAGCCAAGCTTGAAAATGCAAGGCGCGTCCTGGTCATCGGCGATTTTCTCGCCGGCGGCATGGGGGAAGAGTTGGTCAATGCCTTTGCCAGCTCGCCGGCAATCACCGTCGATGTGCGTGCCAACGGCTCTTCCGGCCTCGTCCGCACCGATTATTATGACTGGTTCAAAAACCTGCCGCAATTCATCAGCGAGACCAATCCGGCCACCATCGTCATCATGATGGGATCGAATGATCGCCAGCAGATGCAGATCGGCGATATCAGGGAGAAATTCGGCACGGAGGCCTGGTTCAAGGAATATGAACGGCGGATCGACGAACTTTTGACCCTTGCCGGACGCCAGAAGGTGCCGCTGCTCTGGGTTGGCGTTCCGGCCTTCCAGTCGCCATCGCTTTCGGCCGATCTCGTCGGCTTCAACCGGCTTTATCGCAGCCATGTCGAAAAATATGGCGGTGAATTCGTGGATGTCTGGGACGGTTTCGTCGATGAGGCGGGAAAATTTGTCATAACCGGCTACGACATGAACGGCCAGCAGGCCCGTCTGCGTGAGGCAGATGGCATCGGCATGACACAGGCCGGCAAGCGCAAGCTTGCATTTTACGTCGAAAAATTCGTGCGCCGGCACCTTGATAGCGCCGGACCGGACCTCGTGAAACTGGACGGCAGCAATCTGCCGGCGCTCACCTCCCTGCCCGCACTTGGCATCGATGCGGGGCAGGTGCGGACCCAGCCGATCAGCCTGACCGATCCCAATCTCGATGGCGGCGACAAGCTGCTTGGCGACGCCCCTTTGACCGCCGGACCGACACGCGTATCCGTTGTGGAATCGCCGCGCGAAAGGCTGAGCAAGCGCGGCGAGATGGCCGATGCACCGGCAGGCCGCATCGATGATTATCGTGTGGCGCCGGATACCACACAGGCCAAACAATAAGCACTTTCGCAGCGGCCTGACCGCCCCGCAGCGGGCGTAATGTTTAGGCAATCCGCGCATGACAGGGTAGGTACAGCTTTGCAGGAATGCGGGGTTGGCCATCCACCACCCCCGGTCCCCCTTTTGCATGGCGATATTTATTTGACGGCGACGCCTCGCTCGTCCGTAGCGTCAGCGGCGCCGTCTTTTTTTGCCTTTCGCCCGCGCCCCTTCTTCCCGGAAGGTACGCCGGACAATGCCGAGATGAATTCATGCGCCTGCTGCTTGTTGAAGACGAACGCGAAATGGCAGCAGCCCTGTCCGCCGCGCTCCACCGGTTCGATATTATCGTGGATACCGTCGGCACGCTCGATCTTGCCCGTCACGCCATCATGGATGGTGTTCACGACCTCGTTGTGCTTGATCGGCAATTGCCTGACGGCGATGGCATCCAGCTGATTGAAGATTTGCGCCTCCTGCCCGTCACCCCGCCCGTCATCGTGCTGACGGCGCAGGGTTCACTTGCGGATCGGGTCAATGGCCTCAATCTCGGCGCGGACGATTATCTGGCCAAGCCATTCGCCGTCGAGGAATTGCTTGCCCGCATCCGGGCCCTGATGCGCCGGCCGGCGGGTGCGGTCACGATGACAGCAAAGCTCGGCAGGCTGGAATTCTGCTTCGAAACCCGTGAAGTCCGTATCATGGGTGAATTTCTCCCACTGACAAGACGGGAACTGCTGATCCTCGAAGCCCTGTTGCGGCGGCAGGGCAGAACGGTGCTGCGCTCATTGCTCGAGGACGCTGTCTATAATTTCGATGATGAGATCCAGTCCAATGCGCTCGATTCCCATATTTCCCGCTTGCGCCGCAAACTGGCAGCCGCAAATGCGGGTCTCGAAGTCCACGGCATTCGTGGCGTCGGTTATCTGCTGAGGGCGACCGCATGAAGCCGGCCAAAAGAAAATCCCTCAAACGTCGCCTCACCATTCAATTGCTGCTGTTCCAGATCGGCAGCCTTTTCATCGTTACCGCGGCCATCATCACCTATATGTCGAGTGGCGGTGCGGGCAGCGCACTGCTCAGCCCTGAGGCAGCCCAGATAACCGCCAATGCGATCGTGCGGGATAAGGATAATCGGCTGGTTCTCAGGGAAACACCTGAGTTCATCGACCTGCGCAACGGCACCTCTGATTTCTGGTTTGTCGCCGTCAGCGAAAAAGGCGAGATCGTTCAGGGCGGGCAGGTGCCTGAGGCCTTCAGCAACATGGATCAACAGCTTAGCGACGTCAGGATCTCGGACGTACGCGACGCGGCGCTTTCCTATTCCTATCTTGCCGTGGTGCGCATCGCCGTCGTTCGTCGCGCCTCCGGGCCAGCGGGAGAATTCGTCATGATCGGCAAGGGCGGCCCGTTCAGCATGACTTTCCCCGTCCTGCTGTTCTCAAACATACTGATCATGCCGGTCCTCATTCTCATGTCCATTGTGACGATCGTCGCCATTCCCTGGCTCATCCGCAGGGAATTTCGCGCCCTTTCCGCCATTGCCCGGACAGCGGAAACCATAGATATCGACAGACGTGGATATCGATTGCCGGATGGCGATATTCCACGAGAGGTGCAACCGCTCGTGCATGCCGTCAACGGCGCGCTGAAACGGCTGGATGACGGCTACGAACGGCACAAGCGCTTCATTCTCGATGCCGCCCATGAATTGCGGACCCCCGTCGCCATTCTCCAGACCCGCGTTGAAACGCTGCTGGACGGCCCGGCCAGAAACAGAATTTTGGCGGATGCCAGCCGCATTGCCGTGCTGGCCGAACAATTGCTGGATCTACAACGTCTCGGCGGGCAGAAAGCGCCTCTGGTGCCGCTTGATCTTGTCGGCCTTTGCAGGTCGGTCGTCGCCGATATGGCCCCGCTCGCCATATCACAGGGATATGCGCTCTCCTTTGAGCCGGAGGAAGAGCCGATCCTCGCCCTTGCCGACGACGCCTCGTTGCAGCGCGCCCTGATGAACATCGTGCAGAATGCCATCGAACATGGCGGCAATCGCGGAACGATCACGATGCGGGTCGCGGCAAACCGGGTGATCGAGATAGCTGACGAAGGCAATGGCATTCCCGAAGAGGAACGGGAGCTGATTTTCGATGCCTTCCACCGCCTGCGGCCTAAAGATCGCGGCACCGGGCTCGGGCTCAACCTCGTGCAGGAGATCATCCGCTATCATGGCGGAGAGATTACCATCAGCGATGCTTCCACCGGTGGCGCCTGCTTCCGTATCACCCTTCCCTATTGCTGACGAAGAATCCCTCATTTTCGAAGACAAAAGAAAAGGCCTGTTGCAGACGCAAACAGGCCTTTTCCGTTCGTACTACCTTCGGTGCTTAGCGCGGAAGAACGGTCGCCCCCATCAGCGCCTCATCGATCGCACGCGCCGCCTGACGGCCTTCGCGGATCGCCCAGACCACCAGCGACTGGCCACGACGAACGTCGCCCGCCGCCCACAGCTTATCGACCGAGGTCTTGTAGTCCGTTTCGTTGGCGATCACGTTGGTGGAACCGCGACGATCGGTGTTGAGCGACAGCTTGCCGTCCATTTCCTTCAGCACGCTGTCCGTGAAAGGACCGGAGAAACCGATGGCGATGAAGGCGAGATCGGCCTTGATGATGAATTCCGTCCCGGCGATGGGCTTGCGACGATCATCCACCTGACAGCACTTTACGCCAGTCAGAACACCATCTTCGCCAACAAATTCAAGCGTGGCGACCTGGAACTCGCGAACGGCACCTTCGGCCTGCGAGGACGAGGTGCGCATCTTGGTTGCCCAGAAGGGCCAGACCGCGAGCTTGTCTTCCTTTTCCGGCGGCATCGGGCGGATGTCGAGCTGCGTGACTTTCACTGCACCCTGACGGAAAGCCGTGCCGACGCAGTCAGAGGCCGTATCACCACCACCAACAACGACGACATGCTTGCCGCCGGCGAGGATCGGATCGGCCGGCCAGCCGATGCTGTCGATGTTTTCACGGCCGACACGGCGGTTCTGCTGCACGAGATAAGGCATGGCATCATAAACGCCATTAAAATCGGCACCGCCGATACCGGCCGGACGCGGGGTTTCCGAACCGCCGCAATAAAGAACCGCATCGTGATCGGCCAGAAGCGCTTCGACCGTTACATCCACGCCGACATTAACGCCGCAATGGAAGGTGACGCCTTCGCCCTTGATCTGCTCGACACGGCGATCGATGAAGTTCTTCTCCATCTTGAAATCCGGAATACCGTAACGCAGCAATCCGCCGGGCTTGGATTCACGCTCATAGACGTGAACCTCGTGACCGGCGCGGCCAAGCTGCTGCGCAGCGGCCATGCCCGAGGGACCGGAGCCGATGATGGCAACCTTCTTGCCGGTGTGGATCGTCGCCGGCTTCGGAACGATGAAGCCCAGCTCGTAAGCCTTGTCGGCAATCGCCTGCTCGACGGTCTTGATGGCGACCGGCGCATCCTCGAGGTTCAGCGTGCAGGCCTCCTCGCAGGGTGCGGGACAGACGCGGCCGGTGAATTCCGGGAAGTTGTTGGTGGAATGGAGGTTGCGGATCGCCTCTTCCCAGTTGTTGTTATAGACCAGATCGTTCCAGTCGGGGATCTGGTTGTGCACGGGACAGCCCGTCGGACCATGACAATAGGGAATGCCGCAATCCATGCAGCGTGCCGCCTGCTTCTGCACCTCGGCATCCGACATCGGAATGGTGAATTCGCGGAAATGGCGGATACGATCCGATGCGGGCTGATACTTGCCCACCTGCCGGTCGATTTCCAGAAAACCTGTTACCTTGCCCACGTATATGTCCTCACATCAAAGCGGAGCGCCTGTCGGGCCCCAGTACCAGGTGGCGAAACCGAAAACCGCCCCCAATACGATGAATTCAAATCCGGTCTCGCCGCTTGTCCAATAGATCGCCGTGGGAACGGCGACCGCGATCATCAGCGAGACCAGTTGGTGTAGTGTCCTCACGCGGCGGATTACTCCGCCGCCACGCCCATGCGCATACGTTCCATTTCCTCAAGCGCACGACGGTATTCGACCGGCATGACCTTGCGGAACTTCGGACGGAACTCGCTCCAGCGGTCGAGTATATCCTTGGCACGCGACGAATTCGTGTAGTGGAAGTGGTTGGAGATGAGCTGGTAGAGACGCTCCTCGTCGTGACGCGTCATGTCCTCGGAAACGTCGACACGTCCCTTGTGCATGAGGTCGCCGCCGTGATGGTGCAGCTTCTCCAGCATGTCGTCCTCTTCCGGAACCGGCTCCAGCTCGACCATGGCCATGTTGCAGCGGGTGGCGAAATCGCCCTTCTCATCGAGAACGTAAGCCACACCACCGGACATGCCGGCCGCGAAGTTACGACCCGTTTCACCGAGAACGACCACGATGCCGCCCGTCATATATTCGCAACCATGATCGCCGACGCCTTCGACAACCGCGACGGCGCCGGAGTTGCGCACCGCAAAGCGCTCACCCGCAACACCGCGGAAATAGCACTCGCCGGTGATCGCACCATAGAGAACGGTGTTGCCGACGATGATCGAGTTTTCCGCAACAATCCGGGTGTTTTCCGGCGGACGCACGATGATGCGGCCACCCGAAAGCCCCTTGCCGACATAGTCGTTGCCGTCACCCACCAGATCGAAGGTGATGCCGCGAGCCAGGAACGCACCGAAAGACTGGCCCGCCGTGCCGCGCAGCGTCACGTGGATCGTGTCATCCTTCAGGCCCTTGTGGCCCCAGCGCTTGGCAAGCGCGCCTGATAACATGGCGCCGGCGGAACGGTCGACGTTCTTGATCGGCACTTCGAACACGACAGGCTCACGGTTTTCCAGCGATGGCAGCGACTTCTCGATCAGCTTGCGATCGAGAATATCGTCGATCGGGTGCTTCTGGCGCTCGGTCCAGAAGGTCGCTTCCTTGGGAGCCTCGACCTTGTGGAAGATGCGGCTGAAATCCAGCCCCTTGGCCTTCCAGTGCGCCAGCATCTCATCCTTTTCCAGCAGTTCGGAAGCGCCGATGATCTCGTCCAGCCTGGTAACACCAAGCGATGCAAGGATTTCGCGCACTTCTTCGGCAACGAAGAAGAAGTAGTTGATGACGTGTTCCGGCGTGCCCTTGAAGCGCTTGCGCAGAACCGGGTCCTGCGTGGCGACGCCCACTGGGCAGGTGTTGAGGTGACACTTGCGCATCATGATGCAGCCGGCCGCAATCAGCGGTGCGGTGGCAAAGCCGAATTCATCAGCACCGAGCAACGCGCCGATGATGACGTCACGGCCGGTCTTCAGGCCACCATCCACCTGCAGCGCAACGCGCGAGCGAAGGCCGTTCAGCACCAGGGTCTGCTGGGTTTCGGCAAGGCCGATTTCCCAGGGCGAACCCGCATGTTTGAGGGAGGTGAGCGGCGAAGCGCCCGTACCGCCATCAAAACCAGCAACGGTGATATGGTCGGCGCGTGCCTTGGCGACACCGGCCGCAACCGTGCCGACACCCACTTCCGATACCAGCTTCACCGAAACATCAGCTTCCGGATTGACGTTCTTCAGATCGTAGATCAGCTGCGCCAGATCTTCGATGGAATAGATGTCATGATGCGGCGGCGGCGAGATGAGGCCGACGCCCGGTGTGGAGTGACGGGTCTTGGCGACCGTCGCATCCACCTTGTGGCCGGGCAATTGTCCGCCCTCGCCGGGCTTCGCACCCTGCGCCACCTTGATCTGCAGCATGTCGGCATTGACCAGATATTCGGTCGTGACGCCAAAACGGCCGGATGCGATCTGCTTGATGGCCGAGCGTTCCGGGTTCGGCTGGCCGTTCAACAGCGGCATGTAACGGTCGGATTCTTCGCCGCCTTCGCCGGTGTTGGACTTGCCGCCGATGCGGTTCATGGCGATGGCAAGCGTCGTATGCGCCTCGCGGCTGATGGAGCCGAAGGACATGGCGCCGGTCGAGAAGCGCTTGACGATGTCAGCCGCCGGTTCGACGTCATCAATGGAAACCGGCTTGCGGCCGAGCGCTTCCGCAGACTTGACCTTGAACAGACCTCTGATGGTGTTCATGCGCAGCGCCGTCTCATTCACCATGCCGGCGAATTCGCGGTAGCGATCCTGGCTGTTGCCGCGCACGGCATGCTGCAGCGAGGCAACGGCATCCGGCGTCCAGGCGTGGCTTTCGCCGCGCATGCGATAGGCATATTCGCCGCCAATATCGAGCGTGTTGGCAAGGATCGGATCCTTGCCGAAGGCAGCCGTGTGGCGCGTTACGGTTTCTTCGGCGATTTCAGTCAGACCGACGCCCTCGATGGAGGTGGCGGTGCCGAAGAAATATTTCTCGACGAATTCCGAAGACAGGCCGATGGCGTCGAAGATCTGCGCGCCGCAATAGGACTGGTAGGTGGAAATGCCCATCTTGGACATGACCTTGAGGATGCCCTTACCAACTGCCTTGATGTAGCGATAAACGACTTCATCATCGGACACTTCCTTCGGGAATGCACCGTGCTTGTGCATGTCGAGAAGCGTATCGAAGGCGAGATAGGGGTTGATCGCCTCCGCGCCATAACCGGCGAGCAGACAGAAATGGTGGATTTCGCGCGGTTCACCGGTTTCCACGACGAGACCGACCGAGGTGCGCAGACCCTTGCGGATCAGGTGATGGTGCACGGCGGCCGTCGCCAGAAGCGCCGGGATCGCGATGCGGTCCGGGCCGAGTTGACGGTCGGAGAGAACGATGATGTTGTAGCCGCCGCGAACGGCGGATTCCGCCCGCTCGCACAGGCGGTCGAGCATTTCAGGCATGCCTTCCGCACCGCGCTCCACATCATAGGTGAAGTCGAGCGTCTTGGTGTCGAAACGGTCTTCCGTGTGGCCGATGGAGCGGATCTTTTCCAGATCGCCATTGGTCAGGATCGGCTGGCGAACTTCCAGACGCTTGGCGCGGGCCGCACCTTCGTGATCGAGAAGGTTCGGGCGCGGACCGATGAAGGAAACGAGGCTCATCACCAGCTCTTCGCGGATCGGGTCGATCGGCGGGTTGGTGACCTGTGCGAAGTTCTGCTTGAAATAGGTGTAAAGCAGCTTCGACTTGTCCGACATGGCCGAAATCGGCGTATCGGTGCCCATCGAGCCGATAGCTTCCTGACCCGTCGTCGCCATCGGCGACATCAGCAGTTTCGTATCTTCGCTGGTGTAACCGAAGGCCTGCTGACGGTCGAGCAGTGACACGTCGCGACGCAGCGCACGCGGCTCCACGGGCTTCAGATCCTCAAGAATGAGCTGGGTGCGGTCGAGCCAGGTGCGGTAAGGATGCTTGGCGGCAAGCTCGTGCTTCACATCCTCATCGGAAATGATAGAGCCCTTTTCCATGTCGATCAGCAGCATCTTGCCCGGCTGCAAACGCCACTTCTTGATGATGCGCTCCTCCGGCACCGGCAATGTGCCGGCTTCGGACGCCATGATGACGCGATCATCATCGGTGACGAGATAACGCGCCGGGCGCAAACCGTTACGGTCGAGCGTCGCGCCGATCTGCTTGCCGTCGGTGAAGGCGACGGCGGCGGGGCCGTCCCACGGCTCCATCAGCGCGGCATGATATTCGTAAAACGCCTTGCGTTCCGCCGACATGGACAGGTTGCCCGACCAAGCTTCCGGAATCAGCATCATCACGGCATGCGCCATGGAGTAACCGCCGCGCACGAGGAATTCGAGCGCGTTGTCGAAGCAGGCGGTGTCCGACTGACCTTCATAGGAGATCGGCCAGAGCTTGGAGATGTCGTCGCCGAACAGCACGGAGGAAACAGACGCCTGACGCGCCGCCATCCAGTTGACGTTGCCGCGCAGCGTGTTGATTTCACCGTTATGGGCGACCATGCGGTAGGGGTGCGCCAGCTTCCACGAAGGGAAGGTGTTGGTGGAGAAACGCTGATGCACCAGCGCAACCGCGGATTCGAAACGCGGGTCCGCCAGATCCTTGTAATAGGCGCCAACCTGATAGGCGAGGAACATGCCCTTGTAGACGATGGTCGAGGAGGACAGCGAGACAGGGTAGAAATCCTGCGTTTCCTTGCCGCCGCCCTCATCATAGATGCGGTTGGAGAGAACCTTGCGGATCAGGAACAGCTTGCGCTCGAAATCGGCATTGGTGGCAGCGTCGCGCCCGGCACCAATGAAGACCTGAACATGGTGCGGTTCGGTCGCTGCGATATCCGGCGCCTTGGAGAGCGAGGAATTATCGACAGGCACATCACGGAAGCCAAGGAACTGCTGCTCCTCCTCACCGATGACGTCAACGATCACCTTCTTGTAGTGCTCGATGCGGGAAGGATCGCGCGGCATGAAAATGTGCCCGACGGCGTATTCGCCAGCCTTTGGCAACGTCACGCCCTGTCCGGCCATTTCCTCGCGGAAGAACCGATCGGGGATCTGCACGAGAATGCCCGCACCATCGCCCATCAAGGGATCGGCACCGACGGCACCACGATGCGTCAGGTTTTCGAGAATGAACAGGCCGTCCTTGACGATCTGGTGCGACTTGACGCCCTTCATATGGGCAACGAAGCCGACGCCGCAGGCATCATGTTCATTGGCGGGATCGTAAAGACCCTGCCTTTCCGGCAAGCCGCCCGCGAAACGCGCTTTCGCAGAAACGGGTGCGGCCGCAGCCGCGGTGGGACAGTCTGTGGTCATGGTGGCAGCGGCGATCTCTGCCTGCGGCTTGTTCGTCATTTTTGTCCCTCCTGCAAAATTACTTGCATGGTTTCATGCGAAGATCCGGCTCGACACGAATTTTCGCTTCCCGCAAAACCCGTATTCAACCCGGCTCGATCAAATTTAGGACAGCAAAGCTGTCTCAATTCACGAGGATTTTGACAGAAACGGGCGAATTTTGCAAGGGTGCGAATCCAATTAGTGAAAGCCCCATTTTGCAGCGAAGTTTCGATACTGACCTATTGTGCGAAACTTTCTTGTCGCAAAGCAGCCCGACCCGTTGCTTTCATTACCGGATTTGCCAATCTCAATGTTCCGACCTAGAACTTTCCCGTTATCGCTTCGAACAGCCCGAACAGAACCTCAGCTATCGGAAAGCCTTCAGAGATGTTTTTTGCTTCAGACAATTGGGCTGGCGCCCATCCGGCCGTCAACGAACGGCTTTCGCGGGAATCCACACGCTTTGCCGCCGCTTATGGCACCAGCGAACTTGATCTCTCCATCGAAAAGCGCTTCAACGAGATTTTCGAACGCGAAGTCGCGGTGTTTTTCGTCGCGACCGGCACGGCGGCCAATTCGCTTTCACTGGCCAGCATTGCCCGCGCCGGCGGCCTGACCTTCTGTCATTCCGAAGCGCATGTGATCGAGGACGAGTGCGGTGCGCCGGATTTCTTTTCCGGCATGCGCATGGTCGCAGTCGAGGGACCGAACGGCAAGATGCTGCCGGAAAACCTGATCGAACGCATTGCCCGTTATCCGCAGGATGCCGTGCACCACGGCCGCGCCGCAGCCATCACCATGACGCAGGCAACCGAAGCCGGCACCGTCTATACGCTCGATGAAATCGACGCCATCGCCAAAATCGCAAAAGACAACGGCCTGCCGCTGCATATGGACGGCGCGCGTTTCGCCAATGCGCTTTCCGCACTCGGCACCACGCCCGCCGAAATGACGTGGAAACGCGGCGTCGACGTCCTGTCTTTCGGCGGCACGAAAAACGGCTGCTGGTGCGCGGAGGCAATCGTCTTCTTCGATCCCTCGCTCGCCCGGGACTTTTCCTTCCTGCGCAAACGCACCGCCCAGCTTTTTTCGAAATCACGCTTCATTGCCGCACAATTCGAGGCCTATCTGCAGGACGACCTGTGGCTCGGTCTCGCCGGCCACGCCAATGCCATGGCCAACCGGCTCCGCGCCGGTTTCGCTTCGCTAAACAGCGCCCGCCTTGCCTGGCCGACCACGGCGAACGAGGTTTTCGCTATTCTGCCGAAGGCCGCCGCCGAAGCTGCCACGGCAAAGGGTGCGAAGTTCTATGACTGGCTGGAGCCGCGCGACATGCCGGAAGAAGTCGGCAAGGACGAGGTGCTAATCCGCATGGTCACCAGCTTCGCGACAACCGAGGCCGATGTGGACGAATTCCTGTCGATCTGCGCTGCCGTCTGAAATATCAGGGCGTCGCATCGCGACGCCCTCACACCTCCTGCAGCCGGTAACCGACACCGGTTTCCGTCAGGATATAACGGGGCTGATCCGGAATTTTTTCGATCTTCTGGCGAAGCTGGCGCACATAAACCCGCAAATATTGCACGTCGGTCAGTTCGTCCCACACATGCTCCAGCAGGAAACGGTGGGTCAGAACCTTGCCGGCATGCTGCACGAGAACCCGCAGGATGTCATATTCCTTCGGCGAGAGCTTCACCTCCCGGTCCTCCACCCGGACGATGCGTCTGACCAGATCGACGGAAAGGTCGCCGGTCTGAAACACCGGCCTCTCTCCCTGGCTTTGCAGACGATGGCGCAGAGCGACGCGGATACGGGCGACGAGTTCGTTCATGCCGAAAGGCTTGGTGATATAGTCATCCGCCCCCAGTTCCAGCGCCTTGACGATACCCGCCTCATCCGTGCGGCTGGAGAGAATGATAACCGGTAGCGCCAGGCCCTCGCCGCGCCATTTCGCCAAGAGATCATGCCCCGACATGTCCGGCAGGCCGAGATCGAGAACGACGAGATCGGGCTTGTCCTCACTGACCAGCTCCATGGCGACCTTCGCATTCATCGCTTCGCTCACCGAATATCCCTGAGTCGACAGCCCCACGCGCAAAAGCTTGCGGATCGGCGGTTCGTCGTCGATGATCAGAATACGAACGGCGGAATTGGTCATTCCCGATCTCCTTCAGCGGCATAGCCGCTTGTCGCCGGCAATCGTGCCTTAATCATGATCTATCACAGGCGCATCGGCAGGAACCGGCAGACTGACGGTAAACTGCGCACCGGTGCGACCCGGCCTGTTTTCCGCGCGGATCGACCCGCCCATGGCCTCGATAAACCCCTTGCAGATGGACAGCCCGAGACCCGTTCCGGCCTGCACATGATCCGCCTTGCGCACCCGGTAGAAACTGTCAAACACCCGCTCGGTATCATCGGGTGGAATACCCGGCCCCGCATCGGCCACAGACAGGAAGATATTCTTGCCATGTCGCCAGCCGCGAATCTCGATGGTCGTATGTTCGGGGGCGTATTTGGCGGCATTGTCGATGAGATTGAACAGAACCTGTTCGAAAAGCACGGGATCGACCTTCAGCATCGGCAGGTCGGATGGAATATCCAGAACGATCTCATGCCTGACGACGATTTTAGCTGCGCGCGACAGCGCGGTTCCGACCATATCGCCCAGGAAATGCAGACCATAGTTCGGCTCCATCGCGCCCGAACCGATCCGCGTCATATCAAGAAGATTGGAGATGAAACGGTTCAGCCGCTCGGATTCCTCGACAATCGTTGAAAGCAGTTCGGCACGCGCATCCGGCGGGATGTCCTCGGCGAAATCCTTCAGTGTTCCGGCCGAACCCAGGATGGCCGCAAGCGGCGTCTTGAGGTCATGTGAAATGGATGTCAGCAGCGCGGTGCGCAGCCGGTCGGTTTCCGCAGCAAGCCTTGCCCGGTCGACGTCAGAGACGAGCTGAATCCGCTCGATGGCGAGTGCCGCCTGATCCGCCAATGCGTCAAACAGCCGTTGCTGCTCCGGCGTCAGAAGCGGGCCGAGCCGGTCATCGTCCAGCCCCACCACGCCGACGGCGCCACTGCCAGTGCGCAAGGGCAGATAAAGACGTTTGGCGCCGGGAAGCGTATCTGCGCCCCTGCCCGCAGCCTTGTTGTGTTCCCAGGCCCACTGGGCGGCAGCAATATCGGCATCGACAAGCGTATCATCAGGCGGATATCCCGCCTTGACCGCTATCGTATTGTTTTCCGGCAGAAGCAGAACGATCCGAACCTTCAGCATCGAGGCCATCTGGAAAGCGGCTGCCCACAACACGTCGTCCAGCGTTCCGGTCACCGAAAGCTTCTTGGAGAACAGATACAAATCTTCCGTCGTTCGTGCCCTTGCCCGCGCGGAGGCCGCCTGCCGCTGCACCGCGACGGTGAGGTTGGAGGCGACGAGCGCCACGCCAAAATAAAACAAAAGAGCGACAAGGCTGTCCGGAGAACTGACCGTCAGCGTGTAACGGGGCTCCAGAAAGAAGAAGTTGAAGGCGACCGCGCCAAGCAGCGAAGCATAAAGCGCCGGGCCCAAACCGCCGCGCACGGCGGCCGCCAGAACGGCCATCAGGAAAACAAGCGCGAGGTTCTGCACATCGAGCGTCTGATCGAGCACGATGCCGACCACGATCGCCAGCCCAACAAACAGGGTGCTGTTGAGATAGGACCGGAAGGACTGGCGTGACCGCGCCGGTGCGGGCTTTACGGCTTGACCCTGCTTTTCTTCCCTCTTGTCGCCGGAAATGACATGCACGCTGATATCGCCCGCGTGGTCGATCAGATCATGCGTCAGCGAACGCTGGAAAATTCGCTGCCACCAGGATTTTCGCGGGCGGCCGATGATGATGTGCGTGAAATTATTGGCATTGGCGTAGGAGATGATCTCACGGGTCAGGTCCAGTGCCGGCAGGGTCACCGTCTCGCCGCCAAGCTGCTGCGCGAGCCGCATGGTGCCCGCCAGCCGGTCTTTTTCCGCCTCCGATAATTGCTGCGAACGCGGGGTATCGAGATGCAGCGCCGTCCAGGGTGCACGCAGGCGATCCGCCTGTCGGCGGGCGTAACGCACCAGCCCCGGACCATTGCCGCCATGATCGAGACAGACCAGAACCCTGTCTCCCGCCGCCCAGGGGCCGGAAATGGCATGGGACTGCATGTGGTTGAGCAATTGCTCATCCACCCGTTGGGCAGTGCGCCGGAGCGCAAGCTCTCGCAGGGCCGTGAGGTTACCGCGCGAAAAATAATTCTCGATGGCGCGCCGGGCGGTGCGGGGCAGGTAAACCTTGCCATCCTGAAGACGCTTGATCAGATCGTCCGGAGTAATATCGATGATTTCGACATCGTCGGCCCGGTCGATGATGCTGTCAGGCACCGTTTCACGAACACGGATGCGGGTGATCTGCGCAACGATGTCATTCAGGCTTTCGACATGCTGGATATTCAGCGTCGTATAGACGTTGATGCCCTGCGCCAGAATCTCCTGAACATCCATATAACGCTTGGGATGGCGGCTGCCAGTGGCATTGGTGTGAGCCAGTTCATCGACCAGAACCAGAGCGGGACGACGGGCCAGAATGGCATCGAGATCCATCTCCTCCAGCACCTGACCGCGATAATCGATGCGACGGCGGTGGATGATCTCGAAACCCTGCACCAGCGTTTCGGTTTCCCGCCGGCCATGGGTTTCAACGACGCCGATGACGGCATCCACACCATCCGCCAGCTTCGCCCGGCCGGACATCAGCATTTCATAGGTCTTGCCGACGCCGGGCGCTGCGCCCAGAAAAATCTTCAACCGGCCCCGCGCCTCGCGCCGGGCGTTTTCCAGCAGCGCATCGGGCGATGGTCGGCTCGGCATATCACGATTGTCGTCAGGCATTTAACCCACCAGTGGTCGAGGCTATGGCTTGCGAACAAGCCATAGCCATTTCAATTCATGAGCCGGCTGCGTCAAGGGCCATGTTGAGTGCCAGCACATTCACGACAGGCTCTCCCATGAAGCCGAGTTCCGGTCCTTCGACATGGCGCTCGACGATGCTACGCAGGGACGCCTCATCCATGCCCCTCGCCTTGGCGACGCGGGGAACCTGAAAATAGGCGGCTTCAGGCGAAACATGTGGATCAAGGCCGCTCCCCGAAGCCGTCACCAGATCGGCGGGAACCTCGGCCGCCGGATTTTCGGCTTTTGCGGCCTCGTAATCCTGTTTCACCCGGTCGATGAGCTTGGCGCTCGTCGGCCCGAGATTGGAGCCGGAAGACGAAGCGGCATTATAACCATCGCCGGCAGCGGACGGCCTTCCGTGGAAATATTTCTCACCGGTGAAGGCCTGCCCGATCAATTGCGAACCCACCACGGCACCACCTTTTTCTACCAGGCTGCCATTTGCCTGAAAGGGGAAGATCGCCTGCGCGAGACCTGTCATGCCCAAGGGATAGGCAAGGCCGGTGATGGCGGTGGTGGCGAGGATGAGCACCAGTGCGGGACGAAGCTGTCTAAACATTGTCTTTACTCCTCAGGCGAGACCAAGCGCCGTAATAGCGAGGTCGATGGCCTTGATGCCGATGAAGGGAACGATGATGCCGCCGAGGCCATAGATGACCAGATTGCGCGACAGCAGCGCACCCGCGCCGATCGGACGATATTTGACGCCCTTCAGCGACAGCGGGATGAGCGCGATGATGATGAGCGCGTTGAAGATGATGGCCGACAGGATGGCGCTCTGCGGTGTCGAAAGCCCCATCACGTTCAGAACGCCAAGCTGCGGATAGAGCGCCAGGAACATTGCCGGGATGATGGCGAAATATTTGGCGATGTCGTTGGCAATGGAGAACGTCGTCAGCGCACCGCGCGTCATCAGCAATTGCTTGCCGATTTCGACGATCTCTATGAGCTTGGTCGGATCGCTGTCGAGATCGACCATATTGCCGGCCTCGCGGGCCGCCACCGTGCCGGTGTTCATGGCAACGCCGACATCGGCCTGGGCCAGCGCGGGAGCGTCATTGGTGCCGTCGCCGCACATCGCGACAAGCTTGCCCTTAGCCTGTTCCTCGCGGATCAGATCCAGCTTGTTTTCCGGTGTCGCCTGGGCGAGGAAATCATCGACGCCTGCTTCCGCCGCTATTGCCGCGGCCGTCATGGGATTATCGCCGGTGATCATGACGGTGCGGATGCCCATGCGACGAAGCTCCGCAAAACGCTCGCGAATGCCGCCCTTGACGATGTCCTTCAGCTGCACAACGCCGAGCAGCTTGCCATCGCGAACGACGGCGAGCGGCGTGCCGCCGGTCTTGGCGATCTCTTCGGCAATTGTCCGGATGCCGCGCGTGGCGTCCGTTTCAGTTTTAACGGCAAGCGCCACATTGCCCTGTTGCGGAGCGCCGCCATCAACATAGGCAAGAACGGCGTCGACCGCGCCCTTGCGAATGGAAGCACCTTCGAAATCGACACCGCTCATGCGGGTCTGGGCGGTGAAAGGTACGAAATTCGCATGGAGTTTCTGCATGTCGCGGGCGCGGATACCGTATTTTTCCTTGGCCAGAACCACGATCGAGCGGCCTTCCGGCGTTTCGTCGGCAAGGGAGGCAAGCTGCGCCGCATCGGCCAGTTCCTGCTCGGAAACGCCGGCAACGGGACGAAACTCGGTCGCCTGACGGTTGCCAAGGGTGATGGTGCCGGTCTTGTCGAGCAGCAGCGTATCCACATCGCCGGCCGCCTCGACGGCGCGGCCGGACATGGCCAGCACATTGAAACGCACCAGCCTGTCCATGCCGGCGATGCCGATGGCGGACAGAAGTGCACCGATGGTGGTCGGGATGAGCGTCACGAACAGTGCCACCAGCACGATAATCGGGATCGAACCTCCGGCATAGGCCGCGAAACTCGGAATGGTGGCTGTGGCCAGAACGAAGATCAGCGTCATGCCGGCCAGCAGGATATTGAGCGCGATCTCGTTCGGCGTCTTCTGGCGTTCCGCACCTTCGACGAGCGAAATCATCCGGTCGAGAAAGGTGGAACCGGCAGCGGCAGTGATGCGAACCCTGATCCAGTCCGACAGCACCTGCGTGCCGCCGGTGACCGCCGAGCGGTCGCCACCGGATTCGCGGATGACGGGGGCGGATTCGCCGGTGATGGCAGCCTCGTTGACGGAGGCGACACCTTCGATGACCTCACCGTCGGAGGGGATGATATCGCCCGCCTCGACGAGAACGACATCGTTCACCTTCAGGCTGGTGCCCGCCACCATTTTATATTGGCTGCGGTCATCGCCGGTCAGCAGTTTCGCCTGGGTCTCCGTGCGGGTCCGGCGCAACGAATCCGCCTGCGCCTTGCCGCGCCCTTCGGCGACGGCTTCCGCGAAATTGGCGAACAACACGGTGAACCAGAGCCAGAGATTGATCTGGAAGGAAAAGCCGAGATTGGCGCCACCGGTGATGAGATCGCGGATGAACAGCACTGTCGTCAGCACCGACACTGTCGCCACCACGAACATGACCGGGTTGCGCGCCAATGTGCGCGGGTTGAGCTTTTTGAATGCGGCGGCAATGGCCGGCACGAGAATGCGAGAATCAAGGATGCTCGCTTGTTTGGACTGGCTCATGAAGAGGCTCCAGCGTTTGAAACAGGGCGACCGATAAGGATCGATCAGCCCGTGATAACTTCGAGAGCGACGACGGCGGCGAACAGAGCCGCCATCATCGCAAGAATGAGATTGGAGGCGCACCAGCCGCCGGGCGTGGCGCTCCCCTTGCCGGGAGCGCCCTTGCGGGCGGAGACGATGCGGTTACTTCGGGACTTTTCGTCATTCATGGCATCACCTCAGAAGAGCTGGCCCGCCGCCATGACAAGATGTTCAGCAACGGGGCCGAGCGCGAGCGCTGGCAGGAAGGTGAGACCACCGACAATCAGGATCGTGCCGGCAAGCAGGCCGACGAAGAGCGGACCATCCGTCGGGAAGGTGCCGGCTGAGGCCGGGACGGTCTTCTTGGCGACCAGCGAACCGGCAATGGCAAGCGCCGGAATGATCACCAGAAAACGACCCATCAGCATGCCAAGGCCAAGCGTGATGTTGTACCAGGTGGTATTGCCCGTCAGCCCGCCGAAGGCGGAGCCGTTATTGGCGGCCGCGGAGGTATAGGCATAGAGGATTTCGGAGAAGCCGTGCGGTCCCGCCGTACCGATCGACGCCGCGGCCGAGGGAAGGACGGTGGCCGTTGCCGTGAAAGCCAGCATGGCGAGCGGCAGGCAGAGAATGGCCAGAACCGCCATTTTCATTTCCTTGGCCTCGATCTTCTTGCCGAGATATTCCGGCGTGCGTCCGACCATCAGACCCGCCACGAAGATGGCGATGACGATGAAGAGCAGGATGCCGTAAAAGCCCGCGCCGACACCGCCGACGATCACCTCACCCAACTGCATGTTGATGAGGGGAACAAGACCGCCCAGCGCCGTGAAGCTGCCATGCATGGCATTGACCGCGCCGCAGGACGCAGCGGTGGTGATGACCGCGAAGAGCGACGAGAGCGCCACGCCGAAACGGACTTCCTTGCCTTCCATATTGCCGCCAGCAAGGCCGAAGCTGTGCATCAGCGGATTTCCGGCCGCTTCCGCCCAATAGGTAACGGCGACGCCGGCGATGAACAGAACGCCCATGGCGGCGAGGATCGCCCAGCCCTGGCGCTGGTTGCCAACCATGCGGCCGAAAACATTGGTGAAGGCGGCGCCGATCGCGAAGATCGACACCATCTGGATCATGTTGGAAATGGCGTCGGGGTTTTCAAAGGGATGCGCGGAATTGGCGTTGAAGAAACCACCGCCATTGGTGCCCAGCATCTTGATCGCCAGCTGCGACGCCACGGGACCGACGGCAATCGTCTGCTGCACGCCTTCCAGCGTCTGCGCATTCACATAGGCGCCAAGGGTCTGCGGCACGCCGAGCCACACATAGATGAGGGTCAGCACGATGCAGAGGGGCAAAAGCACGTAGAGCGTTGAGCGGACCATATCCACCCAGAAATTGCCGATCGCCTTGCCGGAGGCGCGTGAAAAAGCGCGGATGAGGCCGATGGCGATTGCCATGCCTGTCGCCGCGGAAACGAAGTTCTGCACGGTGAGACCGGCCATCTGGGTCAGATAGGACAGCGTGCTTTCGCCGCCATAATTCTGCCAGTTGGTGTTGGTGACGAAGCTGACCGCCGTATTGAAGGAGAGTTCCGGCCCAACCGCCGCCATTCCCTGCGGATTATAAGGCAGCACGGCCTGAAAACGCATCAGGGCATAGAGCAGGGCAAAACCGAGGAGGTTGAAGAGAAGCATGGAGAAGGCATAGGTCGTCCAGTGCTGCTCCTCGCGCTCGCTTGTCCCGGCAAGGGCATAAAGGCCGCGCTCGACGGGTGCGAGAACCGGCGACAACAGGGTGCGTTCGCCATTAAAAACACGCGCCATATAGAAGCCGAGCGGCTTCACCAGCGCAAAAATGATCCCGCAGAAAAGCAGGACCTGAAACCATCCATTGAGGGTCATGGTATTGAACTTTCAATAGCCGTCGTTTCCCGATCAGAAACGTTCGGGGCGAATGAGAGCATAGGTGAGATAGGCGGCGATAAAGACCGTGACGGCGCCGCTCAAGATATAGTCGAATGTCATCGCAGCCTCCCGTCTAAAGCCGGTCGCAGGCGCGCGTATAGGCAAAGCAGAGGGCGAAAAACACCGTGGCTGCACCGATCAGAACAACATCCATCATCGATGGGACTCCTTTTTATTCGAGGAGCCGGACAGGAAGAAAAGCGCCGTCATGTGGGACGTCGCTTTTCAATCTTTCTGGCTGAGAAGGGAACACCATCCCTTCCCGCACAGAAGAATGCACCCGAACCGCATAAAGGTTCGAGACGGCCACAGAGGCAATAAAATAGGAATCCTATAGGAATTTCGACGCCCGCCGGTCGCGGACATCGCTGCCGCTACTTAAGAGAGCGGGCTGTCGCTGAAAGCGGACATGATGGTTTCCGCCGGACTTTTATCGGCCAGCAGCGCGGCCAGCAAAATGCGGGCCTGTCCCGGACGAAGCGTGGATGAATGTACGGCGCCCGCCGCGACAAGATCATGCCCGCCGCCGCCGCCGCCGTAACTTGCCACGAGCCGCCCTTCGGGCACGCGGCTGGAAACGATGACGGGAACGTTGCGTTCGGCGCAGCGCTTCACGGCTTCGGCGATACGCGGATTGGCGTTGCCGGAACCAAGCGCCGCAAGAACGATACCTTTCGCGCCCGCCTGCAGGCTTGCATCAATATGGGTGGCATCACAGCCGGGATGAATGGCGACGATATCGACGCGCTGATCGGTTACCGGGGCGGCAAGCCGCAGCGTTGCGGCAGCAGCCAGCGGCCGGGCCGAGCGGAAGGCGTCCGCCTCGTCCGCGCTCAGCTTGTAAAGCCCCCAGGCAGGCAGACAGCGGCCGCCGAAGGAGAGAAGCACGCCCTTCCCGGCATTCGCCTGATCGAGCGCTGTTTCTATGGCCCGGGCCAGATTGGCCGGCCCGTCCGCGTCCTTATGGTCTGCCGTAAACTGCGCGCCGGTGAAGACCACCGGCTTTGTGATGGCCTGCTGCAAATGCACGAGCAGCGAGGATTCTTCCATGGCGTCGGTGCCATGCAGAACCACGATGCCGGCAACGGCGGGATCATCAAGCTCTGCCCCCACCGCATCGCTGATGCGCTGCATGTCTGCCAATGTCAGGCTGGAGGAATCCTTCGCCATCAGATCGACCGGCTTCAGCCGGGCGCTGATTTGCGGAACCAGCGTCAGCAGGTCCTCACCCGAAAGGCTGGGCGTGCTGACGCCATCGGCGCTACGCCGGCTGGCGATGGTGCCGCCGGTGGCGATGACCGCCACCAGAGGCGTTGCGCCCTGCCCGCTCAATGCGACGCTCCTGCACCGGCACGCTCGGCCGCCAGACGGTGGATGCGCTCACGCAAGAGATACCAGCCAATGACGAGCGCCGGGATGATGACGAGCAGCGAGGCGATGGTCCAGGAGCCGACGGGATAGTCGAAGGCCATCAGAACCAGCACGCCGAACAGGAAGATGAGCGTGAGAATGCCGGTGTAGGGCGCGCCGAACATGCGGAAATCCGGACGTGCAAGCTCGCCACGCCTGGAAAGCTGCCAGAGCTTCAGCTGGCAAAGCACGATGACCGCCCATGCGCAGATGATGCCGAGCGCCGACAGGTTGAGCGCGATTTCGAAAGCGGCGGAGGGAACGACCGCATTCAGGGCCACGCCGAGAACGGTGACGACGGCCGTGACCGCAATGCCGCCATAGGGCACGCCATTCTTGTTCATCTTCGCCAGCGCCGCCGGAGCAGAGCCGGAAACCGCCATGGAATGCAGGATGCGGCCGGTGGAATAAAGACCGGCATTGAGCGAGGACAGCACGGCGGTCAGAACGACGAGGTTCATGATCACATCGGCACCCTCAACGCCGATGGAACCGAAGAAGGTGACGAACGGGCTCTCGCCGGCCTTGTAAGCGGTGTAGGGCAGAAGCAGCGTGAACAGCAGTACCGAGCCGACATAAAACACGACGAGACGCAGGACCACGGCGCGGATGGCGCGCGGCATGACCTTGCGCGGGTCTTCAGTTTCGCCCGCCGCCGTGCCGATCAGCTCAATCGAGGCATAGGCGAACACCACGCCCTGTATGATGACGAAGGCTGGAAGAATGCCATTCGGGAAGAAGCCGCCATTATCCGTAATGAGGCTGAAGCCGGTAACGTGGCCTTCGATGGGCGTGCCGAAAATGACGAAATAGACGCCAACGACGAGGAAAATGGCGAGCGCGAGCACCTTGATCAGGCTGAACCAGAATTCCAGCTCGCCGAAGACCTTCACCGACAGCATGTTCATCGCCAGCACGACGACCAGTGCCGTCATCGCGAACACCCACTGATCGATACCCGCCAGCCACGGCACGTATTGCTTGAAGAAATTCATGTAGAGGGCGACGGCGGTCACATCAGCCACCGAGGTCATGGCCCAGTTCAGCCAATACATCCAGCCGGCCGCGAAGGCCATCTTCTCGCCGTAGAACTCGCGGGCGTAGGAGACGAAGGAACCGGAACTCGGGCGATGCATGATAAGCTCGCCGAGCGCACGCAGCACCAGAAATGCGAAGAAACCGCAGAGCGCGTAAACGAACACCAGCGCCGGACCGGCCTGCGCTAGACGCCCGCCCGCACCCAGAAAGAGGCCCGTGCCGATAGCGCCACCGATGGCGATCATCTGGATCTGGCGCGGCTTCAGGGCCTTATGGTAACCGAGGTCCTCTTCGATGAAGACCTCACGTTCGGCGGGTGCCGTTTTTCCAGAATGCATGGATTTATCCTCCCGATAAAACGCTTGTAATCGGCAATAAGCCGGAAATCAAAGTGGAACTGGCGTCGTCCCCAAGGCTGGAAATATGGCCAGCGAATGCGCGCATGCTGTAAAGCTGCATGACAGATTTTGCCCTCTTAATTGCAGAGACTGGCTTTCGTCAAGAGCCACCGGGCAATATTGACCTTCCCCCTCCTTGGGAATATGGTCATCAAATCTGTAAGACAGCTTTACAGATTTTGCAACGCTTAAAGCCAGTGGAGGACACAGTGAGCGTGACGCGCAGGGAGCATGATTTGCTCGGAACGAAGGAAATTCCCGCGGATGTCTATTGGGGCGTGCACACCGCGCGCGCTGTGGAAAACTTCAAGATCACCGGGGTGACCATTGGCCACAACCCCTATCTCGTCCAGGGACTGGCCTATGTGAAGGAGGCGGCGGCACGCGCAAATCACGAGCTCGGCCTGCTCGACACCGAACGAATGGAAGCCATCGCCGAGGCCTGCCGCGAAATCCGCGCCGGCGCGTTGCGTGAGCAATTCGTGGTGGATGAAATTCAGGGCGGAGCCGGCACCTCTACCAACATGAATGCCAATGAGGTCATCGCCAACCGCGCGTTGGAACTGCTTGGCCACGAAAAAGGCGATTATGCCCGCCTTCACCCGAATGATCATGTCAATCTCAGCCAATCGACCAACGACGCCTATCCGACCGCAATCAATGTCGGACTGATCGAGGCGATCGACGATCTAGCGGCTTCCATGGGCGTTCTCAAGGACGCTTTCGACCGCAAGGCGCAGGAATTTGCCGGCTTCATCAAGATCGGACGCACGCAATTGCAGGATGCCGTGCCGATGACGCTCGGCCAGGAGTTCCGCACTTTCGTGGTGATGCTCGGCGAAGATCAGGCGCGCCTGATCGAATCCGCGGCATTGCTGCACGAGATCAATCTCGGTGCCACCGCCATCGGCACCGGGCTGAATGCACCGCGCGGTTATGCGGCGCTCGCCTGCCAGCATCTGGCGGAACTGACCGGACGACCGTTGGTAACGGCCGCCGACCTGATCGAGGCCACACAGGACCCCGGCGCCTTCGTGCATCTCTCCGGCGTGCTGAAGCGCGTCGCCGTGAAGCTGTCGAAAACCTGCAACGACCTTCGCCTGCTCTCTTCCGGCCCGCGCGCCGGGATCGGCGAAATCACCCTGCCTTCGGTTCAGGCCGGTTCCAGCATCATGCCGGGCAAGATCAATCCGGTCATTCCCGAAGTGGTCAATCAGGTGGCCTATGCGGTGATCGGCAACGACATCACCATCACCATGGCCGCCGAAGCCGGGCAGCTGCAGCTGAACGCCTTCGAGCCGATCATCGTGCGCGCACTTTCACAGAGCATCAGCCAGCTCAGCGCCGCCTGCCGCACCTTGGCGGAACGCTGCGTCGACGGCATCGTGGCCAATCCCGCCATCATGGCGCAGCGTGTGGAAGAATCGATCGGTCTCGCCACCGCGCTCAACCCGCTGATCGGTTATTATGCGGCAACGGAAGTAGCCAAGGAAGCGCTTGCCAGCGGCCGCACGGTGCCACAGGTGGTTCTGGAGCGCGGTTATCTCACCGATGCGCAATTGCAGCAGGCGCTGAGCCCGCGACACCTTGCCAACCTGCCTGCCGTCACGGCTGGCGAAGCCGATCTTCGCCAATGATCGTCGTCACCACCTGCTTCACCTGCCCAAGGTGAAGCTCCATCGCCTCCCGCGCCTCTGGCGCTGAACCCCGTCGGATCGCCTCGACGATCCGGCGGTGCTCGAAATTCGACGCGACGCGGCGGCCGGCCATCAGGTTCACCATCTCGGATTGCTGGGATAGGGCCTCACGGGCATCGGCCACCACCTTGGCGAACAGCCTGTTGGCCGAAGCTTCCGCAATGGCGCAATGAAACTGCCCATCCAGCAGCACCCAGGGATGCGGCCTTTCTTCGGCTTCCATCCGATCACAGAGGTCAAGCAAGACCTCCAGCTGGGCATCGGTCCGCCTCAACGCCGCCCAACCGGCCGCCGGCACCTCGATGAAGGGGCGGGCCTCGATCAGATCGCGGGCGGAATAGGCGCCGTAATTTAATTCGGAAGGTGGCGTCGGCGTCATCACATAGGTGCCGCTTCCAGTGCGGGTCTGCGTCAACCCCAGGGTCTGGAGCGAGCGCAGCGCCTCGCGAATGATCGGCCGGCTGACGCCATATCGCGCTGCCAGATGGGCTTCCGAAGGCAGCCGGATGCCGACCGCAAGCTGCCCCGAGGTGATGGCGGAACGGATATCATCGAACACCGCTTCTGCGGCATTCTTGCGATTGATCGGCTGCCCATCCGCAAGCCAATCCGACAACCCGCCCATCTTTAAACCCTCCGCACTCTCAATATGTCCGCAATATCAACGCAAAACCAGACAACCGTCCAAACGCAAAAGGACGGCCGCCGCTCTCGCAGCTAAGCCGACCTTCCTAACATTATCCTGACCGCGGGAACAACGACGGTGGATATTTTTGTTGGAGCGAGGGGACAACGACGCCGTACCCTCGCCCCGCACCGATGTCACGCCTTGATTTCTGTTCCCTCCGGCTTGTCATCCTCACGCGGAATGCGGAACCAAGCGACATAGAGCGCGGGGAGGAAAAGCAGCGTGAGCGCCGTACCCACCACGATGCCGCCCATCATCGCATAGGCCATCGGACCCCAGAATATCTCCCGGGAGATGGGGATGAGGGCAAGGGTGGCGGCAGCCGCCGTCAGCATGATCGGCCGCATGCGGTGCTCGGTCGCCTCGATGACGGCATGCCATGCCGAGACCCCTTCGCTTCTCAGATGCTCGATCTGCACCACCAGAATGACCGAGTTGCGGATCAGGATACCGATCAGCGCCAGCACGCCGAGAATGGCAACGAAGCCCATCGGCGCATTGGAGAAGAGCAGCGCCACCACGACGCCGATCAAGGCCGTCGGCGCGACGGCGAAGACCAGGAACAGCCGGCTGAAGCTTTGCAGCTGAACCATCAGGATCGTCGCCATCGCAAACAGCATCAAGGGCACCACGGCAACGATCGGAGCCTGCGAATCCGCGCTGGATTCCACGGAGCCACCGACTTCCATCTTGTAACCGACGGGAAGCGTTTTCTCGAAAGCCTCGAGTTTCGGCTTCAGCTGCTCCACGATCGTGGCTGGCTGTGTTGGGCCGATAATCGCGGCCTTGACGGTGACTGTCGGGATCCTGTCACGACGCCAGATGGTCGGCTGCTCCAGTTCGTAGCGGAAATTGGCAATCGCCGAGAGCGGCACGGCCTTGCCGTTTGTCGCCGGCAGTTGCAGGTTCTGTAATGTCTCGATGGACCCCCGCTCTGCCAGTTGCGCGCGCGCCACCACGTTGACGAGGTAAATATCGTCCCTGACCTGGGTCACGGTAGAACCCTCGACAATGCTGTTCATGGCATTGGCGATATCTTCCGAGGAGACGCCGAGCTGCCGGGCCTTGTCCTGGATGACATCGACCTTCACCACGCGCGTCGGCTCGTTCCAGTCCATCACGAGGTTCGAGAGCAGCTGATGTTCACCGACGATACCGGACAATTGCTGACCGAGTTCGCGGACCTTCTGGATATCAGGACCGCTCAGGCGATATTGGACCGGTTTCCCGACGGGAGGACCGATATCGAGCAATTTCACGAAGGCGTCGGTGCCGATGAATGTCCGGTCCAGATAATCCTGCAGCTCGGCACGCACCTTGTCGCGCACATCCAGCCCCTTGGTGACGATGACCGTCTGGCCGAAGGTGACGTCAGGTGTCTGCACGTCGAAGGACAGGATGAAACGCGGTGCGCCTTCGCCGACATAGGTCGTCCAATGGTCGATATCCGTATTTTTCGCCAGCATTTCCTGCTCGAACTGCGCCATCTGCCGGTTGGTTTCGGCAATCGAGCTGTTCTGCGGCAGGTTCCAGTCGACGATCAACTCCACACGGTCGGATGACGGGAAGAACTGCTGCTGCACGAGGCTCATGCCGCCGACGGAAAGGCCGAAGAGGGCAATGGTGAGGATGATCGTCACCCAGCGCCAGCGCAGCGCCCGCCCGAGGAGCCAGGAAAAGGCGGAGGCGAACCGGCCCTTCTTTTCATGGTGCGATTTCATCGTCTTCGGCAGGATCGTGACGCCGAGAAGCGGCGTGAACAGGACGGCGACGATCCACGATACGATGAGCGAAACGGCGATCACCACAAAAAGCGTGAAGGTGAATTCACCCGCCGCGGAGTTGTTGAGACCGACCGGAATGAAGCCTGCCACGGTGACCAGCGTGCCCGTCAGCATCGGGAAAGCGGTGGAGGTGTAAACATAGGTCGCCGCTTTTCTGAGATCGTCTCCGACCTCGAGCCGCGCGACCATCATCTCGACGGCAATCATCGCATCGTCGACGAGAAGCCCGAGCGCAATGATAAGGGCGCCGAGCGAGATACGTTGCAGCGAAATGCCTGTGTATTCCATGTAGACGAAGGTGATCGCCAGCACGAGCGGAATGGAAACGGCAACCACCATGCCAGCTCTGAGGCCAAGGCTGATGAAGCTTATGACGAGAACGATTGCAATCGCCTCGAACAGCGCCGAGGTGAAGCCGGAGACCGCTTCATCGACCACGGCCGGCTGATCGGACACACGATGCACATCGACACCAACAGGCAGATCCGCCACCACACGCTTCATCTGTGCATCCAGCGCCTCGCCGAAATGCAGCAGGTTCGCGCCGGTTTTCATGCCGATCGCAAGGCCGATAGCCGGCTGGCCGTTAAAACGGAACAGCGATGACGGCGGATCGACATAACCGCGCCTGATCGTCGCCACTTCCGTCAGCGGGAAGAACCGGTTGTTGACCCGCAGATTGATGGACCGCAGGCTGTCTTCAGAGGTGAACTGGCCGCTGACGCGCAGCGCCACACGCTCAGGCCCGGCATTAACGAAGCCGGATTGCGTGACGGCGTTCTGGGATTGCAGCGTCTTGATGATCGACTGTTGATCGATGCCGAGGGCTGCGATCTGCCGCGTGGAGAACTCCAGATAGATCGTCTCGTCCTGCGCGCCGATGACATCGACCTTGCCGATATTGTCGACGGTCAGCACCTTTGCACGGGCATCCTCCACCAAGTCGCGCAATTGCCGCTGGCTGAGACCATCGCTGGTGAAGGCGTAGATATTGCCATAGACATCTCCGAAACGGTCATTGAAGAAGGGGCCGACCACGCCGGAGGGAAACTCCCCTTTGATGTCGCCGATCATGTTGCGCACCCGCACCCAGGTCGGTTCGACATTGCGTGCCTTGGTTTCCGGCACCAGTTCCACGAAGATTGTGGTGCGGCCAGCCACCGTCTGGCTGCGCAGATGGTCGAGATTGTCGAGCTCCTCGAGCTTCTTCTCGATCCGGTCGGTCACCTGCCGGGCCACTTCCTCCGCGGAAGCACCGGGCCATTGCGCGCTGATCACCATCGTCTTGATGGTGAAGTTCGGATCTTCCTCACGGCCGAGGTTGAGATAGGAGAAAACGCCGGCGAGAACGAAGACCAGCATGAAGTACCAGACGAGCGAACGGTGTTCGAGCGCCCAGTCGGAGAGATTGAATTTCTTCACTGACGGACCTCCTGATCGATCCTGATGGCCTGTCCATCCTTGAGCTTGTGAACACCGGCGCTAGCGACGCGCTCGCCGGGCTTGACGCCGTCGGTGATACGCACGCTGCCGCCCTCAGTCGGCTCACCTTCTATCGTGACAGGGCGCAACGTCACCGTTGCCTTGTCGGCATTGACGATCCAGACACCCCACCCACTATCTGTTTTCAGCAGGGCTGATGCGGGAAGCATGATCTGCGGTTCGGATGCGGCAAGCACCGAGGCCGTGACGACGGAACCCAGCCTGAATGCCGGCGGCGCATCCTGCAGGCTGATCTTCGTGCGGCGCGTGCGCGTTGCCGTTTCGGCTTCCGGAGCGATCTCGCGCACCACGCCGGTGGTGCGGATTTTCGGGTCAAGCTGCAGGGCGATCTCGAAGGCGGAACCGATCTCGAGCCGCTGCGCCGCAAATTGCGGAACATCGACCACCACATCGCGCACTTCCGGCCGGGCAATCGTCACGACCGTTTGGCCGGCCGAAACAACCTGACCGATTTCGCCTGAGGTTGCCGTCACCACGCCGTCAAATTCCGCATGCAGCTGCGCATAACCCAGCTGCTCCTCGGCCTTGTCCAGATTGGCGCGGGCCTTGGCGACGGCGGCGTTGGCGGTGCGTGTTGCCTGTTCGGCTTCTTCCAGTGCGGCTTCCGTGCCGCTGCGGGCTTCAGCCAGCACGCGCTGACGCTGTTCCGTCGTGACCGCGTTGGCCAGCTGCGCTTCCGCATTGGAAAGATCGGATTGCGCACTCTTCACCGCAAGCTCGAGCGCCAGCGGATCGATCGACGCGACCACATCGCCTTTCTTGACCAGATCGGCCACATCGACATTGCGGGCGATGATCCGACCGAGAACACGAAAACCGAGATCGGTCTGAATACGCGATTCCACCGTGCCGGTCAGCCGCAGCGCATCGGCGGGCTTCTCTTCCACGACGACGGAAAGTACCGGACGCGGCGCCTCGGCGGCGGCTTCCTGCTTCTCCTCGCAGGAGGAGACCGCAATCGCCACAGCCACCAAAAACAAGCTTCTGTATATACTGGACATTATTGTGCCTGCCCCTTTTCATAGGCGACTTTTTCACCGGTGCGGAGAAATTTGGTCCCGACGGTGACAACGAGATCGCCGGGATTAAGTCCTTGCGCGATGACGAACTGACCGGTCTCGTAGTCAGCGACCTCGACGCGCCGCATGGCGATTTCCGAGGATTGCGGATCGACCACCCAGACGGCGGGAAAGCCGTCCTGCGACGTCATCGCCGACCACGGAAGCTCAATCGCATCGACCTGCTTGAAGCGGAAATGGCCGGATACAGGCGCCCCGAGCGGCATGGTCAGATCACCGTTCAGACCCACCTTGACCCTGATCGTTCCATTGTCGGGGTCGATCGTCGGAGAAATCTCCCGCACCGGCGCCGCAACGCTGCGGGTGGGATCCGACAGGAGGCTGACATTGACGAGATTGTCGATGTCGCGCTCGAGAAACAGGGATTCATAGACATCGAAGACCGCATCGCGCGGCCCGTCATGCGCCAGCGTGAAGACAAGCTGGGCGGCCTGCGCCACCTGGCCGACTTCGACATTGCGCGCCGTGATCACGCCGTCCGCATCGGCCCTGAGTTCGGTGTAGGACAGGGCATCCCGCGCCGTGTCGAGCTGCGCCTGCGCCGATCTCACCGCGCCCTGCGTGGTGAGCAGGGTTTCCTGGGCCTTGTCGACTGCCGAACGCGAGGTCACCTGCGTCCTGAACAGGCTTTGCTGACGGTCGAACGTCAATTGCGCCTGCGTCTGCTGCGCTTCTGCGGATTGCAGGTTGGCGAGCGCAACATCGAGATCGGCCTTTTGCTCTTCAGGATCCATGCGGGCAAGCAATTGCCCGGTCTTGACCCGTGTACCCACATCCACCAGCCGCTCGGTGATCTTGCCGCTGACTCGGAAAGACAGGTCCGTCTGGACCCTTGCCCTCACTTCACCCGTTATGACGCTGCCGCGATCGACGGGCTTCTTCTCAGCCGCGACCACGCCGACGGTGCGCAGCGGCTTTTCGGCAGGCGGCTCTTCATTGCTGCAGGACGACAGGGCGAAAATGCCGCCAAGCGCCGCCGCGATAAGGATGGTTTTCATGGTGACCTCTTGATCTTCGCCTCATCCTATAATATTTGACTGACTGAATAGTCAATGAAATTCTTATGCCGCCGATCGGGGATCTGTCCGGAACATCGGGCCAGCCTCCCGAATGATCATTCCACTTCGTCCGGCATATCCTTGCGGGCGCATCGGCAATGTTCCGGCATATTGAAGCATGCGCGCCTTCACAAAAATCCATTCCGGTTTTTGCGCCGGTGCTATAGGCAAACCATCTCTCATTTCCGCCTATCGCGACGGACAGAAGGGCACGCGCCGAAAAAACAAAGGGATCCGGGGCCATGGCGAAAGCAAAACTGACACGTGCTGAACAGAAGATACAACGTCCGTTGCAAATTCTCGATGCCGCATTCGAGGAATTCACCAAAAGGGGATTTACCGCGACACGGGTAGAAGACATCGCGGAACGGGTGGGTGTGACGAAAGGGACGGTTTACGTCTATTTCGAAACCAAGGAGGCGCTCTTCGAGGCAATGGTCAAGCACGCCTCCCAGCCATTCCAGGAAGCGTTCAAGGCCTATGCGCATACATCCGACGACCCCGTCGAGGAGCTGCGCCTGTTACTGGAATTCATGTTCGACGCACTCGTCGACAACAAGAAAATGCGCGAACTGTTCCGCCTCATCCTTGCGGAAGGCGCAAAATTCCCCGATCTCATCGACCAACATCATGACACGTTGATGGCGCCGGTCTTCGAGCGCATCAATACGATCCTCGAGGAAGGCGTGGCGAAAAAAAGGTTCAGGGCCAATCCCCCAGAACTCGCCAAGGTCGTGATGTCGCCCATGGTTGGAACATTGGTGTTTCGGCTGATTTTCAACGACCGGCGCATTCTGGACAGGCAGGCCGTTCTGAAGATTCATCTCGAACTGATCATGCGCGGGCTGCTGGCATAGGCATCACTGCACGCGGCCGCGGACCTCTATTCCTGACTTTCAAGCCGGTATCGGGAACCGGGATAGAGCAGCCGCACGGAGGTGACGGCACGGCTCGACGACCAGGTTCTGCGGCGCACGAGAAGGCAGGGCTCGTTTCGGCTGATGGCCATCAGCTTGCATTCCCACGGCTGGGGCGACGCCGCCTCGATGAATTGCTCGGTCCGGGAAATGGGTGCCGCCGCCGTCAGATAGGCATTCGGCGTGAGCGTATTGAAATCCTGCATCAGATAATCCGGAGCGATCTCCGCATTGACGAAGCGATCTTCGAGCTGGATCGGCACGTCATCTTCATGGTGCACGATGATGGAGTGAAAAACTTTCGCTCCCACGGTGATCTCGAGCGCCGTTGCGAGATCCGGACCGCAAACTTCCGTCTGGGCGAGGATCAGGCTTGGCCGATGGGTTGAACCGCGCTCCTTGATCTCGTCGGCGATGTTGCGCACGCCCATCATGCCGGCGCTGCGCTTTTTAGGAGCGACGAAAGACCCGCGCCCCTGCACGCGAACAATCACCCCCTCGGTTGCCAGCTCCCGCAAGGCGCGGTTTGCCGTCATGCGGCTGACACCCAGCATGTCGACCATCTCGTTTTCTGAGGGTATCCTGTGGTTCGTCAACCACTCTCCGCTGGCGATCTTTTCCTTGATCTGTTCCTTCACCCGCTCATACAGCGGCAGGGAGGAACGATCGCCCGAGACAGAAAACTCGCTTTCGATGACGGGCAGCATTAAAACTCCTAAAAATCGGGCGACTGCACAAAACGCAGCCAGAATCCGCGCAAGCACAAAATTATCACATCCTATCTTGCTTGTCTTTCGCAAATATGTGAAGTTACATATACAACTTGAGGGGAAAATAATGGCGAGCGAAGACTCGATCTCTGGCAGCCGCAAGTCTCCCGCCGACGGTCGGAGCGATATTCAAATGCCCGCTCAGCGCAAGGGCAGCAGCTGCCATGCCGGAGCTAAAGCTGTATTTGAAGGCTCGCTTGGGCAATATGCGCTGAAAGCTCATCCTTTTCAGAACCGGCCAGCCGCAGGCGCGTTCGACCCAAAGTCGCCGATACGCGCACCCCATACGAATTTCCCAAAGTTGTATAGTGAACTTCCGACACACCGCTTCGAGGTGGACATCGAATTCCATATTGATTCGATGAGCGCCCGGCCGCCGATTTCGACGGGATATGAAATGCACCAATGACCGCCGGGCTCAGGGGCAAACACCTGCCCAGGGCGCGCCCGTCTCACGCATGCCAGCAAATTGCCAATCATCAAACCAAAAGGGGAATGCAATGCTGAATTCAAAACTGAAAATCGCGCTGGCCACCACCGCGCTCATCATGGGAGCATCCGCAGGCGCGGCCAAGGCGGAAGGCTATTGCAGCGCAGGAAAGACCATCACCTTCGCCGGCATCGACTGGGAAAGCGGCGCTTTCATCACCGAAGTCATGAAGGAAATCCTTTCCAAGGGCTATGATTGCAAGGTCGATTCCATTCCCGGCAACTCCGTGACGCTGGAACAGGCAACCGCCAATAATGACGTGCAGATCTTCGCTGAAGAATGGATCGGCCGCTCCGACGTCTGGAACAAGGCTGCGGAAGCAGGCCAGGTCACGTCAGTTGGCAAGACCTTCGTCGGCGCCGCCGAAGGCTGGTTCGTGCCGGAATATCTGATCAAGGGCGACCCCGCAAAAGGCATCGAAGCCAAGGCTCCGGACCTGAAGAGCGTCGACCAGCTTTCCGATCCGAAGATCGTCGAATTGTTCAAGGACCCGGAAGAGCCCACCAAGGGCCGCTTCCTCAATTGCCCGTCGGGCTGGACCTGTGAAGGCGTCAACACCGCCAAGCTGCAGGCCTACAAACTGGAAGCAAACTATGTGAACTTCCGCCCCGGCACCGGCACTGCGCTCGATGCCGCAATTGCCGCCGCCTATCTCCAGGGTGAGCCGATGCTGTTCTACTACTGGAGCCCCACGGCAATCATGGGCAAATACAAGCTCGTCCAGCTACAGGAGCCGACCTATAGCGATGCCTGCTGGAAGGAGCTGACAAGCGCGGATGGAAAGCGCGACGCCGGTTGCGCCTTCCCCTCCGTCGAGGTGGCCTATGGCGTGAACAGCACCTTTGCCAAGGAAGCGCCTGAGATCATCGCGATCCTTGAAAAAGCGACCTTCCCACTGACGGAAATCAACGCCAGCCTCGCCTACATGACGGACAAGCAGGTCGATGCGACAGCCGCCGCCAAGACCTTCCTTCAGACCAAGGCCGATATCTGGGGCAGCTGGGTTTCTGCGGACGCCAAGGCGCGTATCGAAGCCGCCGTCAAGTAAACATCGCAGGCGCGCCGGACTTCCGGCGCGCATTTTCCCGTCAGGACAGGGGCCGGCCTCCCGGAAATGGGGTCGGCAGGCGCGAGGACGACACCAATGTTTCCTGAAGTTTTCCATATTTCCATCCGCGGCCCGATCAATGAGATCGTGCGCTCGCTGGTGGTAAACTACGGCTACCTTTTCAAGGCGATCTCACAGACGATCCTGCAGGCGATCCTCTTCGTGGAATGGGCGCTGCGCGGTCTGCCGTGGTGGGTCATTTTTCTGGTCTTCCTGGTGCTCGCCTGGTTCGCGGCGAAAAAGATTTCGCTCGTCATCATGGTGGCGGTGATGCTTTTCATCGTCGGTGCGCTCGGTCTCTGGGACCTGACGATGCAGACGCTGGCGCTGATGCTGATTGCCAGCCTCATCTCCATCGTCATCGGCGTGCCAATGGGTATCCTGCTTGCCAAAAGCGAATGGGCCCGGCGTATCACCCTGCCGATCCTCGATGTCATGCAGACCATGCCGAGCTTCGTGTATCTCATCCCCGCCATCATGCTGTTCGGCCTCGGCAAAGTCCCGGCCGTACTTGCCACCATCGTCTATGCCGTGCCGCCGTTGATCCGCCTGACCGATCTCGGCATCCGGCAGGTGGACCGGGAAGTGGTGGAGGCGGCGACCGCCTTTGGCGGCAGTCCGAGACAGATCCTTTTCGGCGTCGAATTGCCGCTTGCCACACCCACGATCATGGCCGGTCTCAACCAGACGATCATGATGGCGCTTTCCATGGTCGTCGTCGCCTCGATGATCGGTGCGCGCGGTCTTGGCGAACAGGTGCTGAACGGCATCCAGACGCTTGATGTCGGCAAGGGCCTCGAAGCGGGTCTCGGCATCGTTATTCTCGCAATCGTGCTCGATCGTATCACCCAGGGTTTTGGCCGATCCAGCCGGAAGGAAATGGGCAATGACTGATATCCATATCCGTAACGTGTCCAAGATTTTCGGCGGCAACTGGAAGGCTGCGCTCGCCATGGCGCAGCAGGGCGCGGAAAAGAGCGAAATCCTGGCGAAGACGGGATGCAGCGTCGGCCTCGACAATGTCAGCCTCGATATAGCGGGCGGCCGCATTTTCGTGATCATGGGCCTCTCCGGCTCCGGTAAGTCGACGCTGGTGCGCCACATCAACCGTCTTATCGAGCCGACGAGCGGCGAGATTCTCGTCGGAGACGACAATGTTCTCGCCCTTAAGGCGAAGGAGCTGCGGGATTTCCGCAACCGGCGCGTCAGCATGGTGTTCCAGAATTTCGGCCTGATGCCGCACCGCACCGTCTTGCAGAACGTCATTTATGGCCAGCGCGTGCGCGGGCTGACCAAGGCCGACGCACGGCCCATCGGCATGAAGTGGATCGAGACTGTCGGCCTTTCAGGCTACGAGGACAAGTTTCCCCACCAGCTTTCCGGCGGCATGAAACAGCGTGTGGGTCTCGCCCGCGCGCTGGCGGCCGATACAGATGTCATCCTGATGGACGAGGCCTTTTCAGCGCTCGACCCGCTGATACGCGCCGACATGCAGGACCAGTTGCTCCAGCTCGAAAAGAACCTGCACAAGACCATCGTCTTCATCACCCACGATCTTGACGAGGCGCTCCGCATCGGTGCGCAGATCGCGATTCTGAAGGACGGAAAACTGGTGCAGGTGGGAACACCGGACCAGATCCTCAACAGCCCCGCAAACGACTATGTCGCCCGTTTCGTGGAGCGCCGCGCAGGTGCGGGGGAAGCCCAGCATGGCTGATACGATCACCATCGATCGTCCCCTTACCTGGCAAGAGATCGCCGCTGTCGCAAAGGGTGCGACGCTTTCCCTGTCGGATGCGGCGTGGCAGCGTATTGCCAAGGCGCGCGCCATCGTCGATGCACTCGTCGAAAAACGCGTGCGCGGTTACGGCATCAACACGGGTGTCGGTGCGCTCTGCGATGTGATCGTGGATATTCCGCAACAGCAGGCCCTCTCCCGAAACATCCTGCTCAGCCATTCCTGCGGCGTCGGAGAACCGCTCGGGCGCGAAGAAACGCGCGCCATCATGGCTGCCCAGATCAACAACTTCGCGCATGGTTACTCCGGCGTGCAGGTCAAAACGGTTGAAGCGCTGCTGGCCCTGCTGAATGGCGATATTCTTCCCGTCATTCCCTCGAAGGGGTCGGTGGGTTACCTCACCCATGCCGCGGCCATAGGCCTCCTGCTGATCGGCGAGGGCGAGGCCCGCCACGGGAGCGAATTGATCAGCGGCAGACAAGGGCTGGAAAAGCTCGGCCTCGAACCCATGGTCCTGCAGGCAAAGGAAGGGCTGAGCCTCGTCAACGGCACACCCTGCGCCACCGGTCTCGCCAGCCTCGCACTTGCCCGCACCACTTCCCTTATCGACTGGGCCGATGCGGCAGCTGCTATGAGCTATGAAAATCTTGGCGCACAGGCGGACCCCTTCGCCGCAGAGCCGCTTGCGCTACGCGCCTCGCCCGGCATCCAGACCGTCGGTAAAAACCTGCGCCAACTCCTGGCCGGAAGCCCGCTTCTTGCCCGGTCGGCCGGATCGCGCACGCAGGATCCGCTCAGCCTGCGCGCCGTGCCGCAGGTGCATGGCGCCGTTCGGGATAGCGTCGCGCAGATCGCCGACGTCGTGAACCGCGAGCTTGCGAGCGTCACGGATAATCCTGTTGTCACCGGCACGCCGCAGGCGCCCGAGGTCCATTCCCAGGCCCATGCAGTTGGCGCGGCACTCGGGCTTGCCATGGATGGGCTGGCAACGGCCGCAGCCGAACTTGCCGCGATTTCCGAGCGCCGTATCGACCGGCTCGTCAACCCGCTTGTCAGCGGGCTGCCTGCCTTTCTGGCAGAAAGTGACGGTGTCTGTTCCGGTTTCATGATCATCCAGTACACGGCCGCAGCGCTTGCCGCAGAAAATCGCCGCCTTGCCGTTCCCGCCAGCCTCGATGGCGGCATCACCTCCGCTCTGCAGGAGGACATACTCACTCATGCCACCGCCGCTGCCGACAAGACACTTTCGATTATCGGCAATCTGGAAACCATTCTGGCGATCGAGATCATGAGCGCGGCGCAGGCTTACGACATGCAACCAGACAAAGCCGGCCGTGCACCCGGCACCGATACGCTCCACCAGCGTATCCGGACGACAGTGCCCTTTTACCGTGACGACCGGCCGCTCAACAACTTGGTGGCTGCTGCGCGGGAAATACTGCAGACCACGCATGCAGGGATACGCGCCGACGCGGGTTGACTGCTGCGGTAGAAATCTGGCTGAACAGGATGTGGAAGAGGTTACTCTCTGCCGGTCTTGTGGGCGATGAGAACGGTTTCCGCAATCGCGCTGGCGACATGGTGCGGAGCCGCCTCGAGGCGACGCTCCGTCCAGTCATCATGCTGTGCGCTTTTGCCGAAAGCCCGTGGACGATCTTGCCCGGATGAGCCTCCAAATTCCGGTGAGCATGCCGAGCTAGGTCCAGATGCTTTCGGGTGTCAGGATTTCGAAGGGCACAATCCGCTGTTCGACGGAGGACGAACCACCGTTTTCGATGCGCCGTAACATTACGTCGATCAACTGCTGCGGCATCCTGTCGAGGGGAAGCGGCAGCGATGCGGTGATCAGCCCTTCGTTGAGGCCCTTGCGCGTTTCCGGGCCGATATCGTTACAGATGATTTTTATGCCGCGCTGCCGCTCGACAGGCAGTTCTCGAAGTGCGCGCAGAACACCAGATATGCCGCCGCCATTGACATAAATCCCCCTGAGCCCGTGTTCGGCAGCAATCATGTCCCGAACGATGACATAGGCATTTTCCGGCTCCTCGTGGGTCAGCAGCGTTTCCGCGACCTGAAGTTCGGGGGTGTTCTCCCGCATATAGGAGCGAAAACTCGCATCAGAAACATCCTGACACTGGTAACGATTGCTGCCAATCAGCGGCACGACCGTTCCCTCGCCCTTCACCGTCTGGCTAAGGAACCACGCCGCCGTGCGGCCGCGTTTCCAGCTATCGGTCCCGACAAAGCCCGCCCGGCTCGCCGCGGACAGATCGGACACATAAGTCACCACGGGAACGCCCCTGCCCCGCAGTTCGTCGATCGCCTGGCTGACAAGCGGGTGGTCGGCCGTCACCACCGCGATTGCGCTGCAGGATTGCCCCATCTTCAGGAGATTGGCGGAGACGGCCTCCGGCGAAAGATCGTCCTCGAAAACAACGTCCGGCTCGATAATGCTATCCGGCCGCTGGCGTGCGGCGGCAATGATCCCTTCCGCCCAAAGCCGATAGAGCGGCCGGTGGGATTGCTGCATCAGAAAGCCGAGCCTGTGGTGAGGCATAGCCTCGCGACGACGGTCCTTGATGGTGCCGAGACCATAAAAACCGATTTCCTCCGCCGCCTTGAGAATCTGGTCGATCGTATCCTGTCGCACGGCGGTCGAACCGTGCAGCAGCCGGTTCACCGTGGAGATGCTGACGCCCGCGGCCTTCGCAAGATCGGTGATGGTCGGTCGGTTCATGGCGCCTCACAATCCTATCATTCCTGAATGACATATAATGATACGAAATGCAACATTAAATGAAATATAAATTCCATTTTTATGAAAATGAAAGGTATAAATCATCCCATCATGAGAGCCCGTTGGGAGAATGGGCAGGGAGGAAACAATGGCATTTTTCAGGAAATTTCTGGTCGCGGGCGCTGCGTCGCTTGTGATGGCATCCGGTGCGTTTGCGGCCAATATCGCCGTTGTCGGCGGCAAGAATGACGATGCGTTCTGGAACCTCATCAAAAAAGGTGTCGACGACGCACGCCTCGTGGTCGAGGCGAATGGTGGCAAGGTCAACTATCTCCGCCTGCAAACCTACGACAACTTTGCACCCGATGTGGTGCAGCTGATCCAGACCGCCATCAGTCAGAAGGTCGACGGCCTCGTCATTCCGAACTGGGTTCCGGAAGGCGAGGACCCAGCGATCCGGGAAGCCATCAATGCCGGCATCAAGGTCATTCTCATGAATGCCGGGGGGCACGAGAAGGCCAGGGAACTTGGCGCGATCAATTATGTCGGCTCCGATGAATATCTGGCCGGTGTGGCCGGCGGCGAATATTTCGCCAGGCAGGGCAAAAAGAACGTTATCTGTGTCAACACCGTTCCTGGCGCCGCCAATCTCGAAGCACGATGCAAAGGGGTCCTTGACGGCATCACCAAGGCCGGCGGCACCGGCAAGCAGCTGCCGCTTCCCGCCACCAGCTTCGGCGATGCCACCGCCGTCGCCGAAGCGATCAAGGCCACGCTGCTTCAGGACGGCAAGATCGACGGCGTCCTTACCATTTCGGCAGGTGACGCGGATTCGGCCGCCATCGGCGTCATGCAGGCCGGCAAAACCGAAACCGCCCTGCTCGGCACTTTCGATCTCAACCAGTCCGGCCTCGACCGGATCAAGGACGGAACGCAGGGTTTCGCAATCGACCAGCAGCCCTACCTGCAATCGCTGCTGGCGGTGACGCTTCTGGCCTCGGCCATCGATTTCGGCACCGATCTGCCGACCGCCCCACTGCTGACCGGACCGAGCATCGTCGACAAATCCAACATCGAAGCCACGCTTGCCGGCGTCGCCAAGGGTGCGCGCTGAGCGGTGAGACACGCCCTGCCCCGACCCCCGCCGTACCGGGGATCGGGACCTGACGGGCAAAGGACACCGCCTCGAAACCTTTGACTAATAGTGGAGTGAACGACGTGAAAAATCTCTCGTTGGGCGACCTTTTGCGCCGTCCGGAATCGGGCGCCTTTCTCGGCCTTGTTTTTGTTCTTGCCTTCTTTGTTGTCTTCGGCAGCATCGAATTTCTGAAACCCGCCGGCGCCGCAAGCTGGCTGAATGTCGCTGCCAATCTTGGTATCGTCGCCATTCCCGTCGGGTTGCTGATGATTTCCGGCGAGCTGGATATTTCCATCGGCGCAATGATCCCGGCCGGCGCGCTGACGGTCGCCATTATCTCCGGTTATTACGGCATGCCGATCTGGCTCGGCATCATCGGCGCGCTTTGCCTTGGTGTACTTGTCGGGCTGATCAATGGCTTTCTGGTCATAAGAACCGTGGTGCCATCCTTGATCGTGACGCTCGGCACGCTCTTTGCCGTGCAGGGTCTGATCCTCGGTTTTTCGGTGCTGCTGACTGGAACGACCAGTGTGGCGCTAAGTCCGGCCCAATCCGGCCCAATCGCCAAATTCCTGTTCGGACAGTTCATCGGCGGCAGTTTTCAGGTCAGTATCATCTGGTGGCTGCTGCTGACGGCGATCTATGTCTTCTATGTCCATTATTCGCCTTTCGGAAACTGGATTTTCGCCATGGGCGGAGACCGGGTGAGCGCTCGCAACGCCGGCATTCCCACCGACAAGTTGACGGTGACGCTTTTCGTCCTTTCCTCTGTCAGCGCCTCCTTCGTCGGCGTCTGTCAGGCCATATTGTTCAATGTCGCCCAAGTCTCGGCGGGCATGACCTTCATCTTCAACTCCATCATCGCGGTCGTCGTGGGCGGGGTGTTGCTGACCGGCGGCTTCGGTTCGGTGATTGGCATTTTTCTCGGCACCATCACCTTCGCCATCGTCAATCAGGGCATTTATTTCACCGCCTTCGACCGCAACTGGTCAAGCCTCATCATCGGCGTCATGCTGCTCTTGGCGGTGCTGATGAACAACACCTTCCGCGTCATGGCGCTCACCTATTCACCGAAGAAGAAGTGAGGACGGACGATGACGACACCCATTCTCGAACTTAAGAGTGTCAATAAATCCTTCGGCCCCATCGATGTTCTGCACGATATCTCGCTGAAGGTGCGCGCGGGCGAGGTGCTGTGCCTGCTGGGAGACAATGGCGCTGGAAAATCCACGCTGATCAAGACGCTGGCTGGCGTATACCAGCCCAGCTCAGGCGAATTGTTGATGGATGGAAAGCCGATCAATTTCGACGGGCCGCGCGACGCACAGCGCATGGGGATTTCCACTGTTCATCAGTTCGGCGGAACCTTTCCGTTGATGAGCATCGGCCGCTCCTTCTTCGTTGGCGCCGAACCGACCAAAGGTTTCTGGCCCTTCCGGATTTACGACCGCAAGAAAGCCAATGAAATCGCCGTCAAGGCCGTGCAGGAATTCGGTATCACCCGCATCGATGACGGCGACCGCCTAATCGGCGGGCTCTCCGGCGGCGAACGGCAATCGCTCGCCATCGCCCGCGCGGTGCATTTTGGCGCACGTGTTCTCATCCTTGACGAGCCGACGGCAGCGCTGGGCGTGAAACAGGCGTCCCACGTTCTGCGCATTGTGCTGGCAGCGCGCAAGCGCGGGATAGCGGTGATCTTCATCACCCATCAGGTCACCCATGCCATCGCCGTCGGCGACCATTTCGCCGTGCTTATCCGTGGCGCGGTCGCCGCCAACTTCCGCAAGGGCGAGAAATCCCGCGAGGAAATCACTGATCTGATGGCCGGTGGTGAAGCGCTCGCCGATCTAAGCGCAGAGGTGGAAAATTACATGGCCGGTCATGACGACCATCCGCCGCCGCCATCCAATTGAAACATTGAGAAGGATCAAGACCGATGAAAATCGCCATCGACCCCCACATGCACCGTTTTAGCAGCCTCGAAGCCCTCCCGGCCAAAGTGAAGGAACTCGGCTTCGACTGGATCGAGCTCAGCCCGCGCGCCGATTTCCTCGAATGGTTCAAGGCGCCGCGTGTGTTTCCCGAGCGCATCCGGTCCTTCAAGAAGGCTTTGAAGGAGGCCGATGTCGGCATCGCCTCGCTGCTGCCAATGTATCGCTGGGCCTCCAATGACGAGACCGAACGGCAGGCGGCGGTCAAACACTGGAAACGCGCCATCGAGATCGCCATCGAACTGGAGGTCGACACGATGAACTCCGAATTCGGCCGCGGTCCGCATCCCGACAAGGGCTCCTGTTATTGCTGCCATACCGGCTCGATGATCGAGGCCTGCGAGGATGCCTGGTGGCGCTCGATGGAAGAGCTGGTGCCGATCTTCGAGCGCGAAAACATCAACCTGCATGTCGAGCCGCATCCGGAAGACTGGTGCGAGACCCTGCAGCCGGCGCTCGACATCATCCGCACCGTCAATTCGAAGAATGTGAAATTCCTCTATTGCGCGCCGCACACCTTCTATTTCGGTGACGACACCAAGGCGATGCTGCGGGAAGCCAGGGATGTGCTGGCGCATGTGCATGTTGGCGATACCTTCAACCACAAGGCCAGTTCCGGGCTTCGCTACATTCTCAACCCGCCCGGCACGCAGGCGCGAGTGCATCAGCATCTGAATATCGGCCAGGGCGAAGTGCCGTGGGACGACTTCTTCGGCACGCTCTCCGAAATCGGTTTCGACGGCATCATGACCTCCTGCGTCTTCGCCTGGGAGGACAGGGCGGATGAATCGAGCAAGTTCATGCGAGCCAAGATGCAGGACTATATCGACCTCTATTTCAAGAAATAACGCGGCAAACCGGCGCTGATGACGAGGCAGGCCTTGCCTCACGCGACAGACCATTCGGAACATCAAATTGAAAGGCGATTGACATGATCAACGGAGAAAGACTGATTTCACGCCCGCTGCGCTGGGCCATGGTGGGCGGCGGACGCACGGGACAGGTAGGTTACAAACACCGCACCGGCGCATTGCGCGACGGCAACTACCAGCTCGTCGCGGGCGCCTTCGATCTCGATGCCGAAAGGGGCCGCGATTTCGGCGTCAATCTCGGCGTGGCGGCGGAGCGCTGCTATGCGGATTACAAGGCGCTGATCGCGGGTGAAACCGCCCGTGAAGACGGCGTGGACGTCGTCTCCATCGCCACCCCCAATTTCACCCATTATGAGATCACCAAGGCCTGCCTCGAAGCCGGGCTGCATGTCGTCTGCGAGAAACCGCTGTTCTTCACCGTGGCGGAATGCGATGAAGTGGCGCGGCTCGCCGAACAGAAGGGCCTGATCGTCGGCGTCACCTATGGCTTTACCGGCCATCCACTCGTCCACCAGATGGCGGCCATGGTCAAAAAGGGAATGCTGGGCGACATCCGTATCGTTGACCTGCAATATACCCACGGCTTCAATGCCGGTGACGATGTGGGCGCGGGCGAGGCCGTCAAATGGCGCACCAATCCCCGTACCGCCGGCCCGACCTTCGTGCTGGGCGATATCGGCACGCATCTTTATTATCTCTCGGAAGTCGTGCTGCCGCATATGAAGGTGGAACGGCTGCTCTGCGACCGTAAGGCCTTCATCCCCACCCGCGCCCCGCTGGAAGACCACGCCACCGTTCTGATGCACTATGACAATGGCGCACGCGGCCGCCTCTGGGTCTCCTCCGTCAATGCCGGCAATATGGGATCGCAGCGTTACCGCTTCGTTGGCTCCAAGGCCTCGCTCGAATGGTCTGATTCCCACCCCGACCAACTGATCTACGAGGTTCAGGGCGAACCCGGCCGCATCCTACACCACGGCATGCCTTATCTGGAACAGGAAAGCCTCGCCATCGATCGTATGGGGGCGCTGCATACCGAAGGCCTCGGTGACAGCTGGTCGAACATCTACCTCTGGATCGCCCAGGCGATCGACGCAGCAAATCGCGGTGACAGGGCCTTTCTGAAAACCCACCATTATCCCGGCATCACGGCCGGCACCGAAGGGGTTCGCTGGCTGGAAAACTGCGTCCGCTCGGCCGATGCCGGCGCCGCCTGGGTCGACTTCGCATAACCAGTTCGGGGGCGCGCCGGACCACTCTCCCGTCCTCCTCCTCACGCGCGTCCCCATATTTTTCGGAAAGACAACACGATGAAACTCGCGATTTGTACTGATGTCATGGCGAACTTGTCCTTCACAGATATGCTCGACAAATGCGTCGCGCTTGGCGTCGAAGGCATCGAGATGACCGGAGGCGGCTGGTCCAGTGGCCCGCATTTCCGGGCGGACGAACTTCTGGCGAACAAGGGGCTCCTCAAATCCAAGCTCAAGGAAATCGAGGCCCGCGGCCTCGAAATCGCCGCCCTCAATTGCTCCGCCAACCCGCTCGATCCCGGCGATATGGGCAAGCGCCACCTGAAGGAAATGCAGGACACCGTTCGGCTCGCCGGTGAAATCGGCGTGACGAAGATCGTCACCATGTCCGGCCTGCCGGAGGCGGCGCCCGGCGATACCGTGCCGAACTGGCTCGTCTACACCAAGAGCTGGCCGAACGAGATGCCAGAGCGCGACCGTTACCAGTGGGAAGATCGCGCTTTCCCCCTCTGGCATGGGCTCGTGAAGCTCGCGAAAGAAGCGGGCGTCGAAAAATATGCGCTCGAGAATTTTTCGGCCATGCTCGTCTGGAACCCGGGAACCCTGTTCCGCCTGCGCAACGAAGTCGGCCCGACGGTGGGCATGAATCTCGATCCGTCGCATCTGATGTGGATGGGGGCCGATCCCATCGCGTCGGCCCGCGCACTGGGCGGCGCAATCCACCATTGCCATGGCAAGGACACCCGCATCGAACGCGGACTGGCGGATGTGAACGGTCTGCTGGAGCTGAAGGAGGTGACTGACGTCGCCAATCGCAGCTGGAACTATGTGGCGGTAGGCGCCGGCCGCGACCTGCAATGGTGGAAGGAGTTCTTCTCCGTCGTGCGCATGGCCGGTTACAATAGCTGGGTGAGCCTCGAAATGGAAGATTTCACCATGTCCACCGAGGCGGGCATCCAGTCCTCCATCGACGCCCTGCAAGCCACCATCAGCCGCTGAAACCTGCTCCGGGCCGCAGAAGGCGGCCCGGCGTCAATTGCGCCACGAGGATGCCATGACCAACCAGATCACCATCACCACCGCTCCCTGCTGCTGGGGCGTCGACGACGTCAAAAATCCCCATCTACCCCATTGGGAAAAGGTGCTGGGCGAGGCGAAGGCCGCCGGTTTCGGCGGTCTGGAACTCGGCCCCTACGGTTATCTGCCGCTCGATCTCAAGCGGGTTTCACAGGCGCTCAATGAGCGCGGCCTGAAGATCGTCGCCGGTACGATCTTCGACGATCTGGTCTCACCGGAAAACCGCCGCAACCTGTTGCGCCAGACCGACGAGATCTGTGCGTTGATCACCCGCCTGCCAAAACCCGAAACCCATGCCGGCCAGCGTTTTCCCGCCCCCTATCTGACGGTGATGGACTGGGGACATGACGAGCGGGACTATGCCGCCGGCCATTCCGACCGCGCGCCGCGCCTCGATGGAAACGCCTGGAACGGCATGGTGGAAAACATCCGCGCCATCGCAACGCTCGCCCGTGAAAAATACGGCGTGCGCGCCACCATCCATCCCCATGCCGGCGGCTACATCGAATTTGCCGATGAGTTGCAGCAGATCGTTGAGGACATTCCCGCAGATCTGGCTGGCCTCTGCCTCGATACCGGCCATATGGCCTATTCCGGCATGGATCCCGTCGCCACGCTTCGCCGCTATTGGGATCGTGTCGACTATATTCATTTCAAGGATATCGACGCCACGGTTTTTGATGCGGTTATGGGAGAACGTATCCGCTTCTTCGACGCCTGCGCCAAAGGCGTCATGTGCCCGATCGGTCGCGGCTCAATCGATTATCCGGCCATCCGCAGCCTTTTGACGGAACTCGGCTATGGCGGCTATATCACCATCGAACAGGAGCGCGATCCGCGCAATGCCGGCGGCGTTCTGGATGATCTGGCGGCCAGCAGGGCGTTTCTCGCTGAGAATGGGTTCTGAAACGGACACAAGATAGACCGTTGAGCTGTCCCAATGATTATCCCGGTGCGGCGAGCCAGCAATAACTGGCGAGCTTGTTTTCTCAGTGAAAGACCTTCGAAACGAAGCGTCCTATGGCGGAGAGGGTGGGATTCGAACCCACGATACCCTTGCAGGTATGCCGCATTTCGAGTGCGGTGCATTCGACCACTCTGCCACCTCTCCGCATGCGCGAACGCTTGCGTTGCGCGCTCCTCTTAAACATCAATGGCGTGACTGACAAGGGGAATTTCGTGTTTGTGTCACAAATTATTCGTCATGGATGAGGCTGGGGAAATGCTTCGGCTTCTGGCTGTTTTTGGCGGATATTTTGACGTGACGCGCACGAACCGCGACGGTGCGCGTCATATTCGGCAGCGGCGTTAGAGCCGTTGATAACGCCGCAAGATTTCCACGATTCTGTCATCCTGCTCTTTATCCGGCAGAAGAGCCGGTTGGCGGCTGGCGCCGACGGAAGAGTCCTGAAGATAAAGCGAGCGTTTGACCATGGCCGGTGCGAAACCGAGTGCGTAGAGATCAGTGCGGAAGTCGGCGTAGATTGCCTGCTGGCGTTCGGCCTCAGCGATGTCACCGGCGTTGAAAGCACTGAGAATGCCGGCGAGCACATCCGGCAATGCGTTGCCGAGGCCGGAAATGCAGCCTGCGGCACCGTTCTGCAACGACCAGAGAACGAGGTGGTCCGGGCCGGAATAGACCTCGAAACCGGGCATCTCCTTTGCCACCTGAAGATAGGCCTCCAGCGTCTGCTGTGCGCCGCCGGAATCCTTGATACCGGCGATATTGCCATGGGCCGCGAGTTTGCGGGCGGTTTCCGGCTCTATGTGGTTCTGGGTTCGGGCGGGAATGTCGTAGAGATAGATCGGCGTTTCAACGGCGTCGGCCACCGTCGAAAAATGGCGGATCAGCCCGTCCTGCGTACAGGCGATGAAGAAGGGTGTGATGACGGCGATGCCATCGACGCCGATGCGGTCGAAGGCCTCGGCGAGCTGCAGGGTTTCGTAAGTGGCGGGCATGCCGGCATTGACAATAACCCGGGCGCGGCCTGCCACTTCGTCCACCACCTCTTCGGTCAGCCGGACCTTCTCCTCGTGCGTCAGCGCGGTGAAATCGCCATTGGTACCGGCGCACATGATGTTGTTGCCGGCCGCCACCTGGCGGCGCACCTGCGCGCGTGTCGCCTCGTAATTGATGGTTTCGTCTTCGTTGAAACAGGTGACGAGCGCGACGAAGGCTTGTTTGGTCATGAAAGAACTCCGCTTGGATTTCCAATAGTGTGATCGGCGCCGGCCGGACGACGCGTAGGCTGCATATCGGGGTCGGGATCGAGGCTGGCCGAAAGGAGCGCACGCGTATAGGCTTCGCGCGGCGCCTCGAAAACCTGCCGAACCGTGCCGAACTCCACCACCTCTCCCCGCTGCATGACCATGACGTGATCGGCAAAATCCCGGACCACGGGCAGGTCATGAGCGATGAAGATGAAAGAAAGGCCCATCTCGCGGCGAAGCTTGTCCAGAAGCGCAATAACCTGCGCCTGAACCGAAACGTCGAGCGCCGAGACCGCCTCGTCGCAGATGATGAGCTTCGGCTCCAGCGCCAGCGCACGGGCAATGGCAATCCTCTGCCGCTGGCCGCCGGAGAACTGATGCGGATAGCGGCGCATATGTTCCGGCGAAAGGCCGACCTGATGCAGCAATTCCGCGACCCGTTCGCGCCATTTCGCTTTGGGCAATATATCGGGATGGATGACCCAGGCTTCGGAAATAAGCTGGAACACCGTCATTCGGGGATTGAGCGACTGGGTGGGGTCCTGAAACACCATCTGCAGATCGCGCCTGAGCGCGAAGAGTTCCGCAGGCGAGAGCTGGAAGAGGTCCCGCCCCTTCCACAAAGCACTGCCCGCATCCGGCTCGTCGAGCCGAAGGAGAATGCGCGCGAGCGTCGATTTGCCAGAACCGCTTTCGCCGACAACGGCAATGGTTTCCCCGGCCATGAGATCGAAGGAAACACCCTTCAGCGCCTCGAAGGCGCCGTAACGCTTGCGCACGTCGCGCACGCTGAGCAGCGCTTCGCCCGCCGCCTGCGGCTCGTGCATTTCGCCTCTGCCGGGTGCGGCGCTGATGAGCTTGCGGGTATAGGGGTGCTGCGGATTGCGATAGACCTCACGAACCGTGCCGGCCTCAACCAGAACGCCCTTTTCCATCACCACCACCCGGTCGGCGATTTCGGCGACAACGCCGAGATCATGGGTGATGATGAGCACGGCCATGCCGGTCTCCCGCTGCAATTCCTTGAGCAGCGAAAGCACTTCTGCCTGCACCGTCACGTCAAGCGCGGTGGTCGGCTCGTCGGCGATCAGGAGATCAGGCCGAAGCGCAAGCGCCATGGCGATCATCACACGCTGGCGCTGGCCGCCGGAAAATTCGTGCGGATATTTCTTGAGCGCCCGGTCGGGATCGGGAATGCCGACGCGCGCGACCAGCCGCCTCGCCTCCGCTTCGGCCTTTGCCTTGTCCATGCCATGGGTGGTCATCGCCTCGCGGATCTGCCAGCCGACGGTATAGACGGGATTGAGATGGCTGAGCGGGTCCTGAAAGATCATGGCGATACGCCGGCCGTTAATCTCGCGGCGCGCTTCAACCGGCATTGTCAGAAGGTCCTGACCGTCGAGCAGTATCTGGCCGCTGCTGATATGCCCGGGCGGCATGTCGATAAGGTTCATGATGGCCGACGATGATACCGACTTGCCCGAACCGCTTTCGCCGAGGATAGCCAGCGTTTCGCCGCGGTCGATATGGTAGGAGACATCCTTCACCGCATGGACGATACCGCTTGCGGTGTGGAACTCCACGGAAAGGTTGCGCACGTCGAGAAGATGGTCAGCCATGTTTGCGGCCTTTCATTTCCAGCCGCCAGCGCTGCACGGGATCAAGCGCGATGCGCAGCCAGTTGGAAAGCAGGTTGAGCGACAAGGTGGTGAGGATGATGGCGAGCCCCGGCCAGAAAGAGAGCCACCAGGCATTGGTGAGATATTGCCGCCCCTGCGAAATCATCAGGCCCCAGGTGATTTCCGGCGGCTGAATGCCAATGCCGAGAAAAGACAACGCGCTTTCCGCCAGCATCACATAGGCAAAATCGAGTGTCGCAAGAGTCGTCAGTGTTGGCAGCACCACGGGCAATATGTGGCGGAACAGAATGCGTTTGCCCGATGCGCCCATCACGCGCGCTGCCTGCACGAACATGCGTTCGCGCACTTCCAAAACCTCGGCCCTTGTGGTGCGGATGTAAACGGGAATGCGGGTGATGGCGAGAACCAGCATCAGATTGAGGATGGAGGAGCCGAGCAGATAAAGCACGATGACCGCGATCAAGAGCGACGGGAACGACATGATCACATCCGCGAGCCGCATGATGATCTGGCCGACACGGTTTGAGGAAAAACCGGCAATCAGGCCGAGCACGGTGCCGGTTATGGCGGAAAGAAGCACTGCGCCGGCCGCAATCATCATCGTATTTTGCGTAGCGGCGACGATGCGCGCGAGAAGCGAACGGCCGAGCGCATCCGCCCCCAGCCAGAAATACCACTCGCGCTGCCAGTCGAACGGGGCGAGATTGCGTCCGCGCAGGTTCTGTTTCGTCGCGAGATCACCGAGCCATGCCGGGCCGACAAAAGCGAGGATAACGACGATGATAAGGAAGACCGCGGCACAGAGCGCGAATTTATCCGCCCACAACATGCGCAGCATGCGCGTTGCGAAGGAGGGTTCGGCTATGATCTCGGTGTCGGCGTTGGAAAGGCTCATGGCTGAAGGGCCTCCTCAGTGCCGGATACGCGGATCGAGGAGCGCATAGGCGATATCGATCAGAAGATTCATCAGGAAGATCGCCAGCGCGGTCACGAGAATGGCGGCCAAAACGACGTTGAAATCGCGTTGAAGAATGGAATCGATCATCAGCTTGCCGACACCGGGAAAGCCGAAGATGGTTTCGACGATGACCGCACCGTTGAGAAGGCTTGCCGCCTGGTCGCCAATGACGGTGATGACCGGCAGCATGGCGTTTCGCAAGGCATGGATGAAAATGATCGGACCCGACTTCACGCCCTTGGCGCGCGCCGTTTTGACATAGGCCGAGGACAAAGCGCCGATCATCGAGCCGCGCACCACCTGCACGATAATACCGAAGGGGCGCACGAACAGGACCGCGATCGGCAATATCCAGTGCAGCACGGAGCCCGTGCCTGACGTGGGCAGCCAGGCAAGATTAACGGAGAAGACGACGATGGCAACGATCGCCAGCCAGAAATCCGGCACGGATGCACCGATGAGCGAGATGCTCGAGGCCATGCGGTCGAAAAAGCCGCCGGAGCGGAAAGCCGCAAGCGAACCCACGACGATTGCGGCGGTTGTGACCAGCGACATGGTGATGACCGCAAGCCACAGCGTCCAGACGAAAGCCTCCAGCACAACATCCAGTGCCGGGCGGGCTTTTCTGAGCGATTCGCCCAGATCCCCCGTCATCACATCGCCCGCATAACGCAGAAACTGCACCATCAGCGGATCATTCAGCCCGTGCAGCGCCCGAAACTGCTGCTTCAACTCCTCCGAAGCCTCCACCGGCAGAAACAGCGCGGCCGGGTCCCCCGTCAGGCGGGACAGGAAGAAAACCATAACGATGAGGCCGATCAGGGAGATCAGGCTCGCAACGGAACGTTTTCGGATGAAGCTCAGCATGGTTGCCTCCGGTTTTTCAATGCGGCGGCGTAGCTTTCGCTGCGCCGCCGCTTCTCAATTGACAAGACGCGGGGTCTTATTTGATGCCAATTTCCGAAAGCTGCAGCATCGAGTTCGTTGCAATGGTGGGCTTGAAGTCCAGCCGTTCCGAGACACGGGAGAAGCCGACCATGTGGAACAGCAGCACATCAGCCACCACGTCGTCGTGCAGATAAGCGATGAGTTCCGACCAGAGCTTGGCGCGTTCGTCACCCACGGCTGCGGATGCACGTTCGATCAGATCATCCACCTTCTTGTCCGAGAAGCCAGACTGCGTGCCCTTGGTGGCATATTTGAAGAACATGGTGAAGGACGGGTCGCCCTTTGAATTGTCGTGCATGGCGGCGACAATCTGCGGACCGCGGCCTTCCTTGAAGGGCTTGGAATAATAGCTTTCGTGCTCGGCCACTTCCACGAATTTCAGGTCTATCTTGAAGCCGACTTCCTGCAATTGCTGCTGGATCGCCTCCATGATCTCGGTGACATTAGGGAAATTCGCCGTGCGCGCGATGATGGTGATCGGCGTATCCACCTTGACGCCGGCAGCCTTGGCTTCCTCGAGCAGCTTCTTTGCGCCATCGGGGTCATAAGGGAAGACCTTGACGTCAGGGTTCCAGCCAAGCGTGGTCGGCGGAACGAGCGCGGTGGCCAGCACGGCACCTTCCGGAACCAGTGTACCGAGGAAGGCCTGCCGGTCGATGGCAAGGTTGAGCGCGCGGCGCACCCGCACATCGTTCAGCGGCGCTATATTGTGATCGAGACGCATATAGACCGTCTCGCTGTCGAGATAGGAAAAGTCGGTCTTCGCATTGGTGGCGTCGAGCTGGGAAATGGAAGGCGAAAGATCGGCTTCGCCGGTTTGCACCATGGCGGCGCGAACCGAAGGATCGGCGCGGAAAAGATAGGTCGCTTCCGTCACCTGCGGTTTGGCTCCCCAATAATCATCGCGTGCGGTGAGCACAATCTGCTGGCCCGGCGTCCAGTTGGTCAGCTTGTAGGGCCCGGTGCCCACAGGTTCGCGAATGAATTCCATCTTGGTTTCTTCGGGAACGATGGTAACGAGCGACATCAACAACGGCAGAATGGGCTGCGCCGGTTCAGTCTTGAAGTCGATCGTGTGGTCGTCGACGATCGACGGGGTCACGGTCATGCCACCGAAATAACGGCGGGACTCGCAGGCGTTCTTGTCGCTCATGATGCGTTCGAAGCTGTGCTTCACATCCTTGGCGTCAAATGTCGTGCCGTCGGAAAACTTCACGCCTTCACGCAGGTGGAAACGCCAACTTCCGTCGGCATTCTGCTCCCACTTCTCGGCAAGGCGCGGCTGAACGCCCTTCTTGCCGCGCACATCGAGCTCGGTCAGCGTCTCGCTGACATTTTCCATGATGATACGGCCGATATTGGAGCGGGTGGCCATGCAGGGCTCAAGCAGGTCCGCCTCTTCCGCCAGCACGATCTTGATCGGCCCCGATGCCGCAAGCGCCGGCGAAACCGCGGCGCTGAGGGAACCCAAGACAAGGGCGCCCGCAATCAATGACTTCTTCATTCCGTTCTCCTCCCAGATCAGAAATTCAGCAACATGGCGGCGCACCGCAAGGGACGTTCTAAAAGCCCCGTCTCCTGCATTGAGGAGCATGGCGTGCGGATGATCGTCTCCTCCACCCGTAAACAGAGCATCGACGTTATCGAATTTTTTGTCAATTTATTTTTCAAAAGCAGTTTTTATTCAGGTCAAATCTCTTGATTTTATCGTTTAAAAACATCTAGTTAATTTCTTAAACCAAAACCAACTGCCCGTCTTTTTTTATCAAATAAACTTGACAACTTTTTGAATATGCCATTTTCATCAGGACAAGAGGAGACCACGATGACCCCTGATGACATTGCTCACGCCATGACCGGAGCCATGCATACCGCGTCGGAAAACCGGCAGGAAGCATTCCTGCCATCACCCATGATCCAGAACCATGCGAGCTTCCTGCACCTTCTGGATGACGGCACCCTGCTCTGCGCCTGGTTTGGCGGCACATTGGAGGGAAAATCGGATATTTCGATCTTCGCATCCGTGCTGACACCTGGCTCAACCCATTGGGGGCCACCGCAGCGCCTGAGCCATGACCCCGCCCATTCCGAACAGAACCCGGTTCTTTTCACCGCGCCGGATGGCGTTCTCTGGCTGTTTCACACAGCCCAGCCCTCCGGCAACCAGGATGAGTGCCGCATTCGCATGGCGCGGGTCACACGCGACCCGACAGCACCGGAAAAGCTTGCCTCCGAGGAAGGACGGTTTCTCGATCTCCCGCAGGGCTGCTTCATCCGCGCGCCGCTGCGTATTCGCGATGACGGCGCATGGCTGCTGCCAATCTTCCGCTGCGTCCAGCGTCCCGGCCAGAAATGGAACGGCAGCCACGATACGGCGGCGCTCGGCATATCCACAGACAATGGCGCGACTTGGCAATTGCAGGAATTACAGAAATCGACCGGCTGCGTGCATATGAGCCCGGTCGCGGTGACGAATGGCCACTACGCCGCCTTCTTCCGCCGTCGTCAGGCCGATTTCGTTTACCGCACGGAAAGCGCCGATGGCGGCCGCTCATGGTCAAAGCCGCAGCCGACCGACGTGCCAAACAATAATTCCTCCATTGCCGTGATCAGGCTCGGCGATGGCAGGCTGGCAATGATCTGCAACCCCGTCAACGCCGCGCAGTCGAGCGATCGCCGCGCCTCGCTTTATGACGAATTGGGAGAGGAAGACGACAGGCCGGATGCCGATCCAAGCGGTGGCTGTGTGCCGGTCTGGGGCGTGCCGCGCGCGCCGGTTTCGATCTGCCTCTCCAATGATGACGGGCGCAGTTTTGCCACCCGGATTCTGATCGAAGACGGACCGGGCACCTGCCTGTCGAACGATTCGACGGATGGCCGCAATCAGGAAATGTCCTATCCATGGCTTCTGGAAGCGCCGGACGGTACGCTGCATGCGAGCTACACCTATCATCGCCGCGCAATCAAATATGTCCGGCTAGCGCCCGGCTGGGCTGACGAGAACGACGGGAGACAAAGATGAGCAATATCATTGGCATCACCATGGGCGACCCCTGCGGCGTCGGCCCAGAAATCACGGTGCGGGCGCTGGCGGACATGTCCGCGCCGGATCGCGCGGCGACGCGGATTTACGGAAATCTCGCCACGTTGGAAGCGGCGCGGGATGCGCTTGGCGTTGATATCGATCTCTCTCAGCATGTCGTCGACCTGCCCGTGGAAGGCGCGCCACTGCCCTGGGGTACATTGTCGCCGGTGGCTGGAGGCGCCGCTTTCCGTTTCATCGAAAAGGCGGTTCGCGATGCCGAAGCGGGCGCAATCGGCTGCATCGTCACCGCGCCGATCAACAAGGAAGCCTTGAATCTCGCCGGCCACCATTATGATGGGCACACCGGCATGTTGCGCAGCCTGACCGGTTCCTCGGCGGCCTATATGCTCCTCGCCTCGGAACGGCTGAAAGTCATTCACGTCTCGACCCATGTCTCCCTGCAGGAGGCCATTCGCCGGGCAACGACGGAGCGGGTACTGGCGACCATCCGCGCCGGAAACGCGCATCTGAAACGCATCGGTTACGAGCGGCCGCGCATCGCGGTTGCCGGCATCAATCCGCATTGTGGTGAAAACGGGCTGTTCGGCACTGAGGATGACGACCAGATCGCACCGGCGGTCGCCGCCGCCCGTGCCGAAGGCATCGAGGTGCAGGGGCCTATTTCCGCCGACACCGTATTCCACCGGGCTTATTCCGGCGCTTTCGATCTTGTCGTCGCCCAATATCACGATCAGGGCCATATCCCGATCAAGCTTGTTGCTTTCGATACCGCCGTCAACGTTTCCGTCGATCTGCCGATAGACCGCACCTCCGTCGATCACGGCACGGCTTTCGATATCGCCGGCAAAGGCATCGCCAATCACGGCAACATGAATGCGGCCATTGCCTATGCGCGCAAGCTCGTGGCGGGCAAGGAACCGAAGGGATGAGTACCATGTCTACAGCTCCCATTCTCATCCACCAGCCACGCCGGCTCGCCGTTGGCGCAGGCACCATTTCACAGGTCGGCGCCTGGGCGGGAAAGACCACCTCGACCCTTATTATCGCCACACCGCTGACGGCGAAATTTGCCGACCGGCTGCAATTGCAAGGTCCTTTCACCATATTCGATGCCATTCCCGGCGAGCCGGACACCACAACGCTCGATGCCGCCCTTGCCGCGGCCCGCGCCGCCAAACCGGATCTGGTCATCGGCCTCGGCGGCGGTTCGGTGATGGATGTGGCAAAACTGGTCGCGGCGCTCTGGAATTCCGGTCAGACGCTTGAGGATGTGGCGGGGCCGAACAGGGTTGTCGGGCGCGACACGCGGTTGGTGCAGATCGCCACCACCGCCGGCACCGGTTCGGAGGCTGGCATCCGTTCGCTCATCACAGATCCCGTCAAAGGCAACAAGATCGCGGTCGAAAGCCCTTATCTGATTGCGGATTTCGCCGTACTCGATCCGGAACTCACCTATTCCGTGCCTTCAGCGGTTACAGCGGCCACGGGGGTGGATGCCATGGCCCATTGTGTTGAAGCCTTCACCAACCGCAAGGCCCATCCGATGATCGACGGTTTCGCCCGCATGGGCTTTGCGCTGGTGGGCAAATATCTGGCGCGCGCCGTCCGCGATGGCGCGGATACCGAAGCGCGAGAAGGCATGATGCTCGCTTCCTATTATGGCGGCATCTGTCTCGGCCCGGTCAATACGGCGGCCGGTCACGCCATTGCCTATCCGCTCGGCACGCTTCTCAACCTGCCGCACGGGCTGGCGAACGCCATCGTCTTCCCGCATGTTCTGGCCTTCAACCAGCCTGCGGTTTCGGCGAAAACCGCAGAAGTAGCGGGAGCGCTCGGGCTCCGCGAACACCTTTCGCCTGATGATCTGCGCAAGGCGGCGACGGATTTCTGTGCCGGGCTCGGCATCGAAATGTCGCTCGCACGGCACGGCGCGACTGAAGCCGATCTTCCCCGCTACGCTGAGGATGCGCACGCCATCCGCCGGCTGATGGACAATAACCCCGTCGATATGAGCGTCGAAGACGTGCTCGGGATTTACCGCCACGCCTTCTGAGCAAAAATCCGGTACGCGGACACGCGCATCGGCCTTCCGCTTAATCCGTATGCGAAGACTCAAACAGGCGGTCGCGCGATCCGGTCAGGTGCTGGAGCATAAGCTGGCGTGCCGCCTCTGCATCCCCATCGGCGATCGCCTTAGCGATTGCCTCATGCTCGGCAAAAACACGCGTCAGACCGGATGCCTCCCGCTTCACCGACATGCCGTGGAACTTCATTCCCACTGCAATATGGTCTTTCAGCGCTTCCATCGCGGTGGAGAAATAACTGTTTCGCGCCGCCCGCGCGATGGCAAGGTGGAACTGATAATCGGCATCCTCGCGGTGAGACTGGCGATTGGTCGCGTCCCGCATCAGTTCGAGCGCCTTCCTGATCGCCGCAAGCCTTTCGCCATCGTGCCGCAATGCCGCTGCTGCGGCCGCCGCCGGCTCCAGCGTCAGCCTGAATTCGTAACAGTTGAGAAGATCAGCAACGTTTTCGAGCTGCCCGAAGCCGAGCGGTTCACGCAGACCAAAGGCCCTGACATAGCTGCCGGAGCCTCTGCGGGAATAGATGAAACCCTGCTCGCGCAGCCGCCGGAGTGCTTCACGCACCACCGGCCGCGATACTTCGAATTCCATGGCGAGTTCGTGTTCGGTCGGCAGCCGCTCATCCGGCTTGTAGGCGCCGGATTTGATCGCCCGGTGCATTCTCTCGAAAATAATGTCCGGAAGTGCCTTGCGCGCCGTTTCTTTCATCAGCCCCATCTGGTCAGCTCTCTCCAGCGTCATTGTCGCCAAGCATCATTTTCGCGATCCGTTTCAGCGTGTCAGCTTGCCCAAAACCGCCGGACTTCGCAATGATGCATTGGTCTCCGGACCAGCCGACGCCGAGACCCGGCAGGCATTCGCCGGCAAGACGCAAGCGCGAAATGCCCATGGCCCGCAGCACGGCTTCGGCCGTGGCTCCACCAGATAACAGCAGTCCTGCCGCCCTGGCGGTAAAATGCGGCACGACGCCTTCCGCCAGCCGGTCTGAAACCGCAAGCGGCGACAGATTTTCCGCACCCTGCGTTGCTTGAACCAGCGTCAGGCCGGCACCCCCATCCGCATGACTGGGCACGATACCATTCGGCGCCTCAACGATCGAGACAGGCCCAACACTCCCAAGTACGTCAATCTGCTCCACCGTGATCGGATCGCGGGACCCGATGACAAAAAGCCCCTTGCCGGCTGGAACGGCCGCCGCCTCAGGGACAGTCTGGCCCGTCATCGCCTCAGCCAGCGCCTCGGCAAGCCCACGCGCGCCGACCAGAAGATCTGCCCCCTCCGCCTGCGCGGCGGCGAGAGCTTCCCTGATATCGCCCTTCGATCGCGTATCGGGTACCGTGCAGCGGCCGGCGTGTCCGCCCAGTCTGTCATGAACAGGGATGGCAATTTCGACGCCAAAGCCGGAAACGGCTCCGTCAACAACGACACGGTCAAAGTCCGGAATGGCGGGCGCGACAAGCGCGTGGCGATAGGAAATCGCATCCATTTCCGCTGCAATATGCCCCTTCAGGCGGGAATCGATCTTCTTGAACAAAATTGTACCGGCCGGAACCAGCGCCAACAGTTCCTGCGTGCGGCGGCGGGCTTCATCTGCCTCGCCATCGCGACAGCCGAGATTGACGCTGAGGACGGCAGGCGCATCCGCGAGCGCTGCACGCACACCGTCAAGCCCGATCGCAACCTCGGTCGCCAGCCCGCGCCCGGCAAAGGGGGCGGCGGCGTCGAGCGCTCCGGTCAGATCATCGGCAAAAATCAGCAGCACGAACGAAGCCTTCATAAAAGTTGTAATGTTTTACGTCGATAAATTGATTTATAATCAATAGATAATGGGATGTGAATAACAAAAATTGTAACACGCTATTTCGAATTGACCAAACGGCTGCGAAGAGGCCCGCAGAGCGACGGCAGAATTCGGAAATAGTGGCAGGGGACCGCAGCCACACATGGCTGGACGGGGCAAAGATGACAAACCGCCGAGGTTGCTAGATGAACCGGAAGGGCAGGCCCGAGATGAGCGCTTTGACAAAACGTTTTTTCTGAAAGCGTCCGTTCAGCGATACCCGCGGCAACTGCGTCGGCTTTTCGAGGCTGTGGGGACCAATAACGCCGGCCTGCGTGGTCACGGCCGCAGAAAATCCTGCGTCGTGAACGGCTTTCGCTTCGCGTTCTCCCACCGCCCTTACCCAGCCATAGGGATAGGAAAAGGACCGTGGCCGATGGCCGACATAGGCTTCCACCCGGCGTGCCGATTCTGCGATCTCATAAGCCAGGCGCGCCGCATCGACCTTGCGCATATTCACATGCGTCATGGTATGGGCACCAAAATGAACCAGAGGATCTTCCGACAGCGTCCTGAGCTCATCCGTATCCATGACGAGTTCGTCCACGATCGCGATGGGATCGACGCCATGTTGCCTCGCGGCACGGTCGATTCTTTCCACCGCCTCGTCTTCCGAAAAGTTCTGGACGAAATCTTCAAGCCGCGTGAATGCCTCCGCTTTCTGCGAAGGGTTGGCGCATGCCACCTGCACCGGCCCCGCCCCGAAATCGAATTCGAAAGACGCGGCCTTCTGCGTCAGGGCAGCGGCGGTTTCCCACCAAAGGCTGCGTGTTCGCTCGACAAAACCCGGCGTGATGAAAATCGTGTAAGGCACGGCATATTTGCGGAAGATCGGCGCTGCATGATCGGCATTGTTGCGATAGCCATCATCAAGCGTGAAGGCGCAGAACGACCGACCTTCGTGGTTATCGGCAAGCAGAGCCGGCAGATCGTGCAGATGGACCGGAACGAGGCCACATTCGAGCGCGGCCTGTATCGCCTCTTCCAGAAATTGCGGCGTAACTGACAATTGAACGTTCGGTGCAAAGGCCGAAACAGCCCTGCCCGGGCGCACATGGTGAAGTGTAAAAATCACACCACGCCCCGCCAAGGACGGAAACGCCGACCGGACAGGCGGGAAAGAACTCACTTCCAGCCCCGCCCTTATGGCCCCATATTTTCCGAGGCGTTTGAGCGGCGGTAAAAATCCCGTTTTCGATTGCCCTGACGCCAGACCGGGAAGGATGCGTTTTTTTATGACCCGCAAGACCGTCAATGGCAGATCGATCAGGCCCGGCAAGGGATCGTTCAGCGCAAAAGAGGCCCAGCTGCGGATTTTGCCCAAAGAGGCGAAATAGTCTCCAATCCTCGTCTCACCCCTCCGGGCCAGAGTGAAAGCCGCAACGGTATCACGGACAAGATAAGACCAGGAAACGCCCTGCCGCGCGCTGACGGGCTGGCCAGTCTGTTCGTCATTCGCGACCCGCCACAGCAAAGCACCAAGATCGACGCCTGCGGCCGAACAGAGGCCGAACCACGACCATGGGCGCGGATTGACATCGAGAAGTTTCAACTCGCCATCCCGGCCGTCGAGCTTGAACTCGACCTCGACAAGCCCGCTATGGCCCGCGGATTTCAGCATTTTTCGGGCCGCATCGATCGCTTGCCCGTTATCGACAACCTCGACACGGGTGCTGGTATAACCGAAATCGACGGGGTATTGCCGGGCGCGCCGGGCCGTGAATTCGGCCACCGGCTCTCCATTGAGCCACAGTGCCGCGTAGGAAAACTGACTTTCTCCGCCGCCGGGAATGAGTTCCTGCACAACGACATTGCCAGCGCCGATCTCTCCACTCGCATCGGCGAAAGCAGTCTTCAGCGCCTGGCGATCATCCGCCCGGATCACCTTCGCCCGGGCAATCGTGGTATCACCGCCCCCCATGTTGGGCTTGAGAATGACGGGAAACATCACATCCATCGCATCGATATCGGCGTCCGATGTCAATGCATAGGTCCGGGGAATGCTGACACCAAGCTCCGCCGCACGCTTGTAAAGCAGCGGTTTTTCACACAGCCATTGCAGAGCCGCCCAATCCGGCAGAACGATTTTGTAAAGAGCGGAAAGCTCCTCACGGTGCTGCGAAATGAGCTGGACCTCACCATCGCCGGACGGCACCAGCAGACAGCCCTTCAAACCGTGCTTCTCGGCCATTTGACGCAGGAACACGATCGCCCCGGCATCATGCGGGCCAGCCCAGCGAATTGTTTCCCGCACGAAGCGCGACCAGCCCGGCAAGGGGGAATCGTGGGTGAGATAATAGACGGGCACATTCAGGACGCCGAGGCTGCGCGCAAGGGCTAGCGTGCCGTGAGCGCCGCCGACAATAACAACACCTGGAATGGTCAAAGCCTGATCCCCGTCCTATTCCATATCTTGATCGCAAAAATTGATAAATAAATTCGATATTTCGAAAGTATTGAGCGGAGAGATATCGAATGGCGCGGAAGGCCAAAGCGCCTGTGCTCTTTATTCCTTTGGCAGGCGCTTTGTCGTTGCTTTGAAAAGACGGCGACCTTCAAGCCTCTTTGCGGACGGGGCGCGGCTCACCATTGTCATCCACCGCGACCATGATGAAGACGGCCTCCGTCACCTTTTCGCGTGAATCCTGATAATGCCTGCGGGTCCAGGCTTCGATCTTGAGCGTGACGGAGGTGCGGCCGATCTTTTCGATCCTGGTATAGACGCACAATGTATCGCCGATCTTGACCGGCTTCTTGAAGACGATCTCATTGACTGCCACGGTGACGGTGCGGCCGCCGGCCACATCATTGGCGCGAACGAAAGCGGCAAGGTCCATCTGCGACATGACCCAGCCGCCGAAAATATCACCGGCCGGGTTGGCGTCGGCGGGCATTGCAAGCGTTCTGAGCGTGAGTTCCATGTCGGCGGGCGGTTGCTGGTCCATGTCTCAAAATCCTTTCACAAACCTCCCGCTGCCGGACTTAAACAACCGCGCCCTATCCGCCAATAGCCGATTTTTCGCGGCAGCCCTTCCAAAACAGCAAGGAATCACAGGGCCATCGTAAGCTTCGGTTAACCATGATGGGGCACGATTCCAAAAAACGCGAGGGCGTGCGAATGGCCTATGACTGGAGTGGAAACAACACAATACAGCAGCGCTACGACCGTATTGTCCTGGCGGTCGCAAGCGTCGTCGCCATCAGCCTGGCGACAGGCACACTTGCCCTGCGCTCGCAGGTGGAGCCGGAATCCGCGATAAGCCTCGTCAAACAGCAACGGCTCGCTTCAGACAGCTGGCATTTGCGGCTCTGATCCGCTCCCATCAGGCTCAGGGCCCGACGATTTACTGCGGAGCACTATCGGGGCCTGGAAGTATTTTCCTTCGGAAAGGTGTGGTCGAGATGGGCCACTTGAGGCGTGAGGATCGACAGGAATGTTTCCGACCGGCCGATATAGATGATCGCCGCGCCGTCGATCCCGTTCAAAACCTCCGCCAGCGTATCCTGCGTCTGTTTTTCCAGCCCTTCCAGCAAATCGTCGATCACGAGGAATTTCGGCTTCAAAAGCAGGGCATTGGCAACACGGATGCTGGCCTGCTCATCCGAATCGAGTTTCTTGTCCCAACGGATATTCTCATCGAGACGCGAGGCCATTTCTCCAAGCCCGCATGCGGTGAGCACCGCGAGATAATCCGCATCCGTAAACCGGTGCGGCGCGCGCGGATAGGCGAGGATTTCGCGCAGTGAACCCGACGGCAGATAGCCGTGCTGGGCGATGAAAAGCGTGTCGGATTGTTCGGGCATCTCGATCCTGCCCTGCCCCCAGGGCCAGAGCCCCGCCATTGCCGCAAACAGCAGCCGCCTGTTCACGCCCTGCTCGCCGTTTATCATCAGCCGTCCGCCCGGCCCGACCTCGATCTCGGCCTCGCGCAACCTGAACCCACGCTCCATATCCTGTCCGCCCGCATCACGGCAGATCGTGACCGACTGCAGGCGGACCCTCTCATTCTCCGCGCTGCGTTGCAGATCAATCGTCAGGCCGTGCTGTTCAACGCTGTCCATCTGGATAAGGGCATTCCGGAAGACGGAAACGCGCTGCAATGTCGCCTTCCAGCTGGCGATAGGGCCGAAATTGTCGATATACCAGCGCAGCGCCGTATTGACCTGGTTGAAGGCGCCGACGGCCATCATCAGCCCACCGAAGGTGAGGTTGCCGGAAAAATAAACCGGCGCCGCGATCAGGATCGGCGCCACCACCGCCAGCCAGCCATACCCTGCCGAGACCCATGTGAGATGCGTCAGCGCCATGGCAAGGCCCCGGATGACGCCGAGCACCGCGTCAATATCGATACCGATCCGACGCCTTTCGTTCTTCTCACCGCGCGCAAGGGCAATGGCGGCAAGATTTTCGCTCGCCCGCATCAATGAAAAACGCAGTTCCGCTTCTTTGGAATAACGTTCGGCATTCAGCCCGACCAGCCGATAACCGACGAGATTGCTGAGAAGCGAGGCGGAACCGGCATAAAAGATCGCCGCCCAGACCATATAGCCGGGGATAGCATAGGTATCGCCGCTGATAGTGATGGTAAAACCGGCCGAGAGCGACCAGAGGACGCCGATAAAGCTGACGAGCAGGATCGTCGCATTCACAAGACCGATGGAAAGCGCCGTACTGCTTTCCGCAAGGTTGCGGACATCGTCATGCAGACGCTGGTCGGGGTTGATGGCGATCGTGCCGAAACCGGCAAGACGGGCGGCGCGACCCGGTTTCAGCCATTGATCCACCATATCCTTGGCAAGACCTTCGCGCATGTTCAGCGCCGTCATCTGGTTCAGCCAGGTCTGGATGACGTTGAGCAGCAGCAGCAGTCCCGCGATGATGGCGAAGACCTCGAGCTGATGAATGAATGCATCAAGATCGCGCCGTTCCAGGGCATTGTAAAACGGCGCATTCCATTCATTGAGCCTGATCTGCCCATAGGCGGTGAGCAATATCACCGTGAGCAGCGCGATCGACAGCAATATCAGCCGGGTGCGCACCGGCGATGTCCAGAAGGCACGCCCCATCATCCGCAGCTGGGCGGGAAAATCGAGATCGAAACCCGAAAGATTAGCCGCGCTCTTGCGCTGATCGTCGGTCACGGTTGTTGCCATTCATTCCATTCCGAAACGTCAGTCGGCAAAGAAAGCGGGTCGCGATTCTGCGCCTTGCGATGCCAAGCAATAACATGCTGTTTAACCTTGTCCACAATCCCGGCGAAATCTCCGCGACGGTGATTGAAAAGCCCGGGCAATTCTTCGTTCGGGCAAACATCGTGGTCTCAACCAACAATGCGATTGCCCCCGGAAATGATCCTTGCTTTCTTTTCCTGCATTGCACAAAATCCGAATAATTTCAGAGGGGCGGACAAACCGCATAAACCGGAAAAACCGGGCAAGGCAGATTAATGGCGATCAAAGCGAGCATTTATCATCTGACGCATTATAAATACGACAACCCGGTTCGCCTTGGACCACAGATCATAAGACTAAAGCCCGCCTCGCACTCCAGAACCCGCGTCATCAGCCATTCGCTCAAGGTTTCACCCTCCAATCACTTCGTGAACCTTCAGCAGGACCCCTACGGCAATTACCTCGCCCGTTTCGTTTTTCCCGAACCGGCCACGGAGTTTAAGATCGAGGTCGATCTTGTCGCCGATATGACGGTTTACAATCCGTTTGATTTCTTCGTGGAGGAAGAAGCGACAAAGTGGCCCTTCGATTATCCGCAGGAATTGCGTGACGATCTCTCCATCTACATGAAGCCGGAACCGACCGGCCCACTGCTCGCCGCCTTCATGGCCACCGTCGACCGCACACCGGGGCAACCGACTGTGGACATGGTCGTTGGCCTCAATGCCCGCCTGCAACAGGAGATCGGCTACGTCATCCGCATGGAACCCGGCGTCCAGACGCCGGAAGAAACGCTTGCCTCCGGCAAGGGGTCGTGCCGCGATACCAGCTGGCTGCTCGTGCAGGTTCTGAGGCACCTTGGCCTCGCCTCCCGCTTCGTGTCGGGATACCTCATCCAGCTGACACCAGACCTCAAGGCGCTGGACGGCCCATCCGGCACCGAGGTGGATTTCACCGATCTTCACGCCTGGGCGGAAGTCTATATGCCCGGCGCAGGCTGGATCGGCCTCGACCCCACCTCAGGTCTTCTGACCGGCGAAAGCCATATTCCGCTGGCGGCAACGCCACATTATCGCAATGCCGCACCGATTTCCGGCGGCTATTTCGGCCATGCCAACACGGAATTCGCCTTCGATATGCAGGTCCGCCGGGTTGCCGAAACGCCGCGCATCACCAAACCTTTTTCGGATGAAAGCTGGGAGGAACTCAATGCGCTCGGCCAGGAGGTCGACGAGGTTCTGAATAGCCATGATGTCCGGCTGACGATGGGCGGCGAGCCGACCTTTGTTTCCATCGACGATTTCGAATCCGACGAGTGGAACACCGGCGCGGTCGGGCCGACGAAGCGTGAAAAGGCCGACGCCCTGATCCGCCGCCTGCGTGAGCGTTTCGCACCGGGCGGCTTTTTGCATTACGGACAGGGAAAATGGTATCCGGGCGAAAGCCTGCCCCGCTGGACCTTCTCGCTCTATTGGCGAAAGGACGGCCTGCCGATCTGGCAGAACCCGGCGCTGATCGCCGAAGAGGGCGCCAATACGGGCGTCAGGGCGGAGGATGCGCAGAAATTGCTGGACGGCATAGCCAACCACCTCGGCATCGAGCCGGAACTGGTGCTGCCGGCCTATGAGGATCCGGCCGAATGGATCATCAAGGAAGGCAGCCTTCCCGACAATGTCGACCCGTCCAATTCCAAACTGAAAGACCCGGAAGAGCGAAATCGCATTGCCCGCGTCTTCGAGCGTGGACTGACGACACCGACCGGCTATATTCTTCCCGTTCAGGCGTGGAATGCACGCGCCGCCGGCAAGCGCTGGATCAGCGAAAAATGGAAAACGCGACGCGGTAAAATATTCCTCGTTCCCGGTGACAGCCCGGTGGGTTACCGCCTGCCGCTCGGCACGCTGCCTCATGTGCCGCCATCCGCCTATCCCTATATTCATGAGGCCGACCCTTCGATCCCGAGAGGTCCGCTTCCCGATGTCCTGACGCCATCTGGCCGCGCCATGCCTGAGGCTTCCTTCCAGGCGAGTGAAGGGGCGGGGCAGGAGCGCATCGAGCAGACGCTCGGCGAAATCGGCGGCGCGGTGCGCACCGCACTCTCCGTCGAGCCGCGCGATGGCCGGCTCTGCGTCTTCATGCCACCGGTCGAGCGCATCGAGGATTATCTGGAACTGATCGCCGCTGCGGAAGCGGCAGCAGCCAATCTTGGATTACCCGTCCATATCGAAGGTTATGCGCCGCCCCATGACGAGCGTATCAATGTCATCCGCGTCGCGCCCGATCCCGGTGTCATCGAAGTCAACATCCACCCCGCCGCGGGCTGGAAGGACTGTGTCGATATCACCACCGCCGTTTATGAAGAAGCGCGTCAGTCGCGTCTCGGCGCCGACAAGTTCATGATCGACGGCCGCCACACCGGCACCGGCGGTGGCAACCATGTGGTCGTGGGTGGGGCGAACCCCAATGACAGCCCCTTCCTGCGCCGTCCTGACCTTCTGAAGAGTCTCGTCCTGCACTGGCAGCGACATCCGTCGCTCTCCTACCTCTTTTCCGGCCTGTTCATCGGCCCTACAAGCCAGGCGCCGCGCATCGACGAGGCGCGCCATGACAGTCTCTACGAGCTGGAAATCGCGATTGCGCAGGTGCCCGCACCCGGCGAGGGCGTGCCGCCGCTGCCGTGGCTGGTCGACCGCCTTTTCCGCAACCTGCTGACAGACGTGACGGGCAATACTCACCGCGCCGAAATCTGCATCGACAAGCTGTTTTCGCCTGACGGGCCGACCGGCCGCCTCGGCCTTGTGGAATTCCGCGGCTTTGAAATGCCGCCGAACGCACGCATGTCGCTTGCCCAGCAATTGCTGGTGCGTGCCCTCATTGCCCGCTTCTGGAAAAACCCGGTCGCCGGCAAATTCGTGCGCTGGGGCACAGCGCTCGCCGATCGTTTCATGCTGCCGCATCATATCTGGGCGGATTTTCTGGATGTGCTCGCCGATCTCAGGGAAAACGGCTTCGACGTGAAACCGGAATGGTTCACCGCCCAGCAGGAGTTCCGTTTCCCCTTCTTCGGCGAGGTGGAATATGAGGGCGCGAAGCTGGAACTGCGCCAGGCGCTGGAACCCTGGCATGTGATGGGCGAACAGGGCGCCATTGGCGGGACCGTGCGTTTTGTCGACAGCTCTGTCGAGCGCCTGCAGGTGCGGCTGGAGACCTCCAATCCCGCCCGCTACACCGTGGCGTGCAACGGCCGCGCCGTTCCGCTGACGCCGACGGAAAACCGCAGCGTTGCGGTGGCCGGCGTCCGCTTCAAGGCATGGCAGCCCGCCTCCGGCCTGCATCCCGTTCTGCCCGTCAATTCACCCTTGACCTTTGACATTTATGATACATGGTCGAGGCGATCGATCGGCGGATGCATCTACCATGTTGCTCATCCGGGCGGGCGCAATTACGAGACCTTTCCCGTCAACGGCAATGAGGCCGAGGCACGCCGCCTCGCCCGTTTCGAACCATGGGGGCATACGGCAGGGCAATATCCGCTACAGGCGGAAACCGTGTCGCCAGAATTTCCGCTGACGCTCGATCTGCGTCGGCCTTACGGAGTGTAAATTGTCCAAAGCCCCGGCAACGGAACGCAAAACGGAAACGAGCGCGCAACCGCGCGGGCTTGAATATTCCCCCTTGCCGGGCGTCGCTGACGAAATGCTCGATACCAACGGCAAGGTGAGGCCGGTCTGGAAAAACCTGCTCGATGCCCTGTCGCGCATGTCTGAACGGGAACTGCACGAGCGTTTTGCCCGCACAGACCGTTATCTGCGCGATGCCGGCGTGTTCTACCGCGATTACGGCAAGGGCAGCAGCGAAAGAAACTGGCCGATCTCCCATATTCCCGTGCTGATCGACGACAGGGAATGGGCCGTCCTTTCCGAAGGGCTGAAACAACGCGCCGATCTTCTGGAAGCCATGGTCGCCGATTTCTACGGCGAAAACCGGTTGGTGAAGGAAGGTTACGTGCCGCCGGCACTGATCGCTTCCAATCCGGAATATCTGCGGCCCATGGTCGGCGTAAAACCGGCAAGCGGCCATTATCTGCATTTCTGCTCGTTTGAAATCGGCCGCGGGCCCGATGGAAACTGGTGGGTGCTGGCCGACCGGACGCAGGCGCCCTCCGGCGCTGGTTTCGCGCTCGAAAACCGGGTGGCCACTACCCGTGCGCTGTCCGACATCTATGCGGAAACCCATGTGCACCGTCTGGCGTCGTTTTTCGGCGCTTTCCGCGATACGCTGCAGGCGCACCGGAAACACCCTGACGACCGCATCGCGGTGCTGACGCCCGGCCCCGCCAACGAGACCTATTTCGAACACGCCTATATCGCCCGTTATCTCGGCTTCATGCTGCTGGAGGGCGAGGACCTCACCGTCGTCAACGGCCGCGTCATGGTCAGAACCGTGGCGGGGCTCAAACCCGTCGGCGTTCTCTGGCGGCGTCTGGATGCTTCCTATTCCGATCCGCTGGAACTCAACCAGCAATCCCATATCGGCACGCCGGGCATGGTGCAGGCGCTGCGCAATGAAGCGCTGACCATCGTCAACGCACTTGGCAGCGGCATTCTCGAAACGCGGGCGCTGCTCGCCTTCATGCCGCGCATCTGCCGCCACATTCTGGGCGAGGAACTGAAGCTGCCCTCCATCGCCACCTGGTGGTGCGGGCAGGAGGCCGAGCGCCGCCATGTTGCCGGCAATATCGAAGGCATGGTCATCGGCCCGGCCTATTCGCGGATGCCTTTCTTTGACGATAACGGCCAATCCGTGCTCGGCTCTTCGCTGCGGGAAACGGCAAAGGAATCGATCAGCGACTGGCTTGCCTCCGACGGCCACAGGCTGGTCGGGCAGGAAGTGGTAAAGCTTTCAACCACCCCGGCCTATATCGAGAACAAGCTCGTGCCGCGCCCGATGAGCCTTCGCGTTTTTGCCGCCCGCACCCAGGATGGCTGGCAGATCATGCCGGGTGGCTTCGCACGGATTGGAAGCGGCGACGACGTTTCCGCAATCGCCATGCAATCTGGCGGAAGCGCGGCGGATGTCTGGATCGTCAGCGACAAGCCGGTGGAACGCACCACGCTTCTGCCCGCAGAGGAGAGCTTCACCCGCAACATGCCCGGAAGCCTGCCAAGCCGTGCGGCCGACAATCTCTTCTGGCTTGGCCGTTATATCGAACGCTCGGAAGGCGCCCTGCGCATCCTGCGCGCCTGGCATGGACGTTATGCCGAATCCGCTGATCCACGCCAGCCGCTGCTCGCCCATGTGACGCATTATCTCGAAGCGCTGGACGTGGAGATGAACGATGCCGTGCCGGAAAGCCTGTTGAACAACATCAACAGCGCGCTTTATTCCGCCAGCAATATCCGCGACCGCTTTTCGCCTGACGGATGGCTGGCGCTGAACGATCTTGCCAAGACTGCCCGCCGCTTCCACGCGAAAGTGGCCCCCGGCGATGATGCCACCCATGCCATGACGATCCTCTTGCGCAAACTTGCGGGCTTTGCCGGTCTCGTGCACGAAAACATGTATCGCTTTACCGGCTGGCGTTTCCTGTCGATCGGCCGTTATCTCGAACGTGGCCTGCATATGACACGTCTTCTCGGCCATATGACCGGCCCGGATGCGCCTGACGGTTCCTATGACATGCTGCTCGAAATCGGTGACAGCGTCATGACCCATCGCCGCCGCTACAATGTCAGCACGGCCGGCCTGACCGTGACCGATCTTCTGGCGCTCGACCCGCTCAATCCCCGTTCGATCCTGTTCCAGCTGAACGAGATCCGCACCGAGGTGGAGCAGCTTCCGAACGCCTTCGTCAATGGCCAGATGTCGCCCTTCTACCGCGAGGCGATGCGCCTGCATTCCGGGCTGGCGGTCATGACGCCTGAAAACATGAACGGCGCGATCTATCGTCAGCTCGAAACCGATATGGAACATCTCTCCGATGTTCTTGCCCGAACCTATCTCGGATAATCCTATGCTCTACGACCTTTCCCTGCATATGGGTTACACCTACGACACACCGGCCCACGGCGCGCGCCACATCATCCGCGTTCTGCCGCTCTCCATTCCCGGCCGGCAGCGGCTTGTCGCCGGTTCCATCGATGTTTCGCCGACGCCGGAAGAACGTGTCGCCTTCGATGATTTCTTTCATCAATCGGCGACCTCGGTGCATCTGCGCGCGCCGCATGAAAAACTCGACATCCGCATGCAGGCCCGCGTGATGGTGGAGGCACCGGCGCTGACAGCGGATTTCTCTCCAGAACTTTACCGCCTGCCGCAGGAGCTTGCCGATGTCTGGTCGCTCGATTCCCAGTCGCCGCACCATTTCATTGGCGCGAGCCCGAGGATTGGAATGGACGCGGCGATATCCGCCTATGCCCGGGAGCTGCTGAAACCCGGAATGACCATTCGCGAAATCGCGCGCTCTCTGTGCAAACGCATCCACAGGGATTTCACCTATGATGGCGAGGCGACGACGGTGGATACGACGCCATCGGAAGCCTTCAAGCTGAAGCGCGGCGTGTGCCAGGATTTTTCGCATATCATGATCATGGCGCTGCGCAGCCTCGGCATTCCCGCCGGATATGTCAGCGGCTTCCTGCGTACCATTCCCCCACCGGGCAAGGAACGGCTGGAAGGCGCCGATGCCATGCATGCCTGGGTTCGCATCTGGTGCGGCGAGGCAGCCGGTTATCTGGAGCTCGATCCCACCAATGATATCGTCGCGGGAAGCGACCACATCGTCGTCGGTTATGGCCGGGATTATTCCGATGTCGCCCCGGTCATCGGCGTCTTGAAGAGCTATGGCAACCAGCAGATAAAACAGGCCGTCGACGTCATCCCCGTCCAGTAATGATACGATGTGTATTATTGCGGCCATCGCGCGAAACAATTCTTGAAAATACTTTGAAAACTGCACCAAATTGAACGCTGCGTAAAATTGAACCGATCACGTTAGCGGATTCTACATCGTTTGCGGGTTTCCTGCGCTCAATCGAATATTCTAATCGGTGAGCACCACTATGACCGCCTCCGCACCTCACAAATTGAAGCGCCGTTTCCTTGCCGATAAGAGCGGCAATTTCGGCATGATGACGGCCATTCTGCTGCCGGTCCTGCTGGGTTTTGCCGGCGCCGGCATGGAGTTGGCGAATGTGATGCAGGTGAAAGCCGATCTGCAGAATACCGCGGATTCTGCAGCCCTTGCGGCGGCGACCGAGGCCCGTTTGAAAATGGGCGACCTGACGGACGAGCAGATCAGGGCAATCGCCAAGAACTTCATTGCGGCCCAGATGGAAAAGAACCTGACCGTGGAAGAGAAAAAGGAACTGGAGCAGAACTCTCCAACCGCTATCACGACGACGGAAAATGCCCGCGGCAAGACCTACACCGTCGAGACGACGATCAACCACCGGGTACAGCTCAACCCACTGCTGGGGTTCATTGGCGCCAAAACACTCGATCTTTCGGTAACCGGTACCGCAAAGAGCACCGTCAACAAGGGCGCACCGATCTCCATGTATCTGGCACTTGACCGTTCCGGTTCGATGTCATTCAAGACGGATACCATCGATACGAAAAAAACGTCATGCCAGAACTATACGGCTGACAACTGGAATAAATATCCCAATCTGGGCAAGACATCGCCCTGCTATGTCAACAAGGCCACGTCGCTCAAAACCGCCGTCGGGTTTCTGGTCGCGACGTTGAACAAGGCCGATCCGACCTATACCGCCAACGGCGGTTCCGAGCTCGTTCGCACGGGTGCGTCGGTCTATACACATGAGACCTATGCCGCGCAGACCATCAGCTGGGGCACCAGCAGCGTTGCCAGCTATGTCGACAAACAAATCCCGGAATTTCCGTCCGGCGGCACCGACGCCCGCAGCAGCCTGAACGCCGCATATAACGCCCTTAAAAAAGCCAACCCGGATGAAGCGAAAGCACATAAAACGAAGGGGAGTGAATCCTTCGAGCGCTATATCGTTCTCATGACCGACGGTGAAATGACGGGAAACAGCGCCGCGTGGAATTCGAGCATCGACCAGTCGGTACGCACCACCTGCGAGACTGCCAAGAAAGATGGGATCAAGATTTTCAGCGTCGCTTTCATGGCGCCGGACAAGGGTAAGTCGCTGCTGCAATATTGCGCATCCAGCATCGACAATTATTACGCCCCTGAAAACATGGAGCAGATCGTCACCGCATTTGGTGAAATCGCCCGCAAGGCAGCCGGCAGCATGGCCACGCTGACCAACTGACAAGCGCACAAGGAAATCCCCGGGGCGATATTGCTTCGGGGCTGATGTTGCCAGACTGCATGGCTGGCAAGACACGCACGGCAGGTGACAGCGGCGGCGGCCCGTGGCATAGGAGGGCCGCTCCCATTCACAGGCCCTGTCATGATCCGCATCGAAAATATCAGCAAGTCGAACAGTCACCGCATTCTCTACATCGAGGCCTCCGCCGCGCTCAATCGCGGCGAGAAGATCGGTCTTGTCGGTCCGAACGGCGCCGGAAAGACCACGCTGTTCCGGATGATAACGGGTGAAGAGCAGCCCGATGAGGGCCAGGTCGTTGTCGAGAAGGGCATGACGGTCGGTTATTTCGATCAGGATGTCGGTGAAATGTCCGGCCGCTCTGCCGTCGCCGAAGTCATGGAAGGCGCAGGCCCGGTCAGTGAAGTGGCAGCCGAACTTCGCGAATTGGAAGCAGCCATGTCCGATCCCGACCGGATGGACGAGATGGACGCCATCATCGAACGCTACGGCGAAGTGCAGGCGCGTTATGAGGAGCTGGACGGCTACGCACTGGAAGGCCGCGCCCGCGAGGTGCTGGACGGGCTGAGCTTCAGCCAGGAGATGATGGACGGCGATGTTTCCAAGCTTTCCGGCGGCTGGAAGATGCGCGTGGCGCTTGCCCGCATTCTTCTGATGCGCCCGGATGTGATGCTGCTCGACGAACCCTCGAACCATCTCGATCTTGAAAGCCTGATCTGGCTCGAGGACTTCCTGAAGAATTATGACGGCGCGCTGCTGATGACCTCGCATGACCGCGAATTCATGAACCGCATCGTCACCAAGATCATCGAAATCGATGCCGGCAACCTCACCACCTATTCCGGTGATTACGGCTTTTACGAACAGCAGCGCGCGCAGAACGAAAAGCAGCAGCAGGCGCAGTTCGAACGCCAGCAGGCCATGCTCGCCAAGGAAATCAAGTTCATCGAACGCTTCAAGGCCCGCGCTTCTCACGCTTCGCAGGTGCAGAGCCGTGTGAAGAAACTCGAGAAGATCGACCGCGTCGAGCCGCCAAAACGGCGTCAGACAGTTGCTTTCGAATTCGCGCCGGCGCCTCGCTCCGGCGAGGATGTCGTGGCGCTGAAGAAGGTCAACAAGGCCTATGGCAGCCGCACGATCTATGGTGAGCTGGACTTCATGGTGCGGCGCAAGGAGCGCTGGTGCATCATGGGCGTCAACGGCGCTGGAAAGTCGACGCTGCTGAAACTGGTGACCGGCACGGCGGAACCGGATTCCGGCAATGTCACCCTCGGCGCCAGCGTCAAGCTTGGCTATTTCGCCCAGCATGCCATGGATGTGCTGGATGGCGACAGCACCATTCTCGAATGGCTGGAGGAGCGTTTTCCGAAGGCGGGTCAAGCGCCGTTGCGCGCCCTTGCTGGCTGTTTCGGCTTTTCCGGCGACGACGTGGAAAAACGCTGCCGTGTTCTTTCCGGCGGTGAAAAAGCCCGTCTCGTCATGGCCGCCATGCTGTTCGATCCGCCGAACTTCCTCGTGCTGGACGAGCCGACGAACCACCTTGATCTCGACACCAAGGAAATGCTGATCAAGGCCCTGTCGGGTTATGAAGGCACGATGCTCTTCGTTTCGCACGATCGCCATTTCCTGGCTGCGCTCTCGAACAGGGTGCTAGAACTGACGCCTGATGGTATCCACCAATATGGCGGCGGCTATACCGAATATGTCGAAAGCACGGGACAGGAAGCGCCGGGCCTTCGCAGCTAAGCCGCCTGCCGGACCCACCGCCCTGTAACGGCAGCTTTCGTTTGGAGACTGGAGAAACAGATGCGGATCGTGGTCTACAGCGCCAAACCCTATGACAGGCAGTTCCTTGACGCCGCCGCCCGCCCTGGCATGCGGATGCAATATTGCGAAGCACGCCTGTCTCCCGAGACCGTGGCGCTGGCGGAGGGAGCGACGGCGATCTGCGCCTTCGTGAATGACGACCTGTCGCGACCGGTGCTTGAGAAGCTGGCGGAAATGGGTGTTCGGCTCATTGCTCTACGTTGCGCCGGTTTCAATCAGGTCGACCTCGCCACTGCCGAAAAGCTCGGCCTGACCGTTGCGCGCGTCCCGGCCTATTCGCCCTATGCGGTTGCCGAACACACCATGGCGCTCATCCTGTCGCTCAACCGCAAGATTCACCGCGCCTATAACCGTGTCCGTGAAGGAAACTTCGCCCTTGATGGGCTGCTTGGCTTCGATCTTCACGGCAAGACCGTCGGCATTGTGGGTACGGGGAAGATTGGGGCGATTTTCGCGCGCATTGTGGCCGGTTTCGGCTGCCGTCTCGTCGGCCACGATCTCCGGCCAAATCCCGATTGCGAGGCGCTGGGCATGGAATATGTCACGCGCGAGGAACTGTTCCAGACATCGGACATTCTGGCGCTGATGTGCCCACTCACACCGGAGACCCGTCACCTCATTCGCAGGGAGACACTGCCGCTGCTAAAAAAGGGCGTGATGCTCGTCAATACCAGCCGCGGCGCCATCATCAACACGCAGGCCGCGATTGCGGGTCTGAAAGACGGCACGATCGGCAGCCTCGGCATCGATGTCTATGAAGAAGAAGCCGATCTCTTTTTCGAGGACCTTTCCAATGACGTGCTGCGCGATGACGTTTTCGCCCGATTGCTGACCTTCCCCAATGTCCTGGTGACCGGCCATCAGGGCTTCTTCACGCAGGAAGCCCTCACGAACATCGCGGACACCACGATCGGCAATATCGAGAGCTTTTTCAGAACCGGCAGGGCGTTGCATGCCGTTTCCACGGAACAGTTTGCCGGCCCAGCCTAGTATCTCCTGCCAGAGTCGGGAAGATTTTAATGCCATCCTGCCCGACTTCTGCAGGAAAGCGGGTAAAATTGGTATGATCATTGAGTTTTATTGAAATTCATCATACATATTTGACAGGCTCCACGCCTGCCTCGATTTTAATGCATGGTGACCGACGTGCCTGAACAGCAAAAACAGCGCAGCAAATCCTCCGGTTCTCTGGTCAGCAGAGTTAGCCTCAGCCTGAGAAACGCGATTGCCTCAGGGCAATACGGACCCGGTGACCGCTTGCCCAGCGAAATCGAGATGACGGAAACCCATGGTGTCAGCCGCACCGTCGTGCGCGAGGCGGTCACGGCGCTACGCTGCGACGGGCTGGTAGAAGTTCGCCAGGGGGCAGGCATTTTCGTGCTGAAGCGTGAAAAGGAAGCGTCACCCACGCCCGGTATCGACCGCGCCCGCCTCTCTTCCGATCTGGAAGTGCTGGAAATCAGGACGCCGCTCGAAATCGAAGCGGCGGGGCTCGCCGCCCTTCGCCGCTCGCCATCGCAGGAGGAGGCGATTTTCGACTGTCACGCCCGGCTTCTGCAATGTATCGAAGAAAACCGCTCCATTCGCGAAGCCGATCTCGCGCTGCATCTGGCCATTGCGGCCGCCACCAACAATCCGCTCTTCACACAGTTTCTCGAACTGCACGGCCAGGCCGTGATTCCACAATCGCGCGTGGTTTCCGAAACCGCGGAGAACGACCAGACAGCTTACCGGCGATTGATCCACAAGGAGCATGAAGCCATCGTCATCGCCATATCCGACCGAAACGAACAGGCCGCGAAGCTGGCGATGCAGGCGCATCTGCGGGGCAGCCAGCACCGCTACCGCGACATGATGCGAGATCTGCGCGGCATCGCGCACAGCTAAGGGATTTCCGGTAAACTGCGTCGTCGCTCTATGCTCTGAAGGGCGCGATCAGGAACTACGGCGCTTCCCGCAGATCCGCACCCCAGACCTCGATCTGCGTCAGTGCGGGAAAGGGCGAAGGATCGTCCGCTTTCTTGAGATCGTGCAGACGGATCCACTCCACCCGGCGCGGCACGACCGGAAAACTCTGGGCAGCCCCGGTTTTTTGCAGGGAAAAGCTCGCGCTTTCACCGTCAGAAAAAGTGACGCTCGCTTTTTCCCACCAGGCATCATGGGGGAAATCCGCCCTCAGATAAAAGGTCAACTGGTCGATGAGGACTGCGCGGCCGAATACGAGCGTCAACGAGGCTTCGGGATCGCGGTTGATGCCCCAGCTGGTATAGGGCCAGAAACCATGACCAGCGCTTGCCTTTTCGCCATCAATGACATTGCGGGCCGCAAAGGCCGCCTCCCCGCGCGTTTCGGTGCTCGCATAGACATGCGGAAACAGCGAGGTGTTTTCATGATCATCAAACGGGTTCAGGGCCAGATTCCTGCGAACTCCAATCTCGCCGGCAAGTGTGCGGCGGGCAGCGATCCGGTGAAGGTTACCGCTGAAGGCCTGCGGCGGATAGGATTTGCGCTTTGCAGCGGAAGGAACAGGCAGGATGAACTCGTTCCCGTGCAAGAAAACCAGCGTCGGCGGCATGCCGGCATCGAGCGCGAGCCAGATGTGGCCTGGCTGCGAAACCGCGACGACAAGCCTGTCTCCCTCGCAATATTCTGCGCGATAGACTAGCAAAGCTTCATCCTCCGCTCCGGCTTCCGCCAGAACATCTCCCGCCGCATTGACGACCTTGAGTGTGAGCTTCATCGGCACTTCCTTAACTGATCGTCAGGCACAGACGTCCGGCTTTGATGGGAATGAGAACGCGATAGATTTCCGGCGGCCAGGACTGGCGAAGGCGGGCATCGTTGATTGTTATGGCTTCGATGACAGGCTCTCCTGCGCCTTCGCAGGCTATCTCTCCCAGCCCCGCAAAGACCAGGCCACCCGGCATGAGGGCAGGTTTTTCGGCGACCATGAGCGACAGAACCGCCTCCCGGCCGCCCAGATAGTCGTCAACGACCTCCACATGGCTGCCACGCAGCAGTCGGACGCGGCGACGATAGTGTTCAACACCCGCGACGCTGGGATAAGCCCCGGCCATATCGAGAGAAAATTCCGCCTCTTCTTCAGAAAACCTGGTCACAAAATCTGCAGCTGCAAACTCTGCCCCGGCGACCTGCATGACGCCGCCGAAAGTCGGCAGATTGTGAAAGGCCGACTGCATCGTCCAGATGTCATAGCGCTGCGGCGAGAAGGTTTTTGCAGTGTAGGTTTCCACCCCGACATCGATGATGAACGGCCTGCCGTTCTTATAAAGCGTGAAGCTGCCGACATCGTTGTGGTTATGGCTCTCGCCATTATTGCCCGCCTTCACGGCAAGATCGAAAACTCCGTCGCGGGCAATCGCCAGACCGATGCCGGGATAGACGATGTCGGTCTTTGCGGGGTCGGCGGCAGTGAGCGCAGACAATTCCTGTGTGGCCAGAACCGCCTGGACACGATACCAGAGGTTCCACTCCTTGTGCATAAGCCGGTCCGGCGAGCGGTTCCAGCAGGCGGTAGCGAAAGTCTGGAGTGACGGCGAAGAAACGGCCTTGCCGAAAAGATATTCCCGCACGCCGGATGTCTCGATCTTCGCCGGCGCATCGGCGAAGTTGAAAAACTTGTCCCCCGCCACATGCATGTTGACGATGAATTCGGCCATGTTGCGAAGCTTCGGCGCATGAAAGAGCGGTGCCATGGAGCCGGGCGCGGAGGTTTCGAGAATGCTCATCGCCCCGAACATACAAAGTGCCGCATGACCGTAATAAAGAACACCCTCTTCGCAGGCGCCGTCTTCTGCATAATCCTTCTGAAAGGCATCTAGACTCTTGAGCGCCTTTTCGACGACCGAACGTCTCGTCGGCTGGTCAGTGGGAGATAGCATGGTCGAGAGAAGAACATTCTGGGTGATCCAGGCCGTCCAGTTGTTCATTCGCTCGTCGCCATTCCCCATCCACCAGAAATGCCGGGCTAGATAGGGTTTTGTTATACGCTGATCGATCCCGGCGCGGACCCGCGAAACGAGATTTGTATTTGCCCGCTCCAGCTCCGGTGCGAGCAAATGCAGGCACACAGCGAGGTTGGCGCCCGTTTCAGCAGCAAACAGGTCTATCACCGGATTTTGCGGATCGGGCAGAGGATCTCGTGGGCCGCCGCGAATATGGGAGTTATGGGCGGGCAATTGCCAGCCGCTCTCTTCGCATATCAGCCAGAGACCATCGATGATGGCATCGAGAAAACGGCCCTGCCCTTCGGCGCATTCCCCCAGAACCAGCGCGTTCAGCTTCAGTCGCCGGGAAAAATAAAGCGCCTCGAAACGATCGCGATTGCCAGTACGGCTATATTCCCGGTAATCGCCCGCCAAAATGACGGACCACGGCTCGCCAAGCGCCTTTTCCGCCGCCTCGACGAGGCTGCGGCAAACCGTATCCGGCGCTGAAGACCGTATTTTTTCCACCGTCAGTTCCACACCGAAATCGGCGAGCCGTTTGGGCAGGAGCCGCATCATTTCGACAAACACGCCCTCAAACCTCCCGCGCGTTCCGCAATCCGATATGCGGCTCCTATCATACGTATTTCTAGAAAACCAGAAAATTTGTCTGACTTTATGCAAAGTTGTTTGACCAATATTGATATTGTGTTATCCAGAGCGCGGGAGGCGGCAGGGTGAAGACCCCGGCCGTAATGGAAAACGCAGCAGCCGACACCGATGACGCGGTGAAACGGCAGCAATGGGAGGTAGGCTGTGGCAACCGCGACCATGTCCGACAAGCAGGCGGTTCCGTATGGGAAGAAGAAAGTCCGGGTCGTCTCCAAACGGCGGCGCAGGATCGAAAATGCGCTCGTCGCCTATTCCTTCATTGCACCCAATTTTATCGGCTTTGCGATTTTCACGCTCGGGCCGATCCTCTTCGCCTTTGCGCTGGCCTTCATGCATTGGGATGGCTCCAATGCAATGCGTTTCGCCGGCCTCGATAACTTCTGGCGGCTTTTCGAAGACAGGGCCTTCATCGCTGCCTTCTGGAACACGGTCATCTACACGGTCGCATCGGTGCCGGCGACGCTGGCCTGCGCGCTGGGGCTTGCGATCCTGCTCAACCAGAAAATCCGCGGCCGCAATTTCTTTCGTACCGCGATGTTCTTTCCCTATGTCGCATCGCTGGTCGCCGTGGCCGTCGTCTGGAACATGATTTTCAATCCGGAGATGGGTCCGGTCAACATGCTGCTCTATACGCTCGGCCTCGATCCCGCCGACATGCCGGGATGGGCGGCCGACCGGCATTGGGCCATGGTCACGGTCATTCTCTTCGGCGTGTGGAAGAGCATGGGCTATTACATGGTCATCTATCTCGCCGGGTTGCAGGGCATCAATTCGGAGCTTTATGAAGCCGCAGGGCTGGATGGCGCCAATGCCTGGCAGAAATTCATCCACGTCACCCTGCCGCAACTTGCGCCGACGACCTTCTTCGTCACCGTCATGCTGACGATCCAGTCCTTCAAGGTTTTCGATCAGGTCTACATGATCACGCAGGGCGGCCCCGGCACCTCGACGCTCGTTCTCGTCTACCACATCTACAATGAGGCCTTCATTTCCTGGGATCTCGGCTATTCCAGCATGATCGCCCTCGTCCTGTTTTTCCTGGTCCTTGTCGTCACCATCGTCCAGTTCAAACGGCAGCGGGAGGATTGATCCATGCGCATCATGGGCCGCAAAATCCCCACCGCGACGATCGGCATCTATCTGACGGTCATCGTCGTCACCATCGTCATGCTTTTGCCCTTCGCATGGATGCTGTCGGCATCGCTGAAGCTCAGCCGTGATGTCTTCGCCTTCCCGATCGAATGGATACCCTCTCAGCCGCGCTGGGAGAACTACGTGGAAATCTGGACGAAGATCCCGCTGGCGCTGTTCATCTACAATACGTCGAAGCTGACGATCATCGTCACGCTGTTGCAATTGCTGACATCGAGCTTTGCCGCCTATGCCTTCGCCAAGCTGCATTTTCCCTACAAGAACACGCTGTTTCTCGGCTATATCGCCACCATCGCCATGCCCTGGCAGGTCTATATGGTGCCGCAATTCCTGCTGATGCGAGAATTCGGGCTCAACAACACCCATCTCGCCCTGATTTTCCTGCAAGCCTTCACCGCCTTCGGCGTTTTCCTGATGCGGCAGTTCTACATGTCGATCCCGAACGAGCTATGCGAAGCGGCCCGCATCGACGGCATGAACGAGTACCAGATCTGGGCGAAGATCATGCTGCCGCTTTCCAAACCGGCGCTTTCCACATTGACGATCTTCACCTTCGTCACAACCTGGAACGATTTTCTCGGGCCGATGATCTATCTCACCAAGACCGAGCTGAAGACCATTCAGATCGGTCTTCGCATGTTCATTTCGCAATATTCGGCCGAATACGGGTTGATCATGGCCGCCTCGGTCGTGGCGCTTATCCCGGTTCTCGTCGTTTTCCTGGCATTGCAGCGCTTCTTCGTCGAAGGCGTCGCTTCCACTGGCCTCAAGGGTTGATTTCATGCTCGATTTGACCACGTCCCTTCCAACCCCGATCACCATAGCGGAAATCGATGCTGCGCTGACGGCCGCCATCGCGCAGGTCAGGCGCAATCTGCCGCAATTCACCTATGCGGCGCAGAACCATTCGAGCGTGAAGAATTTTTACCCGGCAGTCGCCAACGACCAATGGACCGCCGGTTTCTGGCCGGGCCAGATATGGCTCGCCTTCGAACATACCGGCGACAGGACCTTTCAGCATGCGGCGCAAATACAGGTGCAGAGCTTCCTGCACCGTATCGAAAACCGCATCGAGACCGACCATCACGATATGGGTTTTCTCTATTCGCCCTCCTGCATCGCCGCATGGAAACTGGTGGGAGACGAAGACGGCAGGCGCGCGGCGCTTATGGCGGCCGATCAGCTGATGGAGCGGTTCCAGCCCGTCGGGCAATTCATTCAGGCCTGGGGCCGCAGGGACAACCCCAACGAATATCGCTACATCATCGACTGCCTTTTGAACCTGCCGCTGCTTTATTGGGCTAGCCGCGAAACGGGCCGGGAAGACTACCGGACCGTCGCACTCGCCCATGCCCGCACCACACTTGCCCATTCCGTCCGGCCTGACGATTCCACCTATCATACATTTTACATGGACCCGGAAACCGGCGCGCCGGTGCGCGGCGTCACGAAGCAGGGTTATAGCGACGAGAGCTACTGGGCCCGTGGACAGGCCTGGGGCATCGCCGGCATGGCCATCTCCTATCGTTACGAGCGGCTGCCCGCGTATCGCGACACGTTCGAGCGGCTTCTCGCTTTCTATCTCAAACGCCTGCCCGACGATCTCGTGCCCTATTGGGACCTGATCTTTGCCGATGGCGATGGAGAGCCGCGCGACAGTTCGGCAGCGGCCATCGTCGCCTGCGGCCTCCTGGAAATGGCGGAGCTGGAGACGCCGGAAAAGGCAGAAGAATACCGCAATCTGGCGAGGCGCATGGTGAAAAGCCTTGCCGATATCTATTCGGTTCGCGATCCCGCGATCTCCAACGGGCAGCTTCTGCACGGCACCTATTCCAAGAAGACGCCCCATAATACCTGCCGGGGCGAAGGCGTCGATGAGTGCGTCTCATGGGGCGATTATTATTATCTGGAAGCGCTGATCCGGCTTTCGCGCAACTGGTCTTCCTATTGGTGAGCGCGAGGAACAGATGGCTAGCATTTCCCTGAAAAAACTCAACAAAACCTTCGGCGCACTCAAGGTCGTTCACGATATCGATCTGGATATTGCCGACAAGGAATTCATTATTCTGGTCGGCCCTTCCGGATGTGGAAAATCCACCACGCTCAGGATGATCGCCGGGCTGGAGGAAATTTCCGGCGGCGAGTTGCGCATCGGCGAAGACGTGATGAATGACGTGCCATCCAAGGATCGCGATATCGCCATGGTGTTCCAGAATTATGCGCTTTATCCGCATATGACCGTCTACAAGAACATGGCCTTCGGCCTGGAACTCAGGAAAGCGCCGCGCGATCTCATCGATACCAAGGTCAAGGAAGCGGCGAAAATTCTCGACATCACCCATCTGCTGAACCGCAAGCCCAAGGCGCTGTCCGGCGGCCAGCGCCAGCGTGTCGCTCTCGGCCGGGCGATGGTGCGCAATCCGGAAGTTTTCCTGCTCGACGAACCGCTTTCCAATCTGGACGCCAAGCTGCGCGGCACCATGCGGTCGGAAATTTCCAAGCTGCACAAGCGGCTGGACGCCACCTTCATTTACGTGACCCATGATCAGGTGGAAGCCATGACCATGGCGGATCGTATCGTGGTGATGAAGGACGGCCATATCCAGCAGGTGGATACGCCGCAAAACCTCTACGACCGGCCGATCAACATGTTCGTCGCGGGTTTCATCGGCGCACCACAGATGAACATGCTCCCCGTGACGCTACGCCGTGACGGGGACCGTTTCACCGCCCTGTTCGACGGCACTTCCCTGCCGCTGCCAGCCGAAATCGATGCCGGGCGTCTGCGACCTTACGAGGAAAAGGACATCATTCTCGGCATCCGACCGGAAAATTTCCACGAATTCGCCCCCGCGGATATCGATGCCGGCAATGTTTCTCCCTTCGCGGCCGCCGTGGAACTGGCGGAGCCAATGGGATCGGAAGTGCATCTCAACCTCGTCTCCGGCGGCAGAAACCTTGTTGCGCGCGTCTCACCACGTTTCAGGGCAAAGATCGGCGATCCCGTCGAACTGGTGGCCGATCTGACGAATGCGCAGCTTTTCGATCCTGTCACCGAACGATCGATCCTTTACTGACGCGGCCGGGAGAAACGCGATGCAATGGCTGGAAGGGTTATGGACGAAGGAAGGAGCCGGGATCGACAAGAACGCCCCGCCACTGACCGGCCTTGCGCTCTTCCTGGATATCCTCAAACGCGAATGGTGGGAGATGGTGAAGCTCAACATCCTCTTCATCATCGCCAGTCTGCCGGTGGTGACGATGCCGGCGGCGATGTTCGCCATGGCCCGCATCTGTGTGTCCTTCGCGGACGATAAAAATACCTATCTGCTACGTGACTTTCTCGAAGCCCTGCGAAAACTCGCCCTGCGCGGCACCGCGCTTGTGGTGTTAAGCGCATTGCTGGTGAGCGCCGGTACTTATGCGACTGTCAGTTATGCCGGGGCCGCCCGGCTTCAGCTCGCTTACAGCCTGCCTTTTGCGATCAGCCTGGCGGTAACGCTATTCCTCATCCTCCTCAGTGCCTATGCCAGTGTTGTTCTGGCCAGGCAGCAGGACCTGCCACTTTCGGAAACCCTGCGGCAGGCGGCATTTCTTGCACTCACGAAACCGTTGCCGATGTTGGCGGCGCTCGGGTTCGTCGCAGCGCTCTGGCTCGCACATATCCTTTTTTATCCGGTGTCCGTGTTCATGCCGGCAACCATCAATTTTTCGCTCGGCATGTTCGCCCTGTGTTTCGCGGCGAGAAACGCCGCCGCGAAAACGCGTGTGCGGATGCCCGAACCGGCGGGGAGCGGCACTTAAGGCAGACCAAAATCAAAACGACATCAGTCAGGGAAGGAGAAACGGGCTATGGAGTTTACGACAACCAGACGTGCATTTGCTCTCGCAACCGCCGGTCTCGGCATTGCGATCGGCATGGGAGGAACCGCGCTTGCTGCGGGTGATGCACCCGTCACGCTTAAATGGGCGTTGTGGGATCTGGATAAGGGCGCTTATTTCAAGCCCTTGATGGAGGCCTACAAGCAGAAGCATCCGAATGTGACGTTCGAGGTGGTGGACCTCGGCTCGCAGGACTATACGCAGATGATATCCACGCAGCTGACCGGCGGCTCCAAGGATATTGATGTCGTCACCATCAAGGATGTGCCCGGCTACGCCAATCTGGTGCGCGCCGGCAACATCACCGATCTCAGCGGCTTCATCAAGGACCAGAAGATCGAGACGGCCCCCTATGGCGGCCTGATCGAGGAACTGACCATCGATGGCAAGATTTATGCTTTGCCGTTCCGCTCGGATTTCTGGGTGGTCTATTACAACAAGGATATTTTCGACAAGGCGGGCGTGCCTTACCCCAGCAATGACATGAGCTGGGCGCAATTCGATGAAATCGCCGGCAAGCTGAAGAGCGGCATGGGCGCCAACCGCACCTATGGCGCGCTGCTGCACACCTGGCGTTCGACGGTGCAGCTGCCGGGCATTCAGGATGGCAAACACACGCTGGTGGACGGCAATTATGAATTCCTGAAACCCTGGTATGAGCGGGCACTTGCCCTGCAAAAGAGCGGCGCGATACCGTCCTATGCCTCGCTGAAAACATCCAACACCCACTATTCCGCCCTGTTCTTCAACGGAACGATCGGAATGTTGCCCATGGGCACATGGTTCGTCGGAACCCAGATCGCCAAGGTAAAATCGGGCGAGTCGAAAAGCGTCAATTGGGGCATCGTGAAATTCCCCCATCCGGATGGGGTCGCGGCAGGCGCGACGGCCGCGCAGATTGCCGGATTGTCGGTGAATGCCAATTCCGGCCACAAGGAAGCGGCGCTGGATTTCATCCACTTCGTCACCGGACCTGAGGGTGCGGCGATCATCGCCTCCACCGGCACTTTCCCTGCGCTCAGAACCGACGATGTGGCTCAGAAGATCGCAGCGCTGCCGGGCTTTCCGCAGGATCAGAACAGCAAGGACGCGCTGCAGGCGGGCAAGGCCTATCTGGAAATGGCGGTCAATCCGAATGCGGCCAAGATCGAGGTCGTTCTGAACCGCGTGCATGACGCGCTGATGACCGACAATATCTCCATCGATGACGGCATCAAGGACATGAATGACGGCGTCAAAGCCATCAAATAATTATCGCGGGGGCCGCGGGCGATAAGCCCGCGGCCCTTTCCTTTGATCATGAATTCCGGACATTCGTAACCGTGCCTCACGAGACCGCCAAAGCCAATCCACTCTTTCACAACCCGCTTCGCAGCAGGGACGATCTCGCAAAGGCGGTGATCGATCTCTTCAACCCGCTGCTTGCCTGTTTTTCGCTCGGCGGCGCGCGTGTACGGCTCGGTGCAACCGGGGCGATTTTCGATTTTCCTGCGGCAGAACTGGAGGGTTTTGCCCGGCCATTATGGGGCATCGTCCCGCTTGCCGCCGGTGGTTATGACTTTCCGCACTGGGATCTCTATCGGCGTGGACTGGCCAATGGCACCGACCCGGCTCACCCCGAATATTGGGGCGATACCGCCGACCGTCATCAGCGGCTGGTCGAACTGGCGGCCATAGGATTTGCGCTCGCCATGGTTCCCGAGCATATCTGGGAGCCACTCGCCGAAACGGACAAACAGGCTGTCGCCGCCTATCTACTGGCCGCCCGCGAGCGGGAATTCGTCGACAATAACTGGAAATTCTTCCGCGTCCTGATCGATCTCGGACTGGAAAAGGTGGGTGTGGAATTCGACCGCGCTAAGACCCAGACCTATCTCGATGAGCTCGAGGCTTTCGATATCGGCAATGGCTGGTATCGAGACGGGCCGGTGCGCCGGGTCGATCATTATATTCCCTTCGCAATGCATTTTTACGGTCTGATCTATACCGTGCTGGCGAAAGGGGACGACGCGCGAAAAACACGGTTGCTGGAACGCTCGCACATCTTCGCCCGCGACATGCGCCACTGGTTCGGGCCGGACGGAGCCTCGCTCGCCTTCGGGCGCAGCCAGACCTATCGTTTTGCTGCAGGCGGTTTCTGGGGCGCTCTCGCCTTTTCAGGTTTGGAAGCGCTGCCGTGGCCGGAGATCAAGGGCTACTACATGCGCCATATCCGCTGGTGGTCGAAGCGGCCTATCGCCGATCGCGATGGCGTTCTGTCAGTTGGATACGCCTATCCGAACCTTCTGATGAGCGAGAGCTATAATTCTCCCTGTTCGCCCTATTGGGCGCTTAAATTTTTCCTGCCGCTGGCGCTGCCCGCCGATCACCCCTTCTGGGCCGCGGAAGAGGCCGAACCGCAGGAGTTTGCCGAACCGGTTCCCCTAGCAGAGCCCGGCATGGTGGCCTTTCATACGCCGGGCAGCATCGTGGTCCTGTCCTCCGGGCAACAGCACGAGAGGATGCGCGGCGCGCAGGAAAAATACTCGAAATTCGTCTATTCCACCCGTTATGCCTTCAATATCGAAGCGGATGACCGGCATTTTGCCGCCGCGAGTTTCGACGGCATGCTCGGCCTTTCCGACGATGGGGTGCACTTCCGCACCCGCGAGACGATGGAAGAGGCGTTGATTGCCAAAGACTGCCTCTATTCCCGCTGGCGGCCATGGGCGGATGTCGAGATCGAGACCTGGCTCGTGCCGCAAAACCCCTGGCACATAAGGCTGCACCGCATCCGCACCCCACGCCCCTTGCAAACATCAGAAGGCGGATTTGCCATAGAGCGGGCCGATTTCAATAGCGACCGCACCGAGGCGAGCGAAGGTCGCGCCGTCTGTTACGGACAGACTGACACCAGCATCATCGCCGATCTTTCGGCCGGTATTCGGCGCGAAGGCCTATGCCATCAGGCAATCGCCAATACCAACCTTATCCACGCCAGAACCCTTGTTCCGCAATTGCGCGGCACCATCGCCTCCGGCGACACGCTGCTGGTCACGATGGCCATGGCACTGCCGGTCGGCAAAGAGGCAGAGGCTGCATTGGCTGCCCTTCCCGATATTCCTGATCTCGCAGGGCTGGAAAAGATGTTCAAGCGGAAAGGACGGCGCGTTCCCGCCCATGCTCTCGATGAAAACCGCGCAGGCTGACGGAGATGACCGACGACACACCGGGTGTCTCCCAAAGGCCGGATCGGCTGAACATCCTGACCTGGGAGCGGAAGCAGGAGGATATCGACAGCCCCGACCATCAGGCGCGGCTGCGCGGCCTTGAGCGCTCCGCCAACGCCGTTTTCGGGCAGGGCGTTTACATTGCCGACAAGGCCGAGGTGCATACGGACAGGTTATTGATGGGTGCGCAGTCGTGGGTCGCCGGTTATGCAATCGTGCGCGGCAATATCGAACTGGGTGAAAATGTCTCGATCAATCCCTATGCCTGTCTTTCCGGCAAGGTGACGATCGGCAACGGCGTGCGTATCGCCTCACATGTCAGCATCGTCGGCTTCAACCATGGTTTCGACGACATTGAAACTCCGATCTATCGCCAACCGCTGACCTCGCTCGGGATAGAGATCGGTGACGACGTCTGGATCGGCGCCAATGCGGTTGTGCTTGATGGCGTGAAGATAGGACGCGGCGCTGTTATCGCCGCAGGCGCGGTGGTGGCGAAAGACATTCCCGCCATGGCAATTGCAGGCGGCGTTCCCGCCCGGGTTCTGCGATACCGCGGAGGAAAAGCGGCCGCACCGAAGCTGCCCGATCACCTGCTGCAAAAACTCGGCCAGGAGATTGCCGGCGACTGGCTTGCCGCCATCCGCTCCTATGGCGCGGATGGCATCTATCGTTCCGCCGATGCATCCGGACATGAGGTCGAAAGCATCAGGCATCTGTGCGATGCCATAGAGATCGCGGCGGCCTTCGGACAGGAAGGTATCGCTTTCGACGCCGTAAAAACCGTGGCCAGCCTTCAGGCCCTGCAGGATCAGGAAACCGGACTGTTTTTCGCCGGTGACCACCGCCCCTCGACGCCTCCCGAGAAGGACCCTGCCGTCCTCTATAATATTCTGGCTGTCGGATATGCGCTTGAATGTTTCGGTGCTGCGCCGAAACAGCCGATCGCTTTCGTGGAGCGTCTCCGCGCCGACGAACTCATCCTGTTGCTGGAAAAACTGCCGTGGCAAAGCCGGGCATGGCATTGCGGCGCCACCATAGACGCCATCGCCACCGCGCTTTATGTCAACAGGCGCTATTTCACATCCGGCGACAATCTCACCGTTCTCTTCGGCTGGCTGGCCATGAACGTGGAGAAAACCACCGGACTTTGGGGTGAGCCGACCTCCACACAGGGCCTGCTGCAACCAGTCAACGGCTTTTACCGGCTTACCCGCGGCTCCCATGCCCAGTTCGGCCTGCCCGTTCCCTATCCGGCAGCAGTGATAGACTCCGTCATCGCCAATTATCATGCCTATGGCGGTTTTCATGGCGAGAATTTTAATGCCTGCAACCTGCTCGATACGATCCATCCCCTTCTTCTTTGCCTGAAACAGACGGATCACCGGCAAGATGAGGCAAAAGAGATAGCCCGCGAAATTCTGAGCCGAAATGAGGGGCGCTGGCAAAGAGGCAAGGGTTTTGCCTTCGCAGAGGGGCACCCGGCCGGGCTGCAGGGCACGGAAATGTGGATGTCGGTTCTCTGGCTTTCAGCGAAGCTTCTCGCTGCAGAACAGCTCTTGCCGTTCCGACCTCGCGGCATCCATCGCTTTGAGCCTGCGGAAATCGTCCACGGCACGATTGCCCGCCCTAAATCTCCGGTATAGGTTTCCGATACTCTTTTGAAAGCTTTCAAACCGGACCGGTCGGGTAACAGATGCAACTCAAAGACTGCTATAATTTCCACGATTTTCGCCGCATGGCCAAACAGCGTCTTCCCGGACCGATCTTCAATTACATAGACGGTGCTGCCGATGACGAGGTGACGTATCGGCGAAACACGACCGCCTTCGAAAAATGCGATCTCGTTCCCGATGTGCTGCGGGGCGTGGCAGATGTGGATATGTCGGTCACCGTCATGGGGCAGAAGCTGTCCATGCCGGTCTATTGTTCCCCGACGGCGCTGCAACGCCTTTTCCATCATCAAGGGGAACGGGCGGTTGCGGCAGCGGCGGGGAAATACGGCACGATGTTCGGCGTCTCTTCGCTCGGCACCACGAGCCTGGAAGAAGCGCGCCGGATCAGCGGCGGCCCACAGGTCTATCAGTTCTATTTCCACAAGGACCGAGGCCTCAACCGCGATATGATGGCGCGTGCCAAGAGCGCCGGTGTCGAGACGATGATGCTGACCGTCGACAGCATCACGGGCGGCAACCGCGAGCGCGACAAGCGTACCGGCTTTGCCATTCCGTTCAAGCTCAATCTTTCCGGCATCGCGCAATTCGCCATCAAGCCGGCCTGGGGCATCAATTACCTGACACATGAGCGCTTCAGCCTGCCGCAGCTCGACGACCACATTAAAATGGACGGCGGCGCTCTTTCCATCAGCCGCTATTTCACCGACATGCTCGACCCTTCGATGAACTGGGACGATGTGGCGCAGATGGTGCGCGAATGGAGCGGGCCTTTCTGTCTTAAAGGCATCATGTCGGTGGATGACGCCAGACGCGCCGTGGAAATCGGCTGCAGCGGCATCGTGCTTTCCAATCACGGCGGACGCCAGCTCGACGGCTCCCGCAGCGCCTTCGATCAACTGGCCGAAATCGTTGATGCGGTCGGCGACCGGATCGACGTGATGATGGATGGCGGCGTGCAGCGCGGCACCCATGTTCTGAAAGCACTGTCTCTCGGCGCGAAAGCCGTGGGGCTCGGCCGCTATTACCTTTTCCCCCTTGCCGCCGCCGGGCAACCGGGCGTGGAACGGGCGCTTGAGCTGATGCGTATCGAAATCGAGCGCGGCATGAAGCTGATGGGCTGCACCTCCGTCGATCAGCTTACACGCCGAAACCTTCGGTTCCGTTGAGCAGGCAGGACGGTTACAGAAGGACTTGAGCGGAGCGCGGTCACAATCGACCACTGAAACCGCATGCCATTTCAGCCGCGTTTCGTCGCTGCTCCTGAAGCGCCATGCCGATATTCCAGACGAGCGCCAGGCACACAAGTCCACAAAAACAGGCTGAAATCAGCGACCGATGGCGTTTGGCTCCGGAGAGAAACATCCAGCCGATAATTGCATAGACCGCAAGCGCCGGCACGGCGGCAATCAGAACGGATATGGGGCCGTCGCAATCGACAGCCTCCATGCCGATGGCGCGATATTCGTTCGGAGTCGCCACCAGGCCGAGGACGGCCACGGGAAACATGGCGGCTAAAACCGCATAGCGGAAAAATCGGGGCGTGTCGGGCATGCCTGCTCCATAGCCGGATAATCGACTGCCGCGAACGCGGCCAGGAAATTCCACCGTACGGTCTCAGCGACCATCCATCTTGCCGATGATATCGGTTTAGCCACCATTGTCGGCGACCGGGAGAGCAGATTGCCCGCTTTTGCTGAGAAAGCCAGCCTTTTACGTTGGCAGCAATCTTGACAAGCGAAGCAGAATGTGATTATGGTTGCATGATGCAACCATAATGGATCAACCGTGTACCAGCAACCTGTCCCCGTAAGCGATATCCGCTCCACCTCGCGCCGGCTCGTCCGCGAACTCGGCTTCATGGGCGGAGATTTTGCCGGCACCGATCTGCCGCCCTCCGCCGTGCATGCACTGATCGAGATCGAGACATGCCCCAACATCACGGCGCGGGATCTGGGAAAGCTGCTGCGGCTTGAAAAATCGAGTGTCAGCCGCATGCTGCGCAAGCTCGTGCTTTCCGGCGATGTTCGCGAAGAAACGGATGAGGAGGATAGCCGTATCAAGCGGTTGCGTCTGACGGGGAAAGGGCAGGAGAAGGTGGGCGCCATTCACGGCTTTGCGAACCGGCAGGTCTCTGACGCCCTGACGCAGCTTACGTCGGCGGATGCCCACACGATCCTCCAAGGGCTCCGTCTTTACGCCGATGCGCTGGGAGACCGGACCGATACCGTTGCTCCCTCCATAGAGATCCAGGAGGGGTACAGGCCGGGTATCATTGCCCGTATCACGCAGATGCATGCGCTTTATTACGCCCGGACATCCGGTTTCGGCCAGCGTTTCGAATCCGTCGTGGCCGAAGGCCTCGCGGCTTTCTGCAACCGGCTCGAAAGCCCGAAGAATGCGATCTGGGTCGCAATGCGCGGACAGGAGATCATCGGCTCCGTCGCTATCGATGGTGAAGATCTCGGAGCGGATATTGCGCATCTGCGCTGGTTCATCGTTGATGACGGCGTACGCGGTGGCGGTGTGGGACGCAGGCTGCTGGAGACTGCGTTGGCCTTCGTTGATGAAAGAGGGTTTGCCGAAACCCACCTCTGGACATTCAACGGCCTTTTGGCCGCGCGATACCTTTACGAAGCCCATGGTTTCGCATGTGTCGAGGAACATCCGGGCAGCCAATGGGGAAGCGAGGTGCTGGAACAGCGCTTCGTCCGGCCACGGCCCGAATGATCTTTCAACCGCGCGTAAACGGCCGCAATCGAAATCTTCCTGCGGCCGTTTCGAAATCAGGGAACGGCGCCCGTTAAAAGGCGAGTTGAACCTTCATCGACCTGCTTCTGTCACCCGCGGCCTCAAATGCCGCAACCGCTTCTTCCAATGGAAAGGTTCCGGTCAGCAGGGGCTTCAGGTCGACACGGCGCTGGTTGATGAAATCGACGGCAAGTCCGAATTCCTCATGGAACCGGAACGTGCCCTTCATCTCGATTTCCTTGGCAACCACCATATTCTGCGGAATGGACACATCGCCGCCGAGGCCAAGCTGAACCACGGTAGAGCGGGGTTTCAGCGCTTCGAGACCCGAACGGACGGCTCTTTCATTTCCGGACGCCTCGAACTGAACGTCGAAATAACCCTTGTTTGCCGAATAGGCGGAGAGCGCATCCGGGTCGCTCGCCACATTGATGACGCGGTCGGCGCCGATGGCGAGCGCCTTTTGCAGAACCGCATCCATGATGTCGGTCGCGACGATTTCCCGAGCCCCATGAGCACGGGCGGCAATGATCGCCAACGCACCGATCGGCCCACAGCCGGTGACCAGAACACGTTTGTCGGTCAATGCGCCAGCGCGGTTGACACCATGCAGCGTTACCGCGAAGGGTTCGGCCATGGCCGCTTCATGGATGGAGATGCCATCCCGCACCTTGTGGCACTGGTATGCTTCGGCGACGAGGCGCTGGCGGAATGCACCCTGAATATGCGGCATGGGCATGGCGGAGCCATAAAAGCGCATGTTCAGGCACTGGTTCTGCTGACCCTTCAGGCAGAATTCGCAATGGTTGCAGGGCCGGCTCGGCGATACGGCAACACGGTCGCCAACAGCCAGACCGGAAACCCCCTCTCCCAAAGCCTTGATGGTACCGGCCACCTCATGGCCAAGGATCATCGGCTCACGCACGCGCACGGTGCCGAAACCGCCGTGATTGTAATAATGCAGGTCGGAGCCGCAGATGCCGCCCGCCTCGATGGCGACCTCGACCTGTCCCGGGCCGGGCTGTTCGTCCGGCCGTTCCTCGATCCGCAGATCCTTCGCCGCGTGGATGACAACCGCTTTCATAGTCTCTCCTCCCATGAGGGTTCGGCATGGCGGCTAATGCCGCCAGGCCATTCCCCGGATTTCTCAGATATCGACCACAAGGCCCTTGGCTTTCAGCACAGCCTCGAGCTTGCTGACCTCAATCACTGACTTGCCCTGCTTGTAGGCTTCGATGTAACCGGCTTCGGCATCTTCGCGCGCCTGCGAAAGCTTGGCCGCTTCCTGCGCTTCATCGCGTCTGACGACCACCAGCCCGTCGGCATCACCGACGATAATATCGCCCGGATTGATGATCTCGCCGCCGACGATCACCTGATCATTGACCGCGGCAATGGTCTCCTTGACCGTGCCCTTGATGCAGACGCTGAGCGAGAAGACCGGGAAACCGAGGTCTCGCAGCTGCAGCGTGTCGCGCACGCCGGTATCGGTCACCAGGCCGCCAATACCCTTTGCGAGGCAGGCATTGGCGAGAACGTCGCCGAACGAACCGGCTTCTTCATATTCGCCGGCGGAAACGACGATGATGTCGCCCGGCTTGGCATAGTTGATGGCAAGCTGCAGCATGATGTTGTCGCGCGGCGCACATTTGACCGTGAAGGCCGGACCGCAGAGCTTCATGCGATAATCGACCGGCTTCAGCCGGGATGACAATGCGCCGCGACGTCCCTGCGCCTCATGAATCGTGGCGGGAGAGAATTTGGCTAGGGCTTCGACATCCGCCTTGGCCGGACGCTGCGCGATATCTTTAATGTGGATCATGAAAACCTCCCACGTTGAAACCGTCGGCGAGAACGTCTCGCCGACCGATGATGGTGTTGAATGGATGGAATGATGGCCGAGGCTGAGCCGAGGCTCAGGGGATCGGATCGAACTTCAGTTCGGACAGAGGCACGACCTTGTCGGTGCGCGTCATCTTGTATTCGGTGTTCGGGCCGAGCCACTTGTCCCAGATACGGTTGATCTCGCCATCCGCATCGAGCTTGCGGAGAATCTCGTTGATCTTGGCCGTCAGCGCCGGATTGTCCTTGGCCATGCCAATGCCGATCGGCTGGAAGAGCATCGGCTCTTCGATCATGCGCATCTGCTTGCCCTTGGTCTTGGATTCGTTGACGAACTTGGTCATCGTCATGGTGTTGCCAACGATGCCGCGCGCCTTGCCCTGCTGCACGGCGAGATAGGCGGACGCCGTATCCTGGAACGTCAGCGGCTCGGACTTGTTGAGCTTGACGGAGAGTTCCGACGTCGAGCCCTTGCTGGAAGCGATGCGCTGGCCGACGAAATCGGACTTCTTGGTGCCGGGGTCGTCGACCGGAACGATCAGCATTTCCTTAGCCAGATAATAGGGATCGCTGAACTGGATCTGTTCCGCGCGGCTCTGGGTATAGGCAAGGTTCGCCACCGAGAGATCGACGCGGCCGAGCTTGACTTCTGGAACGCGCGCTTCGACCGACACCGGCTTGATCTCGGCCTTGACGCCCAGTTCCTTGGCGATAGCGCCGCACAAATCGACGTCGAAGCCTGCCATTTCACGCGTCTTCGGGTCCGGCGAGGCGAAAGGCGGGACGTCGGCGAATGTCGCGCAACGCAGCGTCTTGTTTGCAATGATCGTATCGAGTTGATCCGCCTTGGCCGGAATGACCGCAGCCGAGGTCGCCAATATGGCGGTAAGAGTAATGCACTTCCAGTTCATTTCAGTTCTCCCTGTTATTATAGAGGTTGGGTCCTAGTGTCTCAGATCGGCAAGAAACCGCTGGGCACGCGGATGTTGCGGATTTTTGAAAAACTCGTCCGGTTTCGCGGTTTCGAGAATGCGCCCGGCATCGATGAACCAGATGCGGTCGGCCACTTCACGGGCAAAGCCCATTTCATGGGTGACGCAGAGCATGGTCATGCCTTCGGCAGCGAGGCTCTTCATGACGGCGAGCACCTCACCGACCATTTCCGGATCGAGCGCTGAGGTCGGCTCGTCGAACAGCATGACCGGCGGCTCCATGGCGAGCGCCCGCGCAATGGCGACGCGCTGCTGCTGGCCGCCGGAAAGCTGGGCGGGATAGGAACCGGCCTTGTCGGCAAGGCCGACGCGATCGAGAAGCTTCAGCGCCTTTTCATGCGCAACCGCCGGGGAAACACCCTTCACCCGGATCGGCGACATGGAGACATTTTCCACCACCGAAAGATGCGGGAAGAGGTTGAAGCTCTGGAAGACGAAGCCCACCCGGCTGCGCAGCCCATTCAGCTCCTTGGCGCGCATCTGGGCATGGATGTTCCTGCCATCCAGCATGATCGAGCCGCTGCTGATCTCCTCCAGACGGTTGATCGTGCGGATAAGGGTGGACTTGCCGGAACCCGACGGCCCACAGATGACCACGACCTCGCCACGGGTGACGTTTTCGTTGACATCCTTGAGCACCTGATAATCGCCATAGCTTTTGCAGACTTGCGAAAGCGTGATGGTGTAGTCCTGAGTGGCGGAAACTGGCGCGGTCATAGCTGCTCCGTAACGATATTGGCGGGGGCCGGTGCGGTGTCAACGGCAAGCTTGCCGCGCGGGCCGGCGCGCCGGCGGGCGATGCGGCGCTCGAGAAGATTGGCGACTTGGGTGAGCGACCAGCAGATGATGTAATAGACCAGCGCCAGAATGAGGAAGACCTGGAAGGGCTGGGTCAGGAGCTGGTTGTTCACCTGGTTCGCCGCAAAGGTCAGGTCAGGCACATTGATGACGTAGCCGAGGGTCGTGTCCTTGATGGTGGACACGAAGGTCGAGATCAGGCTCGGGATCATGTTGTAGAGCGCCTGCGGCAGGATGATGTAACGCATCGCGCTGAAATAACCGTGGCCGAGCGCCCGCGCCGCATCCATCTGCCCCGTGCCCAGCGATACGATGCCGGCGCGCACGACTTCGCTCATGAAAGCGCCCTGATAGATGACGAGCGTGGTCAGCATGGTGACAAAGCTCGGCACGTCGGCGCCGGTCCAGAGCGGAACGAGAAAATAGCTCCAGAGAATGAGCATCAGCAGCGGCACGCCGCGAGTGAAATAGACCACGGCAGTGACCGGCCAGCGCAGGAGCCGCCATTTCGACAGCCGTGCCAGCGCCATCAGGATGCTGACGGGAAAGGCGAGCGCGATGCTGAGCGCCGACAGGATAAGCGTGTTGGCAAGCCCGCCGAGCGGCCCGTTGGGATATTGGCCGATGAGGAGCAGCAGCCAGTAATCCTGGATGATTGCGATCATGTCGTGAATCATGCCCGTGCCCTCCGGAGAGGATCGGCGCGCATGGAGATATAGGCTCCAAGACCCATGATCAGCAGCGAGAAGAACAGATAAAGCACGGTGGCGACCAGATAGACCTCAAATGTCCGGAAACTCAGATTCTCGACTTCCTTGACGGCATGGGTCAGTTCCGGTGCACCGATCAGAACGCCGAGACTGCTGTTCTTGAAGAGGGACGTGCTGTGATTGATCAGCGGCGGCAGCGCATTGCGAACGCCCTGCGGCATGATGACGAAACGCATGGCCGAGACATAGCTATGCCCGAGCGCACGTGCGGCCTCCATCTGGCCGGGATTGATCGAACGAACGCCGGAGCGCAGATCCTCGCTGAAATATGCAGCCTGACAAAGACCGAGACCGATAATGGCGAAGATCGCTTCGGCATTATGGCTCGAAAGCCAGCTGGCCAGTCCGCTCGGCAGCAGCGTGAACACGCCGAAATACCACAGCATCAGCTGCACCAGCGTCGGCACGTTGCGGTGATAGGACACATAGGCCGCCACCAGCGGATCACCGAAGCGGAAAGGCGACAGGCGGATGGCAAGCAGCACGATGGCGAGCGACATGGCAAGCAGCCATGAGCCGGCATAGATGATGAACGTCATCTGGATGCCATGCAAAAACATCGAGACGTAGTCCGCATTGTTCAGAATTGCCCAGAGGTCAAAACCGCTCACGCGACTCTTCCTCCGGCTCCACCCGCCGCAGCCTTATTTTCAGTCGGTCGATTTTCAACCGTTTGGGGCTTGGCCGTCTGCAGACCGCCCATGACCTGAAGCGTCGGGGTAATTTCCATGTGGCCAATATTCATGGCCACGGGCGCAGCGATGGCAAACGCGATCGCATCGGCGATATCGGAGGCCTGCGGCAGCTCGAAACCATCGATGAAACGTTCGCGAATGCTCGGATCATCGCCATGAACATGGTTGAAGATGTCGGTTGCGACGCGGCCAGGGCAGATTTCCGTCACCCGCACGCGTTTACCGAAAGCATCGATGCGCAGCTGGTTGGACAGCATCGCCACGCCTGCCTTGCTGGCGTGATAGGTGGAATTGCCACCGAAATTATAATTGCCGGCAATGGAGGAGATGTTGATGACATGGCCGCGATCGCGCGCCACCATGCCTGGCACCACCATGCGGCAGAGATGCAGCACGGCGCGCAGGTTGACGTCGATCAGGAGATCGATATCACTCTCATCCGCTTCCAGAAATTTCTTCGGGCGGTCGACACCGGCATTGTTCACGAGAACATCGAACGCCACCTCACTGGTGAGCTTCGCGAGCGCCGCCCGGTCTGTCACATCTATGGCATGTGCGAAACAGCCCGTGCGCTTCGCCAGCTGGTTGAGAGCGTCCACACTTCTGGCAACCGCATGCACTTCCAGCCCTTCACGGCAAAGTCGCTCGACGACAGCGGCGCCAATTCCGGAAGATGCGCCGGTTACGAGTGCGGTCTTGTAGTCTGAGAATGGCATGTTTGTCCCCTATCGTTGAGCAAACAGTAGTGAAGCTTTCATCGCTTGCCTAAGACCGATTTTTTTTGGAGTAATAAGCAACTTGTATGGATGGCGAATGCGCCACATTCGGCGATGCTGCAACCCGGCCGATGGGGCGTACGTTGCCGATGCCAGCCACCAGCACATTCTAGACCACTGCGGTCGGCAGGTCCCGTCCCGCGAAATGTGCATCCAGATTGGCGAGAACCAGAGCGCCCATCTCAAGCCGCGTCTCATGCGTCGCAGCGCCGATATGCGGAGCGAGAACGACATTGCGCATGCCGATCAGCGCCTCGGGAACATGCGGTTCATTCTCGAAGACATCGAGCGCTGCACCCTTCAGCCCGCCTGCCACAAGAACATCAACCAGCGCCTTTTCATCCACCAGAGACCCTCTGGCGACGTTGACGAGAACACCGTCCGGTCCCAGCGCCTCCAGCACCTCGCGGTTGATCGCGTGTTTTGTCTCCGGCGTTGCCGCCGCCGCGACAATCAGGACGTCGCAGTCCCTCGCGAGCGACATGGCCGTCGAATGATACTCATAGACCACGTCCTGTTTCTGCCGGCTGAAATAGGAAATCTCCGCATCGAAAGCTTCCAGCCGCACCGCAATGGCGCGGCCTATGCGGCCAAGCCCGTAAATGCCGTAACGCCGCCGCGAGGCCTTGTTACCCAGCGGCATTTCGCCTCTTTTCCACTCCCCGGAGCGGACATGATGATCGGCGCGCACAAGCTGGCGCAGCAGCATGACGGAGAGACCGACGGCAAGATCGGCCACATCCTCGGTCAGCACGTCAGGCGTGTTCGTCACCCTGAAACCGCGCGCGCGGGCCTGGTCGAGATCGACCTTGTCGAAGCCGACGCCATTGATGGCAACGATTTCGAGAGCGGGCAGACCGGCAGCGAGTTCAGGAGCAACCCCGATATGGCCGCCGGTGACGACAGCCTTTATCGACGCCGCCTCCGCCTGGAGAAACGCCTGCTTGTCGGATATTTCGTGCCAGCGATGGACCCTGAAGCGCTTTTGCAGTTCGGCTTCGATCTGCGGCTGAAGCGGATAGGTTTGCAGAAGATCGGGCTTCATGCGCGCTCCTTACCCGCGACCGACGAAAGGCATGCCGCTCGCCATCACCGTCATGGTCAGCACGTTCGCCTCGAGCGGCAGCGAGGCCATATGCACCACGGCCTTGGCAACGATGCCGGCATCGATGGTCGGTTCGATGGCGGTGCTGCCATCCGCCTGCAGCACGCCGGTTGCCATGGCGCGCGTCATTTCGGTGCTGGCATTGCCGATATCGATCTGTCCGCAGGCGATGTTGAACCGCCGGCCATCCAGCGCGGCCGATTTTGTAAGTCCGGTGATCGCATGTTTGGTCGCGGTATATGGCGCAGACCGCGGCCGCGGCGTGGTGGCGGAAATCGAGCCATTATTGATGATGCGGCCACCCTGCGACGACTGCGCCTTCATCTGGCGAAACGCCGCCTGGGTGCAGAGAAAAGCCCCTGTGAGGTTAGCCCCGACCACGGCATTCCAGGTTTCGAACGGCACATCTTCGATATGCACCGCCGGTGCGGACATGCCGGCATTATTGACCAGAAGATCGAGGCGACCGAAACGCCCGATGATTTCCGCAAACAGCCGCTCGACATCGGCCGGAGCGGAAATATCAGCCGCGACGGCCAGAACACAGTCTTTATGTTCGCTCCATTCGGCGGCGGCAGTGTCGAGAACCTCCCGCCGCCGGCCCGTTATCGCAACCTTGTAACCATCTTCCAGGAGCGCTTTGGCAATCGCCTTGCCGACCCCTGTTCCTCCACCCGTGACGAGCGCGATCTTTCCATCACTCATGCTGCTTTCCCCTCCAGCTCATCTTCCACATGCGCCTGAATGATTTCGGCGAAGGAGGCTTCCGCCCTGAAGCCGAGCGACAGCGCGAGTTGCGGATCGTAATCCTCGGCCCAGCCGTCGACGATCCGGATGATCCGCTCGTCGGGAACGCGCTTGATAAGCGCCACGGCCTTTTCCCCGGCAAAGGCGCGCAGCGCCTCGATTTCATCCGCAACCGTGGCCGACAGCCCCGGCATGATGAGATTGCGGCGAACGCCAAGCCCGGAGAGATCCACCGTCGCGGCGCGCAGCAGGAAGGCGACCGCCGAGCGCGGGCTGGCGAACCAGTGACGCACGGTATCGGCAACTGGCAGCACCGCTTCCTGACCCACCAGCGGTTCGCGCAGGATATTGGAGAAGAAGCCGGAGGCGGCCGCATTCGGTTTGCCGGGGCGGATGCAGATGGTGGGGAGACGGATGCTGACGCCATCAAAGAAACCGCGGCGACTATAGTCCGAAAGCAACAGCTCCACGATCGCCTTCTGCGTGCCATAGCTGGTCAATGGCGCCGTCAGGAACTCGTCGCCGATCACCTTGGGGAATGGCGAACCGAACACGGCAAGCGATGAGCAGAAGACCATGCGCGGCCGATATCCGTCCTTTTCGTGCTCCAGACGAATGGCTTCGAACAGCGAGCGCCCGCCATCGAGATTGATGCGATAACCTTTCTCGAAATCTGCTTCCGCCTCGCCCGAAACCACGGCGGCGAGGTTGAAGATCACATCCGGCCGTTTTGCGACCAGCTTTTCGGCCACGCCGGCATTCGACAGATCACTGCGCTCGATGGTCAGTGCACCGCCGAAGCCTTTCGGCGCGGCCGGTTCGAAAACATCCGTCAGCGTCATTTCGGTAATCTTCGCACCATCAAGCGTTCTGTCGGAAGCAAGGCGTTGCGTCAATTTGCGGCCGATCATTCCGGCCGCGCCGATTATCAGAATATGCATTATTTCACCTTTGCTTGGCCGGCGGCACCGGCTCGATTGATTGTCAGTCGTCATCACCCTGAAACACCACCTCGCGGCGGCGCATGATCGCCGGCATCGCCATCATGATGACGACCATGCCGGACAAAGCGAGCAGCGTGGCGCTGATCGGATGGGTGACGAATGTTGAGAAACTGCCCTGCGAAATCAGCAGCCCGAGGCGCATGTTCTGTTCCAGAAGCGGACCGAGAACGAAGCCCAAAACCAGAGGCGCCGGCTCGCAGCCGATCTTGCGCAGAAAGAAGCCGACGATGCCGAAGACCGCGCAGAACAGAACGTCCACAACGCTGTAGGAAAGCCCATAGGCCCCGATGGCGCAAAACATCAGAATGGCGGGGCACAAGAAGCGGTATGGAATGCCGAGAAGCCGAACCCAGATGCCGATCAGCGGCAGGTTCAGTACCAGGAGCAGCAGATTGCCCACCCACATGCTGGCGATCAGCCCCCAGAAGAGATCGGGCCGCGACTGCATGACCTCCGGTCCCGGGGTGATGCCCTGGATCATCATCGCCCCGACCATCAGCGCCATCAGGCCGTTGGCGGGAATGCCAAGCGTCAGGAGCGGAATGAAAGAGGTCTGCGCGCCGGCATTATTGGCGCTTTCCGGCCCCGCCAGCCCTTCGATCGCACCCTTGCCGAACCGGGATGGATCCTTTGCGATCTTGCGCTCCAGCGCGTAGCTGGCGAAAGAACTCATGATCGCACCGCCGCCGGGCAATACGCCGAGGAAGGAGCCGAGCGCCGTGCCGCGCAGGACGGCCGGAAATGCCTGTTTGAAATCCTGTCGGGTCGGCATCAGCGATCCGGTCTTTGTCGTTCCTGCATCACGCTCCACACCCTGCTGCAGGTTAAAAAGGATTTCGCTGACACCTAGCAGCCCGATGGCCAGCACGACGAAATCGATGCCGTCGAACAGTTCCGCCATGCCAAAGGTGAAACGCTGCTCACCCGATGTCGGATCGATGCCGACGAGGCTCAGCGCAATGCCGAAGGCGACCATGCCGACCGCCTTGACCGGCGATCCGCTGGACAGGAACACGGCAAACAGAAGCCCGAAGATCACCAGACTGAAATAGTCAGCCGGCCCGAAGGCAAGCGCAATGGCGGAGAGTGGCTTTGCGACCACGACGATCAGAATGGTCGCCACCGTGCCGGCAAAAAACGACCCGAGCGCCGCAGTGGCCAGCGCCACCCCCGCCCTGCCCTGCCGGGCCATCGCATAACCATCGATGCAGGTGACGACGGATGAGGATTCGCCCGGCAGATTGACGAGGATCGCCGTAGTCGAACCGCCATATTGTGCACCATAGAAAATGCCCGCAAGCATGATCAACGCCGCCGTGTCCGGCATCGTATAGGTGATGGGCAAAAGCAGCGCGACGGTCGCGGAAGGGCCGATGCCCGGCAGGATGCCGATCATCGTGCCGAGCGTGACGCCCAGCAGACAATAGAAAAGGTTGACCGGCGTGACAGCAACACCGAAACCGAGGGCGATATTGGCAAGAAGATCGGTCATGGCAGCAGGGGTATCCTCTGTCCGAGGCCGACGACGAAAATGAGGATGCAGGCGAGGATGAGCACCGCGGAAAGCAGCAGCACCTCAACCGGCCGGATTCTGCCATAGGCGATGCAGGCGAGCAGGATCAGCACAAAAGCGGCAGCGATGAAGCCCAATGGCTCGATCAGCAGCGCAAAAGCGGCAATGCCGGCCACTGCCAGAAACGGACGCATCTTCGGAGCCGCCCAGGCTTCGGACGGTGTCTTTCCCAACAGATCCTGCAAGAGCAGTGCGATACCGAGCGCGAACATCAATGCCGCGATGACCGTTGGCATGTAGCCCGGCCCGGGCTGGAAATTGGTGCCCATGCTCAGCGGCCGCGCGCCGTAATAAAGCCCGGCGGCGGCCACCAGAAAGAAGACCCCGGACAGAATATTCGCCGTCAGTTTCGAGCTATTTTTGTGTTCGGCCATGTTTTTCTCCCCTCCTCATTGAGGAATACGCCGTGCCTCCCGACACGGCGTATCCAAATATCGAATATCCGGCTCAATCCGCCCAGACGCACCCCTTCGAGCGCATCATGTCGTAACGATCCTCGATATCCATCTTGCCCTGACGGTGCAGTTCCATCATGTGGTTCTCGTGGTCGTCGCGCTCCTGGCAGGCCTTGACGAGTTTCGCGATATCCTTCTCACGCACGACGACAACGCCGTCATCGTCGCCGCAGACGATATCGCCGGGGCTGATCAGTTCACCGCCCACCACGACCGGATGGTTGATGGTGCCGAGCGTGTCCTTGGACGTGCCCTTCATGCAAAGCCCGAGCGAGAAAACCGGAAAACCGATTTCGCGCAGCCCCTTGCCGTCACGCACCGCGGCGCTGACCACGAAGCCGACAATGCCCTTGCCGATACAGGCGGCGGCCAGCACATCGCCAAAGCCGCCCTGATTTGGATTGTCACCGCCATCGATGACCAGCACGTCGCCGGGCTTTGCGAGATTAATGGCTTCGAAAATCATCAGATTATCGCCGATATGGCATTTTGCCGTGATTGCCGGGCCGCAGATTTTCAGGCCGGGCTTGATCGGCTTGATGCGATAATCGAGAGCGCCAAGCTTGCCCTGCGCCTCGTGAATGGTTGCGGGGCTGAATTTGCTGATCGCCTCAATATCAGCCCTTGAGGGGCGCTGGAAATTGCGGATGACATGGGCCATTGGCCGGATTCCTTTCAACAGTGGGTCATGCCCGGGCCACGCACAGGCCCAAGCGTCATTTCGGTTAGTGGTGAGAGAAGCGCCGCTTATTTCGTCCAGGGCTTGCTTTTCCAGAGCTCGGCCAGATTGGCGTTGCCCTTCTTGAGTGCCTCGGCAAATTCCGCCTGGGTCAGGGGCAGCATGGTCAGTTCGCGCTTTTTGGCCTCGGCAAGATAATCCGGGTCCTTCAGCGCCTTCTGGAATGCATCGACCAGCTTGGCCTCGACATCCGCCGGCAGGCCTTTCGGTGCACCAAAACCTGCAAGAAGGCTGAACTGAACGTCGTAACCAGCTTCCTTGAAGGTCGGCACATCTGGCGAGAGCGGCGAACGCTCAGTGCCTGATGTCGCCAGAACACGAAGTGCACCCGAACGATTGTCTGCAAAAACCTCGTTCAAGTTCATGAAACCGAGTGTGACGTGGTTACCGAGCATGGCGAGCCGTGCCGGTCCGCCCCCATTAAAGGGGACGAAATTGAGCTTCACGCCCGCCGCTTCCTCGAACAGCAGGGCGGTGATCTGGCTTGGATGACCGATACCCGTCACGCCAACGACGACCGGGTTCGCCTTGGCCGCTTCAACGAATTCCTTGGCTGTCTTGATCGGCGATACCTTGTTGACCGTCAACGCCAGATCGCCGCCGATCTGGTTGGCGAGCGGCGTGAAGGCGTCCTGCTTATAGCTGGCATTGCCCTGCACGATCGGCGAATACATGGAGGGGAAATTCAACGCCCCGATCGTGTATCCGTCAGGTTTCGCATTGGCGATATAGGTCGCGCCGATCAGCCCGCCAGCACCTTCGCGGTTTTCCACCACGACCGATGTGCCGAGATATTTTTCGAGATAGGGCACCAGCGCCCGCGACTGTATATCGGTGCCGCCGCCGGCCGGATAACCGATGACGAGCGTCACCGGCCGCTCCGGATATTCCGCCGCCGCCCCTCCGGCAGCCAGAACTCCCGCAGCCGCCAACATGCCGAACAGAGATGTCTTCAAACGCATATCTTTTCCTCCCCGATATACTTTCACCGGGGAGGCTAGGAAGAAGCCATCAACAATACAAATACCGAGTTTTCAACTTACCCATACAAATCGTTTATGGGTTGAATGCCGACTCGCGTCTTGCGACGGCCCGCAACAGGTCTCGGAACAGCCTGAACGTCCGCTCGTCCACCTCCCTGTTCCTCAGCAAATGGATGGAGCGATAAATGACGGGATCGGTAATATGAGCGGCCTGAAGCTGACCGGCCTCCTGTTCCTGCTGCACCGAATTCCATGACAGAATCGTCGCGCCAATACCGGCGCTGACGGCGCGTTTGATTGTATCCTGCCCGTCGATCTCCATGGTCACGTTCAGCGTGATGCCGGCGCGGGCGGCGGCCTCGTCGATCGATACGCGCAGCGGGTTGTCCTTCGGCGGCAGGATAAGGTTGAGCCCCGCCACAGCCTCGAGCGGCATCGACCGACCGATGGGTCGGGAAGACACCGCAAAAAGGCTCTCCTTGATGATAAGATCATCGGCCTTGTCCTCCGCGCCGACCAGCGCAACAGCCATATCCACCTTGCCGAGACGAATGAGGCGCAGAGATTCGTCATTGCGCGCCTCTATCAGCCGCAGCGAAACCTTTGGCATAGAAGCGGCAACCTCACTGATGATGTTCGGTGCAAAGGCCGTGGCCCAGGAAGGAATAAGGCTCAGCCGGATCACCCGCTCATCCAGATAGGCCATGGCCCGGATTTCCGCCTCCGCCTGCCGGACCTTCTCGGTAATCTCCCGGGCATGAATAAGGAGTATTTCACCCTTCTCCGTCGCCTTCACGCCGCGCGCCAGCCTGTGCAGCACGGGGAAACCCACCAGCCGCTCCAGTTCCGTGATGTGGTGACTGAGCGCCGGCTGGGCGATCCCCAATTGCCGCGCCGCCGCCGACATGGAGCCGCAATCAGCAATCGCGACCAGATATCGCAGCCTGCGCAAATCCAACATGTCGGCTTAAACCTCCCACCGGTTCGAGATGCGATCATGACACCAAATCGCCGCCGGGGCCTAGAGCAAAAGCACCGTCAAGTGGTTCCACCGGTTTTCAAAGGACCCGACTGCGCATGATGGGGTAAGACAAGATTCTTATGGCCAGCGACCATCGCTTTTCTCCGCCTCTTCCCCATGACACGGTCTTTGCTGCGATGGGGAGCGGGATGGATCCTAAGACCGGTATTTTGCTCAAGCTGGCGGCCATGCTGGCATTCACAGTCATGTCCGCCTGCGTGAAGGGTTTGGAGGGGGCGATTCCGGTCGGCGAAGTCGTCTTCTGCCGGGGATTTTTTGCCCTCATTCCCCTCTGTCTCTGGTTCATCGCCTCCTCCGAGCGAATAACCGTGCCGGCCGCGAAAAATATCGGCCGCCTGCTTGCGGGCAGCTCGGCTGGATTGGGCGGCATGTTCTTCGGTTTTCTGGCGCTCGCCTATCTGCCGCTGGTGAATGTCACGGTGCTGAGCTACACGACACCGCTTTTCACCATCATGCTGGCCGCGCTGCTTTTGCGCGAAAAAGTGCGGATATATCGCTGGTCCGCCGTACTGACGGGCTTCATCGGCGTCTTCATAACGCTCTCGCCCAACCTGGTGTTTGACGCCGTGTCAGGCCCCGCGCAGATCGACAGCATTGCGATGATCGGAACGGCGCTGGCGCTGACCGGCGCGCTTTGCGCGGCCTTTTCCTCCATCGCCGTCCGCCACCTGAACAGCATCGAAAAGCCGTCGCGCATCGTGCTCATCTATACGCTGACGGGTGTCGTCGCCGGCTTCGCCACGCTTGGATTTGGATGGAAGATGCCGGATTTCAACCAGTTTCTGCTGCTCGCCGGCGGCGGGCTTGCCGGCGGCATCGGCCAGATCACCATGACGCTCAGCCTGCGCCATGCCCAGGCCTCCCTGCTGGCGCCGTTCGATTACACGACGATGATCTGGGCGATCGCCCTCGGTTATCTCTTCATGGCCGAAGTGCCGACAGGTGCGACCATCATTGGCGCTTTGACGGTCATCGCCGCCGGGCTGTTCGCCATGTGGCGCGAAAACCGGCTGACGAAACAGGCCGTCAGGGAGCCGACAGCGTAAGCTGTTCCGTGACGCGCTTTTTGTGCAGCCGCCTTTCCCGCCACAACGTGAACAAGCCGGCGGCAACCACGATCGAGGCTCCGAGAATGGTCGTCAGTGCGGGCACCTGATCCATGAAGGCATAACCAATCAATAGCGCCCAGATCATCGTCGTGTAATCGAACGGAGCCAGCAGCGAAGCCTCGGCATAACGCAGGCTCAGCGTCACCAGTATCTGCGCGATCCCACCAATGAGACCGGTACCGATCAGCAGGGTCCATTGCCACGCGGTCGGCATTGTCCAGCCCATGCCGATACTGGCAAAACCGATGACCGTTGTGAGCAGTGTGAAATAGAAAATGATCGCACCGGTATTTTCCGTCTGCGTCAGATGCCGGATCTGGATCATCGATATGGCGGAGAAAAAAGCCGCTGCCAGACCGAACAGACCACCGAGCATGGCAACACCCGACCCGGAGGCGACATCCGAAACATCGAAGGAAAAATGCGGCGACAGGATAAGCACGATGCCGCACAGCCCGAAGACCACCGCCGTCCAGCGATAAATCCTCACGACCTCCTTCAGAAGAAAGACCGCCAGAATGACGGTAAAAAGCGGCGTGGCATAGCTGATGGCCGTCGCATCAGCGAGCGGAATGTAAGCCAGCGCCAGATAGCTGAAGACCATGCCGCCGGTTCCGGAAAAACTCCTCACCAGATGCCCGCCAATGTGGCTGGTCGCCACCTGTTTCCGAAATCCTCCCTGCACGGCCATCCACAGACAGAGCGGTAGCATGGCCACCGCCGACCTGAAAAAAACGACCTGCCCGATGGGTATTTCACCCCTGAGACCGCTGATGCAGGCGCCCATCAGCACCAGAGCGAGCGCTGCGGAGATTTTGAGGAGAATGCCTTTGCGGGAATCCATGGTTCGTTCCTTCGGACGTCTTCGAACCGTTTCACCACGCGGCGGCGGGATATCAAACCTCAAACCCGTGTCCATAGAAACTTCGTCTGACCCCATCAATCCCGCCTCCATGGTAGCTGTTGCTGATGGACAGGGTGCGGATTCCGCTCCGCTTGCCCGCCGCCGTGGGGACAAAAAAGACGTTGGAAACCAATATGGATCTGGAAAAGATCAAGAAACTGATCGAGTTTGTCGGCTCTTCGCGAGTGTCCGAATTGACCGTGAGCCAGGAGGGAACCACGGTCCGGATCATTCGCGAAAACAATGCCGTTTCACAGCACGCGACATCATCGCAGCCCCGCACCGTTCCGGTGGCGGAAGCGGCATCCACCGAGGCACCCCGCGCCGAAGAACAGGCACCTGCATCCGCCACAGCGGCACCGGCGCCCTCCGGCATCGTCGCGGCACCCTCATTCGGTCTTTTCCATCGCGCTCCGAGCCCGGGCTCGGCACCCTTCGCTGAAGCCGGAGACGAGGTTAGGGAAGGGCAGGAACTCTTCATCATCGAAGCGATGAAAGTGTTCAACACCGTGAGAGCCGAACGAAGCGGCAGGATCGCCAGATTCATCGCCAATGACGGCGAAGACGTCGAACTTGGACAGCCAGTGCTGGAGTTCGAATGATGGATGCAACACTTCCAAAGGAAGGAGCCGGGCAAAGGGCATTCGACAGCGTCCTCATCGCCAATCGCGGCGAAATCGCACTCCGCGTGCAGCGCGCCTGCCGTGAACTCGGCCTGAAGACCATCATGGTCTATTCGGAAGCGGACAAGGATGCGGATTATCTGAAGGCGGCCGATACCGCCATCTGCATCGGCCCGGCTTCTCCCGGCCAGAGCTATCTCAACGTGCCGGCTATCCTGCTTGCCATGAAGCTGACGGGCGCAGGCGCTGTTCATCCCGGTTATGGTTTTCTCTCCGAAAGGGCATCGTTTTCGGAAGCGGTTGAGGAAGCGGGTGCGGTTTTCATCGGCCCACGTGCCGACGCCATCCGCACCATGGGCGACAAGATCGCGGCAAAACGGGCGATGATGGAGGCCGGCGTGCCCTGCGTTCCCGGCCCCGATTCCGCCCTGCCGGATGACATGGCGGAGGTTTCGAAAATCGCCACTGAGATCGGCTATCCCGTCATCGTCAAGGCAGCCGGCGGCGGCGGTGGACGTGGCATGCGCGTCGTTCATGATGCCTCCACCCTTCACGACGCCGTTCTCGTTACGCGCGAAGAGGCAAGCCGCGCCTTCGGAACGCCGGAACTCTATATCGAAAAATTCCTCGAACATCCTCGCCATGTCGAAATTCAGGTTCTCTGCGATGGTCAGGGCGGCGGCGTCTGGGTTGGCCTGCGCGATTGCTCGATGCAGCGCCGGCACCAGAAAGTCGTCGAGGAAGGTCCGGCCATCGGCATCCCGCCTGATGTTGCGGCCTTTGTCGGCAATCGCTGCGTTGAAGCGTGCCGCCAGATCGGTTATCGCGGCGTCGGCACCTTCGAGTTTCTTTATGAAAACGGCGAATTCTACTTTATCGAGATGAACACCCGTCTGCAGGTCGAACATCCGGTCACGGAAATGACCTCGGGCGTGGATCTGGTGCGCCAGCAGCTTCTCGTCGCTCTCGGCTATCCGCTGGAAATTTCGCAGGAGGACATCGTCTGCGAGGGACACTCGATCGAGTGCCGTATCAATGCCGAAGATCCCTACAGTTTCATTCCCTGCCCCGGTCTGATCACGGCTCTCCACTTGCCGGGCGGCCCCGGCGTGCGGGTCGATACCCATGTAACAGCGGGCTATCGGGTTTCCGCCCATTACGATTCCCTGATCGCCAAGCTCATCGTCCATGCGCCGACGCGCGAGCAGGCGATCATGCGCATGCGCCGCGCGCTTGGCGAAATGCGCATAGAAGGCGTCTCCACCAACCTGCCGCTGCATCGGGAAATATTGGAAGACCCGGCCTTCTCCGAAGGCGGCACTGACATCCATTACCTCGAACACTGGCTTGCAGCGCGGAGTTCAAAATGAAGCGACAGTCTGTTTCGATATCCCGCTACAGCGAGCCTGGCATCATTGCCGATCTTGCCGCTTACCTTGAGCGCAACAACGTATCCGCCATCGAAATAGAGACGCCGGATGGGTCACTGAAGATCGTCGCCATGGCAGGGGGCCAGGCTCCTGCCGCACCGCGCCCCGCCGAGACGGCCAAGGCGCCGGCAAAGACCGGAGACATCCTTGCCCGCGCACCGATTGCCGGCATCTTCACCCCAGCGCATCCGCAGCGCCCCGACAGCCCGATCCAGACAGGAAAATCCGTAGTGAAGGGCGAAATCGTTGCATTCGTGACAGTCGGACCCGTGATCGTTCCGGTGATCGCCGACAAAGCCGGCACCGTCACCGAAGTGGTGGCAGAAGCCGGTGCGCTTGTCGGATATGGCTCCACCCTTCTCAAGACCGAAGCATGATGGTGACGTCAATGAGCAACCTCCCGCTGAAAACGCCCCACCTTTCCCCCGCCCATCTGGGCCTGCCGAAAATCTCGATGATCGGCAACAAGACCTTTCTGATCGAAGCGCCCGGCGAGCTGGACCTGCCTGCACAGCGGCGCATCTGGGCGCTGACACGCGCGCTGAAGGACCGCCCCGATGTGCTGGAACTGATACCCGGCATGACCAACCTCCTGATCGTGCTGCGTGGTACGCCTGAAGATGCCGGGCGTTTGCAGGACGAGCTTCTCGACATCTGGCAACGCACCACCGAACTCGATCTTCTGGGCAAGACCATCGAGGTGCCGACGACCTATGGCGGCGAGCACGCCATCGACCTTGCCGCGATCTGCGATTATTCGGGTCTGCCGGACAAGGAAGTCGTGCGCCTGCACTTCGAGCAGACCTATACGGTTTTCGCCGTCGGCAGCGCGCCGGGCTTTGGTTATCTCGGCGGTCTCGATCCACGCATTTTCATGCCACGCAAGAAAGTCCCGTCGCTGCGCATGCTGAAAGGCATGGTGACGATCGGCGGTATGCAGTCTGGCATCTCGGTCCTGACCGGGCCTAATGGCTGGAATTCGCTGGGTTTCACCGAAATCACCATGTTCGACGCCACGGCCGAGCAGCCGGCGGTGCTTGCGCCCGGCGACCGGGTTCGTTTCCTTCCTGAAAGGATCGAACTATGATCCATATTCTTGCCTGCGGACCGCTGAACACCGTCCAGGATCTTGGCCGCGCGGGTTACCGCAATATCGGCATCACCGCCACGGGCGCGATGGATCCCATCGCGCTCAGGGTCGGCAATATCCTCGTCGGCAACGGCGAAGACGCCGCCGCGATTGAAATCCAGACCTTCCCTTTCCGCATCGAGTTCGAAGAGGCACTGACCTTCGCCGTGACCGGCGCAGATTGCTCGGCACGGCTTGATGGTGCGGACCTGCCACCCTACTGGTGTGTGCGGGCCGAGAAGGGTCAAATCCTCGAGCTTTCGACCCCATTGAAAAGTGCGCGTGCCTATCTCTGCCTTCAGGGCGGCATCGACGTTCCGGTCGTCATGGGATCGCGCAGCACCTCGCTTCGCGGCTCTTTCGGCGGCCATGAAGGACGCCATCTCGCCACCGGCGACAGGCTTGCCGTTCTGCCATCCGAGACCCCGCCGCTGCCCTCAAACGGTCTTGGCGTCATGCCGCTTGCCGATGCGATGCCGGACATGTTTCCGGTGTCCGACAATGGCGAATTGCTGCTGAGAGCCATTCCGGCCGCCGAACACGATCTTTTCGGCGAAGGCGCAGACCGTTTCTGGTCGGAAGCCTGGAAAATCACCTCGCAGAGCGACCGCACCGGCTATCGGCTTGCCGGCACACCGATGACACTTTCCGCCCCGGTGGAGCTGCGTTCTTATGGCGTCATTCCCGGCGTGGTCCAGGTGCCGCCAAGCGGCGAGCCAATCATCCAGATGAGCGACGCAAACACGGCCGGCGGTTATCCCAAGATGGCCGGCATCATCGACAGCGATCTGTGGCGGCTCGGACAGGCGCGCATCGGCAGCCGCATCCGCTTCGTGCAGGCAACGGTGCGCGAAGCGCTGGAAGTCGAACAGGCGATCGACGCCTATTTCGCGGATATCCGCAAGACCCTGCCGCTGATTACCGCCGCACTCGGCACGCTCGCAAAACGATAATCCTGAAAAACAAGGAGAGGGAACCATGAAGATCGATGTTAATTCCGATATGGGCGAAGGTTTCGGCGTCTATAAGGTCTGCGACGACGAGAAACTTATGGAAGTCGTCTCTTCGGCAAATATCGCCTGCGGATTCCATGCGGGCGATCCGGAAATGATGGCGCGCATGGTGCGTCTGGCCAAACAGAACGGCGTCGGCGTCGGCGCTCATCCGGGCCTTGCCGACCGTCTCGGCTTTGGCCGCCGCGAAAATTCCCGTCGACGCGGAAGAAATGGAACAGCAGGTTCTCTACCAGCTCGGCGCGCTATCGGCGATTGCGAGGGCGCAGGATGTCGCGCTTTCTCACATCAGCTTCCATGCTGCCATGGGCAACATGATCAACCGCGACGCGGCCCTTGCCGAACGGATCATGAAAAAGATCAAAGCGGTCGATCCCAATCTCATCGTCTTTTCGATGCCGGACATGCTGATCGAAAAGGCCGCGCTGGATTGCGGGCTGAAGGTGCTCAATCTTTTCCTCGCCGACCGGGCCTATGATGTGAAGGGGCAGCTCGTGCCGCGCAAGCTGCCCAATTCCGTCATCAAGGAAGAGACGAAAGTGCGCGCGCGCGTGCGCCAGTTTCTGGAAAAAGGCACCGTCACGACAATCGAGGGCGAGATCATCCCCATTCGCGCCAGATCGATCCTCCTTCACAGCGATACACCCGGTTCGCTGGAGCTTGCTCGCACGGTGCGCAGCGAAGTGGAAGCCTGCGGGGGCAGCGTCGTTCCGGCCCGCGAAGTAGTCGTCTGAGGGCGGCCCGCTTTCCTCTTATCATTGACAATCAAACAATTACGGCACCGTGCATCATTTCTGGAGCACGGTGCCATTACATTTTCAGGTATTTTTCGTCGGCCGAACCGGTGAACCGATCCGGCAGAGGAAGTATCAATTCAGCTGGATCACGTGATTGCTGTCGTTTGTCCAGCTCAGTTTCACCCGGTCGCCGGCCACGCTGACGGCATTGGTGAACCCTTCCGTCTGGGTCTGCCTGTAGGCGATCATCGGCTCGCCACTATCCAGCCGCAGGTAGTAGTGCAGCATAAAACCGCGATAGACGACCTGCTCCACTTTTGCCGTCGTGGAATTGCTGGCGTTTTCACCCGCGTCGGCCGCAAGCGGCGAAACCGAGATCGCCTCCGGGCGAACCGTGACAACAACCTTGTCGCCCTGGACCGTACCCATGTCATCCACATCCAGCCGCACCCCGGCACCGGTCACAAGCCGTGCGGCGCGGCCGTTGCGTTCCACCACACTCGCCTCGAAGAAGTTCGAGGCGCCGATGAAACCAGCGACGAAGCGCGTCAGCGGCTTCTGGTAGATTTCACCTGCCGGCGCGATCTGCTCGAGATTGCCGTCCCGCATCACGGCGATCTGGTCCGCCATGGTCAGGGCCTCGTCCTGATCATGCGTCACCATGATGGTGGTGAGGCCAAGCCGCTGCTGCAGGCTGCGGATTTCAACCTGCATGCTTTCCCGAAGGCCCTTGTCGAGTGCGCCAAGCGGCTCGTCCAGCAGCAGCATCGAAGGCTCGATCACCAGAGCGCGCGCCAGTGCGACACGCTGCTGCTGGCCGCCGGAAAGCTGCGCCGGCAGCCGGTCGCCGAAGGCGTGCAGCTGAACGAGATCGAGCGCCTGCTTCACACGCCCTTCCCGATCGGCCTTGGAAACGCCCCGCATCTCGAGACCGAAGGCGACGTTTTCGGCAACGGTCATATGGGGAAACAGGGCGTAGTTCTGAAACAGCATACCGACATTGCGGCGATGAACCGGGGTGCGCGTGGTCGGCTTGCCGCCGACCACGATTTCACCCGAGGTGGGATCGACGAGCCCCGCAATCATGCGAAGGCAGGTCGTTTTCCCGCATCCGCTCGGACCGAGAAGCGCCAGGATTTCCCCTGCCTTGACGGTAAGCGAAACATCATCGACGGCAACGACCTGACCGCTGTAATGCTTGGTCAGTCTTTCCAGGCGGACTTCTACGGATTTCATCTGCGTTCCCTCAGCCGTTAAAGGTCTGGTTGTATTTTTCGAGCCACTGCGCGCGGCGCGGAATGATGTATTTCCAGTCCGGCGTGAAGAGGTTCAGCGATTCCATCTTCGCTTCCGGATAGGCAAGGAATTTCGCCGTATCCGCGCCGAACTCGATGCCCTTGACGGAGGGGGCGCTGAGCGTGGCTTCAGACAGCATCTTCTGCACGCCGGGGTCGAGGATGCGGTTGATATAGGCGAGAGCGAGATCGCGGTGCGGCCCGCCCTTGACCAGCGCGATGGAGTTGATGCCGGTGAAAGCGCCTTCCTTCGGGAAGGTCATGTCCAGCGGCACGCCCTTTTTGGTGTGTGGATAAACGGCCTTGGAATATTCGATGCCGCCGAAATCCGCCTGGCCCTGCGCAACCATCATGGTCTGCGCTTCCGCATCATAGATGGAAAGGACGTTCGGCTTCAGGTCGGCAAGTTTCGCCCAGCCTGCATCGGTGGCATATTGCGCTTCTTTCAGCGGTTTGCCGGTCGCAAGTGCGGCCGCCACCATCAGCATCAGAACGCTCTGGGTATTCTTCGGCGTATTCAGAAGCATCCGGCGGGCATATTTCTTGTCGAACATCTGTTCGTAACTTTCGAACGGCTTGCCCGTTGTCGGATTGTAGAACAGGCCGGCAATCGAAATTGCAAAACCGACGCCGAAATTGTCTTCGAAAAGATAACGGGAATAGACGTTCTTGAGGTTGGGGATTTCGTCGATCGGCAATTGCTCGATCAGGCCTTCCTCCTTGGCCTGGGGAACGCCGACATCGTCCATCGACATCACGCTATATTGCGGATTTTCGCGGGTGGCGCGCAGCGTGGCGATATTGGCAAGCGTTGCGCCTTCAGTCGTCAGGACCCGGCACTTATATTCCTTTTCGAAGGCCGGGATCACTTCCTTCTTGATCAGCCCGCCCTGTGCCGAATTATAGACGCCGACATACATGGTGCGGTCCTGCGCGGAAGCCGCGGTATAAAAATAGGGTGTGGCGAGCGCGCCTGCGGTGACTGTGAGGAAACTGCGCCGTTTCATGATGATGGTCTTGTCTGTCATTTCCGGTACCCCTCTTGTTGTTGATTTACATTGCCATTGCCCGGCGCAGACCAACCAGCCTGTCGAGGACGAGCACGACGGTAACCGCCAGAACGATGATGATGGTGGACATGGTCGCGACCGAAGGATCAAAGACCGTACCGATCTGGCGATAGAGAACGATGGGCACGGGCAGGTTCGCGGAATCGGCCAGCCACATCGAAACGGGATAATTGTCAAAAGAAACCATGAAGCAGAAGATCGAGCCGGAGGCGACACCGGGCGCGATCTGCGGAAAGATCACCCGCGTGAAGGTTTTCCAGCGGGTGGCGCCAAGCGTGCGCGCCGCTTCCTCGAGGCTGACATTGACGAGCTGGAGGCTGGTCAGCACCGTGCGGATCACATAGGGCGACGTCACCACGGTATGGGCGATGAGAAGCTTCAGCTTGGTATCCATCCAGCCGTAGCCGGAAAAGAGCTGCAGCAGCGCAAGGCCGGTCACCAGCACGGGAAAGATCAGCGGCGAAAGCAGTAGCCCCTTCATCAGCGAGCGGCCGATGAATTTACCCCGGGAGAGCGCGAAGGCTGCGGGAACGCCAAGTGCCAGCGACAGAATGGTGGTCGCCACCGCAAGCGCCGCACTGAAGGTGAGGCCGGCGGTGAATTCCTCGTTCTGCATTACCGCCGCATACCAGCGGAAGGTGAAACCCTGCGGCGGGAAGGTGACGAAATAGCTGTCGGAAAACGAGATGGCGACGACAAGGACGATCGGAGCCAGAATGAAGACCATCATGGCAGCGGTGATCGCATAAAGGACGATGGCGGGTGTGCCGGTCAGCTTGTTGTTCATGATGCACTTGCCTTGATACGACGCCCGCCGAGCAGCCTCATCGAGACGGCGTTGATCAGAATGACGATGAAGACGAGGATGGTGGCGATGGTGGCGCCGAACGGCCAGTCATAGACCGCGAGAACCTGCTGTTCGACCATGTTGCCGAGCATTTGCGAGCCGGGACCGCCGATCAAAGCGGGAATGACATAGGATGCGGAGGCGAGCGAGAACACCAGCGTGAAACCCGCCACGAGGCCGGGAAGGCTGAGCGGGAAAGTGATCCGCAGGAAAACTTTCCACGCTGGCGCGCCGAGCGTGCGCGCGGCCTGCTGCAGATTGGGATCGATCTTGCCGAGCGCGGACGACAGCGGCAGCACCATCATCGGGAAGAAGATGTGCAGAGAGCCGATGATGACGGCGGCGTCCGAAAAAAGCAGCGTCAACGGGCAATCTATGATGCCCAGATTCATCAGGATGTAGTTCAAGAGACCGGTCGGACCATTGCCCAGAATGAGCTGCCAGCCGTAAGCGCGAACCACGACGCTGACGGCCAGCGGTGCGATGACGATCAGCGTGATGATGCGGGTCGTGACGATATTGCCGCGCACGAGAACGGTCGCGACCGGATAGGCGAGTATAGCCGCGAGAGCCGAAGTGATCAGGCTGATGCGGATCGTCGCCCAGAGCACTTTCTGGTAAAGATCGACCTCGAAAAACCTCACATAGTGGGCAAGCGTGAAGGGCGCACCGATCAACCCTTGCGAATTCTGCGTCATGACGCTGAAGGTCATCAACCGAATTGCCGGCCAGAAGAAAAAGATCGTGAGAAAGATCAGAAGCGGCAGGATGAGTATGCCGGGCGAAAACAGCCGGCGCTCGATGGCTTTCCAGCCGGAAACTCCACGGCGTGGCGGGGCATGTGGTTCCATGATCGCAATATCCGACATCTATACTCCCGTCGCGTTGAATACGGCACGAGGCATCGCGTTGAGCCGAACGAAATCGTCCAGGCCCTATGACTAGAATTTGCTGGGTGTGCTCCCTGTCGAGGTATCCGGTCTTTTGCCGGCCCCTGTCGCATGTTTCTGCATTTTCGCGCCGGTTACCTCTTTGGGTAATATTGTCCGATGCGTCGTTCCCTTGTTGTTGTCAGGAGCTTAGGGGCTAAGCCGACGCGCTGCATAATAGTTTATTGCTCTTAGGTCATCGCATACGAGTATGGACCTGCGCCCTCTCAGAGCGATGCATCAAAATCCCGTATGACCTCACATCGAAGTCGTATTGGGGAAACGGCGGAAATTTCCCGTAACCTCTTTGTCATGCACTGGCACCACGAAGATGCCTGCCTTCACCGTTACAATCGGAAATGATCCATGCCCGCTATCGCCCAACGCCTTAACAACGTCACCGTTTCAGCCTCGCTTGCCATGACCCAGAAAGCCCGCGACCTCGCGGCTCAGGGCATCAAGGTCATCAGCCTGTCGTCCGGCGAGCCGGATTTCCCGACCCCTGCCCACGCGGTTGAAGCGGCGCATGCGGCCGCCCTTGCCGGCGATACGAAATATCCGCCCGCCGACGGAACGCCTGCCCTGCGTGCCGCCATCCAGCGGAAGTTCAAGCGGGATAACAATCTCGACTACGATCCAAGCCAGATTCTGGTGGCGGGCGGCGGCAAGCAGATCATCTTCAACGCCATCATGGCCACCTGCGACCCAGGCGACGAAGTCGTCATCCCCGCGCCGTCCTGGATCAGCTATGCCGATATCGTCAAGTTCTCGGGCGCCGTGCCGGTACCGGTGGTTTGCCCCGAAAATAACGGTTTCCGCCTGCGGGCCGAAGATCTCGAAGCCGCCATCACCCCGAAAACCAAATGGCTGCTTTTCAACTTCCCAAACAACCCCACCGGCGCCGCCTGCTCGCGAGCGGAAATGAAAGAGATCGCCGAAGTCATGCTGCGGCATCCGCATGTCTGGATCATGACCGACGACATGTATGAGCATCTGATCTATGACGACTTCGAATTCTGCACCATCGCCGAAGTCGAACCGCGGCTCTATGATCGGGTTCTGACCGTCAACGGCGCATCGAAAGCCTATGCCATGACCGGCTGGCGTCTCGGCTTCTGCGGCGGCCCGAAGGACCTCATCAAGGCCATCAGCAACGTCAACACCCAGAACAGCGGCGGTGTCGCAACCATCGTACAGGCTGCCGCCGTCGCGGTTCTCGACGGCCCGCAGGATCTGCTGAAGGAACGCGCCGATATCTACAAGACGCGCCGCGATTTCGTGCTCGACAAGCTCGCCGAAATCGACGGCATCCGCTGCCACAAGCCGGAAGGCGCCTTCTATATCTTCCCGAACATTGGGGCGCTGATCGGCAAGACGACAAAGGGCGGCAAGAAGATCGAGAACGACACCGATTTCGTCATGGCGCTTCTCGCCGAACATCACGTTGCGACTGTGCAGGGTGCGGCCTATGGCTTGAGCCCCTTCTTCCGGCTTTCTTATGCCACCAGCATGGAGAACCTGGCCGAAGGCTGCGCCCGCATCGCCGAATTCTGCAATGGAATGAAATAGGGAGAGCAGCATGTTGGGAGGAAGTGGCCGTGTCATCATGGTTTCCGGCGCATCGCGAGGCCTTGGCCTTGCGATCGCCAAGAGGCTTCACGAAGCCGGTTTCACCGTCGCGGCGGGAGCGCGAAATCCGGCCGCTGTTGCGGTAAAGGACCGGCTTTCAGCTGATCGATACGATGCGGAAGAGACGGGCTCGGCCGAGGCCTGGGTTGAAGCCGTCGCAACAAGATATGGCCGGATCGATGGTCTGGTAAATTGCGCCGGCATCAACCCCAAGGTACGGGTCATGGATGCGGGCGAAGAAAGCCTCGACCAGATGTGGCGCATCAACGTCAAGGGCCCCCTGAGGGTAACACGCGCCGCCATCCCTCATCTCGTCAAGTCCGGACAGGGCAGGGTCATCAATGTCGCCTCGCTGGCGGGACGCCGCGTTGGCTCCAATGTCGGTTATGCAATGACGAAATTCGCCGTCGTCGCCCTCACCCACGGTATCCGACAGGAGTTGTGGGACAACGGCGTGCGCGCCACTGCCCTCTGCCCAGGTTACATCGCGACCGACATGACAGCAGGCGAAACGGAAGTCAGCCGCGAGGATATGACCCAGCCGGAGGATCTCGCTGAAATGGTGGAAACCCTGCTTTGCCTGCCGAACAACCTTTCGGTGGCCGAATTGCTGGTGAATTGCCGCAAGGAATCAATGCTTTAAGCTTTTTTGCGCGCGGTACGGAAAGACCATGCCGCGCGTAGTTTTAAAACCGGCCTGACCCTTTTATTTCAGGGTCTCCGCCAGTTGCAGCAATATCTCCTTGACGGCCAGCGCAGGCTCGGAGAGCGGCGTATTGTCCGATACGCAGAAGGACAGCGTTTCCTCGATCATCGGGCTGGCGATCTGCCTTACAACGATTTCCTCATTGGATTCCGCCACGATACGATCGGCGATGGCCTTGGGCGTTATGGTCGCGCCAAGCCCGGCATCCACGCCGCGCGCGATGGTTCTTACCGATTCCAGCTCCGCCATGACGATCAGATCCTTGCGGCTGCGGGTGAAAGCGAGATTGATGGCGCGGCGTACGAAATTATAGGTCGGCGGTAGAAGGAAGGGCAGAAACGCCAGATCCGCCACCGTGATCGGCGCGTCGCCCGGTTCCACGCCGAAGCTGCGATGCACGACCAGCACGAATTCCTCACGCAACAGCGGCGTGAACTTGACGCCCCTGATCGGCCCGGTGCCGTGAATCAGGCCCATTTCCAAACGGCCATTCATGATCATCTGACTATAGGGCTGGCTGACGCTTTCCGTGATGTGCAGCAGAATGCCGGGATGAAGCCGCTTGGTTTCTTCCATCAGACGCAGCGAGAGCGTGGCGGCGCTGCTGAAAGGCGCAAGCCCCACCGACACCTTGCCGGAAAGCACCGCGCCCGCTTCCAGCGCCTCCGCCTGCGCCTGCTCCATCTGTCGCAGAATGACCTGCGCATGCCTGTAGACGACCTTGCCGGCATCGGTCATGACCACGCCCTGCTGGCTTCGTGTCAGCAGTTTCTGGCGGAAATGCTCCTCGATACTCGCCAGTTGCTGGCTAAGCGCCGGCTGGGCAATATGCAGCACATCGGCCGCCCTGGTTATGCTACCCATGTCGACAATCGTGATAAACGATTTCAGGCGCCTGATATCCATCTGCTGTTGATCATCCCATTACTGCTTGCAGGAATAAGATGCTCAATTTGCAGACAAAGTCCATCTTCCATTTCCCCGCCGGCCCCAACAGCGCCGATGGCGAAGGCGTCCAATCAGGCCGCCCTGAGAGAACCCCGATGGACACCCGTTCCCTGACCGAGTTCGAACTGGCCGAGCAGCCGGTTCAGCGCATCGACCTCTGTTGCCAGGGTGTGGCTTGCGGCAGTCATCTCCTCGACCATTGCCGCATTTTTCTGCGTGTCCTGATCCATCTGGTTGACGGCAACGTTGATCTGCTGGAGGCCGGACGACTGTTCCTGCGCGGATTCCACGATCGCGGCGACGTGCTGGTTGATCTCCTGCACTTCGGCAACGATGACATCGAGCGCCTTGCCGGTGTCGCCGACAAGATGCACGCCGTCTTCGACCTGCTGGTTCGACTTTGTGATCAGCGACTTGATTTCCTTCGCCGCGGCGGCGGAGCGTTGGGCAAGCTCACGCACTTCCTGCGCCACCACGGCAAAACCCTTGCCCGCCTCGCCGGCACGCGCCGCTTCCACCCCGGCATTCAACGCCAGCAAATTCGTCTGGAACGCGATCTCGTCGATCACGCCGATGATGCTGGAAATCTCGTTTGACGATTTCTCTATCCGCTCCATCGCCAGCACGGCCTGCCGTACGACCTCACCCGACCGTTCCGCGCCGATGCGCGTGCGGGAAACGAGCCGGCCCGCCTCATGTGCACGGTTCGCGGCATCCTTTACCGTTATCGTGATCTCCTCAAGGGCGGCAGCGGTTTCTTCAACGGCCGCCGCCTGCTGCTCCGTTCGCCGCGCCAGATCATCGGACGCCGCCTTGATTTCATTGGCGCCGGCATCGATGCCAGAGGCATTTTCCGATACCCGCAGAAGCGCGTCCTGCAATTTCCCGGCCGAGCCGTTGAAGTCGCTCCGCACCGCATCGAGCTGCTCGACAAAGGGATCGTCTATTCGACAGGACACATCGCCGTCGGCGAGCTTTGCCAGCGCATAGGCCAGGCTGTCGACGGCAAAGCGGATGCTGCTCGCCTCATCGGCGGCCCTGCGTTCCCGGACCGTGCGCTCTTCTTCGCCAAGCGCGCGGTTGCTCTCCGCCTGCTGTTCCAGCGAGGCCTTTTGTCGATTGTTTTCGCGCAGAACGTCAAGCGAGCGGGCAAGATCGCCGATCTCGTCCCTTGTCTCGATATCCTTTAGTGTCAGCTGAAGATTTCCCTGCGCAATCTGGGCGGTCTCATCGATGATGTTGGCGATGCGCCCGATGAACCGCCGCGCGATGAACCATCCCGCCAGCGCCAGCAGCACGGTGGCCGTCACGATCGTCACAGCGGCGTCACGCATCATGGCATGCAGCTGCGCAAGCACTGTTTCTTCCGGCACCGAGATGATTGCGTACCATTTCATGTCCTGGGTAAGCATGACGGGCAAGGCGATGGCGAAGGACTTCGTTCCGTCCTGTGTGGTAATCTCCCGCTCCGCACCGGGATTTGCAATCAGCTGATCCCAGCCAGCGGTCTGCGCACCGCCATCCGCAAGGCTTTTTCCCATGATCGCCGCATCCGGATGGCTGATGATCTTGCCGCCGCCGCTGACGAGACTGACGAAACCCGTTCCCATGGGCCGCACGGTCGAAAGCGCCTTGCCTGTTTCATCAAGCGACAGGTCGAGGCCAGCAACGCCCAGAGGTTTGCCATCGACCATAACCGGCTTGGCGATCGAGGTGATCAGAACCTCCTTGCCGTCGATTGCATAAGAATAGGGTTCGATGACGACCGTTTTCTTCAGGGTAAAGGGCAATTGATAATAATCGCCCGGGCCTGCGGTGGCATAGTCGGTCAAAGCGGTATTGCTTGTTTTGCCGCCGCTGCGTACCCAATAGGGTATGTACCGGCCGGTCGCGTCATGGCCTTCCCTGTTGGCGAAATCCGCGTCCTTACCGTCAAACGCATTGGGCTCCCATCCGGTCCAGAGGCCAAGGATATCGGGGTTATTGGCCAGCATCTGGTGAATGATCTGATCGGCCTTGCCCCGGTCGGCATCACCTGACTGTTTCATCGATTCCAGAACGGAGGCGAGGCTGTTGACGATGTGAATGGTACCGCCGATATTCTTTTCGGTCACTAGCGCTTCGGCATGGGCGATCTGCCGCATACGCTCGAGATTGTTGGCCCTGGTATCCTCCATGGACCGATAAAACAGCACGGCCGAAGCCGCGATCGTCGCAAAGACACCACATGCGGCAACCGCAAAAATATTCCGGCCCGTTGTCGATTTAAAAAGCATGTCCCATCCCTCAAAACTATGCTGCGACGGTAGCGGGAGTTACGGGTGCGTGCGCAACTGTTGGCGACCGGGCTGGAGAGTGAGCTTAAGAAATTAAGTTTAAGATTTACTTTCAATTCTATTTTTCACACGCAATTAAAAAACATCAATACTTTATAAAGTTGCAATATTGAAGTATATACAAGCTATTACGCGATATTTTATCCCCTGCACAGATACTTCTCTGCGCAGGGGCTCTGTTTGATGCAGCGCGGAATTGCGCTCTGCCGAAGCCGGAGACTATTGCGGCAACCTCAAGGCGCTCCAGAAGCCGCGCAACTGTGCGGTCAATTCCGCATAGAGACCATAGCGCCGCCCATAGTGCGAGACTTGCGCAGCATCCGGCTGATAAGCATTCGCGACCCGTGTCATCGCCGCAACCGCCTCCTCATAATCAGGATAAAGCCTAATCGCCACGGCCGCGCCAATGGCCGCGCCGAGTGCGCCCGTCTCGCGCGCCTCCGCGACACGCAGCGGAATTTCCAGAACATCAGCCATGATCTGCGGCCAATGCTGGCTGCGGGAACCGCCGCCAGACATCACGGCGCTTTCCACCGGCAATCCCGCTTCGCGCAGGACACCGATATGGCGACGATGTTCGAAACACACACCTTCGAACAGGGCACGCAACATATGGCCCTCGCCATGCCATCCGGCGAGGCCATAAAAGCCGCCCCGAAATTCCGCACCCAGCCTCGATCCGAAAATGAACGGATGAAAAAACGGATCGTCGGCGCGCGGTGTGACGGAACCGACCAATTCGTTGCAGCGCTCGAAGGCATGGTCACCATGGTCGCCGCGAACACGATGCACGTACCATTCAAGATTGGCGGCGGAGGTGGCGCTGGATTCGATATTGACATAGCGGTCACGGCCAAAGGTCGTGACCATGAAGACATCGGGACTGATGACCGGTTTGTCTGCGAAAACCTGATTGATGCTCCAGGTACCAGCGATGATGGACGCTTCCCCGGCATTGATGACGCCCGACCCCATGGCGCTGGAGACCACATCAAAGAAACCGCCAATGACGGGTATGCCTTCAGGCAACCCCGTGATGTCAGCAGCCCCGCTTGTCACATGGCCGACAATATCAGCCGATTCCACGAGACGGGGGAAGAACGCGAACCCATCCTCAAGATCGTAAAGTGACAGGAGCTCGCGGTCGAGCCGCGCTTCCGGCAAGGCCAGCAGCCCCGCACCACTGAGGTCCGAAATATCGTTGGCAAGGCAATCCGTCAGGCGGAAATTGACGAAATCCTTGCAGAACAGGACCGTGCCGATCTGCCCGTATAGATCGGGCGCATGCCGTTTGACCCAGGCAAGCAGGCTGGGTGTTTGCGCAGGCCATGGCCGCTGCAGGCAACGAGCCTGCAACTGCGCTCCGCTTTTCCGGTCAAGCTCTGCCGCCACATCGGCGGCGCGGCTGTCGAGCGACTGGATGCCGATCAGGGGCTGCTGGTTCTTGTCCAGAAGGTAAAGACCATTGCCGTGGCCGGCGCAGCCCACCGCCAGAATGCTGGAGGGATCGACAGAGGATTTTACCAGCAGCTGGCGGATCGCCTCGCAGCCGTTCCGCCATAATTCCTCAAGATCGCGCTCGACATAGCCGGGCTGAGGGAATGTCGACTGTCCATCGATGGCGTGTTGCGCGATCTGCCGGCCCGCCGTGTCGAACAGCACGGCCTTGATGACCGTGTTGCCGACATCGAGACCCAATATGTAATTTTTGTCAGCCACGATTATAGATATCCCATGCTTCCTCACCACCTGCACCCTGATGGATGATGGCCATCAACGCCGCAACGACGGCCTTGGGATTGTCGTGCTGATAGATATTGCGCCCATAGACCATGCCGTTCGCGCCTTCGGCCACCAGAGCCGCCGATTTTGCCAGTACATTGCGCAAGTCCTCACGTCCCCCGCCCCGCACCAGCACCGGGCACCGCGCGGCTTCGATCACCTTGTGAAAATCGCGCGGATCGCTGGTCGGATCGGCCTTGATGATATCGGCTCCCATTTCCGAGGCAAGACGCACCAGCGTGACGATCTTTTCCGCATCGCCATCCACCTGATAACCGCCCCTGATATCATTGGGCAGCATCACCAGAGGTTCGATCATCAGCGGCATGCCGAAACGATGGCAATCTGCCCGCACGCGACTGATGTTTTCGACGCATTGACGAAACAGGTCCGGCTCGTCCGGCAGCATGAACAGGTTCACGACGACGCAGGCGGCATCCATTTCCAGCGCACCGATGATCGGATCGTGATGGTTCTGTAACTGCGACCACATCGTTCTGTGGCGCGTGGAATTATAGGGATTGCCCATGTCGATACGCATGACGAGGGCCGGCTTGTCGCGCTCCGGCCGCTGCTGCAGCAGATCGGCCTGCCCATAGGCCATCTGGATAGCATCGGGACCGGCCTCGACCAGCCTGCCCACGGTCTGCGCCATATCCTCCAGCCCGACAAGGAAGCTCGGCTCGTTGCAAACCCCGTGATCAATGGCCACATCGAGGCAGCCGCCATTGCGAAACAGCCGGTTCATGCGCGCCTTTTTCGAAATCCGCATCATCATGCATTCTCCTTGCATCTGTGTTGAAGCATTGCCGGCGTGACGCCGTAAAAAGTCTCCAGCTCATCGGTAAGCCGCTGCCGTTCCGCTGCCGCCTGGGTGGTCGGCCAGCCCAGCTCGCGTGCCGCGACGTTCAAGATCGCGTCGATCAGTTCGGCATCGATGACGCCGGTGATGGCGAGCGTCGTGCGCCGCAGGACGAGATCGGTCAGGTGTCGGACATGTTCGCAGCGGATCAGCCAGATCACCTCGGCGGCGGTGATCGACGATTTTTCTGAAAGCGGCGCATCATCTGCGCGGTCCCGGCAAAAGCCCATCAGATCGAAGGCGCGGGAGCCGTAAGCCAGAACCAGATGCTCCGCCCGGTCTCCGGCGATCGAAAACTCCTCGGACAGCAAGGCCGGCAGGCTGCCTGCGCCGGTGGGAAAATTCCTGCCGCCGCCGATTGGGCGATCCATGGTACCGGTCAGTCGTCTGCGTCCAAGAAAGGCCAGAACCTCGTCGGTCACCTGCTCACCAAAGGCTCTGAAGGTGGTCCACTTGCCGCCGATCATGCAGAGCTGTGGCGGATCGCCCGCAACGCGGTGGATGAAATGGCTGCGGGATATTTTTCCGGTAAAGGCGGCATCGCTGCGCGGCAGCGGGCGTATGCCGCTGAAACTGAAGACAATGTCGGAATGGTCGATGGCAATCTGCGGAAAGACCTGCCGGATCGCCTCGATAATATAATCCCGCTCCTCGGGCTCGCAGCGCACCCGCTCGGGCCGATCCACCTTGATATCGGTCGAGCCAGCGAGAACACGGCCGAGATAGGGAAAGAGGATACAGACGCGATTATCGGCATTCTCGAAAAAGATCATATGGCCGTTCAGGGCCTTGAGAAGCGCGTCGTTGGCGATAATCAGATGTGATCCCTTGGTTCCGGAGACGGTCGGTTTTGCTTTCTCCGCCACTGGTCCGGCGGTCAGCGTGCCAATCGTCTCGTCGATCCATGCGCCGGTCGCATTGACGATGATCCTTGGGCGGATGGGCAGAGTTTCATCCGCGCCCTCCAGCCGAAGACGGTACTCATCGCCAAGACGGACAAGTTCGGCATAGTTGAGCGCAATGCTTTGCGGCGCATCGGTACGGGTGTCGATCAGAAGCTCCAGCGCAAGCCGTTCAGGCTGGCTTATCCACGCATCGTAGTAAGTGGCGGAGTATCTGATTTCCGGCGTCAGATCCGGCCAATGCTGCAAAGTCCCGGGCGCGCCTCGAAACGCGTGACGGGGCAGAATACGGTTTTTTCGGGTGACAAAATCATAGAGCATGAGACCCGCCTTGATGGCGAGAGCGCCCCGGCTTGCGGGTTTTCCGCCTGAGCCGGCAAAGGTTGCTGCCGCGTTGAAAAGGCCGCTGAAAGTCGAGAAAATCGGGATCGTGGTCGGCAGCGGACGAACCATATGCGGGGCGAGTCTCAGAAGTGCGTCCCGCTCCCGCAAAGACTCTGCCACGAGGCTGAATTCACCGTTTTCGAGATAACGCAGGCCGCCATGGATCATGCGCGAGGGTGCGGCGCTGCAGCCTGAGGAGAAATCGTTGCGTTCGACCAGCAGCACCCGCAGCCCCTGCAGGGCGAGATCGCGATAGGCGGCAATTCCGTTGATGCCGCCGCCGATAACGACGGCATCAAAATCACCATCGTGCCGGATGCGGCGCAGAGCGTCCTCGCGAAAACTGGGCATAGAAATACCGTTCGCTGGCTGATGACCAGCGTCCCAATGTTGTTGACCGTTTAAAGCGACGTGAGAGACGGGACGAAAATGATGCGCTGTTCGCCTGAAGTCCCGTCTCAGCTTACATAATCAGGTATCGAGCCCCACAAGATGCTCCGCGACGCCGGCACTGATGAGCGCCAGTTCACTCTCCGTGAGGCGAAGACGCGCCGCCGCGGCGTTTTCAACCGCCTGAGCCGGATCACGCGCGCCACACAGCGAAAATGTTATGCCCGGCTGCGCAATCGTCCAGGCAATCACCACCTGCGCGACCGAAGCCTCATGGGTGGCCGCCACCGGTTCCAGCACCCCCATCAACCGTGCGATTTTCTGGCGGTTCGCCTGACTGAAGCGCGGGTTGCCGTGACGCTGGTCGTCTTCCGCAAAAACCCGCTCCGGCCCAACCTTGCCCGAGAGGAGACCGAGCGCCAGCGACGAATAGCTGAGAACCGAGACGGCATTCTCCAGGCAAAGCGGCAGGAGCGTCGTCTCGATACCGCGCTTCACCATGGAATATTCTTCCTGAATGGCATCCAGCGCGCCGGTTGCGATATAGGCTTCGAGATCGTCCGGCGAAACGTTGCTTGCCCCGATGGAACGGATCTTTCCCTCCTCCTTCAGCCGCACCAAAGCCCCGACCGTCTCGGCAATCGGCGTCGTGGCGTCCTGCCAATGGGTGACGTAATGGTCGATATAGTCGGTTCCGAGCCGTTTCAGGCTCTCTTCGACCTCATGCCGGATGGACGCGGCGCCGAGATAACGGTGAACCGGCTTGCCATCCTGATGGAAGAAATAGGCACCCTCATTCACATGCCAGACAAGCCCGCATTTGGTGACCAGCACCACCTTGTCACGCCTGCCGGCAATTGCCTTGCCGACGATGGTTTCCGCAAGCCCCATGCCATAGGCCGGTGCGGTATCGATGAGGGAAATTCCCGCATCGATGGAGGCCTGTATGGCGGCGATGGATTGCCGCTCGTCGGTGCCACCCCACATCCAGCCACCGATGGCCCAGGTGCCAAGCCCCACGGCGGATGCGCTGATGGCGCTGCCGCCGATCGTCCGGGTCAATATTGCATTGTCTGTCACGAGGTTTCCCCTCCTTCATGATCCAGTAAATAGCCGGCTATTGCCTCGTCCACGACGAGCGAGGTCAGATAACGGCCGGCAAGCGTGGCAGCCACCGGTCCAGCCTTGATGGCGCCTGCCGCCACGCCAATGATATTCGGGCACCGGGCAAGCTGCCCGGGGTCCAGCGCCACCACGCGCGAGTTGAGATCGATCCGCGCCAGCTGCCCGTCCGCCATGGTGAGGTGGGCAAGAAATTCCCCGGCAATGCCCGCATCCACCAGCGCCTGCCCGCCACGGGCGGCATCCGGCAGAAGATCGTAGTAGCCGGAGCCCGGCGCCTCCACCGAACCGATGCCGACCAGCGCCACCTGCGCCTGCCGCGCCAGATCGAAGACCTCGCGGATCGATGCGACGTTCATCAGCAAATCGCGCTGTTCCTCATCCTCGGCAAACAGCGGCGCATGCACGAGCGAGGCGCTGCCGCCGAGTTTCTCCGCCAGCTGCGTGGCGAGATGATTGACATCCGTATAGTGCTTGCCCTGCACGCCGCCCGTCAAAGGCACCACCCGCACATCGAAACGACGCTCCGCCTGCAGATTGTCGACAACCGCGCTCACCGCCTTGCCGCCCGTAATCGCGATCACGTCACCGTCACGGATCGTCTCCAGCAAATGGTTGGCGGCCACCCGACCCACCATCTGCAAGGCGGTTTCCGGATTATCGGATACCGTTGGTGTGACCACCGACTGCCTGAGGCCGAAACGACGGGTGATCTCGCTTTCGAGATCCACCAGCCTCTGATAGGGGCTAGCGATGGTGATCTTCACCATGCCCGCCTTGCGGCCGGCCGCAATCATGCGGTTCACCTTGGTATGGGAAAGATTGAGCCGCTCGGCGATCTCTGACTGCTTCACCCCCTCGATGAAATGCAGCACCAGGACGGAATACATCTGTCTCTGTTGATCGAAATCGTCCTTGATATCCAGCATGATCGTCTTTCTCCAGTTACCCATGGGCGTTCAATGGGCGCTCAGCGGCGACGCCTGACCAGATAGTGGTCGAACAGAACCGCAGTCAGCAATATGCTTCCCCTGATGATGTCCTGCCAGTAGACAGACACATTGAGCAAGGCAAGCGAACTGGAAACGACCGAGAGAAGGATCGCCCCAAGGATTGCACCGAGAATGGTGCCCGAGCCGCCCGAAAGGCTCGCGCCGCCGATAACCGCCGCCGCAATAACGTTGAGTTCCATGCCGACGCCAAAGCTCGGCTGGGCAGAACCGAAGCGGGCCATGTAGATAACGCCTGCCACACCGCACAGCATCGAACAAAGCGTGGTGGTGGCAAACACGACCCGGCCGACGCGGATGCCGGAATAGGCTGCGGCCTTGGGATTGCTGCCGGTATAGAACACCTTACGGAAGGCGGTCGTGCGCCGCAGCAGCAGATCGAAAGAGACGACCACCACCGCAAATATGATCAGCACCAGCGGAATGCCGCCAATCACACCCTGACCGATGAATTTGAATTCGGGCGGCAGGGAATAGAGCCCCAGTGGCCGCCCGCCGGTTGCCAGCAGGCAAACACCGCGCGCAATCACCATGACGCCCAGCGACACGATGAAATGATGCAGGCCGATGACCGTGGTCAGAAATCCCATCGCCATGCCGACCAATGTCGTCAGGCAGATCGCCAGCCCCGCCGCCACCCAGGGATCGACGCCATTAAGGAAAAGCCAGCCGGCCGCCACCATCGCCAGTGCGGTGACGGAGCCGACCGAAAGATCGATGCCGCCCGAGATCAAGAGGATCGTCATGCCAACCACGACAATGCTTTCAATGGCGAAGACCATGGCCATGGCCCGCAGATTATCCACGGTCAGGAAATACGGAGATATGAAGGACATCACTGCAAAAAGCGCAAGGATGATGACGATCAGCCCGGTTTCCCGCGCCTTGAGCGCCGGCTCCCACCAGGCGGTGCGGCGAACCGCCGTTTCGGCAAGGCTTGAAGGTGTTTCCGATGTTGCCATTTTCCCGCTCCCTCAGGCCCTTTCCGGGCTATGCACAATATTGATCGATGCAAGCTGCATGATCTTTTCCTCCGTCATGTCTTCGCCCTCGACCTCACCCGTGATCCGTCCCTCGCGCACCACCAGCACGCGATCGCTGACGCCGATAAGTTCCGGCAGTTCCGAAGAAATGACGACCACGCCGACCCCCTCACGCGCCAGTTCCCGGATCTGGCGGTGGATTTCGGCTTTCGCACCCACATCCACCCCGCGTGTCGGCTCATCCAGAAAGATGACCTCCGGCTCTACCGACAGCATCTTCGCCAGCGCTACCTTCTGCTGGTTGCCGCCGCTCAAGGTCGACACCGCATCGCCAACACTGTTCGCCCGCAATTTCAGCCGACGTCCCAGCTCATCGGCCCGCTTCATCTCCTTGCGCCGTTCGATGAAGCCCATGCCGTTCGATACCCTGCCGATATCGAGCGCGGAGACATTCGAGGCGATGGACATATTGAGGAACAGCCCGTCCCCCTTGCGGTCCTCGGACAGATAGACCAGCCCCTCGCGGATGCTGTCACGGTAGTCTTTCAGCCTCAGCGGCCGGCCACGCAGCGTAACCTCGCCTCTCGGTTTTCCCTCCAACCGGCAGACCGCCCGGGCAATCTCGCTTCTTCCCGCACCGATCAGCCCTGCCAACCCCAGGATTTCGCCCCGACGCAGATCGAAATTGACATCGAAAACGCGCTTTCCTTCATTCAAGCCCCGAACCGAAAGAATGATGTCATCGGATTTCTCGTCGTCCGAAAGCTTTGGCGGGTAGAGCTTGTCGAGCACCCGTCCGACCATGCTGTTGACGACCTCCTCGGGGGAAATGTCGGCAATATTCTCCGTCCTGATATGGCAGCCGTCGCGCATGATGGTGATGCGGTCGCAATGGTCGAAAATCTCCGCCATGCGATGCGAGATATAGATGATGGCAATGCCCCGTTCCGCCAGCCGGTGCATGATCCTGAAAAGCGTCTGGGCTTCGGTCTCGGTCAAAGCCGCCGTCGGCTCGTCAAGGATCAGGATGCGGCAATCCAGCGTCAGCGCCTTGGCGATCTCGACGATCTGCTGTTGCGAAATCGAAAGGTCGCCGGCGCGGCGGGTGGGATCGATATCGCCGATTTCCCGCAGCACGATTGCCGCCTGCCTTTCGAGGTCGCGATAGTTCATGAACCAGGAACGGCTTTGGCCGGTCTGCGACATGAACATGTTTTCGGCGACCGAAATCTCCGGGCAGAGCGCGATCTCCTGATGCACGAAGCCGATGCCAAGCCGGTTCGCCGCATTGGGCGAGGATATCTTGACCGGTTTGCCATCCAGCAGGATTTCCCCGCCATCCGGCTGCAAAATGCCGTCGATGATATGCATCAGCGTCGACTTGCCGGCGCCGTTTTCACCCGCCAGCGCGTGGATTTCGCCGCGCCGCAGCTCAAATGCCGCATTGCGCAGCGCCCGCACGGGGCCGAACGCCTTGTGAATATTCGTCATGCTGAGGATGACCTCACCCATAACGCCCTCCCGAACCTGCTTCCCCATATGGCCGGCGAGGCGCAAACCTCGCCGGGTCCAGAGCGACGCGTCAGCGCCCCTTCATATAGTCGTTGAGATCGAAGGAAGCGGCGTTCGCCTTGGTGATGACGGCGAAGCCATTGTCCATCGAAGGAACCTGCATCGGGTTGAAGCCGGAAACCTTGTAGTCGTTGAAGGGGTCGATCAGATCCGAATGGGCGCCGAGAAAGGTGTTCATGAAACCCATGAAACCCTGAACGCCCTGATTGGGATTGATGGACATGTAGATATTGCCCTGCTTGATATGTTCCAGCGTTGCAGGCGTGATATCCGCATGCAGGATCAGGACCTTCTTTTTTGCCTCGAGAACAGCGGTGGTCGCGCCTTCAGCCGAACCGGCCTCGGGTATCCATAATGCGCCGAGATTTGGATTGGCCTGCAGCAGGGCGCCAACTGCCTGATAGGCGACATTCGCATCCTGGTTGGTCGCCTGGCGGCCGACCAGCTTCATTCCCGGATAGGTGCGCCCCATATAGTCGATGAGGGCGGTGACGCGCAGATCGTGATTGCTCTGTCCCGGATTTTCCAGAACGGCATATTCGCCTTTTTCACCAAGCTTCTTGACGATTTCGTCAGCCGCGAATTTCGCCTCGGCGACATTATCAGAGGTGATGTAGGCAGTGCGCTTCGACTTCGGAGAATCCGCCGCAAAAGTCGTCACCGAAACGCCGGAGCCAATCGCCTTGTTGATGGGTTCGATAAATGGATCGGCCTGCATCGGGTGCAGCAGGATGCCTTTCGGCTTCTTCACGAGTTCCTGCTCGAAGGACGCGATCTGCTTGGTGATGTCATATTCCGGCGTACCGGTAAAAACGGCCTCGCAGCCGAGCGCCTTTGCTGCCTGCTTGAAGCCCTCAAAGACCGGCACCCAATAGGGGTGGCTGGAAACCATGACGTTCATCACATAGGTCTCGCCCGGCTCGCAGGCGAATTTGTCCGCAGCGACGGCCTGAGAGCCGGCACCAGCGGAAATCGCCACGGCTATAACACCCGCGGCAGCGGTCGATTTCAGAAAAGCCAACATATTCCCCTCCCAAGGACAATGACTTAGTCCGCAATAAATTTTATATGATGTAATTTATTGCATGTCACTTGAGATAGCCGGAAACCGAGGTCACGTCAACGTGGTTTGAATTTTATTTTGTATCGTGAAATTTATTGCGAGACACGATTGCGGCCAAGATTGAAACCAGCGCAAACGATTCCCGCCTTGTCGATTTCCTGATGTCGACCAGGTCCCGAAGAATTCTTAAGCTTGAGAAAGGAGGTTGCGGTAAGCGCAGGCCAGAAACGAAAAAAGGGTTTCTGATTGCTCAGAAACCCTTTTCATGAATTCGGATGGTGGGCGTGACAGGGATTGAACCTGTGACCCCTACGATGTCAACGTAGTGCTCTCCCGCTGAGCTACACGCCCTCCGTGGCGGCGGATAGACCACAAAACCGGTTGATGCGTCAACTGCTTTTTTTCGGTTTTGTGAAGGTTTTTTGAGAGGCCTTACGCCACAAGGAGTTTGTTGACCTCATCCACCAGATCGCGCAGATGGAACGGCTTGGAAAGCACCTTGGCGTCCTTCGGAGCCTTCGAATCGGCGTTCAGTGCAACGGCTGCAAAGCCGGTGATGAACATGACTTTGAGGTCCGGGTCGAGTTCGGTCGCGCGCCGCGCAAGCTCGATGCCGTCCATTTCGGGCATGACGATATCGGTCAGCAGGAGCGAAAAGGGCTCTTCGCGAAGCCGGTCATAGGCGCTGGCGCCGTTGTCGAAGGAAGAAACCTTGTAACCGGCTTTTTCCAGCGCCTTGACGAGAAAGCGGCGCATATCGTTGTCGTCTTCAGCGAGAAGAATTTTCTGATTCATCATAAGTGACCGTAACTACTCAATGTTTGAAATACCCTAGCCCGATTATAGGATTTTCACGGTAAATATCCTGTGAACACGTGAATCGGTATAGCGCTGCTTAGGCGATAGTATGGACTTGCCGCACCGTAACTGGCAACATGAACATCCCGATTGTTTGCGACATGGTAAATGGCACTGAATGGACTGGGTAACGGGTGAATATGAGCTTTTTGAGGTAACGGAACCTGCCGTTCAAACCCTGCCATTTGTCTATAATTCCCCCCATAGCGGCCGCTGCTACCCCATTTCCTTCCTGGAATCGGCACGGCTCGATTCGCACGAGATCCGCCGCTCCGAAGATCACTTCGTCGACGAGCTGTTCGCGGCAGCACCGGAGATCGGCGCACCGCTTCTGAAGGCGAATTTCCCGCGCGCCTATCTGGACGTCAATCGCGAACCCTACGAACTCGATCCTCGCATGTTCGAAGGCACGTTGCCGCCTTACGCCAATATTGGCTCCATGCGGGTCGCCGGCGGTCTGGGAACGGTGCCGCGCATCGTCGCCGAGAATATGGATATCTATGCCCATCGCCTGCCGGTCGACGAGGCGCTTTCGCGGATCGAGACGATCTACAAGCCCTACCATGCCTGCCTGCGCCGCCTGCTGTCACGCACCCACGCCAATTTCGGAATGGCGGTGCTGATCGATTGCCATTCCATGCCGGGCAATATCCGTGTCGCCGGTTCAAATCTCAGGCCAGATGTGATCATCGGTGATCGCTACGGCACCAGCGCATCCCAGGAAGTCTCCCGCGCCGCCCTGCATTTTCTCGAGGAACTGGGTTTTGTCGCGGTCTGTAACAAACCCTATGCCGGCGGCTTCATCACCGAACATTATGGCCGGCCGATCCGCTCGCTGCATGCGCTGCAGATAGAGGTCAATCGCGCACTTTATGTCGATGAAAAGACGCTTCTTAAAAAAGCCGATTTTCCGGCCATTCAGGCATCGCTTGAAATCTTCATGCGCCAGCTCGGCGTCTTCGTTTCCGAATACGCAATCGAAACGTCGCTCGCTGCCGAGTAGCAGCTCGAATCACCCACAAATTCAATCTTTATCCCGGATCACCTGGCGGCTTGCCGGGCAAAAAAAACCGCGCCTTGGCGCGGTCAAGTCTAGGGAGGAAACACCCAAGGAGGGTATTTACAGTCAAAGACTGCAGGGTAACGCTACGCAGTATCTGCACAATTGTCAATCATTTTATTTTATGCATATTTTTTAGGCTTCTGCTGAAAATATGGAAACACCGGTCCCGTCATCCGTATCAGTGGACGGCGGATGTGATTCCGGTCTATGCATTGCGCCACAGAATTCAGACCCAATATTCAGGCGATGAGGTTTCGCATGCTGCCCGACCGGGATTTCTTCTTCAAACTTGCCGATGCCGCCAGCGCCGAGACGCTTCCCCGCTTCCGCACGGGCATTGCCGTCACCAATAAGCAGGATGGTGGCTACGACCCGGTGACGGAAGGCGATCAGGCAGCAGAAACCGCCATTCGCACCCTGATTGAAGCACATTTTCCGCAGCATGGTATTCTCGGCGAAGAACACGGCAATGTCGGCCTCGACCGCGAGCATATCTGGGTCATCGACCCGATCGACGGCACCCGCGCCTTCATTTCCGGCGTGCCCGTGTGGGGCACGCTGATCGGCTTCCAGTCGGCCGGCCGCGCCACGATGGGCATCATGGACCAGCCCTTCACCAAAGAGCGTTATTTCGCCGATGGCGAGGCGGCGTGGTATTTCGGGCCGGATGGCGAGCGGAAAATCCGCACGCGCAATTGCGCTTCGCTATCGGACGCCGTTTTGTTCACCACGACTCCCCACATCTTTACTGCGGAAGAAAAGCCCCTTTACGAAGAAGTGCAGGATCAGGTCCGCCTTTTCCGCTACGGCGTGGATTGTTACGCCTATTGCCTGCTGGCGGCCGGCCATGTCGATCTGGTGATCGAATCCGGGCTGAAGCCCTATGATGTCGGCGCTTTGATCCCTGTGATCGAACAGGCCGGCGGCATCATGACCACCTGGGGTGGCGGGCGCCCGGAAAATGGTGGTCGCATTCTCGCAGCCGGCTCAAAAGCGGTGCACGAACAGGCGCTCGCCATTCTCTCCAAACTCTAGGCAGCCCGCTTGGGCGGCCATCACTCCGGCGCGAAAAACGCGTCGATGGCCGCCAGCGCCTGTTTGCGGAAAACATCGCGCTCATGCAGCAATTCGTGGCGCGCGCCGGTTATCGGAAGAAGCTGCGCCGCCCGGAAATTGCGTGAGAGTTCTTCCTGCGCCTTATAGGGCGTGATCGTGTCCAGCATCGGCGCCAGAATAAGCGTCGGTACGGTAATATTCGTCAGGTGATCCTGGCGTTTCACCCGGCCCATGGTCTTCAGCGCCTCATAGACCCAGCGCGCCGTCGGCGCACCGATGAACAATTCCGAAAACTGCCGGTGCAGGGTCAGATTTCTGGCAAAACGCCTGGCGTCCGAGGTCAGCGGATTGCCGTCGAAATCCCGTTCGCGCTGGTCTCTGCCGAGCTGAACCCTGCCGAGACCGACAAGACTCAAGGCCGTCGCAACAATCCGGATCACGGGTGAGGGAACCGATTGCTGGCTATCCAGCTCGATGAAGGGCGAACAAAGGGCCAGACGGTCAATGCGGTTCGACAGGCCGGGAGCAGCCGCAAGTGCTGCAAGCGCGCCGGTAGAATGCGCGATCATGAAGAATGGCAGCCGCGTATCCGGCAGCACCACCTGCTCGAGAAAAAGGCTGATGTCATGCTGGTAGTCGGAGAACCGCCGCACATGCCCGGCACCCGGCTTCTTGAGCAGCCTCTCGGAACCGCCCTGCCCGCGTGTATCGAAGGTCGCAACCCAGAAACCCATGGCGGTAAGATCGCCAACCGTTTCGAAATATTTCTCGATACATTCATTCCTGCCATGCAGCAGAACCACCGTTCCGCGGGCAATATGGCGGCTGGCGCGGAAGATTGCATATCGAAGCTGTTTGCCGCCATGGCCGGTAAAATATCCGACGGTATGGTTGCCGGGAACCGGGTTGTCTTCACTGGCGCGCAATGTGGCTTCGATCATCGGTCTTTTCCGGCTTTTGTGCCTTTTCGGGATAGGTCGGCGGCGCGGGAAGGTCAAAGAAAAAATTGCCGGAACCGTCGGTTAAAGCAGTCGCGGTTCCGGCGAATAAGACAGAAGAAGAAGGGACGTTATTGCTTCTGTCCACGGAGAATGTCTCCGATGACCGATGTTTTATGGCTCTCAAACTGAACGATGCCGGAACCTGACGTTCAGCCATGGTTCATGTTGCTTTCACCTTTTCACGCCCCTTGACGCGGCGGCAAGCCATTCCCATCTCATTCATGCGGTCGCCAGAACGGGACCGCGCCATATGTCCGGCCGTAGCCAGAACGGGACGCCGGACTTAACCGCAAACAGTCGCTTCTTAAGGAGGACACCATGCGTCACGTTGATTTTTCCCCCCTCTATCGTTCCACCGTCGGCTTCGACCGTCTTTTTTCGATGCTTGACGGCCTCGGCCAGCCCGAACAGGCCCAATCCTATCCGCCCTACAATATCGAGCGGACCGGCGAAAACACCTATCGCATCACCATGGCCGTTGCCGGTTTCGATGAGAACGAACTCAGCATCGAATCCCGCGCCAATGCGCTGACGGTGAAGGCCGAGAAGGCCACGGATGAAAAAACCACCGAGGGAGAATTCCTGTATCGCGGCATCGCCACGCGCGCTTTCGAACGCCGCTTCCAGCTTGCCGACCACGTCGAAGTCCAGACCGCTTCCTTGAAGAACGGGCTGCTTCACATCGACCTCGTCCGCAATATTCCGGAAGCGATGAAGCCGCGCCGCATCGCGATCTCGTCCGACAGCGCCGATGCGCCGAAGACAATCGAAGCCCAGATTTCCCCGGCTCAGGTCAACTAAGCTTTTCTGACATGCAAAAAGAACGGCCCCTTAGGGGGGCCGTTTTTGTTTGCGGAAATCCTGTTAGCGAGCGGATGCCGCCGCACCCTCTGCAGCAGCCGTTTCCGCGATCGCTGCCTTTTCATGCGCCTTGCGGGCATAACGCTGAGCAAGAACCGCGCAGACCATCAGCTGTATCTGATGGAAGAGCATGATCGGCAGAACGATCGCGCCAATGCTCTGGCCGGCGAAAATCGCGCCCGCCATGGGAACACCACTTGCGAGGCTCTTCTTCGATCCGCAGAAGGTGATGGTGATTTCATCGGCCTTCTCGAAACCGAGCAGACGGCTGCCGAACATGGTTACGCACAGAACAAGCGCCAGAAGCACGATGTTGATGAGGATGACAACGCCGATATCCCTGAGCGAAAACGTGTGCCAGATGCCCTCGATGACAGCGTCGGAGAATGCGAGATAGACCACCATCAGGATCGAACCGCGATCGACCGGGGACAGCAGCTTCTTGCGCGCCCGGATCCAGTCGCCGATCCAAGGCTGCAGAGCCTGCCCGACGATGAACGGCAACAGAAGCTGCAGGAAGATTTGCAGGAACGCGTCCAGCGAAAAGCCGCCGCCATGGCCGCCCACCGTAAACAGCAGGCCAACCAGCAATGGCGTGAGGAACATGCCGAAGATATTCGAGGCCGAGGCCGAACAGATCGCCGCTGGCACGTTTCCGCCCGCCATGGAGGTGAAGGCGATGGAAGACTGCACGGTGGATGGCAGCACGCAGAGAAACAGCACACCCATATAAAGCGGTGCCGGCAGGATGCTTTCGGGAATGAAACCGATTGCCACGCCGAGAAGCGGGAAAAGGCCGAAGGTGACGAGCAGGATCGCCAGATGCAGGCGCCAGTGCAGGATGCCCGCAATCACCACATCCCGCGAAAGCCGCGCACCATGCAGAAAGAAGAGAAGCGCGATCGCCAGTTTCGTCGCAAGGCCGAAATACTCCGCCGGCTCGCCGCTAATCGGCAAGATGGAGGCCAAAATCACGGTGGCCACCAGCATCATGGTGAAACGATCGGGCAGGAAGCGGGTCATGGGAGGTCTTTCCGGCATCGGTTTTGCTTGAAACGGGCGTCACTATCGCTCATCATGATTTCGGATGCAAAGATTAACAGTTATCACGATTTGAGATAATGCTGAACCTTCAACATCTTGCCAGCTTCGTCATGCTTCAGCAAACCGGCAGTTTCACGCTTGCTGCCGAGCGGCTGGGTATTGGCCAATCCACCGTCAGCCAGCATATTCAAAGGCTTGAGGCAGCCCTTGGCCGCCGGCTGATCGCCCGTAGCACCCATCAGGTGAAACTGACTGGCGAGGGCGAGGCGCTGCTTGGTTATGCCCGCAACATGCTGGAGATCGACAGCAAGGTCTCATCGCTCTTCAGCGAAAACCGTCTGCGCGGGCGGCTGCGGCTCGGCGTCTCGGAGGATTTCGTCGCCAGCCGGCTGACGGCCATTCTGGAGGAATTCATTCGCCTTTATCCGTTGGTGGATCTCGAATTGACGGTCTCGCTGAGCGGCGTGCTTTACCAGATGCAGGATAATGGTGAGCTGGATGTGGTGCTCGCCAAACGCCGCCTCGGCGACAAGCTGGGTCACTTCCTTTACCGCGAACCGCTGGTCTGGCTGGCGCGCGACCCGGAACGCATGCTGAACCAGCCGGACGCCCTGCCGCTGATCGCCTTTCCGCCGCCCAGCATCACCCGAAAGGCGGCGCAGGAAGCATTGGACCGGGCCGGCCTCTCCTGGCGGATCGTCTGCACCTGCGGCAGCCTCAGCGGACTTACCGCTGCCGCAAGAGCGGGCATGGGCATTCTGGTGCAGCCACGCAGCATGGCGCCGGCAGGCCTCAAGGAGATTGCGGCGGGTGTGCTGCCGGCTCTGGAGGATGTGGAATTCGTGCTTCAGCCCAGCAAGGGCGCGGATACGAAGCTGGTGCGCGCCCTTTCCGATCTCGTGTCGAGCAAGAGCATCGCACCTGGCAGCTTCGTATAGATTTCCTGGCGCATTTCCGAAAGCAAAACCGCTTCACACTTTTGCTGGAAATACTCTAGTTTTCCCGTTTCGAGAGGCAGCGGCCGACGCTGTCGCGCCAGCCGGCAATAGCGTTTTTCCGCTCGCCCTCTTCCATATCCGGGCTGAAACGGCGATCACGCCGCCAATGGTCGGCAAAGGCCTTGCGGTCCGGCCAGATACCAGCGCGCGATGCTGCGAGCCATGCGGCACCGAGAATGGTCGTCTCGAGAAAGACAGGACGATCGACGGGTGCTGCAAGAATATCCGCCAGCCGCTGCATGGTCCAATCGGAAGCGACCATGCCGCCATCGACCCTCAGCACCGTCTTGCCATTATCACCCGCCCAGTCCTTGCGCATGGCGTCCAGCAGATCGAAGGTCTGGTAGGCCACGCTTTCCAGCGCCGCGCGCGCAAATTCCGCCGGGCCGGTGCCGCGTGTCAGGCCAAAGATCGCACCCCGCGCCTCGGCGTCCCAGTAAGGCGCGCCAAGACCGGTAAAGGCCGGTACGAGATAAACACGCTGCCTTGGATCGGCCTTTTCGGCAAGCGCACTGACTTCTGATGCAACCGAGATGAAGCCAAGCTCGTCACGCAGCCATTGCACGGCGGCACCTGCGATGAAGATCGAGCCTTCGAGCGCATAGGTCGTGACGCCATCGAGGCGGTAAGCGATCGTCGTCAGCAGGCGATTGGTGGAGGCGACGCGATCAGTGCCGGTGTTGAGAAGCGCAAAGCAGCCGGTGCCATAGGTGGATTTCATCATGCCCGGCTCGAAGCAGGCGTTGCCGATCACGGCCGCCTGCTGATCGCCGGCGACGCCAAGGATCGGGATTTCCGCACCCAGCAGCGACCTGTCCGTCACGCCGAAATCGGCGGCGCAATCCAGCACTTCCGGCAGCATGGCGCGCGGAATATCGAGGATCGACAGGAGTTCATCATCCCAGGCGTTGTCTTCGATATTGTAGATCAGCGTTCGCGAGGCATTGGTGGCGTCGGTCACATGGCGGCGGCCACCGGTGAGACGGTAGATCAGGAAACTGTCGACCGTGCCGAAGCAGATTTCCCCCTTCACGGCTTTTTCGCGAAGGCCGCTGACGCTGTCGAGAAGCCATTTCAACTTCGTGCCGGAAAAATAGGGATCGAGCAGCAGCCCGGTCTTTTTCGAAAAAAGCGGCTCGAGTCCCCGGCGTTTCAGATCCTCGCAGACAGGCGCGGCGCGCCGATCCTGCCAGACGACGGCGCGATGCACGGCCTCACCGGTATTACGGTCCCAAAGCACGGTCGTTTCGCGCTGGTTGGTGATGCCGATCGCCGCGATATCGGATGCGGCGATGCCGGCATCGGCAAGCGCCAACCGGATGGTTTCCAGCACACTTTTCCAGATATCCTCTGCATCGTGTTCGACCCAGCCGGAGGCCGGGAAATGTTGCGGAAATTCTCGCTGCCCGACACCGATGACCCGCATGTCGCGATCAAAGACCATCGACCTTGTCGATGTCGTTCCCTGATCGATCGCCAGAATATAACCGCCCATTATGCTACTCCCTTTCAGACGCAATGACGGGGCGGCAAAGCCGCCCCGGTTTAAGATTTCATGCAGAAATTACTTCTGCCAGCTTTTGACCAGTTCGTCGTAATTGACGGTGACCGGCTTTTCCTTTTCGTTGGCGATCTTCAACTGCGGCGCCAGATTGCCCTTCGAAACGGCATCCTTGTTCCAGTATTCGATATCGTGCTCTTCCGCCAGTTTCGGACCGATATCGCCCTGCACGCCGGCACGTTCCAGACGGCTCATGACTTTTTCTTGCTCGGCGCAGAGAGAGTCCATTGCCGCCTGAGCCGTCTTTGCGCCCGAAGACGCATCGCCGATCGCCTGCCACCACAGCTGTGCCAGCTTCGGATAGTCAGGAACGTTGGTGCCGGTTGGCGACCACTGCACGCGGGCCGGTGAACGATAGAACTCGATGAGACCACCGAGCTTGGTGGCCCGGTCCGTGAAGCTCTTGTGGTGGATGGTGGTGTCGCGAATGAAGGTCAGACCCACATGGCTCTTTTTCACATCCACGGTCTTGGAGGTCACGAACTGCGCGTAAAGCCAGGCGGCCTTGGCGCGGTCGTCGGGGGTGGATTTCATCAGCGTCCACGAACCCACATCCTGATAACCGAGTTTCATGCCGTCCTTCCAGTAGACGCCATGCGGCGAAGGTGCGACGCGCCATTTCGGCGAACCGTCCTCGTTCACCACAGGCAGGCCGGGCTTGGCCATATCTGCCGTGAAGGCCGTGTACCAGAAGATCTGCTGGGCGATGTTGCCCTGCGCCGGCACCGGGCCGGATTCGGAGAAGGTCATGCCCTGCGCTTCGGGCGGCGCATATTTCTTCAGCCATTCGAGATATTTCTCGATGGAATAGACGGAAGCCGGACCATTGGTATCGCCGCCGCGCGCCACGCAGGAACCGACCGGCTGCGACTTGTCGTTGACCTTGATGCCCCATTCATCGACCGGCAGACCGTTTGGCAGGCCCTTGTCGCCGTTGCCGGCCATGGAAAGCCAGGCATCGGTGAAGCGCCAGCCGAGCGACGGGTCCTTCTTGCCATAGTCCATATGGCCAAAGACCTTCTTGCCATCGACATCGCGGCCGGTGAAGAATTCGGCAATATCCTCATAGGCCGACCAGTTGACGGGCACGCCGAGGTCATAACCATATTTGGCCTTGAAATCGGCCTTGTTCTTTTCGTTGTTGAACCAGTCATAACGGAACCAGTAGAGGTTCGCGAATTGCTGGTCGGGAAGCTGGTAGAGCTTCTTGTCCGGCGCCGTCGTAAAGGCGCTGCCGATGAAATCCTTGAGGTCGAGACCGGGATTGGTGACGTCCTTGCCTTCATTGGCCATGAAGTCGGTCAGGTTGCGCACCTGCTGGTAACGCCAATGGGTGCCGATGAGGTCACTGTCATTGACCCAGCCGTCATAGAGGTTCTGACCGGTCTGCATCTGGGTCTGGATCTTTTCGACCACATCACCTTCCTGGATCAGGTCGTGCGTGACCTTGATACCGGTAATGGCGGTGAAGGCCGGAGCCAGAACCTTGGATTCATACTCATGGGTCGTGAGCGATTCGGAAACGACCTTGATCTCCATGCCCGCGAAAGGTTTCGCGGCATCGACAAACCATTGCAGCTCCTTTTCCTGATCACCACGCGAAAGCGACGAGAGATCGCCGATTTCCTTGTCCAGAAACTGCTTTGCTTCCTCCATTCCGGCGAAAGCGGAACCCGTCATTGCCAGCAGCATGGCCGCCGTCGTCGTCATCAGATGCCGTCGCATATCAGTCCTCCCAAGGGTTTGCGATTGCATGAAGTCTGCTGGTGCGGTTTTCCTCCGCCGCACCTTTTTCCTGCTCTAGACAAAACGGAAAACGCCGATGGCGTAGACCGCAGACAGAGCGAGAGCCCACCACAGGTTCGGGCCGACCAGCCCGAGCCATGCGAGATGAATGAAGGCGCTGCCGAGCAGCGAGATGAACAACCGGTCGCCGCGCGTGGTCTCGAAGCGCAAGATGCCGAAGCGGGGATTGCCGCCGGGCGAGAGATATTCCCAGAACCACATGCCGACGAGCAGCACGGCAATGGCGCCGAAAAACGCAGCCGTCTGCCAGGTCCAGGCCATCCAGGTAAAATCGGGCATCTTCGTCATGGTCAAACCCTCCCCAGCGCAAAGCCCTTGGCGATGTAATTACGCACGAACCAGATCACCAGCGCGCCGGGGATCAGTGTCAACACGCCGGCGGCGGCAAGCAGGCCCCAGTCCATGCCGGCGGCGGAAACGGTTCGCGTCATGGTCGCGGCAATCGGCTTGGCGTCCGTCGTCGTCAGCGTGCGGGCGATCAGAAGCTCGACCCACGAGAACATGAAGCTGAAGAAGCAGGCGACACCGATGCCGGAAGCGATGAGCGGCATGAAGATCTTCACGAAGAATTTCGGGAAGGAATAGCCGTCAATATAGGCGGTCTCGTCGATTTCCTTCGGCACACCGGACATGAAACCTTCGAGAATCCACACCGCCAGCGGCACGTTGAACAGGCAGTGCGCCAGCGCCACCGCGATATGTGTGTCGATCAGACCGAATGCCGAATAAAGCTGGAAGAAAGGCAGCGCGAAGACGGCGGGCGGCGCCATACGGTTTGTCAGCAGCCAGAAGAACAGGTGCTTGTCGCCCAGAAAACGGTAACGTGAGAAGGCATAAGCCGCTGGAAGCGCCGCCGCGACCGAAATCACCATATTCATCACGACGTAAGTAATCGAATTGATGTAACCCGAATACCAGGATGAATCCGTGAAGATCGTCCTGTAGTTCTGCAACGTTGGCTGGTGCGGATAAAGCGTCATGGACGACACGATTTCCGAATTCGTCTTGAAGCTCATATTGATGAGCCAGTAGATTGGCACGAGCAACAGCACGATATAGATCGTCGGCACCAGCCAGGAAAACCTGGACGGCCCATGGTGACGGCGTGACCTTGCCGTTGCGGCAAAACCAGGCCGTACCGAGGCAGCAACTGCCGCAGAACCAGTACCCATGCCATTACGTTCCACACCGGTCGTGACGTTCGAAGCACTCATGTCTCAAGTCTCCGCGTCGTGGCTGGTCATGACGGTGTAGAACACCCAGGACAGCAGCAGGATGATGAGGAAGTAGATCAGCGACATGGCTGCCGCAGGCCCGAGGTCAAACTGGCCGAGCGCGACCTTCACGAGATCGATGGACAGGAAGGTCGTGGAATTGCCGGGGCCGCCGCCGGTGACGACGAAAGGTTCGGTATAGATCATGAAACTGTCCATGAAGCGTAGCAGGAAGGCGATCAGCAGCACCCGCTTCATCTTCGGCAGCTGGATGTACCGGAACACCGCAAAACGTGACGCGCCATCGATCCTTGCCGCCTGATAATAGGCGTCCGGAATGGAGACAAGGCTGGCGTAGCACAACAGCACGACAAGGCTTGTCCAGTGCCACACATCCATGATGATGACCGTAATCCATGCGTCAACCGGATCGTTGACGTAGTTATAGTCAAGACCAAGCTGATTGGCGTAATAACCGAGCAGTCCGATATCGCTGCGGCCGAACACCTGCCAGATCGTGCCGACAACATTCCAAGGCACCAGCAGCGGCAGCGCCATCGTCACGAGGCAGACCGGCACGCCGATGCCGGATTTGGGCATCTTGAGCGCGATGAATATGCCGAGCGGAATTTCGATCGCCAATATGATGCCGGAAAACACCAGGTTGCGTCCGAGAGCGTTCCAGAAGCGATCGGAACTGAGGATTTCCTCGAACCATTGCGTTCCCGCCCAGAAGAACTGGTTATTGCCGAACGTATCCTGCACCGAATAGTTCACGACGGTCATCAGCGGAATGACGGCAGAAAAGGCGACCAGCACCAGCACCGGCAGCACCATGAACCACGCCTTGTTGTTCCAGCTCTTTTCCATGGTCAGGCTCCCATCTTCACGCGCCAGGAATCGGCAAAGACACCGATCGCGGCCGGATCGAAGCGAACACCCGCTTCCGCCGGAATTTCCTCGTCTTCCGCAACGACGATCGCGAGCTTCTGGCCGGCAAACCGGGCGCGCACGATCTTCTGCCGGCCGATATCCTCGACCTTGTCAACAGTGATGGGCATACCGCCCCGTTCCAGCCGGACGAATTCCGGGCGGATGCCGATCTCGATCCGCTGCTTTCCATCAACCTTCGGCGCACCTGCCAGCGGCACGCCGAGGCCGCCGACAACCGCCGTCGCCCCTTCGATGCTGGCGGGCAGCACGTTCATGCCCGGTGAGCCGATGAAATAACCGACGAAAGTGTGTCCCGGCCGTTCGAAAAGCTCGGCGGGCGTGCCGATCTGGACGATCTGCCCGTCATACATGACGACCACCTTGTCCGCGAAGGTCAAAGCCTCGGTCTGGTCATGGGTCACATAGACCATGGTGAAACCGGACTGGCGATGCAGGCGCTTCATCTGCGAGCGCAGCACCCACTTCATATGCGGATCGATCACCGTCAGCGGTTCGTCGAAAAGGATGGCATTGACGTCGGAACGTACCAGGCCGCGCGCCAGCGAAATCTTCTGCTTCTGGTCTGCCGTCAATCCGCGCGCATGGCGTTTGGCCATGCCGGAAAGATCGGTCATTTCGAGAATTTCCCGCACCCGGCGGTCCACCTCGGCCTCCGGCACATGCCGGTTGCGCAGCGGAAAGGCGAGATTGTCGTAGACCGTCATCGTGTCGTAGACGACCGGGAACTGAAACACCTGCGCAATATTGCGGTCTTCGGTGGCAAAATCGGTCACGTCAGTTCCGTCAAAGGCGATGCGGCCTTCCGACGGACGCAGCAGGCCGGAAATGATGTTGAGCAGCGTGGTCTTGCCGCAGCCGGAAGGCCCAAGCAGCGCATAGGCGCCGCCATCCTCCCATTCGTGATGGACTTCCTTCAGGGCATATTCGCCGGCAGCCTGCGCCTTGGCATTATAGGCGTGGCGGATATGATCGAGCGTGATGCGTGCCATGACCGATCTCCCTTACGCCGCTTCGCCGATGGCGCGGCCATTCGCGTCAAAGGCCATCAGGTGTTTTGTATCGAGAAAGAGCTCGATATCTCTGTCCGGTTCGATGTCGTGGATGCCATGCGCCAGCATGACCCAGCGCCTGCCGGAAAATTCCACATGCACGAAGCTCTCCGATCCGGCGATTTCCGAAATCAGCGTCCGCGCCCGGATGGATTGCCGCGCCTCACCCTTCGCATGCGGGAAAAGATGATGCGGCTGGAAAGCAATGGTCAAAGGTCCGTCCGGCACGGCCGCAAGATGCGCCGGCACCGTGACAACGGCCTGATTGGCACGGGTGAAAGCCCCACCCGTCTTGATGACCTCGATGGTGTTGAGCGGCGGGTCGGCGAAGATTTCCGCAGTCACGATATCCACCGGACGCCGGTAGACCTCGATCGTGCGGCTGAACTGCGTCACTCTGCCCTCGTTAAGCGTCGCGGTATTGCCGCCCAGCAGCAGCGCTTCTGACGGTTCGGTCGTGGCATAAACGAAGATCGCACCGGATTCCGCAAAAATGCGCGGCAGTTCCTCACGCAATTCTTCGCGCAGCTTGTAATCGAGATTGGCCAGCGGCTCGTCGAGCAGCACCAGATTGGCGTTCTTGACGATGGCTCTTGCAAGCGCGGTGCGCTGCTGCTGGCCGCCAGAAAGATTGAGGGGCGTGCGGTCGAGATAGGGCGTCAGCTTCAGAAGCTCGGCCGCCTTCCTAACCTCCCTGTCGATGGTCGCCTGATCCTTGCCGGCAACCCGCATCGGCGAAGCGATATTTTCATAAACCGAGAGCGCCGGATAGTTGATGAACTGCTGATAGACCATGGCGACATTACGCTTCTGCACCGGAAAGCCCGTCACGTCCTCGCCATTAAAAAAGATCGCGCCGGCGCTCGGCTTGTCCAACCCGGCCATCAGCCGCATCAGCGTCGTTTTGCCCGAAAGTGTCGGTCCAAGCAGGACGTTCAGGCTTCCGCGCTGCAACGTCAGATCGATCGGGTGAATATGATATTCACCGCCAACCATCTTCGAGACGTTTCGCAATTCAAGCATGGTGATCCAAAGCCTCCTCCGCTTTTCGATCGGATCGTCAGATTGCCTTCAAGCGTTCACCCGCAATGTCTTCGATATAATCCTCCAGCCCACGCACCTCTTCGGGGGTTAAAAACAGCCCCTGCTTGGTGCGGCGCCAAAGAATATCCTCCGCCGTCAGCGCCCATTCCCTCGCCATCAGCCAGCGAACCTCAGCCTCGTAGAGCGTGCCGCCGAAAAACCGCCCCATCGCCGCCGTCTCAGTCGCATTGCCGATCAGCGCCGTCGCATCCGTTCCGTAGCAGCGCACAAGCCGCTTTGCATGACGCTCTTCGAGAAAGGGGTAACGTGAACGCAGCGCCGAAACTTCCGCGACGTAGGCTTCGGCACCGAAATCTCCGCCCGGCAAATGCGAGCCCGCCGTCCATGGCGCACCCTTTTCACCCAGCGCATCGCCGATTTTTTCAAGAGCATGTTCGGCAAGCCGCCGATAGGTGGTGAGCTTGCCGCCGAAAATATTGAGAAGCGGCGCTTCGCCTTCCGCCCCTTCGGTTTTCAGCACATAATCGCGGGTCGCTTCCTGCGCTTTTGACGCGCCGTCATCGAACAAGGGCCGCACGCCGGAATAGGTCCAGACGATATCCGCCGGCCCCACCGGTTCAGCGAAATATTCGCTCGCCGCATTGCAAAGATAGCTGATCTCCTCGTCGCTGATCTTAACAGCACGGGGGTCGGCGGTATAGTCGCGATCCGTCGTGCCGATCAGCGTAAAGTCCTGTTCGTAAGGGATGGCGAAGATAATGCGGCCATCAGGATTCTGGAAAAAATAGGCGCGCGGATCGGAAAACTTCTTGCGCACGATGATGTGGCTGCCCTGCACGAGGCGGACATTGTGGACATTGTTTTTGCCGAATGTCGAAGACAGCACCTTGTCCACCCAGGGGCCGGCGGCATTCACCAGCATGCGCGCCCGGTGGGTCTTGGCTTCTCCGGCGACATTTTTCGTTTCAATCCGCCAGAAGGCGCCTTCGCGCCGGGCCGAAACCACCTGCGTGCGATTGAGGATCAAAGCACCGCGATTAGCGGCATCGCGGGCATTCAGCACCACAAGACGGGCATCGTCCACCCAGCCATCCGAATATTCAAAGGCGCGGGCGAAAATCGGCTTCAGCGGCTTTCCGGCGGGATCACGGCGCAGATCAAGCGAGCGTGTGGCGGGCAAAAGCTTGCGGCCGCCGAGATGGTCGTAAAGAAATAACCCGAGACGCACTAGCCAGGCCGGGCGCACGCCACCCTTCTGGAACGGTAGTACGAAGCGCATCGGCCAGATGATGTGCGGCGCCATGGCCCACAGCACCTCACGCTCCATAAGCGCTTCGCGCACCAGACGAAATTCGTAATGTTCGAGATAACGCAAACCGCCATGGATGAGTTTGGTCGCGGCGGACGAGGTGCCGGAGGCAAAATCGTTCATTTCCGCAAGCGCCACGGAATAGCCCCTGCCAACGGCGTCACGCGCGATGCCGCAGCCATTGATACCGCCGCCGATCACGAAAATATCGTGAATTGCCTCGTCAGACATGGACCCTCCCGTGCTTTCATCGACGCTCTCCTCATCGATATATTGAAAGCACAGCCATCTAATTCGAAGACAAAACGAATGTCAAACGAAATCAAAAGGCCCCTTGAATCAGGCGTCGCGACCCTCGGTTTCGATCAGCCGGACATCGTGATCGGCACAGATGGTACGGATGGAATCAACAGGACAATGATCGGTAATGAAGGTGTGCACCTGGGAAAGATGACCGATACGCACGGGGGCCGTGCGCTCGAATTTAAGCGAATCCGACACCAGAATGACATGGCGCGCATTGGAGATGATCGCCTGCGCCACCTTGACCTCACGGAAGTCAAAGTCGAGCAAAGCCCCGTCTTCATCGATGGCCGAAACGCCGATGACGGCAAAATCAACCTTGAACTGGCGGATGAAATCCACAGCCGCCTCGCCGACGATACCACCATCGGAACCGCGCACGACACCGCCGGCAATCACCACTTCGATGCCGGGGAAAACCCTCAACCTGTTGGCAACATTGATGTTGTTGGTAATAACCATCAACTCGTGATGATCCGCGAGCGCTTCACCAACTGCCTCGGTCGTGGTGCCTATATTGATGAAAAGCGACGAGTTATTGGGGATGAGGGCCGCGGCAGCGGCGCCGATCGCCTGTTTTTCGGACGATGCGATGGCGCGGCGCGCCTCGTATTTGACGTTTTCATTGCCGCTTGGAAAGAGCGCGCCGCCGTGGATGCGGGTCAGCACCCGCGTATCGCAGAGATCGTTCAGATCCTTGCGGATCGTCTGGGGGGTCACCGAAAACCGCGCCGCCAGTTCATCGACCAGCACCCGGCCGTTCGCTTTCGCCAGCGCAACGATTTCATCCTGACGCGGTGTGAGCAGCATTTCACCCTCCCTCCTCTTTCAATTTTTTCGTTTTATTGAAGAGCGAACGAAAAACCAATGTCAAGGGAGGGTTTACGGTGAGAAGGATCGCCGGTTAGCGGAAACCATCAAAAATCTTGTTAGCCGGCTTTTTGAACAGGCCCAGCATCGGCTTCCTCGTTGCGGGTAACGGAAAATGCCGCGGAGGCGTTATGGAACGTATCACCGATGCCAATCAGCACAGGTTCGTTCACGCCCAGTCTCTCGACCGCGGCAGCCAGTTGCGCAAGCGAACCGCACCATCGTCGCTCATTGGCGCGGCTGACGGAAATCATCACCACCACGGGTGTCGATGCGGGCATTCCCTGGGCAAGCAGGCAGGACTGAATATCGCCGGCGGTTCGTCCGCCCATATAAAAGACAGTGGTGACGGAGGGGTTCGACAGGGACTGCCAGTCGATATTCTCCGGCAGCTTCCCCTGCCGGGAATGACCAGTGATGAAGCGTACCGACTGGGCATGGTCGCGATGGGTCAAGGACACGCCTAGGCGCGAGGCCATGGCGCTTGCGGCAGTGATGCCGGGCACGACTTCGACCGGGATATTTTCGGCCTCCAGCGCGGCGATCTCCTCGCCGGCGCGCCCGAAAATCATCGGATCGCCGGATTTCAGCCGCACCACCCGTTTTCCGGCCTTGGCGAGGCGGATCATCATCTCGTTGATGTCTTCCTGCCTGCAGCTTTCCCGGCCACCACGTTTGCCAACCAGCATGCGCTTCGCCTCCCGCCGCGCCAGTTCCAGCACTTCGGCTGAAACAAGATCGTCGAACAGGATGACATCGGCCGCCTGCAAAGCGCGCACCGCTTTCAGAGTCAGCAGTTCGGCATCGCCCGGTCCGGCGCCTACAAGCGTCACCAGCCCGGCGCGCGAACCCACCCGACCGGCCTGCGTTCCGATATCCGCAAGCAGCCGTTCTTCGCTGCCTTCATCCAGCCTTTCGGTGAACGCCCGATCGACGAATTTTTCCCAGAAAGAGCGTCGCGCCGGACCCGGCACGAGTCGCAGATTGACGCGCTCGCGAATTGTCTGGGCAAGCGCGCCCCAGTCCTTGAGGGCCAGCGGCAGCAAGGTTTCGATGCGCCGGCGGATGGCCTGCGCCAGGATGGGTGCGGCGCCATCGGTGGAAATCGACACCACCACCGGCGAGCGATTGACGATGGAGCCGAACTGGAACTGGCAGAACTCCGGCTTGTCGATGACATTGACGGGAATGCCAGCCGCTCGTGCGGCATGGTAAAATCTTTCCGCCTCTTCATCGGTCTCGCAATCCGCCAGCGCTAGTTCCGCGCCCTTGAAAATATCCGCACCCCATGAACGGTCATGCCATATCAGCATCGGGCTTTTTGCGACGAGCGTCGCGAAGCTTTCCGAAAGCTCGCTTTCCTCACAATAAAGATGAAGTTCCGCCCCGCAGGCCAGCAGCAGTTCCGCCTTCCAGGCCGCCCCATCCGATCCGCCCGCCAAAACCACGCGCTTGCCCTCAAGTCCCCAGAAGACAGGCAACTTGGCGAGCTTCTCCATACGAGCCGGTTCATTCCGCTGCGGTTTTAAGGCATCCATCGATGATCCCCCTGATTTCAGCGCGGCAGGAGCCGCAATTGGTTCCGGCATTCAACGCCTTGCCGATGGCTTCGACACTGTGGCAGCCATCACGGATAGCGGCCGTGATCTGGTTCACCCCGACATTGAAGCAGGAGCAGACCGTCGCACCCGGATCAGCCCGGCCCGCACCGGGACGCCCGGCGACCAGCGCAAAGCGCATGCGCAAATCCTCGTGGCGCTCAGTAAGTTGCGAGATCGCCCAGTTGCGGGCAACGGCCACCGGTTCATTGGCAATGAACAGTGCCGCAAGCAGTGTTTCGCCGTCGAAAAAGGCGAGACGCAGATCGCCCGTCTGCCGGTCGCTGTAACCCAGCGGCTCGATCCTGGCATCGATGCCGAAAACCTGTCGCGCCCAGAGCGTCCAGTCCTGCGGCTCTTCGGCAAAGGCAAGCTCCATGCGATAGCCGCCATCGGCTTTGGCGATGGCCCAGTAGGCGCAATCCGGCGCATCGGGCCGGGTGCGGGAAATGGCAAAACCATAGGCCTTCGCCGCAAAACGCCTTGCCTTCACCGCCACGTTTTTCGAAGCGGGCTGGCCGGAATGCGGATCCGTAACAGGTGCCACAACCATATCGATGCGCGCCCGCGAGGCAAACTGATCGTTCCAGTGCATCGGTACGAAGACCGAACCGCGCGCCTGCCTTTCGCTGACCAGCGCCCGCAGCAGAACCTTGCCATGAGGACTTTCCAGCTCCACTAGATCGGCGCTTTCAATTCCCAGCGCCTGCGCATCGCGCGGGTGAAGCTCGGCGAAGGGTTCGGCGATATGGGCGGTAAGCCGCGCGCTTTTGCCGGTGCGGGTCATGGTATGCCATTGATCGCGGATGCGGCCGGTATTCAGTGTCAGCGGATAATCGGGCGATGTCCTGCCGGTTTTCGGCAAGGCGGTGGCGATGAATCGCGCCTTTCCATCGGCATGGTAAAAACGGCCGTCTGCGAAAAAGCGGGTAACGGCAGCCTCGCCAGGTCGGGCTTTCGGCCATTGAAAGGGCGGCATCGTTTCGTAGGAGAGCCGTTCGATCCCGCTAATATCAAAATCGCGGCTTCCGGCATTCTCGAAGCCGGAAAGCGCTGCATGTTCGGCGAAAATCTCCGATGCCTGGCCATAATCGAAGGCGGCGTCGAAACCCATGCGCCTGCCCACCTCCGCCATCTGCCACCAGTCGGCCCTTGCTTCGCCGGGCGCATCGAGGAAACCACGCTGGCGGGAAATGCGCCGCTCTGAGTTGGTTACCGTGCCGTCCTTTTCTCCCCAGCCGAGCGATGGCAGAAGGATATCGGCGTGGCGGGCCGTATCGGTACTGGCCATGACCTCGGAGACCACAACGAAAGGACAGGCCTTGATGGCCGCCTCGACGGCACCGGCATCCGGCATGGAAACCACCGGATTGGTCGCCATGATCCACAGCGCCTTGATGCGGCCGTCGGCCACCGCCCTGAACATATCCACCGCTTTGAGGCCGGGCTTTTGCGCAATGGCGGGTGAGGTCCAGAAGCGCTGCACGCGATCACGGTCGTCAGCATTTTCGATAACCATATGGGCGGCCAGCATATTGGCCAGTCCGCCGACCTCGCGTCCGCCCATGGCGTTCGGCTGCCCGGTCAGCGAAAACGGGCCCATACCCGGCCGGCCGATGCGGCCGGTGGCAAGGTGGCAATTGATGATGGCGTTGACCTTGTCCGTGCCGCTCTGCGACTGGTTGACGCCCTGGCTGTAACAGGTGACGGTTTTTTCCGTGCGTTCGAACAATTCGTAAAAGGAAATCAGTTCGGCGATTGTCAGGCCGGTGGTCTCGGCGATATCGGGCAGGCTGTATTCGGTTGCTGCCTGCATCGCAGCGCCAAAGCTGACCGTATGGTTTTCCACATAGCCGTGATCGATTGCAGAACTATCGGCAAGATGCGCCAGCAAGCCGACAAACAGCGCCACATCTCCATCCGGGCGGATGGCGAGATGCATATCGGCAATATCGGCACTCATCGTCCGGCGCGGATCGATGACGACGACCTTCATCTCCGGCCGCGCCGATTTTGCGGCGGCAAGGCGCTGATAGAGAACCGGGTGGCACCAGGCGAGATTGGAACCGGTGAGAATCACCAGATCGGCGAGCTCCATATCCTCATAGGTGCCGGGCACCGTGTCAGCCCCGAAAGCGCGGCGATGGCCGGCGACCGAAGACGACATGCAAAGTCTTGAATTCGTATCGATATTGGCCGAGCCGATGAAACCTTTCATCAGCTTGTTAGCGAGGTAATAATCCTCCGTCAGCAATTGGCCGGAGACGTAAAAGGCCACCGAATCCGGGCCATGCTCGGCTATGGCTTCAGAAAAGCGGGTGGCGACGAGATCAAGGGCTTCGTCCCACGTCGCCCGTCTGCCGTCAATTTCGGGATGGAGAAGGCGGCCATCGAGATCGATGGTTTCGGCCAGAGCCGAACCCTTGGAACACAGCCGGCCGAAATTGGCGGGGTGGTCCTGATCGCCTTTGACGGAAACGGCGCCATTGTCGTTGACGGTGGCGATGACACCGCAGCCGACGCCGCAATAGGGACAGGTGGTTTTTGTTTCAACGGGCATGGGTTTGCCCTCTCAGTGCGTGGCGCTTCCCCCCCTCTGTCCTGCCGGACATCTCCCCCTCAAGGGGGGAGGTCGACAAGCGTAAGGCTCCCCGCTCTATATCGACGGGCGGCGCGGCCAGCTGGGAACGGAAGCGCGTGCCGCAATTGATCTCCCCCCTTGAGAGGGAGATGTCCGGCAGGACAGAGGGGGGTAAAATCGCCGCCATCGCAATTCACTCCGCCGCAATCATCAGAGTTTCAAGCGCGATGGAAAGCCGGCCGTCGAGATTGCGGACGGGGATAGTCTTCACCTCACCCTCATCCGCCCCCAAGGCCTTGCCGGTTTCCAGCGAAATCACCCAATTGTGCAACGGACACGTCACCGAAGCCCCGTGCACGATGCCCTGAGACAGCGGCCCGCCCTTGTGCGGGCAATGATCCTCGATGGCGAAGACCTGATTTTCCGCCGTGCGGAATACGGCGATCTTGCCCATCGGCGTTTTCACGCAACGTGCGCCGCGCAGCGGGATGTCGGAGATGTCGCCAATATCAATCCAGTTGCTGTCCATCGTTCTCACTCCGCCGCTTCACTGAAACCGATTGCCGCCATGGGCCTGAACTCATGCTTGTCGTGTCCGGATACACGTTCGGACCATGGATCAACCTGCGCGAATTTCTGGCTGAAGACGAAGCGGTCGAAATAGCCCTTACGCTTTTCAGCATCGTCCATGATCTGGCGACGGACTTCGTCGTAGCCGATACGCTTGGCCCATTTGTAAATACGCTCGAGGTAACGCGCCTGTTCGCGATACATCTGGGTCAGCGCCACGATATGCTCCAGCGCCTCATCCTCGGTCCTCACGAGACCGAGCACTTCCGTGCCCTTGATATCGAGACCGGCGGCACCGGCGAAATGGATTTCAAAACCGGAATCGACGCAGATGACGCCGATATCCTTGCAGGTGGCCTCCGCACAGTTGCGCGGACAGCCCGAGACGGCGAGCTTAAGCTTGGCCGGCGTCCACGAGCCCCACATGAATTTTTCGATGCGGATGCCGAGACCGGTGGAATCCTGCGTGCCGAAACGGCACCATTGCTGGCCCACGCAGGTCTTTACGGTACGCAGCCCCTTGGCATAGGCCTGACCGGAGATAAAACCGGCCTTGCCGAGATCGGCCCAGACCGCCGGCAAATCCTCCTTCTCGATACCGAGAAGATCGATGCGCTGGCCGCCGGTCACCTTCACCATCGGGATTTCGAACTTGTCGACCACATCCGCAATTGCCCGGAGCTCAGAGGAAGAGGTGACGCCGCCCCACATGCGCGGGACGACGGAATAGGTGCCGTCCTTCTGGATATTGGCGTGAACGCGCTCATTGATATAACGCGACTGATAATCGTCGGCATATTCATCCGGAAAGTCGCAGACGAGGTAATAATTGAGCGCCGGCCGGCACTTGGCGCAGCCGCAGGAGGTTTTCCATTCCAGCTCCTGCATCACGGCGGGAATGGTCTTCAGGCCCTTGGCCTTGATGAGACGGCGCACATCGTCATGGCCGAGATCGGTGCATTTGCACATGGGCTGCACGGCGGCGGGATTGTAGCTGTCGCCCAGCGTTATCGTCATCAACTGCTCGACAAGACCGGTGCAATTACCGCAGGAGGCGGACGCCTTGGTGTGGGCGCGCACATCGTCCAGCGAGGTCAGCCCTTTGGAAGTTATAACCGAAGTGATCTTGCCCTTGCAGACGCCGTTGCAGCCGCAGATTTCCGCATCATCCGGCAAGGCTGCAACGGCCGCCATAGGGTCCAGCGGAGACCCTCCCTGATAGGCCTGGCCGAAGATAAGGGTTTCGCGCATGGTCGAGATATCGGTCGATTTCTTCATCAGGTCGAAGAACCACGACCCATCCGCCGTCTCGCCATAAAGAACCGCGCCAATGATGCGGTTTTCCTTGAGAATGAGACGCTTGTAGACGCCGGCGGTGGCATCGCGCAGCACGATTTCCTCGCGGTCATCGCCTTCGGCGAAGTCGCCGGCGGAAAACAGGTTGATGCCTGTCACCTTCAGCTTCGTATTGGTGACAGAGCCGTGATATTCGGCCGAACCGCCGCAAAGCCGGTCAGCCAGCACGCGGGCCGATTCATAAAGCGGCGCAACGAGGCCATAGCACATGCCGCGATGCTCGGCGCATTCGCCGAGCGCGTAGATCGAGGCGTCCGACGTCATCATGCCGTCATCCACCACGATGCCGCGATTGACGGCGATGCCGGCTTCCTTGGCGAGACCCGAGGCCGGGCGGATACCGACCGCCATCACCACCATATCGCCCTTGATGATCCGGCCGTCCTCGAGCTCGATGCCCTCGACCTTGTCCTCACCGAGAATGCACTTGGTGTTGGCCTTGGTGATGATGTCGATGCCGCGCTCGTTCAGCGCCTTTTCTAAGAGATAGGCCGCTGCCGGATCGAGCTGACGCTCCATGATGGTCGGCATCAGATGGATGACGGTGACATCCATGCCCTGACGCTTCAGCCCGTAAGCCGCCTCCAGCCCGAGAAGACCCGCACCGATGACGATGGCGCGGCCTTTGCCTTCAGCGATTTCCAGCATCTTCGTCACATCGTCGAGATCGCGATAGGCGAGCACGCCGGGTAATTGATGACCGGGAACGGGAATGATGAAGGGCAGGGAACCGGTGGCGATCACCAGCCTGTCGTAAGAGGCCGTGATGCCGTTTTCGCTGGTCACGGTTTTCTTGTCACGGTCGATGCCGGTGACTTTCGCGCCCTTGTGCAGCGTCACATTATTATCCGCATACCATTCGTCATTATGGATGACGATGTCCTCATAGCTCTTTTCGCCTGAGAGCACCGGCGAGAGCATGATGCGGTCGTAATTGACGCGCGGTTCGGCGTTGAAAATCGTGACGTCGTAAAGGCCGGGGGCGGTTTCGAACAGGTTTTCCAGCATGCGCCCCGGCGCCATGCCATTGCCGATGATGACGAGTTTTTGCGCCATAGTCGTTACTCCGCGGCTTCGACGAAGCGGTGACGTTCGTAAAGGAACTTCAGCACGGCTTCGCGGCATTTGAGGTAGGTCTTGTCGGAGGCAAGCTCGATGCGGTTGCGCGGGCGTGCCAGCGGCACGTCAAGCACTTCGCCGATATGGGCGGCGGGCCCGTTGGTCATCATCACGATGCGGTCGGAAAGCAGCACCGCCTCGTCCACATCATGGGTGATCATGACCATGGTATTGCCGAGACGGGCGTGAATTTCCATCACCGCGTCCTGAAGATGAGCGCGGGTCAGCGCGTCCAGCGCGCCGAAGGGCTCATCCAGCAGCAGGATTTTCGGCTCCATGGCGAGCGCGCGGGCAATGCCGACGCGCTGTTTCATGCCGCCGGAAATTTCCGAAGGTTTCTTGTCCTTGGCATGGGCCATCTGCACGAGATCGAGATTGCGCATGACCCAGTCATGCCGCTCGGCGCGGGTCTTGGTGTTGCGGAAGACCTTTTCCACGGCAAGATTGACGTTTTCATAGACCGAAAGCCAGGGCAGCAGGCTGTGGTTCTGGAACACGACGGCGCGTTCAGGCCCGGGTTCATTGACCTCCCGGTTTTCGAGAAGCACCGCACCGGCGGAGACTTTCGTCAGCCCGGCGATGAGGTTCAGCATGGTGGACTTGCCGCAGCCAGAATGGCCGATGACCGAGACGAATTCACCTTTTTCGATGGTGAGGTTGATGCCTTTCAGGACCTCGGCGCGCGAGCCGCCCTTGTCGAAATATTTGTCGATATGATCGAGCTTCAGATAAGCGTTCATAATATTGGCCCTCTCAATTCGCCGCAGCGCCGCGGGTGATGACCTTGCCAAGCGCCGCCACGAGCTTGTCGAGCATGAAGCCGACAACGCCGATGTAGGCGAGCGCCACGATAATGTCGGGCAGGCGCGAGGAATTCCACGCATCCCAGATGAAGAAGCCGATGCCGACGCCGCCGGTCAGCATTTCCGCAGCCACGATGGCGAGCCACGAAAGACCGATGCCGATGCGCAGGCCGGTGAAGATGTAAGGAGCGGCCGACGGCAGCATGATTTTGAAGAAGAATTCGAGCTGGTTGAGCCGCAGCACCTGCGCGACATTGCGGTAATCCTGCGGAATATTGCGTACGCCAACCGCCGTATTGATGATGACCGGCCAGATGGAGGTGATGAAAATCACGAAAATGGCCGATGGATTGCTGTCCTGAAAGGCAGCCAGCGAAAGCGGCAGCCAGGCGAGCGGCGGCACGGTGCGCAGCACCTGAAAGATCGGATCAAGGCCGCGCATGGCCCAGACCGACTGGCCGATCACCGCACCGAGGATGATGCCGGCAATGGCGGCGAGGCCGAAACCATAGGCCACACGCTCAAGCGAGACCAGAACGCGCAGCCCAAGGCCGATATCCTGCGAACCATTCTGGAAAAACGGCGATACGATGAGATCGTAGCTTTCCTCGAAGACCTGGCTAGGCGGCGGCAGCGAGGAGCCGGGCGCGGAACAGAGCAGCTGCCAGACGCCGAGCAGCATGGCGAGAACGACAAGCGGCGGTATGATGTTACGAGCCGCCGCAGCACCCCATTTGCGCAGATCGATCCGCGGCGACTGTTTCGGTGCAAGCGCCACGACGTTTGCCTTCTGCGCCACCGGCTGCTGCGGCTCTTCGTTGAATTTTCGGGCCAATGCGGACATGGGCATTTCCTCTTGATTTCGGTTGCGGTCTGGGCTCGCCCCTCATCCGGTCTTCAGCAGCGCCGGTTGGGCAGAGCTGCTGGCGGATGAGGAGCGACGCCCGGGTCTCCTCCTCAGGAGGCCGCCTTGATGGACAGACTTTCGAGATAGGCAGATGGATTTTCAGGATCGAACACCTTGCCATCGAAGAAGGTTTCCTTACCGCGCGAAGTGGAAGCGGGAAGATCCGCAACGCCGAGATCCTTGGCCGCCGCGCGCCAGATATCCTCGCGGTTTACCTTCTCCACCAGCGCTTTCACGTCCGTATCCGGCGCGAATTTGCCCCAGCGGATGTTTTCCGCGATGAACCAGCTGTCATGGCTGCGGAAGGGATAGGACGCATGGTCCTGCCAGAACTTCATCTGCAGACCGGTATTTTCGAGCGCGCGACCGTTGCCGTAATTGATATTGCCCTTGAGGCGTCCAAGAACGTCCTTCGGCGGCACGTTGAACCATTGGCGCTTGCCGAGGATGGTGGACATTTCCTCCTTGTTCGCCATCTCATCGCACCATTGCTGCGCCTCCATCACGGCCATCAGCAGCGCCTTGGTGGCGTTGGGGTTCTTTTCCACCCAGTCGGCGCGCATGCCGAGCGCCTTTTCCGGATGGCCCTTCCAGAGCTCTCCGGTGGTACAGGCAGTAAAGCCGATGCCCTGATTGACGAGCTGTTCATTCCACGGCTCGCCCACACAGAAGACGTCCATATTGCCGACCTTCATGTTGGCAACCATCTGCGGCGGCGGAACGACGATGGTGGAGACGTCCTTGTCCGGATCGATGCCGCCAGCGGCGAGCCAGTAGCGGATCCAGAGATCATGGGTGCCGCCGGGAAAGGTCATCGCGGCCTTGATTTCCTTGCCTTCGGCCTTCTTCTTCTCGAAAGCAGCCTTCAATTTGGAAGCATCGAGCTGAACGCCGGTTTCGGCATATTCCTTGGCGACGGAAATGCCCTGGCTGTCGAGGTTGAGGCGGGCGAGGATGGTCATCGGCACCGGCACATTGTTCTGGGTCACCTTGCCGGTGTGCATGAGATAGGGCATCGGCGTCAGAATATGCGCGCCATCAATGCCGTTGGATGCGCCACCAAGCACGAGATTGTCGCGCGTCGCGCCCCAGGAGGCCTGCTTCAGAACCTCGACATCAGGCATGCCATGCTTGGCGAACAGCCCCTTTTCCGCCGCGATGATGAGCGGGGCGGCATCGGTCAGCGCGATAAAGCCGATTTTCGCACCTTTTACTTCCGGCTCGGCGGTGGCTGCGAAAGCACCCGATGGAAAGGCCACGCGCACGGCGCTGACAAGGGCTGCGGTGGCTGTTGTCTTCAGTATCGTGCGGCGGCTGACAGCGCCGGAGAATATCTTTTTCATTCGCATGTTCCCCTTATTGGGCCACCTCTGCGGGTGACGTTTTCGCTTGCGAAAAAACCTGAAAATAAAAAACGCCGCTCGGTGTTTGCACCGGCGGAACGGGAGGTGTTCCGGGCAGCAAAACCTTGCGACGTCTGTGTCTTTGAAAGCGCCTATGCCGCGCCCTGCTTGCCCCGATCGCCGTTGACCGGTGCACAACATGAGAAGCAAGAGGCGTGCCAGTTTATCGAAACTGGGTCATAACACTGAAAATAAAGGGGTATTTTGGGAGACCAATTTGCTGATTAAATTTTAATCAGCGCGCTTTTTGTCTTCCATTTGTGCAAATAGAAGAATTCCGCGCTTGAAATTTGCGCAGCCTGCCAAGCATGACGCCGCTTATGCCTCTCCTGAAGCCGAAGAAAAAGGCGCTGATGTGCGCACGGAAAAGCCGTTCACATAGCCCTCGATGTCGGCGGGATCGAACACGAGGCCGTCCACGAAACGGTCCTGCTCTTCCTGCCCTTCGATGCGGATATCGGCATCATCGGGTGCATTGGCGTCGCCCAGCGCCGCCCGGTAGATATCCGGACGGTAGGCAGATAAGGCGGCTTCCACGCCCCCTCGCGAAAATTCGGCCTGCCCCCAGCGGATCATCTGGCTGTAAATCCACAATGCCTGGCTCTGGCGCGGATAATTGGCGTGACCGCCGTGGAAGATGAAATAATCGTCGATCACCCGGCGGTTGCCCTTGCTGTCGATGCTGAATTCACCGGCAAGCACACGGCGGATGATACCCTCAGGCGCGCCGATATAACGGGGATCGGCGAGTGCACGGCTCAGTTGGTCGTGATTTTCGGCAAGGTCACACCAGCGTGCGGCAGTATCGAGCGCCGTCAGAAGCCGACCGACCGTTTCCTGCTGGTTTTCCGCCCATTCCGGTCGCATGCCGATGACCTTTTCCGGCGCAGAAGGCCACAGGTCCTGCTTGGCGGCAACGATCCGGCCAACACCGCGCTCGGCGGCGACGATGTTCCAAGGCGCTCCGACGCAGAAACCGTCGATAGCCCCTGCGGCCAACGCGTCCGACGTCAATGGCGGCGGCACCACCACAAGCTTGACGTCGTGATCGGGGTGAATGCCACCGGCGGCGAGCCAATAGCGGAATTCGTAATTATGCGATGAAAACGGATAGGTCATGCCGAGTGTCGGCGGCGGTTCGCCGCGCGCCCGCATATCATCGAGTACCCGCTTCAACGCTTCGGCATTTTCGAGTGCGCCCGCCATTTCGGAAAGCCCTGTCAAGGCCTTCATCCGGGCAAACAGGCGGGTCGAAAGCGTGATCGCATTGCCGCCGCGTCCGAGCGAAAAAGGCGTGATCGTCGGCGACGGGTTGGAACCGAGCCCGAGCATGGAGGCGACGGGCATCGGCGACAGCATATGGGCGATATCGAATTGCCGGAACGCCAGCCGGTCGCGCACATTCGCCCAGGAGACATCCTTGACGAGATCGAGCGAAAGGCCTTCGCGTTCGGCAAAACCGAATTCGGCAGCGGCGATCAGGACGGATGCATCGACAAGCGGGATAAAGCCGGCACGCAGGATTTTCTGCCGGTCGCCGCCGACGATTGCCGGCGCGCCCGGGGCTTTCGTTACTCCGCCGTCTGATCCGGCCGTTTTTTCCGGTGCCGCCATATCATGCACTCCTTGACTGTCCGACCGGCGGTTCGTCACATCAACAAACCGGCCGCGGTGATCACGCTTTGCGCGATCTCGGAAATCTTCTTTTTCTCATTCATCGCCGTCTGGCGCAGAAGCGCAAAGGCCTCCTCTTCGGAAAGACCACGCATCTTCATCAGGATGCCCTTGGCGCGCTCGATGACCTTGCGTTCCTCAAGCGCCGACTTGGCGTCGGCAAGTTCCCGTTGCAGGCGGCTGAAAGCATTAAAGCGGCTGACCGCCATATCGAGAATGGGTTTGACCCGCTCTTTCTTCAGCCCGTCGACGACATAGGCGGAAACACCCGCCTCGACGGCGGCCTCAATGGAGGCGGTGTCCGAACGATCGACAAACATGGCGATGGGGCGACCGACCGTGCGGGTGAGCTGGAACAGATGCTCCATCATGTCACGATTGGGATTTTCCAGATCGATGAAGATGACATCGGGCTGCAGCGTCTCGATGGTACGCGCGACCCCGTTCACCTCATGGATAACAGTGACGCGACTATAACCGGCTTCGCGCAGCCCCTCCTCAATGATGGAGGCGCGGATCGCGTTTTCGTCTATAACGAGAATGGTCAGGTCGCGAAGCGTCATGTCAGCATTGATGACGCAGCGCAGCAAACTTGGCAATCGGCTGCGGATGCAAAAAATGGATGGAGCGGCAAGGGCCGTTTTTTCCCCTGCCGCCCATCATGTCACGATGCGTGTTCGACGGCGCGTTCAAGCGCCTTCAAAACCGTTCGCTCGGAAAGATTGAGATAAATTTCCATCTCGTCGCCAGCCTCTCCAGCTTTTCCCTCTTCCATCAGCGACAGTATCTTACTGTTCATGTCCACAAAGGGGGAATGAAGCTGTTCGGGATCTTTCAAAAGCCCGAAACAAAGCCTGAGTTCAGCGGCGATGCGCTCGTAAAAATCGCTGAGACGGGCGCTGTCGAGGAGATCGACGACGGCGGCATGAAACTTCATGTTGGCGCTGCCCACGCCCAGCCAGTCGGCCTCGTCACGCTTGACCTTGGCATCTTCGACGGCTGCGCGCATCGCTTTGATCGCGGGGTGCTTGTGCCAGGCCTGGCGCAGCGCGCCACATTCCACCATGCGCCGCACCCGATAGATATCGATGACCGAAGACATGGTGGGAACGGCGACAAACACGCCGCGATTGGCCTCGTGGCGCAACAGGCCGTCCTTGGTCAGCAGCCGGAAAGCTTCGCGCAGCGAATTGCGGGAGACGTCGAAACGTTCACTGAAGGCTGCCTCTGAAAGGCGCTGCCCCGGCATCAGCTCGCCTGATATCAGCAGGGTGCGGATACCCTTGGCCAATCGATCAGCAAGTGGCAGACCCTCTATCGTTTCCGTCATGACGCTCCTTTCCGTAAGAGCAATGCAGCATCGGGAATTCCGTGACAGGCATGTTCGGACACGGCATGATTGCCCATAGCACAAAGCATTAGCAAAGCACGAAAAAAACGTGATGAATTCCTGCGCATAACGTCCAACAAATGAACAGAATAACAGAACGATTATTATTTATTGTTGAACAATGTTGACAATTTCGCGGAACACGACAAGATCGACCGCATAAAGCATCCGCGAGGGGCGGATTGCGATTGGAGCGGAGAAAATCCATGGAGCAGAACAAGCTCTCGCCCGCCGACCCTAACGAGGTTGCGCGCAAGGCGAAGAATCAGCGTTATGCCTTGCTTTCGGCAATGTTCCTGATGTCGATGTCGGCCGTCGGACCGGGCTTCATCACGCAGACGGCGAATTTCACGGTGAAACTGGGCGCCGCATTCGCATTCGCCATCATTATTTCCATACTGATCGACTTCGTCGTGCAGGCCAATATCTGGCGCATCGTCACCATCACCCGCATGCGCGCGCCGGCGATTGCCAATGCCGCCATTCCGGGCTCGGGTTATCTGCTCGCCATTCTCGTCATCATCGGCGGCCTGTTCTTCAACATCGGCAATATCGGCGGCGCAGGCCTCGGCTTCAACGCCATGATCGATCTCGACCCGAAGATCGGTGGCGCGATCGGCGCCCTGGCGGCCATCGGCATCTTCCTGTCGCGGCGGGCGGGCATCGCCATGGACCGCGTGGTTTTCGTGGCCGCCTTCGTCAAACTCGCGCTGATCGTTTATGCGGCTTACGTCTCCGGCCCGCCCGTGGCGGAAGCCTTCCGCCAGACCTTCCTGCCCGATACCATCGATTTCGTCACCATCACCACCATCGTCGGCGGCACGGTCGGCGGTTATATTACCTATGCCGGCGCACATCGCCTGCTGGACAAGGGCATGGTGGGCGTTGAAAATATCAACGCGGTCAATCGTGCGGCGCTAAGCGGCATCGCGATTACCGGCGTGCTGCGCTACATCCTGTTCCTTGCCATCCTCGGTGTCGTCGCCAGCGGCGTGGTCATCGATCTCTCCGGCAAGGCGGCAAACCCCGCCGGCCAGGCTTTCCATGCCGCCGCCGGCGATATCGGCTTCCGCCTATTCGGCGCGGTCTTCCTCGCCTCGGCCATGACCAGCATCATTGGTGCGGCCTATACCTCCGTGTCGTTCCTGACGGCTTTCAAGCCTGACATAACGGAGCGCCAGCGAAACCTGGCAACCGTCGGCTTCATCGCCATTTCGCTGATCGCCTATGTCATCATCACCACACCGCCTGCAGCCATGCTCGTCTTCGTCGGCGGCCTCAACGGTCTCGTTCTGCCGATCGGCCTTTCGATCTTCATGTATGCAGCCTGGAAACGCGCCGATCTGATGCACGGTTATCACTACCCGCGCTGGTTGCTGGTGCTTGGCGTGCTGACCTGCGCACTCACCTGGTATATGGCCTATAAGTCGGCGGGCGCAATCTTCGCCCTGCTCGGCTACTGATAAATTCAAGGGAGGCAAACATGGCCGCTATCGATCTCAACAGCGATCTTGGCGAAAGTTACGGCGCATGGCGCATGGGTGACGACGAGGCGATGCTCGCCATCGTCTCCAGCGCCAACATCGCCTGCGGATTTCACGCAGGTGATCCGGCCGGCATCTACCGCACCGTCAAGGCCGCTGCCGAAAAAGGCGTGGTTGTCGGCGCCCATGTCTCCTATCCGGACCGCGTCGGCTTCGGCCGCCGTGATCTGGACGCGACCTCGGAAGAGCTGATTGCCGATGTCATCTATCAGATCGGCGCGCTGAAAGGCGTCGCCGCCGCTGCCGGCACCACGGTGCGTTACGTCAAACCGCATGGCGCGCTCTACAACCGCATCGCCAATGACGCGAAACAGGGGCAGGCCGTTATCGACGGCATCAAGGCGATAGACTCGTCGCTGGTATTGATGGGTCTTGCAAATGCCCCCATCCTCGATCTCGCCCGCAAGTCCGGTCTTGCCGTCGTTGCCGAAGCCTTTGCGGATCGTGCCTATACGCCTCAGGGCCAGCTCGTTTCCCGCCGGGAAGCCGGTGCCGTCCTGCATGATGCGGCAAAGATCGCCGACCGCATGGTGCAGCTCGCCCGCGAAGGCACGCTGGAGGCAATCGATGGCAGCATCATAAAAATCGAGGCGCAATCCATCTGCGTGCATGGCGACAGCCCCGGCGCGGTTGCCATCGCCCAGGAAATCCGCCGCCGTTTCGAGGCTGATGGCATCGACATCCGCTCCTTCGCATCCAATCGCTGAAAGGGTAGCCGATGACGATACCGACATCCTATCTCAACCACACGGACGCGGACGCCGCGCGAAAGGCCCGCGCCATCTATCGCGACGGCCTCGTCGCCCCAACCTCTGGCATCGCACCCGGCTTCACGCAGGCGAACATGATCGTGCTGCCGCGCGACTGGGCTTTCGATTTCCTGCTTTATGCGCAGCGCAATCCCAAACCCTGCCCGGTGCTTGATGTCTCCGATCCCGGCTCGCCCACCACGCTTCTCGCGCCCGGTGCCGATCTCAGAACTGATCTACCGCTCTACCGCATCTGGCGGGACGGCAAGCTTGCCGAGGAAACGGCTGATGCCACCGCTGCGTGGGCTGAGCGTGACGATCTCGTCGCTTTCCTGATCGGCTGCAGCTTCACCTTCGAAACGCCGATGGTGGAAGCGGGCATCGAAATCCGCCACATGACCGACAAGAGCAATGTGCCAATGTATCTCACCAACCGGCCCTGCCGTCCGGCGGGTCGGCTGAAGGGCAATATGGTCGTTTCCATGCGGCCGATCCCGGCGTCGCGTGTTGCCGATGCGGCAACCATTTCGGGACGTTTTCCGGCGGTGCATGGCGCGCCCGTGCATGTCGGCGCGCCGGAAGAAATCGGCATCATCGATCTTGCCAAACCCGACTTCGGTGATGCGGTGCGGATCGAGCCGGGTGAGGTTCCGGTCTTCTGGGCCTGCGGTGTGACCCCTCAGGCCGCGGTCATGGCATCCGGCGTGCCTTTTGCGATCACCCATGCGCCGGGCCACATGTTCATCACCGATATTCCCGATTCCGCCTATCACGCGTGAGGATATGATGCGTTTTCTCCCCGTCAGCCTCACCACCATTCTTGTCGAACTTGCCGATCTCGATGAAACGCTGGCGCTTTTCGCCTCGCTTCAGAGTGATCCGGTCGAGGGCATCGAAGAGACGGTGCCGGCGGCCCGCACGTTGATGATCCGTTTCCGCCCCGAAAAGATCGGTGCGGAGACGCTGGCCGCGCAGCTCGCAAGCCGTGATCTTTCGGCGAAAATTGCACCTTCGGACAATCTCGTCGAAATCCCAGTCCATTATAATGGCGAGGACCTCGCCGATGTTGCCGAACTGACCGGCATGAGCATAGAAGAGGTCATCCGTCGCCACACCGAAAGCGAATTCACCGTGGCCTTCTGCGGTTTCGCCCCCGGTTTCGGTTATTTGGTCGGCGGCGATCCGGCCCTGCATGTGCCGCGCCGGCAAAGCCCGCGCACCCGCATTCCGGCCGGTTCAGTGGCATTGGCCGGAGCCTTCAGCGGCGTCTATCCGCAAAACAGCCCCGGCGGCTGGCAGATCATCGGCACGACGCCGGTGAAAATGTGGGATATTGACCGCGATCCCGGCGCACTTTTCCAGCCGGGTTACCGGGTGCGTTTCTTCGACATGAACAAGGCCGGCAAGACGGTCGATATTCCCGTCTCGGCACCGCGTAGTTCGCAAAAAGAACCGATAAAGGACGGCCCACATTTCGAGGTGCTCGCCGCACCCATGCCCGCCATCTTTCAGGATCTCGGCCGCTTCGGCCAGACAGGGCAGGGTGTATCGGCTTCCGGCGCCTTGGATCGCGGTGCGTTCAACGCCGCAAACCGCATCGTCGGCAATCCGGTTAATACGCCGTGCCTTGAACTGACGCTCGGCGGTTTTTCCTTCAGGAGCACAAGCCGCACTGTCATCGGCATTGCCGGTGCGCCCTGCCCCGTCACCATTACCACGGCGGATGGCAGCTTCGCGGCAAAGACCGATGGCCCGGTATCCCTCGAACCCGGCGATGTCGTGACTTTCGGCCAGCCGCCGAAGGGCATGCGCTGTTATCTTGCGGTACGCGGCGGCTTTGATGTTGAGCCGGTACTCGGCAGTTTCGCAACCGATACGCTCGCTGTTGTCGGTCCCGAACCGGTGGGCGCTGGCGCCGTCCTTTCGCTCAAGGGTGAGAAGTCCGGCCTCTCCAGCGTATCGATCAACGAAGTTCCGGCCTTCGAACCTCCGGCAACCGGTGAGGTCGTGACACTGGACGTCGTTCTCGGCCCCCGCACCGACTGGTTCACGCAGAAGGGTATCGAGACGCTGACCGGCCAGTTCTGGCAGGTCACGCCGCAATCGAACCGCGTCGGCATCCGCCTTGCCGGCGACGTGCCGGTGGAACGCAAGGACAGCGCCGAACTGCCGAGTGAAGGCACGGCGACAGGGGCGATCCAGATACCGCATAGCGGCCAGCCGGTTCTCTTCCTTGCCGATCACCCGCTGACCGGCGGTTATCCCGTCATCGGCGCGGTGGCGGAATATCATCTCGATCTTGCCGGGCAGATCCCCGTCAACGCCAAAATCAAATTCCGCCCGATCGGCCTATTCGCCGAAATCGCGGCCAAGAACATAGAATTCCGAGGAGAAGAGCGATGAAAAAAGTGCTGATTGCCAATCGCGGCGAGATCGCGGTGCGCATCATCCGCGCATGTCGCGATTATGGCCTGCAATCGGTCGCCGTTTATGCCGATCCCGATCAGGATGCGCTTTTCGTCCGGCTGGCGGATGAAGCCTATGCGCTGGAAGGCGTGCGCCCGGCCGAGACCTATCTCGATATCACCAAGCTGATCGCGATTGCCAAACGTGCCGGCGCGGATGCCGTGCATCCCGGCTACGGCTTCCTGTCCGAGCGTGCTGAATTCGCGCAGGCCGTGCTTGATGCCGGCTTGATCTGGATCGGCCCGGACCCGCAGGTTATCGAAGCATTGGGCGACAAGGTCGAGGCGCGGCGCATCGCCACCGGCGTCGGCGCACCGCTGGTCGCCGGCAGCGACGGCCCGGTCTCTTCCGCCGCCGAAGTCACAGCCTTTGCCGAAGAACACGGCCTGCCCGTCGCCATCAAGGCAGCGCATGGCGGCGGTGGTCGCGGCCTGAAAGTTGCTTGGAAGATGGAAGAGATCGCCGATCTCTACGAATCCGCCGTGCGCGAGGCGACAGCCGCTTTCGGCCGCGGCGAGTGCTTCCTCGAACGTTTCCTTGACCGGCCGCGCCATATCGAGGCGCAGGTTCTCGCCGACAAGCACGGCAATGTGCTGGTACTCGGCACCCGCGACTGCTCGCTGCAGCGCCGGAACCAGAAACTGATCGAAGAAGCCCCTGCCCCCTTCCTGTCCGCCGAACAGCGTCAGAAAATCCATGCGGCCGCCAAGGCGATCTGCGCTGCCGCTGGTTATTCCGGCGCCGGCACCGTCGAATTCCTTCTCGGCGTCGACGGCACGATTTCTTTCCTCGAGGTCAATACGCGCCTGCAGGTGGAACATCCGGTTACCGAGGAAACCACAGGCATCGATCTCGTCATCGAACAGTTCCGCATTGCCGAAGGCCACAAGCTACGGGTGCTTGAAACGCCGGAGCCGCGTGGCCACTCCATGGAGTTCCGCATCAATGCCGAAGATCCCGGCCGGGGTTTCCTGCCCACACCCGGCTCGATCTCGGTTTTCGACGCACCTTCAGGTCCCGGGATTCGCGTGGATAGCGGTGTCGTCAGCGGCTCCAGCGTGCCTGGCGTATTCGACTCGCTGATGGCGAAGCTGATCGTCACCGGTGCCGACCGCGATCAGGTCCTGCGTCGCGCCCGCCGCGCGCTGAAGGAGTTCCGCATCGAAGGCATCGCCACGGTGCTGCCATTTCATCGCGCAGCGATCGAAACCGAAGACTTCATCGGCACGGATGGGTTCAAGGTTCATACCCGCTGGATCGAGACCGATTTTGCCGCCATGCCGGATGCGATGGAACGACCGGCACCGGCCGACGACCCTTCCGTTACTCGCACTTTTCTGGAAATCGACGGCAAGCGCGTATCGGTTGGCCTGCCCAGCCTGCTGCTCTCCAGTCTCGGTGCGGTTAGCGGCAGCAGCGCGGCTGTTCCGGGCGCCGCCGCCACCAAGGAAAAGGAAGGTGAAATCCTCGCCCCGGTTTCCGGCACCTTGCAGTCCTTCAAGGTGGAAAACGGCGACACGGTTTCGCAAGGCGATCTTCTGGCCGTGATGGAAGCCATGAAGATGGAGACGCAGATTGTCGCCCCCAAGGCCGGCAAAGTCCGTCTGATCGTCAAGGAAGGCGACTATCTGCAGGCGGGCGCTGCTCTTCTCGACATAGCCGGCTAATATACGGACGGGCCATCGGGCCTCACAATTGCAGATCGCGCATCCCCGGCGGCGGAACCCTTTCGCCGCCGGGCCGTTTATGGCGCGACCTGCTAACTACTGTGAGGGAAATATGGCCGGACGCACCTTGCTTCAGTTCTTCCATTGGTATTATCCGGACGGAGGGAAATTATGGAGCGAGGTGGCCGAAAAGGCCGAAAGCCTTGCGAAAATGGGTATCACCGACGTTTGGCTGCCGCCCGCCTACAAGGGCGCCGCCGGCGGTTATTCTGTAGGTTATGATACCTACGATCTCTTCGACCTCGGCGAATTTGACCAGAAGGGCACCGTCGCCACCAAATATGGTGATCGCGCCGCCCTGGAACATGCCGGACGAACGCTGAAGGAAAACGGCATCCGTGTCATTCACGATGTTGTTCTCAATCACAAGATGGGTGCCGACGAGAAGGAAAAGGTGCGGGTTCGCCGCGTCAATCCTGAGGACCGTACCGAGATCGATGATGAAGACTTTCCGGCGCTTGCCTATACACGCTTCACCTTTCCCGGTCGCAACGGCAAACATTCCAAATTCATATGGGACCTGAAGTGCTTCAGCGGTGTCGACCATATCGAGGAACCGACCGAAGACGGCATTTTCCGCCTCGTCAACGAATATGGCGATGGGGAATGGAATGAGGAAGTCGATCAGGAAAACGGCAATTTCGACTATCTGATGGGTGCGGATGTCGAGTTCAGGAACCGGGCGGTTTACGAGGAACTCAAATATTGGGGCCGCTGGCTCTCCGAGCAGGTGCAGGTTGATGGCTTCCGCCTGGACGCCGCAAAACATATCCCGGCCTGGTTCTTCCGTGACTGGGTCGGCCATATGCGCGAAACGGTCGATCCGGATCTCTTCGTCGTGGCGGAATATTGGCACCCCGATCTCGAGGCGCTGAAAAGCTATCTCGAACTGGTCGACAAGCAGCTCATGCTTTTTGACGTCGCCCTTCACCACAGCTTCCATGACGCCTCGAAACAGGGCGGTGATTTCGACATGCGCAACATCTTCGATGGCTCGCTTGTCTCCGCCGTTCCCGACCACGCCGTCACGCTGGTCGATAATCACGACACCCAGCCGCTGCAATCGCTGGAAGCGCCGGTGGAACCCTGGTTCAAGCCTCTTGCCTATGCCATCATTCTGCTGCGCGAAGAGGGCGTGCCCTGCGTCTTTTATCCCGATCTGTTCGGCACCCGTTATACCGACACCGGAAATGACGGCAACGAACACGAGATCATCATTCCGGCCATCGAATGCCTGCCGAAACTCATCGAGGCCCGCAGCCTTTTCGCCAACGGAGCCCAGACGGATATTTTCGACGACCCGAGTTGCATTGCCTTTATTCGCCACGGCACCGCCGATGCGCCGGGCTGTGTGGTGGTGATGTCGAATGGCGAGCCGGCGGAAAAGCAGATCGATCTCGGTTCCGATCACGCCGGGGCGGTCTGGCGCGACTTTCTCGGGCACCGTGAAGAACATATTACCTTTGATGAGAGCGGCAAGGGCGTCTTTCCCACCAATGGCGGCAGCGTCAGCGTGTGGGTTCCAGCCGATTCCGAGTGAGGGACAATCGCCCCGTCCCGAAACTTCTGCTCACTCGGCGGACACGAGACGGCGCGGACCCGCGCCGTCATCGGCCAGAACATCATTCGGGTTGCGTAACGGACAATCATCCAGCGAAAGGCACCCGCAACCGATACAGCCGGTAAGCTGATCGCGTAGCATGATCAGGTTGTTGATGCGAAGCTGGAGCATTTCCCGCCAGGATTGGGAAAACCTGCGCCAATCGGCCGTCGTCGCTACCCTGTCTTGCGGCAGATCGGCCATCGCATCCCTGATGATGCTGAGCTGTATCCCGGCCCGCTGCGCGATGCGGATGATGGCGATGCGCCTCAGAACGGCGCGATGATAACGACGTTGATTACCGGCGGTGCGCCAGCCCTCGATCAATCCTTTCGCCTCGTAAAAATGGATTGTGGAGACGGCAATACCGCTGCGACGGGCAACCTCCCCGACCGTCAGGCTGTGTTTGAAGATGGTATTTTCCATTCTGGCTCCTGCTTCCAGCACGATTTCCGCTCGGAAAATGCGGAAACACAGTGAAGAGCAGCCGGTATAATTCCTCAACCATAGTTGAGGTCAATAGACGAACGTTCAAAAAAGAGGCGCCCAAGGGCGCCTCTGAATCTCTGTGACTGTGTCCAGATCAGAACTTCGCTGTCATGCTGATCCAGAAACGTCGGCCTTCCATGACGGTGTTGAAATCATCGGTGCCGACATCCTTGTCGAAGACATTGTAGATGGCGGCATTGAGGTCGACATTTTCGGCGACCGCATATTTCGCCCCGATATCCAGCGTGGTGTAGGCGTCATATTTGCGACCGGCCTTGCCATTGATCGTCACCGGCGTGCCATTCGTGCCGATGCGTGGGCCGGCGTTGATTTCCGATCCGTGGTAGTTCAGCGAGGCCCAGGCTTCCAGACCATTGATTGGGGTCACCCAGTCGCCGCGCAGATTGGCCATATGCTCAGGTGTCCGCGCCAGGGGGAAACCTTCGTAGTCACCGGTTTTCTGTTCGGAATGCGTATAGGTATAGTTGCCGCGCAGCGTCAGTTCTGGCGTCGCATACCAGGTCGCCGTCAGTTCCACACCCTGAATGACCGCATCGTCGATGTTGTAGTTATACCAGAGACGATAGTTGCGGTCTTCGCTCCAGCGGGCCGGTGTTCCATCCGGATTGAGCACCAGCGCGTTGGAGATCTTGTCCTTGAAATCGGTGTAGAAATAGGTAGCGCCGAGAGCAACGTCGCCATTGTCCCAGAGGGCGGCGACTTCGTAGCTCGTGCTCTTTTCCGCTTCGAGGTTGGGATCACCGATGATCACGCCGCAGGTGCCGCTTGGGCCATAGCTGCAGCCGCCGCCACCCGTCGTATAGGCGTAACCCGGCGCGATCTGGCGGATTTCCGGGGCGCGGAAACCGGTGGAAATGCCGCCCTTGATGGTCAGCTCTTCGGTCGCACTCCAGACGCCATAAAGGCGCGGGCTGAAGTGATTGCCATACTTCTCGTGATTATCGAGACGAAGACCGCCCGTCAGCGCGAAATTATCGACAATGCGCCATTCATCCTCAAGGAAGAGCGCCCATTGCGTCGCCGAAAATGTCTCATCGCGACCGGTGCGGCGTCCCGGATTCTGGTCCGTCAGCCGCGCCTCGAAATATTGTCCGCCTGTGACCAGCGTGTGGTTGCCGAACAATTCGAAGGGCGTGGTGAACTTGCCGTCGAGAACGGTATTGCGCACTTCCGGCGAGCGCGGGTTTTCGGTCACGCGGCCCGTGCGGATATTTCTGGTGAAGTTGGTGCGCTCCGCCCATTCCTGCTGGAACGAGAATTCGGATGTGGTCGGCCCCCAGCGGCCGGTATGCGACAGGGACCAATGGTCACGCGTATTGGTGTTGTAGGTGCCGTTGGCATCCGTCGCTGCCAGCGTCTCGCCGGGTTCGGCGTCGCGACGCAGCCGCGTCTTGCCGCCTTCGAGATAGATGTCATGATCTTCATTCGGCGTGAATGTCAGGCGGCCGTTGAAATCATATTCCTTGGCGCCTGTGGTGCCGTTCAGAATACCGTCTTCGCCGCGCGTGAAGCCCCTGCCCCAGACCTGCAGGCCGAGCTGGTCCTTCAGGATCGGTCCGTTGGCATACCAGGAGACCTGACCGCTATTGCCGAATTTGGAATGTTGCTGAACCGTGCCTTCGGTCGTGACCGAGCCGGACCAGACATCGCCGACCTTGCGGGTGATGATGTTGATGACGCCGCCCATGGCATCCGAACCATAAAGCGAGGACATCGGCCCACGCACTACCTCGATGCGTTCGATCGCCGAAACCGGCGGCACGAAACTCTGTTCGAAGCCGGAATTGCCGTTTGTGCGGGCATCGCGTGTGCTCTGTCGCTTGCCGTCAACCAGAACCAGCGTGTAAGCGCCGGGCAATCCGCGAATGAAAATATCCTTTTCATTGGCAATGCCGGTGACGGACACGCCCTGAACTTCGCGCAATGCATCGGTCAGATCGCGATAGGACCCTTTTTCCAGATCTTCCCGCGTGACAACCGTGATGCTGGCCGGAGCATCCTTCACATTCTGCTCGAAGCCGGATGCGGTGACCACAATCTGCTGAAGAACCGTAGTTCCCTCGGGGGCCTGCTGCGCGAAAGCCGGCATAGCAAGGCCCAAAGCCGTGCCCGCCATTGCTGCAGAAACACCGGTCTTTATTGTTGTCGCAGCCCTGTTCTGACCGCGGTACTTCAATTCCATGTTACGCCCCCGCATTTAACTTGAGAATTTAACCCCACTTATTTAGGAGGGGGTGCGGGCGCAACGCGTTTGTTTTCGAACAGTTCTAAATTCCAGAAATTGCAAAAAGGGCTCCCCGAATGAGCGGCGGAGTAAAAAAATCGCAAGATGACAACCGGCAAGAGAAAAGAAGAACCAGCCTCCACGACAAAACCCGACAGGCTCGGACAGCTGAAATTACTTGTCGCTTTTGATGCGTTGTTGCGGGAAGGCAGTGTAAGCCGGGCTGCGGCGGGCATGGGACTGCCGACATCTTCAATGAGCCGCATCCTGCAACAGCTCCGGGAAAGATACGGAGACCAGCTTTTTTTGCGTACTGGCCAGGGCCTGCGCCCTACCCCCTTTGCGGAGAATATGCGGCTGCGCATTCGTTCGCTAGCGGCGGAGGCCGAAAACCTGATCGACTATTCGCAGGACAGACCGGAGGCGCCGGCCGCCCTCGATAAAAGCGGTTGGGAACAGCCGGTATTGATGAAGGCGCCGCCGCTTTCCCTTCGCCCCAGCGTTCTTCTGGAAGGCCAGCCGACACCGGAAAATATTGCCGACCGTCTCGCCCGCATCGGGCACAATGCCGATCCGCAGCACCGGCTTGCCAAATATATCGCGACCTCGGCAATGGGCATCGGCAACAGCCGTCCGCTCGCCCAAGACGAGGCAATGGATGCGCTGTCGATCATTCTCGAGGGCGATGCCGATCCCATACAGATCGGCGCACTGCTCGCCACCATGCATTATCGCGGCGTGACCGCGGCCGAACTTGCCGGCTTCATCGAGGCCATGTGGCAACATATCGAAAGAGATCGGCAGCAGCCGGCAGCGGCGGATCTCGACTGGCCGGCCTACATGTCGCCGAAACATCGCGATGCACCGTGGTTCCTGCATTCAGCCCGCCTGGTTTCCATGGCGGGATACAGCGTTCTGTTGCACGGCCATGTGGGTCAGGGCGAAAATGGCGGCAAGCTTGAACTTGCCGCACAGGCCTGCGGCATTCCCCTTTGCCATTCGCTTTCACAGGCGGCCGAAGCCACATCCTCAGAGCGCATCGCCTATCTGCCGATCGGTGGCCTGTCCCTGCAATTTCAGAGCCTGCTCGGCCTGCATGGCATTCTGGAGATGCGCCTGCCGCTCAACACGGTCGTCCATCTTCTCAACCCGCTTCGCGCCCGAAGCACTATCATCGGCGTGGCCCGGCCATCCTATCAGGAACTTCACCGGGACACGGCTCGGCTGCTTTCGGTGGAAAACCTCGCCATTCTCGGCAATACGCGGGATTTTGCGCAATTCACCCCTTTCCGCACCACCCGGATTTTTGGCCTTTCAAAGGGCAGGGATGTCGAATTCCTCATTCCCGCCCGCGAGGCGCCGCCCGCCGAAATGCCGACCATGTTCACCACCTTCGAATATTGGCGGGCGGTCTGGACGGGGGCGGCAAGGGACGAAAGAGCCGAAACCATCATCATTTCCACCGCCGCCATCGCGCTGATGCTGGTCAATGATATGACTCTGCCCTTTGAGGAAGCCTATGCACGTAGCCTTCGGCTCTGGAACGACAGGGCGCGTAATCTGGCCAATGCGTGATTAGTCGTCAGGCATTGGTGCCTGCTTTTTTCAGCGCCAGATATTCCCAGAGGGCGACGAGCAGGAGAATTCCCGTGCTTGCCAGTTGCAGCACAAAAAGCGGAATACCCGGCGCCGGCAAAAGCAGGCAGAGCGCCACCACGCCGGCAAGATGCGAAACCGGCCGCTGATAGGCGGCGGCAATCTTGACGCCGATATTGCCGGCCAGAAACAGGACGGGACCGCCGAGAATGGCGATCGCCTCCCGCATGGTCGCGCCTTCGCGCGCGTGGGAGAGGCTGAAATCCTCACCTACCGCCGTCAGGATAATGCCGGCTACAATGGGCAAATGCCCGTAGTTGAAAAGATTATGGGCAATCTTCGCTTTTTCTTCGGCGTTCTCGGCTTTTCTCGAAGCCTCCTCCTGCCCGTGATGAAAATAGATCCACCACATCGCCACGGTGCTGACGAAAGCCGAGCAGAAGACGATGAATGTCAGACCCGAATTCATATATTCCGTGGCCGTGCGCCCCGTGGTGAGGATCGTTTCCCCAAGGCAGATGATGACGAAAAGCGCACATCGCTCCGCCAGATGCTCGCCGGAAAGATGCAGCCGGTCCTCGTCGCTTGAGGCCAAGCCCGGCACGACATAACGGCAGGCGGGGCCGGCATATTCGATTGCAAGCGCGATGCCCCACAGAAGAATGCGATCCGCCAGATCGACCAGTCCACCGGCCAGCCAGAACAGGCTTGATACCGCGAGCCAGATCGTCACGCGCACAAATACCAGAAAAGACTGCCGGTCTTCATCCTTGAAAGCATACAGCGCAAAGAGGCTTCGCCCCACCTGCATCGCGCTGTAGATCAGGGCGAAGACAAGGCCCTGTTCCGCAAAAGCCTCCGGCAGCGCGATGGCGAGCAAAACGCCACCGAACATCAGGACAAACAGCAAAATCCTGACCGGTTCCTTTTCCGTGTTCAACAGGTTTGTGATCCAGGTGGTATGTATCCATAACCACCAAAGCGATAATATCAGGATGCCCGCTTCAAGCGCTGCCGTCGGCCCAAAATCTTTGGCGAGGGCGTGGGAGAGCTGGATCAGCGCGAAAACGAAGACCAGATCGAAGAACAATTCGGGGAAACTGGCCTTTCCGGCATCCTGCCCCTCCCGCCTTATCCAGCTTTCCCCATCCGCCTTGCGTGAATAAGTCTCGCCCTTGGCTCTCATGCCACCCCCGTCAGATGTTGGTCGTCGCGATACGTCCGCTCACCAATGGCCTCTCACCGTTGGGAAAAAATCTCTTCGCTGCCCGCTTCGACCGGGTTCAATTTTTGACCGGGAAACTCCAGCGCCCGCGCACTGTCGGGATAAAAACGCGGCCCGACCAGACGAACCTTTTTTCCCGACACGTCGGTGATGTAGTTCGGGACCAAGACCTTTGGCGGAAGTGGGGTGCTATCTGCCCTGGAAACCTCGAGCGTGCTGACCTCGATAGGTTGGGCAAATACCGGCAAGCCCGTCATAGTGGCGAGCGCGGCTGCGAGAAAAAATGATCTTGGAAACATGGGACGCATCCTGGCACAATTGTTTGCGCCATAAACCGCCCTCGCCCGCTTTGGTTCCGCCCCTTTCAGATGTCCTCATCGAGGTAGGAGCTATATTGGACATAGTCCGCGCTCGGTTGCCCATCGATGATTTCGGGCGGCCTACCTTGACCGCCGGGAAGATGGCCGGCGTTTTCGAGCTCCGCCCTCAGAAGCTTTTCAATGGCCCTGTCCCGGGGCAAAGCGTTGTCCGCCATATAGAGAGCGACGGAGAGTTCCATATCATCCGGAAAATTCATCGGCTCAGCCATCCGTTTAAGCAATGAAGCGCAAACGCGGAACCTTGCCGAAAGTTCAACTTCGCCCGCCTCCACCCGAGGCCCGTCGTCTTTCAAATGTGCATTCCCGTGGAACTCATCCCGGGTTTTTGCAGCAGCCGGACATGCCTTTTATCCGGTGCTACACGCCCACTTTGACAGGTGATCGGTGTATACAGATTGCACTTTTCCGCCCTTGCAGCGCTTTTCCGACAAAAAGCATCCCCGACTCAAGCGTTTGAAAGCAATCACGGAAAAACGCAAACGAAAGCTAATTCGGACTTAGTTTTCATTACCCTGCATTAACCATAGAAACCCCTTGGCTACACTGTTGATATCAGCAGCCTCATGCGAATCTCTTTTTCTTGCGGAAACGGCGTTAATGTAACTTCGGTCTGCTTTTTCCGCAAGCCGAGACCGTTTTCCACGCTCCGTTAACTCAGCAGGGCATGCTGGCCTCCATAGTGTCCTTACGCCCTCTCAACTGGGCCAAGAGCATTGTCTGCATGTCGAAGCCGCCTTCCTGCGCCTTACGGGTCAGATTGCGCAGATACCCGCCAAGCGAACTTATCTGATCTGCTTTCTGCAGAAGGCAGGCGAGAATGGCTGCGGTTCCCTGTCGGCCAAATGTGGCAAGCGCATCCTGATAGGCGGACTGGCTGATGTTGAACATGGTTTTGATCACCGATGTCGCCACTTCCAGATCGCGCCAGCCTGTAACCGCTCCGCCTGGGGCATAGAGCGTGATGTCAGGGCAAGCCTTCAAAACCAAAACAATATCAGGAACAAAAAATTGTTTTTGAAGAACAGGCTTTGGGGATGGCGGTGAAGGTTTTGCACTGATGGGTGCCGCATATGCCGGCTGGGCGCTTACCGTGCTGGCAGGTGCAGTGGTTACCGGCTCGTGCAAATCCTGCCGTTTAGATATGGATTCGGATTCTGAATTCTTTATGAGGCGCTCATTTTGGCAGTCATTGCCGCCCAAATTTTCCGATTTTTCAATATTTTCCAGATAGTTGGTTACTTCAGCACGCAAAGAGGCCAAAAAACCGCCGATTTCTTTGAGTTCCGCGGGCTTGGAATTACGACCGAGAGAGCGGGCAATGGCGTTGTAACGTGTCTGAAACCCTTCGAAGGCTTCGACCTGACCGCTCGCAGCAATCATGTCGCAGAGTTTCTGGATATCGCGGCGGCAAAGGCTGATACTTTCACGAAGCCGCTGAAGATCGAGCCGCTCGCTGACGATGCGTTCGGCGAGTTCCTCAATTTCCGCTTTGCGGGCAAGAAGCGGTGCCAGCGAAAAACCGTAAGCCTCGCTGATTTCCCCTCCCCGGTGTTTGCGGGCGTATCGTTTTCCGTTCGGGCTGTCCTTGCGAATGATGAGGCCGGCTTCGACAAGAGCCGAAAGATGCCGGCGCAATGTCTGTTCGGCCATGCCGTGGGCACGGAGTGACAATTGCGCATTCGACGGGAAGACGACCAAACCGGCTTCGCTGGAAAGTTCGTTCTTGGGATAAAAACTCAAAAGCGCGTTCAGGACCGCAAGCGAGCGATCGGTCACGCCAAGCAAAGGCCGGGCTTCACAGACCGAACGATAGAGTTTCCATTTATCGACCGCTTCGATCTTCTTGTTTTTCTGCGCGGCAAACTGGGTAGCGAGGACGCCAAACGACATCGCTCGCCGCCCAAAGGGCGTCGTTACACATGTGCTGTCCATGTCTTTCACCTTTCACAAGGCAAAAGAAAATCGCTCACCGAAAAATTCGATGCCAAGACTCTTGACTATGATTCGCGGAAATGAGATTCTTCGGGTGCTTAAATCAAAGAAAGGCTTCCGCGCGGCAACGTTCGGGGGCTTTTTTCTTTTGTGATGCGTCTCCTGTTAGTCGTTCGAGTTAAAACTCACTGCTTGGACCGGTATTCGGCAAACAGCGTTTGAAGATGTTCCAGAACGAACTCGGCAAATTCCGGTGCTTCGTTCTTGTCGATGGAGATATCCAGCTTGCGGTCGCTCTCGACCACCTTCGCCAGCCGGCCGCCGGTTTCGGACGACCAGACACCGGTTTTTTTTGCCTGCGCCTTGGGCTTCAGGAAATCCAGAAGCGACTTGAAACGGTCTTCCGATGGCAGGGCAGCGACCGAGGCATCCCTCACATAGGCACGGGCCGCTTCCTTGACCTGAGAAGAGGAAAGCTGATCGGCGAGGTCCATCCAGTTACGACGGCCGACAGTTGGGGCGGGGCCAATAAGATCGACAAGATCCTCCGGAATGCGGCCGACAACCGACAGCATGTTGGAGAGATCGCCCTTGTGCAGCGACATGGCGGCCATGATCGTATCCCGCGGAAACCGTATCTGCAGTTTCTGGGCAAAGCGCGCCTTTTCGATATAGGTGAGATCCCGACGCTCGTTGTTTTCCTGTCCCTGGGCAACGACGAGCTGCTCATCGCTGAGATCACGTACGACCGCCTTGACCGGAATACCGAGGCTGGAGACTGCACGCAGGCGACGATGACCAAAGGCGACCTGATAACGGCCGGGGAACTCGGGATGCGGGCGCACCAGAATGGGAACCTGCTGGCCCTGTTCACGAATGGCTTCAACGAGACCTGCATCCGCCTCTTCGGAGGCTGGCATGCGATCAGGTATGAAAGAGGGATCGATATCGGCAGGGTTGAGCGAAACGATCGTGAGACCTTCTGCGAGCTGCCTTTCGATTTCTTCCGCACGCTTGGCGCGTTCCGATACCTCGCTGAGCGACTGGCCGATCATACCAACCGGGGAATTCAGAACGTCGGTCACGAGTTCCGGGGAACCAAGGATGGGCCTGATACGCGGACGCGACCGCTCGGATGCGGTCTCATTGCTGTCGGCGGCCGGAGTGCCAAGATTGGCGAATATCTGTTTTCTGCTCATGCTGCCCTACCCCACGCTTTTTTAATCAGTCCTTCGATTTCAGCGTTTACGTTGTTCATGGCTTCCAGCGCACGGTCATAGGTGGACCGGGTGAACTGGGTTCTTTCCACTTCGAAAAGTGTCTGGTTGGTCAGTCCGGCATCCGAGACGGCCGTGCTCTTCAGCATCGGGTGGATGAGGACGTTTTCACCGAAAATCGAGCGCAGGAAGGCGACCATCTGGTTCTGCGGTCCGTCGCTCGGTTCAAAACGGGTGATCAGATAACGCATCCAGTTATAGTCGGAACGTGCGCCCGCCCTGCCGATTTCGGCGAGAAGGTCGCCGGTCATGGCAAGGAACTGGTTCATCGACATCACATCCAGCATTTGCGGATGAACGGTGACGAGGACGGATGTGGCGGCGGTCAGAGCCGAAAGCGTCAGATAACCAAGCTGCGGCGGGCAATCGATGACGACGACATCGTAGAAATTCTGCGCCTGGGCAATTGCCTGACCAATGCGGGCGAAAAACAGTGTATCGCCGGGTGCGCGGCGCATCAGAGCGCGGGGCGTGTCATGTTCGAATTCCATGAGTTCCAGATTGCCCGGAACGATATGGAGATTAGGAATATAGGTGCCGCGAACGATTTCAGCGATCGGCCGGCGTTCGTCATCGTAACGAATGGCGCCATAAAGCGTTTCGTTCGGACCGACATCAATCTCTGGCTGATGACCGAAGAGCGCCGACAGGCTGGCCTGCGGATCGAGATCGATGGCGAGCACCCGGTAACCGCGCAGCGCCAGATATTGCGCCAGATGTGCAGACGTCGTGGTTTTTCCAGAACCGCCCTTGAAGTTCATGACGGCGATGACCTGCAACTCTTCGCCATCACGGCGGTGTGGCAGATAACGACGGGTGCCGCGTGCGCCCTGATCAAGGAATTTTCTGATCTCGTCCATATCCTCAACCGAATAGGAACGGCGGCCGGAGGCTTGGGCCGCATCGAGTTCCGGGCGTTCGGCGGCGATCTGACGAAGATAGGCCTCGCCGATACCGATCAGCCGCGCGGTTTCTGCCGGTGAGAAATGGCGCATGCTCTTTTCGGTGTGTGGTGAAAATGTATTTGCATTATGAGCCTGCAATTGGGCTGACAACGCAGCCGAATGCTGTTGTATAAGACTCGTCAGGTCGGGTGCTCCTGCGGCACGTCTTAAATCGGCACTCTGTGTCATCGGTCTTCTTTCGCTCGAAATTGCAGTAGCGGTTTTTTTCGAAAAAGGCGGTTTTTTCCGCAACTGAGATATAAGCGCCGATTCTCTTTTTGGCGCAATAGGCTTTTTTCTCAGGTGCGAAAGTGCCGCTAAGGCATTGTGGAAGAATCACTTTTGTTTTTTGTGACAGTTTGACGGTTAGCCGCGGCTAACTTCGCCCTGACGATCAGACAGACGGGCGCGGATCGCGTCTTTTCACACAAGGAATGTATGCCCGCGCAGAAGTTTGCCGCGGCTAACTTTTTGGTTTTGACCCACTGCACATCCGATCATCCCGCGGCAAAAAGTGAAGGGTGGACATTCGCGGATGTTTAATCTCTACTCATTGACTAGAGTATCGTTGGGTTCGACGCCCGTCGTCTGGCTGTTCAAGCTGTCGCAGGTTGGAGGAATGAATGTCCTATGATGTCGCTCTCGTCGGGTCGGGTTTCTCGGCCATTTGTACCGCCGCTCATCTTTTATCGTCCCTGCCGGCGGAAGCCTCGATCGCTATCGTGGGCGATGAATCGGATTTCGGGCGCGGCACCGCCTATCGTACCGAACTTCCCTATCATCGGCTGAATGTGCCAGCCGGGCGAATGAGTGTCTTCCCTGACCGCCCCGGTGATTTTGTCGACTGGTTGGCGGAAAATGGGATAGCGGAGGATCCTCTGCTGTTCGCCTCGCGTGGAGACTATGGTCTTTATCTTCGCGACAGGCTGGCGGGTTTGCTTAGAAGTAGGGAGCAACGGGCGCGGGTGGATTTCGTTCGGGCCAAGGCTTCGGCCTGTCGCCCGGATGGCAATGGTGGATTTTCTTTCGCTCTGGAGAATGGCGAGCAGTTGCGCGCGCAGAATGTCGTTTTGTGTCTCGGTGTCGGCGCGGCGAGTTTGCCGGTGCAAACTGTCGCGAGGGAGGAAGAGGGGCCACAACGTATCATCGGTCACTGCTGGCAGCCGGGATGGCTGTCCAAAGTCAAGGCCGGAGATCGCATCTGTATTCTGGGTTCGGGTCTGACGATGATCGATCAGGTTCTGACCCTGCGGGGAAAAGGGCATCAAGGCCCGATCCATGTTCTATCCCGTCGCGGCCTGGTGCCGCATCCGCATGTCAGTCCGCCTGCTCCCCCCACGGAGCCTGATCTGCCCGATGGCTCGACGGAGATCAGCCTGTTGCTGCAGTCTTTACGCAAACAGGTCAGCGATGGCGCACCGTGGCGCACCGTTATGGATGGTTTGCGGCCGAAAACACAATTGCTGTGGCAACGCCTTACACCTGCGCAGCGCAGCCGGTTTCTTCGGCATGCCTTGCCTTGGTGGAATATCCATCGGCACCGCATCGCGCCTGAGGTCTCTGGTGCTTTCGAGAAGTTGCTCTCGGACGGCATTCTGGAAATTCATGCGGGTTACCTCCGGTCCATAGACGAAGGGGAGGAGGGGATTGCCGTGCGCTACCGCCGCAGACATACACAAGTGGTGAGGGAACTTCAGGTCGATTGGGTCGTCAATTGCACGGGCATGGAGCGGGCCGGCATCGGTCATTCGCGGCTTCTTGAAGCCATGTGCGGCGAGGGTGTTATTTCACTGGACCCTTTCGGGCTCGGGGTCGAGGTTGACGACCACTCCCATTTGCTGCGGACGGACGGACGAAGCTGGCCCGGTCTTTTCGCCGCGGGTGCGCTGACGGCAGGCCGGTTCTGGGAGATAACCGCTGTTCCGGATATTCGTGTGCAGGCACAGAAGATCGCGCGGGAGATTACGCGGAGAGTGACCGCGAATGATCGGGTTGCTGCACAGGGCTGATCCGGCCGAAGAATCGACCATAGCGAGAGGTGCCGTCATAACAGACATTCTCGGCGCCTCTTGATTTTGATGTTAGCCGCGGCAAACTTTTTCTTTGAATGAATGTGCTGACTATTCATTGGAGGCCGAATTCGCGGATTCGAGGCGGCTGATGAATGTCGCGTGGGCTTTCCGCACGATAGCAACGAACGTTCTTTGGTGAAGTACCGCTTTTTGCCTTCAAAGTGCGTATTCCCGCAATCAACTGGGGTAAAAGACCGAGACCGTCTTTGCGGGGTAATGTCCGCGATTGCTAAATAGTTTACATAGCTTATGGAAGTTCGTCATAAAAGAGGCTATAAACCCTGTAAATTTCTGAAATTATGAAAATAATTTGCGAGGACCAATGCAGAAACAGAAACTGGTAAGATACGAGACGGCGGACAGTCAGGCCGGCGGACAGCGTCGGCCATTTGCCAAGGCCGTTCGCGCCGGTGATTTCGTTTATGTTTCGGGGCAGGTGCCGACTGTTGATGGCGAGGTCGTGACCGGCGGCATCGTGGCGCAGACCGAGCAGGTGGTCGCGAATATCAGGGATGTTCTGGCGCTGGCGGATTGTACGCTTGCCGATGTGGTCAAGGTCAATGTCTGGCTGGATGATGCGCGGGATTTTTCGAGCTTCAACGCCGTTTTCCAGAAATATTTCATCGATCATCCACCCGCGCGCTCGACCGTGCAATCACCGCTGATGGTCGATGCCAAGGTGGAAATGGACGTTATCGCTTATAAGCCGCTGGCTTGAAGCCCAATTTGCCTATTTTTGAGAGTAGATGATGACCTATCCCTGGCCTGATGCGGGCACACCCCTCAATGCGATTTCAACGCCAATGCCCGTCATTGACGAGGATAGGCTCAGTGCCAATATCCTCAGGGCGCAATCCTATCTGGATGAACACGGTAAGGCTTTCCGGCCGCATATCAAGACGCACAAGATACCGGCTATCGCAAAACAGCAGCTGCAGGCTGGTGCGATCGGCATTAATTGCCAGAAAGTCAGTGAGGCGGAAGTTTTCGCGGATGCCGGTTTCGATGATATCCTGATCACCTACAATATTCTCGGTGCAGCAAAGCTTTCGCAGCTGAAGGCGTTGAATGCGCGCATCGGCGGGCTGAGCGTGGTTGCCGATAGCGCGGTCACGATTGCCGGTCTTGCCGATACATTCGAGGCAGTAATGCCGCTTGCCGTGCTTGTCGAATGCGATACGGGCGGCAAGCGCTGCGGCGTGCAGACGCCGGAAGCGGCATTGGCGCTTGCGGAAAAGATTGTTGCGGCCCCGGGCCTCAGATTCAAGGGCATTTTGACCTATCCGGCACCGGATGGGGCCGAGACGGTGGAAAACTTCCTTCGCAAAACCATGGCGTTGCTTGCGGCAAGGGGCATTGACTGCCCGGTCCGTTCCAGCGGCGGTTCGCCCGATTTTTATTCCGCCCATCTCGTTCCTTCCGCGACCGAACATCGGGCAGGCACCTATGTCTATAATGATCGCGCCATGCTGCGCGCGGGACATTGCACGGCCGGCGATCTCGCCATGCATGTTCTCGCCACCGTCGTTTCGAGGCCTACGGCCGATCGGGCGGTGCTGGACAGCGGATCCAAGGCCTTGACCTCGGATCTCCTGGGTTTCAGCGATTATGGGCTGATCGAAGGTTATGAGGGCGCAAAAATCGTCTCGCTTTCGGAAGAACACGCCGTCGTTGATCTGTCCGGCTGCGCCTCCGGGCGGCCTGAAATCGGTGATGTGGTAAAGGTCGTGCCGAACCACACCTGCGTCGTCAGCAATCTTTTCGACAGGATGGTTTTCCATCGAAACGGTGTCGTAACACGCGTTGAGAAGGTCACAGCGCGCGGTACCGTCTGGTAAAGTTACCCGGCTAATTAAATTGGAATCGGAAGCTGCGAAAATGCAGATACCGGCAACGAGAATCTGGAAATATGCGCATCTTCACGGCGTCGCTCGCCACTGAAACCAACACGTTTTCACCCGTACCGACGGATATGGACGCTTTCCGTGCGGCTTTTTATGCCGGGCCGGGCGAGCATCCCGAAACGCCGACGCTCTGCTCGTCGCCCGTGCCGATCCTGCGTCGTCGCGGCAAGGCGGAAGGGTTCACGGTGATTGAGGGAACCTCCTGCTGGGCGGAACCGGCGGGACTTATCCAGCGCCAGACTTATGAAACGCTGCGGGACACGATTCTTGCCGAACTCGCCGCCGCCATGCCCGTCGATGCCGTGGTCCTTGGCCTGCATGGAGCCATGGTGGCGCAGGGTTATGACGATCCGGAAGGCGATTTCCTCTCCCGCATCCGCGCGATGGTTGGACCGGAAGTGCTGATCGCGGCGGAATTCGATCCCCACAGTCACCTGACGGCGCTCCGGGTCAAAAATCTCGACATCATGGCGACGTTTCTGGAGTTTCCGCACACGGATTTCGAAGAGCGCGGCGAACATGTGGTGGAGATGGCGCTGCGCACGCTTCGGGGAGAGATCAAACCGGTCATCTCGACTTTCGATTGCCGCATGATCACTATTTATCCCACCAGCCGCGAGCCGATGCGTTCTTATGTTGACCGGCTGAAGGTGATGGAGGGCAGGGACGGCATCCTGTCGATTTCGGTCATTCACGGTTTCATGGCCGGTGACGTACCGGATATGGGAACGCGCATCGTTGTCGTCACCGATAATAACAGGGCAAAGGGTGAGGCGCTGGCTGAAAAGCTCGGCCGCGAGCTCTATGCCATGCGCAAGCTGACCGCCATGCCGATGCTGGATACGGAAACGGGTCTCGACCGGGTTCTCACCATTCGCAGCGGCAATCAGGAGAAGCCGGTCGTCGTATCGGACATCTGGGACAATCCGGGTGGCGGTGTCGCCGGTGATGCCACCCATATTCTGCGGCGCATGGTGGACCGCGGCATGGACAATTTCGCTGTTGCGACGATCTGGGACCCGATCGCCGTGTCTTTCTGTCACGCGGCGGGGGAGGGTGCCGAGATTGACCTGCGCATCGGCGGAAAATCCAGCCCGCAAGGCGGCGAACCGCTCGATTTCCGTATAAAGGTGATGCGCACGGCCGAGGCCGGCTGGCAGAGTTTCCGCAACAGCCGCGTAACACTCGGCCGCGCCGCTGTCGTGCGGCCGCTCGGCACGGAGATCGATATCATCCTCATTACCAGCCGGACGCAGACTTATGAGCCGGATATCTTTTCCAATCTAGGCATCGATTTCGCGAAAAAAGACGTGCTGCTGGTCAAGTCGACCAACCATTTCCATGCCGGCTTTGCGCCGGTCGCCTCCGAGATCGTTTATTTCGCGGCCCCGACATCCTATCCGACCGATCCGGCAAAAACGCCCTATCGCAAGGCGAGCCTCGAGCTTTGGCCACGGGTGGCTGATCCGCTGGGCCTGGATTGAGCGGCAGCAGTTTGAGCATCATCGGGACGGAACTCTGAAGCCTTTTTCTGGAACGGCTTCAGAGGCGCTCAAGCGTGATCAGGAAAAACGCGCTTTCGCTCTGATCTGCTTCGACTGTGAACGGTAAGCCGCCTTCGATCAGCAGACCATCCAGCTTCCCCAGCTGCTCCTTGCCGTCACCGGTGGAAACCGTCAGCGGATCGAGTGCCAGGATAAGTGTCGTGTTGCCGCCTGTTTTTCCCGAAAACGGCCCGGAGTGCCTCCTGACGACATGGCGAAAGGTCGAACGGCGGGTCATGACGTTCAGATCGGTGATCGCGCCGTCGGATAAGATCGCATTGACGGGAACATCGGCCGGAAAGGGCAGGGGCTGGCTTTCCACGGTCAGCATCAGTGGATCGGCGGCCGCAATTGCCAGCGCCATGCCGTTTCCCTCAAGAATGGACAGGGTGCGGTCTATTCCGGGAAAGATCGAAAACGGCCCGTCGCTTGCGACCGTCGCCATGCTGATACGCCAGTCGAAATCATCGACGGAAGAGCCTGGCGGAAAGATGGCGATTTCCACGGTCTCGCCGCCGCCGTTTTTCCAGGGCATTCGCTTGTAGTCGCTTGCGCGCAGCAGGGTCATGGTTGTCCACTTTTGAAAGATCGGCCGGAAACGGTGTTCTCCATTTCCGGCCGTGGCAGGATCAATTGCCGAGGATGCCGGGCAGGCGCAGGCCCTGTTCCTTGGCGCATTCCACGGCGATGTCGTAACCGGCATCGGCATGGCGCATCACGCCGGTTGCCGGGTCGTTCCAGAGCACGCGCTCCAGCCGGCGGGCCGCATCGTCGGTGCCATCGGCGCAGATGACCATGCCGGAATGCTGCGAGAAGCCCATGCCGACGCCGCCGCCGTGATGCAGCGAAACCCAGGTCGCGCCGGATGCCGTGTTGAGCAGCGCATTGAGGAGCGGCCAGTCGGAAACGGCGTCCGAGCCGTCCTTCATGGCTTCGGTCTCGCGGTTGGGCGAGGCGACGGAGCCACTGTCGAGATGGTCGCGGCCGATGACAACAGGTGCTTTCAGTTCGCCGTTCTTGACCATTTCATTGAAGGCAAGCCCAAGACGATGGCGGTCGCCAAGGCCGACCCAGCAAATACGTGCCGGCAGGCCCTGGAATGCGATGCGCTCGCGCGCCATGTCGAGCCAATTGTGCAGATGCTTGTTATCAGGCAGCAGTTCCTTCACCTTGGCGTCGGTCTTGTAGATGTCTTCCGGATCACCTGACAGGGCCGCCCAGCGGAACGGGCCGATGCCACGGCAAAACAGCGGGCGGATATAGGCCGGCACGAAGCCCGGGAAGGCAAAGGCGTTCTCCAGCCCCTCATCCTTGGCGACCTGGCGGATGTTGTTGCCGTAATCGAGCGTCGGAACGCCGGCGTTCCAGAAATCGACCATGGCTTGCACATGCACCTTCATCGAGGCGCGCGCTGCGGCGGCAACGGCCTTCGGGTCGCTTTCCTGTTTGGCGCGCCATTCGGCAACGGTCCATCCGGCCGGAAGATAGCCATGGACGGGATCATGCGCCGAGGTCTGGTCGGTGACGATATCGGGACGAACGCCGCGACGGACGAGTTCCGGGAAGATTTCCGCCGCATTGCCGATCAGGCCGACGGATTTCGCCTCGCCCGCCTTGGTCCATTGGTCGATCAGCGCCAGCGCCTCATCGAGTGTATGCGCCTTCGCATCGACATAACGGGTACGCAGGCGGAAATCGACGCGGGTTTCATCACATTCGACGGCAAGGCAGCAGGCGCCGGCCATGACGGCGGCCAGCGGCTGTGCGCCGCCCATGCCGCCGAGACCGCCTGTCAGGATCCACTTGCCCTTCAGGTTGCCGTCATAATGCTGGCGGCCGGCCTCGACGAAGGTTTCATAGGTGCCCTGCACGATGCCCTGCGTACCGATGTAGATCCACGAACCGGCCGTCATCTGGCCGTACATGGCAAGACCCTTCTTATCCAGCTCGTTGAAGTGATCCCAGTTCGCCCAGTGTGGCACGAGGTTGGAGTTGGCGATCAGGACGCGCGGCGCATCCTTGTGGGTGCGGAATACACCGACCGGCTTGCCGGACTGCACGATGAGGGTTTCATCCTCGTTCAGATCTTTCAGCGTCGCGACGATGCGGTCGAAATCGTCCCAGGTGCGGGCGGCGCGGCCGATACCGCCATAAACCACCAGCTCATGCGGGCGCTCGGCGACATCGGGGTCGAGATTGTTCATCAGCATGCGCAGCGGCGCTTCCGTCATCCAGCTTTTGGCATTGAGCTCAGTGCCCTGCGGCGCGCGAACATCGCGAATATTATGGCGTGGATTGTTCATGTGTTTTCCCCTTATCGTTTCGTGTCGAGCGCAAATTTTTCCATGCGCGTGAGAATGGTTTTGAGATGGGAGCGAAGCCGGTCGGCCTTGCCCGCGTCATAGGCGAAAGGCGGCGTCTCGCTTTGAAGATGGGTGGACTGCGCCAGCTCCATCTGGATGGAGTGCACGCTGCTCTGCGGTTTTCCGTAATGGCGCGTCGTCCAGCCGCCTTTGAAACGACCGTTCAGGATGCTGTCGTAACCCTCTGCAGCGGCGGTCGCTTCGACAGCGATTTTTTCGATCGCGGGGTCGCAAGTTGCGCCCATATCCGTGCCGATGTTGAAATCCGGCAGCTTGCCTTCGAACAGGAAGGGAATATGCGAACGGATCGAATGGCAATCATAGAGAATGGCAATGCCATGAATGGATTTGACTCGTTCGATTTCCGCCGCAAGCGCTGCGTGATAGGGCGCGTGAAAGGTTTCCAGACGGTATGCGATGTCGTCCTGAGTGGGCTCCTGCCCTTCATTCCAGATCGGCTTGCCGTCGAAATCGGTCTCCGGAACAAGCCCTGTTGTGTTCTGGCCCGGATAAAGGCTCACCCCGGCGGGGTCGCGGTTGGCATCGATCACGTACCGATGAAAGGTGGCACGCACCGTCGTCGCTTCTGGGACCAGATCCGCATAGAGCTCGTGAATATGCCAGTCGGTATCGGCCAGCAATTTGCCGTTGTCGTTCAGGCGTTGCCAGATATCCGCCGGCACATCCGTGCCGGTGTGGGGCAAACCGAGAATGATCGGCGAAGAACCTTCCTTGATGTCAAAGACACGCATCTCAAACCTCCAGCTTCGGCAGAATGCCGCCCGAAATTGCCGAGACCAGAGCGCCGGAAGCGATCAGCTCTGCCGCCGCCTTCAGGTCCGGCGCCATATAACGGTCTTCTTCCAGCGACGGGATCGTGGCACGCAGCGCGGCAATCACCTTCTGCAATTCGGGGCTGGTTTTCAGCGGCCCGCGCAACTCCACACCCTGAATGGCCGAAAGCGCCTCGATGCCAAGGATGGCGAAGAGATTGTCCGTCATCGGCAGCAGACGTCGTGCACCGTGGCAGGCCATGGACACATGGTCTTCCTGATTGGCGGAGGTCGGCGTCGAATCGACCGAGGCCGGATGCGCCATCTGCTTGTTCTCGCTCATCAGCGCGGCAGAGGTGACTTCGGCGATCATCAGGCCCGAATTCAGCCCTGGCTTCTTGGAAAGAAAGGCCGGCAGCCCATAGGAAAGGGCCGGATCGACCAGAAGCGCCACACGACGCTGGGCGATCGCGCCGATTTCGCAAATGGCAAGCGCCGTCTGATCGGCGGCAAATGCAACCGGTTCCGCGTGGAAATTGCCGCCGGAGACGACGGAATTGTCTGAAAGCACCAGCGGATTGTCGGTTACGGCATTGGCTTCGATTTCCAGTGTGCGGGCCACCTGCCGCAGAAGATCGAGGCAGGCGCCATCCACCTGCGGCTGGCAACGGATGCAATAAGGGTCCTGCACCCGCTCGTCGCCCTCGATGTGGCTAACGCGGATTTCCGAACCATCCAGTAGATTACGAAGCGCCGCTCCCGCGTCAATCTGGCCCTTATGGCCGCGCAGGCTGTGAATATCGGGATGGAAAGGTGCAGACGACCCCATGGCGGCATCGGTGGAAAGCGCGCCGGTGATAAGCGCCGCCTGTGCCGCGCGATGGGCGCGGAAAAGACCGGCGAGCGCCAGCGCCGTCGAGGTCTGCGTGCCGTTGATAAGTGCAAGCCCTTCCTTGGCTGCCAGAACCACCGGGGTCAATCCGGCTTTCGCAAGCGCTTGGCCGGCGGGCAGAAGCGCTCCCTCATAAAAGGCCTCGCCTTCGCCCATCATCACGGCGGCCATATGGGCCAGCGGCGCGAGATCGCCGGAAGCGCCGACCGAACCCTTTTCGGGAATGACGGGAATGACACCCTTCTCAAGCATGGCTTCGATCAGCCGCACCAGTTCCAGCCGCACGCCGGATGCGCCGCGGCCGAGCGAAACCAGCTTCAGCGCCATGATCAGCCGCACGATATTTTCAGGAAGCGGTGCGCCGACCCCGCAGCAATGCGACAGGATGAGATTGCGCTGCAGCGTCGCCACATCGGCCGCGTCGATCTTGATGGAGGCAAGTTTGCCGAAACCGGTATTGATGCCGTAGACCGGCGCATTGCCGGCAGCAATCTCCGCAATGCGAGCTGCTGCCTTTTCAATGCCGGCATCGAAGCTGCGGTCGAGCTTCGCCGTACCGTTTTCCCAGTATATGGTGGAAAGCTCGGCAAGCGTCACGGCGCCTGGATGAAGGGTGATGGCTTTTATGGTCATGGGGAAACCTTCTGTCCCTTGAAAATACGGGCATGGAGCGGATTAAAACCGATGCGATAGACAAGCTCGGCCGGACGCTCGATATCCCAGATGGCAAAATCAGCCGATTTTCCGGCCTCCAGCGTGCCGGTTTCCGCAAGCAGGCCGAGCGCCTTTGCCGCATTGCGTGTCGTCGCCGTCAGACACTCTTCCACGGTCATGCGGAAAAGCGTGGCGCCCATATTCATGGTCAGCAGCAGGGAGGTGAGCGGCGAAGTGCCGGGATTGCAGTCCGTTGCGAGCGCAATGTCGGCTCCGGCATCGCGCAGTGCCTGTACCGGCGGCAGCTGCTTTTCGCGCAGCGCATAAAAGGCACCGGGAAGAAGCACGGCCACGGTTCCTGCTTTCGCCAGTGCCTTCGCACCGGCCTCATCAAGATATTCCAGGTGATCGGCCGACAGCGCATTATAGGATGCCGCAAGCTCGGAACCGCCAAGGTTGGAAAGCTGCTCCGCATGCAGCTTGACCGGAAGGCCACGCTGTTTTGCGGCCTTGAAAACCCGGTCGATCTCCGCAACGGAAAAGGCGATGCCTTCGCAAAAGCCGTCAACCGCATCCGCCAGTCCTTCCGCATGCGCCTTTTCCAGCCCCGGCAGAACAACGTCGCCAATATAATCGGCGTTACGGCCCTTATAGTCTGCAGGTGTCGCGTGTGCGGCGAGATAGCTGGTGACGATGCGCACCGGCCGTAATGTCTCAAGCCTGCGCGCAACGCGCAGCATCTTCAGTTCGGTTTCGATGTCGAGACCGTAACCGGATTTGATTTCGACCGTGGAAATGCCTTCGGAAAGAAGGGTGTCGAGACGCGGAAGCGCCTGCGCCACCAGAACCTCTTCCGAAAGCGCGCGCGTATCGCGCACCGAAGAAACAATGCCGCCGCCGGCCTTGGCGATCTCTTCATAGGTCGCACCGTTCAACCGCATCTCGAATTCCATGGCGCGATTGCCGCCGAAGACAAGATGGGTGTGGCAGTCGATCAGGGCAGGGGTGATCCAGCGGCCGCCGCAATCGGTGGTGTCATCGGCTGTCGCCAGATCGGCGGGCAGATCGCTTTCAGGACCAGCAAAGGCGATGCGGCCGTTACGTACGGCAATCACGGCATTTTCGACGGCGCCGATGCCATCCATGTCGGGGTTGAAGGTTGCCAGCCGGGCGTTGCGCCACAAAGCCGTGGCGTTCCCCGTCGCCGTTCCGTTTGCAGATTTGTTCCCTGGCATTTGCTTTTCGCCTTTCCTTTGTGAGTTAAATGTATATACATAATAATCGGCTTGGCAAGCTGCAATTTCGCGTTTGAAATAGCCTTGCCGGACAGAACCAAAGGAGAGGGTGGCATGACGGCAATTCACGCGGGCGCAGCGCTTCTGGCGGGTGGATGGGCGAAGGATGTTCGCATCATCTGCGATGACGGCGTTATTTCATCCGTCGAAACCGGTGTTTCCCCGCAGCCGCAGGATGAGCGTCACGCCGTCATCGTTCCAGCCATGCCCAATCTCCACAGCCATGCCTTTCAGCGGGCCATGGCCGGGCTTGCCGAAATCCGCGGCCCGGGTGACGACAGTTTCTGGAGCTGGCGCACCGTCATGTACAAATTCGCGCTCTCCATGACGCCTGACCATGTCGAGGCCGTTGCCGCCCAGCTTTATATGGAAATGCTGGAGGCCGGTTTCGGAAGGGTCGGCGAATTTCACTATCTGCATAATGACAGGGACGGTTCGCATTACGGCAATATCGCCGAAATGGCCGAACGCATCGGCGCGGCCGCGTCGCAGACGGGCATCGGTCTCACCTTGCTGCCGGTCTTTTACGCCCATTCCGGTTTCGGCGGCCAGACTCCGATCGATGGGCAGAAACGCTTCATCCATTCGCTCGACAGTTATGGAAAGCTGATGCAGGGCGCACAGGCCGTGGCGGACAAATTGCCGGGTGCGGTCCTCGGCATTGCGCCACACAGCCTGCGTGCCGTAACCGGCGACGAGCTGGCAGCCATCGAGCCGCTGGCAAAGGGTGGGCCGATCCATATTCATGTGGCGGAACAAACGAAGGAAGTGGACGATTCACTCGCTTTTTCCGGTGCGAGACCGGTGGAATGGCTGCTTGAAAACGCGCCGGTCGATGGTCGCTGGTGCCTTATCCATGCGACACACATGACGGAAACCGAAACGCGGCGTATGGCGAAAAGCGGTGCCGTGGCCGGTCTCTGCCCGATCACCGAGGCCAATCTCGGGGACGGTATCTTCCCGGCTCCGGCTTTCCTTGGCGAAAACGGCCATTACGGTGTCGGATCCGATTCCAACATCCTGATTTCCGTGCCGGAAGAATTGCGAACCCTCGAATATTCACAACGCCTCTCGCATCGGGCACGTAATGTCATCGCCGATGCCGGCCATTCCACGGGAGAAAAACTCTTCCGGCAGGCGCTCGAAGGCGGCGGCAGGGCTCTGGCGTCGCCAAATGGTCTGGAAAGCGGGAAAAGTGCGGATTTTGTCGCTCTTGATGTTTCCGCCGTTTCTTATCTTCCGATATCCCAGATTCTCGATCAGTGGATATTTGCGGGTGGTGTTGGCGTCGATTCCGTTTGGGTGCGCGGCAAAAAGCGCGTGCAAGCCGGCCGGCATATCCACCGTCGTGAAATATCCGATCGTTTCAACAAGGTCATGGCCGAACTTCTCGATAGCTGATATGGGCTCGGCAGAAACGGGAAAAAGCCAGTGGGGAAAGGCATTGCGGACGTGATGAAAGCATCGGCCGGGCAAACCCTGCACCAGCGTATCCTCAGCGACATCGAGGGCCGGATCGTTTCGGGAGAATGGCCGCCGGGCCACCGGCTGCCTTTCGAGGTAGACCTCGCCGATCAGTATCACTGTTCGCGCATGACGGTGAACAAGGTCATGGGCCAACTCGCCAAGGCCGGCTTGATCGAACGCCGCAAGAAATCCGGCAGTTTCGTTCGCCAGCCTCAGATCCAGTCTGCCGTTCTGCAAATTCATGACATCGGGGCGGAAGTCGAATCCCTTGGCCTCGAATATGGCTTCAAGATCCTGGAGCGCGAAGGGCGCAGCGCCAAAAGCGGGGATCGTGAGCGGCTCGACGTTTCCGTCGGCACATCGTTGCTCGAGATTCTCTGCATCCATTTCGCCGGTGCGCGCGAATTTTGTGTCGAGCAGCGTCTCATCAGTCTGACGGCCGTGCCGGAAGCGGCTGAAACCGATTTTACCGAAATTGCGCCGGGCCCTTGGCTACTTGGCCATGTTCCGTGGAGCACTGCCGAACATCGGATCAGCGCCGAGGCGCCGTCGAAGGAGATCGCGCGCCTGCTCGGCATCTCCGACAGGCAGGCCTGTCTTGTGGTCGAGCGTCGTACCTGGAGCAATTCCGGTGCCGTGACCTATGTGCGCTTCACCTATCCTGGCAATGCCCATGCCCTGGTCGCCCGTTTCAGCCCGTCTTCCGACTGATATCCGCAAGGTCGCTCGCGTCCTTTAATTGCGAAATGGAAACCCTATATAGGGGAAGGCTAACCCCACTTATCGTTTGCACGGCGAAAGTCGTTAAAATCCGTTAATCTGTACGATTAATCTCAAATTCCCTTTTAAAATCAGGGATCTGTCACATTTCTTGATTTTTTTGATATTGCTGTGTTGACTTGTTTGGTGGGGTGGATTTATAAGTCCGCTCACTGAACGAGGGCGGCGGCGCTGCTGGCGACGACGA
>NZ_JBAKFW010000005.1:0-367514 GCF_036888815.1 Agrobacterium sp. CCNWLW155
TCATCCACACCAGCAAAAGCAGCACCGAAGGCGCAAGCATAACCCGCGCCAGACCGCTCGTGTTCCGTGTTGCCATTAGTCGTCCTCCCTCACGGATACAGTTATGAGTTTGAGCGGGACTTCAGATGAAACCGCTCGCACTTCCCCCATTTCGCTCCGGCGGCCTCTGCCGCAGGGGCATCCGGATTTATGATTGCCGTCAGTGGCGGCCTTCGCCCGTCGCTGCGTGATAGGTCGCCAGAACCTGATCCACAGCGGCGATCAAAATCTCTTCCGCGTCCTCGCCCGCAACTGTTGCGAGCGGCAATTCTCCGAGATACTGGCGCAGCAGGGTTTCGGGAATTGTCTTCCCATCCAGCGCCTTATGCAAGGCGGAAACGGCCTGCAACGCTTCCGGCCGTGCCCAGTAATAACGGATGCGGTCGCTGTAACTATAGTGGCGCTGCAATCGCAGCGTGATGTCGTCGCCATGGTAATGGCCCTGCCAGTCGCCCGGCGCGCTCAACATCAGTTTTTCCATGGTCCGCGCCAGCGGCCGGTCGCCATAGGTGCCGACCATTTCGGATGCGATCATATCAAGCGCATAAAGCGCTTCCCGGTAAGCGAAGGTGAGGCCCGGACCAACTTTGAGGATTGGATATCCGTCGCGCACCAGTGCGGCAAGGGCAGGCTTGGTCTGGTAATCGGTGGAATGGGCCTCGAACACCAGCTGCGGTTCGCCGTCCAGAACGGCGCTCAGCGCTTCCGCGGCCTGCGGATCATAAGCAACGACATTGTCGCTGCCGAATTCCACGCCGGGCTGCACGACGAAAGCGATGACCCGTTCGAAGGCTTGCGAAAGACCGTGCTGCGCGAATATCTCGCGGTGAAGGTCGATGGTGTTGCGCGCCGCCTGCGGCAGTGTCGGCGCGACGGTGTCGAGCACATGGTCGGCGCCGCCAGGCACCGGCACTTCGGTGCCGAGAATATAAAGCGGTTTGGGCAGGCCGGCATCGGTGGCCGCCTTTTCGGCAACGGCGGCAAGTTTGGCGGCGCGGTTGGCGATGGTGACGTCATCCAGCGCCGCCGGCTCACCGGCGCAGCCCATCGATGCATCAAGGTGAATCTTGCGAAAACCCGATGCCACATAGGCCTCAACCATGGCGGCGGCTTTTATCAGCGCCTCTTCGGCCTTCTCCCTGCGCCAGGGGTTGGGCCCGAGATGATCGCCGCCGAAAATCAGGAGCTCGCCGGGTAATCCTTCTTCCGCAGCGATGCTGTTGACGAAGGCAACAAAATCACGGGGTGTCATGCCGGTATAACCACCGAGATGGTTGACCTGATTGCAGGTCGCCTCGATCAGCACGGCTGTCTTGCTGGCGGCGGCGCGGCGGATCGCGGCGCGCAGGACGACGGGGTGGGCCGAACAGACGGACGTGATGCCCGCGGGTTTGCCGGCGCGGCGGGCGGCGGCGAGATTTTCCAGAATGGCGGTCATAGGACTTCCTCCGACAATTGCGCGGCCATGAAGGCATCGAGTTCGGCAAGGCTGGCAGCGCCCTCCATCGGGCCGCGCCTGATGACGTTGTGGGCACCCGATGCATTGGCGTAAGCGAGCGCTTTTGCCGGGTGCATGCCGAGGCGGCGGCAGGTGAGGTAGGTTGCGCCGAAACAGTCGCCGGCACCGGTCGGGTCGATTTCCTCCACCTTCAGGCCGGGGGCGTCGATGCGCCCATGGGCGCGGCTGAAATGGCTTGCGCCCTTCGCGCCGCGTTTCAGCACGATTTCGCCGACACCGGAGGCGAGCAGCTTTTCTATCGCGGCATCCTCATCATCGAGACCGGAGGCTGCCTGAAGTTCTTCGCCTGATGGCAGCAGGAGATCTGTCACGGCAAGCAGATCGTCGATCAGCCTGCGGCCTTCGTCACCCTGCGCCAGTTCCTTGCGGATGTTCGGATCGAAAGACACCGAACCGCCGCGTGCTCCGACACTCCTGATCGCCGCCAGAATGATGTCGCCAATGCCGGCAATCGCGAAGGCCGATCCCATGACGTGTACATGGCCGGCTTTTTCGATGAGCGCCTGCGCTTCATCGGTCATCTGCGTTTCGCTGGCCGCCGAATGGGCGATGTTGAAAACGAAGTCGCGCGCGCCGTTCTCACGGTAGCGCACGAAGGCGCTGCCGGTCGGGCGATCTGGAATAGTGGCGATTGCCGAGACATCGACGCCGTCACTGCGCAGTCTTTCGACATTGAGACGGCCGAAATCGTCGTCACCGACTGCAGCGATGATGCCGGCGGTTCCGCCGCAACGCGCCACCTGATCGATGAAGATGGCCGGTGCGCCGCTCGGGAAAGGGCCGATCAGCGTTTGCGGCTCGAGAAAGCCGTTTCCCACCGTCGTCGCCATGATCTCCACGAGGATTTCACCTGCCGTGATGGTCGGACCATTCGTGTGCGGCGCCAGTGCGGATGTCTGTCTCATCGTCTCCTCCTTATACGTTCGGCCCCAGCTTTCGGGCGGATCAAAAGCCGTCATTCTGTGGACTCTTGTTTTCGGGTATCGTTCAAAAATTTACGCGCGTCAATATATGGAGTGATGAAAATTTTGCTGCATCGCAGCAGGAAGTTTGCGCGATGAAATAATTTCCGAGGATATTATTTGCGTTAAAACAACTACATATTGGTATATTCAGCGATGCGACCGTGCTCGGTCTTATTTTCGTATGTTGACAAGGGAGCATATTTTGAGAGATAAAAATTTACGCATGTATTGTTATGCGTGGACATCCGTAAAGGAGGAGCGGGTATCATGAGCAAATTTATTGGAATTCTGTCATCGTCCGTGGTCGGCGTCGGCCTATTGGCCGGGCTTGCGCAAGCGGAAGAAATCAACATCGCCACCGTCAACAATGGCGACATGATCATCATGCAGAAGCTTTCCAGCGCCTGGGAGAAGGAAACTGGAAACAAGATCAACTGGATCGTGCTGGAAGAGAATGTCCTGCGTGAGCGCGTGACGACCGATATCGCCACCAATGGCGGCCAGTTCGACATCATGACCATCGGCGGTTACGAAGCGCCGATCTGGGGCAAGCAGGGCTGGCTGGCGCCGGTTGATGATCTCGGCGACGATTACGATTACGCCGATCTGCTCGATCCGATCAAGAAAGGCCTGACGGTGGACGGCAAGCTTTACGCGGTGCCGTTCTACACCGAAAGCTCGTTTACGCTTTACCGCAAGGACCTGTTCGACGCCGCCGGCCTGAAGATGCCTGATAATCCGAGCTACGACCAGATCAAGGATTTTGCCGCCAAGCTGACCGACAAGTCGAAGCAGCAATATGGCATCTGCCTGCGCGGCAAGCCGGGCTGGGGCGAGAACATGGCTTTCCTCGGGACCATGATCAACACCTATGGCGGACGCTGGTTCGATATGGACTGGAAGCCGCAGCTGACGAGCGAGCCGTGGAAAAAGGCGATCTCGGATTACGTCGCGCTGATGACCTCTTACGGCCCGCCCGGTGCGGCAGCCAACGGCTTCAACGAGAACCAGACGCTGTTTTCATCCGGCCGCTGCGCCATGTGGATCGACGCCACCTCGGCGGCAGGCCGGGTCTATGATCCCAAACAGAGCCAGGTCGCCGACAAGACCGCCTTCACGCGGGCTCCGGTCGAGGCGACGCCGAACGGGTCGAGCTGGTCCTGGTCGTGGAACCTTGCAATTCCGAACAGCACGAAGAAGCTCGAAACCGCCAAGTCCTTCGTCAAATGGGCGACCTCGAAGTCCTATGTGAAGACGGTCGGTGAAAGCGAAGGCTGGGTTGCCGTGCCGCCGGGCACGCGCAAATCCACCTATGAGCTGCCGGAATACAAGAAGGCGGCACCCTTTGCGGATACGGTGCTGAAGGCCATCATGTCGGCCGATCCGTCGAAACCAACCAAGGATCCGGTTCCCTATACCGGCGTGCAGTTCGTCGCCATACCGGAATTCCAGTCCATTGGTACGGTTGTCGGCCAGCAGATCGCGGCAGCCCTTTCCGGCCAGCAGACCGTCGATGCGGCGCTTGAGGGCGCACAGAAACAGGTCGAGCGTGACATGACCCGCGCGGGCTACATCAAGTAGCCGCGTCCTCCCGGCGTGCCGCCCGTTCGTCACTTTGGCGGCGGGCGGCATGGGTGGCCCCACACCCGCCGCCCTCATTCCTGTGCTTGTCACAGGAAACCAGCCAGCCCGAGTCCTTGGGCTGAAAGAACTCTCTCAGCCGCGTGAAAGCCACGTCGACTGGATTCCTGTGACAAGCACAGGAATGAGGGGTTGAGAAAATTGCATCTAACAACAAGCGAGCATGGCCGAGTTGTCCGCCATGCATCACGGAGATCGACATGAGATTGAACAACAAGGTCGCGCTGATTACAGGCGCCGCCCGCGGTATCGGCCTTGGTTTTGCGCAGGCTTTTGCAGATGAGGGTGCAAAGGTCATCATCGCTGACATCGATATCGCCCGTGCGACGGCGTCTGCCGCCGCCATCGGCCCTTCTGCCAAGGCCGTAAAGCTGGATGTGACTGACCTTAGTCAGATCGATGCGGTGGTGAAGGCGGTGGATGAGGAATTCGGCGGCATTGATATCCTTGTCAACAATGCCGCTATCTTCGATATGGCGCCGATCAACGGTATTACCGAAGAGAGCTATGAGCGGGTTTTCGACATCAATCTCAAGGGACCGCTTTTCATGATGAAGGCCGTCTCCAATGTCATGATTGCCCGTGCACGGGGTGGCAAGATCATCAATATGGCGAGCCAGGCCGGCCGTCGCGGTGAGGCGCTCGTCACGCTTTATTGCGCTTCCAAGGCCGCGATCATTTCCGCCACGCAATCGGCGGCGCTGGCGCTCGTCAAGCACGGCATCAATGTCAACGCCATCGCGCCCGGTGTCGTGGATGGTGAGCACTGGGAAGTGGTCGATGCACATTTCGCCAAATGGGAAGGCCTGAAGCCGGGTGAAAAAAAGGCGGCGGTGGCGAAATCCGTGCCGATCGGCCGTTTTGCCACGCCCGACGACATCAAGGGGCTGGCGGTTTTCCTCGCCTCTTCCGACAGCGACTATATTCTCGCCCAGACATACAATGTCGATGGCGGCAACTGGATGAGCTGAAAAGCCGGAGATGACCATGCATGCCATTCAATTCGTCGAGAAGGGACGCGCCGTGCTGGCGGAGGTTACGGTCGCCGATCTGCCGCCCGGCCACGCCCTCGTGCGGGTCAAGGCTTCGGGGCTTTGCCACACCGATATCGATGTACTCCATGCACGTTATGGCGACGGTGCCTTTCCCGTCATCCCGGGCCATGAATATGCCGGTGAAGTCGCGGCCGTGGCCGCTGATGTGACTGGCATCAAGGTTGGCGAACGGGTGGCGGTCGATCCCAATCTGCCCTGTGGCGTCTGCGCGAGTTGCAGGAAGGGCCTTACCAACCTCTGCAGCACACTGAAGGCCTATGGCGTCTCCCATAATGGCGGCTTTGCGGAGTTCAGCGTGGTGCATGCCGATCACCTGCACCGCATCGGTTCCATGCCCTATCATGTCGCGGCATTGGCAGAACCGCTCGCCTGCGTCGTCAATGGCATGCAGAGCGCGGGCATCGGCGAGAGTGGTATCGTACCGGAAAACGCGCTGGTTTTTGGTGCCGGCCCTATCGGCCTGCTGCTTGCCTTGTCGCTGAAATCGCGCGGCATCAGGACGGTGACGATTGCCGATATCAATGAAAGCAGGCTGGCCTTCGCCGAAAATCTCGGGCTTGAGGTGGCGGTGTCCGGCTCGGAAGCGCTCCTGCGGCAACAGAAATCGTTCGATTTCGTGGCCGATGCGACCGGCATCGCCGCTGTTGCGGAAGCGATGATCCCGCTGGTTGCCGATGGCGGTACGGCGCTGTTCTTTGGCGTCTGCGCGCCGGATGCCCGCATTGCTGTCTCGCCCTTCGAAATCTTCAGGCGTCAGTTGAAGCTTGTCGGTTCACATTCGCTGAACCGTAACATTCCGCAGGCGTTAGCTATTCTGGAGACGGATGGTGATGTCATGGCGCGGCTGGTGTCGCACCGACTGCCGCTTTCGGAGATGCTGCCGTTCTTTACGAAAAAGCCGTCCGATCCGGCTACAATGAAAGTGCAATTTGCGGCCGAATGATCTTTTGGCCGTTGATAACCACATTCGACCGGCTTTTCGTGCGAAGGCCGGTCGATATAGAATACCACATGTAATATTTCATGGGGGCAAGCACTTTGGCCAAATCTATCAGGACGATGGAAGAGTTTTCGGAATTCGTCGGCCTTTCCCGCCCGACCGTTTCGAAATACTTCAATGATCCGGCCTCGGTCCGCAAGAAGACCCGGGATGCCATCGAGGACGCGCTGAAGAAATCGGGCTTCAGGCCCAATATCTTTGCCGTGAACCTCAACCGCCGCCGTTCCAATATCATCGGCATCATCATCCCGAACTCGACGGACCCGTTCTATATGGCGCTGACGAGCCGTATCGAACTCATCGCCAATGAGGCGGGATTCCTTGCCTTCGTGCTGTCATCAGACGGCAAGGCGGAGATTGAAGACCGCGCCATCCGCACCTTCAAGTCGATGAATGTCGCGGGCGCCATCATCGCCCCGCTCGGTGTCAAATCCCACCGCGCCACGCTGGAGCAGCTCGCGGCCAGTATTCCAATCGTTTATGTGGATTCGCCCCTCGACGAGACCTCGGCCTTTGTCGGCACCGACAACCGCCAGAGTGTCGGGCTGATGGTGGATTATCTCTGCCGTTCGGGCGAGCCGCCCTGTTTCTTCGACATGCCGCAGGTCAACACCAATGCTGCGACGCGCCGCACGGCTTACGTGGAGGCCATGCAGCGTCTCGGTTTCGAGCCGCATGTGATCGATGTCCCTGATATCGTCACCTGGGATTTCGAACGTTTCGCCTTTGATGAAGCGTCCCGGCTGCTTGATGGGGCAGGGCATTTGCCATCGCGCACCATTCTGTGCGCCAACGACCGTATCGCCTTCGGCGTCATCGCCGCCGCCTTCCAGAAAGGAATCAAGGTTGGTCACGGTGCGGATTACGATCTCCGGGTCGCCGGCCATGATGATCATCCGCTGTCGCGTTACGCCTGCCCGCCGATTACCACGGTGGCGCAGAACTATAACGAGATCGGCAGGCTCTCGATCGAGCTTCTGTTGCAGAAGCTGGATGAAGAGGCGGATGACGCAACCCGGATGCGCGAGCGCATTCTCCTCAGCGCCGATCTGATGTTGCGTAAATCGGCCTGACGGTTTTTGGCGCAGAGTGGGGTCTTCGCTTAACGGATCACGGCGTTCACCTGAGTATCGCAGGTGATCGCCGTGATGAAAAGCGTTGAACGCAAGGCTTTTAGCGGTGGCTTGGCAGCTTCGGCAGGAACACTGTCAAAAGGCCGAGCAGCGGCATGTAGGAGCAGATGCGATAGACGAATTCAATGCCTTCCTTGTCCGCATAGACGCCCAGAACCGCCGCCCCGATACCGCCGAAACCGAAGGCGAAACCGAAGAACATGCCGGCGATGAGGCCGACACGGCCCGGCACCAGTTCCTGTGCGAACACCACGATGGCCGAGAAGGCCGACGAGAAGACGAAGCCGATCACGACGACCAGAACCGCCGTCCAGAACAGGTTGGCATAGGGCAGCATCAGCGCGAAGGGAATGACGCCGAGGATCGAGAACCAGATGACCACGCGGGAGCCGAAACGGTCACCGATCGGGCCGCCGAAGAACACGCCGAGTGCTGAAGCCCCGAGGAAGAGGAACAGCAGAACCTGCGCGTCCTGCACACCAAGACCGAACCGGTCGATCGTGTAGAAGGTGAAGTAGCTGGACAGGCTGGCGAGATAGGCGTTCTTGGTTGCGGTCAGGACCACCAGAACGAGAAGCGTCATCATAACCGTGCCGCGTGCCAGCGGCAGGGCGCGGCTGACAGGGGCCTTGCCGACGGTGGCGCGGCGATGGCGGGTATACCAGACGCCGACCCACGAAAGCACGCCAAAACCGACGAGCGCAATCAGCGAGAACCGGCTGAGGCTCGACTGGCCGAGCGGTATGACGATGAAAGCGGCGAGCAGCGGGCCGATGGCCGTTCCGGTATTGCCGCCGACCTGGAAGAAGGACTGTGCAAGGCCGTGACGGCCGCCGGATGCCAGGCGCGCAACGCGCGAGGCTTCCGGATGGAAGATCGCCGAGCCGATGCCGATGAGGCAGGCGCCGATCACCAGAACCTCGAAACTGTGGGCGAAGGCGAGCGTGATGAGGCCGGCGCAGGTGGACAGCATGGCGACGGGCAGGGAGAAGGGCATGGGCCAGCGATCGGTCACCATGCCGACGACCGGCTGCAACAGCGATGCGGTGACCTGAAAGGCGAAGGTCAGCAGCCCGATCTGCATGAAATCGAGCGCGTAATTGGCCTTCAGCAGCGGGTAAAGCGACGTCAGCAGCGATTGCATGATGTCGTTGAGCATATGGCAGAAGCTCGCGGCAGCGATGATTGTAAACGCCGTGCGTTGCGGGTTGAACCCGGCGCTGGTGACGGTGGCCATGATGTATCCTCTCCAGATTCCCGATGGAAGGGCGGGAAACGTGTCTTTATTTCTTCCCGCTTTTATTCATATTGTTTCTGGCCTGCATTTGTGTTCTGGACGAGTTTCTTTGTGAGTGGGCCAAATGGCAAAAATCAAATCGCGGCCGCCTGCAGGGCTGACGCAGGACGAGCATGAACGCAGTCTGAAATTGATCGACGGCACCAATGAACCGGTGCTCGCGCTTTGCCGCGTCTATCCCACGGGGCACCGAACCCCGCCCCACAGCCACAGCCGGGTACAGATCTGGTGTGCACGTCAGGGTGTGGTGCTGGTCAGCACCGCCGATGGGCGCTGGATGATACCGCCCGGTCACGGGCTCCTCATTCCTGCCGGGCTGCAGCACGAGGCCGAGACCATTTCCACGGTGGAGATGCACTCGATCTACGTTCATCCCGATCTCTTCCATGCCGGCGCGCCGCGGGTGGTGGAAATAACCGATCTCGCCTCCAGCCTGATTTCGGAACTGCTGGCTGAGGAACACCAGCCGTCGGCATTTCATCGGCAGGGCCTCGTGCGCGCGCTTTTGCTGGACGAGGTCAACCGCCTGCCGGAAAGGCCGCTCGGATTGCCTTTTCCCGATAATCAGCGTCTGGCTGCGCTCTGCCGCGATTTCCTCAAGAAGCCCGTAGCACGGGTGGAGATCGACGACTGGGCGGCAGCCATGGGAATCAGCCGCCGCTCTTTCACGCGCCTGTTCCGCCGGGAACTCGGGGTGAGTTTCGTCACCTGGCGCCAGCAGGCCTGCATTTTCGCTTCACTGCCGAGGCTGGCGGCCGGCGAGGCGGTGACCAATGTGGCGTTGGATGCCGGTTATGAAAACATTCCCGCCTTCACCACCATGTTCCGGCGGATGCTCGGCAGTTCGCCCCGGGCTTATCGGCAAGCGGCGCGGCAGCGCGGCGGAGCTTTTCCGAAACCGGAAGAAATTGGGGACTAGGCTTCACGCTCCTCCTCATCCCTGTGATTGTCACAGGGATACAGCCCGCCAAAGTCTTGAGCTGAAAAGAGTCCTCTCGCCGCGTAGACGCGCGTCGACTGGATTCCGGTGACAAGCACAGGAATGAGGGAGGTGCCCTAAGCCGCCGTCGCCCGCATGTCGCGGCGGAAATCGGAAGGTGACATGCCGGCGATCTGGCGAAACGCCTTGTTGAAGGCGCTGACGGAGCCGAAGCCGCTTTCCATGGCGATCTGCAGAATATTGTCCTTGCCGGTCATCAGCATTGCCTGTGCACGCGAAAGGCGTAGCAGGGTCAGATATTTGATCAGCGTCATGCCTGTGGACTTGCGGAACAGGTTCATCGCATATTTCGGATGCAATGATGCGGCGCGGGCAATATCGGTCGCGTCGATATCGTCGAGGAAATTGGCGGCGATGAAATCGCACATGCGCACCACGCCGATGGATGGCGCCATGCCTTCCTCATCCTCTCTGTGTTTTGCATCGGCGGCGGACGATACGACGGAATAGGGTTCGAGAAACATCCGTTCCACCCGCAGCAGCAATTCCTCCACCGCATGTTGCGCTCTGGCCGGATCACCCGAGGCGACATAGCGGAACCAGCGGCCGAAATTCTCCTTATCCGCCAGGTCAGTTTCGGCGCTCACCATTGTGGCGCCACCCATCAACTGGCTGGAGACGGCGGCAGGCAGGCGCATTCGGAAGAAATGCACGAGCGGCAGATGCGCGCCCGCATAAAAGGAATCGTCGGAGGAGCGGTCCATCTGGTGCGGCTGGCCACCCCAGAAAATGCACATCTGGCCGGCCTCGAGCGAGAGTTCATGATCGCCCATGCGGTAATGCACCGATCCCGACATCACATAATTCACCTCCACCTGCGCGTGCCAGTGGGGGCGGAGCATGATGGGCGGGTGATTATGAAAGAGCTGAAGCGTTGTCGGCATGCCTTCGATGCTGCTCGCACCCGGCTGGTAGAAGGCTCTTTCGGCAATCTTACTTTCCGCCAAATCGGTGTTCCCTTTTTACGAGACAGATTTCCTGCCGCCGCTAATGTGCCCATGTTCGCTTAAGAACGGCAATTGAAAAAGGGAGGTTTTCAATGTGCTTGAAATTTCTAGGCGCGTCTACCGCTATGCTGCTTCTTGCAGCCCCGGCTTTCGCGCAAACCGAGACCGTCACCATCTGGAGCTGGAATGTCGCGGCTTCCGCGCTGAAATCCACGGTGGAAGGTTTCAATAAACAGAATCCGGATATCAAGATCGTCGTTGAAGACCTTGGAAACAATCAGGTTTTTGACAAGACGCTTGCCGCCTGCGCAGCCGGTGGTGATGGTCTTCCGGACATTGTCACCATAGAGAATTTCGAGGCGGAGCTGTTCTGGAGCCGCTTCCCCGATTGTTTCGCCAATCTGACCGAGCTTGGCTACACGCCTGAGAAACAGGCGCTTTTCCCTGATTTCAAGCGCACGGAACTAGAGGTTGACGGCGTCGCCTATGCGGTTCCGTGGGACTCGGGTCCGGTGGCGGTGTTCTATCGCCGGGACTTCTATGAAAAGGCGGGTGTAGATCCCGCCACCATCAAAAGCTGGGATGATTTCATCGCTGCGGGCAAAAAGGTCATGGCTGCCAATCCCGGCACGGTGATGGCGCAAGCCGATTTCAACGGCGACAGCGAATGGTTCCGCATGATCGCCAATGAACAGGGATGCGGTTACTTTTCGACCGATGGCCAGAGCATCACCATCAACAAGCCCGCCTGTGTCGCGACCCTTGAAAAGGTCAAGGAGATGAAAGACGCCGGCATCATCACGGCCGCGATCTGGGATGAAAAGATCCAGGCCAATACGGCAGGAAAGGCCGCAAGCCAGATGTATGGCGCCTGGTATGAAGGCACGGTGCGTTCCGGCTCTCCTGATCTTTCCGGCAAATGGGGCGTCTATCTGATGCCGAGCCTGACGCCGGATGGCCCGCATGCCGCCAATCTCGGCGGGTCTTCGCTGGCGATCAGCTCGACGTCCGAGCACAAGGAAGCCGCCTGGAAATATATCGACTACGCGCTGACCACCAATGAAGGTCAGGTGACGATGCTGAAATCTTTCGGCCTCGTTCCCTCCTTGCTGTCAGCCATTGACGATCCTTTCGTCAAGGAAAAGCAGCCCTATTGGGGCGGGCAGGCTGTGTGGACCGATATTCTCGCCACCCTGCCGAAGATCGTGCCGAGCCGCGGCACGGCGTTCCAGTCGGATGCGGACGCGATCTACAAGGCGACGCAGACGAAATATTTCGCGGGCGGATATCCGGATGCGAAGGCTGCGCTCGATGATGCGGCCAAGCAGATCGAAACGGCGACGGGGCTGCCGGTCGCGGAGTAAGCCGGCGGCTGTTTATGGCCGAGTGGGTGCCGCACGTTTCTTCTCCCCGAGGGGGAGAAGTCCGCGGCAGCGGGATGAGGGGGCGAGGGTAGCGATAGATCGCGAGCTAGCCCCCTCATCCGACCCTTCGGGCCACCTTCTCCCCCTCGGGGAGAAGAAATACGCCGCACCGCCTTGCAATGGTCTCGCCCTCAAACGGGGGCAGGCCTCTTTCAAACTTTTCCATTTACCCGGCAAAACCGCCGGCATCTGGAGGTCGTCATGCCGTCAAGGAACAGGATCGCTTATGCGTTCCTTGCGCCCTATCTCCTGATTTTCGCCACCTTCTGGGTCTGGCCGATCATCAGCTCGTTCATGCTGTCGTTCCAGAATACACGCATCAATCCGTGGCGGTTCGCCCCCTCCATGAACTGGGGGCGGCTCGTCTCCGACCCGGCTTTTTATAATGCGCTCTACAATACGCTGATCATTCTGGTCATTCAGGTGCCCGTCATGATCGCGCTCGCCACCGTCATGGCGGTGCTCCTGAATTCGCCGCTCCTAAAGGCGCGGCCACTCTACCGCTTTGCCTTTTTCGCGCCTGTTGTTGTCGGCGAGGTTGCCTATGCCGCCGTTTTCCGGCTGATGTTCAGCGCCGATTTCGGCATCATCAACAAGCTCATCACCTCCGTCGGCCTTTCGCCCATTTCGTGGTTCGACAATGCCAATGCCGCCATGGCGCTCGTCATCATCGCGGTTACCTGGCGCTGGGCGGGGTATAACGCCATCATCATTCTGGCCGGGCTGCAATCCATCCCGGGTGATGTCTATGAGGCGGCGACGCTGGACAAGGTGAGCAAACGGCAGCAGTTCTTCTACATAACCCTGCCGCTCCTCAAACCCATCATCCTCTTCTGCGTCGTCCTGTCGGTCATCGGCACCATGCAGCTTTTCGCTGAACCCTTCCTCATCACCAACAGGGGCGGGCCAGGCGGCGGCACGGAAACGCTGGGTCTGTTCCTTTACCGGCAGGGCTTCACCTCGCTCAATTTCGGTTATGCCTCGGCCATTGCCTACACCATGGCGGCGCTCGCCATCGCCATTTCGCTGCTCAATCTATGGGTCGGGAGGGAGCCGAAATGAGATCGAAATCGAGATCGCTTTTCTGGCAGAAGATCGCGCTGCATGCGGCGCTGACGCCGCTCGCCATCATCTGGCTGTTTCCGTTGTGGATGATGTTCGTATTCTCGACGATGCCGGATTACGGCATTTTCAGCCCTGATATTGTTCTGGTGCCGTCCACCAACTTCATCGAGAATTTCGAGAACCTTCAGGCGGATACGAATTTCCTGCGGGCCATGTTCATCTCGATCACCGTCGCTGTCATCTACACTGTCCTTTCGGTGTTCCTGACCTCGATGGCGGGCTGGGCGCTGGCGCGGTACCGCTTTGCGGGACGCGGGGTGGTGATCGCCATCATTCTCGGCACCATCACCCTGCCTTTTGCGGTCGTCGTCATCCCGCAGTTCATCATGGTGGCGCGCGAATTCAAGCTCGCCAATACCTGGGTGGCGCTGATCGTGCCGCCGCTGTTCAATTCGCTCGGCGTGCTGTTCATGCGGCAATCCTTCTCGATGATGCCGACGGAACTCTTCGATGCGGCACGGGTGGAGGGCGTCAAGGAGTGGCAGATATTTCTGCGCATCGCCCTGCCGCTGGCGCGTCCCACCATGGCGGCGCTGTCGATCATCCTCTTCCTGGCCTCGTGGAACAACTACCTCTGGCCGCTTCTCATCAATTCCCGCCCAGGAATGATGACCGCACCCGTGGCGCTTGGCACCCTCATCGGGCTCACCAAAGTGTCATGGGGCGGCATCATGGCCGGCGCGGTGCTGCTCACCGCACCCATCCTCGTGGTTTTCGTGGCCTTGCAGCGTCACTTCATCGCCGGCATTTCCGCCGGGGCAGTCAAGTAAGGGGAGGCCGCATGGCGGAACTTTCGCTCAAGAACGTGGTCAAGCGTTACGGCGCGCTCGAAGTCATCCACGGTGCCGATCTGGATATTGCCGACGGCGAATTCGTCGTCTTCGTTGGCCCCTCCGGATGCGGCAAATCCACGCTGCTGCGCATGATTGCCGGGCTGGAAGACATATCGGATGGCGATGTCAGCATCGGCGGCAGGACGGTCAATGATGCCGATCCGGCGGATCGCGGCATCGCCATGGTGTTCCAGTCCTATGCGCTTTATCCGCATATGACGGTTGCCGAAAACCTGTCCTTCGGCCTTCGAATGAATGGCAATCCCAAGGCCGATACGCAAAAGCGGGTCAACCGCGCCGCCGAAATCCTGCAGATCAACGAGTTGATGGAGCGCCGGCCGAAGCAGCTTTCCGGCGGCCAGAGGCAGCGTGTCGCCATCGGCCGCGCCATCGTGCGTGAACCGCAGGTTTTCCTGTTCGACGAGCCGCTCTCCAACCTCGATGCGGAGCTGCGGGTGCAGATGCGCGTCGAGATATCGCGGCTGCACAAGCAGCTCGGGACAACGATGATCTATGTGACCCATGACCAGACCGAGGCGATGACGCTGGCCGACAAGATCGTCGTCCTGCGCGCGGGCAATATCGAACAGGTCGGCGCGCCGCTCGATCTTTACGATGATCCCGCCAACCGTTTCGTTGCCGGTTTCGTCGGTTCGCCGAAGATGAATTTTCTCGACGCCACCATCATCTGCAGCGGCGCGGAGAGCGTGACGCTCTCGCTCGACAGCGATCCTGCGGTGCGGCTGACCCTGCCGACAAAGGCCCGCTTGAACGACGGAGCCCGTGTTTCGCTCGGCATCCGGCCCGAACATTTTTCCGATGCGGGGCAGGGCGATGCCGATCTCACCGTGCATGTCGATGTCGCCGAACATCTCGGCAATACCAGCTACGTGTATGCCCGTACCGAAGGCGGCGAGCAGCTCATCATCGAGAGGCCGGAATCGCGCGACGTCGGCAATCGCGACCGGCTGACGGTCGGTCTTTCCGCCCGCCGGGCCTTCCTTTTCGACAGCAAGGGCGAACGCCTGCGCTGAACCTTTTCCCAAGCACCTACATAAGACGAGGATTTCATGACGACCGAACAACCGATCCGCTGGGGCATCATCGGCCCGGGTACTATCGCGAAAACATTCGCTGACGGCATCGCCCATTCCCGTACCGGCAGGTTAGAGGCCATCGCCACCCGCAATCCGGACAAGCCCGGCCTGGCCGAGGCCTTCGCCGGTGCGCGCATCATTCATGGGTACGATGCGCTGCTTTCCGATCCCGATATCGATGCCGTCTATATCGCCACACCCCATACCGGCCATGCCGAATGGGCGATCAAGGCAATCCGCGCCGGCAAGAATGTACTGGTAGAAAAACCCATCGCTCTTTCTGCCTATGATGCCGACGCCATTTTCCACGAGGCGAAGAAGGCCGGCGTCTTTGTCGGCGAGGCCTATATGTATCGCCTGCACCCGCAGACGGCGAAATTGCTCGAACTGGTCAAGAGCCGCGCGGTTGGCGATATCCGCATCATCCGTTCCAGCTTCGGTTTCAACATGGGTTCGTTCCGGGCCGATCACCGGCTCTTCGCCAATGAGATGGCGGGCGGCGGCATTCTCGATGTCGGCGGTTATCCGGTCTCGATGGTGCGGCTGATTGCCGGCGCGGTGGATGGCAAACCCTTTGCCGAGCCGGAAAAGGTGGCGGGTGCGGCCCATCTCGGCCAGTCGGGTGTCGACGAATGGGCCTCGGCCGTGCTGAAGTTTTCCAACGGCATCGTCGCCGAAGTGTCCTGCTCGATCATGGCGGGGCAGGACAATGTGCTGCGCATCATCGGTTCGGAAGGGCGGATCGAGGTCAGGGATTTCTGGTACGCTTCCGGCCATAAGGGCGGCACCGGCCGGATTGATATCTTCAGTGGCGACAAGGTGGAAACCATCGAGCTGCCGGAGGATCGTTGGCTTTATTCCTTTGAGGTCGATGCAGCGGGTGAGGCGATCCGTGAGGGCAAAAAGGAATTCGACGCACCGGGCATGGGCTGGGGTGACAGTCTCGGCAATCTGCGTGTCATGGATCAATGGCGCGCCTCGGTCGGCCTTGAATACAGCGTCGAAAAGGCAACCTCGCGCGTTGCCAATATTACCGGCGGCAAGGTCGTGGCCGGAAACGCGGTTCCGAAGCGGCAGGTGCCGGGCCTTGCCAAGCCCGCTTCTGTGGTCGCGCTCGGTTTCGAATTTTTCCCCAATTTTGCCTCCGCGTCCCTGACGCTCGATGCCTTCTACGAGGCGGGCGGCAATCTGTTCGATACGGCTTATGTCTATGGCGCAGGCAGGACCGAGGCGATTTTCGGTGACTGGCACACCAGCCGCAATGTGCCGCGCGAGGAGATCGTGCTGATCGGCAAGGGTGCGCATTCGCCGCTCTGCTACCCTGATATGATCGCCAAGCAACTCGATCAGTCGCTGGAACGTCTGAAGACGGATTATGTCGATGCCTATTTCATGCATCGCGATAATCTGGATATTCCGGTCGGCGAGTTCGTCGATGCCATGGATGCCGAGGTTCGGCGCGGCCGCATTCGCGGCATTTTCGGTGGTTCGAACTGGACGCGCGAGCGCATGGACGAGGCGGCCGCCTATGCTCAGAAGAACGGCAAACAGGCCCCGGGCGCGCTTTCCAACAATTTCTCGCTCGCCGAAATGCTCGATCCGATCTGGGCGGGATGCGTGGCGGCATCGGATGACGAGTGGAAGGAATGGCTGAAATCTCGCCAGATACCCAATTTTGCCTGGTCCAGCCAGGGGCGCGGTTTCTTCACCGACCGGGCAGGGCGCGACAAGCAGGACGATGAGGAAATCGTCCGCGTCTGGTATTCCGACCGCAATTTCGTCCGCCGCGACAGGGCGATCGAGCTTGCGCAGAAACTTGAGCGGCACCCGATCCATATCGCGCTCGCTTATGTCATCGCCCAGCCTTTCCCGGTCATCCCGCTGATCGGACCGCGCACGATTGCGGAGCTGGAGGATAGTCTTTCGGCGCTGGATATCAGGCTGACGGCCGAGCAGGTGAAGTGGCTGGAGGCGTGAAAGACAACGAGCGGTGGATTTATCCGCCGCTCGTTCGGATAGGGCAAGGCATTGCGGCATATTTCTTCTCCCCGCCGGGGAGAAGGTGGCCCGAAGGGTCGGATGAGGGGGCAAGCTCTCCGCATATCTCGACGCTTGCCCCCTCATCCCGCTGCCGCGGACTTCTCCCCGGTGGGGAGAAGAAACAAGGGGCATCCGCTCGCTCCAACTGACGATCTTCGGGGTGGAGACATCATCTTCCACCTTCTTTCCTCTCACGGTGACTGCTAAAGCGTAGGTTCATAAACCTGCAGCGAAACACCGCAGCTAAACAGTCACCGGGGTTCCCATGAGCGATATCGACCGAAGCCGTGCCCAGCAGCTGATGCGGGAAGCGGGCATGGATGCGCTGGTGCTTTTCCAGCCCGAAGCCTTTCGATATGCGGTCGGCGCGCATGCCGGTGTGGCAACCATGTGGGGCAGGGCGGGTTCGGCGATTGCGCTGGTGCCGGCCGATACGGGGGCGGGGATTGCCGCCGTCGTCAGCGATCACGCCGCCCCGCTTGTCAGGAAGGCCGCGCCTGATGTCGATCTGCGCTGCCATCGCATCTGGATCGACATAGTCGATCTGTTGGGCGCCGAAACCATCGCGCAGGTGGACGATGCCTATCGCCGCAACAATTCCGGTGGCCCGAGGCCGGAGACATTCGATCGCGCCGCCTGTTTCGGCCTGCTGGCCGACCTGCTGGGGGAGCGTGGGCTGTCGGCGGCGCGCATTGGCGCAGACCTCGAATTCATGCCCGCCGCCGATTTTCTGGCGCTGCGTCAGGCGCTGCCCGATGTCGATTGGGTTGACGGATCGGCCGTGCTGCGCCGTCTGCGCGCCGTGAAATCCGAGCGCGAGATAAAGCTTCTAAGGCGCGCGGCAGCGGCGGCTGAGGCTGGGCTGGTCGCGATGGCCGCTGCCGTCAGGCCTGGCGCGCCGCTCGGCGGGCTTTCCGCCGCCTGGAAGGCTGGTGCACAGGCCCATGCCGCGAAATCCGGGTTTTCGCTGAGCGGCCATTGGGACTACATATCCGTGGGGCCTGCCTTGTCGGATATGGTGGCGGCTGTGACGCCGGGTGCGCTCATCAAGGCCGATGTCGGCACGCTGGTCGACGGTTATTCGTCAGATGGTGCGAGAACCTTTTCATGGGGACCGGTCTCGCCTTTGGCGTCCGATATCTTCAAAGCGCTTGAAGCGGCCTTCGCCTGCGGGCTGGAAGCGCTTCGCCCCGGCAACAGCTTCGGTGCGGTGCACGCCGCCATGCTCGCCTCGATGCGCAAGGACGGTTTCAGCGAATATTATCGCGGCCATTTCGGCCATTCCGTCGGCGGCGGTGTGGGTATCGAGGAATGGCCATTCTTTTCCCACGACAACCCGGAAATCATTCTTCCGGGCATGGTGGTTGCGCTCGAAGCACCTTTTTATGGCGAAGGGCTGGGGGCTTTGATGATCGAGGACCAGTTTCTGGTCACACCTTCAGGGGTGGAGTGCATGAACAGCCTGCCACGCACCCTGCGGGATTTGTCACTGGAGTGACGACCTGCCGCGGGCTCCGCCTCAGAGAAAGTCGTCGCGGCGCGGGGTGAAGCAGTCGATCAGCTCGCCCTCTTCCAGGCACAGGCAACCATGCTCGATATGGCCGGGCACAATAAGGCTGTCGCCCTTCTGCAGGTCATAGGCTTCACCATCGCGGTAAAAACGGAAACTGCCGCTGGCGACATAGGTGGATTGCACATGCGGATGGCTGTGCAGCTTTCCTTCGGCACCGGTCTTGAAACGGAACGAAACCACCATCAGCTCCGGCGCTTCGGAAAGCACGGTGCGTTCGACACCATCGTCGGGTGAAACGGTGGGGAATGTCGGTAGCTGCTGCATGTCGTTCTCCTCAATCATGTAATGCGATTTAAGCCGGCCGTTTCAGCGTGGTGCGCGCAGCATGGCGCGATACCGCGTCTGGCTGCTTTTCAGGTGGTTGCGCATGGCGCTTCGCGCCGCATCCTCGTTGCCGTCCTGTATGGCGATCAGGATCGCTTCGTGTTCGCCGACGAGACGGCTGAGATCGGCAGGTGAAAGCACGGTTTCCGAGCCGTTTTCGGCCACGGCGCGGCGTGGAATGACGGTCGGCCCCAGCACCTGCAGGAACTCGCTGAAGCGGGGATTGTTGGTCGCCTCGGCCACGGCGAGATGAAAGGCGAAATCGGCTTCGGCCGTCGGGCTGCCCTTGGCGGCGCTGGCGCGGAAGGCATCGAAGGCCTCGATGATCTTTTCTTCCTGCGCCGGCGAACGGCGAATTGCGGCAAGGCCGGCGGCATCGCCTTCCACGGCCGTGCGTAGCTCCAGCATCTCGATCAGCGAGGAGACGCGTGCGAGATCAACATTGTGGAAGGGCCGCCGCTCTGCGGGCGCGGGTTCCAGCACGAAGACGCCGGCGCCCTGACGGGGTTCGACCAGACCGTCGGATCGCAGCGAAGCGATCGCTTCGCGCACCACCGTGCGGCTGACGCCGAATTCCTGCGTCATCTGCGCTTCGGAGGGCAGGCGGTCGCCCGTCTTGTAACGGCCCTTGGCGATCTGGCTGCGGAGTTCCTCGGAAACCTTCACCACAAGCGTTCTGCCCTGTGGAGCGCCCGGTTCGGAGGTTGTCGCTTTTGTCATCTTGGTCGCCGTTCTAAAAAATGTCGGTTGCGTGCACCGGTCCTCGATACGTCATTCGCTGCCCGGCTTGCAATCCCGTCGCTCGCGCCGGGAATGTTTCATGCGGCATCTCAGCTTTCCCTGAAGATCGGATTGTCGACGAACACACCCCCCTGAAACCGCACCAGCGCATCTTCCGGGGCAGGCTTTTGCGTTGTCGCTGATATATGCTGCCGGAAGGTCTCGGCATTGTCCTTCGGTTTCCAGCCGAGATAACCGAGATGCGAATTGTCCCACCAGCCGGCATCATTGGCCGATGCGCCCCAGACGACCGGGCAGCCGAGCACCGGTGCGCGAAACACCGCTTGGATCAGCGACACAAAATCATCGTATGAGAACCATGTGGAAAGCATGCGGTAATTGGTGGGTTCCGGCGTGCAGGAGCCGATGCGCACCAGCGCCGTCTCCTGCCCGAACTTCTCGAAATACATGCGGGCAAGGCTTTCGCCGAAACATTTGGAAACGCCGTAAAGCCCGTCCGGCCGGACGGGCACGTCGGGACCGAGCCTCTCGGTCTGGGAATAATAGCCAATTGTATGGTTTGAGCTGGCAAAGACGATGCGCGGCCGGCCATGGGCGCGGGCGGCCTCGTAGAGATTATAAAGCCCGATGATATTGCCCTGAAGGATTTGTTCGAAGGGCTTCTCCACCGAAATGCCGCCGAGATGAACGATGCCGTCGCAACCGGCGACCATCGCATCCACGGCATTTTCATCCGCAAGGTCGCATTGCACACATTCCTCGTTCGGCCCCGCCGGGTCGAGCGGGGCGAGATCGGCAAGACGCAATATCTCGGCCATCGGTGCAAGGCGTTCACGCATCACGCGGCCAAGCTGGCCCGCCGCACCGGTAACAAGAAGCCGTTTCATTGCAATTCTCCCAAGCCTGTTCCACGTCCGCAGCGTGGTCGAGATATGCCGGCACCTCTTGACCTTGTCATACAGATCGTACAAAAAGCGGATAACATATATTATGTGCCATACGCAACAATCATGAAGGATGAGTTTGATGCTGACCGTCGAAACAAGGCAGGCCGTGAACCCGGAATATGCAAAAACGCTGGATACCGAAGGGCTCCGCCGGCATTTCCTCGCCAACGACATGTTCCGTTCCGGTGAAATCAGACTGATCTATACCCATTACGACCGTTTCGTCATGGGCGGCGCGGTGCCAAATGGTGCGCCGCTGACGCTGGACAAGGTGGAAGAAACCAAGACGCCGTCCTTCCTCGACCGGCGTGAAATGGGCATCGTCAATATCGGCGAGGCGGGCACCGTCAGCGCCGGCGGCGAGACCTACACGCTCAATCGCGGTGACGTGCTTTATCTCGGTGCGGGCAGCGGCGCGGTAACGTTTGATGGTGCTGGCCGATTCTACATCACGTCTTGCCCGGCGCATCGCAGCCTGTCGGCAAAGCTCGTCAGCCTTGCCGACAGCAAGGAGGTCAAGCTCGGCGCGACCGAAACCTCCAACAAGCGCACCATCAACCAGTTCATCCATCCGCTTGTCATGGAAAGCTGCCAGCTGGTGCTGGGTTATACAACGCTGGAGGACGGCTCCGTCTGGAACACCATCCCCTCGCATATTCATGACCGCCGCATGGAAGCCTATCTCTATTTCGGCATGGATGAAAAGTCGCGCGTCCTGCATCTGATGGGCGAACCGCAGGAGACCCGCCATCTGTTCATTTCGAACGAAGAAGGCGCGATTTCACCGCCCTGGTCCATCCATTCCGGTGCGGGCATCGGTTCCTACACCTTCATCTGGGCCATGGCGGGCGACAATGTCGACTATACCGACATGGACTTCATCCAGCCGGGGGATCTGAAATGAGAAATCCCTTTTCGCTTCAAGGGCGTAAGGCGCTCGTGACAGGCGCGAATACCGGTCTTGGCCAGGCGATTGCGGTGGGGCTCGCCGCAGCCGGTGCGGAGGTGGTCTGCGCCGCGCGCCGCGCACCGGATGAAACGCTTGATATCATCGCGAAGGATGGCGGCAAGGCGAGCGCCCTGTCGATTGATTTCGCCGATCCGCTGGCGGCGAAGGACAGTTTCGTCGATGCCGGCTTCGATATTCTCGTCAACAATGCCGGCATCATCCGCCGTGCCGATTCAGTCGAGTTTTCCGAACTCGACTGGGACGAGGTCATGGACGTCAATCTCAAGGCGCTGTTTTTTACCACGCAGGCCTTTGCGAAAGAGCTGTTGGCAAAAGGTCGGCCCGGCAAGGTGGTCAATATCGCCTCGCTCCTGTCGTTTCAGGGCGGCATTCGCGTCCCGTCCTACACGGCGGCGAAACATGGCGTTGCCGGTCTCACCAAGCTTCTGGCGAATGAGTGGGCTGCGAAGGGCATCAATGTGAATGCCATCGCGCCCGGTTACATCGAAACCAACAATACCGAGGCGTTGCGCGCGGATGCCGCCCGCAACAAAGCCATTCTCGAGCGTATTCCGGCCGGCCGTTGGGGTCATTCCGAAGATATCGCCGGTGCAGCGGTCTTTCTGGCTTCGCCGGCGGCGGATTACGTGCATGGCGCCATTCTCAATGTTGATGGCGGCTGGCTGGCGCGTTGATCTGTGACAGATTTTCGAAATTCATCATACAAGATGTATGATGAGTTGTTGACAAAGATGCGGCAAGCGGCTTAGGTGGCTTTCAGTCAGTGAACTTGCAGAGGAATTTCGATGATGAACCCTGAACAAATCAAGACGGCGCTTGGCTCCGGTCTGTTGTCTTTCCCGGTCACCCATTTCGATGCCGAGGGTCGTTTTGCGGCCGATAGCTACAGGGCGCATGTCGAATGGCTCGCCGGATACAAGGCGCCGGTGCTGTTTGCCGCCGGCGGCACGGGTGAGTTCTTTTCGCTGAAGCCGGATGAGATCCCCACCATCGTCTCCGCCGCCAAGGAAGTTGCCGGCGAAACCGCCATTGTTTCCGGCTGCGGTTACGGCACCGAGATCGCCGTTGATATTGCCCGCTCTGTCGAAAAGGTCGGTGCTGACGGTATCCTGCTTCTGCCGCATTACCTCATCGATGCGCCGCAGGAAGGGCTTTACGCCCATATCAAGAAGGTGTGTCAGTCGGTCGGCATCGGCGTCATGGTCTATAACCGCGACAATTCCGTGCTGCAGGCAGATACGCTGGCGCGTCTCTGCGACGAATGCCCGAACCTCGTCGGTTTCAAGGACGGCACCGGCGATATCGGCCTTGTGCGCCAGATCACCGCCAAGATGGGTGACCGCCTGATGTATCTCGGCGGCATGCCGACGGCGGAACTGTTTGCCGAAGCCTATCTCGGCGCCGGTTTCACCACCTATTCCTCGGCGGTCTTCAACTTCGTGCCGGGCCTTGCCAATGAGTTCTATGCGGCGCTGCGTGCCGGTGAGCGCGCCACCTGCGAGCGCATCCTGACGGAGTTCTTCTATCCGTTCATGGCGATCCGCAACCGCGCCAAGGGTTACGCCGTCTCCGCCGTCAAGGCCGGCGTGCGCCTGCAGGGCTTCAACGCCGGTCCGGTGCGTGCGCCGCTGAAGGACCTGACGAATGAGGAAATCGGCATGCTCGATGCCCTGATCGGCACGCATAAGCGCAAAGCCTGATTAGGGGGCCTGATCGAGACAAGCGGGAGGGGAGCCATGAAAATCACGGCGGTGCGCACGCATCTGCTCGAGCACCGGCTGGACACGCCGTTTGAAAGTGCATCCATGCGCTTTGATCGACGCGCCCATATTCTGGTTGAGATCGAATGTGACGACGGGACCGTCGGCTGGGGTGAATGCCTCGGCCCGGCACGGCCGAATGCCGCCGTGGTTCAGGCTTATGCGGGCTGGCTTATCGGCCAGGACCCGCGCCAGACCGAAAAAATCTGGGCCGTGCTTTATAATGCCCTGCGCGATCAGGGTCAGCGCGGCCTCAGCCTCACCGCATTGTCCGGCATCGACATTGCGCTCTGGGACATCAAGGGCAAGCACTACGGTGCTTCCATCTCGATGCTGCTCGGCGGGCGCTGGCGTGAAAGCGTGCGCGCCTATGCGACCGGCAGTTTCAAGCGCGATGGCGTTGACCGCGTCTCCGACAATGCCTTGGAGATGGCGGAGCGCCGGGCGGAAGGCTTTCACGCCTGCAAGATCAAGATCGGTTTCGGTATCGAGGAAGACCTCAGGGTTATCGCTGCGGTGCGGGAGGCCATCGGGCCGGATATGCGGCTGATGATCGACGCCAATCATGGTTATACCGTCACCGAAGCCATCACGCTCGGCAAGCGCGCTGCCGATTATGGTATCGACTGGTTTGAGGAACCGGTGGTTCCGGAACAGCTTGATGCCTATGCCCGGGTGCGGGCGGGTCAGCCAATCCCGGTTGCGGGCGGCGAGACCTGGCATGGACGTTATGGCATGTGGCAGGCGCTTTCCGCCGGTGCTGTGGATATTCTCCAGCCCGATCTATGCGGCTGCGGCGGCTTTTCCGAAACACAGAAGATTGCGACGCTTGCCACGCTGCACGGCGTGCGCATCGTGCCGCATGTCTGGGGGACCGGCGTGCAGATCGCCGCCGCGCTGCAATTCATGGCGGCGATGACGCCCGATCCGGTGCGCGTCAATCCGATCGAGCCGATCATGGAGTTCGATCGCACGCATAATCCGTTTCGTCAGGCCGTGCTGCGCGAGCCTATCGAGGCGTTGAACGGCATTGTCGCCATTCCCAATGGTCCCGGTCTTGGAATTGAGATCAACCGCGACGCATTGCTTGAATTCAGGATGCCAGACCCGTGAGCGAACTTGTCAGAAAACTGAGCGGCACAGCGCCTCAGCCTGCTTTCCCGAAAGGGGCTGTCGACACGCAGATGCATATGTATCTGCCTGGTTATCCCGCCTTACCGGGCGGGCCGGGCCTGCCGCCCGGCGCCTTGCCGGGACCGGAGGAGTATCGCAAGCTCATGCAGTGGCTCGGCATCGACCGGGTCATCATCACTCAGGGCAACGCCCACCAGCGCGATAATGGCAACACGCTCGCCTGTGTCGCTGAGATGGGCGAGGCGGCCCGCGCCGTGGTCATTATCGATGCGGCCACGACCGAAAAGGACATGGAGAGACTGATCGCCGCCGGCGCCGTTGGCGCGCGCATCATGGATCTGCCTGGCGGTGCCGTGAACCTTTCCGAGCTTGATGCGGTGGATGAGAGAGCGCAGGCGGCTGACTGGATGGTGGCGGTGCAATTCGACGGCAATGGTCTTCTCGATCACCTGCCACGCCTTCAGAAAATCCGCTCACGCTGGGTGTTTGATCACCACGGCAAGTTCTTCAAGGGCATCAAAACGGACGGCCCGGAAATGACGGCTCTTCTGAAGCTGATCGATCGCGGCAATCTCTGGTTCAAGTTCGCCGGCGTCTATGAAAGTTCGCAGGAAAACTGGCCCTATGAGGATGTCGCCGCCTTTTCGCGGGTGATCGCCGCCCATGCGCCGGAGCGCATCGTCTGGGGCACCAACTGGCCGCATAATTCGGTGCGCGAAACGGCTGCCTATCCGGACGATGCCCGCCTTGCCGAACTGACGCTCGGCTGGCTGCCGGATGAGGCGGCCCGTCATCGTGCATTGGTGGAAAATCCGGAAGCGCTGTTCAAGATGCCGCCATTCAAGGCGGCATAGGTCAATTCGGGATGGGAGGGGAAGGGAGGCCCCATCATCCTTTTCAAATGAGAGGTCTTTGCATGCCGGCCCGGATGGGCGTGAAAAAATCGGTCCGATAGCCTTGGAGGGGCTGGGCCGTTTCAACAATGGAGGAGGAAAGCATGAAAAAGATTGCAAGCATGATGTGCGTCGCGATGGGGATCGCGCTATCAGGTGTGGCCGCCGGCGCGCAGGAAATAACCCTGCGCTCCGCCGATATCCACCCGGATGGTTATCCAACCGTCGAAGCCGTGAAATACATGGGCGAGCTGCTGGCCGAGCGAAGCAATGGCCGCATCAAGATCCAGGTCATGAACAATTCCGTTCTCGGCGGCGAGAAAGACACTATTGAGCAGACCCGTTTCGGCGTCATCGACATGAACCGCGTCAACGCCGCCCCCTTCAACAATCTGGTCAAGGAAACCACCGTTCTCGGCCTGCCGTTCCTGTTCCGCTCGACCGAGCACATGCACAATACGGTGGACGGCCCGATCGGCGATGAGGTTCTGGCAGCCTTCGAACCACACGGCCTTGTCGGCCTTGCCTTTTACGATTCCGGTGCGCGTTCCTTCTACACCACCAAAAAGCCCGTCGAAAAACTGGCGGACCTGAAGGGCCTGAAAATTCGCGTGCAGCAGTCCGATCTGTGGATTTCGATGATGCAGGCCTTTGGCGCCAACCCAACGCCGATGCCGATGGGTGAGGTCTATTCCTCACTTGAAACCGGCGTCGTTGACGGCGCCGAAAACAACTGGCCGTCTTACGAATCCGCCCGCCACTATGAAGTGGCGAAAAACTACTCGCTGACGGAGCATTCCCTCAATCCGGAAATTCTCGTCATTTCCAAGATCTCCTATGACAAGCTCTCGCCGGAAGACCAGAAGCTGCTGCGCCAGGCCGCCAAGGATTCCGTTGCCAAGATGCGCGAACTCTGGAGCGCGCGCGAAAAGGCGTCGGAAGAAAAAGTCCGCGCCGGCGGCGCCAACATCATCAAGGTCAACAAAGAGGAATTCGCTGCGGCGATGGGTCCGGTCTACGACAAATTCGTCACCGATCCGAAGATGAAAGACCTTCTGGAACGTGTGAAAGCGGTCAAGTAACGCGCGGAAAACCGGCCCTGGACACAGGGCCGGTTTTCTTTTGTCGCCGTGGATGCGGAGGAACAGACAATGCGAAATTTCATGCGGGCAATCCGCCCCTTTCTCGGCGCGCTCAGCCACGCGTCGCTTTATATTGCCAGTATCGGTATGATCGCCATGACGCTCATCGTCGGCTGGCAGGTCTTTGCCCGTTACATCCTGAATGATTCACCCAGCTGGTCGGAGCCGCTGTCGCTGCATCTCATGTCATGGTTCATCATGCTGGGGGCAGCCGTCGGCGTGCGCGAAAGCGTGCATCTTGGGCTTGATATTCTGCGCTACATGATGTCGCCACGCGTGCAGAAAGTCATGGACTTGACGAGCCTTGCGCTCATCTTTTTCTTCGGCGTCGGTATGGCCTGGTATGGTGCCTCGCTTTCCATGGGCACGTGGTCGGCGACGATCCCGGTTCTCGGCTGGCCCGGCGGCACGGACTTCTTCCCGCTGATCGGCGGCGGTTTCCTCATTGCGCTGTTTTCCGCCGAACGTTTCATCGATCTTATCATCGGCGAGGAAATCGCGGCTGACGTGATCGTGCAGGAGGCTGCGTAAAATGGCTTACACCATTCTCTTCGGCGTCTTCACCCTGCTGATGCTGATCGGCACGCCGATCGCCTTCTGCCTCGGCATCGCTTCCTTCGCCACGGTTCTTTATCTCGGCCTGCCACCCGTCGTTGTGTTCCAGCAGATGAATTCCGGCATGAATGTCTTTGCGATGATGGCGATCCCGTTCTTCATCTTCGCCGGAGACCTCATGGTGCGCGGCGGCATCGCCCATCGCCTCATCCGCTTTGCCGCCGGTCTCGTCGGGCACCTGCGCGGCGGCCTCGGTCAGGTCAATATCGTGGCCTCGACGTTGTTCGGCGGCATTTCCGGTTCGGCCGTCGCCGATGCCTCGGCTGTCGGCGGGCTGATGATCCCGCAAATGGCCAAACGCGGTTATGACAGGGATTATGCCGTCAATATCACAGTCAATGCCGCCATCATCGCGCTGATGATCCCGCCCTCGCATAACATGATCCTCTATTCGATTGCAGCGGGCGGCAACGTCTCGGTCGCCGATCTTTTCACCGCCGGCATCATTCCGGGCCTGCTTTTGGCCGCGGCGCTGATGGTGACGGCCTATATCGTCGCCCGCCGCAAGGGTTATCCATCCGAACCGTTTCCTGGTTTTTCGAAGCTGATGTATTATCTGCTGGCGTCGTTCCCCGGCATTCTGCTGATCGGCATCATCTTCGGCGGTGTGCGCTCGGGCATTTTCACCGCCACGGAAAGCTCCTGCATCGCCGTGCTCTATGCCTTCCTCGTAGCCATGCTGGTTTACCGCGAGCTGGACTGGAACGGTTTCGTGGAAGCGGTGATGGGTGCCGTCCGCACCACGGCCATGGTGCTGCTCGTCATCGGCACGGCGGCGTCCTTCGGCTGGCTGATGGCCTTCCTGCAGGTGCAGACGCTGATGATCGCCGCAATCAGCGCGATTTCGGACAATCCAATCATCGTGCTGCTGGTTATCAACGTCATCCTGCTGCTGCTCGGCACCTTCATGGACATGGCGCCCATGGTCATCATCTCCACGCCGGTGCTTTTGCCTGTCGTGAAGGCCTTCGGCATCGACCCCGTGCATTTCGGCGTCGTGATGATCCTGAATGCCGGCATCGGCCTCAACACGCCGCCGGTCGGAACGGTGCTCTTCGTCGGCTGCGCGGTGGGCGGCATATCGATACGGGAAGCGATGCGGACGATCTGGCCTTTCTTCGGCGCCAGCATCGCCGTGCTGCTCGCCGTCACCTATATCCCGTCGCTTTCCCTGTGGTTGCCATCACTGTTCCGGTAACTCCGGAGGTTCCAAACAAGGAGGCCCCGCTATGCCGGGGCCTTTTCCATTTCGGCGGCAAGCAGCCTCTGTTGTTCATGCTCGTCAAACGCCATCAGATTGCCATGCCGGCTGCGGCGTATCCGGTTCATATGCTCGCGCGGACTTAGTCCCAGTGTGCGCTTGAACATGCGTGAGAAATAATAGGGGTCGCCATACCCCACCTCGGCAGCGGCCGCCGAGACTGAAAGTCCTGCCTCGAGAAAATGCATGGCGCGTTCCATGCGCTTGAATTCCTGATATTTCCGCGGCGTTCGACCCACCCGTTTCTGGAATTCGCGCAGGAAATAATCGCGATTATAGGGCGCTGCGTCTGTCGCCCGACCGGCAATGTCAGGGTCCAGCGGATTGGCCGAAATCATGGTGATCGCCTTCATCACCGCAAGGTCGAGGCCTTCCGTGCCTTCCGGCTGGAAACTCGGGCGGTCAACCCATCCGAGGAAGGCATCGTCGATGAAGGCGATCAGAAGCACCATGAAAAGATGGTGCTGGCCCAGTGTCACGGAAGAGGGCGGGGCGCTCTGCCGGTAGTGACGCACGAGCGGCTCCAAAAGCGGCCAGCGGCTCAGCCGTAATTTCGGCTTCAGGTCCATCTGCGCGATCAGGTTGTGGCGGCCGTAAATGTCGAGCGTGAAATGCTGCGCCACGCCGCGATAGGTCAAGGCCTGCTCGTTCCAGCCGACAAAGCGCTGCCCCTTCAAAATCAGCATCGCATCACCGGGCTCCAGCACCCGCGCCTCGCCATCGACGAGATAGTGCCCGCGTCCTTCCAGGCAGATGATGAGATCGTCCACCTGATTGGATTTGTCGATCTGCCAGGTGCGCGAATGCTCCATCTTGATCGTCGCGCGCGTCAGGTTGAGGTTGAGCGCCGCAGGCGGAACGGATGACAAAATGCCACCTTCGATTTCGTCCATCTTTTTCCTCGTCTTTGTTAATTCACCTTGGCTCGGAAATTTGGTCTTGTCACCGCATAAATAGCTTTTACGCGCCGTATCAATGAGGGAGGAGATCGGTCGCGGCGAGAAATTGCGCCATCACGCGCCCGCCGCCGGCCGTTCCAGGAGAATCACTTGTACGAAATTGTATTCTGTCAGTCGCGTTCCATTGGGGCGCGGGGAGGTGCGGCATGAAATCTCAGCGCTTCCTCGGGCTGGGATATCTGACGCCTTATATCATCGGGCTGCTGGTCTTTACCGCGATCCCGTTTCTTGGCTCACTCTATCTCAGCTTCACCCGTTACGACCTGATGAGCGATCCAAGCTGGGCGGGGCTGGCGAATTACGAGCGCCTGGTCACCCGCGACCGCACCTTCATGAAATCGCTGAACGTTACCCTGTTCTACGTGTTTCTGACGGTGCCGCTGAAGCTTGCCTTCGCCCTCTTCATTGCGGCGATACTCAATTACAAGCTGCAATTCATCAACTTCTTCCGCACGGCCTTTTACGTGCCGTCCATCCTCGGCGGCTCGATCGCGATTGCGGTGCTGTGGCGCTACATCTTTGCAAGCGAGGGGCTCGCCAATATGGCGTTGGCGGCCGTCGGCCTGTCGCCGGTTGATTGGTTCGGTGATCCCGGCAACGCGCTTTTCACCATCACGCTGCTGCGTTGCTGGCAGTTCGGCTCTGCTATGGTGATCTTTCTCGCCGCCCTGCAATCCATCGACAAATCGCTTTACGAGGCGGCCGCCATCGATGGCGCGGGCAAGGTCAGGACCTTCTTCTTCATCACGCTGCCGCTTTTGACACCCGTGATCTTCTTCAACCTCATCATGCAGATGGTGCAGGCATTCCAGGAGTTCAACGGACCTTACATCATCACCCAGGGCGGGCCGCTGAAGTCCACTTACCTCCTGCCACTTTATATCTACGACGAGGCCTTCAAGAAGTTCAACATGGGCTATGCCTCCGCCATCGCCTGGGTGCTTTTCACCATCATCACCGTGCTGACCCTCGTGGCCTTCTGGTCCTCGAAGAAGTGGGTCTATTACGCCGGCGACAAGCGGAATTGATGCCATGACCGATATCGCAACCCTAAACGACATGCAGGCGGCCCGCCGGGCACGGCTCAGGCTGCTCTCCACCTCCGTCCGCTACGTGCTGCTGTTCGCCGTCGGCCTTGTCATGCTTTACCCGCTGATCTGGCTGGTGGGCGCAAGCTTCAAGACCAATTCGGAAATCTTCTCCGGCGCCGGTTTCATCCCGGAAAACCCGACGCTGGATGGCTATATCCGCGGCTGGGAAACCTCGACGCCCTATACGTTCGGCCGGTTCTTCTGGAATTCGTTCCTGATCATCCTGCCGAAGGTCATCGGCACGGCGATTTCCTGCACCATGGCGGCCTATGCCTTTGCCCGCTTCGATTTTCCGCTGAAGAAAATCCTGTTCGGCTCGGTCATCGCCATCTTGCTCCTGCCGAACGTCGTCACCCGCATTCCGCAATATATTCTGTTCCGTGATCTCGGCTGGCTGGATAGTTTCCTGCCGCTCTGGGTTCCCTCGGCTTTCGCCGGTGATGCCTTCTTCGTCTTCATGCTGGTGCAGTTCCTGCGCTCGCTGCCATCGGACATGGAAGAGGCCGCCCGCGTGGATGGCGCCAACAGCCTGCAGACGCTCATCTATATCGTCGTGCCGATGCTGGCGCCGGCGCTGATCTCGGTCTGCCTGTTCCAGTTCATGTGGACGATGAACGATTTTCTTGGGCCGCTGATCTACCTGTCCTCGGTCGACAAATATCCGGTGAGCCTTGCGCTCAAACTCTCCATCGACACCACCGAAGCCTTTGAATGGAACCGCATCCTGGCGATGTCGGTGCTGACGATCGCGCCTGCGCTGATCGTGTTCTTTGCGGCGCAACGGTATTTCATTGAAGGGATCTCGTCTGGCGGGGTCAAGGGCTGAAAATGGCAAGCGTTCAACTTAAAAATCTCGAAAAAATCTATGGCGGCAGCTTCAAGGCCGTGCATGGCATCAATCTCGACGTCGAGGATGGTGAGTTCATGGTGTTCGTCGGCCCTTCCGGCTGCGCCAAATCCACGACGCTGCGCATGGTGGCGGGGCTGGAGGAAATCACCGGCGGCGAAATCCTCATCGGTGACCAGCGCGTCAACGACCTGCCCCCCGGCAAGCGCTCCATCGCCATGGTATTCCAGAATTATGCGCTTTATCCGCATATGAAGGTGCGCGGCAATCTCGCCTTCGGCCTGAAGATCGCCGGTGTCGCCAAGCCTGAGATCGAAAAGGCGATCGACAATGTCGCGCGCATTCTCGAAATCGAGCCGCTGCTCGACCGGTTGCCGAAGCAGCTTTCCGGCGGACAGGCGCAGCGTGTGGCGCTGGGTCGCGCGCTCATCAAGAAACCTGGCGTGTTCCTGTTCGATGAGCCGCTGTCCAATCTCGATGCCAAGCTGCGCGCCTCCATGCGGGTACGCATCACCGATCTGCACCGCCAGCTGAAGGCGGAAGGTCTGTCCTCCACGGTCATTTACGTTACGCATGACCAGACGGAAGCCATGACCATGGGGGACCGTATCTGCGTGATGCAGGCCGGGCGCATCATGCAGGTCGCGACGCCGAAGGAGCTCTACAACCATCCCGCCAATCTGTTCGTGGCCGGTTTTATCGGTATGCCGGAAATGAACCTCGTGGATGTGACCATCGACGGTGCGGAATTCGTCATTGGCGGGCAGCGCCTGCCAATCGGCGAACATCTTGAAAGGCGTCTTTCAGCAAAGCCGGTAGATGCCGTCATCGGCATTCGCCCGCAGCATCTCTCGCTGGCAGGCGAGGCTGATGGTCCGGCCTTGCAGGCGAAACTCACCAATGCGGAATTCATGGGTCACGAGGTCTATCTGCACGCCGATCTCGGCGGCCAGAAGCTGGTGAGCGTGGTGGGGGCGGCGGAGTTCGAAGCGCTCGGACGCGACGGTATCCTGCGGCTGAAGCCGGACCCGGAGAAGCTGCATATTTTCGACAAGGCCGATGGCCGCAACGTCTCGCTGTGAGGAGGGGACGCGCGTGCCTGATTTTTCGAGGAGGAGAAGAACAATGAAGATGATGACAAGAATGATGGCGATGTTCGCCGGTGTAGCCTATGCCGCCATGGCGGCGGCCCCCGCGGCGGGTGCTGCAGAACTGCGCATGTCGTGGTGGGGCGGTGAAAGCCGCCATGTCGCCACCCAGAAGGCCATTGCCGCCTGCGGCGAGAAATACGGCCACACGGTGAAGGGGGAATTCACCGGCTTCGACGGCTATCTGGAAAAGCTGACCACGCAGATGGCCGGCAAGACGGAAGCCGATATCGTTCAGGTCAACTGGCCATGGCTGCCGCTGTTTTCCAAGAACGGCGAGGGTTTTGCCGATCTGCGCCAGCTGAAACCGCTCGATCTTTCGCAATGGGCCGAGACCGATCTGGAGGCAGGATCGATGAACGGCGTGCTGCAGGGGCTTTCCGTCTCCACCACGGGCCGCGTCTTCTTCTTTAACGCCACCACCTTCGAGAAGGCGGGCGTGGAAATTCCGAAGTCCTGGGATGAGTTCTTCGCGGCAACCAAGACCATCAAGGAAAAGCTCGGCAAGGACTATTACACCTTCAATGCCGTGAAAGAGACCGCCCAGTTGCTCGTAACGCTGGCCATCGTGCAGAAGACGGGCAAGGATCTGGTCGACCCCAAGACCAACCGTGTGGCCTGGACGCCGCAGGAGCTGGCAGAGGGCATCTCCTTCGTCGGCAAGCTGGTCGAAACCGGCTCCATCCGCTCCCAGAAAGAGGAGGCGGCCGATGGCAACGTCAATCTCTATGAAAAGCCGTCCTGGTCCGAAGGCCGCATCGCCGGCTCCTATGAATGGGACTCGACCTATTCGAAATATGCCGATCCCCTGAAGGAGGGACAGGTTCTGAAACCGGTGCCGATGCTGAAGCTTGCCGATGCCGTGACGGAAGGCGTTTATCGCAAGCCCTCCATGGTATTTTCGATCTCGAAAAACTCCAAAAATCCGGAAGCGGCTGCTCAGATTCTGAACTGCCTGCTTAACGAGCCGGAGGGCGTCGACGCGCTTGGCACCTCGCGCGGTCTGCCGGCGTCGAAGGCTGCGGCGGCGCGTCTGGGTGACAAGGGCGAGCCGGAAGTGCGCGCCGCCAATGCCATCGTCATGGCGGCATCGGGACCGGTGGTTTCCCCCTTCAACGAACATCCGGAAATCCGCTCGGGCTTTATCGATACGCTTGAAGAATATGCCTATGGCCAGCTGACGGCGGAACAGGCAGCCGAGCAGATCATCGATACGACCAACGATGTTCTTGCCAAGTTCGATTGACGACAATGGCCCGCCGCCTCTGGTGGCGGGCCCTCTATCCGGCCGCCGGATGATATGAAGCATGTCCGCCAAGGGTTTGGCCGGCCATTCACGAAAGACGAGAAGAGAGCATGAACGAACCCCTTGTCATCGCGTCTTCGGCGCGAACGGCAGCGCTTTGCCTTGCCGCGCCCGGCGCTCGATATTTCCTTCCGTCCAAAACGGAATGGCGTCTGACGTCGGCGGATGGCGATGAACGGAGTGGCGAAACCGCGACCGTGGTGGCGCTGCTGCATGATCTCTCCCCGGATACGCGCTATATCTTCGAAGCGGAAGGGTTCGGAAGGCTGGAGTTCAGAACCCTTTCCTGTGCCGGGCGTGTCGATGCCGCGGCATTTCAATTGTTGCCGGATGTTTCGCTCGATGATGAAGAGGGCGCGCGCGCCAATGCGCAGGTGCTGGAAAGGGCGGTTGCCGCCGTGCCGCAGGGCGGCACGTTGCGACTTGCAGCCGGTGTCTGGACCGCCTTTCCCGTGCGCCTCAAAAGCAACATGACCTTTCACCTTGCGCAGGGAGCCGTACTGCGCGCACCTTCCACCCGCAGGGGATGGCCGATATTGCCCGCACGCGATGAGGTCGGCCGCATGCTGGGCAGCTGGGAAGGATTGCCGGATGCCTGTTTTACCGCGCCGGTTCATGCCATCGGGGTAGATAATCTCGTCATCGAGGGCAGGGGCATTCTTGATGGCTCCGGCGACAAGGGCGATTGGTGGAGCTGGCCGAAAGAAACCCGCGATGGCGCGCGCCGGCCGCGTGGTCTGCATCTCGTTTCCTGTCGCAAAACCCAGCTTCTCGGTTTCACGATCCGAAACGCCGCCTCATGGACGATCCATCCGCAGGGCTGTGAAGAGTTGATCGCCGCTGGTCTCAGCATCGTCGCGCCGCATGAAAGCCCGAACACCGATGGTTTCAATCCAGAAAGCTGCCGCAACGTCACGATATCAGGCGTGCGCTTCTCCGTCGGAGACGATTGCATCGCGGTGAAGGCGGGAAAGCGCGGCCCTGACGGCGAGGACGATCATCTTGCGGAAACACGCGGCGTGCGTGTAGGTCATTGCCTGATGGAGCGCGGCCATGGCGGGCTGGTGATCGGTTCGGAAATGTCCGGCGGCGTGCATGACGTGGCGGTTGAGGATTGCGACATGATCGGCACGGATCGCGGCCTGCGCCTCAAGACACGGCGCGGGCGGGGCGGCACCGTCAGCAACATCGCCATGCGCCGGGTGCTGCTGGATGGCGTGAAGACCGCGCTTTCCGCCAATGCCCACTACCATTGCGACGCCGATGGGCATGATGACTGGGTGCAGTCGCGAAACCCCGTGCCGGTCGATGGCGGTACTCCCTTTATCGACGGCATTACCGTGGAGGATGTCGAAATCCGCAATCTCTCCCATGCTGCCGGCGCTTTTCTCGGTCTTGCCGAAGCGCCCATCCGCAACGTCACCATCCGCAATCTCACCATCGTCTCGCGCGATCCGTCGGCCATCGCAACGCCGCCGATCATGGCCGACCGGGTGCGCCCCATGCGCCATGAGGCGATTGTTTTCGAGCAGGCGCATATAGTCTGCGATAATCCCGCCCTGCTGAGCGACGCTTCCGTTTCCATTGTGTCAGATTTCGATTGAGAAACTCCATGAAAGCCACTGAATATTTTGATCAATTCTCGAGCCGCTATCGCTACTACAAGGGCGGAAGCTGGTGTTACGAGGATGGATGTCTCTATCGCGGCTTGCAGCAGCTGTTCGAGGCGACCGGAGAGGCGCGCTGGAATGACCATCTGCACCGTCTGGCCGATGCACAGATAGCGGCTGACGGAACGCTCGCCGGTTACGATCCGCAGGAATATAATATCGACCATATTCTCGCCGGCCGCATTCTCTTTCCCCTTGCGGTGGAAACGGATGATCCGCGTTACCTCGCTGCGGCGGAACATCTGGCGGGACAACTCCGCAGCCATCCGCGTATTGCCTCCGGGAATTACTGGCACAAGAAGCGTTATCCGCACCAGGTCTGGCTGGACGGGCTTTATATGGGACTTCCTTTCCAGATCGAATATGCGCAGGCGACGGGCCGAACAGAACTGATCGACGATGCGCTGCGGCAGTTTTCAGCGGCGCTCGCGGCCACGGCGGATAGTGGCGGGCTTTATGCCCATGGTTACGACGACAGCCGCAGCCAGCGTTGGGCCGATCCTCAGAGCGGCAAGTCTCCCGCCATATGGGCGCGTGCGGTGGGCTGGCTCGCCATGGCGCTGGTGGACGCACTGACCATCCTGCCCGAGGATGGCGCAACGGCGGAGCTTCGGGAGAGCACACGGCGTCTTCTGGCCGGCATCATCGCACGGCAGACTAAGACGGGCCTCTGGATGCAGGTTCTCGACAATCCGGGCCTTGCGGGCAATTATGAGGAAACATCCGCCTCGGCGATGTTTGCCTATGCCTTGCTGCACGCAGTGCGGCTGAAGCTCCTGCGGGGCGAAGAGGCGACTGCCGCCCTTTCGGCGGGCCGCCGCGCGCTTGAGACGCTTCTGGAAACGCGGCTGAAAGCCGATGAAGAGGGCGTGATGCGCCTCACTGGCATCGTGCATGTCGCGGGCCTTGGCGGCTTCGAGGGCAATTATCGCGATGGAACGCCGGAATATTATCTGACCGAACCGGTGGTGTCCGACGATGCCAAGGGTGTCGGGCCGTTGATGATGGCCTATGCCGAAAGCCTGCTTCTGGCCAAGCCGCAGGCTGTTTCAGCGGCGTCATCTGCGGGGTAAATTCCCCGTCGGTCACGCCTTGTTTTTTTCGATGAAACGGATGGCGTCGCCGACGGTCAGGATCGTGCTTGCGGCGGAATCTGGAATTTCCACTCCGAATTCCTCCTCGATTTCCATGACGATCTGAACCGTCTCCAGGGAATCCGCACCGAGATCGTCAGCAAAATTGGCATCGTCCACCACATTGGCGGGGTCGGCGCCAAGCTGGTCCACGATGATTTTTCTGATACGTTCTGCAATGGTGGACATGGTGAGACTCCGAGAAAGTTGCTTGCCGCCGAACCCGCCCGATCTGAATTTGCGCCGAAGATATCCAAGCGAAATCAAGCTGAATTCAAAAGGACAGGCCGCAGAGTCAAAGGGTCAAAAGATCGATGACATCCGGACGTAGCACGCCTTTCGCAGCCGCGAAAGGGTGTCGATCACCCTTTAGTACCCTATAATAATACGGGATGTTTGCCACGTTAACCAGTTTGTGACTGGCAGCGGCAAACCGCTACGCGCTAAAGCTGGTTGCTTGTGAACTTTTAAATCCGCCAGCCACACCGAGCCTCACGCCATGGTCCAGTCGTCCCCGGAACGCTTCATATTGCTCGACGGCATAAGGGGAGTGGCTGCCCTTTTCATCGTCCACCGCCATGCCGAGGATCTGTTCGGGAAAAGCACGGCTTCGAGCTATCTCGCCGTGGATTTGTTCTTTGCGCTCAGCGGTTTCGTGTTGGCGCATGCCTATAGCCGGAAGCTGAGCGAAGGGGCGATTACACCGGGCTTTTTTTTGAAGGCGCGCTTTGCGCGTCTTTACCCTCTTTATGCGCTGGCGCTGGCGTTGATGGCGGCTTATTTCATCTGCCTCTACGTGCTGGGCGTGCCGACGCCGATCGACGATTTGCATCGTCTTGTCGATCCCGGCGAGCTCGCTTTTGCCCTTTTCACGGGGCTGCTGTTTTTGCCGGCGCCCTTCACACTGACCCTGAACGGCGCGTTGTTTCTCGTCAGCCCGGCATGGTCGCTTTTCAACGAACTGGTGGTGAATGCGTTTTATGCCCGCTGGGGTGTTCGGGCCACGACGAGACAGACCGCTGTGGTGCTCACCGTCAGCGCGCTTGTGCTGATGGTGGCGGCCGCCGAGTTCGGCCGTTTGCATGCGGGGTTTCGCTGGCACGAAATGTATGCGGGCATGGGCCGGGTGTTCTTCTCGTTTTTTGCCGGCGTGCTGATTTACCGTTTCCGCAATCGCGTACCGCAGTTGAAACCCTTTCAGGCGGCACTTTGCCTTCTGCTGGTCTGTTTCATTCTGGCGGTGCCCATGTCGCGCGAGCTTCGGCCGTTCTTCGATCTTGCGGTTGTCCTGTTTGTCTGGCCGCTGCTGCTATTCGTGGCCAGCAAGACGGTTCCGGGTCGCCGGGTGGGAATGGTGTCGGTGTTTCTCGGCACGGCGTCCTATGCGGTCTATGTGCTGCATATTCCGCTTCTCGCCTGGACGGAGTTTCTGATCCCGGCGGGGCACAGGGAAAATCTCGCTCTGCCGGCGGGCATTGTTTTTCTCATCGCCACGACGTGCCTGCCATGGTGGCTGACGGTCTATTATGACCAGCCCGTTCAGAAATGGCTGAAGAACCGGTTGAGAAAGCGGAGTGAAATCCGCCAGCCGGTATGATCCTGCCTTGCGGCTGCGAACCTCAATAATGGGCGAAAATCGGGGCTGTCAGCACGAAAGCTGCGACGAGGCTGATGATCGTCAGTTTCGCCGCTCGCATGCGGCGCATTTTGCGGCCGCTCCAGTCATACGTCATACTCACCTCCACGCAGACGCAAAACTTACCGGCATGGGGACAGTCGGGACCCGGCGCAGGCCGGTCATGGTCCCGCAACTCACCTGATGCACATTCCATACCCAAGCTTCCCGGATGCGCCTGATCGCGCGCGGGACGCTCAATTTCAGTGTTGCCTGATATACGGCTTTTGCCAAGCCGTTATTTTCATCGGTGATTTTGAAGGCCGCTTCGCGTGGTTGCCACGAAAAGGGCGGCAACAGTATCACCGGTAAAGAGGCGGCAGACCCTGAATGGCATAACGCGGCAGCGGTCTCCACGGTCTTACGCGTTCATGTTTGTGAACGCCGAACAGAAACAGCATTTCCTCCGAGATATCGGCGGGGTCGGTCAAGCCATCCTGAAAGAGCTGGATCACCTTGCGGGCGGCATTGTTGTAGAGAACGATTTCGTCATCCATGGTGTGGCGATCATAACCGAGACCTTCCAGCACGGACTGGAGCATTTTGAGGTCCTGCGATGTGATGATGCAATTTTCATATGCGGAAGACATGGCGTCCTCCTTTCTTGTGAGGTTCACAAAAGCCGGAGCGTCGCGCTGCCATCCGGAGATGGTGCGAGGACGCTTCAACGCCTTGAGACGCGGGCAGCGCCAGGGAAACCGTTGCCGGCCCGTGGCGTCATGCATGTCGCGTGAATTCCGAATCGCTTCCCTGGTGGTCAGCAGGCGGGACAGGGCTGGAAATGCAGCAGGCCTGACGGTGGCAACGCCCTTTAATTACCGATGACGAAGCGTGCGCCGTTTATGGGGAATAGGCAAGTTAATTCCGTTACCGCAGGGAAGATGCAGCATTCGCTGCCGCAGGCAACAAAAAAGGCCGGGGCAATATTGCACCGACCTTCCTCATATCGCTCTCAACACCAGTGCCAGTACATCCGTGGTCAAAAGTCTGAAGCGACTAAAACAACTGCGAACATCGATTTCATTCGCGCTCACCAGCAGTTGCCATGGGAGCTATTTAAACTGGCAATGTGGCCAAAACAAGTCCGGCGCCTATCGCGATGTTTTTATTCGTCGTGGCTTGCCGGCTGCGCGTCGCACTACTTCTTTTTGCCGTCCGCTGTCGTGGCATTTGCGAACTTGACCTGCGAACCGGCTGGCGGCGCTGCAGCCACTTTCGCCGTCTTGTCCTTCTTCGGTTTTCGGACTTCCTTGTTACTGCGCAATTGACCCTTGGCCATGGTGTCCTCCTCCTGTTGGATTGATGGGGCCTTGAGCGGGTATGAGATAATCCGTTCAAGACCCGTTCGATCGTCGATGCTGGAAATCCCGTCCGGCTATTTCTTGCTGGATCGTTTTTTTGCGGAAACGGGCGTGTCGGTTATGATCGTCGCTTCCTGGGCTTCGCGAAGCTGGCGAAGGCGTTCCGTTTTGCGGGCGCGCTGAGCGGCCTCGGCGTTTATGATCTGCTTTGCGGCGCTATCCGTCAGTGACGCCTTGTCCTGCGCGGATAGTTTGCCGGGTTTGAAAAAAGCTTCTTTTGTCGCAGCCATGGCATTCTCCTTTACGGAAGAGCAGTATCGAACGGCTAGCGGGGGCGGGCAACCTTTTTGGGGGCGGGCAACAGCCCTTCGCGCTGCATTTTTTTCTTCGCCAGCTTGCGGTGGCGGCGCACGGCCTCTGCTTCTTCGCGGACGCGCTTTTCCGAGGGCTTTTCATAGGACTGCCGGGCCCGCATCTCGCGGAAAATGCCCTCACGCTGCATTCTCTTTTTCAGAACGCGAAGGGCCTGCTCTATATTATTGTCTCGAACGAGTACCTGCACGAATATCTCCTTTATGCAGCCGCAGCTGCTATTTTCTGATTTTAATCCTGTCCGGATTGATCCAGCTCGATCCCGTTTCGCGCGCCGATGGGCTTTCGCTGTTGCGCGACGGCGATGGCGCCGAGGTGGGCGCACTTATTTCATCGAGTGCGATGTTGCGCTCGAAATTTTCATGCTGGAAACGCACCCTGTAGCGAACAGTTCCCTGCGCTTCGGGCAGGATCGATACGACCCTGCCAGGACCGTCGGGCTGGTTGTTGCCCAGCACGCCTGGCTTCAAGAATATGGCATCGCCGCATCGGTAGGGATTTTTACGCATGAGGACCTCCATGGCCCAAAAACAAAAGGCCGGGCTTTGACCCGACCTCTCACAATCACTTAAACCTGCAGCCAGTACATCCGTGGTCTGCGGGGTCAAATGACGAATATCAAGCTGCCTGAAGGTTGTCAGCCGAGCTCTTGCCGGACCGACGGTCCTGGACGATCTCGTAGCTGATCTTCTGGCCGTCGTTCAGCGAACGCATGCCAGCGCGCTCAACAGCGGAAATGTGAACGAAAACGTCCGTGCCGCCGTTGTCAGGCTGAATGAAGCCGAAGCCCTTGGTGGCGTTGAACCACTTTACAGTACCAGTGTTCATAACGATTTCCTTTCGTAGAATCGTTGTGGTTCCCGCGATACCTTGCGGGATAAGATCGATTATTTGAGAGGAAATCCGACGGGGAACAGTCTGTTCCAGAACGACGTCACAAGCAATGGTCGATATCCAAAATATAGGCTCAATTTTTGATTTTGCAATGGGCGGAGAACAAAAAAGCACCGGCGAGCCACTGCCCAGCGGGTAAGTATCTGGTTCAGGACACTATTTCCCGATCGCCGCAGAGTCCTTCGGGCTTGGCGCGGCCCTCCGTCCCGTGCGCATCAACCCGCGCCGGGAGACACGTCTTTCTCACGGTCATCCGGCAGGCTGCCCGCGCCCGGCGTCTTGTCATAGTCGGTGAGGGAGGGTTTGGCATGCGGGCCGGCGGGGGGAATGTCGTTCGGGCTGGAAGGCCCTTTTTCAACGGTTTTCGATTTCTTTTTCTTCGTCATATCGCGTCCTCCTTCTTGCAGGGAAAACCCCGGAGAAAAGGTACTGGTTCCGCCTCCACGCCGCGCGGGCGCGTTTTTCCGCCATCAGCGGCGGGAACGCGGTTTTTTCTCTTCCCGGTTCATATCTCGCCCCACCCATTTGAAGAATACGACGAGGCTGACGCCGATGATGATGAGCGGAACGAAGGATTCAAAACTGGACATGATCACTCTTTCTTCCCCCGGCGATCATTTTATCGGCAGGGAAGAAGCGCGTAATCTGCGGAATATCGTCCGTTCTTTTTTGGTAATTGCCGTCTGCGGCCCATCTGTCGACGAGGCCGCAGGCTGCCGCGGCTAAACTGGCAGCGATTTCACCGCCGCTGTGCCGCCCTCACGGGCGCTTTTCAGCGCGGCCACGCCTGTCAGAACGGACATGGCGCCGGCGCGCGAACCCGCCCGCTGCCGCAGCCGGTCGTTCGAGCCCGGCTTGAAGATCATGTCGCGCATGCGGTTGTCGCCGCCATAGTGGCCGCCCGGCTCATGCGGCACCCATATGCGTTCAACACCGCCGCCGAAGCTTTTCACCAGCAGGATTTCGTCCGCCGGCGGCTCCGTCCAGGGCTGCTTTTCATATTGGCGCATTTCGATACGGCCTTTATGGCCGTTGAAGGCAATATGGTGGCCCTCGATCGGCATATAGGTGTTGAGCGAATAGGAGACCTGCACGCCGCTGGCATAGCGGATCGAGGCGCTCATGGTGTCGGGAATGTCGATTTCCTCGCGGAAGACGCAGGCATCGCGCATATAGCCGTCCACCGCCGAAGGGTCCTCATAGAGAGCATCGAGGAAAGGATCGGCGCCCAGATCCATGAAATAATCGCACTCGTTTTTGTGTGGACAGGTGCGACAGCGTGTTCCCCGGAACGGGCCGTTCTTGCCATAATGCAGCAACTGTCCGAACCCCTTTACCTCCACGGGGTCGGAATCGAGATACCAGTTCAGAAGATCGAAATGGTGCGTGGCCTTGTGCACGAACAGGCTGCCGGAATGTTCGGTGAAGGCGTGCCAGCGGCGGAAATAATCCGCGCCGTGCTGGTTATCGAGATACCAGTGAAAATCGACCGAGGTGACGGTGCCGATTGCACCCTCATCGATCAGCTCCTTGATGCGTGCGGCGGTGGGAGAAAAACGATAGTTGAAGGAGACATCCACACGGCGGCCGCTTTTCGCCTCCGCGGCGCGAATACGGTCAATCTTTTCCGGGGTGGTGGTCATGGGCTTTTCGCTGATGACATCGGCCCCGCCTTCCAGCGCGCGGATGATGATGTCGTCGTGAGTATCGTCAGGCGTGCAGACGATGACGAGTTCCGGGCGCTGCTCTTCCATCATCCGGTCGAAATCGTCGTAAAGCGGCGCGCTTGATCCCATCATGGCGCGGGCGCGTTCGGCGCGCATCAGGTTCAGGTCGCAAATGCCGACCAGTTCGACATAGTCGCTCCAGCCGGCCAGCAATTCGCGGCCCCACATGGTGGTGCCGCGATTGCCGGTGCCGACCAGCGCATAGCGTTTGCGTTTCACCTTTTCAGGCATTTGCTCTCTCCCGGATATATCAACAAACAGTCTTGAAACGCTCCACCACGGTGGCGAGGACCTCGTCTACCGGCCGCGCCTGCCAGCGATGCGAAAAGATTTCCACTTCCTGCGGGCCGTGGAAGCCGGCTGCCTCGATCATGGCGCGAAATGCCTTGAGGTCAATCACGCCGTCGCCCATCATGCCGCGATCATTGAGCGGATCGGTGGTAGGCACCAGCCAGTCGCAGATGTGATGCGCCAGAATTTGCTCGTTCTTTCCCGCACGCGCCACTTGCTCCTCCAGTTCAGGGTCCCACCAGACGTGGTAGACATCGATGGCGACGCCTGTTCCCGAACCCAACCTGTCGCAGAGATCGAGCGACTGTTTCAGCGTGTTGAAGCAGGCGCGGTCAGCGGCATAGAAGGGATGAAGCGGTTCGATGGCCAGCGGTACGCCGGCAGCGCGGGCATAGGGGAGCAGTTCGGCCATGCCGTCCTCCACCATCTGCCGCGCACCTTTCAGATCGCGCGAGCCGGCGGGCAGGCCGCCCACGACAAGCACAAGGCAATCGGCTTTCATTGCGGCGGCTTCATCGACGGCGCGTTTATTGTCCTCAATGGCGATGCGGCGGCCTTCGGCATCGTGGGCGGGGAAAAAGCCGCCACGGCAATGGCCGCTGAGACGCAGCCCGTTCCGTTCGACGATGCGGGTGGCTTCGGCAAGCCCGACACCGTGCACCTGCTCGCGCCAGGGCGAGATGGCGGTGATGCCGTGCGCAAGGCAGGCATCGACAATAGCGCCGAAATCGCCACCCTGCCGCACGGTGGCGAAATTGATGGAAAGGCCTTCAAGGCTCATGTCGGTATCTCCCCTCATTCTGTTTCAGCTGATACCCCGGACGGCGAGAAACGCGTTCATGCGCTGCGTCGCCAGATCCGGCTCTGCAAGCACATTGGCCTTGTCCGCCAGCCGGAAAAGCTCGGAGAAATGCTGCGTGGAGCGGGTGCTTTCCTGGCCGCCAACCATGGTGAAATGGTCCTGTAACCCGTTGAGGTAGGCGAGAAACACTACACCGGTCTTGTAGAAGCGGGTCGGGGCCTTGAAGATATGACGCGAAAGCGCCACCGTCGGCTCCAGAATGTCGAAGAATTCATTGTCCGCGCCACGCTTCAGGCTGGCCAGCGCTTTGGAGGCGGCCGGCGCAATGGCGTCGAAAATGCCGAGCAGCGCATCCGAATGGCCCTGTTCGTCGCCGGCGATCAGTTCGGCATAGTTGAAATCGTCGCCGGTATACATGCGCACGCCAGCCGGCAGGCGACGGCGCATGACGATTTCTTTTTCCTTGGAAAGAAGCGAAATCTTGATGCCGTCGATCTTGTCGGCATTCTCCTCGATCATGGCAAGGCAGGTTTCCATGGCCGTCATATGGTCGCCCGAACCCCAATAGCCCTCCAGCGCCGGGTCGAACATTTCGCCCAGCCAGTGGATCACCACTTTTCCTTCCACACGGGAGAGAACCCTGGCATAAGCCCTCAGATAATCATCCGGCGAGCGGGCGGCAGCGGCCAGCGCACGGCTGGCCATCAGGATCACGCGTCCACCTTCTCCCTGAACAAAATCAAGCTGTTCGAGGTAAGAGTCGACAATCTTGTTGAGGTCGTAACCACTGCCATTGAGATGGTCGGTGCCCACCCCGCAGGCAATCAGCGCATCCTTGCGGCTGGCGGCTTCCTTCAGCGAACGGGAGATGAGTTCCTGCGCCTGCGGCCACGCCAGCCCCATGCCGCGCTGCGCCGTATCCATCGCCTCGGCGACACCGAGACCGAGGTCCCACAGGCGGTGACGGAAGCGCAGCGTGGCGTCCCAGTCGATGGCGGGGGTAAGCCACGGATCATTATCGGCAAGCGGATCGGCCACCACATGGGCGGCGGCGAAAGCGACGCGGTTGAAATCCGCAGCACTTCGTTTTTCAACGGCGACCGGCGTGCCTGAGAGTTTGTAGACCTCGATGCTGCGGTCGTCTTTCGGAAGCTTGAGCTCGCTCACATCAGCCTCCTCAGGAAAGGTCGGGAACGTCGAGCCAGCGGCGTTCCTTCCACGATCTCAGCCCAAGTTCGGCAAGCTGCACGCCCTTCACACCTTCCATGAGGCCATAGGGCCAAGGATCATTGTCGACGAGGTGGCGCACGAACATTTCCCACTGCGCCTTGAAGCCGTTGTCGTAGACGACATTGTCCGGCACTTCCTGCCAGGTCTTGTAGAAATCGATGGTCTGCGGCTGGTCCGGATTCCACACCGGCTTCGGCGTATTGGTGCGGTGCTGGGTAAAGCATTTGGTCAGGCCCGCCACCGCCGAACCATGGGTGCCGTCCACCTGGAAGGTGACGAGGTCGTCGCGGCGTACCCGCACCGCCCATGAGGAGTTGATATGGGCAATGGCGCCGCCTTCCAGCTCGAAGGTCGCATAAGCGGCATCGTCCGCATCTGCCTTATAGGCGCGGCCATGCTCATCGAAACGTTCAGGGATATGGGTGGCGCCGAGGCAGCTTACGGACTTCACCGGCCCGAACAGATTGTCGAGCACATAACGCCAGTGGCACAGCATATCGAGAATGATGCCGCCGCCATCTTTCAGGCGGTAATTCCAGGAGGGCCGCTGCGCCGGCTGCCAGTCGCCTTCAAAAACCCAGTAGCCGAATTCGCCGCGCACCGAGAGGATTTTGCCGAAAAAGCCGCTGTCGCGCAGCATGGCGAGCTTGCGCAGGCCGGGCAGGAACAGCTTGTCCTGCACCACTCCATGTTTGATGCCAGCGCTTTCGGCGAGCCGGGCAATGGCCAATGCCTCTTCCATCGTGTCGGAAATCGGTTTTTCGCAATAGACATTCTTGCCGGCCTTGATGGCCTTCTCCAGCAGGCTGCCGCGCATCTGCGTCGTGCCGGCATCGAAGAACAGTGTGTCATCGGGGTTTGCGAGTGCAGCGTCGATGTCGGTCGTCCAGCGCGCGACATTGTGCTTTTTGGCGATTTCCTCGATCTTTGCGCCGTTGCGGCCGACCAGAATGGGGTCGAGCATGACCCTTTCACCGTTCTTCAAAAGCACGCCGCCCTGATCGCGGATGGCGAGAACGGAGCGCACGAGATGCTGGTTGTAACCCATACGGCCGGTGATGCCGTGCATGATGACGCCGATACGTTTCATGAATTTCCTCCCAAGGCGGCCTTCTCCCGAAAAACCGCTTCCGTCAAACATGGCAATTTGTAACCATTTGGTTATTTGTGGTCGTGAAGGATGCGATCTGTCAAGGTGTTTTCGACAGGAAAAATTCGTCTTGTGCGAACTGTCTCGTTTACGTATCGCCACCGCGCCGCAAAAGAAAACGACGCGCTTCGCGGATGCGAATGGCGCGTCGTCGCTGTTGTTAAAGAGGAATTCGGTTCGTCCGACTCAGACCGGCCGCACTGCAGCAAGCAGGGTATCGACGATATGCTGGCCCCAGCGTTCCAGCTCGGCAGGGTCGGTGAGGTCGCGCTGGAAGATCGTCGACAGCGTGAAACGGTTCGACAGGTAAAAGGCGCCAAGCGAGGCGATCGTCAGATAGACGTCGATCGGATCGAGGCCATCACGAAATTCGCCCGCGTCGCTGCCCCGCCGCAGCACGTCCTCGAGTTCCGAAATAAAATTCGAATGCATCGCCGCAATCGTCGGAGATTGCCTGAGATAGCGGGCTTTATTGAGGTTTTCCGTGGCGAGGATGCTCAGGAATTCGGGATGGTCGAGGAAGTAGTGCCAGGTGAAAAGCGCAAGCTCGCGCAAGCCCTCCGACGGAGCCTTGCGGGTCAGGTCAAGCCGTCTTTCAGTATGGCGGATATGGCGATAGGCGTCTTCCAGAACGGCGAGATAAAGCGCATCCTTGTCGCCGAAATAATGGTAGATCATCCGCTTGTTGGTGCCGGCACGCCGGGCGACAACATCGATTCGCGCCCCTGCCAGCCCCTTGGCGGCCACCTCACGGCGGGCGGCTTCGAGAATGGCGGCGCGCGTTCTTTCCGGGTTTCGCACCTGTGCCGTCGCGCGTTTGCGCTTGGGCGACGGTGTGTTCTCCGCGGCCGGATCGAGCGGCTGGTTTTTTGTCGTTTCTTCCATTTCAGCACCCGCTTGACAATGTTTGCGATCAGTGTTCCCATGTAACCAATTAGTTATAAAACGGCAAGTGTCGTTTACGTTCATCATCAATTGGCAGTCAATAGGGAGGAGTTGCCAATGCCCGTGATGCTTCAGAGGAGAGGTGTGCTTTCAGCAGGGCTTGCGGCCCTGTCGCTTGCAACATTGGGAGGGGGTTCGGCGCAGGCTCAGGCCGCGCGCCTTCGCATGTTGTGGTGGGGTTCGCAGGAGCGCGCCGATCGCACCAACAAGGCGATAGCAGCCTATAAGCAGGTCAAGCCGGATCTCGACATTGCCGGTGAATTCGCGGGCTGGAGCGATTACTGGCCGCGCCTTGCAACGCAGGTTGCCGGCCGCAATGCGCCTGACCTGATCCAGATGGATTATCGCTACATCTTCGAATATGGCCGCCGCGGCGCGCTTGCGCCGCTGGATGACTATATCGGCAAGGACCTGAAGATCGAAGATTTCGGCAAGATGAACATCGATTCCGGCCGGGTTGATGGCAAGCTCTACGGCATCAATCTCGGTGTCAATTCCAGCGCTGTCTTCTTCGATAAGGCAGCCTGGGAGAAATCAGGCGCAACGCCGCCAGCGATCGGCCAGACCTGGGAAGAGTTTGCCGAAAACGCCGCCAAGCTCAGCAAGAACAAGCCGAAGCCCGGTTATTACGCGACGGCCGACGCCAGCGGCGTGGAGCCGAGCTTTGAAAACTGGCTGCGCCAGAACGGCAAGTCGCTCTACACGCAGGATGGCGGCATTGGCTTTGATCCGACCGATGCGACCAAGTGGTTCACCCTGTGGGCGGATCTGCGCAAGAGCGGCGCCTGTGTGCCCGCCGATGTGCAGGCGCTTGACCAGCTCAACATCGAAACGAACCCGCTGACGACGGGCAAGGCGGCAACCGCATTTGCCCATTCCAACCAGTTTGTCGGTTATCAGAAGCTCAACAAGTCCAAGCTTGCCATAAGCTCCTATCCGAAGAGCACGAAGGATGGCCCTTCCGGCCATTACCTGAAACCTTCCATGCTCATCAGTGTCGCCAATGGCAGCCCCGGCATTGAGCAGGCTGTCGGCTTCATTAATTTCCTCGTTGCGGAACCGCAGGGTATCGACATTCTCGGCGTCGAGCGCGGCGTTCCGGCATCGGAATCCATGCGCAACCAGCTGAGCAGCAAGCTCGACGAGGTCAGCAAGATCATGGTGGACTATATCGCCGAGATTACCCCCGGCGTCGGCGATCTGCCGCCGGCACCGCCTCCGGGCGCGGGCGAATTCGCCTTTGTCCTCAAACGCACGGCGGAGGAAGTCGGTTTCGGCAAGATCACGCCGGAAGAGGGCGGTGACCGCCTCGTCAAGGAATCCGAAACCGTTATCAAACGGAAGTGATGGTTTATGGCCTTTCGATCTGAAACTCTTGTAGAGGAGAGCCGTGGCGCGGCTCTCCCGAAACGGGGCGGTGTGAAGCGGATTTTCGACCGCAACGTTCACGCCTATCTGTTTCTCCTGCCCTGGCTGATTGGCTTCTTCGGCCTCACCCTCGGCCCCGCGCTCGCGTCGCTTTATCTGTCGTTCACCAATTACGACCTGTTGCAGTCGCCGGACTGGGTGGGGGCGGCCAATTATGTGCGCATCGCTACCGCCGACCCCAAATTCGCCGCCGCCATGCAGGTCACCTTTACCTATGTGCTGCTGTCGGTGCCGCTGAAGCTGATCTTCGCGCTTCTGGTGGCGCTCGCCTTCAATCGCGGCATCAAGGGCCTGACGCTTTATCGGGCGATCTTCTATCTGCCATCGCTGCTGGGTTCGAGCGTCGCGATTGCCGTGCTCTGGCGCCAGCTTTTCGCCTCTGATGGTCTCGTCAACATGATCCTGTGGCAGGCTTTCGGTTATGAAGGGCCGAGCTGGATTTCCAATCCGGATTACTCGATCTACACGCTGGTCATCCTGTCCGTCTGGCAGTTCGGTTCTCCGATGATCATCTTTCTCGCGGGTCTGAGACAGATCCCGCAGGATATGTACGAGGCCGCCGAAATCGACGGTGCTAGCAAGGTGCGGCAATTCTTCCGCATTACGCTGCCGCTTTTGACGCCTGTCATCTTCTTTAACGCGGTCATCCAGACGATCGACGCCTTCAAGGCCTTCACCCCCGCCTTCATCATTTCCGAAGGCACCGGCGGGCCGATCAACTCGACGCTGTTTTATACGCTTTATCTCTACCAGGAAGCCTTCGGTTTCTTCCGCATGGGTTATGCCTCGGCGCTTGCCTGGATTTTGGTGATCATCATCTCGCTGTTCACGGCCTTCTCGTTCCTCAGCGCGAAATACTGGGTGCACTACGATGACTGATGCTGTTACCGCCCCCCGGCCGGGACAAGGCCCGCAACGTTCACCGCTGAAATCGGTGATGCTCCACACGGCTCTGATCATCGCGTCCTTCGCGATGCTCTATCCGATCCTGTGGATGATATCAGGTTCCTTCCGGCCGCAGGACGAGCTTTTCGGCTCTTCCTCGCTCATTCCCTCGGCAGTCGATTTCGGCGGTTATATTCGCGGCTGGACGGGGCTGCAGGTGAGCTTCGGGCAGTTCTTCTGGAACTCCTTCTTCATCTCGATACTCGCCACCATCGGTAATGTCGTCGGCTGCTCGCTTGCCGCCTTCGCTTTCGCCCGCCTCCGCTTCGGCGGGCGCAATTTCTGGTTCGCGCTGATGCTCGGCACGCTTATGCTGCCCTATCACGTCGTGCTCATCCCGCAATATATCCTGTTTCTGGAAATGGGCTGGGTGAACACCTCGCTGCCGCTGATCGTGCCGAAATATCTGGCGACGGACGCCTTCTTCATTTTCCTGATGGTGCAGTTCTTCCGTGGCATCCCGCGTGAGCTGGATGAGGCGGCTGTCATGGACGGTTGCTCACCCTTCCGCATCTACTGGAAGATCATGCTGCCTTTGTCGCTGCCGGTGCTGGCCACCGCCGCCATCTTTTCCTTCATCTGGACCTGGGACGATTTCTTCGGGCCGCTGATCTATCTGAACGACATCAACACCTACACCGTGCAGCTCGGTCTCAGATCCTTCGTGGATTCCACCGGCAGCTCGGACTGGACCTCGCTTTTCGCTATGTCCAACCTGTCACTGGTGCCGGTCTTCCTGTTCTTCCTGTTCTTCCAGAGGCTGCTGATCGAAGGCATCGCCACCACGGGCATGAAACGCTGAACGGAACCCGGATCGGGAACGCATTTTAAGACAATCAACACTGTCGCTGCCGCCCTGAATGCGGCGCGGCAGTCGGGAGAAACAGCATGGCAAGCAGCATTACTCTGGAAAAAATCGTCAAGCGGTTCGGCGCCTTTCCGGTCGTTCACGGCATCGACCTCAAGATCGAGCCGGGTGAGTTCACCGTCTTCGTCGGCCCCTCGGGCTGCGGCAAGTCCACGCTTCTGCGCATGATCGCCGGTCTGGAGGAAATCTCGGAAGGTGATCTTCGTATCGACGGCGAAAGGGTCAACGAAACAGCCGCCTCCAAGCGCGGCATCGCCATGGTCTTCCAGTCCTATGCGCTCTATCCGCATATGAGCGTCTACAAGAACCTCGCCTTCGGTCTCGAAACGGCAGGCTACAAGAAACCGGAAGTCGAGGCGCGGGTGCAGAAGGCCGCCGATATCCTGCAGATCGGCCCGCTGTTGCAGCGCAAGCCGAAGGCGCTTTCGGGCGGTCAGCGCCAGCGTGTGGCCATCGGCCGCGCCATCGTGCGCGAGCCGAAAATCTTCCTCTTCGACGAGCCTTTGTCCAACCTCGATGCCGAACTGCGCGTGCAGATGCGCGTCGAAATCGCCAAGTTGCACCAGACGCTGGGCAGTACCATGATCTATGTGACGCATGACCAGGTGGAGGCCATGACCATGGCCGACAAGATCGTGGTGCTGCGTGACGGCCGCATCATGCAGGTCGGCCGCCCGCTCGATCTCTACAACAATCCGGCCAACCAGTTCGTGGCAGGCTTCATCGGTTCGCCGAAAATGAATTTCCTCTCCGCAAAAGTGGCTGCAGGGGACAGTTCCAACCGCACCATCGAGGTGGCCGGCCAGCGCATCGTGCTGGAAAAGCCCGTCGCGGCTGCGCAGGGCGAGCCGCTCACCTTCGGTGTGCGTCCCGAACATGTGAACCCGCAGGCGCAATCCTCGCTCGGCGAAGCTTCTATCCAGCTCGTGGAACATCTCGGCGGCTCGACGGTGGTTTACACCAACACCCCCGACGGCCAGCCCGCCACTGTGCTGCTGGACGGCCAGCGCCAAATCCGCATCGGTGAGACAATTCCCTTTGCCTTTGATCTTTCGAAGACGCATCTGTTCGGGGCGGATGGGCGGCGGATATAAGGTGCAGAACCGGATGGGGGAGGCAAACCCTCCCCTCATTCCTGTGACGGGCACAGGGATGAGGACCGCAGGACGCTCTGTGACGGACAGCGAGTTTTTAGTTCGCCGCATTGGTTTTTGATAAGGGAAAAAGCGGTTCTACGAACCGGCAAGAATTCGCCGCAGCATCACCGCATCTGCCGAAAACTGCCCGACGTCGTCACCTTTGACGAATTCCAGCATCGCATAGCCCGTCTTTTTCCAAGCGCTTTCCGGCAGCGCATCAATGCAGGCCCGCCAGTAGTCCGTGCGCTCGGCAAGCGGCAGGCGGCTGGCGTCGGCAAGCCAGGCGAAGACGTGAAGATGACAGATGCGCGAGCCGAGTGCGGATATTTCCGCAAGTGCATCGTCCAGCGGCAGGCCGGGTGCGGGTTGCCAGTAGAAGAAAAGGTTGGGTGCGGCCAGATCCTGCGCCAGCTGCAGGGCCGAGGGCAGGGTGTCGGTCAGCGAATTGGGGTGATATTCGAGGCCGATCGTCATGCCATAGTCTTCCGCCCGGCGGGCGATTGACGCCAGCGCCTCCGTTGCCGCGCGGCGTTCCGAGGGCGAATAATCCGTGGAGGGGCGTTTGCGCTGGCCCGGCCAGATGCGGATATGGCCGGTGCCGAGCGCCTTTGCTGTTTCCAGCACGGCGGTCATGTCCTCGGGCGAAAAATCGGGTGCGAAAATGTAGGAGCCGTAGGAAGAGACGACGAGGCCCGCTTTCGCCGTCCGCGCCGCCACATCCCTTGCATTGGCAAGGTCGCCTGACGGCACATGGATATCCGCGCCCCATTCGATTGCCCTGATGCCATTTGCGGCGGCAAGGTCGATGACGGCCTGCACCGACAGGGAGCGGAAGGTGACGGAGCAGAGGCCCGGCTCAAACATTCTCATGCGATCAGTTCCAGATGTTCCGGCCGCACCTGCTGTTGCAATGGCGCTGCGCGGCAGAAGCGTTCGATTTCGGCAATTGCCATGTCGCCGAGCCTTGCACGTTCAAGGCCGGTGGCGCCGGCGATATGCGGCGTCAGAAAGACGTTCGGCAGGCTGTAAAAGGGTGACTCCGGTGGCGGCACTTCCGGGTCGGTGACGTCGATGACGGCTTCGATGCGTCCGGTTTTCAGTTCGGCCAGAAGCGCGTCTTCATCCACCAGTGCGCCGCGCGCCGTGTTGATCAGGGTTGCGCCGTCCTTCATGCGGGCAAGCGCTGCCGCGCCGATCATATGCCGTGTCTGCGGCAGGGAGGGCGCATGCAGGGAGATGACATCACTCACCGCCATCAGTTCCTCGAGCGAGACAAGACGCACACCGAGCTTTTCCGCCTCCGCGACGCTCAGGAGCGGATCGAAAAGGATGAGGTTGAGATCGAACGGTTGCAACAGATTGATGACGCGGCGTCCGATGCGCGATGCGCCGACGATGCCGACCGTCAGGCCGAGATTGCCGATGGCCTGCGCCTGCAATCGCTCGACAGGCGCGCGGTCGCGATGCTCCAGATAAAGACGTCGGAAGCCGAAAGTGCGCTTGCCGGCCAGCAGGATCATTGCCAGCGAAAATTCGGCGACCGGCTGCGCATTCGCCTCCGCCGCGCTGCACACGGTAATGCCGCGATCAAACACCGCTTGCGACAGGAAATATTTGACCGTGCCGGCGGCATGGGAGATCAGCCTGAGACGCGGCATCAGCGCCAGTTCCCGCGCGCCGATATCCGGACAGCCCCAGCCGGTCAGAAGAATATCCGTCCGCGCCAGCTGCTCCTTTACTGAAGCGGCGTGGAAATCGCAGATTCGCCCTGTGTCGAGAATCTCGACGCTCTGTGACAGCCTTTCGAACGCCTGCGGTGTCAGCACATGCTGGGTTCGCTCCGGGTCCATGGCGAGGCTGAGACGCGGAAGCGGGCTCGTCATTGCGGCTCTCCCGTGGCCGCCATGCTGCTGACCGGAACACCCTGTTCCGCAAACAGGCGGTCGAGCGCCCCCATATCCGGAAGTGCCGGAACCATCGCCAACGCTTTTTCGCTTTCTGGCCCGGCCACCCCGGCAAAGACCGCGCAGGCAAGCAGGGTTTCGCCCGCCGGAATCTCGCCCCGCAATTGCGGCACCGTGGTCTTGGCGTTGATGAGATTTGTGTTGGGCAGCGCCTTCAGCGCCACGCCGTGACGGGTCATGCTGGAGCCGATATCGATGATGGCGGATATGTCGGTGCCGCAATCGGCTGTCGCCCGGCCGGTCTCTTCGCTCACGACGTCGCGGTCGCCGTCGTTGCGGTTGATGGCGAAGCCGCCTTCGGTCACCGAAAGGGGGCGGGTCGACGTGATCCGGTGCAGCCTGACATGCCAGTCACCGGCCGCAACCAGCGTGGTTTCAACGTCGACATCGGGGAACGGCTTCCATGTCGCCCGCAGGCTTTCTCCCGCCAGCAGAACCTTTTCGTTGGTCTCGCGCACGCGGTAATGCAGGCCGTCTTCGGAAAAGGCCAGCATATTGTCGAAACCATTGGTGCGGAAGCCGCGCTCATCCACTTCCACGCCGAAACCATAACGCGAGGAATAGGCGAATTTGGCATATTTTTCCGGCCCACCGCGCATGGAAAGGTTTTCCTGACCGCTGGAAAGCGCCGTGACATTGCCTGTCGCCCGCATCATCACCATGCCGGGATGAACGAGCGGCCTTGGTCTTGCGGATGTGTCAGGCAGTTTTTCCTCCGCCTGCCAGAAGGGGTGGCTTTCCGGCAGGGCCAGCGGCAGAAAGGCCTTGAAGGCCCAGTAGGGCGAGCCCGCCGAATTATAGCTCTCAGACATGGTGAGCTGCGGATAGGCATAACCGATGGAGAGCACGCCGTCGCGGTCGGCAATCGGCTTTTTCGCCCACCAGCGCAGATGCTGCAGATAAAGCCCCTTGATCTCGCCCCAGGGCAGCGCCTCCTCATCGGCAAAGGCAAGGCCGGCCCAGAAGCCGCCGCAGGCGAAACGATAGGTCATGGAGCGCCCGAAGGCGAGTGTGCCGCCATCCTCATCGAACCAGCTGGCGAAATCGCCGGCGAAGAGGCGAGCGCGCTCGCGGTAGCGTTCGGCATAGGCATCATCAGGCTTGCTGAGCTTCGCGTAGATCAGGCCGTAAAAATGCATGGCGAAGGCGATGTAGTGATCGATGCGGCGGTAGTTGCCATCGCGATACCAGCCGTCAGCGATATAAAACTCGTCCAGTTCCTTCTGGAATGTCTCGGTCAGGCTGCGGTCGAAATCGATGCCGAGATGATCAAGGGCCATATCGACCATCACCCGGAAAAACTTCCAGTTATTATCGGCGTAATTGCGTTCGCGCGCCGTCAGCAGATAACGGCGCACATTGTCTTTCTGCACGTCGGACAGCGGTTCCCACAGGTGTTGAGGCGCAAGCCGCAGCGCAAACCCGATTGCGGCAAGCTCCACCAACCGCTGGTCCTTCTGGCGCACGTCACCCCAATATTCGGGATGGGAGGGATCGGTGCCGTTGGCTATTCCCTGCGCCAGAAGCGGCCAATGGTCGAAATGATCGCCGCTGAGCGCAAGCGGGGCGATGCCCCAGAGCGGACGGGCGAAACCTTCCAGATCCGCCGCCGCCCGGTCGAAATGCGCGGCGGCCCCGCTGAGCGTCACTCTTGCGCCGCCCTGCGAAAAATAGGGAAGAAGCGGCGCGAAACTGTCATCCAGCGCCCGCCGGACATCGGCGCGGCTTTTGAGCGGATTACCATGCAGCGGATTAAATCTGGCCATATTGAGCCTGGTCATGGTGTCATGCATCGCGTGTCGCCTTTCCCGTCTTTTTCGCTTTGCCGGCCGTCTGTCCTTCCACCAGCTGCACGCCAAGCTGCACCTGGCGGGCATTGGCGGAAGGTTCCGTCAGCCGGCGGCGCATCAGTTCCACCGCCTCACGGGCGATTTCGCGACGATCGACCCGGATTGTGCTGAGACGGGGCGTGGAGAGTTCGGCAAAGGGCAGGTCGTCGAAGCCGATGATGGAAAGATCATCCGGCACGCCGAGCCCAAGCTCCTGCGCCGCCCCAAGCGCACCCAGCGCAATCGCGTCATTCATGCAGAAAATGCCGGTGAGTTCAGGGTTTTTGGCCAATAGCTGACGAACCGCATCGCCTGCCTGTCCGAAACCGCTATCCGCCGTCGAAAGCAGAAACTCCTCATAGGTCGCGCCCCCTTCCTCGAGGATCGTATGGCGAAAGCCGCGCATACGCTCCCTTATGGTGTGGCGATGATGCGGGCCGATATAGGCGACCTTGCGATGGCCGAGTTCCAGAAGCCGCCGCGCCGCCAGCGCACCGCCGTAAAAATTGGAAGGCGAGACGCAATCCAGCATCATCGAGGGATCGGCGCTGTTGACCAGAACCGGTTGCAGCACACCCTGCGTGATGCGGTGGATGATTTCGTCCTCGGGATCGAGGCCGATGGCGAGAAGACCGTCCACCTCGCAGACCCGCTGGGTCAGGGCGTCGTCGATCTGCTTCTGGTGCAGAAGCCTGATATCGAGTTCGAAGCCATCCGTCTGGGCAAGGCTGCGCAGCATGTCGAAAATATCGTGATAAAAAGCGCCGATATCGCCGGTCGCCCTTTCGGCGGACATGAGCGCAAGGATTTTCTTGCCCTCCAGCGGCACGCCCCCGGTCTGGGTCGTGACTGGTCGCAATGGATAACCAAGCTCCGCCGCCACCCCCAGAACCTTGGTCTGGATGGATGCGCTGATGCCCTTTTCCCCTGCGAGAACCCGCGAAACGGTGCTGATGGAAACGCCGGCGCGCTGGGCGATATCCGACTGGCGCGGGCGGCTGATGTCGGGCGTATCGTTCATATCGTCTCCTGCGCTTGCAAAAAAATCTATTATGATGCAAATATTGCAAACTAAGAAAATTTGCAAGAATTTAAGTAGTCAGTGAAAAATTTGCAAAACGCGGGAGGAGCAGATGCAAACTATCGACAGACGTGGATTTTTGGTGACGGCGGCGCTGGCCGGTCTCGGCGTGGCGGCGGGCGGTTTTCGCGCGGCTGCGGCTGAGACGAGGCTTCGCTGCGTATGGTGGGGATCTGCCGACCGCAGCAAGCGCACCAACGACGTGATCGCCCTTTACCAGAAGGCGAACCCGCAGACGGAGATCAGCGGTGAAATGATCGCCGGTTCCGATTACTGGACCAAGCTCGCGACATCGATGGCGGGACGGAACGTCGCCGACATCTTCCAGCTCGAACCTTCCACCATTGCCGATTATTCCGGCCGTGGCGCCTGCATGGAGCTGGACCAGTTCGTCGGCAAGTCGCTTGATCTTTCCACCTTCGGCAAAAGCGAGGTCGATCTCTGCCGTATCGATGGCAAGCTTTACGGCGTCGGCCTCGGGCTGAATTCCTTCTGCATGATGTATGACGCCGATACGCTGAAGGAAGCCGGCGTTTCCGTGCCGCAGGATCAGATCACCTGGAAGGCGCTGGCGGAACTGGCGCGTGATTTCAAGAAGAACGGCCCGGCAAAACGAAACTATTGGGCTGTGCCCTATGGTGCGCGTTATCATTATGTTTTCGATGTCTGGCTGCGCCAGCGCGGCAAGCTTCTGTTTCAGGACGGCACCATCGGCTTCAACAAGGAAGATGCGAAGGAATGGTTCGCCTATTGGGAGGACCTGCGCGAGAACAAGCTCTGCGTTTCCGCCGATATCCAGACGCGTGACGACAATACCATCGAATCCAACGCCCTGACGCTTGGCAATTCGGCCATTGGTTTTGCCTATTCCAACCAGCTGGTCGGTTATCAGAAGCTCAATAAACAGACGCTGTCCATCGGTATGCTGCCGGGTGAGGGGGCGGGCAAGCCGACCGGGCACTATTACCGGCCGGGCCTTATCTGGTCCATTTCGTCCACCTCGACCAATGCGGAGGCGGCGGCGAAATTCATCAACTTCTTCGTCAATGATCTCGAGGCGGGCAAGGTGCTCGGCGTCGAGCGTGGCGTGCCGCCGGCCAAGGTCGTGCGGGAAGCATTGTTGCCGAGCCTCAACGAGACCGAGCGCAAGACGGTGGATTATATCGAAAGCCTGTCGGGCAAGCTCGATTCCTATCCGGAACCCGCCCCGATCGGCGCCAACGAGTTTGACCGTGGCGTGATGCGTCCCATCGCCGATTCGCTCGCCTTCGGCCGCGCCAGCGTGGATGAAGCGGCGCAAAACCTCGTCGACACCGGCACGCGGACCCTGCGCAAGCGCGGCTGACGACGAAACGGGCGCCGCCACACGGAATCGAAGCCGTGTGGCGGTGCTTTTTATGAAGTGCCTGAGATAAATGGCGCTTCACGCCGTTCAAAATGGTCTGTACAACAAACAGTACTGGACAAGTATATGGCATTTAAGCCAGAAATTCTGATCTGGATCGATAAATCTGAAGATTAGAATATGGCGCCCAATTTCCTTCTCGTTGATGCTGAAAAAGAGTTTGATGTCCTGAAAGCGGCGGCGTCGCTGATCCGCGTGCAGATATTGAAGCTGCTGCACGAGGCGAGCGGCCTGAATGTCAACGAAATTGCGCAGAGGCTGGATTTGCCGCAGTCCACCGTTTCCGCCGGCGTGGCCGTTCTCGAGGAGGCGGGGCTGCTGCGAACCGAGACGCGCAAGGCGCGCAAGGGCAACCAGAAAATCTGCTTTGCCACCTGTGATGAACTCATCGTTTCCTTCCGGAAACCCGAGGCGCCGGCGGCATCAAATTACATCGCGGTCGCCATGCCGCTCGGCCTTTATACCCAGAGTTCGGTCACCGCGCCCTGCGGTATCTGCTCGCCGGAGGGCATTATCGGCCTTCTTGATGTGCCCGATACTTTCATGGATCCAGACCGGATGAAGACGGCGCTGCTGTGGTTGACATCGGGTTTTGTGGAGTATCAATTCCCCAATAATGCCAAGATTCAAGGGCGTAGCGTCGAGGAAATAGAGTTTTCGATGGAGGTCAGTTCCGAGGTGCCGGGAACGCACAGTGACTGGCCGTCCGACATCACGCTGTCCGTCAACGGCAGGGAAATCGGTGTGTGGACCTCGCCCGGCGACTTCGGCGACAAGCGGGGCGTATTTACGCCAGACTGGTGGAAACTCTCCGGTTCCCAATACGGCATGCTCAAGACCTGGCGCATCACCGCGCAGGGAACCTATGTTGACGGAACCCGGATTTCGGATGTGACGCTGGCAGATATCGATCTGGCCAGCCACCGCTCCATCCGGTTGCGCATCGAGGTCAAGGCTGATGCAAAACATCCAGGCGGGCTGAATATCTTTGGCCGCGGCTTCGGAAATTACGATCAGGACATCGTCCTGCGCCTGCGCACCGCTGACTGATCCAGCCAATTTTCAAAAGTATGATTTTCGCGGTTGACAGGCGCGGATTCCCTCGGCAACTATATTATCAAATATGGTTCATATCATATTTTAAGATATAAATGCGCAGGGAGGAGAGCCTATGAAAGCGCGGGTTTCAGTCCACCGGGACTTCCGGATTGGGCGTATCGACGATCGTCTGTATTCCGCCTTCATCGAGCATATGGGGCGTGCGATCTATGGCGGGATTTATGAGCCCGGCCATCCGCAGGCGGACGCGAACGGCTTCCGCAAGGACGTCCTGAAATTTGTTCAGGACCTGAAAATTCCGGCCATCCGTTATCCCGGCGGCAACTTCGTTTCGGCCTATCGCTGGGAAGACGGCATCGGGCCGCGCGACCAGCGCCCCATCCGCCTCGACCTCGCATGGCGCTCCAAGGAAACCAACCAGATCGGCATCAACGAGTTCGCCGACTGGGCGCAGATGGCTGGTATCGAGATGATGCTCGCCGTCAATCTTGGTTCTCGTGGTCTGGATGACGCCCGTAATTTCCTTGAATATGTGAATTTTCCGGGCGGCACCGCGCTTAGCGATCTGCGCCGCAGCCACGGCACGGAAAAACCCCACGACGTGAAAATGTGGTGCCTCGGCAACGAGATGGACGGCCCCTGGCAGATCGGCCACAAGACCGCGGTGGAATATGGCCGCCTGGCGAACGAAACCGCCAAGGCCTTCAAGGGCTTCGATCCGACGATTGAAGCCATCGTCTGCGGTAGTTCCAATGACGGTATGCCGACCTATCCCGAATGGGAACGCGAGGTGCTGGAGGAATGCTACGAGAATGTCGATCACATCTCGCTGCACAAATATTTCGGCAATAACAGCCGCGACACGCTGAATTATTTCGGCAAGATCGAGGAGACCGGGCGTTACATCCAGACCATCGCCGGCGTCATCGATTATGTGAAGGCGAAGAAGCGCGCCAAGAACGATGTTTCCATCTGCTTCGACGAATGGAACGTCTGGTATCACATCCGCGACGAGGACGGCAAACGCATCAAGAGCTGGGACTGGCCGGAAGCGCCGGCACTTCTGGAAGAGACATACAACTTCGAAGATGCGCTTTTTGTCGCCGGCCTGCTCAACGAGTTCATCCGCCGTTCGGACCGCGTGCGCATCGCCTGCATCGCCCAGCTCGTCAACGTCATCGCCCCCATCCGGGCGGAAAAGAACGGGCCGGCCTGGCGTCAGACGATCTATTATCCCTATCAGTTCGCCTCGCTTTATGGCCGTGGCGTTGCGCTGAATGTTGCGGTCGATTGCCCGACTTATGATTGCAACGCGGCCGATGACGTCAAATATCTGGATGTCGCCGGTGTCTATGACGAGGCGGAAGGCATGGTGACGCTGTTCGTGCTCAATCGTTATCTGACCGAGGCGGCAGAGATCAATGTCAGCCTCACTGGCTTCTCCTCGGCCACGCTCGACCTGCATCTGGCCATGGCGGGATATGACCTGCGCGTCGGTAATGGTCCGGATCAGCCGGATCGTGTCGTGCCGGTGCCCGGCAGCGGCGTCGGCGTCGAGGACGGGGCGCTGAAGGGTTCCGTGCCGGCGCTGTCATACCATGTGCTGCGGCTGAAGGTTCAGTGAGGCGGCCATGGGTGTCCGTCTCAACAATATCGCCAAGTCCTTCGGATCCTTCGCCGCGATCCGGGATGTCTCGATGGAAATCCCGACCGGTAGCTTTGCGGTTTTCGTCGGGCCTTCCGGCTGCGGAAAATCCACGCTGCTGCGCATGATCGCTGGTCTTGAGGAGACCAGCGGCGGGCATATCGCCATCGACGACCGCGATGTCACGGCCGTCGAACCGGCCGATCGCGGTGTCGCGATGGTGTTCCAGAACTATGCGCTTTATCCGCATCTCAGCGTGTTCGAGAACATGGCCTTCAGCCTGCGTCTCGCGCGCCGCCCGAAAGCGGAGGTGAATGAGAGGGTGGGCGAGGCTGCCCGCATCCTGCAGCTCGAAGACCATCTGCATAAAAAGCCTTCGCAGCTTTCCGGCGGCCAGCGGCAGCGTGTGGCGATAGGCCGCGCGATCGTGCGGCAGCCGAAGGTCTTCCTCTTCGATGAGCCGCTGTCGAACCTCGATGCGGAACTGCGTGTCCAGATGCGTCTGGAGCTGACCCGGCTTCATCGCAAGCTCGGCGCCACGATGATCTATGTCACGCATGACCAGGTGGAAGCCATGACGCTTGCGGACAAGATCTTCGTGCTGAAGGGCGGTGTGGTGCAGCAGGCCGGTGCACCGCTTACCCTTTATGACGATCCGGATAACCGTTTCGTGGCGGGTTTCATCGGCTCGCCGGCGATGAACTTCCTGCAGGCGGAAATTGTCGAGCAGGCAAACGGCGTGGTGACGCTTTCGCTCGATGGCGGCCAGAGACATCTCGAAGCGCGGCTTTCGCAGCCTGTTTCCGCCGGCCAGCGGGTCGAAATAGGCGTTCGGCCCGAACATCTGATGATTTCGCAGGACGGCGCCCTGCCTGTCAATGTCGAGGTGACGGAGGAGCTGGGTGATGTCTCCTACCTCTATACCCGCGCGTCGTCAGGCAAGGAAATCATCGTGCAGCGGCAGGGTTCGCGCGAAAGTCTGGACGGCCGGTCCGTGTCGCTGAGCGCCTCGCCCGACCATATTCTGGTTTTCGACACGGATGGCAAAAGGTTGCGATAGGCGCGAGGAGGCGTCTTTCGATGCAGCAGACCGCCTCTTCAAGGGGTGTTTCCACATAAACGGGAGGAGTGAACGATGCGATTGATCAAGACATTGCTTGTTGGCACGGTTCTGGGTTTGACCGCCCTGCCGGCGCTGGCCAAACAGGATATCGTCTGGTGGGACTTTCTGTCCGGCGGTGACGGCGTGCGCATGAAGGCGCTGATCGATGCCTTCAACAAGGAGCACCCGGATATCCAGGTCAAGGGGACGACGCTGGAATGGGGCGTTCCCTTCTATACCAAGGTGCGGACCGCCTCTGCCGTCGGGGAGGGGCCTGATGTCATGACCTACCACCTGTCGCGTGCGCCGCTCGCCCTGCAGGAAAAGGTGCTGAGCGAGATTACCGACAAGGATCTCGAGGAGGCCGGCCTGAAGAAAGACGATTTCTTCGGCGCGCCGCTTGAAGCGGCGACCCATGACGGCAAGCTTTATGCCGTGCCCTTCGATATTCACGCGCTTGTTCTTTATTACAATGCCGATCTCCTGAAAGGCTCGCCCTACCTCGATGCCGAAGGCAAGTTGACCGGCATCCAGACGATGGATGATTTTGAAAAGGCGCTGGCCTGGGCGAAGGAAAAGGGTGTCCAAACGCCGGTCACCTATCAGTCCGGCGGCGAAGCCGGTGTCTGGCGCGTCTTTTACACCCTGTTCTCGCAGCAGGGCGGCGAACTCGTCACCAATGGCGAGGTGCTGGCCGGCGACAATGCCGAAAAGGCCGCCAAGGCAATCGACACCATGTCGAAATGGCGCGAAAACGGCTGGGCGCCGGAACAGGCTGAGTATCCAGCCTCCGTTGCGCTCTTTTCCGCCGGAAAATCTGCCTTCCAGCTGAACGGTGTCTGGGAAGTGCCGACCTACAAGGACCTGGAGAAAAACGGCAAGCTGGGCTTCAAGTGGAGCGCGGTCGAGGTTCCGCCCTTCATGGGCAAACGCGCCACCTGGGCGGATTCGCACGCTTTCGCCATCCCCAATCAGGGCGACAAGACCGTTTCCGGCGAAAAGCGCGCCGCCGTGATGAAGGTGATCGGCTGGATGGAAAAACACGCCATCAGCTGGGCCGATGCCGGCCATATTCCGGCCTATAAATCGATCACCGAAAGCAGCGAATACAAGGCGATGCAGCCGAACGCCACCTATGCATCGCTGGCGGAAGCGGCGGTGTTCGATCCGAAGACGACGATCACCGGTGTCGCTTCGCCCGCCTATGATGCGGCTCTCAACGTCATCGCCCCGGCCATTCAGGGCTTCATGAGCGGCACGGATGCGGTGGAGCAGATCAGGGAAGAGCTGCAAAGCAAGCTGAAGTAACAGGAAACCTGCCCTCCGGTTTCTGGCCGGAGGGCAGCACGCAATGCAAGGTTCCGGAGACATTCCATGGCTATGATTGAAAACCGGCGCAAGAAATCGCTGATCGCGCTGTCGATGGTGACGCCGTTCATCGTGGTCTTCGTCACCTTCTTCCTTTACCCGCTGATCGAGATGGTCCGCATCAGTTTCACCGATGCGCCGCTGATCGGCGATGGTGACTGGGTGGGGTTCGCGAACTACGCAAAGCTGCTGAGCGACCGTCTCTTCGTCACGTCGCTGAAGAACAACGGCTATTTCGTGCTTCTGACCGTCGTGCCGACGACCGTCATCGCCCTGATGATCGCTCTCGCCGTCAGCCGCCTTTCGGGCGTGAAGCAGACGATCGCCATGAGCCTGTTTTTCCTTCCCTATGTGCTGCCGGTTTCGGTCGTCACGGAAATCTGGGCGTGGATGCTCGATCTGCAGTTCGGCATTCTCCAGCCGGTGATTTCGCTGATTGCCGGCAAGCCGGTCGCGGTTTTCAAGAACCCCTACTGGGTCATGCCGATGGTTGCCGTCGTCACCATCTGGTGGACGAACGGTTTCAACGTGCTGCTGTTCATCGCCGGTTTGCGCAATATTCCGACGGAGCTTTATGAGGCGGCCTCACTTGACGGCGCAACGACGTGGCAGCGCTTCTGGCGGGTGACATGGCCGCTTCTCTGGCCCGTCACCGCGCTCATTCTCACACTGCAACTGATCCTGCAGCTGAAGATATTCGACCAGATCTATCTCCTGAGCGGCGGCGGGCCCTTCAATTCCAGCTTCGTGCTTCTGCTCAAGGTCTATCGCGAGGCGTTCCAGCTGAACAATGGCGGTTACGCTTCCGCCGTCGCCACCGTGCTCTTCCTGCTGATCGTCACCGTTTCCATTCTCCAGTTCCAGTTGCTGCGCATCCGGAGGAACTCATGAGCTTCACGAAAAGACTAGAAAACGTCGTTCTGACCCTGCTGACGTTCTCAGCGGCGCTCGTGTGGATCTTTCCGCTCTATTGGGGTTTCGTGACGTCGTTACGTTCGGACAATAATGTTGCCGGCAACATGTCGCTGCTGCCAGATGAGTTTCAGCTGGGGGCTTATGTGAACGCCCTCTTCAACACGCGGCTGTTGACCTGGTACGTAAATTCCATCGGCACCGCCGCAATCGTCACTGTCTCCGTGCTGCTGATTTCGATGCTGTGCGCCTATGCCCTGTCGCAGATCCGCTTTCCGGGACGGCGTCTGCTTTATGGCATCGTGCTTGCGAGTTTCATGGTGCCGGCGCAGACGCTCGTCGTCACTCAGTTCATCCTGATGAAGAACCTCAACCTCATCAACACCTGGGCGGGCATCATCCTGCCGCAGCTCATCACGCCCATCGTCATCATCGTTTACAAGCAGTTCTTCGACAGCGTGCCGAAGGAGATGCGCGAAGCGGTGGTTCTGGATGGCGGCGGCGAATATACCATCCTGTTCAAGGTCTATCTGCCGCTGAACTGGGGGATCACCACCGCCATGGCGATCGTGACCTTCATTACGGTGTGGAACGCCTTCTTCTGGCCCTTCCTGGTCGTCACCTCTGAAAACATGATGACGATCCCCGTCGGCATCACCCAGGTCAACGACACTTTCGGCATTGTTTATGCGCGCCTGATGGCCATCGCCATGCTGGCGGCGCTGCCGGTCATCATCGCCTATGTCATCTTCCAGCGGCGTGTGACGGAAGCGATCATGATCTCGTCCGGCGTGAAAGGGTGAGGGCGGCGCTGTTCAGATGACGTGGGCATTGTGCAGGGCGGTCAGCACCTCGTTCTTGAGGTCTGCGAGCTCAGGAGACCGCCGGTCGCGCGGGCGCGGCACGTCCACCTCTATCCGCTGCTGGATACGGCCGTCATGGGCGCCCATCATGTAGATCCGGTCACCGAGATAGAGCGCCTCGTCGATATCGTGGGTGACGAGCAGGAAGGAAATGCCGCGCTGTTCAACGAGTTTCAGCACAAGGTCCTGCAACTTCATCCGGGTGAAAGCATCGACCGCACTGAAGGGTTCATCGAGCAGCAGGATGCGCGGTTCTGTATAGAGCGCTCTTGCGATCGCCACACGTTGCGCCATGCCGCCCGAAAGAGCCTTCGGCAGCGCGCCGCCATGGCCGCTCAAACCGACATCGTCAATCAGCCCCTTCACGCGCTCGACATCATATTTCCTGCCGGCCGCATAACCGATGTTTTCGGCAACCGTCAGCCACGGCATCAGGCGGGGTTCCTGAAAGACAAAGGCGATGGGCGGTGAGTCCGATGCCTTCTCCTCGTCTTGCTGAACTCTGACAGCGCCTGAAAAACGCCGGTCGAGGCCGGCGGCGATGCGCAGCAGCGTGCTCTTTCCGCAACCGCTGGGGCCAAGGAGAACCGCCGCTTCGCCATCACCCAGCGTGAGCTGGATATCCTGAAGGATCACCGTGTCGCCGAAAGCCTTTTCGCGCACATCGACATTGAGCAAACTCATCGCAGGCGTCCTTCCTGCTGAAGGGGATAGCTGTCGCGCCAGCGCAGGCAGCGGTCTTCGACAATCTTGAAGAGGCTGTCGGAAATCTTGCCCAGCACCGCAAGGCAGATGATGGCGATCATGACGAGATCAGGCCGGGAAAGCTCCCGCCCGTCGGACAGCATGTAGCCGATACCTTCGGACGCGGCCAGAAGCTCGGCCGCGACGACGCTCAGCCAGGCAAGCGACAGCCCGTAACGCAGGCCCGTGAAGAGATGCGGCAGGGAGGCGGGAATGAAAATCCGCCAAACCAGCACGGGCAGCGGCTGACGATACATCTCGCCAACCTCCACCAGCTTGCGGTCAACATTTCGGATGCCGGAAAAAAGATTGAGGTAGACGGGGAAAAACGCGCTTTTGGCGATCAGCACGATTTTCGAGGTCTCGCCGATGCCGAACCAGATCATCAGCAGCGGCACCCATGCAAGGCTTGGGACCGCCCGCAGCGCCTGAAATGTCGGCTCGAGATAACGCTCGGCGGCGATCACCAGCCCCACCAGCGAACCGACCACGATGGCGAGCAGGGAGCCGATGACGAAGCCGACGAAGACGCGCGCGGTACTGGCCGCAACATTCGTCCACAGGGGACCTTCCGCAAGCCGCAGGAAGGTGTCGTAAAGTTCGGAGGGCGGCGGCAGCACAAAGGGGCTGACCCAGCCGAGGCGGACAAAAAGCTCGAGCAGCAGCAGTGACCCGACCGGCACGATTGCGCCGCGCAGATCAAAGCGGCCAAGGAAATTCCCCACCCTTTGCGCAAGTGGCAACCGGGAAGGGAATTGTTTCGCAGTCTGTTTCACGCGCTGGAATTCGCGCGGATGGGAATTCATGCGCCAAGTGCCTTTTTCGCCGGTGCCGGATCGATCAGCGATGACAGGACAGTGTCGACATTGACGCCCGGGCGCAGGACGTCGTCGCCCAAGAGCGGCGTGACGATGCGGATCGAGCTCAGCAATTCCTCACCGGGAACGGGATCCTTCCAGTCGCGCTTCTCGATCGTCAGCTTGGTGATCTTGGGATCGTTGCCGGTGACCTGCGTGACAAAATCGATGAATTCGCCCTTGTTTTCACGGATCCATTTCTGCGTCTGCACCCAGACGCCAAGAAGCCTGTCGACCGCTTTCGGGTGCTTCGCCAGAAACTCCTCGGAAACGCTGAAGACGCTGCCGTCGCGCCAGCTGCGCTCATCGAAAATCGCCCGGTCGCCCGCAAGCTCGGCCTGGGAGGTATGCGGATCGATGCCGACCCAGGCATCCACCTGACCCTGCTGAAGCGCGTTGAAACCTTCCGGATGCTGCAGGTTCACGACCTTGAGGTCGTCGATGGACAGCTTGTTCTGGTCAAGCGCGCGGACGAGGGTGAAATAGGGCGCGGTGCCCTTGGTCACCGCAATGGTCTTGCCCTTGAGATCGGCGACGGTCTTGACCGGCGAGTCCGGGCGCACCTGAATGATGGAGGAACCGCCCCAGCTCGCCACATAGATCACCTTCAGCGGCACGCCGTTGGCGCGGGCGAGAAAGGCTGATAGTGCGGCCGAGCCGGCAAAATCCGTCGAGCCGACTTTCAGGAATTCGAGCGAATTGTTGCTGCCGCGGGATTGCACCCAGGTGATCTTGGTGCCGACATCCTTGAAAGCCTCCTCAAGCCAGCCCTTGTTCTTTATCAGCAGCGTGTGGGAGGAGTAAAACCCCCAGTCCAGCTTCAGCTCCGCAGGAAATTCCGGCGAACTCTGGGCCAGGGCATTGCCCGTGACAAGTGGTGCTGCGAGCGCGCCTGCAATACCGAATTTGAGGATCTGGCGGCGGGAATGTTCGGCTTTCATATTAATCTACCTAGTTTATGTAATTTGTGTACTTAAAGGGTATGGGCGGGTGTTTTTAAGGTCAATCCGCCGTTCTGGAACCCCATGCCAAACTTTGCGAGCGGCGTGGAAAATCTCCCTACCGCGAGTGCGATTGGCGCGATGGCGCGTTATTCAGGAAAAAAACGATTGGCCGGCCGTTGCAGGCCAAGATGGTCGCGCAATGTCGGCCCCTCATAGTCCTTGCGGAACAGCCCGCGCCTTTGCAACTCCGGCACCACCTGCGTCGTGAAGTCGTCAAGGCCGGCTGGCAGGAAGGGGAAGGTGACATTGAAACCGTCCGAGCCCTCTTCGTGGAGCCATTGCTCCATTTCGTCGGCGATGGTCTTTGGCGTGCCGACAAAGGCAAGACCCGCATAGCCGCCCAGCCGTTGGGCGAGCTGGCGCACCGTCAGGGCTTCGCTTCGGGCAAGCTCGATGACCCTTTCGCGGCTGGATTTGCTGGCATTGGTCTCGGGAATATCAGGCAGGGGGCTATCGGGATCGAAACCCGAAACATCGTGGCCGAGCGCAATGGAAAGCGAGGCGATTGCGCTGTCATAATGGACAAGGCTGTCGAGCCTGGCGCGTTTGGCCTTTGCCTCTTCCACACTGTCACCCACGAGAACGAAAGCGCCGGGCAGGATGACAATTCCGTCGCGGGAGCGACCCACCGCGACGGTCCTGTCCTTGACGTCCTTATAGAAGGCCTTTCCTGCCGCAAGCGTGGGTGTTGCGGCAAAAACGACCTCCGCGGTTTCGGCGGCAAGCTGGCGTCCCGGCTCGGAAGCCCCTGCCTGAACGATAACGGGCCAACCCTGCACCGGGCGCGCGATGTTGAGCGGTCCGCGCACGGAAAATTCGGGGCCCTTGTGGTCCAGCACATGCATCTTATCGGGATCGAAGAACAGCCCGCTATCGACATCCCGGATAAAGGCGTCGTCCGAGAAGGAATCCCAGAGGCCGGTGACGACATCGTAAAATTCCCGCGCACGGCCATAGCGCTCTGCATGGTCAGGCTGTTCCTCGCGGCCGAAATTCCGGGCTGCGTCGGGATTTGACGTGGTGACGATGTTCCAGCCGGCGCGGCCATTGCTGAGGTGATCGAGCGAGGCGAAACGCCTGGCGACGTGATAGGGCTCATCGAATGTGGTGGAGGCGGTGGCGACCAGCCCGATGCGGGAGGTGACGGCGGCGAGCGCCGAAAGCAGGGTGAAGGGCTCAAAGGAGGTGACGGTATGGCTGCGGCGCAACGCCTCCGTGGGCATGTTCAGCACCGCCAGATGATCGGCCATAAAGAATGCATCGAATTTCGCGGCCTCGAGCTGCTGTGCGAAGCGCGCGAGATGGGCGAAACTGAAATTCGCATCCGGGAAGGCGCCCGGATAACGCCATGCACCCGTGTGGAGACTGACGGGCCGCATGAAGGCGCCGAGATGCAGTTTGCGATCATTTGCCATGGCTTCGCTTTCGTTGATGTTTTCGGCTCGCGCGGCGCGTTGCTGATGGCTTTAACTGCAGGCAGGCCTTTGCTTGTCGCGACGATATCCCTGCCGGACGATCGACGCGGCGAAGACTATTCCGATTATGATTTCCGAACCGAAAGATTTTTGCTGAAATTCTGCATTTGGCGGTGATCCCGTGGCGGCAGCCGCTCGGTCATCTTCGAAGTGTAACAGCGGAGTGGCCGCACTAAGATGGGTGGCGGCAAGCATTTCTCTGGCATGCAGATTCTAATTAATATATAGAAATCAAAATATTGATTGAATTTCCTGATGTAATATATCTGGTGTAATCAGTCGCAAGGCACCAAGATTGCATCTCTGCAGGAGCCGGTGCGGACGGACCATATCCGAAGCCGCACCGGAGGCATCTTGCGCGGCGCTTAAACCGCCAGCAGTTTCTCGTTGCCGATACGGGTGGTTTCGATGGCGCCCTCCGTTTCGATACGCTTGCCCGTGGCGGGATCGAAGAAGTGGAGGTGGGCGGTGGGGAGATCGAGGTGGACGCGCTGGCCGGGTTTTACCGAGAGGTCTTCACCGATGGCGGCGGAGAAGGTCTCGCCGGCGATATTGGCATGGACGATGCGGCCCGAGCCCAGTTCTTCGACGAAATCCACGATAGCCGGTACGCCCGCGCCGTCCGTGCTCACGACGCATTGTTCCGGGCGGATGCCCACTGTCACGTCGCGGCCGCGCAATTCCAGTGCGGTTTCGGGGAAGAGTTTCACCGGTGTGCCATCCAGCATCACGGCAGGGGATTCCACCTCCACCCTCGTGGCGAACAGGTTCATGGCAGGCGAGCCGATGAAGGACGCCACGAAGGTGCTGGCCGGGCGATGATAGATATCCAGCGGATGGCCGACCTGCTCGACATTGCCCTTGTTCATCACCACCAGCCGGTCGGCCAGCGTCATGGCTTCCACCTGATCATGGGTGACGAAGATCGATGTGGCGGAGAGACGCTGGTGCAGCTTGCGGATTTCCGCGCGCATGGTCACACGTAGCTTGGCGTCGAGGTTGGAGAGCGGCTCATCGAAAAGAAACACCGCAGGTTCGCGGATGATGGCGCGGGCCATGGCGACGCGCTGGCGCTGGCCGCCGGAAAGGGCGGCCGGTTTGCGCTCCAGATAATCGGAGAGGCCGACGATCTTTGCGGTTTCCTCGATGCGGCGCTGGCGTTCGGCCTTGGGAACACCGGCGACCTTCAGCGCATAGCCGATATTGCCGGCCACCGACATATGCGGATAAAGCGCGTAATTCTGGAACACCATGGCGCAGCCGCGTTCACGCGGCTCCAGCGTGTTGACCACGCGCCCGCCAATGGCGATTTCGCCCGAGGTGATGTCCTCCAGACCGGCGATCATGCGCAGCAGCGTGGATTTGCCGCAGCCGGAGGGGCCGAGGATGACGACGAATTCGCCGGAGTCGAAAGAGAGGTCCACCCCGTGCAGGGTGGGCGTCTTGCCGTAGGATTTGCGGACCTGACGAATATCGATCTGAGCCATGATAGAAAACCTTGTTGTTGAGAGCCGCGCTGTTACTTGTCGGACGAGACTAGACCGCGGACGAACCAGCGTTGCAGGAAGGCCACGACGAGAAGCGGCGGCAGAATGATGATGAGGGAGCCAGCCAGCGTGACGTTCCAGTCCGGCGTGCCGTCATCGGCGGGCAAAAGCGCGCGGAGCGACATCATCACCGTCTTGTAGGAAGGGTCCGTGACCATCAGGAGCGGCCAGAGATACTGGTTCCAGGCATAAACGAACATGATGGTGGTGAGCGCAAGCATGTTGGTGCGCGACAGCGGCAGCAGCATGTCCACGAAGAAACGCGCGGCACCCGAACCGTCCATGCGCGCGGCCTCCGCCAGCTCGTCCGGTATCGTCATGAAGAACTGCCGATAGAGAAAGGTGCCGGTGGCGGTGGCGATCAGTGGCAAAGTGAGGCCGGCATAGGAGTTGAGGAGGTTCCATTCCAGCGTGACCTCGATGCCGAACAGACCGAGAATCGAGCGGAACGGCTGGAAAAGATCGGCGGCGACCGAATAGGTCGGCACCACGCGCACTTCGAGCGGCAGCATCAGGGTGATAAACACCGTCCAGAAGAACAGGTGTTTGAGCGGCGAGCGGAAGAACACGATGGCAAAGGCGGTGAAGGCCGAAAGGGCGACCTTTCCGATGGTGACCAGCGTCGCCATGATGATGCTGTTGAAGAGGGCGTTGCCGAGATTGGCGCGTTGCCAGGCAGCCTGCGCATTGGTGAAGAATTCGCCCTGCGGCATGAAGCTGAAGGGGACGCTGTTGACCTGCTGGACCGTCTGGCTGGCGCCGGAAATAACGACGATGAAGGGGCCGATAAGCAGGAGGAGGCCGGCCGCCATGATCGCATAGGTCAGGGCGTCGGCGTAAGGGGTGCGCTGGATCATGGCCGTCTCACTTGTAATGGACTTGCCGCTCGACAAAGCGGAACTGGATGAAGGTGAAGACCATGATGAGGCCGATGAGGACGAGGCTCTGCGCCGAGGCGCCGGAATAATTCAGCCCCTCGAAGGCTTCGCTGACGATGCGGTAGACCATCACTTCGGTAGCATGGTTGGGGCCGCCCTCGGTGGTGGAGGCAACGATGCCGAACGTATCGGCGCCGACGAAACCCTCGGTCATCATGATGACGGTCAGGAAGAACAGGGTTGGCGCGAGCAGCGGCACCTGAATGTCGATGGCGCGGCGAATGGGCCCGGAGCCGTCCATGGCGGCGGCCTCCGTCAGCGAACGCGGCACGGATTGCAGGCCGGCGAACAGGAAGATGAAGGTGTAACCCGCCCATTTCCAGATGAAGATGACGATGACGAGGATGAGCGCGTGTTCGCCGTATTTGGCCGGGTTCCAGATATCCGGCCACCAGGAATTCAGCGATGCGGCGAGACCGCGTTCCGGCGACAGGATGAAGCGGAAGGCCATGCCGGCGGCGGGACCGGCAATCGCATAGGGCAGGATATAAAGCACCCGGAAAAAGCCGGAGCCAGGAAGCTGGCGGTCGACCGCAAGGGCGAGCACGAGGCCGATGAGGATCGCGAAAAACGGACCGGCGATCGCGAAGATCAGGCTCGTTAGGATCGATTGCCAATAAAGCGGATCACCGAAGGTTTCCACGAAATTGGCCAGGCCGACAAATTCCGCCTGGCCGCCGAAGGGCGGTTCCAGGGTGAATGCCCAGTTCAGCACCGCCGCAACCGGCCAATAGAAGAACAGAAGGATGAGCAGGAACTGCGGCAGGGCGAAGAGCACAGGCAGCCACGTGCTTTTGAAGACGGTACGCTTTTCCATTGGAGTCCGGCAATGTTCGAGATTTCGGCGGGCCTGCCCGGAGATTGTCCGGACAGGCTTCTGGCAGCGATGAAAGAGCGCTTAGTTCAGCTTGGCGCCTTCATAGGTCTTTTCGAAGCGGCGCAGACCGGTGTTGGAGCGCTCGACGGCCTTGTCGAGTTCAGCCTGGATATCGGCGTTCTGCATGAAGATGGCTTCGAGCGAAGTGGCGACTTCCTTGCGGATCTGCGTGAAACCGCCGAGGCGGATACCGCGGGTATATTCGGAAGGCGGGGTGAAGGTCAGGCTCTCGATCGCCTTTTCGCGGCCCTTGTAGGGAGCCTTGTCGTAGAAACCATTGGCCTTCATGGCGTCGAAGCCGGTCTTGGTAACCGGGATGTAGCCGGTAACGGTCGACCACCACTCAACCATATCAGGCTGGGCGATGAAGTTGAGGAATGCGGCTGCACCCTTGTATTCGGCGTCCGGACGACCGGCCATCACCCACAGCGAAGCGCCGCCGACCAGCGAGTTGTGACGCTCCGCGCCCTTCCAGATCGGCAGCATGGCGACGTCCCACTTCACGCCTTCAGGCATGGCCTTGCCGACGGTGCCGTGGCTGGCGATTGAGGACATGAACATCTGGCAGGTCTGCGAGGTGAAGGCGGGCAGGATGTCCATGCCGAGCTGCTTGGTCTTGACGACGAACAGCTTCTCGTCCTGCATCTTCTTGAAGAATTTGACCTGATCGACGAACTTGGTCTTGTTGATCGTCAGTTCGGCGTCGAGACCCTGATAGCCATTGCCCTTGGTGGCGATCGGCTGGTTGTGGATGGCGGAGAACTGCTCCATCAGCATCCAGGTGTCGAAGTTGAAGGCGAGCGGGCATTCGAAACCGGCGGACTTCAGCTTCTTGGAAGCTTCTTCAACCTGCTCCCAGGTGTCGGGCTTGAAGGTGATGCCGGCTTTTTCGAAAGCGTCGACATTGTAATAGAAGACAGCCGTGGAGGAATTGTAAGGGAACGAGTTCAACTCACCGGCGGCCGTGGTGTAATAATTGGCGATGCCGGGGAAATAATTGTTCCAGTCGATCTTGTAGCCATTGTCGGCCATCAGCTTCTTGGCGGGGACGAAAGCCTTGGACAGCATCATGTCCAGCGTACCGGCGTCATAAATCTGGGTGATGGCGGGCTGCTTCTTGGCGCGGTAGGCCGCAATCGTGTTCTGCAGGGTGGATTCGTAATCGTTCTGCGAGGTGCAGACGATCTCGAACTGGGCCTGGGAATCGTTGAACTTCTTGCAGGTCTCCTGCACGCGGTCACCAAGATCGCCGGAAAGGCCGTACCAGAATTCGAACTTGGTCTTTTCTGCCTGGGCGGCCGTGGCGCCGAAGGCGGCGGCGATGGCGACGCCGGCCACGAAGGAAGTCAGAGCGGAAGATTTCATGAGTTAGCCCCGTTGATGGAATGATGGCCTGCTCGGCAAGGACCTCATGTCCCCGGCACGTAGCCACGGGCTCTGCTAACAGCCGTCTTTGACGGATCGCTTACATTTTGTTGAACATTTTATGATGACTGGCCGCGCAGCCAAATCTGCGCGGCGGAAAAGCCGGAAAACCTTTATTTATCCTTATTTATCAAGCGGTTTACGTTTTTGGCCCGTTTCACTACTTGCTGCTGAACATCTCTCGCAAGTCAACCTCGGCGTGCGGCTTCGATGGTAGCAACGTCGATTTTCTTCATATCCATCATCGCGTCGAAGGCGCGCTTGGCTTCCGCGCCGCCGGCGGCCATGGCGTCCATCAGCACACGCGGCGTGATCTGCCAGGAGACGCCCCATCTGTCCTTGCACCAGCCGCAGGCGCTTTCTTCACCGCCATTGCCGACGATGGCGTTCCAGTAGCGGTCCGTCTCTTCCTGGTCTTCGGTCGATATCTGGAACGAAAAAGCTTCGCTCTGTTTGAAGGCCGGTCCGCCATTGAGGCCGATGCAGGATACGCCTGCAACGGTGAACTGCACCGTCAGCACGTCTCCCTTCTTGCCGGACGGATAATCGCTCGGCGCACGGTGGACGGCGGTTACCGCGCTGTCTGGAAAGGTCTCGGCATAAAATCTGGCGGCTGCCTCCGCATCCTTGTCGTACCAGATACAGATCGTGTTCTTTTCCACGTGCATAATCCTCCCTAGTTGAAATCGTCCCCCTGTCGCCGGTCAACTTGCTTGCCTATTGCCGGCTCCCCATCAGGCATAAAATGCAGCCGCGGCGCAAACGTTCCGAAAACGCTGCGTCGACCACCGTTAAGCCAGCGCCAATAGGGCGGTCAGCCAATAAAATCCGCCGACATAGGCCCACACCGCAAACACGACCATCAAATCAGCCATGTTTTCCCAATGCATTGCCGAGCCTTGCGATCTAGACGGAAAGCAAGCTACGGACCCGGAGCCAAAGTAACGATAGAACTGTTACACCGTCGTGACTTCAACCACGGGAACGCGCCTGAAATTTTTAAAGGAAAACCGGAGAATGGACATTTTTATGGGCCATTTAAATACATATGACAAAAATCAATATTGTCCTTAAATGTAATTTAATAATGTAATCGTAATATTAGTGAATAATTTTGGATGTAAACATTCTATTTTAATCGGAGGATTGTGCGTGAGTATTCTTGATCGTGGTGCCAATGCTTTTGCGGTTCTCGCCGCGCTTTCCAAATCCCAGGCCATTATAGAATTCGACCTTTCGGGAAAGATTCTTACCGCCAATGAGAATTTTTGTCGGGCGCTCGGTTATGAGCTTTCGGAAATCGTCGGCAGGCACCACAGCATGTTCGTGGAGCCCTCCATCGTGTCTTCGCAGGATTACAAGGCCTTCTGGTCCAAGCTTTCGGCCGGCCAGTTCGATCAGCGGCAATATAAGCGCATCGGCAAGGGCGGCCGCGAAGTCTGGATCGAGGCATCCTACAATCCGGTGTTTCGTCGCGGCAAGCCGGTGAAAGTGGTCAAGATCGCCACCGATATCACCGATCGCAAGCTGAAGGCGGCGGAAGATGCGGGCAAGATCGACGCCCTGTCACGGGCGCAGGCCATCATCGAATTCTCCCCTGATGGAGAGGTGCTGACCGCCAACGAGAATTTTCTGGCGGCGCTGGGGTATTCGCTGGCGGAAGTGCAGGGCAGGCATCATTCCATGTTCTGCGAACCGGCCTATACGCAGTCGCCGCAATATAAGCAGTTCTGGGAAAGGCTGGCCGGCGGCGATCTCGTTGCGGACGAGTTCATGCGGCTTGGCAAGGGCGGCCGCAAGGTCTTCATTCAGGCGTCCTATAACCCGATCTTCGATCTCAACGGCAAGGTGTTCAAGGTCGTCAAATTCGCGACCGATGTGACCGGCCGCGTCGAAAATGTCGAAAAACTTGCGCAATGCCTCACCGATCTGGCCGAGGGCGATCTTGCCCAGAGCATCGACAAGCCTTTCATCCCTTCGCTTGAAAGATTGCGCACGGATTTCAACGCTGCTTCGGAAAAGCTCAAGAGGGCAATGACGCTGGTGTCTGAAAATGCCGGCGCGATTTCTTCCGGCTCCAACGAGATCAGGTCCGCTGCCGATGATCTCGCTCGCCGTACGGAGCAGCAGGCCGCTTCCATCGAGGAAACGGCAGCCGCGCTGGAAGAAATTACCACTGCCGTCAACGATTCAAGCCGCCGCGCGGAAGAGGCGGGCAAGATTGTCGCCCGCGCCCGTGATCATGCGGAACATTCGGGCCAGGTGGTGCGTGATGCGATCGGCGCCATGGACCAGATTGAAAAATCATCGCGCGAAATCTCCAACATTATTGGCGTGATCGATGAGATCGCGTTCCAGACCAATCTTCTGGCGCTGAATGCCGGCGTGGAAGCCGCCCGTGCGGGTGAGGCGGGCAAGGGTTTTGCCGTGGTTGCGCAGGAGGTTCGCGAACTCGCGCAACGCTCCGCAACGGCGGCCAAGGAAATCAAGAGCCTGATCAATGCCTCCGGCGCGCAGGTGGAAAACGGCGTCGGTCTTGTCACCAGGGCTGGCTCGGCGCTGCAGGAAATCGCCGAGCAGGTGCGGGACATCAACACCAATGTCGTGGCGATTGTCGATGCAGCGCGCGAACAGTCCACGGCGCTTGCGGAAATCAATCAGGCGGTCAATACCGTCGATCAGGGCACCCAGCAGAATGCCGCCATGGTGGAGGAGCAGACCGCCGCAAGCCACAGCCTTGCGCGGGAAGCGACCGCGCTGTTCGAGCTTCTCGGGCAATTCCGGTTCGATGACGCGACACGATACACAGCCTCGCCGCGGGGGGGCTTCGAGCAGCAACCCGTGCCGGCGAGCCCGCGTCGTGGCGCATCTCGCCCGCTTGCGGCGCGCGGTTCAGCAGCGGTTGCTGTCAATCATGAGGAATGGCAGGACTTTTAGAGTCGGGCTGCAGTCGCCCTGAGCCCGGTGGTAAAGTGCGCATCCTCTCGAAGTCATCCCCGGCCTCGTGCCGAGGATGACGTTTAATAAAATCAGGAGGTTGCAGATCCTCGGGACAAGCCCGAGGATGATGTCGGCGTGATTGGCTTGGCTCATCGTCCCATCTGACGATACGGGATGACAAGCCCGCAAGCTGGGCATATCTTCCTGACTGGCCGATAACAGGCATATTGTGTTTGGAGTTTTCGGGGACGCGCGCTTGGCAGGGATATCGATAAGCCGCTTGGCTCTTGTCATCTGTCTGCTGGCCGCAGCCTCCGGCGCGGCGCAAGCGGAAGAGCCCGCCAAGGGAAAGACCTCCTGCGCCTACACCCATGATGTCGCGCCGGAATTGTGCATCAATGCCGGCAGTTACAATAATGATCTCTGCCACGCCATGGAGGTTCTGGCCGCCCGCCATGCCGTTCCGCCTGATTATTTCGCACGGCTGATCTGGCGGGAAAGCCTGTTCCGGGCGAGTGCGGTCAGCCCGAAGGGGGCGGAAGGCATCGCCCAGTTCATGCCGGGAACGGCGCGGCTTCGCGGTCTTGACGACAGTTTCAACATCATCGCCGCCCTTGAGGCATCTTCCCGTTATCTCTCCGAATTGAATGTGCAGTTCGGCAATTTCGGCCTTGCCGCCGCAGCTTATAATGCGGGCGAGGCGGGCTTGCGGAACTTCATCGCCAACGGCCGCCTGCCGACCGAGACCCGGGATTATGTGTTTGCGATCACCGGTTATCCGGTGGAGAGCTGGAAGGACAACCCGCCGGAAAAGGCGGCGCCGGCACTGGATGACAGCCGCCCTTTCCTTGATGCATGCGTGCGCCTCGCCGACACCCGCACCATGAACGATCCCGTCCTCATTGCATCAGCCGACTGGGCGCCCTGGGGCGTGCAGCTTGCGGCGCATTATAACCCTGCTGTAGCGAACCGGCTGTTCACCCGGGCGATCCTGCAGCTTTCGGAACCGCTGAATGCCGAACGGGCTCTGATCGTGCGGCAGAGGGGTGGAAACTTCGGGTCGCGGCCGCGTTATGCCGCCCGCATCGGCCGCGAAACCAGAGCCGAAGCCAACACCCTTTGTGGCGATATCCGGCGGGCGGGTGTTCCCTGCACCGTGTTTCGCAACCGGTAAAAACGGCCGCGTCGGACCGATAAGTCTTCCTCCCGCGACAAGGCTGATCATAACAAGTTGATCGGCTTGAAGGCCGTCCCATCTTTCAGGGGGGGAATGATCGTGCATAGATTTGCCGCGAATGCTGGCCGACAGGGGTCGGCTGCATGTGTGGGGAATGATCTGGAAATGAAATGGTTTGAAACCGGATGTCTGGCGGCCGTTCTGGTCGTCGTTTCGGGGTGCACCAGCACCGGGGAGACGCAGGTCTCCCGCACGGTCGCAAGTTTCGTGGGGCAACCGCGTGACGCCGCAATCGCCCGGCTTGGCCGCCCGAACAAGGTTATCATCGAAAACGGCGAAACCGAGTCCTATTGGCTGAAGGTCGATGTGGAGACCTATGCCGGCCTCAGCAATAGGCGCGAAGTCAAGACCGTGGACGGGCAGGCGAGGGTCTCGGAAACCGAAGGCATGAAGATCAAGGAACATCGCCGCGACTGCATCATCAAGATCACCGCGAATGCCGCCTCAACTATCAAGACGAGTGAGATCATCGGCAATCCCGCCAACTGCGAGACGCTTCTCAATCGTCCAGCCTCCTGAGAAGGTCCGTCGCAGCCGCTCCGGTTCCCGAGTGCCTCAGAGCTCCATCTTGATGGTCAGCATATATTCGGTGCCCTTTGCCCGGTCGCGCGTGCGGGATACTTCAAGTGTGACCTTGTCCAGCTTGTGCCCAAGGCTTTCCTTGATCGTTCCGCCCGGCGTATCTTCGCGCCGGAACGAGGTGTTGCCGTAACCGACGCCCATTTTGCGGGTAATGGCGTTTTCCGTGTAGGTTCTTCCGAACATGGCGGAAGCCTGGCCGCTGCGCACCGTCGTCTCGAAGCCGCGGGAATCGATATCCCGATAGGCCGAGGCGGCAATCGAATTGTCCGAACTGCTATAGCTGCCGCCAGCACTTATTCTGGCGAGGCGATGACCGTCGTGCTCGAGAGAGAGATTGCCGTCGGCCGAAGGTCCGAAACGCCCGCCGTTCATGGCGTCCTTATAGGTGAAGCGGAAGCGGCCGCTGCGCGCATCCACCTGATAATTATAGGAGGCGTCGCCGCTGCGGATCTGGATGCCGGGCGCCGGCTCGCTGCCGAGGATCGGCGAAACCTTGTCCGCGAACTGGAACAGTGGTTTGGTGACCTGATCGAACTCCGACTTCGACAATTCCAGCGGCTTGCCATCGGGGTCGAATTTCCCAACCGCCAGGCAGGGGCGCTGGTTGATGATGCTCTTCAGGGCAAAGACCGTGCAATTGTCGCTGGTCGTGCCGGCAATCGCGGCGTGGACGGAATTGCGCAGGGTGTAGCTGCCGCAGCAGGAGAAGGCTTCATTGTCCAGACTCGCATCGCGCGTATAGCCCGTAAAAACAATGCCGCTCGCCCCGTTGGTCAGGCCGACATTGGCAAAGTGCGGGCCGCTTTGTAGCGGAAAGAGCTTCAACTGGCCCTGGTCGGCAAGCGTTTTCGGGTTGGAAGGTGATGGAAGCGGCATTCTTCTTCTCTCCTGAAACACGGGAACGGTGTGTTTTTTTACCATCGTAAATTGAAGCCGCAACCCTTAACTGTACCCCGTGATATATCCCGTTCCTGTGGATGAGAGTGACCGCTGTTGTTACTGTGAGCCTGTGCGCATATGTTGGAGTACTTAATCTTGATTTGCGGGCAAGGCGGACAGGCGCATAATGACCTCCCAGTTGGATTTTTTCGCTCCCGCGTCAGCGCGGCTTCCTCAGGCTGAAAGAGGGCGAAAAGCGGGTGGTCGCGAAACGACCCAAAAGACCGCTACGGACGATGAGACCCTTGCCGGATACCTTGAATCCACCGGCAATTATCGTGTCCTGCGCCGGCTGCAGCCGCGCACGATCGTTGATCGGCCAAGGCCGGAATTTCCCCGCCAAGGCGTCATCCTCGATACGGAAACGACGGGCCTCGACCATCGCACGGACGAGATCATCGAAATCGGCGTCATCACCTTCACATTCGACGATAACGGTGCGATCGGCGATGTCACCGGCATCTATGGCGGGTTGCGGCAGCCTGCTATTGCCATTCCCGAAGAAATCACCCGCCTGACCGGGATTACCGACGAGATGGTTGCGGGACAGTCGATCGACATGGCGCGGCTGACTTCCCTCATTGCCGATGCTGATTTGATCGTCGCGCACAATGCGGGTTTCGACCGCCCATTTTGCGAGGCCTTCTCACCGATCTTCCGTGACAAGGCCTGGGCCTGTTCCGTTTCGGAAATAGACTGGCGGGTGCGTGGTTTCGAGGGCAACAAGCTTGGCTATCTGATCGGACAGTCAGGCTATTTCCACGACGGCCATCGCGCGGTGGACGATTGTTTCGCCCTGCTGGAAGTGCTGGAGCAGACACGCCCCGGCCAAAGCAGCACGCCCTTTGCCGAGCTCCGTGAGGCGAGCCAGCGGTCAAGGGTGCGCCTCTACGCGGAAAACAGCCCCTTCGACATGAAGGATCATCTGAAAAAGCGGGGTTATCGCTGGTCCGACGGTTCCGATGGCCGGCCGAAATCCTGGTGGGTGGAACTGCCTGAAGAAAAGCTCGATGAGGAGCTGCATTTCCTGCGGACCGAAATCTACCGCTGGGATGCCGACCCGACAGTCAAATATCTCACCGCTTTCGACAGGTTCAAGGCCGGCTGAAACGCGAGATATTTCGGGCTTCAGATTGCATACAATTTCTGCAATGAATCGAAAACAATCGATGTAAAATTGAGCAGGTCCGCACACGGGTTTCGGGTGCGCAGAAAAATATCATTTTACATCAATGGCTAAGCCGATTGGCACGCCTCCTGCATGACAAAGACGTCGCAGGAGAGTGTTTATGAGCAAAGCCGCAGCAATCGACATCGCTTCCGTATCCAAGATTTACGGCAACACCACCGCCGTGCATGCGATAAGCCTCAAGATACCGGCCGGGAGCTATTGCTGCCTGCTCGGCCCGTCGGGCTGCGGCAAGACCTCGACGCTCAGGATGATCGCCGGCCACGAGAGCATCTCCAGCGGTGATATCAGGCTCGGCAATACGGTCGTCACTGATCTGCCGCCGGCCAGACGCGGCACGGCGATGATGTTCCAGTCCTACGCGCTGTTTCCACATCTCGATCTCGTCGACAATGTCGCCTTCAGCCTCAAGATGAAGGGTGTGGACAAGGAAGCTCGCCGGGCGAAGGCGCTTGAGATGCTGCAGCTGATGCAGCTTGAGCCCTATGCCAACAGGCGTCCGGCCCAGCTTTCCGGTGGGCAGCAGCAGCGCGTGGCGCTGGCGCGTGCGCTCATCACCGATCCCGAGGCGCTGCTGCTGGACGAGCCGCTTTCGGCGCTCGATCCGTTCCTCAAAATCCGCATGCGCGCCGAATTGAAGAAGCTGCAGACCTCGCTCGGTATCACCTTCGTCCACGTCACTCACAGCCAGGAAGAGGCCATGGCGCTGGCCGATATCATCGTCGTCATGAATGACGGCCGTATCGAACAGTCAGCCACCCCGCGCGAGGTGTTCGAGCGTCCCGCCACCGCCTTCGTTGCCCGTTTCATGGGCGACCACAACGTTATTTCCGGGCGTTATCGGGAAAAATCGGATGATCTCGTCACGCTCGAAGTGGTGGGCGGCGGCACTTTCACAGCAAGCGGCGTCGCCCCCGATGACGGCGCAGTCGACATCGCCGTGCGCACCGACCGCGTCCGCGTCGGTGAAGCAGACCAGCCGGGGCTCGGTTTCACCGGCATCGTCTCGAATGTCGAATATCGCGGCGCGAGCGTGAAGATCGCCGTGACCGGCGCGGGCATCGAGGATTTCAACGTCATCCTGAGCGATGCCGCCTTCTTCGAAAATCCGGTCAGGACCGGTGACGCCATACCGCTTTCATGGAATGCGGCCGATGCCATCGTGCTCGGCCGGGTAGAGAAGTGACCCCAAAAATAACCAGAGGAGAACTTTGAAATGACAGATACTACCAACAGCAAAATGGGCCTGTCCCGCCGCGGCCTCCTGAAGGCGGGCGCTGCCGCCACGGGCGCCGCGATCGGCTCCGGCCTCATCACCGGCTTCCCGACCATCTGGGCGCAGAACCCCATCACCATCCGCCAGTTCGGCACGGGTGTGTCGAACCTCAACGCCATTGCCGAAAAGTGCAAGGCCGATCTCGGCATCACGCTCGAGATGACGGCGACGGATTCGGATGCGGCCGCCCAGCGCGCCGTCACCCAGCCGAACTCCTACGATATCGCCGATATCGAATACTGGATCCTGAAGAAGGTCTATCCCGCCGGCGTCATCCAGCCGATGGAAATCAAGAAGCTCAAATATTACGACAAGATCGTGCCGCTGTTCAAAAACGGCAAGCTGAAGCCGGACAGCGTCGTGGCGCAGGGCACGGCCCCGCACACGGTTGGTTTCGTCGAAAAGCCCGGCGACAAGAAGTTCGCCAAGGGTGAGACCGATTATTTCACCATGGTCCCGACCATCTACAATGCCGATACGCTCGGCATCCGCCCCGATCTCGTCGGCCGCGATATCACCAGCTGGGCCGATATCATGGACCCCAAGTTCAAGGGCAAGGCCTCGATCCTCAACATCCCCTCCATCGGCATCATGGATGCGGCCATGATCATGGAAGCCATGGGCAACATCAAATATGCCGACAAGGGCAACATGACCAAGGAGGAGATCGACAAGACCATCGACTTCCTCATCAAGGCGAAGAAGGACGGCCAGTTCCGCGCCTTCTGGAAGAGCTTCGATGAAAGCGTCAACCTCATGTCATCAGGCGAAGTCATCATCCAGTCCATGTGGTCGCCTGCGGTTGCTGCGGTCCGCTCCAAGGGCATCGCCTGCAAATACCAGCCGCTGAAGGAGGGTTATCGCTCCTGGGGTGGCGGCCTCGGCCTCGCCAAGCATCTATCCGGCGCGAAACTCGATGCGGCCTATGAATATATCAACTGGTACACCTCGGGCTGGGTCGGCGCTTACCTCAACCGCCAGGGCTATTATTCCGCCGCCATGGAAACGGCTAAGGAGCACATGTCCGCCGACGAGTGGGGTTACTGGGTCGAAGGCAAGCCAGCGCAGGGCGACATCATCGCGCCCGACGGCAAGGTCATGGAAAAGGCCGGCGCGGTGCGCGATGGCGGCTCTTTCGAGGAGCGCATGGGCAAGGTTGCGTGCTGGAACTCCGTCATGGACGAAGACCGCTACATGGTCCGCCGCTGGAACGAATTCATCGCGGCCTGATGTATGCAGACGGAACTGGCGGCGGCTTATCGTCGCCGGTCCTGAAATCGGCAGGCGCACAAACCTCTCGTCCGTCATCCTCGGGCTTGACCCGAGGATCTAACGATCCACCACCTCAGACGTGGTTGGATCCTCGGGTCAAGCCCGAGGATGACGTCGAGAGTGTGGAGGGCTTGTCACGTGCTGGCTGGCGGCATTGCCGCCGGTGCTTCCGCAAATTCAGGGAAAGGCTTCATGATGGTGACGGTCAGGCTCATCGGCGTCAGCGACAAAAAGGACAGGCCGCCCCGTAGCTTCGCGCTGCCGCAAAAGCTTGTGTCCTATGTGCAGGCCGCCCCGCTTCTGCTGATCCTCGGCTTTTTCTTGGCTTTGCCGATCCTCATGATCGCCGTCGTCAGTTTCTGGGATTACGATTTTGCCCAGATGTATCCCGACTTCGTGACCTTCAATTATCTGGAAACGCTCGGCTCGTGGGTCACCTGGCAGACCTATCTCAACACCCTGAAATATGCCGCCGTGGTCTGGGCCATCACGCTGTTCTGCGGTTTCTGGGTGGCCTATTTCCTCGCTTTCCATATCCGCACCACCACGATGCAGATGGTGCTGTTTCTCGTCTGCACCGTGCCCTTCCTGACGTCGAACATCATTCGCATGATTTCCTGGATCCCGGTTCTGGGACGAAACGGTCTCGTCAACAGTGCGCTGGTCGGCACCGGCGTCATTCCCGAGCCGATCGAATGGCTGCTTTATTCGGACTTCGCCGTGGTGCTGGCCATGGTGCATCTCTATACGCTGTTCATGGTCACGCCGATCTTCAACACGCTGATGCGCATCGACAAATCGCTGATCGAAGCGGCGCGTGATGCCGGTGCGACGGGCTGGCAGACGCTCAGCAACGTCATCATTCCCCTTGCCAAGCCCGGCATGGCCATCGGCAGCATCTTTGTCGTCACACTGGTCATGGCCGATTTCTCCACGGTTCAGGTCATGTCCGGCGGCCAGAGCGCGTCGGTGGCGCTGATGATGAAGAACCAGATGTCGCTGCTGCAATATCCTGCCGCCGCCGCCAATGCCGTCATCCTGCTCATCCTCGTTCTTCTGATGGTCGCGGGCATCCTGCGCATCGTCGATATCCGCAAGGAGCTATAGTCCCATGCATCAGGAAAAACGCGGCCGCGAATTCTATATCCTCGCCTTCTTTTTCGCCCTCTTCGTGCTGTTTCTTTACGGCCCGTTGTCGGCCATCCTCATCCTCGCCTTTCAGGGGCCGAATGGCGGCCTGACTTTCCCATTGAACGGCGTTTCGCTGCACTGGTTCGGCAATCTCTTCGAACAGCAGGCGGTCGGCGATTTCGGCGGCTCCTTCCGCCGCTCCTTCGGCCTCGGGCTGATGGTCATGGCCGTCACGGTGCTCGTGTCGCTGCTGGCGGGCCTTGCCTTCCGGCGCAGGTTCATCGGCGCGACGCCGCTATTCTACCTGTCGGTCGCAAGCCTCGTCGTGCCATCGATCATCATTTCGCTCGGAATTGGTGTTCTTTTCCAGCAGCTTGGACTGGAACCCTCATGGTATACATCAGCTTTCGGGGCGCATCTCACCTGGACGCTGCCCTTCGGCGTACTCATCATGCTCGCCGTCTTCAACCGCTTTTCGCCGTCCTATGAAGAAGCCGCCCGCGATCTCGGCGCGTCTTCCTGGCAGACCTTCGCCCATGTGGTGCTGCCGATGATCGCGCCGAGCCTGATCGGCGTCGGCCTGTTCGGCTTCACGCTTTCTTATGACGAATTCGCCCGTACATTGATGACATCAGGCACCTACAACACGCTGCCGCTGGAAATCTACGGCATGACCACCAATGTCACGACGCCGGTGCTTTATGCGCTCGGTGCTGTTACAACCCTGTTTTCCTTCCTGGTGATTGCGGCCACGCTTGGCCTGATCGTTACGCTCAATCGCCGCCATTCACGCGGATAAAGAAACGTAAAATGCGCATTCTCGTCATCAATCCCAATACCACGCAATCCATGACCGCGACCATTGCCGACGCCGCGAGGCGGATAGCCGGCCGCGATACGGAAATACTGGCCGTCACCTCGTCCATGGGCCCCGTCTCCATCGAAGGTTATTACGACGAGGTTTTCGCCGTGCCCGGCCTCCTGCTGGAGCTTGCAAAGGCCCCGGCGCTGGGAGCCGACGCGGCGGTCATCGCCTGTTTCGACGATACCGGGCTCGATGCGGCCCGCGCGCTCGCCGATATTCCCGTTATCGGCATCTGCGAGGCGGCGGTCTCCGCCACCGCCTTCATCGCGCAGAAATTCACCATCGTCACAACGATGGAACGCTCACGGCTGCCTCTGGAACATCTCGTCCACCGTTACGGCATGTCCGCCCGCTGCAACGTGCGCGCTGCCGATATTCCTGTCCTGTCGCTGGAAGATCCCGGCTCGAACGCCCGCGAAAGGCTGCGGGAGGAAATCTCGCTGGCGCTGAAAGAGGACAGGGCGGAGGCGATCGTGCTCGGTTGCGCCGGCATGGCCGACCTTGCCGCCGAACTGCGCGATGAATTCGGTGTACCGGTTGTCGATGGCGTCGCGGCGGCCGTCAAACAGGCGGAATCGCTGGTGTCGATGGGGTTATCAACCGCCAAGCGCGGCGCTTATGCCACGCCGCTCACCAAGCCCTATCGCGGATTGCTGGAGGCATTTCGGCCGGACAGGCTCTCCGGGCCATCGGCAGACGGCGGAGACGTTTTCGCCGCCTCCGTCCATAAAACGACGAAGGCGAGCTGATAGGCCAGATCGCGCTGGACGTTCTGCAATGCCGGATCGCTCAGAACTATTCTTGATCCGTTTCTCATCAGCATGTTGAACCGCTCGGCCCTGGCAAGCATGGCCGTAACGTGAGCGCGGCTGATCCCGTACGCACGGGCGGCCGCCTTGCGGGAGAACACGCAACCCGTCGCATCGCACGCCTCTGTTTTCGCGGCCGACAGTAAGTCCAACAGGATGGGGAAACCGGGCGCATGCCCAAGGAACATCCGCATCTCCTCCGAAACAAAAGACAAATCCTGCGCGTGCCGCAGTGACCAGCTCACACCGTCGATAACGGCGTCTGTTCCGACAGCCTTTTCGCCTGATGCCTCCATTGCCGGGGAGATTTCCCATGGCGAAGCCGCGGTGAGATAGGCCGTGGCGAGCGTCTCGATTGCCGTAATGAGCCAGCCGCTCAGGCGCCATGGCCGCTCGCGGTTATCCCCGCTTGGCGGGTGCCGCTGCGCGGTATTTTCCAGTTCCAGCCAGTCGATCAATGCGCGTGTCCTGCGGCTGGATGCCCAGCCAGGTGGAACGACAACTGCCTGAACCGCCGCCAGCGTAAATTGCCCGCCATGAACAGATCCGAGGCCGACGGCGCACATGACGGTGGCGAAAGCGCCGAAGTCTCCAAACGCGCGGACGAGGCGCTGCTCCTGTTTGAAGACGGCCGATATGTGGGTGCAAAGATAGGTGACAGCATCATCAAAGGCGGCATCGTTCAGGATGCGGTTCGCAAGTAAGTCCAGCCTCTCTCGAAGCACGTCCGGCTGAGGCCGGACGAAGTCCCTTTTGGGGTGGGTCTTTGAAGCTGGAGCGCCTGCTTTTCCGGATACCTTTCTCCCGTGGTTTTTTGCTCTTCGCTACTTTATGGCGAATTCGAAAACGTGAGTTCTGCTCGCTGACGACGGCTGCTTGGGGCAGACGTAACAGCCGAAAGGTTCCGCTCCGGAAGATGCGTGCATTTTGTTGCACTCCCCCGAGGCTCTGTTGCGCGGTATTAAAAAATACTCTCATAAATTGAATGTTAAGGGGCGCGTTAAAATGTGTTCCCTTTTGAGACGGTTTGCGAGGGTGACGCTGACAATAAAGTTATCTACTGTTTTTATTGCATAATTTAATGAAGCCATGGATGCGAAATCTTTCGTCCATTTGCCATGAATACAATCTTTGATGGTTGCTTTTTAGGCATTGACGACATCGCGAAAGATGCATCCGAAACCACATGACACCCGAATGTTACTGCCATGTCTCGGGCGCGGTCGGCAGCGATGCCGGGCGGCGCGTAGAGCCCGTCATGCCTTTTATTCATCCCCGATTCTTCAGAGGAGGTTGAAATGATTCAACTTAAAAATGTTGTTTTTGTTGGCCTTGCGGCCATCGCGATGCAATTCGATATCCCGTCCGTGGGCCAGCCGGCCCTTGCGAACGCGGCAACCCTCACCGCCGAGCAGACGGCGGCTTTCCAGTCAAAACTGGAACAGGCGGAAGCGAGCCGCGAACTGCTCGGCCGCCGATCCGTGTGCCTGATGGAACATCTGGCGGCGCAACAGCAGCTCAGCGCCGACCGCGAGAAGGCGCTGGGGCAGGCCATGTACCTGCAGATCGAGCTGGAGCGGCAGGTGGTGCAGTCCGAAACCAGCGTGAAGGGCTATGAGGAGCTGGTTCAGTCCGAGAGCGAGAACGTCAGGGCGCGTCAGGCCACCTTCGAAAAAGCCCGGAAGGAAATGGACGAGCAGGCCAAGCGAGTAAAAATATGCAGCGGCGTACTCTTCTTCCTGCCGGGAATTTGCCAGGCGGGTGACGCGGCGGTCAAGGCGCTGGGCTGGATGAATGATGCGGAGAGGGAATACCGCACCGCGCAGCCACGGCTGGACAATGCCCGGGCGGCTCTTGAAGGCGTTCGCAACCAGCTCGAAAACAATCGCCGCCAGCTTGCGGCGGCACAGCAGAGCCACGCGGAGAACGAGAAAGCGGTGAAAACTCTGGAGGAGCAGATCACCAGGCTCAAAGCGACGATCTCCACCATCAACGTCAAGGTTCAGGACTTCAACATTCAGGTCGGCAACTTCACCAGCGCTCTGAAGGAAGCGAGCGAGGTCAATCCTGACGACGCGAAGATACGTCAGGTTACGCGGCTCTCCACCGAGATCGACAGCCTGACCAAAGACGTGCCGCAGTTCATTTCCTCCACCGAGGCCGGACTGCCGGACGACGCGAAGAAGCAGTGCGGATCGTGAACGATCAATCCCATGACTCTCCGTAACCACCCATCAACAGGAGCATGAAAATGAACAATGTCGTGACTTTCGAAAGCCGGACCGCCCAGATCAACAGCGCAATCGACGCCGGCGTCGATGCGATCGTTTCGCAACCGAATTTCAGCCTTCCCAAGTCGGATACGGCGCTTGTCCGGTCCTATGTCGATAAGATCCAGGGAACCTATGATGTCGAGCGCGCCAAGCGCGACACCGACAATGCGATTGATCTGCTTTACATCGCCTACAACACAACACCGCAGGAAAACGGCGATATTCGCGTCCGCATCAGCGCTATCATGAACAGGCTGATCACGTCGCAGCAGAAAAGCGAAATAGTCATGAAGAACGCGATGGAGGCGGCCACCCGCATCGGCCTGTCCATCGCCGATCTTTTCCCGGACTGGCTCGATGTCAGGGAAGAAAACGATCAGGCCGAAATAAAGGCATTCGTCTCCAACGATCTGATAAAGCTCGCAACGGGCATCCGGGACAGGGCGCTCAGCGTTCGAGACGAGCTTCTTGCCCTTGCTGCGACCTATGACGCCATCATCAGGGACACGGCCCAAACCACGGATATGAGCGAAACAGCCTTGAGCAAACGCCTCGCTGATAAAGCGGTGATGGAACGGGAAATCCGGGAGGCGGACGCACGACGGGAACAGCTTGAATCGCTTGTCAACGATCTCAAGGAACAGGTTGCGGCATTCGAAAAGAAGGCTCGGGAATATGAGCAGCGGGCCAATACGGCCGAGCAGCGTGCTTTTGTCATGTCGATCGTCCGGGTCGGCGCGCAGATGATTTCAAGCGCGATTCCCGCCATTGCCATGGTGGCAGGCGGTCCCGCCTCCATGCTGGCCTCGTCGGTTGGCGGCGCGCTTTCAGGACAATCCAAGGCCGGACAGGATACGGACGGGCAGGGGCAGGGCGGCGGCTCCCGCACCCCGTCAGGCGGCGGAAGCAAGGCCGATGCGGCCGCCAAGCAGAGCGAGCTTTCCGAAAAGAAAGCCGAGCTTCGCAAGAGCGAGGAAAAACGCGACGCTCTGAAGGGAGATGTCAAGTCGCTCGAGGACGCCAAGGCAAAGCTTGCGGACGACGCGGAAAGCGCCGACCCCAAATCGAGCAAGGCCATCGAGCTTGCCGAACTCGATAAACGTCTGGCTGCACGCGCCGCGGAACTCAAGGCGCAGGAAGAAAAGATCGCCGCTCAGCAAACGGTTATTTCCAGCCTGCAGGCCTCGCTCGATGCTTTGGACAAGGGGCTGGGCAAGCTTTCCGAAGAGCAGCAGCAGCAGGCGGCCAGCCTGCGCGAAATCCAGATGCAGATGATCGACAAGGCGGAGGCCTATGAGAAGGAGCGCCGTACCCAGGCGGCCGAGCTCATCAGGATCAACGCCCTCCTGAAGGGAAAGCAGGCAGAGGATGACAAGATCAAGCTTGCGGTGCAATCGCTCAATGTCAGCATTTCGGCGCTGAAACGCATGAAGGAAATCGTTGAAGAAATAGCCTTCTTCTTCAAGGGCTTCGCCGATTTCATGCAAGCGGTTGCAGATGATGCCCAGCATCAGATCACCGGCATTGAAAATGTCGCCGGGCAGGAGACGCTGCGAAAGAACCGCTTCGCGCAGCTCATCCGTTCTGTCGACGAGTTCTTCGTCAGGCAAACCGCCCAGTGGCACGCGGTGGTGATCGTCTCCGACCGCTTCAACCGCAGCTTTGCCGAAGGATGGTCGAAGCTGAACAAGTTGCAGGGCGGATATATCGACAGTGCCAATCTGCCGGCCTATCTGGCAGGTGTCGCGGAGAAGCTCTCGGCCATCGTCGCCGAACGCGAGGCCGCTGCGGACGCAAAAATCGCGTCGCTGCAGGCCTATCGTCAGGATCTGAGCAAGACCGCCTGATCCCCTGAGACCCTGCCGTTCCCTTTCCGGCCCGGCAGGAAGCGCATCCATGGTCTCAGCCGGAATCGTCCCCCTTGGCATGGATCATGGGCATGTCCTGCCGGCGCATATGCCGGCAGGACGGCCGCCGGAACTTCGACATTCACCAAATCAACGACGGGCACCGGGCCGCCATCGAAGCGCCCCATGCCGCGTCATTTTCAGAAAGGAGAAGACCATGCCGACAGTCAATAACCCTCCCGTTTTGGTGCCTCAGGACACCGCCGCCTGGTGCTTTGCCGCCGTCGAGCAGATGGTGCGGGCCTATCGCGGGCTTCCTGCGGCCACGCAATACGACATTGCGAGACGCAATACCGCAGCGCTCGCGACCGTCGATCCGCAGGTTCAGGAACGCTGGGAGCTGGCGCAAGTTCTGGATCAATCCGCCGGCATCCTTGAACTGGGTGGGGCAAATCCGAACAGCAATATCGTCAAGCTGGTGTCCAGCCAGTGGAACGCCTTCGATCACACCACGACCGGCGGCCATTTCGTCAACGGTCTGACGGCCGATATCGTCAGGAGCGAGATCGATAACAACCGCGTCTTCGTGATCGGAACCGAATACCATTATTACCTCGTCTACGGCTACACTGTGAACGGCAAGGATCTCGAACTGCATATTCTCGACCCATGGCCGGCCGGGCGGGGCGGGGCCAGAACGCGCCTCGGCCTGCAGGAATTTTTGGGCATGCCGGCCCGCGTCGCCATCACCTTCGGTTAGGCCGGCAAGCCGAACACTGACCACATTCCCATCGATTGCCGGAGATATCCCGGCACCCAATCAACACAGAATCCCACCATGCGATCCCGCACGTCAACGTCCGGAAACAGGTGGCTCATGTCCAAAAAAAGGAGACAAACATGCCAATTCTCAGCAATTTCGTGGTCAAGCATATCCGGCCCTTTGGTGAAGCGGGCTATGATGCTTTCGGCAATGCGCAGACCATCGAATTCCTGTCGAGCCTCGGGCTCAGCACGGGGGATATCACCAATATCTTCGCGGCATGGCGTCTGGCGGCCCTCGCCGATCCCGTCGGCGAGAGCAATCTTCTCGTTGCAGCGGCAAATGCGCTGGCGCAGGCGCGATGGGAAAACCTCTATGAGACCCAGATGAGCACGGTGCTGTTCCTCGATGATGTCCAGCTTGAATCCCTCAGCCATATCGAGCCCGGTCCGAACCGCAACTTTTCGTGGCGGTCGCCGACCCCCATCGCCGCCGCGGTGACCATTCACAACGGCAGCAACAGGCATCACATCATCTGGGAGGCAACAGGTTTTTCCGGCGGCACGGATGAAAATGGCTGGATTTCGCACTTCACCGATTTATTGCCGACCGAGCGATAGGCCCTTCGTCGGATAATCGCCAAACGACGCCGGAAAGTTCTCGCAACTTTCCGGCGTCCCTGCCGCCAGCCCCTTCATATCCCTGTCATAATGGTGTCTGATACCGAAACCGTCTTGAGGCCGATATGTGTTGACGAATAGCCGTTGCACGCAGGGAGTTCTTTCGTGAAATCGTCAACACGAACCATAGAGACCGAAGTGCGCAGCCAGAGACACGGCACGCCCGGCGAGGTTTTTGCGGCCTTCCTGAAGCTCGGCGTCACCTCTTTCGGCGGCCCCATCGCCCATCTCGGTTATTTTCGCGATGAGCTGGTCGTGCGGCGCAAATGGATCGATGAGGCCGGTTACGCCGATCTTGTGGCGCTGTGCCAGTTTCTGCCCGGCCCGGCCTCCAGCCAGGTGGGGTTTGCGCTCGGGCTGCTGCGCGCAGGCCCGGTCGGTGCGCTCGCGGCCTGGACGGCATTCACATTGCCATCCGCCATTCTCCTCCTTCTCTTCGCCATGGTCGCCGCCTCCATCGATGGGCCGGTCGGCACCGGCCTCCTGCATGGGCTGAAAATCGTCGCCGTCGCCGTCGTCGCGCAGGCGGTCTGGGGCATGGCGAAAAGCCTCGCGCCGGATCGTGAACGCGCCAGCATCGCGCTGGCCGGCATCGTCTGCGTGGTGTTTGTCGCCGGCGCCTTCGGGCAGGTTCTGGCGCTTGCCATTGGCGCCGTTGCCGGGCTTGTCTTCTGTCGTTCGGATGCCGCGGGGCAGGCCACCCATCTCGCCTTCCGGGTGCCCAAAAGCGTCGGATACGTAGCGCTTGCCGCCTTCGCCCTGCTTCTCGCCCTCCTGCCGCTGCTTGCGGCGGCGGCAGCTTCACAGGGCCTCTCCTTGTTCGACGCCTTTTATCGCGCAGGCGCGCTCGTCTTCGGCGGCGGCCATGTGGTGCTCCCGCTGCTGCAATCCGAAGTCGTCGCCACAGGCTGGGTTACGGAAGATGCCTTTATCGCGGGTTATGGCGCAACCCAGGCCGTGCCCGGCCCGCTCTTCACCTTCGCCGCCTATCTCGGTGCGGTGGTGGGGCCGCAGCCCAACGGTGTTGCGGGCGCGGCGATCGCCCTTGTTGCGATCTTCCTTCCCGGCATGCTGCTGCTCGTCGGCGCGCTGCCCTTCTGGGAAGGGTTCCGCAAGCACCTTCTGGCGCAGGCTGCCATGCGTGGCGCAAATGCCGCCGTCGTCGGCATTCTCGGCGCAGCGCTTTATGATCCGGTCTGGACAAGCGCCATCTTCACCCCGAAGGATTTCGCCCTGGCGCTGACAGGCTTCATCCTGTTGACGATCTGGAAAACGCCGCCATGGGCCGTGGTGGTCCTCTGCGCGGTCGGCGGCGTTCTACTTGCCTTGATATAGTCGTCATACTGCGGTGCCCATGGTCTCGAACATCCAGTCGGAGAAGGCCTGCATGGCGGGTGTGGGCGGTTTCGATTGCAGCCGGGTCAGCCAATAGCTTCCGAGCGAAATGGTAACCGGAAAAGGCTGGATGATTGCACCGGAGGCGAGATGCCGCGAAAACATCGATGGCGGCGCCAGCGCCACGCCGAGCCCCTGCAGGGCGGCTTCCATCATGCCCAGAGACGTGTCGAAAACAATGCCTGCATTCACCTGTGCTGCAGGCGTTACGCCGGCGGCCGCAAACCAGTTGCTCCATTCATCGGCCCTGTAGCTGCGCAGCAGCGTCGCTTCCATCAGATCGGCGGGCGTTTTCAGCGTCTCCGCCAGTTTCGGGGTGCAGAGTGGGGAAAGAGGCGCCTCGAATAGTCGAAAGGCATCCGTGCCGTGCCAGGAGCCCTGGCCGAAACGGATGGCGAAATCCAGCCCTTCCGCCGCCATATCGACGCGGTTGTTATTGGTGGAAACCCGCACATCGATGAAGGGATGCTGCTTTTGAAACGCCTGCAGCCGTGGCAGCAGCCAGCCCACGGCAAAGGTTCCCACGACACCCAGAAACAGCAGCTCGCGCACCTGTCCGGCCTCGATCCGGTCGAGCGTCGTCGCCATCTGGTCGAAGGAGCTGGTCACCGTCGGCAGCAGGGCCTCACCTTCGGCGGTAATTTTCAGCCCGCGTGGAAGCCGCTGAAACAGCGCAACCCCCAGCCGCTTTTCCAGCCCCTTCACCTGCTGGCTCACGGCCGCCTGCGTCACGCACAGTTCGATGGCCGCGCGGGTGAAGCTCAGGTGCCGGGCGGATGCTTCAAAGGCCCGCAAGCCGTTCAGGGGAAGAAATTGCCGAACCATTCAAGACCTAGATTTTCTTGTGTCTCTTCCGAGATATCATGATTTGTTCGTGCAATGTAGGGCGGTTAAACGTTTTTCGCTGGGGATGGCGAACAAGCCGAAAATCCACTCAAGGTTTTGGAGAATGCGAAAGATGAAACTTAATCGCAGACATATCGCACTGGCTGCGTTGCTCTCGACGAGCCTGTTCACGCAGGCCTTTGCCGCCGATGAAACGAGGCTGAAAGCGATAGCGGATGCCGCGATCAAGCCGGTCATGGAGAAGAACGGCATCCCCGGTCTTGCCGTTGGTATCAGCGTTGATGGTCAGAGCCACATCTTCACCTATGGCGTCATGTCCGAAAGCACGAATGAGCCCGTGACCCCGCAGACGCTGTTCGAACTCGGCTCCATCTCCAAGACATTCACCGTCACGCTCAGCACCTATGCCGAGATAAACGGCCAGCTCTCGCTTTCCGGCAAGGTTGAAGATTATCTTCCCTCCATGAAGGGCAAGCCTTTCGGCAATGTCGGGCTGATGCATCTCGGCACCCACACCGCCGGCGGCTTTCCGATTCAGGTGCCCGACAACATCAAGACGGAACAGCAGTTGCTGGCCTATCTGAAGGCCTGGAAACCCTCCTACAAGCCTGGAACGCACCGAACCTACGCCAATCCCAGCATCGGAATGCTGGGATACATTACCGCAAAAGCCATGGGCCAGAGCTTTGATGTCGTCATGCAGGACACGTTGTTCCCCGCGCTCGGTCTGAAGAACACCTTCACCGTAGTGCCCAAGGCAAAGATGGTCGACTACGCACAAGGTTATAAGCGAACCGGCGAACCGGCCCGCATGACGCCCGCCATTCTTTCATCCGAGGCCTACGGCGTCAGATCGACAGCGCAGGACATGATCCGCTTCGTCAACGCCAATATGGGTCTGGAAAAGCTGGATGGAAAAATCCAGCAGGCGCTCACCAACACCCATACGGGATATTTCAGCGTCGACGCCATGACGCAGGATATGGTCTGGGAGCAATATGCCCATCCAACGCCGCTGAAGACGCTGCGAGAGCTGAACTCCGGCGCCTTGCTCAAGACCGTTCCGGTCTCCGAAATCTCGCCGCCCATGAAGCCGCGTCAGGATGTCTTCATCAACAAGACCGGCTCCACCAATGGTTTCGGCGCCTATGTGGCGTTCATCCCCAGCCAGAAATTGGGCATCGTCATTCTGGCCAATAAAAACTATCCCAACGAGGAACGTGTCTCCACGGCCTATGAGATCCTGACGGCGCTTGAAAAGGCGGAATAGGAAGCGGCATTTCGGTGCTCCTCATTGCGGCGCGGGAACTCGTTACCCTCGCGCCATTCGCACCGGTCACCCCGGAGGCGGGTGGTGCCCGCGCCGTCATCAGGCCATCACGCTTCGGTTCTAAGGGTGGACGATGCACTCTCGTTACGTCCTCCTTCTCATTGCTCTTACCCAGATAACCGGCTGGGGTGCGGTTGGCATCCTGCCCGTCCTGGCCGGCCCGGTCGCGGCAGAATTTGCGACCTCCCTGCCATCGGTTTTTGTGGGAACCTCTGTCATGTTCGCGGCAATGGGGCTTGCCGCGCCTTGGGTGGGTCGCGCGTTCCGGCGGTTCGGTACGCGGCGTGTCATGGCGACCGGTGCCGGCATCATGGGATTGGGCCTGTTCCTGCTCGCCCTGTCTGTGAACCTCACCATGTTCTGGATGAGCTGGGCGTTGACGGGACTTGCCGGCGCGATGTTCCTCACAACGTCTGCTTATGCCTATATTGCCGAATATGCAGCGGACAGGGCGCGCAGCCTGATTGGAACGCTGATGCTGGTGACCGGACTGGCCGGCAGTATCTTCTGGCCGATCACCACGTTCCTCGATCACGGGCTGGGATGGCGCGGCGCTGTCTCCATTTACGCCGGTATCATGCTCATGGTTGTCTGCCCGCTGGTGTTTTTTGGCCTGCCGGTCACCGATGGAGCGGCTCAGCCCACGGCGAGACCGGGCAGCGAGAGAAGAGGGCGGGTTTTTATCTTTCTGGTCACCGCCATCGCCTTGAACAGCTTTGTCACCTTCGGCATCGATGCTCTTGGCATACAGCTTTTGCAGGCGATGGGAATGGAGCTTGCCGGCGCCGTTGCGGTCGCCTCCCTGCTCGGTGTTTTCAAGGTTGGAGGGCGCGTCATTGATCTCGCGGGTGGACAAAAATGGGATGGGCTGTCCACGGCGGTCATATCGGGGGTGATGATCCCCATGGGCCTCACCGCAATCTGGCTCGGAGGGGCGGGATTTCTGTCTGTGGGCGGTTATCTTGTGTTGTTCGGTATCGGCAGTGGCGCCTTTGCCGTCGCGCGGGCGACCATGCCGCTGGTGTTTTTCGAAAAGTCTGATTACGCGGCTGCAATGGCCACCATCGCCCTGCCGATGAACCTGATCAACGCCCTGGCTCCGCCGGTGCTGGCGGCGTTGATGGGCAGTATCGGCCCACACGCGGTGTTTGCCGTGCTCGGTATCATGAGCACAGCGGCATTGGCGGTCCTGCTGCGGTTGAACGGTATGAGGGCGAAGCCAGCCCCGGCTGAATAATCATTTGGGACGGTGTCGCGAATGTCGCGTCGCGGTCCCCAAAAGGAGACCTCGGGTCAAAACGACGGGATGCTACGGCACGAGGAAAGCCAGGGCAGGCAAGGTGGTGCGGCTTCAACCTTCACGATTACACTTCGCCGCCAATCTGCCTCAAAAATGCATCCCGGTGGAAACAATCCATTCCCGATGACAGCGACATCTAATCGCGCTAACGGAGAAAAGATGCGCCGGCTGCCGATTCGATCTCGGTTACACGCGCAAATCATAAAAGCAAATCTCTGCGCGGCTACGAACTGAAACGGGAAAGCCCGGGAAGCGCGTGCCGGCTGTTTCCTGGGGGGACGACATGAGCGATACCGGTGGTTATTTTCCGCGCTGGCGATTGAAAACCGAAGGGCGCATCCTGCCCGATGAGCGGCTGCCTGCGGGACAGACAGCGGTGCTCGGTCTTCAGCATGTCGTGGCGATGTTCGGTTCCACGGTTCTTGCGCCGCTGATCATGGGGTTCGATCCGAATGTCTCGATCCTGTTTTCGGGTATCTCGACGCTCATTTTCTTCATTGCCGTCGGCGGTCGTGTGCCGAGCTATCTCGGCTCCTCCTTTGCCTTCATCGGGCCCGTGCTTGTGGCAACGGGTGCAGCCGCGGGTGCGGCAAGTCCTGATATCGCGCTGGCACTCGGCGGCATCATCGCCGCCGGTGTGCTCTATGCGCTGATCGGCGTCATCGTCATGATCGCTGGCCATAACTGGATCGAAAAGTTGATGCCGCCGGTTCTGACCGGCGCGATCGTTGCAGCAATCGGTCTCGTTCTCGCCCCCATTGCGATCGCAAGCGCTTCCGGCTCCGGCCCCGGCAATCCCGATGGCGACCAGCTGTCGCGCTGGATTGCGATCCTGACTGTCACATCGGTCGGTGCGATTGCTGTCTATGCCCCCGGCATGGCGCGCCGTTTGCCCATTCTTCTCGGCGGCGCGATTGCCTATCTCGCTTATCTCGTGCTCGCCAACGGCTTCGGCTTTGGCAAGTCTGTCGACTTCTCGGGCGTGGCGGCTGCACCGTGGTTCGGATTGCCGACATTCACCGCACCGGTGTTTTCAGGATCCGCGATTGCCCTGATCGCGCCGGTCGTCGTCATTCTGGTGGCAGAAAATCTCGGACATATCAAGGCGATAGGCGCGATGACCGGGCAGAACCTTGATCGTTATCTCGGCCGCGCCTTTATCGGCGACGGCATTGCGACGATGTTTTCAGGCGCCTTCGGCGGAACCGGCATGACGACCTATGCCGAAAACATGGGCGTCATGGCGATAACCCGCATTTTCTCGACGCTCGTCTTCATCGTGGCTGCACTGGTCGCCATCATTCTCGGCTTCTCGCCGAAATTCGGTGCGCTCATTCAGACTATACCGGGGCCGGTCATCGGCGGCCTTTCCGTCGTGGTCTTCGGCCTCATCGCGGCGACCGCCGGGCGTATCTGGGTTGAAAACAAGGTCGATTTTTCCGAACCGCGCAACCTCATCACCGTGGGTATCGCGCTGGTATTGGGCGCGGGCAACTTCAAGCTTAATGTCGCCGGCTTCACGCTTGATGGTATCGGCACGGCAACAATCGGGGCGATTGCCTTTTACCACCTGCTGGGCCTTGGCAGGCCGGCGTCGGGCAAGTGATTGCCTGCCGCCTGAACATCCACCATCTAAAGAGGCAGCATCGGTTTTCCGATGCTGCCGGAATTTATCGGTCAAGCCCCGTCACAACATGCGCGGAAGCACATCGGTCGGGCCGCGCCTGTCCATGAGCCTGTGTTTGAGAGCACCCAGCACATGAAGGCCGATCAGGATCAGAATTGCGTAAGCGCCGTATCGATGCAGCGTTTGGAAAATCACGAAGGCGCTGTCGTTTTTGGGAAGCAGCTCCGGCAGATGTGAAATTACGAAAAACGGTACCCCGTCGCTCTCAGAAAAACTGCTGGACAGCGAATATCCGAGCAGCGGCACAAGGAAAGTCAACAGGATCAGGAGCTTGTGTACCGCATGGGAGAGAATTCTCTCCCATGGCGCCAGAGCCGCTGGCGCTGAAGGCATGATCTGCCTGTAGCGCCAGCGAAGCGCCAGATGAACGAGGGCAAGCAGCCAGACCAGAACACCGAACTGTTTATGGTTGGGATAAAAGATCGAGGCGGTGGCCATGTCGCTTTCCGGCAATCGCGTCATGTACCAGCCGGATGCGATAAGCCCGATGATGAGCGCCGCCCTTACCCAATGCAGACAGCGTATCGGCAGGGGATATTTTACGGCTCGGCTCTCATTGATGATGTGTGACATCGCAATATCTCCGTGATCGAGGTCCATTCGGCCCGATTGATTTTGGCGAATGATGAAAAGACGGGCTCAGTGGCCCGCCTTCACATTTTTCAGGGCAAAGAAGACCGCTGCCGAAAGCAGTCCGATCAAGGTTCCCGCTGCGGTCAGCAGAACCGCATGCGCCTGTGAAAAGGCGCTCTTGCCGGCGGTTACCAGCGCTGCCGCGAGGTCTTGCGGCAATTTTCCAGCCAACACGTAGGTATCGCCGATCGAGTGGCTTGCCGCGTCGGCCAGTTGTGGCGGAATGCCGGCCGGCAGCACCAGCGCCCCCATGTAGATCGCCGATAGCGCCACGCCAAAGAAAGTGATGCCGAGGCCCGCGCCGAGTTCGTAACCCGTTGCCTCCAGGGAGCCGGCAGCGCCCGCCTTTTCAGCCTCAACTGCGCCCATGATGGCAATCGACGAGGCGGTCAGGCCGATGCTGAGGGATAGGCCGAGCAACGTCAGGCATGCCGGCACGGCGAGGCCAGGATCATGGAAATCGGACTGCGCCAGCGTCACAAGGCAGGCGGCGGCAACAAGAAGCGAGGCGCTCGCAACCGCCCGAAGGCCGAGACGGTTCGACAGGAAGCCGGCAACCGGGCCGCCAACGGCCGCCGCGACCATGATGGGCAGCATGAAGAGGCCGGCCTGCAGCGGCGACTTGCCGAGAACGAACTGCAGCTCCTGCGCAAGCGTAAGCTCGACGCCCGCAAGCGCTCCGGCGGTGACGACGGCCATGCCGACACCCGTGACGATGGCCGGGCGGGAAAAGAGCGTCACGTCAAGCATCGGCTCTGCGACGGAGAGCTGGTTACGAACGAAGATTGCAAGGGCAGTCGCGCCGATCAGAAGGGCCAGTCCGACGATTGCGAGCGGCTCTTTACCGCTGAAACCGGTTTTGGCGGCAAAGACCAGTCCGATGATCCCCACGATCAAAAGCAGGGCCTGGCTTATCTGCCATTTGCCCGGAGAGAGGATTTCCTTTTCCGGGAGGATGAAGGCGATGATCGGCATGATCACAAGCACCACGGGAACATTGATGAGGAAGACCGATCCCCACCAGAAATGCTCGAGAAGGGCGCCGCCCACCAGCGGGCCGACCGCCGCACCCGCTGCGCCGACCGTTCCCCAAAGGCCGAGCGCCATGGCGCGCTCGCCCGGATCTTCGAATGTGCGCCTGATGATGCCAAGCACGCAGGGCATGATCATCGACGCGCCAAATGCAAGCAGGATGCGTCCGGCGATCAACATCGACGGCGTGAGCGAAAACGCCGCCACGACGGAGGCGAGGCCAAAAACGAACAGGCCCGTCAGCAGCATTTTCCTGTGGCCGATTCTGTCGGCGAGGGTGCCCATCGGCACCAGCAAACCGGCCATGAGCAGCGAATAGATATCGATGATCCACAGGACCTGTGTGGTCGATGCCTGCAGCGCAAGCGTCAGCGACGGCACGGCGATATGCAGGATCGTCATGTCGAGAACGACAGGCAGAAATGCCAGCATGACCGCAATGAGAATGATCCACCGGTGCGCATGAAGCGGCGAGGGCGGGGGGACGTGGTTCGGGTCGAAAGACACCGTCATTGTTTTCACCATCAAAATGCCAGATCGCGGCAGTGAGACGCCGCTGTTGCGGCGGCGACTACTTCCGCAGCCTGAACGCTACCGGCTGCGCTTTGTGGTTTCATGGAGGAAGTGTGGAGAATATGTGGAGATGGGCGGCAGCCGGCAGCGGGCGCTGGTTGCGGTCAGGACACCGGCTGACCGAGTGAAATTTCGAACATGGCGCCGCCTTTTTCAGATGGCGCATAACGTATCTTGCCGCCGTGAGCCTCCACGATTGCGCGAACGACGGAAAGGCCGAGCCCGTTGCCGCTCTCTTCCGTCAAGCCGGTCTGGCTACCCCTTCGAAACGGTTCGAAGGCGCAAGGAGCGATATCACCGTCAAGCCCGGGCCCTTCGTCCGTGACCCGCAAGACCGTTACACGGTTTTCAACGCCAAGGCTTATGTCGATCGCGCCGCCCAGGGCGTAACGGCGCGCATTGGTGATGAGCGCAAGGAGGGCCTGTCGAATGCGCATGGTATCGGCCCGCACCACCATATCGGAGAGGTGAAGCCGAAGCTCGAAACCTTCCTGCCTCAATTCCTGTTCCAGCACGGCGGCAAGCTGCTCTATTTCTTCCTTCAGCCGCACGGGTTCGATACGCAGCTCTAGATAGCCGCTATCGGCAAGTGTGACGGTGCGCAGATCCTCGACAAGCCGGGCAAGGGAATCCACCTGCAGCACGAGACCCTGAAGTGACGTCTCATCCGGTTCGAACACACCGTCGATCATGCCGCGCAGTTGACCTTTGAGGATAGTGAGCGGCGTGCGCAACTCGTGGGCAATGGTTGCATTCCAGAGCTTCATATCCGCTGCCATATCCTCCAGACGCTGGGCCATGGCGTTGAAGTCCTCGACGAGATGGGCTGTCTCTCCCAAAGAATGATCACCCGGCAAGGCGCGCGCCGAAAGATCGCCGTCCTTGATGCGTCTCGCGCTGTGGGCGAGGGATTCGAGCGGCTGCAGAATGCGCCGGGTCAAGCGGACGGAGGCGATGGCGGCAACGATGAGGGCGATGAAGATCAGGACGGAGAGGATGATGAAATCAACGCCCGTCAGCCAGTTGTCCTCGCTTTCAGACCAGGGATAAAAATAGAAGATGATGCTGAAGGCGATGTAAGTGCCGAAAAAGACCACCAGACCGGCAATTACCGTCATTGATGACATGGCCAGCAATATTTGGCGGCTGAGGCCTTTTTTCAGCATCATGGCTCGACCGCCAGACGATAACCGACACCTCGAATGCTGGCCAGCATGCCTTCGCCACCGGCCTGCTCGAGTTTCTTGCGCAGTTTGCTCAAGTGGCTGTCTATCGTGCGGTCCAGCGCATCCGAACCGGGCAGGCAGGCATCGACCAGCTCGCCGCGTGTAAAGGCCTTGGTCGGCGTGCGCGCAAGATGCGCCAGCAGCCTGAATTCGGTCAATGTCAGCGACAGGCGAATGGTGGCATCGTCTTTTTCGATCTTTGCCTCGTAGCTGTCGAGATCGATGGTCAGGTTGCCGACCCGAACGACGGCGCCCGCCTGCCTGAGCCCCGCGCGCCGCAGCACCGCCTTTGCCCGTGCGACAACTTCGATGGGATTGAACGGCTTGACGATGTAGTCATCCGCCCCGATGCGCAGCCCCTGAAGACGATCGACATCCTTGTCCAGTGCTGTGACCATGATGACGGGCGTATGGCCGCGCCTTTGTATCTCCGCCAGAACCTCCCAGCCATCCAGCCGCGGCATGGAGACATCCGCCAGCACGATATCTGGTTTCAGGGCGCGATGAAGTTCCAGCGCCACCTTGCCGTCACGGGCATGCACGGTGCGGAAACCTTCGCGGGTAAAATAGGCTTCGAGAATGCCGGCGATCTTCATGTCGTCTTCAGCGATCAAAACTAGTTCTGCCATCGTCTTCAAACTCCTTGATACATCCATGCCACCGAACGGCCACGCCGTCGAGTATTGGGTGCCGGCCTCCACAAAGCCGCAACAAAACCTCCACAAAGCGCAAATGCACAGAGCCTAGATAGCCGCCATCGAGCTCGTTGTTTAAAATGGATGGTGGATACTCATGCGACGCGGATCATACTTCTGGAAACTTGGCGCGCTGTGCCTGCCGATCTTTCTTCTCTGTGCCTGCAGTGATAACGGAACGGGTGACGGCGGTGCCGCCGAAACGCCGCCGCCCGCACGCGTCAGCGTCATGACCGTTCAGCCGGAACCCGTGACGGTCTACGACGAACTGCCCGGCAGGGTGTCGGCCTACCGCACGGCGGAGATCCGGGCGCAGGTGAGTGGCATCATCCAGAAGAAGCTCTTCACGGAAGGTGCCTTCGTGGAAGCCGGCACACCGCTTTTCCAGATCGATCCCGCACCTTTTTCAGCCGATGTAGACGCTGCAACCGCCGTGCTGGCGCGGGCGGAGGCGGAACTTCTGAACGCACAGGTTAAATACGAGCGCGCCAGATCGCTGTCTTCGCGCGAGATCACCAGTGCGGAATCCTTCAATAACGCCACCGCCGCCCTTGCGCAGGCGAAGGCGAATGTCGCGGAAGCGGGCGCCATTCTCGCCCGGCGAAAGCTGGAGCTTTCCTATGCGACGCTGCGCAGCCCGATCAGTGGGGTCATTGGCCAGTCCTTCATGAGCGAAGGCGGACTTGCCTCATCCTCGGCAACTGCACCATTGGCGGTCATTCAGCAGATCGATCTGGTCTATGTGGATGTTCGCCAGTCCGCGATGAGCCTGGAGGCCCTGCGTGACACGGCTTCCGGGGCAGGGACCGAAAATCCGGACGAGCTTCCGGTGAAGATCATCACCATCGCCGGCAAGCCGTTCGGCCACGATGGAAAGGTCCTGTTCTCCGACATCTCCGTCGACAGCGCCACGGGCAGCCTCGGCATTCGCATCCTCGTTCCAAACCCGGAGGAACAGCTGCTTCCGGGCATGTATATCCGGGCGATGGTTCCGCGCGCCATATACGGCGCTGCGATCCGCGTGCCGCAGGAAGCAATCATCCGCGATCCGGCCGGACGGCCGCAGATCGTTGTTGTCGGCGCAGACAAGACCGGTGCGCGCCGCGCGGTGGAACTGGGGCCGCTGGCCGACGGTCGATACATCGTCACGGGAGGCCTTGCCGCCGGAGAAACCATCGTCGTTCTGGGGCAGGATCGCGTCCAGGGTGGACAGCCGCTTGAAAGGTCGCCCTTTTCCCCTGCCGCCCCAGAGACCCGAACCTAAGGAGCGGACAGATCATGCCGCAGTTTTTCATCAACAGGCCTGTTTTCGCCTGGGTCATTGCCATTCTGATCGTGATCGCGGGGGTGATGTCCATCCCGCAACTGCCCGTCTCACGGTTTCCCGTCATCGCTCCGCCCAGCGTTTCGATCTACGCCACCTATACCGGCGCCACGCCGCAGACGATCAATGACAGCGTGACGAGCCTGATCGAACGCGAACTTTCGAGCGCGAAAAACATCCTCTATTTCGATTCATCGGCCGATTCCTCGGGTTCGGCCACCATTACCGTCACCTTCAAACCGGGCACCAATCCCGAGCTTGCGCAGGTGGATGTTCAAAACCGGCTGAAGGCCGTGGAACCGCGCCTGCCGGAACAGGTCCGCCGCGCCGGACTGACTGTGGAATCGGCATCGTCAGGATTTCTGATGATCGTTTCGCTGAAATCGAAGGACGGCTCGCTCGACGCTCTCGCTCTCGACGATTATCTCGTCCGCAACATTGCGCCGGAACTGAAACGTGTCGGCGGTGTCGGTCGCGTGCAATCCTTCGGGTCCGAAGCGGCGATGCGCATCTGGCTCGACCCCGTCCGCCTTGTGGCCCATTCCATCTCGATGGCCGAGGCGACACAGGCCATACAGTCGCAGAATATTCAGGTCGCCCCCGGCCGTCTGGGTGAAACGCCAACCGTGCCGGGCCAGAAGGTCAGCGTGCCGCTCAGCGTAAGCGGTCAATTGCAGACGCCCGATGAATTCGCGCAGATCATTCTGCGTTCTAACCCAGATGGCTCCAGGCTGACACTGGGAGACGTAGCGACAATCGAAGTCGGATCACAGACATCGAGCTTCTCCATCCTCGATGGCGGCAAACCTGCGACGGCCGCTGCCATTCAGATGACGCCCGGCGCCAATGCGGTGAGCACCTCGACCGGTGTGAGGGAGCGTCTGGCGGAGCTTTCCACGACCATGCCGGAGGGAATGGAATTCGCCATCTCCTATGATACGGCACCCTTCGTGAAGGTTTCGATAGAGAAGGTAGTCCAGACGCTCGCCGAGGCCATGGTCCTGGTTTTCCTGATCATGCTGCTGTTTCTCCAGAACCTGCGTTACACGCTTATTCCCGCCATCGTTGCGCCGATCGCGCTTCTCGGCACATTCGCGGTCATGCTGGCGATCGGCTATTCGATCAATGCCCTGACCATGTTCGGCATGGTTCTGGCAATCGGCATCATTGTCGATGACGCCATCGTGGTCGTTGAAAATGTCGAGCGCCTGATGGCTCAGGAGGGCCTGTCGCCGCTTGAAGCGACGCGCAAGGCGATGACGGAAATATCCGGCGCGGTCATCGGCATCACGCTGGTCCTGACCGCCGTCTTCCTGCCGATGGGCATGGCCTCCGGTTCGGTTGGAGCGATCTACCGGCAATTTACCGTCTCGATGGCCGTATCGATCCTGTTCTCGGCATTTCTGGCCCTCAGCCTCACGCCCGCTCTGTGCGCGACCCTGCTGAAGCCGGTCGGTCACGATCACCATCAGAAGAAAGGTTTCTTCGGCTGGTTCAACCGCGCCTTTGAGCGCCTGACCGCGCGTTATGCCGGCTGGGTCGCCATCCTTGTGCGCAAGATCGGGCGTACCATGGTGGTTTACCTCGCTATCATCGGCGCGGTTGCCTATGGATATGGCACGCTCTCGACGGCCTTTGTGCCGGATGAGGACCAGGGTTCCTTCATGACATCCTTCACCCTGCCGGCGGAGGCCACGGCCGAGCGCACCCGCGTCGTCGTCGACCTCTTCGAAAATCACGTCAAGACCCGGCCTGACATCGCCAATAATCTGACGGTGATGGGTTTTGGTTTCTCGGGCTCAGGCCCGAACACGGCGATGTCCTTCACCACGCTCAAGGAATGGGGCGAGCGCAAGACAGGCGTGGACGACGAAGTCGGCGCTGCGACGAGCGCGATGACGGCCGCCGACGAGGGGCAGATATTCAGCCTCAAGCCGCCCGCAATCGATGAGCTCGGCACGACATCGGGCTTTGCGTTGCGGCTGCAGGACCGCGCCAACCACGGGGCGAATGCGCTCGGCGAGGCTGCGGCCCAACTGACCCGGCTTGCGGCGGAGAGCAAGCTCGTGACCGATGTCCGCATCGATGGTCTTCCCAGCGGCCCGAGCGTCACCGTGAACGTGGACCGGCAGAAAGCGAGCGCGCTCGGCGTGTCCTACTCGACCATCGCCGATACGCTCGGCGGGGCCATTGGTTCGACCTATGTCAATGATTTCCCGCGCGATGGACGCCTGCAGCAGGTGATCGTGCAGGCCAGGGCCGCAAGCCGCATGCAGGTGGATGACGTGCTCAACCTCCACGTCCGCAACGATGCCGGCAAGATGGTTCGCCTTTCGGAAATCGTCACGCCGCAATGGTCGACAATGCCGCTGCAGTTCACCCGCTATAACGGCTATCCCTCGACCAGCATTTCCGGCTCCGCCGCATTGGGCGTATCCAGCGGTAAGGCGATGGAAGAAATGGAACGGCTCGCAGCCAAATTGCCCAAGGGCTTTGCGGTTGAGTGGACCGGTCAATCGTTGCAGGAACGCCAGTCCGGTGCGCAGGCGCCCATGCTGATGGCGTTTTCGTTCCTCATCGTTTTCCTTGTTCTTGCAGCACTTTACGAAAGCTGGACGGTGCCGCTTTCCGTCATGCTCGTCGTGCCGCTCGGCATTATCGGCGCTGTCATTGCGGTGCATCTGCGCGGGCTGGAGAACGACGTGTTCTTCAAGGTCGGCCTGATCACGCTCATCGGGCTTTCGGCAAAAAATGCCGTGCTGATCGTGGAATTTGCCCGAAAACGCCAGCAGGAGGGGCAGACGCTTACTGATGCCGTCATTGCGGCATCACGCCTGCGTCTGCGGCCGATCGTGATGACATCGCTCGCCTTCACGCTCGGCATCGTGCCGCTTGTCATCGCCAAGGGCGCGAGTTCGGAGACGCAGAACGCCATCGGCACCGGCCTTTTCGGCGGCATGATTTCGGCGACCGTGCTGGCGGTGCTCTTCGTTCCCGTCTTTTACGTCGTCGTGGCCCGTCTGCGCCGCAACTGATGCTGGAGGCAGGCGTCCGCCTCAGCGGACGCCTGCCTCCAGATTAGTAGTCCATGGCTCTGAGATCATCGAGCAGGTTCGGCCCTTTCGGCTCCCAGCCGAGCTTCTTCCGTGTCAGGGCGCTGGAGGCCCTGAGATCCATCGAAGCGAACAGGGCAAACCAGCCGAAATGGCCGGCGGCCTCATCTTTGCCTATGGAAACGAGTGGCAGCCCCAGCCCCTCGGCAACGATCCCGGCAATATCGCGCACGACAACGCCTTCTTCCGCCACGGCATTATATCGAGCACCCCGTTCACCCCGAACGAGCGCCATCACGTATAGCTTTGCCACATCGTCCACATGACCGGCGGACCAGCGATTGCCACCGTCTTCGACATAAGCGACGACGCCTTTGTCGCGCGACATCTCGATATAGGGCGAGATGAGACCCTGCTTCACCGTGTCATGCACCTGCGGAAGCCTGATGACGCCGAGATTGACGCCCGCCTGCAATAGCTCCTGGCCCGCCAGTTCGGAGGCGATGCGCGGGTTGAAATGATGCGTGTCGAACACATTCTCCCGTGCAGGTTCGCCATTGCCGGGATCACCCATGCCGACCCCTGAGGTGATGAGCATCGGCCGTTCGGAGCCAGCCAATACAGAGCCCAGCGCCGCGATCACCCGGCGATCCTTTTCGCAATTGGCGGCAAAATTCGCAAAATCATGATCGAAAGCCGTATGGATGACGGCATCGGCAGTTTCCGCACCCGCGGCAAGCCCTGCCGCATCTTCCAGCGTGGCAATATGGGCGGAAGCGCCTGCGGCCTGCAACGCTCTTGCGCCGGCCTCCGAGCGGGTGAGACCGGTCACCTCATGGCCACTCGCCAGCAGTTCGCGAAGAATCCGGGAGCCGATGAACCCGGTGGCACCTGTCAGAAAAACACGCATATAAATCTCCCGCGTTGACGGGAGAGGTGATCTCATGAAGAATTGTCCTGTTAAAGTAGTGACCTTATCATGGTATAACTCTCAACAGGCTGCGGCGGGGAAATGCAATGACGGACAATGCACTCAGCACCTTCCTGCGCGATCGTCGCCTGCGGCTTGATCCTGCAACGTTCGGTTTTGCCGTCGGCCGCCGCCGCACACCGGGTCTGCGCCGGGAAGAGGTCGCCCAGCGCGCCAACATAAGTCCGACCTGGTATACCTGGCTGGAACAGGGTCGTGGCGGTTCGCCCTCGGCGGATGTGCTGGATCGCATCGCCAAGGGATTGATGCTGACCGATCCCGAGCGCGATCACCTGCATATACTGGCCTTCGGACATCCGCCCGAGCAGCGTTACCGTCAACCCGAGACCATAACGCCCCGGCTACAGGGCGTGCTAGACGCCATGCCCTTCAGCCCCGCCATCATCAGGACGGCGACATGGGATGTTCTGGCATGGAACCGGGCCGCCGCCCTCATCCTGACGGATTACAGCAAACTGGCGAGGGAGAACCGCAACATTCTGCGTCTGATCTTCTCCGATGAACGGGTGCGCACCGCCCAGGAGGACTGGCGCAATGTCGCCCGTTATGTCGTCGGCGCGTTCCGGGCGGATGCTGCGCGCGCCGGTGCTGGGGCCGGCATCCAGCAACTGGTCGATGAGCTCTCTGCTGCCAGCCCCGAATTCAAGGCCATGTGGGATGACAATGAGGTCACAAGCATGCATGAGGGCCTCAAGCGCCTCCACCACCCGGTTCTCGGAACGATCGAACTGGAGTTTTCAAGCTTTGCGGTGGAGGGACGCTCGGATCTCAACATGATGGTCTATAATCCCGCCAATCCCGAAATGACCGAACGGTTTCGCTCGCTGATCTCAAAATCCGCTTGATCCCATCACGCCGTCCTATCCACAATCGGGGCGCTCCAGTTCCAGAACCGAGACGCCCAGCCAGCGAACGATACTCTCTTCAAGTTCCGCCTCGTCGGGGGTGGCGTCACAGGCCCATGCGACAATGCCATCGGGGCGTACCAGCAAGGCACTCAGTCCCATTCGATCTTCGGCATCCACCGCAACGTAGTCTAGCCGATCAGACCAGCGTTCCGCGACATTGCCGAGCATTGGGCGCGCATCGAAATCGAGTAGCACCGCATGGCAGCTCCGCAGGTGCTCATTCAGTCTTGTGCCGTCAAGGAGCGCGAAATCCGGCGCGCTGCGGCCGACAAGGGCTTGGGGAGAGCCAAGATCGTAGCGGATACCGATGCCCCAGACGCGCTCGGCGAAATAGGTTGCGCCATCGCGCGTGGCGGCGAGATCGCGGATGATGCCTTCCAGCGCCCGCGAGCTTCGGCTGGGCCGCATCAGCGCCACCTGCGCACGCGACCAGTCCAGAACCTGCGAGGCTATGGGTTGCCGCTCGCTGGCATAGCTGTCGAGCAGGTCCGGCGATGCGTCGCCGCGAATGACCGCAGCGAGTTTCCAGCCAAGGTTCATCGCGTCACCAAGGCCGAGATTGAGCCCCTGGCCGCCCAGTGGCGAGTGAATGTGGGCGGCATCGCCCGCCAGCAGCACGTGTTTCCGGCGATATTCCACCGCCATGAAGGCACGGTCGGTCCATGTGGTGGCCAGATCAAGCCTTGTTACCGAAACATCCGTGCCCGAGACCCTGCGCAGCACCGCTTCGACATGTTCACGCGTGATCGGTGCGGAACGATGAAAGGCGCCACCGTCGAAATCGGCCATGGCGATCGTACCTGTTGGCGTGAACATGTACATGCCAGCAGCGGTATAGTGGCGGCCGGGCTTCAGCGCCCCGGCATCGGCCAGTTCGACCTGCGCGGAATAGCCGGTGAATTCGGGTTCAGTGCCGGCAAAAACGATCCCTGCCACCTTACGCACTATGCTGCGAGCGCCATCGGCGCCGACAAGCCAGCGGCCCCGAAACACCGCGCCGCCCGCGTGAACGGCGATCCTCCTCGGATTGCTTGAAGCCTTCCACGGCAAACCCACGCCGTATCTCGACGCCCAGAGCCTCGGCCCGCGCCGCCAGAACGGTCTCTATACTCGCCATATCGGTGGCAAGGTTGCTGGCCGAACCGGCAAGGCGATAAGGCCAGCGTTGCGCGTCGATCTGGTCGTGAAAAAACTGGATGCCCGCGAAATGCCCGGCGGGCCGCCGCTGCCCTTTCATCCAGTGCGCCGTCCCAGGCGTATCACGGCCGGCCTCCCGCTCTTTGATCGCCTCGAGCAGACCGCGTCGATCAAGGCTTTCGATCGTCGGCACCGTCAGGCCGCGCAGGCCGAAGGGAGGCCGTTTCAGGGGTGAATCCGGATATGGCGATGCTTCGAGAACCAGCACCGAGCAACCGGCCCGCCTTAACTCGCAGGCGAGAAACAGGCCGACCGGGCCAGCGCCGACGATCAGGACGTCATGAAAACAAATAGAGGGTATATGCACGGTCGGACTCCTTCAGTCGATGTTCGACCGGAGCGTTTCTCCAATCCGAGACCCACACGGACGAACAGATGGATGCACGATGCATCCTTCGTTCGTCGCGGGGATCTCCGACCAGAGGCCAAAGACCAGAGCTTCCGTTACCAGAAGGACTTGGGCTTACCAAACCAAGTCTGCCTTTTCCGACGTGGCCAAAATAGCGCAAGGACTGGCGGTATGCAACGGATGCCGTTTTCGAGGCCAGTGAGGGCCATGCCAACGCTCTGGGGGCACTGCGACCTTGCCTAGTTTCAGGAGACCCTCCCGGTCTGGAAACGACCGTTTTAGCCTCGAGGCCAATCGGTTCATGCCTGTGGGCGGGCCAGAGCTCAAAATCATTATTCGCTTAAGCTTGACGTGAATGCTGCGGATGCTCCAACACCTCAATTGCCTATTGCCCCACATAGCGGGCGCGGGGTCGGATGAGTTTGTCATCCGATTTCTGTTCCAGGGCATGAGCTATCCAGCCGGCAGTCCGTGCGACGGCGAAAAGCACCAGGGCCGAGCCGCGCGGCAGCCCTAGACTGCGTCGCAGGCTCACCAGTGCTACATCGCAGTTCGGCAACTGACCGGTAGTATCGTTCATCACCTGCAGAAGCTCATCTCGCTGCGCGTCCGGCGGGAGATGGGGCAGGAGGCCGGCTGCTCGCGGATCGCCGTCCGGGTAAAGTGGATGGTGAAAGCCCGGAATAGCTTCACCGCGTCGAAGCCGTTCATCAATCACCCGTTCTACATCGCTACACCGCTCCAGTTCATCGAACAGAAGTTCGACAAGACTAGTCATGCCGCCATGCATAGGTCCGCTCAACGCCGAAAGCCCCGCATTCAGACACGCGCCGAGCGAAGCGCCTGTAGAGGCGACGACGCGCGCAGCGAATGCGGAAGCATTCAACTCATGATCGGCCTGAAGCACCAGGGCGCGACGGATGATATCCGCGCCTGCCGCATCCTTCTTCCAGGCATCCGCGAGAAGCAGGTGAACCGGCTGCGTACCGGGCTGGCTGAGGCTGCAGGCGCTGGCGACAGCCCGCAGCAGAGCGGCGGCGCCGGACCAGAGACGATTGTTTTCGCGCCTCCAAGTGGTAAGGCGGCCTGCTTCAACAAGAGGGAGAAGCGTTTGGCACCGCTCCGTCAAGGGCAGGGTGCTGACGTAGTTAAAGATTGGCTGTGGCCATGGAGCCGGGGCGGCCTTCACGTCATCGAAAGGGTTACCCTCACCGCAGTCCCATAGCAGACAAGCCACTTCCTCCAGGGTCGCCGTTTGTGAAAGCACAAGCGCGTCCTGGCCGCGATAGCGCAGGTGTCCTTCTGTTATCTCCGTAATCGAGGATTCGAGAACAGGCAGCCCCCAGTCAAGCGCGGTAGCGGCAACCTGTCCGGGACGTCGCCCGACGGTTTTCCTCTTCTTCAGCGTCTCAATGTCATGGGTGCTGTAGAGCTTGCGACGCGGGTCATCCTCAGCAGCGTTCGTCTGGATCAAACCCCGGCTGACATAGGCGTAGAGCGTTGCGCGGCTGATACCGAGCTCGGAAGCCGCGCGATCGGCGCTCATGTATTTGTCGTAAGGCTGCATTCCATATCTCATATTGATTAAAACAATCAATATTGACCATATATATGCAATTCAACATCCTCAAGCGCATTCGTATTCAGATTGAGGAAAATTCAATGTCAGCGATAGCAGCTTTGAGTAACGACAAGACCGTGATCGGCCTTGATGACGTCGTCGCAGCCGAAACTGTACTCAGCCATGTGGATGGGACGGCTGGTGAACTGATTATCCGCGGCCACCACCTTGCAAGCTTGGCAGACTGGTCTTTTGAGCAGGTTCTGGAGCTTCTATGGGCCGAGCAAATCCCCCAGCCGGCGACGGCGCAGGATATTCGTTCTCAGCTTGGTTCGGCCAGGCAGCGGGCACTTGAACTGATTCATCCCCTTCCTGACCTGTCGCGCCTTTCTTCCGTAGAGGCCTTGCGTCTTTTGCTTTCCGCGTTGCCGGATGATGAAACAACCGCACACCATATCATGGCCGTTGCGGCGGTACCGGTCTTTGCCGCGGCAATCATCCGAGACAGGCAAGGGCTAACGCCGATCGCGCCCGATACCACACTCAGCCATTCGGCGGATTTTCTTCGAATGATTTCCGGTGATCACCCTTCGCCAGAGAAGGTACGCGCGCTCGATACTTATCTAACGACGGTTTCCGATCATGGGTTGAACGCCTCGACCTTTACGGCTCGCATCATTGCGTCGACAGAGGCCGGAATGTTCTCATCAGTGGTTGGTGCGCTATGTGCCTTAAAGGGGCCTCTTCATGGCGGGGCGCCGGGTCCGGTGCTTGACATGTTGGATGCGATTGGCGCGGAGGCTGACATTCAACTGTGGCTGGAGGATGCGCTTGCGCGCGGGGAGCGCCTTATGGGCTTTGGCCATCGGATCTATCGTGTCCGTGACCCTCGCGCCGACGTTCTGAAAGGCGCGGTGTCGGTTCTCAAGGACGGATCCAGCCGCATTGCCTTCGCCGGCAAAGTGGAGGCGGCGGCGCTAGCGCTCCTCCAGGAAAAAAAACCTCTTCGGCCGTTACAGACAAACGTCGAATTCTACACGGCGCTGGTACTGGAGGTGTTGGGTTTTCCACGCGACAGCTTTACCAATGTCTTTGCTGCCGGTCGCATGGCAGGATGGACGGCGCATGTGCTGGAGCAGGAACGGACTGGGCGCCTCATTCGTCCGCAGTCCCGCTATATAGGTCCTTCGCCTGAATAGGGTTTCTTTGCCAACGCTTCGTGGGGCACTCGTCGTTGGACGCCCGTTACGCGGCATTTGAGGGTGATGGACATGCCGTCGCCGGCATTCCCTATCGGCATATTTATCCAAAATTTTGTCGCCAGCGCGTCGCCAATCCGACGGGTGAAGCAGCCGGAACGGTCGCCATCGATACCCCAAACCGCTTCCTTTATCTGGTCGAGCCCGATGGCGCAGCCACGCGTTATGGTGTCGGCATTGGCCGGGATGGATTTGCGTGGCAACGGCGGGGGTATCATCCATTGGCGCCAGCCATGGCCGAGATGGAAGCCGCCAGCCAAAATGAAAGCCCGCCAGCCGGAGCTTGAAAAATACTCGATTGCCAATGGAGGCATGGACCCCGGCGTGCAAAACCCGCTCGGCGCAAGAGCCTTGGATATCTTCCAGAATGGGAAGGATACGCTTTACCGCATGCACGGCAATCCGGAATGGAAGTCCATCGATAAAGCGGTTTCTTCGGGCTGCGTGCGTCTCTTGAATCACGACATTGTCGATCTTTATGACCGCGTCCCTTACCACGCGCCGATTGTCGTGCATCACACGCCACTCGTCGGCACGGCGTGATAAGACTTATGAGGCCAGATGGCTCGGCAGTGCGCCTTTACGAACTCAAGGCACAGGCACCCGCAGACCCGGCAAAAGAATGGGAATGCATTCCGCTATCTTGCCGGCACGCGGCCAATGCCCGCCGCTTCGATTAAAGGAGGTTCGGGATCGGGTACGACCGATAATGTGTGTTTGAGACATTTGAGTGCGAAACAGGATCGGGAGTGGCGCACGCCCTCAATCTTATAGAGTTTCCGCCGCAGAAACTGTTCGTAGCCTGCAGTTCCCGCCACCGCCACCTTGATGAGATAATCATATTCACCTGTTGTCAGATAGGCTTCCAACACCTCCGGAAGAGCGGCCATCGCATCCCCGAAACGTTCCAGAACCTCGTCGTCGTGGCGCTCCAGCATCACCTCGATGATGACGGTTTCGGTCAGTCCGAGTTTGGCTTGATCGAGAATGGCGGTGTAGCCGCGAATGACCCCTTCGTCCTCCAGCCGCTTGACGCGCTGCCAGCAGGGGCTGGGCGAGAGCCCTACCTTTTCCGAAAGCTCCGAATTGCTCAACCTGCCGTTCTCCAGGAGGGTACGCAATATTTTGCGGTCAATTCTGTCTAGCGGCTTCGTCATGCCGGCCTCCCCCAACTACGTTGCAAAAAAATCTGCCGTCGATGCGACAGCCTGCGAAAGAAGTGTTTTCCGACGCGCCGTTTGGTGGTGTCATTCGGAAGCACCTTCGGCTGATATTTGAGTACCGTACTGCAAGGTACAGGCAGCAGGGAGGAGCAGGCGTGGCATCGATAGAGCAGCAACATTTTCCAAGGCCGAGAACGCTCATCCATCCCGGCATTTCCGCGCCGGTGCGCATCAACAGCCTTCGCTCGCCATCTGCGCGCCATGTGCGGCTGTTCCTCGCGCCGGGGCGTAGCCTTTACGATGGCATCGTGCGGCCGCTTTTCGAAAATGGCATTGAGAATGCCTCGCTCACCATTCTCGGCGGCTATTTTGACATATTGTCCTATTGCGTAGCCCCGCCCGACCCTTCCGGCAGGGCGGTCATTGCCTATACGAAGCCCATCAACGCCGGTGCTGCCTGGCTTGTCTTCGGCAATGCCACGCTGGGGCGCAGCATGAAGGGAGAGCCGATCGTCCATTGCCATGCCGCTATGCGCACCGCGGCGGGTGTGGTCAAAGGCGGCCATTTGCTGACTGAATCCTGTATTGTCGGCGAAAGCGGCGTTGCCGCCCTGGTGACCTCACTCGACAGTTTCGTGCTGCAGCAGTCCTTCGACCCTGAAACCAATATTCCCCTTCTTCAACCAAAGAACCGTACGGAGCGCGCCGATGAACACGCCTAACACTGTCGAATCTGGCTCCATGGGCCGTGTGGCCTATGCCCGCATCGCGCCCAATGAAGACCTTGTGCTCGGCGTCGAGAAACTGTGTCTTGCCGAAGGTTTTCGAAATGCCTTCGTGCGCGGTGCGCTGGGTAGTCTGGTCGATGCGTGCCTCGGCACGCGCAGCGGCGCGTTCTTGCAGATACGCGGTCCCGCCGTTGAAATCGTCTCCATCGCCGGTGAAGTGCGCGCCCAGCCCGATGGCTCTTTGCGTGCCGCGTTGACCGGCGTCGTCGCCGATACCGAAGGTTCGGTTTATGGCGGTCCCTTCATCGCCGGAGCCAACCCGGTTTGCATGACGTTTGAAGTGACTCTGGAAGAATGGTTGCCTGCGGAAAAACCGCAGGCGGCGTGATTTGCGGTGATGCTGGCCGTTGAGTTGCGCAGCGCAACTCATGCGGCGTGCCCCTGTCTTTCGGTCAGAAGTAGCTCGAAAGTGACGCAGACCGGGTTCTTGCCGCGCACCAGCCGCCCGCCGCTGATATGTGTGGTGAGGTCCACCATCGCAATATCCAGCTTTGCTTGTCGGTCTCCCGACGCGGCCGGGCCGATACGGCCCTTGTTTATGAGGATTTCGCTCGCGTAGGCGTTGAGGCTTGTTCCGTCTTCATAATCCGCACCGACCAGGCTGCCAATTCCATTGACTTCGGCTTCTCGCAGGCCAAACTGGGTAGAGACCTCTTCAAGTGCCGTGCATATATCGGTATTGGGGCGCACTGTGCATAAAAGCGCCCGAAGACCCGAACCCTTTTGGTGGCGCTGTTGCGCGATGGGTGTAAAAAGGGGGAAGTTGGTTTCCTCATCCTTTTGCACATCGAGGATCGCTCCATCTAGCGCCAGAGCTTCAAGCGTTGTTTCTACAGCAAATTCGGTCTCGAAAGGCAGCAGATGCCCCATGGAGACAACGCCGTCGGCACTCTTCCATGAACCATGGCAATGCAGAAACGGCGCACTATCGCGCCGGCCCATATGAAGGCCGGCATTGATGATTGTGCCACCCGGCATGGAAAAGGTTTCGCTATACCATGCGGCATGTGCGTCATCCGGTGCGGCTGCCGGCATGACATATTGCAACCGTTTCATCGGTACGTTCTTCAGTCTGACGTAACCACCTTCGAACCCCAACTCCGCAAAGGCATCGGCAATCGCTTCGTTGGCGCTTACGCCGGACCGGACCGTCAGAGTAACAGGATAGGCGTGGCAGCCGACGGCGCGAAAACGTTCGGGCGTTACCGGTCCGGGATGGACGATGCGACGGGGGAGCTCTTGCGTGCCTGTCTCCGTCATACCGCGAGCCCGGCGGTAATGAAGCCGCCATCCACGGCAAGCACCTGTCCGTTGATGTAGCTTGCGTCATCTGACACGAGGAAAGCCACGGCAGAGGCGATCTCGTCCGTCCTGCCATAGCGATGCATGGGAACGCGGCTATGCCATTGGTTGCGGACATTTTCCGTATGAACCGCCTGGGTCAGCGGGGTATCGACCGGACCGGGAGCAATCGCATTGACGCGAATGCCCGATTGTCCCAGCTCGTTTGCCATCACCATCGTCAGAAGATTGACGCCGCCTTTCGAAGCGCCATAGGCGCTACGGCCACGATTTCCGCACATGCCGGAAACAGAGCTGATATTGACGATCGAGCCGGCAATATCGCGGTCCAGCCAATAACGTGCGGCAGTGCGCGCTACCGCGAAGCTGCCGACGAGATTGACGTCAACGATACGGCGAAATTCTTCGACGCTGGTGTCGACGGACAGTTTGTCGATACCGATGCCGGCGCTGTTGACGACGGCCACCAGATCAACCGCATGATCGGCGCCGCCTGCCGTCAGGGCGGCGAAAGCCTTCTCTATCGATGCCTCGTTCGCAACGTTGCAGACGATGCCGCGCGAGAGATCGATACCGAGCTTTTCGCAGGCTATATCCAGCGCCTCGCGCTTGAGATCCAGCAACCATGGCTGCCAGCCGCGCGCCATCAGGAGCTGCGCGGTGGAAAAGCCGATGCCGGATGCACCGCCGGTGATCGCGACGGCCCCTTTTGTCCCTGTTTTCTCTTGTGTCATACCGTCTCCTCCCGATTGAATGTCACGCCTGTCAGGCTGTCCGCTTTTCTTCGAAAGCCGGCATCTGACCGCGTTTCTCCAGTTCCTCGCGGATCATTTTCTTGGTGATCTTGCCGTAGGCGGATTTCGGCATGGCATCCCAGAACACCACTGATTTCGGCAGCTTGTAGCGGGCCATCTTGCCTTCCAGATAGGCCTTCAGATCGATGGCGGCGATATCCGCGCCCTCGCGGGCCACGCACACGGCCACACCGACCTCGCCCCACACCGCGTCCGGCACACCCAGAACCGCAGTCTCGCTGATGTCAGGATGCATGAGGATTTTTTCCTCGATTTCACGCGGATAGATGTTCGAGCCGCCGGAAATATACATGTCGGAGGCGCGCCCGGTGATGTAGAGGAAGCCGTTCTCATCGCGATGACCAAGGTCGCCCGTGCGGAACCAGCCATTGCGGAAGGCTTTGGCATTTGCCTCGGGATTATCGTAGTAGCCGGCGAAAACGGCGGGACCGATTACACAAATTTCGCCGGTTTCGCCTGCGTCAACTTCCTCGCCCGCATCGTTCTGGATCTGCACTTCCATGCCGGTGCGGTCGAAGCCGCAGGTGCCGATGCGCGTTTCCGGACCGTCCTCGGCGTTATGAAAAGAAGGCGGCAGCACGGTGATGTTACCGGTGACTTCACCCAGGCCGAAATATTGCACCAGCACCGGGCCGAGCTTTGCAAGCGCGCGCTTCTGGTCCGCGCGATACATCGGCGCGCCGGCATAGATGACATAGCGCAGTGAGGAGTGATCGAAACGATCCACAGAGGGGTCTTCGACGAGCATTTTAAGGATGGTCGGTACAGTGAAGGCGTTGGTGATACGCCATTTTTCGATCAGCGCCCAGACGGCGGGCACATCGAGCTTTTCCGCCGCCGGAAGCACGGTTTTCGCGCCATGCGCCACCTGCACCAGCTGGTGAATGCCCGCACCGTGTGAAAGCGGGGCAACGACGATGGAGGCGTCGTCGGATCCGGTGCCGGGCATCAGATCGCAGAGATGGTTGGTGATGACGAACGCCATCTGGCCATGGGTAAGCACTGCAGCCTTGGGCCGGCCGGTGGTGCCTGAGGTGAAGAAGAACCAACACGGGTCATCCCGATCCACTGCCTGGCTTTTGACTTTGTGCCCCATATGACGGGCCACGATGGCATCGTAATCCTCACCGAACTCAGCCGTGCCGATGGCAATGCTGAAATCGATCGTGCTTGCCTCGTGGCTGGCTTTTGCATGATCGGGAAAAGGGCTGGCGCAAATCATGCCGCGCGCCCCGCTGGCCTTCGCCAGATAGGCAACTTCATCGGGCGATTGACGGTAATTGGTCGGCACCCACACCGCACCCACGCGGAAGCATGCGAACATAGATTCGAACATCTGGTTGTTGTTGGAGGACTGCACCAGAATGCGGTCCCCCTTTCTGACGCCGAATTCAGTCTCCAGCGCATGGGCCATTGCGTCGACGCGGGCTTCCATTTGAGCCCAGCTCCAAGTCTTTTCACCCCAGACGAAACCGATATGGTCCGGGTTGCGGCGTGCCGCCTGCGTCAGGAAATGCGAGAGGTTCATCACCCGCGTGGTGGACGGCGCAACCCCGCCCGCGGGATGCTGTACGGCACTTTGCATCGTCATTTCACACGCTCCATGATCGAGACGTAATTGGCAACCGCCGTGCCACCCATGTTGAACACGCCAGCCAGCGAGGCATTGGGAATTTGCATGTCGCCTGCCTCGCCCATCAATTGCATCGCCGCCATGACATGCATGGAAACGCCGGTCGCCCCGACGGGATGACCTTTCGATTTCAATCCACCCGATGGGTTGATTGGCAGGCGTCCGGTCTTCAGGGCCGTTCCATCCTGGACAACGCGATATCCTTCACCGGGCTTCGCAAGCCCCATGGCCTCATATTCGATAAGTTCAGCGATGGTGAAGCAGTCGTGCGTTTCAACGAAAGAGAGGTCGTCGAGCGTTGCTCCGGCAAGTTCCAGCGAGCCGGCCCAGGCGCGGCGCGCGCCTTCGAAGGCCAACGGATCGCGACGGCTCAATGCCATGATGTCGTTGACATGCTTGCGGCCCCGGAAACCGATGGCTCGGTTGAGTGTGGCTGCCGTTTCCTCGTCGGCCAAAATGATCGCGGCAGCGCCATCAGAAATCAGCGAGCAGTCGGTGCGGCGCAGCGGGCCTGCGACGTAGGGGTTCTTGTCCGAAACCGTATTGCAGAAATCGAAGCCGAAATCCTTGCGCATATGGGCATAGGGATTGACCGCGCCATTGGCGTGGTTCTTTGCGGCAATCATCGCCAGCTCTTCCGAGCGGTCGCCATAACGTTGAAAATATGCCTGTGCGATGCGGCCGAACTGGCCGGCAAACCCGCCGGGAATATTGGCCTCCTCCGCACGGTAACAGGCGGAAAGCAGGATTTCGCCCACCTCTGCGGTCGGCAGCGCCGTCATTTTTTCGGCGCCGACAACGAGTGCGATGCGGCCGCGCCCGGCTTCGATGAAGTCCATGGCGCTGTAGAGGGCGGCCGATCCTGTTGAGCAGGCATTCTCGAAACGCACTGCCGGCGTATAGGCGAGGCGCTCATCGCCCATCGCTACCAGGGCGCCCTGAAAATCCTGTTTCGAGAAGCCATTGTTCATCACGCCGACGAAAATGCCGTCGATATCGCTGACATCGACGCCAGCATGGTCTATGGTCGGCGCCACGACCGAAGCCATCAGTTGCTCGGTATTTTCAAGGGCCGACTTGCCGAAAGGCGAATGCGCCCAGCCGACGATCTGCGCTTTGCTCATTTGCTCGTTCTCCTCGTTTGCCGTTTCGTGTCGCCTTCACCGCGCGTGCGGGCGCGGCTGGCCATCATTTCTGCAATGCGTGTCTCGATGCGGGTTACTTCCTCGCGCAGCAGCGCTGCCAGTTCCGGCTGGCGCTCCGGCCGCATGCGGCTGTCCACAGCGGCAATGCTCAGCGCTCCCGCCACAGCGCCATCAGGCGCGCGGATGGCAACGCCAATACCCCAGGAATTAGAAAGGATCAGGCCGGGGTTGAGCGAATAGCCATTGGCTCTCGTCAACTCGACATCACGGCGCAGGCCCTCAAGCGTTATGCCGGGATAATTAGCGGCAATCAGCCCGCTATTGGCCGCAATGATACTTTCCACCTCGGCGTCTGGCAGCGCCGCCAGCATGGCGAGCGAACCCGCACCAATACCCAAGGGGTGTTCGAAACCGGCCTGAAGTGCATGGGTGCGCACCGGCCAGGTGCCTTCTTCGCGGTAAAGGCACAGGGCAAATGTATCTCGGCGCACGGAAAGGAAGCTCGAATCCTCCGAGCGGCGGGAAATGCGCGTCAGGCCGTCCTGCGCCATTTGAAGAAGGCCAAACCGGCGCGATGACAGGCTGCCCAGCACATAGGTTTCTTCGCCGAGGTAATAACGCCGCGTTTCCTCATCCTGCTCCACAAGCCCGGCGCGGATCAGAGCCAGCAGCAGGCGGCGGGCCGTGGGTTTGTTCAGTCCGCTTTCTGTCACGATGACCGAAAGCGCCACGCCGCGTTCCGCGTGCCTCCCGACCATGGAGAGCAGCGCCAGAGCCCGGTCCACCGCACGCGCGCCCGTCAGATCTTTTTCAACCGGGATCGTTGTTGTTGCTGCCATCTCAGGAAAACGCCCCCACCGCACAGCTTTGCCCGCCATCGACCGGCAAACAGACGCCAGTGATGAACTTAGCCTCATCAGATGCGAGAAAAACGGCGGCGCGGGCAATATCGAAGGCATCGCCCATGCGACCCACCGGGACAGCCGCATTGCGCGCCGCCACCATCTCCTCGACAGACGCATATTGATTGCTGATCTGCTTGTAGATCAGTGGGGTGTCGATCATTCCCGGAAGAATGCAATTGGCGCGAATGCCCTGCCGAGCATATTGCATGGCCAGCGCCACAGTCGCCTGATTTACAGCTGCCTTCATGGCGTAATAGGCAAAATAGGGATAGCCGGTCCAGCGAATGGAGGCGAGCGACGAGATATTGATAATGGCCCCGCCGCCCTGCGCCAACATCACCGGCAACACAGCCTTGGAGGTGCGATAAACGGAGCCGATATTGAGATCGACCGAGGCGCGAAAGCTTTCCTCATCCAGCTCAACCGGCCCGCCCATATGGGTCACGCCGACATTATTGTGCAGAATATCGATGCCACCAAAGGCCTCGCAGGTGCGGTCAACGGTGGCCGATACGGACTGTAGTTCCGTGACATCGGCGGCAACCGCAATAGCCTCCAAGCCTTCGCCGCGAATGATCTCAGCCGTCTCTTCGGCTGCGTCAGCGGAGAGGTCGACACAGGCTACGCGCGCGCCTTCGCGGGCAAATTGCACGGCCGCAGCCTTGCCGTTGCCAAAACCCGGCCCCGATGATCCTGCGCCAAACACAAGCGCGCGTTTTCCCGTCAGGCGACCTGTCAAAGCAGTCTCCATTCCAATCGTCAGACATAGTCGGGTTGGCCCCGCTACGGGCGGGGCCAGTTACTCAACGGACCGGTCAGGTCAGGCTTGCACCAACGGCCTTTTCAAGAATGGCCCAGGCTTCATCGCCGTATTTGCCTTTCCACTCGGAATAGAAGCCTGCCTCTTTCAGCGCGGCGCGGAAAAGTGTCGCATCCGTGTCGTTGAAGGTCATGCCCTTGGAAATCAGATCTTCCTTGACCGAGGCATTGAGCTTCGCCACATCGGCGCGTTCATCCTTGCCCGACTGGTTGAGGTTTTTGGCGACGATGGCGCGCAGGTCATCCGGCAAACGCTCCCAGGCGCGCTTGTTGGCCAGGAACCAGAACCCGTCCCACATGTGATTGGTGACCGAGCAGAATTTCTGCACTTCGAACAGCTTTGCGGTGGAAATGATCGCCAGCGGATTTTCCTGGCCATCGACCACGCCGGTCTGCAGTGCAGTATAGACCTCGGCGAAATTGATCGAGGCAGGGGCAGACTTGAACGCCTTGAACATAGAGGTCCAGAGCGGGCTCACTGGCACGCGGATCTTGAAGCTTTCGAGATCGGCCGGCGTGGCGATGGGCTTGGAAGCGCTGGTGATCTGGCGGAAGCCGTTATCCCAGATGGTGTCCATGGCAACGAGGTTCTGCTTGGCAATTTCGCCGCGTACATATTTGCCGAGGTCGCCATCCATGGCCGCCCATACGGAATCATAGTTCGGGAACGCGAAACCGATGCCGCTGATGGAGGCGTTCGGCACCAGCGTGGACAGGATCAGCGGCGACAGCGTGAAGAATTCAACGCCTCCCGAGCGCACCTGGCTCAGCACGTCCGTATCCGCGCCCAACTGGCTGCTGGGGAAGATATTGATCATCACCTGACCGTCGGTTTCCTTGGCGATCCGGTCAGCGGCCTCCTTGGCGCGAATGTTCATCGGGTGCGCGGCAGGCAGATTGTTGGCATATTTATAATTGTACTGGGCAGCGCGGGCGCGCGACACGAAGGCTGTGGCCAGAACGGCGGAACCGGCGCCGGCGAGTATGGTACGTCTGTTGATATTCATTGCTTTCTCCTCCCAAAATAAAGCATGCATCATTCATCGGCGTGGCGGGTGGACCCGCCACGGTCTTAGAGCAGAATGGTCGAAAAGCCGGGGATTGCGGCAATCAGCAGCAGGCCGATGACCATGGCCGCAAGATAGGGCCAGATGGCGCCCATGGCTTCATCCGGCGAGACGTTGCCGATCTTGCAGGCGATATAGAAGCCGATGCCGATGGGCGGCGCCATAAGGCCGATATTCATGGCAACCACCACGACCATGGAATAATGGATGTCATTGATGCCAAGCGTGCGGGCGATCGGGAACATGATCGGCGCGAGCAGAACGATCGCCGGCAGTCCTTCCAGGACGCAGCCAAGGATCATGAAGATCAGGATCGACACGACCATATAGGTCATCCAGCCGCCCGGAAGATCGGTAATCATCGCGGTCAGCTGGAAAGCAAAGCCGCTCTGTGTCAGCCCCCAGGCCATGGCCGATGCACAGCCGAGGATCAGCAGGATCGCCCCGGAAAGGGCCGCCGTCTCCACCAGCATGGAATAGAGCTTCTTGAGGCTGATGCCGCCATAAAGCACCGCGCCGATGATCATGGCGTAGAGCACGGCGATAGTGGACACTTCGGTTGCCGTGGCGACACCGCCGCCCACCAGGCTGCGGATGAGGAAGGGCAGAACGAGCGCCGGGGCGGCAATCAGGGCTGCCTTGCCCACCAGCGGCCAGGGGGTGCGCTTTGCACCTTCCATGTTTTCATGCCGCGCCTTCCAGCGGGCCAGAACGGCCAGCACCAGAAGCAGCACCATGGCAATCATGAAACCGGAGGTGAAGAGACCGGCAATCGACACACCGGCCGCCGACCCCAGGACGATCAGCACGATGGAGGGCGGAACCGTATCGGCCATGGCGGCACCGGTGGCCAGAAGCGCGATCATTTCCTTGGGCTTGTGGCCACGGCGCTTCATTTCCGGAAAAAGCGCCGGTGCAACGGTTGCCATATCGGAAACCTTGGAGCCGGAAATGCCGGAGACGAGAAACAGCGAACCGAGCAGCACATAGGACATGCCCGCCCTGATATGGCCGAACATCGAGGACAGAAGCTCGACAATCGCCCTGCCCATGCCGGTGGCATCGAGCACGCAGCCCAGCAGCACGAAGACCGGCACTGACAGCAGAATGATGCCGGACATGCCCTCGTCCATGCGCCCGATCATCACAATGGTCGGGACCCAGGTGGTGAAGGTCAGATAGGCGAGGGTTCCAAGGCCGAAGCAGAAGGCAATCGGCACGCCCAGCACCAGAAATACCGCAACGAACAGGCCGAGGAAGATCGCCAGATTAAAATTGCCGAGGGATTCCAGCATCGGCGATGCCAGATAGAGCAGGCCGGAGGCAACCGCGACGGTTACAAGGGCCGTGATGATATCGCGCAGCTTTTCCCGCCGGAAAAGATTGTTGAGTACCAGAAGCAGCATGAGACAGGCGCCGACCGGCAGCGCCGCAGCGCGAAACGACATCGGAATATTCAGCGCCGCTGACGTGACCACCCATTCCTCGATGGCGTATTCCATGGCGGGCTTGATGATTGCTGCAAGAAATGTCGCCACCAGCACCAGCGCCAGCGAATTGATATAGCCCAGAACACGTTGCGGGAACATGTTGAGAAACAGCGTCAGGCGCAGATGTTCACTGCGATCGATGGAAATCGCCGCGCCCAGCATGGCAAACCACAGGAAGCACAAGGACGCCGTTTCATCGATCCAGACAATCGGCAGATGCAGGGCATAACGTGACGTCACGCCCAGCAGAAGCAGGCCGATCATCACCGCCAGCAGCACGGCCGCCACGGCCTCGATGGGGCGCATGAACCACGAGCCCGTTACCGGTCCGGTGTGCAACAGTTCGCCATCGAGTACAAATACGTCGTCATTCGCGTCTGCGGTCATGGTCATCGGGGCCTCCTCTCCCACAGAACAACCTTCGCAATAAGATGTCAGCAAAACAGGATGTCCATGCCACGACCGCGACATCAGGATAGCTGTTGTTGCCAGACTGGCCAGACCCCTCCAAAAGTCTGAATGTATCGGTATATTGCCTCCACAATATGGACCACTACAAAACCATGTATCCGGGATACACAGGAATATTTGTGAAATCAACAGTAAATAGACGGATTTGTGCAGTTTATTTGCGCATCTACAAGGTCCATATAGTGGATCATACTTTGTGTTGACCTTCATTCGCTGGTAATGACCATGCAGCACGGCACCTCATGCAAAGGCCAGCCAATGCAGATCGTGTCAGCCCGACCGGGGCAGGCCGCCATACATGCGGGGTGCCTGCGTCGCGCCACGGAGAGCCGGAAGACATTTCTGCTTAGCCTTGAACTGGCTGGGATGGGGAAGGGCCTTGACGTGACGACCACTGGTCGAACTGGGAAAAATGACGGTGGTGCGGCTGAGCACTCTCTAACCGGCAATCCGGGCGTTGATTATCTCTTGAAACTCTCCCGTGCGGAGGTTTTGCGGCAAGGGGATATGTTCTCAGCGATGCCGCCGCCCGGCATTCTTCCTGTCAGGCGCGGGGCGATGTTTCGCCCCGCCTTTTCCCGAACAACCGCGGCGGATTCGGAGCGGCTTTATCTGATGCAGCAGGTGAGCCGCTGGTGCATCCGGGCCGCCCGCCATGCTGCTTTCAGACCAGGGCCAGAATCCGGGCCGGACCGCCGGTTCCACCACGATGTGCCGGCGCGCCGACGACGACGGTTGCGCCCTTGACCGGCAAAGCCTCTAGGTTGTTGAGGCCTTCGATACCGTAGCGCCCGGCCGGAAGCCAGGAATTGTGAACGGCGAAATCGGCAGAGTTGCCCGGATCCAGCGAAAGCGTGTCGACGCCGATCGCGACCGTGTCGCGCTTGAGCAGAAGGTCGGTTGCCGACTTGCCGAAACCGGGAAAGGCGAATTTTCCGGCGTCGTCGGTGCGGAATGAAGGGCTCTTCACTCTGGTTGCCCAGCCGGAGCGCAGGGCGACGATCGCGCCTGCCGGGATATCGCCATTTGCAGATATCCAGCGCTCGATGTCTTCAGCCTCGATGGTGGAATTGGCATCCTCTTTTGCGCGGTCGGTGATGTCGATGATGACCAGCGGCGCGACAAGTTTCTGCGGCTCCAGCTGATCGACGCTCGCGCCGTCGGCGCTGAAGTGGAACGGTGCATCGATATGTGTGCCAGTATGTTCGTAGATGGTGAGCTTGTGGAGCTGATAACCGTCCTTGGTGATATCAGCTGCCCATTCGTATTCTATGCCCGGTTTGCCGTCGAAGGTGGGAAATGCGGAATCATAGGTGTGGGTGAGATCGATGACCCGTCCGGGTGTTTGCGCAAGCACCGGAGCCGCGAGGCTGCCTGCCGCCACCGCCGTTACACCGGCCACGGCGCCCTTGAACAGCAGGCGTCGTGACAGCATGTTCTTTTTCACGTTCTCGATCACGCAATGGTTGCACATTCCTCAGTCCCTCCATTGAGAAATCCCTGATCGCAAGCGTAGCGCAAAGATGGGGTGAAGCAAGACAGGACCGTCCCTGATTTTTGACCCGTGTTCAGATGGCGGTTTCGGCAAGCCGCCGCCCATAGGCTGCAATTGCCTTGCCCACCGGCAGGCGGCTTCTCTGATATCGTGAAAGGGCGGTGGGCAGATCGTCCGTTTGCCGCAGGGCGTCGCGCAGCGCCATTGCGTCACCCGCGGCCTTGGAAACGCCCATCGCGGTGTGAGGGCGAACCACAAAGGCGGCATCTCCGACCAGCGCCATGCGCGGCGACACCATCTGTTCAGCCTTATAGTCGAAAATGCCCTGGATCGATGGGTTTTCCTCCGCTTCCACCGCAAGCGCCAATTGTGGCGGCAGAAGGGAGGACGCGTCCCTGCGCAGTTGCTCGCGGCGCTGCTCAGTCAGTTCGCCACGGGGTAGCGAATATTCGAAATGCCTGCCGTCGCGGCCGGTGAAGGTTCGGCCAAGCTCATCAGCTGGTGTAGGACGATACCACACCCAGTTGTAACGGCGCTGTCCCTGTTGTGTCTCACCAAGTGGCCCCGGCACGAGGTAACCCAGAACATGAATTCCGGGTGTGATGTAAAAAGCGAAGCGGTCGAGCAGCAGGGACGCATCGGCCGGTAATCTGGTTTCGGGTATCAGCCCGCGCCAGGCGACATAACCCGCAAAGGCGTTTTCCGAATGGCGATTGACCGCCTTGCGGATTGCCGAACCCAAGCCATCCGCGCCGATCACCAGATCAGCGCGCTCTTCCGTGCCGTCGGCGAAGGACAGCATCACTCCATCAGGGCCTTCCCTAACCGCGTCGACATGGTGTCCCAGACGATAGGTATCGGCGAGGAGGCGGGAGGACACGCGCTCAAAGAGATAGTCCCATGAAATCTGCATCTGCGGCGTCTTCTGGCGCTGGGCCACGCGGCCGCCAGCATCGAGGTAGATGCGCTCCTTCGCAACCACACCGACATGGGTGACGTCTTCGCAGCCGATCTGGTCCAGAACCTCGAACAGGTCCTGCTGCGGCACCAGTCCTGCACCACGCCCGCCGAGGCCGGACGAGGAGCGCTCGTAGACTTTCACATCGTGCCCGTCCTGCTGCAGCAATATCGCCGTGAAAAGACCGGCAAGCGAGCCGCCGGCGATGCAGATTGTCAATGGTTTCATGGCCGTTCCTGTCTTTCGATATTGGTTTTGCGGCGTCGCGCCTTGTCTCAGTGAGAAAAGACCGGCGGATCGGACATGCCGAAACGCCGGTCAATGGGCGGACAGGATGTTCAGCCCGGCATGATCGCCGGCTGGTTTGCGGGAAATTTTGCCACATCCTCGATGCTGAAGTTGAGGTGCTGGGCCACCAGCGCCGGTGGGGTATGCGTCAGCCAGGAGGACAGGCTGACCTCCTGGTATTCGGCGGTCTTGAAGACCGCGACGAATTGCAGGTCGGTCTTCCCGGTATTTTCGATGATGTGGCCCTGGCTTCTTTTCACGTAACCGATATCGCCGGCGCGGAAATCGGCGGTCTGGCTGCGCGGCCCCGCGTCGAACACGGTCATTCGGCCTTCACCCTTGATCCAGTATTGCCATTCGTCCGCATTGGGATGCCAGTGCATTTCGCGCACACCGCCGGGCTTGATCGTTTCGATGGCGGCGGCGATAGTTTTGGACACGGTAAAGGCGCTGCTATCCGCAAGGCGAATGACCCCGGCAGCATTTTCCTTCAGTGGTTTTGATGCAGCGAGTTTGTAGGTGAACGGGAATGGGGGAAGTCCCGCGCTGGCAACGGCTTCCTGATCCCTGGAGAGCGGTCCCGGCTCCTTGCCCTGGAAAATCCAGAGGTTCTGCAGCGGAATGTTCCGGAACACGTCCTGCGCGACGCCGAAATTCTTGGCCAGCAGTTCGGGTGAGGTATGCGCCAGCCAGTCCGTCAGAAGCAGGGTGCCATATTCGGACTGGTCGCCTTCGTCGAACACGATGACGAATTCGCACCCTTCAGGGCCAAGTCCCTGCAGCGAATGGGGGTAGCCGGCCGGAAAATACCAGAGATCACCGGCCTCGACATCCTGCACATAGGCGCGGCCCTGCGTATCGAGCACCGTGATGCGGCAACGGCCATTGGTCATGATCGCCCATTCTGCGGCACGGTGCCAGTGCATCTCACGAACGCCGCCCGGTCCGAGCCGCATGTTGACGCCGGACACGGCATCCGAAATCGCGAAGTCCGATTTGGTCACCTGACGTGCCCATCCGCCGTTCTGGATACGCTTGGCGGCGTTGTTGAACGAGCCCCAGAAGAGCTGCATGTCGCCCACATCGGTCGCCGGCGGGCTCTGGAAGGATGGAAACTGATCGTTGATCGCAGGGTTCTTCGGGCCGGGATCGCTGAGACCCGCGGCATTGGCGTTGATTGCTCCCTCGGCGGGCTGGTCGGGATTGCCGAAAGAGGCTGCCCCGGCCGTGCTGGCGGCAAGGGCGGTGCCGCCGACGGCGCCGATTGCGAGGACTGCGCGTCTGGTCAATGTTTCCATTTCAGAACTCCTTGTTCATGGCGAGTTGGGACGAGGTGTCGATGGAGCGGGTCTGTGATGCGAGCTGGAGCACGGCGATGCGGTCGATCAGCTCGGCATTGAAGAGGCGGTGCTGCAGCTGGCAGAAGGCCTTGGGATCGAGCGCGTCGTGCCGGTCCGTTTTCTGGGCGGCGCGGGTGGCGACGCAGGATGTCTTGTCCAGTGCCGGAACAGCCTGTGCGCCTTTGGACGTTTCACTGAGCGTCGGCGCGGGAGCGGAAAGTCCGCCCAGCCTGTCGATCGCCTGTGGTGTGAGGGTGCGGAAGGCGCTGGCTGATGCGACGTCTTCGGAGGCCGCAAGCGCCGGTTCGCCATTCCTGATCAGGAAAGCATTGCCACCGAGCACGGCAACCGTACCCAGTGCCAACACCGCTGCGACTTTGAGACGACGGGGTCTCTGCTCGTCCGCATTCTTGCTGATGGAGGTCATGCCCTGCTCCTAAAAAGGGTGATGGTGTCGTCAGGAACGTTCGGAGGGGAAGCGCTTGACTGGAGCAAAGGCTACGGCGGAGAAGCGGAGCCGGCATCTATACAGAGGTCTAGTTCGTATAGCGGAAGGTGTTGGCGGCGGGATAAGCGCCCAGAGGCATCCGCTCAATGGCAATGCCTGCCCGGACGCCAGGCGTCGGAGCATGAAATAGCGACGGATTTCACTTGGAAGAGATGCAAGCAGAGCGATGGAAGGCTTGTCTGCGAGCGGATATAGGCTGGCTCGCCCGCTCGGTGGCGAAGCGTCAACCGTCAGGACGGCCGGGCGAGAACGGATTCCAGGCATCCGATCAGACTGACGATATTGACCGGCTTGCCGAGAAAGGCCAAAGCGCCGCCGTTCAAGGCCGCATTCCGGGTGCGCTCATCCTGATAGGAGGTGACGAAGATCATCGGCGGGTGGTTGCCGCGCCTGTTCAGCTCGCTCTGCAACTCGATGCCGGAAAGACCGGGCATTTTGACATCCACGACGATGCAGTCGATGTCCGCCTGCTGCTTCGATTCCAGGAATTGTTCGGCAGAAACAAACAGGCGGCATTCGTAACCGAAGGACATGATGAGATCATCCATGGCTTCGCGAATGGCGGGATCGTCGTCGACGACGGCAATGACGGGAACGGGGGGCAATGAAAGCGACCTTTTCTGTTTTTCTTTCTTTCTCTATGCGCCCATGCCGCTCTCAAAGATACCATACTAAGATACAGGTGGCCTGAGCTTCTCGCCGATCAGCTCCGCTTTCCGCACGAGGTCGGCAACCGATCTCGCTTCCATTTTGCGCATGACATTGCCCCGGTGCAGTTTCACGGTGACTTCGCTGATGCCGAGCTCGTAGGCGATCTGCTTGTTCATCAGGCCGCGGACAACGGCGCCCATGACCTCGCGTTCCCTTGGCGTCAGCTGTTCGGCAAGTGAGGTGACGGCCTCGTTCTGGGCGCTTTCGCGTCGTCTCGACGCATCCCGCTCCATCGCGGCCGCGACGGCGTCCAGAATGTCCTGTTCCTTGAAGGGCTTGGTCAGAAAATCGACAGCGCCGGCCTTCATCGCCCGCACGCTCATCGGGATATCGCCGAAGCCGGTCATGAAAATGATCGGCATCCGGTTGCCGACGCGTTCCAGCTGCATCTGGAAATCAAGACCGCTTATGCCCGGAAGCCGCACATCAAGCAGCAGGCAGCCGGGCCGGTTCAGATTGGCTTTTTCAAGAAAGGCGGCGGCGCTGTCGAAAGCTTCGGCATCGAACTTCATGGAGCGGAAAAGATCGGTGAGCGCCTCGCGCATCGACACATCGTCGTCGACGATGAACACGATGGGTGACGGCGGCTCCTTTGTCGTCTTGCGTGGCTCAGGCATGTTCCATCTCCTGGCTGATCGGCATGGAAATGGTAAAGACCGCCCCGCCGAGAGGATGATTGTCGCCGGTAAGCCTGCCGCCCCGTGCTTCCAGTGTCGTGCGGCAGATGGAAAGCCCCATGCCCATTCCCGTCTCCTTGGTCGTGAAAAACGGCGAAAACAGCTTTTCCTTCATCTGCACCGGGAAACCCGGCCCATTGTCGTGAACCGCAATATGAATATTGTCCCCGTCTTCGCGTTCCTTCCGCACCGTGATGGTGCGATTGCCGGTGCCCGCCTCGTCCATGGCCTGAATGGCATTGGTGAGAAGGTTGATCAGGACCTGCTGCAATTCGATCCTGACGGCTGTTATCGGTGGTGTGGCCGTTTTTTCCACGTGCACCGTGGTTCCGCTGCGTTCCAGCTCATGTTCGAGAAGACTTAGCGTTTCATCGATGAACTCATCGAGGTCGAAGGTTTCCATCTTGCCGCTCGTATGGGCGAGCAGGCTGCGCGTGTTCTGGATGATTTCACTGGCGCGCTGCCCGTCGCGGATCATGCGTTCGGCCGAGCGGCGGGCGGCGGCAATATCCGGCGGATCGCGATCGAGCCACCGCAGCAATGTCTGCGCATTGACGATGATGGCGCCAAGCGGCTGGTTCAGTTCGTGGGAGAGCGATGCGGACATGGCTCCGACGGCTGCCGCCTTCGAGGCTTTTGTCAGCTCCGCCTGTGCCTCGGCCAGCGCCTTCAGCGCCATTTCGCGCTGGGTGATATCCACCATGCTGACCACCACACGGTTGAAGGAGGCCGCCTCCGCGGGGAAACTGATTGAAAGAAGCACCAGCTTGTCTTCGCCGGTGTCGGTGCGCACCACCACCTTGTCTTCGAAGACACGCCGATTGTCGATGATCGCCTGCAGGACATCGACGAACTTGCCGGACGAAGAAACGACCGACTGCTGGAGGGTGCCGCGGATAGAGGAATCGTAACCCAGCATTTCCTTTCCGGCTTCATTTGACGCAACAACCGTGATGAGATCGATGCATTGCTGCGTAAAACCCGGGTTAGCGCGCGCATGGGCCCGTATGTCGGTGATACCCCGCTGCTTGAGGCCCATCAGCAGGGCGTGAAGCTTCGAATAGTCGCGTTCCCAGAGTGCGACGCGCGTGCGGTCGAAAATGGAGCGATAACGCTCCTCGCTTTCCTTCAGCGCCGCATTGACGGATAGCATTGCCAGCCGGGCGGTCTCCGTTTTCAAAAGCAGCATGGTCGTGACGGCAAGTGCCGCAAGGGCGACGACCAACCGAAGGGCCGACTGGAAATCCGCATCCTGCGCGTGGGTCGTTGCATAGGACAGGAGGGAAAGAATTGCACAGGCACAGGAGATCGCGATCAGTCCCGACCAGCTTACAGTCTGCGCGGCCAAAAGGACCGTGATGACATAGAGCACCGCGATCGCGCCTTCTATGTCGGTATAGGTATCGACGTAAAATACCGCGGCCGCCAGTGCCAGCGCCCCAAGGCCAAAGGCCAGATGGTGGGCTCGGCCTTCCGGCTCGCGCGCGCGAAACATCCTTGACGCAATCGACATTGTTCCCCCGATGCGATTTTTGCCGACAATACGGTTTTTTCAGCACAACCTGACCTATACATAGGTCTTGGTTGCCACCGTCGTCGAAACATCAGGATAGCGGTAAAACGGCACGGCGCTATATCGAAAAATCCGCATATATGGCCGGTCATCCACAGGCCATGCCTGATGGCCCGAGGTGAGGTCCAACCCAAACGGTGGGGAGAAGAGCGCGCAACGACCGCTGCGTTGCGCGCCGGGCCTTCGGTCGTCAGGCGGCTGCCGGGCTCACCGTGATCGGGACACCCTTGTAGGAAGGCGTTCCGGAAAGGCGGTCATAATGGCCGAGCGCCACCACCGCATTCATTTCCGGATAATAGCCTGCGGCCGACCCCTTCGGGATATTGTATTCGACGGCGGTGAAACCCTGAACGAGGTGTCGGTCTTTATTTTCTGGGCCGATGCCGTGAATATCGATGCGATCACCATCCTTCAGGCCGCGCTCCGCAAGGTCGTGCCGGTTCATGAAGATGATGTCCCTTCGGCCGAAGACGCCGCGATAACGGTCATCCATGCCATAGATCGTCGTATTGTACTGATCGTGGCTGCGGATCGTGGTCAGCACGAGGGCTTCCGGATTGGAGATGAGCGGATCTTCTTCAAGCCCCGTGGCGACAAGGAAATTGGCCTTGCCACTTTGCGTGTTCCAGCGGCGGAACGAGGCCGCGACATCAAGGCGAAAGCCGCCTTTTATCCGAACCCGGCTGTTGAAATCCCTGAAATCGGGAAAGACCTCTTCGATCTTGTCGCGGACGCGGTCGTAATCGGCAATCAGCCAATCCCAGTCTATTCCATGGCGGCTGCCGATTGTCGCCCTGGCGATGCCCGCGATGATGGCCGGCTCCGACCTGACCAGCTCCCCGGGCGGGTTCAGGAAACCGCGAGAGGCATGCACCATCGACATCGAATCCTCGACTGTCACGGCCTGCGGGCCCGAGGACTGGGTATCCAGATCGGTGCGTCCAAGGCAGGGCAGGATCAGCGATATCTTCGCTGTCAGAAGGTGCGAGCGGTTGAGTTTTGTTGCGATGTGAACGGCAAGATCGAGGTTGCGCATGCCCTTGAAGGTCGCGCCGGTATCCGACATGGCGACGGCGAGGTTTCCGCCAAGACAGATCAGTGCCCGGGACTCGCCGGCGATGATCGCCTCGACGGCCTCTATGGCATTGTGGCCTTTTTCCGCAGGGGGACGAAAACCGAATGCGCGCTCCATGCCGTCCAGCAGCGCCTTGTTCGGGATTTCGGTGATGCCGACGGTGCGGTCGCCCTGTACGTTGGAGTGGCCGCGAATGGGCGCTATTCCCGCACCTGGGCGGCCCATATTACCGCGCAGCAGCAGGAGATTTGCGATCTGCTGCACGTTGCCCGTGCCCTTGGCGTGCTGCGTGATGCCCATGCCGTAACAGATGATGACATTGGAGGCGTTCACATAAATCCGGGCAGCGCTTTCAAGCGCCTCCTTCGTCAGCCCGCTGACGGAGCAGATGGTGTCCCAGGAGGTAGCGTCGATGTCGGCGCGCAGTGCGTCGAGACCGTCGGTGTGTTCTTCGATGAAGGTTCGGTCGAGCACACCGGCACCACCCGCCTTCTGGTTTTCCGCATCCAGTTCGAACACCGCTTTCATGATGCCCTTGAGGGCTGCGAGATCGCCGCCGGTGCGCAGTTGATGGTAGGCGGAGGCGATGGGCGTCGAAGAGAGCGTCGCCATTTCTATCGGGTCCTGTGGCGCGGCGAAGCGTTCCAGCGCCCGTTCCTTCAGCGGATTGAAGACCACGATCGGCACGCCGCGTTTTGCGGCATTATGCAGCGTCGTCATCATGCGCGGATGGTTGGTGCCGGGATTGTGGCCGAAGCTGAAGATCGCATCGGCATGATCGAAATCCTCCAGCGTCACCGTGCCTTTGCCGACGCCGATGGATTTCGGAAGGCCGACGCTGGTGGCCTCGTGGCACATGTTGGAACAATCAGGGAAATTGTTCGTCCCATAGGCGCGCACGAAAAGCTGATAGAGAAAGGCGGCCTCGTTGGACGCCCGGCCGGATGTATAAAATTCCGCCTTGTCGGGGTCGTCGAGCTTGTTGAGTTCCTGCGCGATCAGATTGAAGGCGTCGTCCCATGCGATTGGCTCATAGCGATCGCTTTCGGCATTGTAATGCAGGGGAAGGGTCAGCCGGCCGGCATCCTCCAGCTTGTGATCCGTCCATTGCCACAGTTCGGAAACCGTATGCTGGGCGAAAAATTCGGGTCCGGATCGTTTCGCCGTCGATTCCCAGGTGATGGCCTTGGCGCCGTTTTCGCAGAACTCAAAGGATGAGGTGTGTTTGGGGTCGGGCCAGGCGCAGCCGGGACAGTCGAAACCTTCGGGCTGATTGGCCTTGAGCAGCGTCATCGTGCCCTGCGCGACGATCTGCTGGTGCGCGAGCGTTTTCGCAACGGCTTTCAATGCATCCCAGCCGCCGGCTGGGTGATCGTATTTTTCAATACCTTCGGGCCGTTCTTCCGCCATGTTGGAATTCCTTCGATTTTGCAGATTGACGATTGTCGTGCCCGCTGAGGCTAACGCAACGGCGAAAGAGTAAACATAATACTCAGGCATAGGTTGCCTGCAGGTCCGAGGCCGAAACGAAAAAAAGGCCGCCTCCTGCGGCGGGGGCGGCCTTGGCGGATCGGGAGGAGATCCGCAGCTCCGGGGGAGGGGGACACCGGAGACGATGGCTTCTGCGAGCCAATCGCCCTGGGGCGGGGCGACAGGTGAAAACTATCCCGGGTTCGAAATTGCCGAAACTACACTTAGGTATCGGGTGGACTGGACCAGCAGCCGATTTCTCCCGAGCCATCCTTCTTTCTATCCTCGGTGCCGATCAGACAGCCGCAACAGGGGCGCTCAACAACGGGCGGTCGATTGCAAAAGGAGAACGATCATGGACACGACCACAGCCGCCAAAAACCGCAAGCTTCCACTCGCAACGCCGACCGACCTTGGCGCTGAAGCGAGCCGCGACATCGCCGCTGCGCTGACCGCGCTGCTGGCGGATGTCTTCACGCTCTACATCAAGACCAAGAATTTCCACTGGCATGTTTCCGGTCCGCATTTCCGTGATTATCACACGCTGCTGGACGAACAGGGCGCCCAGATCTTTGCGATGACCGACGACATTGCCGAAAGGGCGCGCAAGATCGGCGGCACGACCATCCGCTCCATCGGCCATATCGGCCGCCTCCAGCGTCTCCTTGATAATGACGCCGACTTCGTCACGCCGGAGGATATGCTTGCCGAACTGCGTGAGGACAACAAGCAGCTTACCGCCATCCTGCGGCAAACGCACAGCCTCACCTCCGACCTCAACGACCACGCCACCACCAGCCTGATCGAAAACTGGATCGACGAGACCGAGCGCCGCACCTGGTTCCTGTTTGAAACCACCCGCCGCGCCCGCTGAAACCAGGCAGGAAACCGAAATGACCGACAATCCTATCGAGCTCGCAATTTCCAGACGGCATGTTCTGCTGGCCGGCGCCGCTCTTTCCACCGCGATGGCCATGCCATCAACAGCCTTTTCAAAATCCATCCCATCCCGCAACGAAGGAGCATTTCCAATGACCGGATCATTCGTAAAGACCAAGGACGGCGTCGATATCTATTTCAAGGACTGGGGTCCGAAGGATGCCCAGCCGATCGTCTTCCATCACGGCTGGCCTTTGTCCTCCGACGACTGGGACGCGCAGATGCTGTTCTTCGCCCAGAACGGTTACCGCGTCGTGGCCCATGACCGTCGCGGCCACGGCCGTTCCCAGCAGGTGAGCGACGGCCACGACATGGATCATTATGCCGCCGATGCATCCGCCGTTGCCGAACATCTCGATCTCAGGAATGCGGTTCACATTGGCCACTCGACCGGCGGCGGAGAGGTCGCGCGTTACGTCGCCAAATTCGGCGAACCGCAGGGCCGCGTTGCCAAGGCCGTGCTCGTCTCCGCCGTTCCGCCGCTGATGCTGAAGACGCCTTCCAATCCCGGCGGCCTGCCGATCGAAGTCTTCGACAGCTTCCGCAAGGGCGTGGCCGAAAACCGCGCGCAGTTCTTCCTCGACGTGCCGACCGGTCCGTTCTACGGCTTCAACCGTCCGGATGCCAAAGTCTATCCCGGTGTCATCCAGAACTGGTGGCGTCAGGGCATGATGGGTAGCGCCAAGGCCCATTATGACGGCGTCAAGGCCTTCTCGGAAACCGATCAGACGGAAGACCTGAAGGCGATCACGGTGCCGACGCTCGTTCTCCACGGCGATGACGACCAGGTCGTGCCGATCGCAGATTCTGCCGAATTGTCGGTCAAACTGCTGAAGAATGGTACGCTGAAGGTGTATAAGGGGTATCCGCACGGCATGCTGACCACCCATGCCGATGTCATCAATCCGGATCTGCTGGCCTTTGTGAAGAGCTGATCACCGGAAACGGCCGCCGCCGGAAAAAGCGGATGGCGGCCAATTTCTCGCGCGGAAGGAGATTCCGATGCCGTTCAAACCATCTTATGAAGACCTTGCCCTTCGTGACGGCATCGCAAGCCTGCCCGAGATGGAGGATATTCAGCTGGAGCTTCCTCTGTCCCCGCAGGCCGAGGCGGAAAACCGGATCGACGCGAACCCGGAGCCGTCGAGCGACGAAACGAAATTTCAGGACTGATCGATGCGATCGCCGTCCTCGACGGTAGCTTATTGTATCAGCAACCAGTCTGACTACATCGAGGTACCGTTTTCGGTTTCGGTGGAAAACTCTCGACACAACGCTTCTCCATCAAGTGACGCAATATCGTTATTCATGATGGAGATCCGAGATGACCAACGCAGTGTCGCTTCTGTCGATCCGCAGGGTTTTGAATGAGTTCTGCGCAGAGAACCGCCTGCCGATCGGCTGCTCGATAGCCGTTGACGCCGCAAAATACCTGATCAGGATCGCCTCCACGGACGCCGTGTCCGGATCAATGCTGCGATCTGCGCTGGATCAGTGGATGGCGGAACGTGTCGCGGTTGCGGCCTGAAATCTTCTGGCCTCAGATAAGGAAAAAGCCGTTCCTCGATTGGTGTCGAGCGACGGCTTTTTTGGTGCAGAAACGCCCAAGCGTTAAATCGGACAGCAACACGAGGATGTGGTGAAGCGCGGTCCGGGAACCGCGCTTCCAGAATGACGTCTCTCAGCGCAGCTTTCTGAAAGCGTCACGAAGCTCTCTTGAGAAAATCCCGGGCTGCTCCCAGGCGGCGAAATGTCCGCCATGATCGACCTGATGATAATAGGTCAGCGATGGATAGGCCTGCCTGCTCCAGCTCTCCGGAGCCTGATAGATTTCCTTTGGGAAAACGGTGATGCCGACGGGGATCTTGATGTCCCTGGTCTTCTGGGCGTCCGCGCTGAAGTTGTTGTTGTTGTTTTCCCAATAGAAACGCGCGCCGGACGCGCCGCTGTTGGTCAACCAGTAGAGCGTGATGTCGTTGAGCATTTCATCCCTGGAAAGCACGCTTTCGGGCTCGCCATTGCTGTCGCTCCATTGCGCGAATTTCTCGTAGATGAAGGATGCAAGACCGACAGGTGAATCCGACAAGGAATAGCCGATCGTCTGCGGTCTTGTGACCATCATTGCGCCATAGGCAGCGTTCCTGCCGAAAAACTCTTTGAGCGAGTCATAGGCATTTCGTTCCTGCGCAGACAGGTCCGCAGGGGCCGGATCACCGCTGTTGATGGCTTTCATGAGCGTAGCGGGAACGGTGGCCGGCATATTGAGATGGATGCCGAGCAGACCCTTTGGCGCCTGCCGGGCAAGCGCATCGGAAATGACCGAACCATGATCGCCGCCTTGGGAAACATAGCGCGCGTAGCCGAGGCGCTTCACAAGGGTGTCCCAGGCGCGCGCAACACGGTCCGGTCCCCAGCCCAGATCGGTCGGATGGCCTGAAAAACCATAGCCGGGGATGGAGGGAATGATCACGTCGAACGCGTCTTCGGCTTTGCCGCCATAAGCGGTCGGGTCCGTCAACGGGCCGATGACTTTTGTGAACTCGAAGATTGAACCCGGCCAGCCGTGGGTGAGGATGACAGGCAAGGCGTTGGGATGGCGTGAGCGGACATGAATGAAGTGGATGTCGACGCCGTCGATCGTGGTGATGAACTGCGGCAAGGCGTTGAGTTCTTTCTCGGCATTTCGCCAGTCATAGTCGCTGCCCCAATATCGGACGAGATCCTGAACCCGCGCCAGCTGGATGCCCTGGGAAATATCGCCAACGGTTTCCTTATCCGGCCAGCGCGCATTCCTGATCCTCGCCTTGAGGTCGTCAATCTGCGACTGATCGACATGAACCTGGAACGGCCGAATGCTGTCGTCGGCAGAGGTGGTTTCGGATTGGGGTGGTTTGACAGTCTCAACTGCCAAGGCAGGGGTGAAGGCCATCAACACGGCCATTGCAGACCCAAGGACAATCGCCGTGTTGTGTCCGTCTTTTGCAGGGTGAAGGACGTCGGTCATATTTCTCTCCATATCGGTTTGTTCCGCGACCATTTCGCGTCCGAAACAGGTAGATGTTGATCGTATCCCGGCTGTTTTTTTCGACCTGCTGTTGCGTCACCAAACGTCGGTTTTCGCACGGCTGACACTTCTGGATACAAAGTCGGCCTGAAGCAGAACGGAGAGTGCGCCGGGACCGGCGCTGCAGACTTCTCGCGTTACGGGGTTAGAACGGCTCGCGGTTCGAGCATGCCGTCGAGACCGAAGGCACCAATCTCCCTGCCGATACCGGATTGCTTGAAACCGCCGAAGGGCGCGCGAGGATCATGCGGGGCGCCGTTGATGACGACGCGGCCGGCCATTAGCCTTGCGGCGATGTGTTCGGCACGTCTGAGATCGGATCCAAGCACATAGGCCTGCAATCCGTAGTCGCTATCATTGGCGATTTCGACGGCCTCATCTTCGTCCTCATAGGCGAGAAGACACAGGACGGGACCAAAGATTTCTTCGCGGGCGATGCGCATTTCGTTCGTGACATCTGCGAAGATTGTCGGGCGGGCGAACCATCCTTTTTCAATCCCGGCCGGTCGTCCGGTTCCGCCTGTCAGCAGGGTTGCTCCTTCTTCGACACCAAGCCGGATGTAAGTCTGAGTCCTCTCCCACTGGGCAAGGCTGGCGAGAGGGCCTACCCGAACCTCCGGATCACGGGGATCGCCAACTTTGAATTTTTCAGCCGCCATCCTCAACCGCTCGGCAATCTCGGGGAGACGGGACCGCGGAGCCAGGATGCGGGTACCCGCGACGCAGGCCTGGCCGCTGTTTGCAAAGCCCGACATCAGGGCGACAGGTATGGCCTTGTCGAGGTCGGCATCCGGCAGGATAATGGTGGGTGCTTTTCCTCCCAGCTCCAGAACCACTCTTTTCATGCCGTCGATAGCCGCGCGTTGAATGATCTTTGCAGCTTGGGTGGAACCGGTGAAACTGATGGTCGCAACGTCGGGATCCTGCGTCAGCGCCGCACCGACCACCGGACCCGTGCCGTTGACAATGTTGAAAACCCCTGCCGGCAGGCCGGCCTGATGCAGCCTTCTCACCAGAATATCCGTCTGAAACGCACTCTGTTCGGCCGGCTTGATGACAAGGGACGAGCCGGAACCGATTGCATGCGCAAGCTTGGTGGCGATAAAACCGAAATTGCTGTTCCAGGGCGTGATGGCGGCGAGAACGCCGCGCGGCTGCATCGTGACCGTGCTTTTGCCCACGACCCGGTCAAAGTCGTAGTTCGCCACGGTCTCAGCCATAACATCAAAAATCGACGCTGCGTTTTGAACGGAGAAAGCCGTGAAATAAGCGGGCGCGCCGTATTCTTCGGTCATGATCTGCGTGAGCTCATCCGGTCGCTCTGCGATCGTATCGCGCAGGCTGCGCAGCATATCGATACGCTGCGCCTTGGTGGATGTTGCCATGGCGGGAAAAGCGCGTTTCGCGGCTGCCACTGCGGCCCTTGCATCATCGGCGTTGCCAAGCCGGACATCGCCGATTTTTTCTTCCGTTGCCGGATTGAAAAGGTCCAGCCGTTCATTGCCGTCTGGCACCATAAATTTACCGTCGACATAGATGTGTTCAATTGATCGCATTGATCTGGCCTCGTTTAAGATGGTTGGAAATCCGGCTCGTCTGGCCGCCGCGGAACGCGCTGGAGGCGCGCCGCATGGGTCGCAAGCAGGCTTCCTTGAGTTGATCAGAGGGATGGCAGGAAGAAGTTGAAACGCGAAAACGGCTGCGGCGGGCGCCGAGCCGTTCCCTTGTGGTCACATCGATGAAACTGCGCCCAGAAGTCCTGCAAGCGGCGAGGGCTCGTCGGATGTAGCATCATATACGCACGGTGCTGCGAATATCGCCGCAAACACGATGGCGACGACAAACGCACGGGCGGAAACAATCGGCTTAAGCGAGCTTGAGCGTAACATCGATGTTCCCCCTGGTTGCCTTCGAATAGGGGCAGATCTGGTGGGCATCCTCGATGATGGCCTGTGCTACGGGACGATCGATCCCGGGTAGGCTTACCGACAGGCGAGCCTGCAGGAAGAACTCGCCGCCCGTCGTGCCGAGGTCGACTTCCGCATCGACGGCGGTGTCGGCGGGAAGCCGGAGCTGGCGTTTCGCCGCCGCCTTTGTCATGGCGCCGATAAAACATGCCGACCAGCCGGCTGCAAAAAGCTGTTCGGGATTTGTGCCCGGCTTTCCGCTGCCCGGAGGCGAGAGCTTGATGCCCAGCGCGCCATCATCGCTTTGCGCCGATCCGTCACGCCCGCCGGTCGTGTGGGTCTTGCCGGTATAAAGAACAGTCTCGATCTTGGTCATGGGAGGCTCCTTTCATTTGCCGCTGCTGCGGCGTTTCGTGATAGGAGCTTTGTGATGGATCAGCGTATCCGGCATGTTTCCGGAAACTGCGAAACTGTATCGAAAAGTATCGGCGCTTTGTCACCGGTTATCGTCGACCCGCATCCCTGTCAGGGAAAGGCCACCTCGGCCGCAAGCCCGCCGCCCTGCCTGTTATAGAGGCGAACCGAGCCGCCGATCGTTCCGGCGAGCTGCTGCGCGATCGCCAGTCCGAGACCTGTTCCGCCTGTGTCGCGGTTTCTCGATGTTTCAATCCGGAAGAAGGGCTGCATGGCATTTTGCAGCATCTCGTCGGGGATGCCCGGCCCCCGATCGAGCACCGTGATGACCACGGTGCCTTCACCACGCCGGTCCACTTTAATTTCGGCGCTGCCGGCGAATTTGAGGGCGTTATCTATGAAGTTCGTCAGGATTCTTCGCAATGCATGTGGCTTTGTCGACGCGGTGCCGCGCACCATGCCGGCAACTGTTACGGCTTTTCCGGTATCCTGATAGTCGTAGGCGATGCTGTCGATGAAAGAAGCCAGATCGATACGGGAGGATTTCTCGCCATTGCCGTGAGCGCTGCGTGCGTAAGCGATCCCATCCTGCACCAGGCGTTCGATTTCACGCAGGTCACTGACCAGCTTTTCCTTTTCCGGCGTATCGTCTGCCATGTCGGCGCGCAACCGCATCCGGGTGATGGGCGTCTGCAGGTCGTGTGAGATCGCCGCAAGAATCTGGACGCGCTCCTCGAGATATTGCGCGACGCGATCGCGCATGGCGTTGAACGCGCGGGCGGCGTGGGCAACTTCGCTTGGGCCGCTCTCACTCATCGGCAACCCCTTTTCCCCCGGATCCAGCGCTTCGGCTGCCGCAGCAAGCGCGCTGAGCGGTCTGGTAGTCTGTCGCACTGCAAACCAGGTGCAGAGGAGGAGAAGCGCCATTTGCGCGGCGAAGACATATGGCAGCCACTCCGCCAGGGGCATCACGCCGCGCGGTGTCACGTCGATTGTCAACGGCGAGCCGTCCGATAACGTCAGATGCGCCTGAAGCCGCTTGCCGTCGCCGGGAATGGATTCGACCCTGACGGGAAAACGGTGTCCCGCGGCCTCCTCGATCCTCTGCGCAATTTCAGCGCCGCGGCCGGTCATGTCGGAAACGCCGGGAAGACCGGGGCCGAGGACGAGTTGATAATTGCTGCGGCTCAGGCGATGGACCCATTGCGCCCGCTCTTCCGCAGGCAGGCGGTCGATGATGGCGATCGATACCGCCAGATCCTGCTCCAGAGTGCCGAGCATGACCGCCTTTGCCGACATGTATCGCTCGGCAAAGAGGATGCTGAACGACAGGCTGTAGGCGATGGCGAGACCGGCAAACAGGATGAGGAAAAGTCTGGACCGCAGTGAGCGCGGCCACCAGCCGGTGAGCAGGCGCGAGCCGTTCATATTCTCGGCTCCGAAATCTCCACGGGCACCGCAAAGACATAGCCTTCCGCCCGCACGGTCTTGATGTAGACGGGTTCGCGCGCGTCATCCCCAAGCCTTTGGCGCACGCGGCTCACGAGAAGATCGATCGACCGGTCGAAAAGTTCGGCATCGCGTCCCTGGGTGAGATTTAACAGCTGGTCCCGGTTGAGGACGCGCTGGGGATGATCGATGAAGACCCTGAGAAGCCGGTATTCAGCCCCGCTCAAGGCAACGGTCGTGCCCTCCCTGTCGAGCAGGTGACGGCCCACCGTGTCGAGGCGCCAGTCACCAAAGGTCAGGAGCTGCCCGGCCTCGCTGATCTGCAGATTGGGAGGCAGCATCCGCGTGCGGCGCAGGATGGCTTTGATCCGCGCCAGAAGCTCGCGGGCAGCGAAGGGCTTCGACAGATAGTCGTCGGCGCCCATTTCGAGCCCGATAATGCGATCCATCTCGTCATCGCGGGCGGTCAGCATCAAGACCGGCGTGGCTTTGTGTTTCCCCGCCCGCAACTCACGGCATAGGACCAGCCCGTCATCGCCTGGCATCATCACGTCGAGCACGATGAGATCGACGGTATTGCCGTCGAGAAAACTTCTCATCTGCCGTCCATCGGCCGCCACGCTCGTGCGCAGGCCGTTCTTCTTCAGGTAGCTGGAGACCAGCTCCCGGATTTCCCTGTCGTCGTCCACGACGAGAATATGGTCGATATGTTCCATTGGATGCCTTCGTCGTCCGGACGGTTCGAGTGGCCCGCTACCGCGTCCCCTGCGTCACATGCAGTAAGACAACGGTTCGCGGGCTTCGGCAAGTTTAAAGCTTTGCGACGTCCAGAACAGCCCTGGCAAAAGCCTCGGGCGCTTCCTGCGGCAGGTTATGGCCGATGCCGCCGCTGATGTTGCGATGCTGGTACTTGCCGGAAAACTTCGATGCGTAGGCGGAAGGATCCGGATGCGGCGCGCCGTTGGCGTCGCCTTCCAGCGTTATCGTCGGCACGGTGATGACGGGAAGTTTCGCAAGCTGGCGCTCGTAATTATCGTACTTGGCTTCCCCGTCTGCCAGTGCAAGCCGCCAGCGGTAGTTATGGATGGTGATGGCCACATGGTCGGGATTGTCGAATGCGGGGGCCGAACGATTGAAGGTCTCGTCGCTGAATTTCCAAGTCGGAGATGCCGTCTGCCAGATCAGGCGCACGAAGTCGCGGGTGTTGGCGGCATAGCCCGCACGGCCGCGTTCCGTCGCGAAATAGAACTGATACCACCAGGAGAGTTCCGCCTTGGGCGGAAGCGGCTTCCTGTTGATCTCCTGGCTGCCGATAAGATAGCCGCTGACCGATACGAGCCCGGTGCAACGTTCGGGCCAGAGTGCGGCCATGATGTCGGCGGTGCGAGCGCCCCAGTCATAACCGGCCACGACGGCCTGCTTGACGCCGAGAGCGTCGAGAAAGGCGATCATGTCGACCGCAAGCGCCGCCTGCTGTCCGTTGCGTGCGGTGTCGTCCGAGAGAAAACGGGTCGTGCCATATCCGCGCAGATAGGGGATGAGTACCCGATATCCAGCCGATGCAAGGATGGGTGCGACATCGACATAGCTGTAGATGTCATAAGGCCATCCGTGCAGCAGCAGCACGACCGGGCCGTCTGCGGGGCCGGCTTCTGCATAACCGACGCTGAGTACACCCGCTTCAACCTGCTTCAGGGCGCCAAAGGAGGTGGCTCCCTCGTGTCCGGTTGACGGCTGAGGCGAAGGCGCTTCGCCCTTGGCATGAGCAAGGCCTGCGGCCCCGAATTCGACGGCGGCAACCGTCATTGCGGCAATGCCGAAGAAGCGGCGGCGCTGGAAATTGATCTCGGAATTCATTGCTGTCTCTCCTGTCCATGTTGGATGCGGGCAGGTAACGCGGTGCGTGTATCCTCGATGTGTCCCAAGGGGGACGAATGTGAATGGTTTTGTAGCAGGGGGCATTCCCGATACAGACTGATACATTCGGTCAGCCCTCTGGACGCAATCAGCCGCCCCGGCGTCTGGGGCGGCTGTGTTGGACTTCGAGGCGGGCGCGGTTTATTTCGCGGATTGTCGGGCGGCCTGTTCGATGACGTCTGCGACCTTTTCGGGCTGGGAGGCGAAGACCGCATGGCTTGCCGCAATCTCGGTCACCGCACTGCCGGCGCGCTTGGCCATGTCGCGCTCGAGATCGGGGTTGATCGAGCGGTCCTGCGTTGCGACAATCGACCAGCTTTTCTTGGTTTTCCAGGCGGGCTCGCCGCCTTTGGCGGCAAAGGCGGCCTTGGCGGCGAAGACCTGACTTCTTGCCATGAAGGCCGCGTCCTCACGCGGCAGATCGCCGGCGAAATCTTGTCCAAAGACGGCGGGATCGAGATAAAGGAACGCGCCATCCTTCGTCGGCTTGATGCCGTTGCCGGCCGGCGGTTTCGAGCCGGCGAGGTCGAGAAGGCTCTCTCCCTTCTCCGGCTGGAAGGCGGCGACATAGACCAGCCCGGCCACATCTGGCCGGTTACCCGCTTCCGAGATCACCATCCCGCTGTAGCTGTGCCCGACAAGCAGGCTCGGCCCCTGCTGGAGATCGAGAACACGGTTGGTGGCCGCCACGTCATCGGCAAGAGAGGTGATGGGCTCCTGCACGATCGTGACGTTGAAACCACGGCTTTCAAGGATGTCTGTCGCCCTGCGCCAGGCCGAACCATCGGCCAGCGCGCCATGGACGATGACGATATTCTTCACCTCTGCCGCCTGTGCGGCAAAAGCGATCAGTGCGGTTGCGACGGCAAACGCGAATTTTGGCATGAGACGATGGCGCATCATATTTCTCCTTTGGTTTTGATGGGGGGCGAAAATCTAGGTCAGCCGAAAGTGAAGGCATAGGCCTGCGCGCCGGGGTCGAGGAAGCGGATGGCAAAGGTTCTCGCTTCGACGGCGCCGGACTGGCGGACGAGCTGGTAAAGACGGGTTGAGGTGACGACGCCATTGCCCTCGGCATCCGTGTCGGCGCCATGATCCGCACCCGGCGGATGCCCGTCGATGGTGACCTGGAAACGAACCGGTTTTCCGGCTGCATCCGGCCCAAGGACCAGGTGCAGGTCACGGGCGCTGAAGCGATAGGTGATGCCACCATCAGCCGCATCAAGTGTGGCCGCCTCCGCGCCAACCGTCCAGGTGCCGGAAAGTCCCCATTCGTTGAGGGAAGGCGTCTTGACGGAATAGTCGCGCGGCATGTCTGCACGCATCGCCTCGTTGGATGCGAAGCTTCGAGCCTGCCGGTAGCCTATATAGGTTTCGCCCGAGCGCATGTGCCCGATATCCGCACCGGCTTCGGCTCCTGTCGCCTCCGGGCTCACCGGTGCGCTGGCGGAGGCGCTGCTGCCGGCCTCGCGCAGCAGGTCCTGGATCGCCTCTTCGGTCTGCCGGTAATTGCCCTCGCCGAAATGGTGGTAGCGAATCTGGCCCTTGGCATCGATCAGGTAATGCGCCGGCCAATAGCTGTTATCAAAGGCGCGCCAGATCCTGTAGTCATTGTCGATTGCCACCGGGTAATCGATCTTGAAGCCGGCGACGGCCTGTCTGACATTGTCGATCTTCTTTTCAAAGGCGAATTCGGGGGCGTGGACACCGATGACGACGAGGCCCTGGTCCCGGTATTTGTCCGCCCAGGCCCGCACATAGGGAATGGTGCGGATGCAGTTGATGCAGGAATAGGTCCAGAAGTCGATGAGGACGACCTTGCCACGCAATTGTTCACGCGTGAGGGGTGGAGAATTGAGCCACTCGACGGCGCCGTCGAGGGATGGAGCCTTGCCCTCAACCGGCAGCTCCGACCGGGCCGTAGCAGCGCTGGCACCCGCCGCCGTTGCCGCTTCAGGCGCTTTGGTGGTGCGGAGCCGATCGAGCACCTGCTGTTCGAAGGATGCCGTACTCGCATAGGAAATCTGCGACAGGAAACCCGTATCCAGACCGAGCGCGATGACCGTGACGCCGGCAAGCACCGCCGCGCCAAGCACTTGGCGGATCCGCTCGCTGAAACCCAGAGACCGCTTCATACCCGCAAATACCCTGCCGCCGACGAGAATGGCGACGGCAAGGGAGGTCGCAGCCCCGGCGGCATAGGCGGCAAGCAGCAGGCTCGTTTCCAGATTGGCCCCCTTCAGGGCTGCCCCGGTCAGGACAAGCCCGAGGATTGGTCCCGCGCAGGGTGCCCATAAAAGACCGGTGGCAATGCCGAGTATCAGGGAGCCCGCAATCGTCGGTACTGACCCGGGCTTGCCGGCGGCATTGGCGAGCCGGTTACCGAGTTCAACGACCGGGCGGGTGATGATGCTGGCCGCGCGGGGCGAAATCAGGCCGACACCAAAGATCGCAAGCAGCGCAAGCGCCACGAGCCGGCCATATTCATTGGCGCTGATTGCCCAGCTCCCGCCAACAGCGGCAAGCGTCGCGACGGCGCAAAAGGTTGCCGCCATTCCCGTAAGCAGGGGCAACGTGCTGCGCAGGAACGGTTGCCCCGCCCGCGCAAAAACGAAGGGAAGGATGGGCAGGATACAGGGGCTGAGAATTGTCAGCGCCCCTCCGAGATAGGCAATGACCAGAAACGTCATCATCGTGTCCTTTCAGGCAGGAGTTCGCGGCTCCGGGCGGCGAAGGCGACCCGGCGATGGCGCCAATTTCCCGGCCTCACGTATCCCTGATGTGTCGGGGCTTCGGTGAAATTGTAATCGAGTGTAGAGGCCGCCTTTCCGCGAACAGTCGCGAAGGCGAAGTCGCCCGAGCCCCGGCATCGGTTACGGTGCATATCGCGTGAAGACGAAATCATGGTCCTTGACGTTGCCCTCGTGGCAGGAGAGGCACGTCTCATGCTGGGCGGCATCCACCGGCTTGCCGTTGACAAACCGCCCGAAGCCCCAGCCGTGGCTGGCGGCATATTTCCCGGAGTCTTTCACCATCACCTGCACTGTGGTCGCCGCGCCCGAAACCGTGGCCGGCGGAAACTCCGTGGATTGCTGCCGCTTATAGGCGAGCTTCACCAGTATCGAGCCGTCGGGAAAGGGCAGGGTTCCGCTCTTGTAGGCGTCGACGGCGATATCGTTTGCCAGAACAGCGCGAAGCTCGTCCAGCGGCGGCGCTTCCTGCGCGGGCGCGATGAACTTCCAGTCACGATATCCTTCAGGAAGCGTGACACCATAGATGGGAGAAGCGAGCTCCGGCGGCGTGTCCGCTGAGCTCGAATAAACGGTTCCAAAACCTGCTGCCGCACCCGATAGGGCGACGGCGAAGAAAATCTGCCTCTTCATGGGAAATCCTGCCTGATCCGAAATAGATCAGGCAATGATCTGCCCTGCAGGTATCCGGCATGTTTCCTGAAACCCGCATTTATGTATCAGATCGTAGCGCTGCGCAGTGCCCCCGAAGGCATGTCACGCTCAAAGGCCGGCGAGCACGCTCACGTCATCGTCTTTCGGAGCCTCCATCGCGACCCTTATTGCCTTCTGGATCTCGTCCTCTATTGCCTTCCTTTCGTCGGGCGGCATGGCGGCAAGGTCGCCTTCGGACAATCCCCGCGCCTCCAGATATTGGGCCCGGATTTTCTCGCCAAGGCTCATATTTGCCCAGCGGCTAAGCTCGTCCTCATCGGAGCCTGTTCCGCCGCCTTCAAGCGGCGTCTCTTCTATTCCGCCCTCTTGCCCCCGGAGCGACCAGAGTGCGTTGGCAAGATTGGAGGAGAGCGAAGACGCGGCACCCCCTCCGATCAACGATGCCGACCGCTCGGGTGTGGGATCGGGCACGGCCTGGGAAACGTCCTGTGGCCGTGGGCGTATGTAAAGCGAGGCGGTGGAGCCAATTCGATCGATTGCAGACATGGTATATCTCCTTCCGCCGCAATCTGGTTCGGGTGGCTTGTGTCTGGCTGGTCATGCTGCTTGCCTGCGTTCAGCGACCTCTTTTTGGCGACCAAGAGCACATTTCTTTCGTCACCTCGCCGGCGGAATTGCGCAAAATCATTCCGAAGCAACGACAAGTCGTGAAACTTTTTGGAGCGCGGCGAGTTTGGTGAGGGAGCAATCAGCTCGCATGTCTCACTGCATATAATCGCCGCTACGCGGAGGATTGATCGTCCATTCGGAGGAGATCGCATGAATTCCATCATCTATCTAGTCGGCCTCGTCGTCGTCGTCCTGTTCATCCTCTCATTGTTGGGGCTACGCTGATGGTTGATCCAACGGGTATCGAAACGAATCCAAACCGCAGCTATGTGGATTGGCCAGCGATTTTCGCCGGTGCAGTCATTTCCTCGGGCGCCATGGCCATTCTCACCGCATTTGCGGGCGGCCTGGGCCTGAGTTCAATCTCGGCGGACAATGGTGGCGAGGTCAGCACAGTCTGGCTCATCATAACCGCGCTCTTCGTCATCATTTCCATGGTCGGCTCCTACATGCTGGGTGGCTATATTGCCGGCCGCATGCGCAGGCCTGCCGGCGCTGCCGACAGGAACGAACTGACCGTCCGCGATGGTGTAAATGGCCTGGTCGTATGGGGTCTCGGCACGGTCGTCTCGGCGTTTCTAGCGCTCGGCGTGCTGTCCGGTGGTGCCAAGGCTGTCGGCAGCGTGGCGCAGACCGCGGTTGAGGCAACGGGTTCCGCAGTCGGTGGCGCCGTTCAGGGTGCTGGCCAACTGGCGGGTGGCATCATTTCCGGCGCTGGCAGCGCAGCAGGTGGTCTGGCGCAAGGCGCCGGTCAGGCTGCAGCACCCAGCATCGAACAAATGCTTCCGCAGGGCCTGAAAGCCAATCCAATCGACTATTTCACGGATAGTCTTTTGAGGACCGATGCGCCCGCTGCCCCTCTGACGGGTGACCAGAGCGCCGGCGACTATCAGCGTCAGATCAGCGGCATCCTCGGCAATCTGCTTGCAACCGGTGAGATATCTGATGCCGATAAGACATGGCTTGCCAACCAGGTCGCTGCCCGCACAAACATCAGCCAGACGGATGCGCAAACGCGCGTAAACCAGACGGTTGAACGCGTGCAGGCCGTCAGGGCGGAAGCGCAGAAGAAGGTCGATGAAGCACAGAAGCAGGTCGAAACCCTGAAGGCTGAGGCGCAGAAGGCGTTGGACGATGCCAAGGCCAAAGCTGCGGATGCTGCAGAAAAAGCGCGCGTCGCAGGCATTCTGACCGCGTTCCTGCTGGCCGCTTCCGCACTCGTTTCTGCTGCCGCTGCTTATATCGGTGCAGTACATGGTGGCCGACACAGAGACGAAGGCCGTATCTGGGGTGGTCTTTCCTACCGCAAGTAACCAGAGCGACGGCAAGAAAAATCGTCTTTTCACAAATGTCCCGCCCGGACCAAATTCCGGGCGGGACTTTCGTTTTAGGTATCCGCCGTTACGGACAGGGTCAATCGCGACGCTGCAGCAAGGCAAGTGCGACCGTGGATGCCGCCAGGATCGCGGTCAGCGCCAGCGGCGCAGTGGCACCGTAGGAATCCACGATATAGCCGCCGACAACAGCCCCGATACTGATAGCCACCTGGAAAGAAACAACCATCAGGCTGCCTGCCGCTTCCAGAGCATCGGGTGCGCCGCGGGAAAGGTTGGTCGGCAGCACCACGGGCGCCATGCCAAAGGCAAGACCCCAAAGCGCGACGAGCGCGAATGCGGCGCTGCTATGAACACCCCATAGGACGAGGGCGATTGTTGCAAATGCCATCAGGGCGGCGGTAACGATGAGCGCGAGGCGGATACTGTTGTCCGCCATGCGGCCACCCAGCACATTGCCGATCACGGAAGCAACGCCAAAGCCGAGCAGGGCAAGAGCAATCGGCGTGGTCTCAAGCAGCGTCACTTGTTCGAGGAAGGGACGTACATAAACCGAACCGGCAAAATGCCCCGTCATCAGCAACAGGATGGCAAGCATCCCCAGTTGAACGCTACGCCGCCGCGTCAGGCGGAAAACATCTGAAAGACTGTTGCTTGTACTTGCCGGCAGCGAGGGCAGGCTGAATATTTGTAGCAGCATTGCAATGACGGCAAGCCCTGCCGTCATCGACATGGCAATGCGCCATCCCACCCAGTCGCTGATCAAGGCGCCCATGGAGGGAGCCGCAATGGTGGCGAGTGAAACGCCGAGTGTGACGATAGCCATGCCGCGCCCGGTCGAATTCGCGCCAACGAGCCGCGCCACGACAGCAACCGAAAGTGCCCAGAAACCGCTGAGCGCGATACCCAGTCCGGCCCGGCCGACCAGCAATAGCCAGAAATCGGCAGCAACTGATGCCAGAATGTTGGAGCCGATCGCCAGCGCACTAAGCCCAACAAGCACGGTCTTGCGATTCAGTTTGCCGATGAGAACATTGCTCAGCAACGCGGTCACAGCACCTACTGAGGCCGTCGCGGTGACAACCTGTCCCGCCGTACCCTCGGTAATACCGAGATCGCGCGCCATGGGCGTCAACAATCCCGCTGGCAGAAACTCGGCCGATACCAGCGCAAAGCTGGTGGCCGCCATCGAAAGAACCGCAAACCAGGTTGCGGCGGTCCATGCGGGTTCCTCTGCGGCCTCCAGGCCAATTGTTGACCCATCAAATTCTGATGTCGTGTCCGTCATGGTGTCTCTCCTTGCGTTGGGAGAGTTTTAGACGATTTTTTTCGGATGATATGTATCTAAAAATCCGAAATTCATACCAATTCCTCCGAAAATTGTGCGTTGCACAAAGTTGGGTGTGCTCGCGCGCAGTCGAGTGCTTCAGATAGCAACCGTTCATGCGAACGGTCGCGACAGCATCCAAGATATTGTCAACAAGACCGGAAAAGCGATCGTGTCGCTGGGTTTTCACGAAATCCCGCATCCCCAGTTTTTAAAATGGCATCGCGAAAATTCGTTTAAGCACTAGAGCGAGTGGTAGATCGTAAAGGGGAATGCCTATGTCACACTCGCAGGCTCAAGATCTGATCAGACTTACGCCGCTGGATTGAACGTCTACGGTCGAAGCAGATAATGCTTCTTCTTGTTTTGCTTGTTGCCGCGCGGTCCGCTCACCACTGGAGTCCGGTCGGCATTTTCAGCGTGCAAACCTCGCCACCTTTCTAGCCGATCGGCACCAAGCTCGCCGCGTGCGACAGCGCCTTGAACGGCGCATCCTGGTTCATGAGCATGGGTACAGTCGCGAAACCGGCACAACGGCGCCAGCTCGGTAATCTCGGCAAACAGCGTATCTATTCCGTTGGTAACGTCGCTGACATAGAGCTTCCTTATACCCGGCGTGTCTATGACCCATCCGCCGCCTGAAACCGCATGCAGGGATCGCGCCGTCGTGGTGTGCCGACCCTGCGCATCATATTCACGAATAGTGCCGGTTTTCTGCTTCGTGTCAGATCCGGTCAGCGTATTTACAAGCGTTGACTTTCCAACGCCGGAGGACCCTACCAGCGCGATGGTCTGACCTTTACCCAACCATGGCCTCAACAAGGCGACAGCATCGGCCGAGCGTCCATTAAGCGCTATGACTGGCAGGTTGCGTTGCAGTGCCTCCGCCTGTGATTGAAACCGGCCGACGTCTTCCGCAGTATCAGCTTTGGTCAGCACGATGACCGGTTCGCTTCCGGCTTGATCCGCCATTATCAGATAACGTTCGAGACGTGCGGAATCGAAATCTGCATTGCACGATGTAACTACCAGTAGGGTGTCAACATTGGCGGCAATAAGTTGCATGCCACGTCCGCCTTCCGGCCTTCGCTGGAACAGGCTTTTTCGGTCGAGACGTTTGGCAAACATGCCCGTCAGCGGGTCGGCAAGTATCCAGTCTCCGACTGCGAAGTCGGCCGTATTGCTATTGCCCGGGAGCTCCAGGCGAACGGGCCCCGTCATATCGATTGCCTCGATGCGCGAGCGGTGGACAGACGATATACGCCTGGACGCGAGGCCAGCGTCGCCGTCTTTGAGTTGATCCGCAAAAAATGCAGACCAGCCGAGCTGCTCCAGTGTCGAAGGAAGCGGGACAGTCATCAGCCGTGTTCTCGCCTACTGGTGCGGCTCGCGTTTCGGCAAGAACTTAGCGTGAGCAATAGCCTCGCCGGAATAGGGAAAATCGTCTCCGAGTTGACGATTGCCGTCGAATACCTTGAAGATCGGACCGTCGACTTCAACGATTTTGTAGCCATTTACGTACTCGAATTTCGGCGTCTTCCAGCCCATCAGAAGTCCTTTAGTTGATTATCATCTCTGGTCTCGAGATGGCGTCGGGCAACGTTACCGGTTTTCACTGGCATTTGCGCTAATTTTCTATTTGGCTGCGTATCACTCAATCGGAAGCGCTGGCTGACGGTTGGCTTGCCAAAGTGTGCAGCGATGCGCAGTCGTCGAAATTTCTCACCGGACTTGCCTTCGGTGCACTCGCGGGAAAGAATCGATGATCCGACACTGCTGCCGGTGACCCGCGTTCGCAAGTCGCTCGCGGCATCTTGTCTCCCAATCACCCACTACGGCGATCGCTCAATCTGCAACATTCGCGCACTCTGGAAGCCGGTGTTGATAACCCTTGCCGCGCGTCTGTCCGGTTGAAAAGAAGGAGATGCCTTAATCGAAGGCGAGGGCGGGATAACCCACGATGCCCTTGCGAGTAAGCCGCATTTCGAGTGCGGTGCATTCGACCACGGAGCCGCGCTTCAAAGGCGAAACTTCGCGCTGGTATCGTTCGAGAAGCTGTCCGAGCGTAGTGCTTTAAAGGATTTTCGTGTCAGCGGCTGCACCGAACCTGTCGACCTGTGCTTCGAGGTCGCGCGCCCACTTTTCAGCTTCGAGCTCCGTGTCGAAAGATTTGCACCGGGGCTTCAAGCCGCGACGGCGCACCTGCGCTCGCCAACGTCCTCTGAGTTTTTTGATTGTCGCCATGGTGATCTCCAACATTCATTGTCGATCATGCGTAGGATGCCCCGGAGAGGGGGCCAAGGATTATCCCGGCGCAGCAATCACACGCATTAACTGCAATCAAAAATCATAGGCGATTTATAATTGAGCGCCTTGCACGCGCGGCGTCAGTATAGTTTGATATGCATGGGTAAAGGGTATTGCGTATGCGTGGATTACTTCGCTTTGTTAGCGCCAGCGTTATTTTGGTGGCAACTTTTTCCGGAGCATTTAGAGGTGGCTCGGTTTATCTGAACAGTTTCGGGCGTTTCGCTAAGTGGATTCCGCCTCGATTATGCCGCCACCATCATTGGTGCCAGCGCGTTGAAGTAGGCATGATCCGACGTCTGCCGGTCAAGGGATGAATGTGGGCGTCGGCTATTGTAAAAGGTCAGATAGCGGCCGATGCCAGCGCGGGCCTCGGACACTGTTTTATAGGCGTGGAGGTAGACTTCCTCGTATTTGATCGAACGCCAGAGCCGCTCGACGAAGACGTTGTCCCGCCACGCACCTTTGCCATCCATCGAGATGGCGATTTCCGCCTTCTTCAGAACCGCCGTGAAGTCCATCGCCCAGACCTGATTGGGTCTGGTAACCGAAAGCTTGCGCAGGAGGGCGCGATCGTCTCGTCATGGTAACTCCCGTTCCTGGCATCTAAGCCGAAGTCAGGCAGGAATTCCACTTATCCCCGCTGTGCAGATTTCCCGAGCCAGCTCTGGCGCACGAAGCACTGGTGCGTTCGAAACGCCACCGCTCGGGCTTGATGTTCAGCGCTTTTGACCTCGACATAATGCATGTTCGGTCGTTGTGCAGCCTCCGCGATCGCCGCTGCATCGGCCGCATCGTTCTTTTGTCGTTTGACGAACGGCTTCACATAGATCGGCGGAATTAGCCGCACATTATGGCCACGGCCTTTAGCAACGCGGCCCCAAAAATGGCTGGTGGCACAAGCCTCCATCGCGACAACGCATGGCAACTGCTCGTTCAAAAGCTGCAATAGTCGAGCTCGCGAGAGAACCCGGTTCAATAGAATCGCCCCGCCGCGATCCGTTCCACAGACTTGGGAGCTCCGCTTCGCGAGGTCGATCGCAAGGATACGCACCTGTGTCATCTGCTTTCCCTCCGTGAGCGCCACCATGGCGCTAGGCAGGCATCATACGCCTATGCCGGCCAGAGGGGGCATCCACCCCATCAGTTCAGACCGCCGTGTTCGATTAAGACGATGCTTCCCGACGTGCGAACTTGACGCATTCTGCAACGAACACATCGATTTCCGAGGTTGTCAAGGCTTCGAACACGATCCCTCCACCGAGACGGTTAATGGCCTTCATGAAATGTCTGAAGTTCCGTTCCGCTTCGGTGACCCAAGCCTCTGATAGCATTGCACGCAAAACACCGCCTGCGATATTCTGGCGACTGGTCATCCAAATTCGCTCGACGAAGTTGCTCCGAATGTCGGCCGACTTCATTATGAGCGACAACGCCTTGGAAATGTCATTCGGCATGCAAGTCTTTGCGATTTGGTAGTTCCACCAAAGTCTGGAGAGAGCATGATCATCGCGAATGCCTGTTTGTGTGGGAGCGAAGAAGTGATCGCGAATTCGAGATACGAACTTGTCGTCCTCGTTCCCTGTAAGCCAGCGTGCTCGGCAGTATTCAATAGCTTCGATGTGGGAGAGGCGTGCCCACACACGCTCCTCGTTCGCCATTGCGGGGCTTAGTCCAGCAATTGCTTCGCCGACGACGACGGAGTTGGGAAGATCAACACTTACGATGTTCATAGGGGTGGCTAAGTTGAGGCCTGCCAGCTTGTCGGCGTCGAACTCAACTCCCAATGGAATATCCCAACCCGGATCTCCTGCGAGGTCTTCAAAACCCAAAGAGCGATAGCGTTCAAGGTTTTGCTCGATCTCGCCTCGAAGACTTCCCAATAATTTATCTGAGAGATACCTAAGCGGGGCCATTATTGAACGCTTTCCATGAGCGAGATCGTTTTTCTCAAGGGGCCGCGTAGCAGTTGCTGTGCCAGCTCGAGTGGTGAGATGCTGGGGTCGGAAGGGTCCTTGCCCAAGTCAACGCACCTGGCTTTGAAGATACGATACCATTTACGGCCCTCTACATCTGTCTCTCCGGCCTGGAGGCGAAAGATCACCTCCATGATTGCAGGTAGGTATATCGTATTCAGGATCATATCCTTGCCGCGGTTGATATCGCGGATCGCCGCAATTTCCTTGTAAGTCTTATCTCGCGCGAGGATGGTGATGCGGTCTTGGTCGTGATCTACGGACACGGTGTTCTCTGCCACGTCTTCATTGCGAGCGAGTTCGAAGATGCTGTCGAACGGCTTGTACTTTTTCTGATCCATCGAGAAACGAAACTCGGGCCCGAGTGCAATGACTGCTCCCTTCGCTACGGGTACACTCTCACCGAACTCGGGATGAATGAGTGGACTTGCTAAGCCTGCGATCTCCCGAATGGTCCACACCACGGGTCGAATGATTACGCTTCCGAACAGCCGCGCCGCATCGAAATATTTCTCACTTTCGCCGAGCGGGGCTACCTGTAAATGGTTGAAGTAGGTTCGTCTGCAAACCAAAAAGTAACCCGCAGAGGCTGCCTGTGTTTTGATGAGGTCCGTCAGGAGATCGTTGGCTATTTGGAGACTGGAGACAAGTCGAAGTTCTCCGCTGGCGGTGATGTTCTGCTCAAATTTGCAGGAAAACTCTCCGCTCACGTAGTCTTCTGAATAGTCACTGAGGACCGGGTGGGGATAACGCATGTAGTGGTTGAGCTTCATATCTCACCGACCTCCTCATCACTGTGAATGCGGAAAGCATTAAATTCAATGGGGCCAGCGTAAGCGGTCTCAAGTTCCACTTCGATCGTTACCCGCTCGCCTTTTTTGCATGGCAGGATGATATCTCCGCCATCAACGGTGCCAGATTTTGCACTCTGAATCGCAAGCCGCTCAGGATTGCTAAGGCCGGATGCTTCAATGCTGATGCTAATATCTCCTTCGACAGGAGACGTGAAAATCAGCGTCCTGCGTTTTGGGTTTGCACGATCACTAAGCAGGTTTCTCTCCCGTTGGAGATCGATTGGCTCTGCTACCTTTGCCTTTCGTTTCACTGGCCCGGGATCAGGAGTGGGGTTCGGATTGGGTTCGGGGTCAGGGTCAGGGTCCCTATCCGGCGCAGGTCCGGGGCCATCGTCATCTTCCCCACGAGGCTGTTTGACCCTCTTCTTGGGCTTGGGCTGGGCTACTTTGACCGGCGTCGGCTTGAGCGCGCGTGGATCAGTTTCAGTCCCTAGTTCATCCTCGACATGGGACTCTTCTGAGGCGAAAAACTCGTTGAGTTCTTCGAGTTCCATCGAAGAGGTGGGTTGTGTTTTGGCCAGCTCCTTCAGCGTCTCGCGGACTTGGCTAGCGAGCTGTTCAAATGCCTTCTGTCCTTGCTGACGCATCGACGGGTCTGTAATGCGTTCGGCCGACAAGTCATTGTGGCTAGGATTTTCAAGCCTTTTAAACCACTGTCCTTCTTCGGAGCCGTCCGGTTCTATCACCAATGCGAACTCCCGATAGAGCGGGAAGCGCTTGAATGGTTCTCCGAAGTTAGCGAAGTTATCAGTGATGAACATTCCATTTCGGATAATGCCAATCGTGTATCCGAGCTTCTCTCTCAGAAGAATGCGGAGATTGACCTTCCCAAGGCCTTTCACGTCGAGAGTTCGAAGGATCGTTTTCTCGTCGACAAGGCAGCCGTAAAGCGTTCGAGCGGTCTCAAAGGCTGCTCTAGCCTTCAATTGATCCACCGCCTCAACGACCTTGTTGTCGCCAAAAAGTGCTTCGATGGTGTTTCGATTGATCTTCAGGAAGCCGTCATCAATCTCAAATTCCATCTCTTGCCGCTGAATAGCCGCGAAGAAGTTGATGAGGAGAGCTGCGACCATCTCGTACCGCCAGTCAATCCGGTTCTCGCGGACGCACAGCGAATAGATCGAGGTTCCTTGTTCTTTTCGGAGTAGCCAATCAGGAATGTCGGAGGGATTGTCGAGGGGCATAAAGCCCTTCTTCTTACCCCAATATCCCTTTCGGCGACGTTCCTCACCATCCGCACCAGTATGCGAAATGAAGAGGGTTTTCCCCATGCAGAGCACGTGGCTGCCTTGGTCGTCGGAGTACCGTGTCGAATAGAATGCAGTCTGAATATCGGATAGAGCAGAGATCGCGCTCTTGCCGATACCGAACGAGCCGCCGGAATTGACGCCGTCCTTTACACTCATTCCGTCGGCTTTCGCGAGCGTATGGAAGGGCTTCCCTTCTTCACACGGCCCGCGGACCCCTTTTGTGTTGAAATCAGCGACCCGCATCACGCGGACTTCTGGAGCGTCTAGCGCTTTAACCGCCTGCTTGAAGAACCCGGTATCTTTCTCGCTGCTCACCTTTGAGGCCTTATCCAAGCAAAGCTTGGCCGCACTCCGATAGCTCGCGATCGAAGGTATGTCTTCTGACTTTAGCAGAAGCTCGTCGAAGGTAAGTTTGACCGGCGCAGTGGCGACATCGCGGGCATCTCGGCTGTTCTGTCCCGTCTCGCGAGCTACTGCAGCAAACGGTTTGTCCCTAAAGGTTTCGATCCCTGCATCGCCCAGCCCCTCAGCCTCCCCGGCACTATTTGGAAGAAACTCAAGTCCGATCGTATCGTCATCATTGAAACTCATAGGCGAAATTCTCCCCCACCACTCTCGCCATCCTTTGTAAATCGGCTTTTTGCAGAATCCAGTGCTTTTTGAAGCGCATTGAAAATCTTTCGAACGTCCGCTTCCGAAAATTCATAGGCAGAACGGTTCGAAAGATTGCCTAGAAGCTGAATATCCTTGAGCGCTTTGTTCACCCGAGCTTCGGCAAGTTCTACAAATTTTTCTCTTTTATTACGCATAAAGTGCCTCCTGTCTTCGAAAAAGATGGGTGCATGTCGTCAATATGTCAAGCTTGGTGATAACATTTCAAAAATATTTGTAAAATGTTTGCTGTCAGCGAGGTGATGGACCGTCGTAAACGCTCGAAAATGTCAGCGTCGGACGCTGGATCACAGGTGCGAACGGTAGCGCAGATGCGCTTTCCACGACAGGCTATGAGACGATAATGGGTAAGATTGGAAGGCTCATTCGTGTAGTCGTGAGCTTGCTGGTGCTGGGAGAACGCGCGCGCACCATGATGGTGACTGACGAAATGACTGCTCGTCCAGCTAGTGTCTGTGGCGCGAGAGGATGCAGTAGCTGCACCGGTGGAAGAGGACTAGGTCCTTCCTTTTTGCAATTGTCGCGTGGCGAGCATATGCATGGTGTGTCCGTGGGGCCAGAAGATAAGGAAACTAGCGTCCCTACTTGTGATATGCAGCGCAGCTCAACAGGCGGGTCTCTGCGGATGCTGCCTTCGCCGTTTTTCTCCGCTTGTTCGACGAGAAGCCGCATAGTGTGAGGCGGCATTCCCTGTTACTTGCGGTGACCTTACGTCCATGCCAGAGCTCCCGAATATTTCGTTTTGCTAATCACTATCCAGTTTCGAACTGGGTCACTCAATTCAAATAGTAGACCTGCGTGCGCTCGGGTTCGCTCGCCTTTAGGCCGTCGAGCTGGCAGCTAAAGACGGCTGCATACTGGCGGACCGAGAACCCATCTTCCGCCCCTTCGACGACTAACGAAATGGTGGAGACCGGATATTCCTTGTTTGAAATACGATCGAGGTTCCACGCAGTTGCATCGAAATCGTATTTGTCGAGAACGGCGCTCGGGAAACCACCAACGGGCATTCCGATACCTGCGAAGCGATCAAGATCGGAGGGAGAGTAATACGGATAATTGGTTGCGAACACGCTCTTCGAGCGCATGGTCATCAGCTGATCTTTGCAGGATTCGATAACCTTCCGAAGGGTTTCCTTGTCCGCCGTCCTGATCTCCTCGCGCTTAGCATCTGCAATCCGCTGTTGCTCGGCTTCCAGCGCCGCCCATCGAGCAGCCTGTTCGTCCATCTGCTTTTTCTCGGCCGTGATCTGACGGTCTTGGATCGCGCCGTATAGCTTTATCCCGCCGTAACCGAGGCCACAAATGATGATAAGGCTGATGATCAAGCCCAGCGCGCCCGGTCCCTTCTCCGGCTCCTTCGATTGCTTTTCCTTGTACGCCACGAATTGATCAACGCTATCGTCATGCACGGGTATGTTCTCGCTCTGGTAGTGTTCCTTTCTCTCTATTGGTGTTCGAAGTTTCCAGCAAGAGATCGCGCTCGAAGTTGCTGACGTCCGAGCATTATTTACGGTTGTTTCACTTAATGAGCTACTTCACAAGTAACCCGATGGGTCCTTATGTTGGCGGGGTAATATCTTATCAGAGGGATAGCGAACCATGACCACAAGCCTTGTTCTGCCTCCCGATCAAGCCCGCCTTCTGAAGCAAGTCGCAGCCGCCCGCATGGTGCGGGGTACGATGCCAACGGCGTCGGTATCGGAAGTCAGCTGTCGATCCGCGCCCGCGGCATGATCGCAGCGGCGCTACGACTGCACTTGGTGGGTCTCGTGAACACCGTCAGATCACCAAGCAGCGCCTGACCATTTGCCGTCGTGACATCGCGAAGCTGATCGCTGCTGCGATCGACGAGGGTGTTAGGGGCGAACGGGAGCGGATTTCGCTGATGTTCCGATAGATGTCCGCCCGACTTCCCCGCACACCTAACTAAGGACAACGGAACGATTATAAGGATATCAGGGGCGGTTAAATACCGTCCCTTTTTTGTTTGGATGCCCGAGCATGACGCTGACTATGGACATCGAGTATTTTGTCGCGGGGAGAAAGAGGCAGGGGCTCACGCAGGAGCAGCTTGCCGAGAAAATATGGGTCGGCCTGCCACAGTGAGCAAATGGGAGCGGAAGGCGCGTAAATTACCGCCCTACATCGCCTTCCTGATGGCCTGCCCCTTGAAGGGCATCGAGCCCGTCAGCAAGGAAGCCATGATCAAGGTGGACGACTGACCTTTCCGAAAACAGCTTACCAATGGGATTCCTTGTGGCTCTCGCACTCATAGACCCATTCGCTCAACCGTATAAAGGCGGATCGACCCAGATCAACACCGCGCTCGAAGCCGCAAAGCACATAACCGCAAACGGAACGGATAACGGGCTGGGCGATTATATCTACAACTGCCTCGACGCCAACGCCATCTACAGGGCGTGGGTCAACGCCATGCCAGATAAGAAGCCCGCGGCCATCGCCACCTATCAGAAAAACTATGACAAAAGAGACGACGCCGCCGTAAGCAGTGACATCATCTCATCTGGCGACACCCTTGATGCTGGCCAGATACTTTTCCATGGCGGCCTTTGGACCGGGAGGAACCGGGAAGACCGTGATATCTCGACCGCTCTCCACTACCTTCAATCCGAACGTCGCGTTCGCTAACGCACTTTGGAAGGCCAAGGCATACGACGCCGGACGGCTCGATCTCATCGTGCTGACGACGAAGACCGCAACCACGAAAGCGTTTGTGTTCAATCTACGAGGCGAATTCAGCCATGAGCGCGAGGTGCTACTGCCCGCCGCCACTTACCTGACCTTCGTTCGCGAGACATGCCTGCGGACGGCCTTCAACGCTACAAAGGTTCGTTCTCCAGACAAGACGATCCCTGTCTGCGTCGCTGAAGTCGAAGTGTCCTGACCTAGAAGGGGAGGGGCAGCTGATTTCAATCATGGAAGAGCAGAAACCCACCGCTGTCCTGAAATGACGTACCCAAGATCGCGAGTGGAGCCCGCCGTTTCAGAAATCAAACAGATGTTGCAGCAGAATACTGCGATTTCTCGGCAACTTGGCGACTTTAGTTATACCGTCGTTCAGTCGATTTTCTTTCGGTGCGCATCATTCCGATTAGCCAGCAAAACCAAGTTACGGCGGCGTCTGCGACTGTGCATGAATTGTGTTGCAAATGTTTATCTAATTCCAGGGGCGGGGTCGACGGTTCGACTTCATTCAAAGCGTAAGAACGCGCACGACAATCTTCGTAGTACGACTTGAAAATGCTATCATTTCTGTGGTGGATATCATAGTGGAAATGTTGATAGGATCGGATAAATGGCGGCGTTGACCATACGAAACCTCTCTGATGAAACTCATCGGACGTTACGCGCAAGAGCAGCTTATCACGGTCGTAGTACCGAGGCCGAAATTCGTGACATCCTCGAAGCCGCTGTTCGTCCATCTGGACGCGTGAAACTCGGCTCGCTTCTCGCGGCCATTGGACGTGAAGCCGGAATGTCAAACAGTGACGTCGAAGCGCTGCAACAACAGCCCGACAAGACTCCGGCAGTACCGATGACTTTCGAATGGTCTTGCTAGACACTGATGTAATATCTGAGCCTTGGAAGACAGCTCCTGACGCTGCTGTGCTCACTTGTCTAGAGGCTGCCTAAGCCTTTAAAATTACAGGTCGCGGATTCGCCCCTTGGGATCTCGAAATTTGGCTCTGCGGCTCGCATTACATAAAAATATCCATTTATTTCCAATGATAAAGCAACGTCTCAATGGCATACCGCCCAGCGTATTTGGCTCGGGGGCAAAAAATGAATTTCGTTTCATGGTTCTATCGCAAGCGGCGTGTAACGCTCGATATTTGGCAAAGGTTTGCATCTGGTTGCGGAACGTTCGTGCTTTTGCTCTTCGCGGCCTCGGCCGCTGATTATGCATTTTCGCAACAGGGATATTGGTACGGTCTGTTTCTCTCTCATGTGGGGATCAGTTTCGTTCTACTGACACTCGCATACAATAGCTTTCAGTCATCGATCGGTGTTCTCGATTCTCGATTCGATGAACGACGTCCGGAGGGCTATGCTAGTGACATCCTGCCTGCGGTGGCGCCGTATGGAAAGCTCGTCGCGGTTGGTGTGATTGCCTGGCTGTTGGAGGATAACCGTGTGGCAATCGTTTTGATGTCTTACGCTGGAGCAGTCATCCTGCTGGGCTTCGTCTTGCTCTCAGTATTTCGATACTGCGGACATAAAGCTCCTGATTTTGTACGGTTCATGTGCTTTTTATCTCTTAGCTTTCTCGGGTATGGTGCAGTTATTTCCGCTCTGAAAATTGCTGCAGGGCCGAGTTAGCAGACGCAAAGTCAGAGAGCGAAGAAGTTCTGAAGGATCTGCGAAATTCGTCGGGACTTTTGGTCCAATCATTCCCTCGGTTTAGGAACATTTGCTTTGGGCCTGCATCTGGGGCCCTTTTGGCGGAGCGACAAGTATCACTGGCAGTCAAATCGGTTTGATCAGAAAAAGTATCCATCCGGTCCGGAGGGTTTCTCAAAATATTGAATATTTACGTCGCGTTGCTGGAGCGCGTTTTGCCGGACCACGGTAATTTTCCCAGGGCGCGCCAGCGGCGTGATGTCGAGGCTTTTGCCGCTAATTCAAGGCTATTGAGGGTAAGCGTTCATTTTCTTGGGCATTGAGGCGGGCGGGTTTGGTGCAGCGGATTCGAATTGGATGCCGATCAGGCCGCTACGGATTCGTGAAAGCTGAAGGGCAGCAGATCCGAGATGTCGGCGTTGTTTGCCCGCTGTTGCGTTTCTGTCGGAACAAGGCGCAGGAAGGCCAAAGGTGCGATACCGTAAGGCCGACAAGTCAGCGATCGTGCGTACCCTACTATCTGCTCAATCCAAGCCCCTGAGACCGGTTCAGCTGCCGTCTGAGTGCGTGGTCATGGCTAAGCTCGGCCATGCGCGTTCGGTTCACGATACGGGCTGTCATCTGAATGTGCTCGGCCTGCTTTGCGAGCTCCGGGCGTGCCGCAAGCTCCTCGGCGAACCTGCGAGGATCGGAACTGCCAAACCGCCGCGTGAGTGCTTCGGCCACCAGCTTTGCCTCATCGAGCGCGGCCTGGCCCTCAGCTGACGATCGCAGCTCCGCGATAAACTGGCTCCGCTTCGCGACCGGCATCTTCTCCACCTCAACAATGATTTCGGCGCTGCGCGGCGTGAGGGCAGGGACCTCGATGACATCACGCTGTTCGCGCTGCCATTGTTCGCTCGCGCGTTCTTCGCCAAGCCGGCGCTCCCATGCCTCGGAGACATAGCCGATATGGGCAGAGAGAGATCTGGCGTATTGTAGTGCCTCTTTCCGCTCCTTGTTGTTTCCGAACAGACCCGACTTGCCGCGCAGCTCCCCGAACCGCTCGGGTTGCTCGGCCATGGCCTTTGCCATGATTTTTCCGTTGCCTTCCTTCTCGGTCATCGCAGTGCGCAGTCTTGCGGCGACCTCGGCCGGATCACGGAACACGTGCCGCGCGACGGACTCCACCGTATCGAATCTCTGGTCGATGACAGACATCGCTTTTTCTCGGGCCACCTCTTCGATGCTGCGGTGGTGACGCTTGATCGCTGGCACAAGTGGAGTGGGCTTACCGGGTTCCAGCGGCGAGAGCTGGCTGACATTTTCTGTGGGGGCAGGGACGGTGCCGTCTTGCGACATGAGCTCGGACCACCGAATGCGGCGATATCCTTTATTCTCATCTCCCCGATCGTCGCGCCGACCGTCATCGATTGTTCGGGCGAACTGATTGCAAGGATCTTCGCGGTGAACAGGGCCGGCCCGATCGCCGGCACGTTCCTCGTAAACCTGCTCACGCTCTGATGGCCGGTCCTGTTGCTCCCGTTGCAGATGGGCCGCACGGGACAAGACCTCTTGACGCTCATCTTTGGCGGAAGCAAGTTCAATCTCGCTTCTGACCTCAAACTCTTGTCCGATCCATTGGTCGCTGGTGATCCATGGGTCGCTTGCGATCCCGCGCCGCTCGGCAAAGTCGCTGATATAATCCAGCGTGGCTTCCTTCGCGCCGGAACGCGACAGGCGGCTTGTCAGCTGCTGGTACGCCAACGCGTCACCCTTGACGACACGCCAGGCATTGCGCTCGGCCTGCGTGCCATCCGGAAGCGTGACAGGCGTGGCGCCTTCATGCCGGAGGCCAATCCTGTCCCCGATCTCTGGCGATGCATCTCGCATGGCCCGCTTGAGATCGACGCCCCACACCGTGCGCTGATCGCCCTTGTCGTTCTCCAGCGTCACAAAATAGTTTTCTCGCGCCTGGCGATGATGCTCGTAGGGTGCAACGCCGTGATCAACCAGCCGGCCCGCCTTGGCGAACTCCTTGATGTCGGCATAGAGCTGCACGCTGTCGCGATGCCTGGTCATGGCAACATAGGTCAGATGCCGGTCCATGGTGCTCGACGCCAGCACAAAAGCGCGATCGACCGTCGCCCCCTGATTTTTATGGATCGTTGTCGCATAGCCGTGGTCGATCGCCTGATAGCTGTCCGTGGGAACGCTGACACTGTCGCCACCTCGACCATCGAGCCGGGCGATGATCTTGCCCGGCTCCACATGCTCGACCGTGCCAAGCATGCCGTTTTTGACGCGGAGGTCGCGGTTGTTTTCGAGGAAGATGATCCGGTCACCGGGGCCGAAGGCGCGTTTGCCGTTATTGGTCTGGAACACGCGTTCTCCAACATCCCCACCACCTACACGGTCCTCACCATTCCCACGCCCCGCACTGGTGCCCAGCCCGGGGCTGCGCTCCAGCTTTTGTCTGTTCTGAAACTCGGAGCGGATGGCGGCATTGAGGGCGCGCACATCGGCGCGGCGATGCGCCATGGCAACCCGGGTGCCATCGGCACGCCGCTCACTGTCGGCGACATAATCACGCACGATCTGCGCCGTCGCCGCGTCGCGGCTTTCCGCAAAGTGGATGGCGCCGTGATCGCGATAGGCGGCCAGCCCCTCGGCTGTCTTGTGGGTCGCAAAGGCAACCGATGCCTGTCTCTGCCAATCATGGCGCTGGCGGCGAATATTTGAAAGTTCGACATGGCCAATCTGCTCGGCAATCGCCCTGAAGGGTGCACCAGCCCCGATGGCCTGGAGCTGCTCATGGTCGCCGACAAGAACGATCTTTGCGCCGCGCTCTTCCGCTTCTCCGATGAACCGGGCAAGCTGCCGGCTCCCGACCATGCCGGCCTCGTCAATGACAAACACGTCACTGCGACCGATCAGATCCCGGCCATGGTCCCAGCTGTAAGACCATGACGCCAGAGTGCGGCTCTCTATGCCGGAACTTTCCTCAAGGCCTTCGGCTGCCTTTCCGCTAAGCGCTGCACCATGGACCTGATAGCCTTGAGCCTCCCAGGCCTTACGAGCGGCTGCCAGCATGGTGGACTTTCCAGCGCCGGCAAACCCGACCACAGCGGCGATGCGTTCTGGACCTGTAATATGCGCAATCGCGTGACGCTGTTCGCCCGACAATCCCGCTGAGGGATCCCTCGCAGCCGACGGTCCGCTGGAGCTTTTGCGAATGGCGTTATCCTGCCTCTCCATGGCTCGATCGACATGGCGACGATCGACGCCATGGGAATGCGCCTGATGCAACCGTTCCGCCGATCGCGCCATGCGCAGTTCCAGATCGATCATGTCCCGCGTCGAATAGCGCGCTTTGGACACTTCGCCTGTCTCGGCATCGATGCGCTCAGCCTGAAGCTCCACGAGCGCTGGTGATGCCATGACAGCCGCAAAGGCGTTCTGGAATGTCTGGGCGTCATCATTGATGTAGCGATGCAAGGTTTTGGCAATGTCGTGGCGATCGAACACGCTCTTCTCATGGCTGATCAGCGTCAGAACCTGTTCCGGTTTTTGGCGGATCAGCGCGGCATTTTGCCGTGCTGCCTCGTCATCCAGCCGCCCGCGCTCGACGGCCATTCCTTGCTGGCGCATCTGCGACGCATGCACGCCCATATGCTCGGTCGGCGACAACTCAAGGCCGCGCTGCGCATGCGAGCGATGATCGATGCGAACATCCAGGCCTTCGCGTTGAAGCTGACGGTTGGCAATGCCTTCCCATGCCTGCCGGATATCGCGAAGCTGCATGTCGGTCGTCGCCATGCCATTTGCCAACAGCCGTGCGTTCTTGTGCTCAAGACAGGTCTTCTCGCCAAGGCCGGCTATGCCAACCTGTCGCGTCGTCATCAGAACATGCGCATGGTGGTTCCTGATATCACCATGCTCGCTTGGCGAATGGATTGCAAAATCCACGGCCGCGCCATAGCGGTTTGCCAGATCCTGGGCAAAGGCGCGTGCAGCCTTCAGTCGCCCCTCTGGTGAAAGCTCATGCGGAAGCGCGATTTCGAATTCGCGGGCGACGCGGGCGTCCTTTCGCTTTTCTGCAAACTCGGCAGCATTCCACAACGCCGAACGATCCAAAGCCCAATTGGCAGAAAGACCGTCCGGCAGCACGATCTCACTATGCTCGACACCCTCTTTCCGGGTGAAGTCATGCACAAGGCCATCGCGTTGATTGACGAGAAGAACAGCACAACGGTAGGCGGCAGATGCCACAGCGCTGCGACCGGATGAGCGCGAGACAGGTTTGGTGCTGAGATGATAAATCGCCAAACGAAATCTCCGATACGCAAACGGGGAGACCAAACGCCCAAACGCGCCGCAAGTCGTAAGTGCGCCCTTGTCTGTTTACCGGTGGCGACGCTAGCAACATCGAACAGCGATTTCGACTACTAAAAGTAGTGGTCGAATGGAGGCAATTTCTTGTTTTTGAGCAGGGAAGCGAACGCATCAATCAGGGGAGGTGATTTTCTCCCACCGAAAAATGGGACATTCGGTCAGGTCGATGTCAGGGGGACATCGAGACTTTGATCAGCGGGCTCTCCGAGGCCTGAACGAACACCGAAGACGGCGTCATGTGCTCACATCATCAATTTGAAATCGAGCGATGATATCGTGGCATCGATCCCCAAGGTTTCAAGGGAGCGGCCGATGCAGGACGTGGCGACGGTAGGGCTTGATATAGCCAAGCAGGTTTTCCAGGCGCATGGAGCAGATGCGAGCGGAGAAACCCTTTTCAACACGAAGATCAAACGTGAGAACGTTCTGGAGTTTTTCAGCAAGCTCAAACCATGCCTGATCGGAATGGAGTCCTGCGCTACAAGTTATTACTGGGCGCGCCAGTTACTAGAATTTGGGCATGACGTTCGGTTGATACATACCAGTTACGTGAAGCCCTTCGTGAAACGGGGCAAAACCGACGCCAATGATGCGGAGGCGATCAATGTTGCGCTTACGCAAAAGACAATGCGCTTCGTTCCAGTCAAAACCCTGAACCAACAAGCGGCAATTACGATTTTTCGAACTCGCAGCCTTTTTGTTTCACAACGGACTCAACTCGTAAACGCGCTGCGGGGGCACCTAGCGGAGGCCGGCCTGATAGCGGCGAAGGGCATTCAAAATTATTCCAAATTAGTCAAACTTATGGAAAGTGCAGCAGATACCGTCCTGCCGACAGTTATGAAAAAGGCTCTCACCGACATTTGCGACCAGATACATCGATTGAATGATTTGGTCACGAAACTAGACAAAGAGATTGAGCGACGTGTCCAACACGATGAGAACGCGTGTAGGCTTCTGACGATACCTGGTGTTGGCCCGAAAACTGCAATGTGCGTTATTGCGACAATTCCTGATATCCATCGGTTTCCATCTGGCCGCCATTTCTCTTCATGGCTGGGTCTTACTCCTCGCACGCATTCAAGCGGAGGTCGTTCGGTTCTGAGCCGCATTACGAAAATGGGGAATAGCGAACTCCGAACGATGCTTTATCTCGGGGGCACAGTGATCATGATGCGAGACAAGAAAACTCCAATCGGTCGTTGGGCCAGTCGATTGCGCGCGAGACGACCGTACAAAGTTGCCGTTATCGCTGTGGCAAATCGTATAGCGCGCATCATTTGGGCTCTTTTGACAAATGGGGGAGTTTACGATCCGACATACGGCCGAGAAGCCTCAGCGTGACGCAGCGATAATCTTGGGCGTTTGAATAGGTGGTGGTCGGCGGTAAGCTAACGGGTAGCGCACTAGAGAGCGAATTGTCCGAATGACTAGATGTACCTGGAGTACGGGACCGCTATAGGCATTTGCTCTGCGTTTCGCAAAATGGCGACCTTGAGAGGTTATGCCGTCAAGACTCATGCAGCGCTTCCAATTGCCTTGCCCTCGATCATCCATCTAGCGGGTCGCTTCCAATTAGGGGGCGGCCCGCACTCCTGTCTGGATGGTGATGGCCGCCTCCATGACCGTGCCTCTCTTGACGTGACTGTGTTACCAAAATTGCGTCGAAGTGAGCGGCAGTGCAGGCGGGCATCTGGCTGCAGCGATTGGACAGGGTGCGTCGTTAACGGTCCTTCGTAACCTCTACGCTCCACTCAGTCGGCCACGGTATAGCGCCCGTAGCGCCTGCGATTGGGAAAAAACCGGGAAGCCGATATACAACCTAGGATAAAGTACCATTGAATGTTCGCTATTGAGGAATGAAGGTATTGCAATACCATCTGCATAAATCAGAGCCGGTTGCCTAAAGATCGAATGTGCATCGTCCGAGAAGACAGGCATTCGTTTGGTGGCTACCAAAAATCGGAGTTTCAAAGGCCGCTGGAATGGCCCATACAGGACACCGTCGATAAGCGGAGCAGACATGAAGACCAGCCTTGAACATTTGCCGGAACGAAAGCAACGCGAGCTCGCGCGCGTCGTCGGAATTATTCAGGAAGAGTTTGCTGATCTGGTGGAGCGCTCGAAGTCTGACGCCAAGAGGGATGGGCGGATTTTCAAAATCATTCTGTTCGGTTCTTACGCGCGTGGCACCTGGGTGGATGAACCGCATACGTCGAAAGGCTATCGCTCGGATTTCGACATCCTTGTCATCGTCAGCAACAAGGAACTTGCCGACCCCAAATACTGGGACAAGGCGACAGACCGCCTGATGTGGGACAAGGAAATCGAGACGCCCGTGGGGCTTATCGTGCATGGCGCTCGCGAAATCAGCAATTTTTTGCAGGACGGCCAGTACTTCTTCGTCGACCTCGCCCGCGAAGGTATTGTTCTTTACGAATTCGACGACCGGCCGCTGGCTGAAGCGAAACCGCTCAGCCCTTCCGATGCACTTAGGGTTGCCGAGGAGCATTTCAGCAGACATTTTCCTGATGCACAAACTTTCATTAAGTTGGCTGGCTATGCCCTGAAGGATAACAATGCCAACATTGCCGCCTTCCAACTGCATCAGGCAGTCGAGACGGCTTACAACTGCTATCTCCTGACGCTGACAAATTATTCGCCTGCGTCGCACAACCTCAAATTCCTGCGTGGACTTTCCGAAGGTCGCGATCACCGTTTGATCGACATCTGGCCGCGCGACCGTCAGCGATTTACCACATGGTACAACATCCTGAATGAGGCCTACGTCAAGGCACGCTATTCGAAGCGTTTCGAGGTTTCCGAAGAGGCGCTCACCTGGCTTCAGGAGCGGACGGCGGAACTTCATAAGATGGTGGAGAGGCTTTGCCGCGAGCACATCGAAAAGCTCGAACAGGCCGCGGGACAAGCCGCAAATTCCAGCGACTGAGCTTCACCGGTGGCAGACCAATCCTGAGCTCAGGCACCAGCCACCGCAGCGTCATGAACCACAGGGTCCAACCTCCTCTTACAATCGCTATGTCGATCTCCTCATAGACACTGGTCTGTCTTTCAGGAACGAAGCCGTGCTCAACAGCGGCAGTTCCGGTGCGACCGCAATCGAAAGGAACAATCGTGGCAAGGAAAACCATCGAACAGCGTCTGGCTGAACTGGATGCGCAACGGTCCGCGCTCAAGGCGCGTCTCTCGAAAACCGAGCGCAACAACGATACGCGCCGCAAGGTCCTGATCGGGTCGCTCGTTCTGCATCACCTGCAGACCTCGGATGATCAGGAGTTCAGCAAACAACTCGGTACATGGCTGCGTCGCGAACTACCAGGCTTTTTGACACGCGACAATGACAAGGCGCTGTTTGACGATCTGATCGAACCAGGACTGCCGGACAAGGGAGAGGGTGGCGACAGCGCGGAAGGGTATCCATGAACCGGTTGCGACTTTCTCGGGACGCATTCAAGAACATGATGCGAGCCGCCGCGCGTGATCCGCTTTGGGCGCTTCTGGCTTTGATCGCCATGCCCTTCCGGATCTGGAAACGGCTTCTTGGATTTTTGTTCATCCTGTTCAACGTCACGTTCGTGATCGGCATGGGTGGCGGTCATTTCCTCGAGCAAATGGGTTTCGAGCGGGGCTCGCCTGTCTACATCATCCCAGGTCTCTTAACCCTGCTGGCGCTGGCCGTTATCACCTTCTGGTTCATTACCACTCCACTGATTTTGCATTTCGGGGAGAATGACGATGATACCCATGGCTCCGCCCGCTTTGCGACAGACAAGGAAATAGCCGCTCTCACCTCATCCGGCTCCGGCCTCCTGATCGGTCGTGATACGAAAACGGCCAAGCCTCTGCGCTATGATGGCCCGGCCCATCTCCTGACGATGGCGCCGACCCGTACCGGCAAGGGCGTGGGCACTATCATCCCGAACCTGCTGACCGCCGACCGTTCCGTGATCTGCGTCGATCCGAAAGGTGAGAATGCAAGAATCACCGGTCGTGCGCGCCAGAAATTCGGGCCGGTTCATGTGCTCGATCCTTTCGGGGTCACTGGCAGACCCACGGCAGCCTTCAATCCCCTGGCCATGCTTGATCCCCAAAACCTCGATGTCGCGGAAGATGCCAGTGCCCTTGCCGACGCTCTCGTGTTCGACGAACCGGGAATGGCGGGAGAGGCGCATTGGAACGAGGAGGCAAAAGCACTGATTGCCGGATTACTGCTCCAGATCGTTGCAGCGGAGCCTTTGAGTGGAAGGCACCTCGCGACACTTCGAGAGTATCTTACCCTTGCTCCAGACCAGTTTGCAGCACTGCTCAAGCGGATGCAGGACAGCGATGCGGCGGGAGGTCTTGTCGCGCGCGCCGCAAACCGACACCTCGGAAAACCCGATCGCGAAGCTGCAGGCGTTCTGTCGGCAGCCCAGCGCCATACGCATTTTCTTGATTCACCGCGCATGACGGCCGTCCTCAGTCGCTCGGATTTCCGGTTTGCCGATCTCAAGCGCAGCAATGTGACGGTGTTCCTCGTCCTTCCCCCTGATCGCCTCTCGACCTATTCGCGCTGGCTGCGACTGCTTGTCTCACAAAGCCTGCTCGAAATGGCCCGCGATCCGACAAAGCCGGCGACACCGGTTCTCTATCTGCTCGATGAGTTCGCATCCCTTGGGCATTTGGCACCAGTCGAGCGCGCGATGGGTCTGATGGCGGGTTATGGTGTCCAGCTTTGGCCCATCCTCCAGGACATCCATCAGCTGCGTGCCACATACGGTCATCGCGCCGGAACTTTCCTGTCAAATGCCGGCGTGCTGCAGGTCTTCGGCGTCAACGATCATGACAGCGCCCGCCTCATCTCTGATCTGCACGGACAGGAGACGGTCGTGTTCCAGACCATGGCGAGAGCGCTCGATTCCGATAAGACCGGGATCTCCTACAGCCAACAGCGTACCGGCCGGCCGCTGCTCACCCCTGATGAGGTGCGCAATCTGCCGGCGCACGGACAATTGCTGTTTCTGGCCGGACAACGACCAATATTTGCTGAAAAGCTTGCCTATTTTGCCGATCCGGAATTCAGGGATATGTTCGACCCAGTTTAACGGGAATGGTGGTAAATGGCAGTTCGGCAACCCATCAAATCCTTGTATGCGCGGCCCTCCGGCTATCTTGATTGTGAACGCAATTTGCGCGCAATTCACTGGCCACGCAGTTCGCGAACGCAAGTTAGGCGGCCATATCAAAGTCCGACCGCTTAATGCTGTTCGGCAGAAAATCGAGAGCGTCGAGGCTGATGGAGAGAGTTTCACTTTTGCCAAGCCTGTCTTCGTAGTGACACGAGACGTGCACCGTATTCGGTGCGCGCCTTACAGCTCGACGCAGTCTTTGTGAGCATTTTCGACCAAAGACGTTCGAGACAGTTTTCCTAATGCGCTCACCGAATGGTTTAGAAATACGCGGTAAAGTTTGGCCGTGTTGGCATTGAAAATTTGTATGTGAGATTGCTTTGGGAGCGAATATGCGGAGCGTCGTTTTATCGTCTATTGCTCTGGGCGTGGCCATTAGCGGATCGCCGGTCCAAGCGCAGACGCGAATTCCATATGAGAAAGCACCTTACAACGACACTGTAATCCAATGCGGCGCGTTGTTCGCCCTCCTTGCCGACGGCTACGAAGAGGCAGGCGAAAAAGGTAAATCCGTCGATTACCAACAGAAATTCGCTAAGCAGTTGAAGGTTTCTGAGGAAGAATTTGAAAGCGTAGGGCGACCTAAACTAGAAGCAAAACAAATTTACCAAGAACGTCGCGGCATTCTCGCTACCATGATGGAAAAGGATACCCAAATGATGGCGGGTCCTGCGAGAAGTCCGCATCGCCTGTTTGCATAGAGGTACCAGGGAGACGAACGCCAAGGAGGCCTGAGTAACAGCTGAAAGCCACAGAACCGACGAGGAGTGCACTCAGACGGAATAGGCCCGCGTCAGCGAGTACTTTGGTCACTTCACCAGCGAAGCGATCCGGCGCGGACATGCCACCGCTTCGCAGCAACATGCCGATGAGCTTGCGCCGCTCCCGGATGTCGTCTTTAACTTGCCTATGGGCTTTCACCCGAGCCGTAATGTCGACGTCAGCCTGCGGGCCGACATAGCGTCTCTTGTCCTTACCCTTGGGAGTAGGGAGATCAAAATACCAGTAATTGCGGCCCTTGACCGGAACGGAAACAAACCGACCTTCGAGGGGAAAGTCTGCCTGAAACTGAGCATCGAACATCCGCTGCGCGAGTTCAGCGAACGCCGTTCTGTAAACGAGGTCAATCTGTTTCATCGCCCGATCCCGTTATAATTAATTTGCAAAAACAATATAACTATGCTGCCAGATTTCGATGGAGCGAGGCTAGGTCGGTTCGGTTTCAATCGAAAGAGTGGACAATGGTGCGCGTCGGCTCCATCGTATTTAGGCCGTCGAGGCGGCAACTTTGGACGGCCGCAAATTGACGAACTGAAAAGCCGTCGTCCTCTGCTTCTACCACAAACCAAACATTAGAAAGGTCAATCGATAGATCTGGCGCCGACGCATGTTTTCTCTCGAAAGAGGAGCGCACCGCGCATCTGCTCGAGCTGGTAAAGGTCGTTTGCGATGAACATATCGAAAAGCTGGAATGTAACGTTCGAATGGGCGGGAGTGAAAGCAGCCAATGACAGCCAGGTGTCGAAGCCGGTTCTGATCGTGCCCTTGCGGCGCGCCGCCTTGGCACTTTACGAGTCAAATCAGAAAGAGGCCGCGCGGGATCTGGCTGCGTTTCTCGCCTCACAGGAAGTCCTCGATCAAGCCCTCGAAGAGCTGGTCAACCAACATTTCGATCTGACCGATTGGACGATCGACGCCGCCTGATCAACGGGCCTCCCATTAAGGCGGAACAAACTTGTTAATGTTCTCTTTATGTTCTATTGGTAGAATCGTGCCGAAATGTCAGAAAGACTCCCAGCGAATGCGAGGTGATACCAATGACAAGTTTTTCCGTTCTGCGTCAAAAAGCCGGTCTGAGCGTGCCCGAAGCAGCCGAACTTTTGGGCTACAACGAACGCCAGGTTTACCGCTGGGATTCCGGTGAGAACGTACCGCGGAAGGTCATCACCGATAAGCTCGAGTCCGTGCGGCAGGAGCGCTGCCTTGCGCCGTCGGAACACTCGTTCACATTCATCGACCTGTTTGCGGGTATCGGCGGCCTGCGCCGCGGATTCGACGCTATCGGCGGCAAGTGCGTATTCACGTGCGAATGGGACAAGCACTCCCAAGCGACATACCGTGCAAATTACCCTGACGACGAGCATGAGATCTGGGACGACATCCGCGACCTGAAAGCGGAAGATGTCCCTGACCACGACGTCCTCCTCGCTGGTTTCCCGTGTCAGCCGTTTTCGTTGGCAGGCGTGTCGAAGAAGAATGCTCTTGGCCGTGCGCACGGGTTCGCCTGCGAGACGCAGGGTACGCTGTTCTTCGACATCCAGCGCATACTCGAGGTCAAGCAACCGAAGGCGTTCCTGCTAGAGAACGTGAAGAATCTGGTCAATCATGACAAGGGGCGAACCTTCGCGATTATCAGGGACGTCCTCGAAAACCAGCTCGGTTACACCATCAAGTGCAAGATCCTAGATGCGAAGTCGTGGCTTCCGCAACACCGCGAACGCATATTCATTGTCGGCTTCCGGCAGGATCAGGGCTTCAACTTCGAGGACCTGCAGATCCCTGACGTCCTGAAGGGGCCGACCCTCAAGACGATCCTCCATCCGGAAAACGGCGAGGAAGCTCCTGAGAAGCCGTTCACGGACGGCAACATCGGTCGCGTATCCGATAAATACACGCTGACCGACAAGCTTTGGGCATACCTTCAAGCCTATGCCGCCAAGCACAAAGCAGCCGGCAATGGCTTCGGCTTCGGTCTGTTCACTCCGGACGGCATCGCCCGTACACTGTCCGCTCGTTATCATAAGGACGGCTCCGAGATCCTGATTAGCCGTGGCGATGGCCGGAACCCGCGCCGCCTTACACCGCGCGAGTGCGCACGCCTCATGGGCTTTGATGCTCCCGGCGAAAGCGACTTCCGGATCCCCGTCTCCGATACGCAGGCCTACCGTCAGTTTGGTAATTCGGTTGCCGTGCCGGCCGTTAAGGCCGTGGCCGAGCTCATGAAGCCGTACATCCTGGATTATCAAGAGGTCGAGGAAGTCATTCTCAAGCGCGCCTGATGACGGACGTGGTTTCGCCCGAGAAGCGCAGCGAGATGATGGCTGGCATCAAGGGCAAGAACACGAGGCCGGAAATCGCCATCCGGAAAGCCTTGTTCGCGCTCGGCCTGCGGTATCGCATCCACGACAAACGGCTGCCCGGAAAGCCCGACCTTGTTTTTCCCGGGCGAAAGGCTGTCATCTTCATCGAGGGGTGCTTCTGGCACCAGCACGACTGCCACCTCTTCAAGATGCCATCGTCCAGGCAGGACTTCTGGCAAGCAAAGATCGAGGGCAACAGGCAGCGTGACGTCCGCGTCCGCAGCGAACTGCAAGGTCTGGGGTGGCGACATCTAACTGTGTGGGAATGCGCCTTAAAAGGGAAAACGAGATTGCCATTTCCCGCGGTCGTGGACAGGATCCGAGCGTGGCTCGAATCAACCGAGTCGACGGGGGAAATCGAGGGGATACGGGATGGCGATAGCCGACCTGAGTGATTGGATGGCGGAGTTCGGAAAGCCGGGCTACCTATGGTACGCGAAGCGTCTTTCTGGCAATGACACGTTGGCGAATAAGAGTCACCAGGCCGGGCCGTACATTCCGAAGCCCGTGCTCTTTGAGGTGCTTCCAAGCATCAATCGCCCCGAAGTCGAGAGGCCTGACGCCTTCTTCGAGTTGTACCTCGACTCTCACCCGGAGGTCAGGACCATCAGAGCGATCTGGTATAACGGCAAGTTTCACGGCGGCACGAGAAACGAAACCAGACTGACAGGCTTCGGGGGCGCCCAGTCCGCGCTTCTCGACCCAGACAGCACCGGAGCGCTTGCGGTGTTCGCTTTCAAAGTGGAGAGTGAGACGTCGCCGGCGGAATGCCATGTCTGGGTTTGCGGTGGCGAAGGAACGGAAGCTGACTTCGTCGAAGAGCGTTTGGGTCCGGTGGAACCTAAGATTCCAGTGATCTGGCGGCCGGGCATTTCGGATCCGCAAGCAGATCTATTTACGGCAATCCCGAGCCGAGCGACGTGCTGGTTGCAGCCGGACGAGATACCGGAAGGGTGGCTAACTGCGTTTCCGACCGGTCGAGAAATTATCGAGAAAACTATCGGCCTACGGCCGGCGAGCGGCATGCCAGTGGATGTCAGACTGATGCTGCGCCGCGCCTGCGAGTTCGAGATATTCAAGTCGATCGAGGAGGCATCCTGGTTGCCGAAGATCAAGGAGGGCTTCCACTCGATCGATGGGTTCCTGGGCATGGCGAACACGATCTTGCAAAGCCGCAAGTCCCGGGCAGGGAAGTCCCTGGAATATCACACGGTGGCTCTCTTCGAGGAGGAAGGTCTCGCCCCTGGGACCGCGTTCGTCCACAACCCTCTGATCGAGGTCAACAAACGCCCGGATTTCCTGTTTCCTAGCGTAGCGGCGTACCAGGACAACTCCTTTCCCGCGAACCGACTGCGGATGTTGGCGGCGAAGACGACTTGCAAGGATCGTTGGAGACAGATCATCAATGAGGCCGATCGCATACAGACCAAGCATCTACTGACGCTGCAGGAGGGGGTTTCCGAAGCCCAGTTCACCGAGATGGTCGAGGCTGGTGTTCGTCTTGTGGTGCCCTCTGGTATCCATGCGTCATACCCGGAAGCCGTCCGGCCTCATCTAATCACACTTGAAGAGTTCATCGGCGACGTCCGGACAGCATGAGGAACAACCGTGGCGAGAATATCTGAAGCCGTCCTTTCTGACGCCGATTGTTGGTTTCCATGCGGAACTGAGCCTAACGGCGGTGCGGATAAAAATTGGACTGCTTTATAAGTTCAGGCCGAGGCTATAACGATACTCGACCGGGCTGAGTGATCCGAGCGATATTTTGATACGCTTCTCATTGTACCGACGGATGTAGGCATCCACTTCGGCGACGAACTGTTCGATCGTGATGGCTTTCCAGTCACGTGGATAGAAGAACTCGGTTATAAGCCGGCCGAAGAACCCTTCGCAAGCGGCGTTGTCTTGCGAGCAGCCTTTTCGGGGCATCGAACGAACCAGCTGCGCATTGCTGATCCTGTTGAGCCAGCCGGGCCAGCGATAATGCGCTCCCCGATCAGAATGGATGATCGGCCGTTGTTCGCCGTCGCTCACGGTCCCAATGGCTGCCTGGCGCTTGTGACACCCCGGGCAGGATACTTTTGAGGCCTCTGATCTGTCTGGGTATACCTGCGGCGTGTGTCGGAAAAAGGTGTTTTGACGCTAAAAATCTGGATCGATCTCCGCTCTACGAGGCGATAGCGACCTGGGACCCGATCGGAAAGGCGCAACGAACGGTTGGCGCACTGTCGTTAAAGCCATGGGCGGAGGCTTACAGAATAAGCATATCCTTGCGAGCTAATTGACAAAGTGAGTGGAAATCTCGATTGATCTCCACGTTTCATGGGAACGAGCAACATTTTTCTAGGTCAAATACTTTCCCGAATATTGGCTACTCGTATTCTATTTATTTCATCAAGCATGCCGCTTCCAGCTATCTGGAGCGGCTTTTGATAGAGGCAAGCCAACGTTCTCATTGAGAAAAATCTAATGTAGAACAATTGGCGGGGATGTTCTCACATAGTTCGCCCGTTGTTCCGCGACAGTTGCGAAGGACATCCTCCGAGCCCTTCAGCGTCTTCGCGAACCCGATATACGCAGATAGCTCGCTCGTAGGCAGATTACAGCGGGCCTTGAGAAAGGCCTTCCCTTCCGCGGCAGGTACGCATGCTGTCAGCTTCTCGAGCTCCGCGGCCATCGCCAGAACGCGGTCGGTCAACTGCTGCTGTAGCTTCGGCATCCGCTTGAGTGCCGCGGAAAGCGCCTGTGCCTTGCGATCTATGTCTGCCACTAAAGTGTCCCCGTTTGGGACATCCATGCGACATCGCGTCTTTCAAAGACGGTGATTGGATCAATAAAATGCGAGTAATCTCAAAGGATTCGGGCACCTTTGTAAGTTTACGCGATCCTAACTTGTTGGAAGTTATCAGCGTCGCCGGATACAGGCTGAAACGCGATTCTCAACATCGGACTTGCGGTCCAATCGTCTTACGATTCATCACTTTGCACCACTCCCGTCTGACTTGATTGAGGGCTAGTCTTCGGGGCAGGCCAAAATATTCTTCCTTTGTTGGAAACTACAGCGGCTAGGCACGTTAGAAACCTTGCGGAGTTGTACTTTCATGCTTATGAAAGCGGAGGATGCGCAGGGGGAAGGATTCTGGAGCCGTGGCGGAAGTTGTTTGCTTATGCAAGTCGGTGGTTCCATCAAATCGGAAGGATTGTCCTGCCTGCGGACGTGATTGCGGCTTTCCAAATGTGAGACTTGCTTCAAGCGTCGAGGAGGCTGCGGCCTTATCAAAACGGGTTCACGATGCAGAGACTTCTGCGTCCGCCAGGCAGTGCTTGGATCAGCTCACGGAGTTTGGACAAAGTGTGGACTCCTCTCGTGCAGTAATTGCTCGCAATCTCCACGTCGTAGACGACTTGGTAAAGAGCGACAGAAATCATTACACTAGCTATTTGTCGCAAATTCATGCTGGGTCGAGAGACCCGGAAGAGAATGAGTGGGACAAGGTTCGCACACAATATGAGAGTGCGCTTTACCCAAATTTCCAAAACGACATAATCTTTGCTTGCTTGACGCTTTCGCAATCGGGCATGTCTGGATGCTCTGATCCCCAAAAACTGGACCGTTTATAACTGGAGTTTTCCGCGTTAATTTCCCGGCTGGGAAAAGGAGCGGAAGCATGAAGGCATCGAAGTTCTCGGACGCCCAGAAGGCGTTCATTTTGAAGCAGGGCGATGATGGCGTGCCGGTAGCAGAGATCTGCCGGAAGGCGGGGATCAGCCAGGCGACCTATTTCAATTGGCGCAAGAAGTATGCGGGCCTGCTGCCCGACGAGATGCGCCGACTGAAAGCTCTGGAAGATGAGAATTCCAGGCTCAAGAAGATCGTCGCTGATCTGACACTGGACCGCGAGATGTTGCAGGATGTCATCCGCCGAAAGCTCTGAGGCCTGTCCGGCAGCGCAAGCTGATCGACGGGATGCTGGTGGATTGGGACATCTCAATCCGACGGGCCTGCAAGGTCCTGAGGTTCGACACGTCGACCTACCATTACAAATCCCGCCGCACCGGACAGGCCCCACTCGAACGACGCATCAAGGAGATTTGCGAGACGCGAGTGCGGTATGGCTATCGGCGTGTCCATGTCCACCTGCTGCGCGATGGATGGAAGATCAACATGAAGAAGACACGCAGGATTTACAGCGAGTTAGGTCTTCAGCTGCGCAACAAGCATCCCAAGCGCCGGGTGAAGGCCAAGCTTCGGGACGATCGCCAGGAAGCTGTCGGTCCGAACGATGTCTGGGCGATGGACTTCGTTCACGACCAGCTCGCGACTGGCAAGAAGCTGCGTATCCTAACCGTGGTCGATACGCACTCGCGTTACTGCCCAGCCGCCGACGCCCGCTTCACCTATCGAGGCGAAGACGTGGTCCAGACCTTGGAAGGCATCTGCAGGAAGACCGGCTATCCGAAGACGATAAGGGTGGATAACGGCAGTGAGTTCATCTCTCGTGATCTCGACCTGTGGGCCTATGCCAACAACGTCACGCTGGACTTCTCACGGCCTGGCAAACCGACCGACAACGGCTTCATCGAGGCGTTCAACAGCAAGCTCAGAGCGGAATGCCTGAACGCTCATTGGTTCCTGACCCTTGCGGATTCGCGCGAAAAGTTGGAGACTTGGCGTCGATACTATAACGAGGAACGTCCTCACTCGGCGATCGGATATAACGTCCCGATTGACCTGCATAATCCCGGTGGCACAACCAGCCAGCCATCGTGATCAAAGCCGGAAAACTCTAACTCCCGGCGATCCAAAGTTTGGTCCCAGAGCAAAAGCCGGAAAACTCTAACTCCCGGCGATCCAAAGTTTGGTCCCAGAGCATGGATACGGTGGTTTCTCAATCATACTTCGTGACGATATGGTCGCCCACCGAGCCTCGCTGTTCGAAGAGAACCCTCACAATTTTATCGAACGCCACAAGATTTTGATGAATAGGCCATTTCCTGCGGGTTACAGAGCATCTTGGAATTCTAGGTCAGACTTGGCAAAAGCCAAGCTCCACTCTGACATCGACCAGAATACAACTGTATCCGACCATCCTTCGATTCTTCAGAAGGACCAAGGCGGCACGGGCGACGGAGACTTTATCGAGGTTCACATCTATGGTACGCTGAACCGTCGCGCGATAGAGAAGGTTGTTGGTCTGAAACCCAAGACCTTAGAAGATCGGGCAATTTGGCGACGAGTTAAGCGAGAGCTAGAATCTCTCGGCGCGGAGGCGGTAGAGCTATGATCAATGCGCTTGTGTCTGGTAGCGCAGCTCGTGCGGTATTCATCCAGGGTCCGAAAGTCCAATATATCGACGCCGAGAACCCTGCTGTCTTCAAGCAAACTACCCTTTCAGCTATTCCCCGGCTTTTTGAGGGTGCGCACGACATCGTGCGGATGAAAATCCGCAAGTACACCGAATGCTTCGACGTGCTTTTGGACGCCTATAGAAAAGATCGTGCGTTGAGAATGCTTCAGATCGTCTTAGAAGATGACGACCTAGAGGACTTTGAGGAGGCGACCGGGCTTCTTGAAAAAATGCTCGCGGATGGCAAGGTGGCGGACCATGTTCGGAACGTTGCGCACGCTGTTCCATACCCGAATTTCCCGCGCATTGGTCCGTCTAAATTCGAGCAGGCTCCTCTCACACAGAAGCTATATGCAGATCTTCAGGGACATCAGTCGGCGATACTTTCTGTCAGGGAAGCCTTCGACGGTATGAAGTTTTCATCAGAAGATTTGAAGTGCGCTTATGAGAAAAACGCGATTGCGGCGGGAATTTTCGCGCGGATGGTAGATCTTGCTACCGGGCAAGCAACGACTAGCGATGTGACTTTTGAGTGTATTCGTGCTTTTGGAAGCCTGCCAGACGTCAGGGAGATCAGCACGCGCTGGGTCACTCGTGTGGGCGGGAAAGCCGATCGGAAGTTGCCAAAGCTCAAACTGTCGGAACCGGAAGCCGAGGACGATGGCTTCCTTCTTGACGATGATACGCGTTTCATCGCCGACCGTAGAGCCCAGTTTGAGGCGGTTAGTGCCCAGATAAAATCAATTGTCGAGCGCCTCGATAGTCGCGACGTTGATGTAGCCAGGCGGTATGCAGATCAGCTTGTCGATTGGCAGCTTCAAAACAGTTCAAGCGAGTACGCTGTAAAATCTCTGTCGAACCTAGCCACCGAAGCTCGTCACAGGAAATTACATGACATCGAGTTGGAATGGGGAGAGAGAGCACGGGACGTCCGTCCTGGCGACGCCTGGGCTAGAGCACTACTTGGCGACACCTATCTTTCGATGTACCGCTTGAACGACGCGGAGGAAGAGTTCAAAGCGGCTTCGAGCTTTGGGGAAGAGGCATACGGAAGAATAGGTCTTGCTCGCGTTGCGAAACAGAGCGGAGATCTTGACAGGGCACTGACATTATTCACCGAAGCGAAACGGCACTCCAATCATTCGGATTATACGATCGCCGCCTGGTTTGGGTATTGCACGACACTTCGCGAAATGTGGAAACCAGAAGAGACCCTTCAGGCCTTTGAACGCGCAAAACTGGAGTTTCCAGAAGAGATAACTTTCCATGTTGGGTATGACCTGCCACTGAGAATTTCCTCCAGATTGGATTAGAGTCCGGCCCATCGAGGACGGACTTATGAAGAAGCAGAGATTTACGGAAGAGCAGATTATTGGGGTGCTGAAGGAGCAAGAGGCTGGCGTTAAGGCGGCTGATCTTTGCCGCAAGCACGGGATTTCCGAGGCGACCTTTTATAATTGGAAGGCCAAATATGGCGGCATGGAAGTGTCAGAGGCCAAACGTTTGAAGGCGCTTGAGGACGAGAATGCCAAGTTGAAGAAGCTGCTCGCCGAGCAGATGCTGGATACAGCCGCACTCCGCGAGCTTCTCTCAAAAAAGTGGTAGGGCCTGCCGCCAAGCGTGAAGCTGTCACGCATCTGAAGGCCGTCATGGGTCTTTCGGAACGGCGGGCCTGCCAGATCATATCTGCGGACCGAAAGACGATCCGTTATCGATCCTCTCGACCGCCGGAGGTCGAGTTGCGAGCGAAGCTGCGCGATCTGGCCAATGAGCGCCGCCGGTTCGGCTATCGTCGATTGTTCATCTTGCTTCGACGAGACGGAGAGCCGTCCGGTGTCAATCGCATCTACCGGCTCTATCGCGAGGAAGGTCTTTCCGTGCGCAAGCGGAAAGCCAGGCGGCGTGCCGTCGGCACGCGTGCCCCGATCCTCGTCGAAGCAAAGGCGAATGCTCGCTGGTCACTGGATTTCGTCCACGATCAATTCGCCTGCGGCAGGCGCTTCCGCATCCTCAATGTAGTCGACGATGTCACACGCGAATGCCTGGCGACGATCCCGGACACATCGATATCAGGTCGCCGTGTCGCGCGGGAGTTGACGACGCTCATCGAGCGACGAGGCAAGCCTGGCATGATTGTCTCAGACAACGGGACCGAACTGACCTCGAATGCCATCCTTGCCTGGTCGAAGGATCACAAGGTCGAGTGGCATTACATCGCGCCGGGTAGGCCAATGCAAAACGGTTATGTTGAGAGTTTCAACGGCCGGATGCGCGACGAGTTGCTCAACGAGAGCCTGTTCTTTGGTCTCGACCATGCCCGCAGCGCCATTGCGGAATGGGCTAACGATTACAACAATTTCCGGCCGCACTCATCACTCGGATACCAAACCCCGGCGGACTATGCCGGGATCATCGCCGCAACCGGCTCCAACGCTACGCAATATGAAAGCTTCGCGTTTCCGCCGGTTGCTCCCACCACGCCATTTGGCTTATCAAAAACAGCCGAGGCTCTAATCGCAGCCGGATGAAACTTCAGTGGCAGGTCACCCCCCGTTTTTCCAATGATGTGACGCCTTTTCTCCTTGCCTCCCTTGTCTTTAAGGGGTTGGAAGAGGTTTTTGCTTTCCTGTTGATCCCCGCTCGTTTTTCTTAACCTATACTGCCCTTGTTCTGTGACGAACCGGGCGACATTCCGGCTTTGATACGGAGACAGCGCCGGTTGTGAGAGAAAGACGTCACTCTCATTTTTCAGGGTCTGACAGGGAAAGTCCTCTGGCAATGACCGGAGGAGAGATGGAATCGGGTTTGTGGTGGACCTTTCTATTTCTCCGAAACGCATTCCCTGAAGGACACGCTCTGACAGGCATAAACCGCTGATGGGGGCACTGATAAGTGTCTTTATTTTCCACAGGCGGCAATTTTCAGTGCCCCGTTGCAATGCCCATCGAGCTGAAAGGCTGATGGTAAAATAGATGAAGCTCACAACACGGTCGCAACTGCGTCGCGTGATAGGAAAGGTGTGTCCAATGGGTCTTTATGAGATGTACGTCCTTGCTGCTCGTCCAGATACCGCCCTGGGGAGGAGGAGGTGGGCACGATCTCTTTATGCCAGGGCAAAGATTCGAAATCGGCAGCTCAAGAAGCAATATTTACACAACCAGAAGGAGAATTCCGATTCGTCGGCAGATGTGAAGAGGGTAGACCATCCTCGATCTGGGCGGCCTCTGTAAACATATATTTATATAATAGCCAACGCAAAGTATATAAAATATATGTTGCGATAAATTATATATGTGCGACTGAAAGCGGATGAGAATCCGGGAGCAAAATTGGCTTTTACGGACCTGCAATTTGCGGATTGCGGGCCGACTACGTGTAAATATATGAATTTTATGTTGAATTTGCTGTCTTGACTGGAGAATTGTTATGCGTGGAAACTATATGAGTGAGACGGAATTGATTGGAATGAAGAGTCCAGATTTGAACGGCGATCGATCACAATAACAATATCATGATATTGTTATTGTGATCGATCGCCGTTCAAATCTGGACTCTTCATTCCAATCAATTCCGTCTCACTCATATAGTTTCCACGCATAACAATTCTCCAGTCAAGACAGCAAATTCAACATAAAATTCATATATTTACACGTAGTCGGCCCGCAATCCGCAAATTGCAGGTCCGTAAAAGCCAATTTTGCTCCCGGATTCTCATCCGCTTTCAGTCGCACATATATAATTTATCGCAACATATATTTTATATACTTTGCGTTGGCTATTATATAAATATATGTTTACAGAGGCCGCCCAGATCGAGGATGGTCTACCCTCTTCACATCTGCCGACGAATCGGAATTCTCCTTCTGGTTGTGTAAATATTGCTTCTTGAGCTGCCGATTTCGAATCTTTGCCCTGGCATAAAGAGATCGTGCCCACCTCCTCCTCCCCAGGGCGGTATCTGGACGAGCAGCAAGGACGTACATCTCATAAAGACCCATTGGACACACCTTTCCTATCACGCGACGCAGTTGCGACCGTGTTGTGAGCTTCATCTATTTTACCATCAGCCTTTCAGCTCGATGGGCATTGCAACGGGGCACTGAAAATTGCCGCCTGTGGAAAATAAAGACACTTATCAGTGCCCCCATCAGCGGTTTATGCCTGTCAGAGCGTGTCCTTCAGGGAATGCGTTTCGGAGAAATAGAAAGGTCCACCACAAACCCGATTCCATCTCTCCTCCGGTCATTGCCAGAGGACTTTCCCTGTCAGACCCTGAAAAATGAGAGTGACGTCTTTCTCTCACAACCGGCGCTGTCTCCGTATCAAAGCCGGAATGTCGCCCGGTTCGTCACAGAACAAGGGCAGTATAGGTTAAGAAAAACGAGCGGGGATCAACAGGAAAGCAAAAACCTCTTCCAACCCCTTAAAGACAAGGGAGGCAAGGAGAAAAGGCGTCACATCATTGGAAAAACGGGGGGTGACCTGCCACTGAAGTTTCATCCGGCTGCGATTAGAGCCTCGGCTGTTTTTGATAAGCCAAATGGCGTGGTGGGAGCAACCGGCGGAAACGCGAAGCTTTCATATTGCGTAGCGTTGGAGCCGGTTGCGGCGATGATCCCGGCATAGTCCGCCGGGGTTTGGTATCCGAGTGATGAGTGCGGCCGGAAATTGTTGTAATCGTTAGCCCATTCCGCAATGGCGCTGCGGGCATGGTCGAGACCAAAGAACAGGCTCTCGTTGAGCAACTCGTCGCGCATCCGGCCGTTGAAACTCTCAACATAACCGTTTTGCATTGGCCTACCCGGCGCGATGTAATGCCACTCGACCTTGTGATCCTTCGACCAGGCAAGGATGGCATTCGAGGTCAGTTCGGTCCCGTTGTCTGAGACAATCATGCCAGGCTTGCCTCGTCGCTCGATGAGCGTCGTCAACTCCCGCGCGACACGGCGACCTGATATCGATGTGTCCGGGATCGTCGCCAGGCATTCGCGTGTGACATCGTCGACTACATTGAGGATGCGGAAGCGCCTGCCGCAGGCGAATTGATCGTGGACGAAATCCAGTGACCAGCGAGCATTCGCCTTTGCTTCGACGAGGATCGGGGCACGCGTGCCGACGGCACGCCGCCTGGCTTTCCGCTTGCGCACGGAAAGACCTTCCTCGCGATAGAGCCGGTAGATGCGATTGACACCGGACGGCTCTCCGTCTCGTCGAAGCAAGATGAACAATCGACGATAGCCGAACCGGCGGCGCTCATTGGCCAGATCGCGCAGCTTCGCTCGCAACTCGACCTCCGGCGGTCGAGAGGATCGATAACGGATCGTCTTTCGGTCCGCAGATATGATCTGGCAGGCCCGCCGTTCCGAAAGACCCATGACGGCCTTCAGATGCGTGACAGCTTCACGCTTGGCGGCAGGCCCTACCACTTTTTTGAGAGAAGCTCGCGGAGTGCGGCTGTATCCAGCATCTGCTCGGCGAGCAGCTTCTTCAACTTGGCATTCTCGTCCTCAAGCGCCTTCAAACGTTTGGCCTCTGACACTTCCATGCCGCCATATTTGGCCTTCCAATTATAAAAGGTCGCCTCGGAAATCCCGTGCTTGCGGCAAAGATCAGCCGCCTTAACGCCAGCCTCTTGCTCCTTCAGCACCCCAATAATCTGCTCTTCCGTAAATCTCTGCTTCTTCATAAGTCCGTCCTCGATGGGCCGGACTCTAATCCAATCTGGAGGAAATTCTCAGTGGCAGGTCATACCCAACATGGAAAGTTATCTCTTCTGGAAACTCCAGTTTTGCGCGTTCAAAGGCCTGAAGGGTCTCTTCTGGTTTCCACATTTCGCGAAGTGTCGTGCAATACCCAAACCAGGCGGCGATCGTATAATCCGAATGATTGGAGTGCCGTTTCGCTTCGGTGAATAATGTCAGTGCCCTGTCAAGATCTCCGCTCTGTTTCGCAACGCGAGCAAGACCTATTCTTCCGTATGCCTCTTCCCCAAAGCTCGAAGCCGCTTTGAACTCTTCCTCCGCGTCGTTCAAGCGGTACATCGAAAGATAGGTGTCGCCAAGTAGTGCTCTAGCCCAGGCGTCGCCAGGACGGACGTCCCGTGCTCTCTCTCCCCATTCCAACTCGATGTCATGTAATTTCCTGTGACGAGCTTCGGTGGCTAGGTTCGACAGAGATTTTACAGCGTACTCGCTTGAACTGTTTTGAAGCTGCCAATCGACAAGCTGATCTGCATACCGCCTGGCTACATCAACGTCGCGACTATCGAGGCGCTCGACAATTGATTTTATCTGGGCACTAACCGCCTCAAACTGGGCTCTACGGTCGGCGATGAAACGCGTATCATCGTCAAGAAGGAAGCCATCGTCCTCGGCTTCCGGTTCCGACAGTTTGAGCTTTGGCAACTTCCGATCGGCTTTCCCGCCCACACGAGTGACCCAGCGCGTGCTGATCTCCCTGACGTCTGGCAGGCTTCCAAAAGCACGAATACACTCAAAAGTCACATCGCTAGTCGTTGCTTGCCCGGTAGCAAGATCTACCATCCGCGCGAAAATTCCCGCCGCAATCGCGTTTTTCTCATAAGCGCACTTCAAATCTTCTGATGAAAACTTCATACCGTCGAAGGCTTCCCTGACAGAAAGTATCGCCGACTGATGTCCCTGAAGATCTGCATATAGCTTCTGTGTGAGAGGAGCCTGCTCGAATTTAGACGGACCAATGCGCGGGAAATTCGGGTATGGAACAGCGTGCGCAACGTTCCGAACATGGTCCGCCACCTTGCCATCCGCGAGCATTTTTTCAAGAAGCCCGGTCGCCTCCTCAAAGTCCTCTAGGTCGTCATCTTCTAAGACGATCTGAAGCATTCTCAACGCACGATCTTTTCTATAGGCGTCCAAAAGCACGTCGAAGCATTCGGTGTACTTGCGGATTTTCATCCGCACGATGTCGTGCGCACCCTCAAAAAGCCGGGGAATAGCTGAAAGGGTAGTTTGCTTGAAGACAGCAGGGTTCTCGGCGTCGATATATTGGACTTTCGGACCCTGGATGAATACCGCACGAGCTGCGCTACCAGACACAAGCGCATTGATCATAGCTCTACCGCCTCCGCGCCGAGAGATTCTAGCTCTCGCTTAACTCGTCGCCAAATTGCCCGATCTTCTAAGGTCTTGGGTTTCAGACCAACAACCTTCTCTATCGCGCGACGGTTCAGCGTACCATAGATGTGAACCTCGATAAAGTCTCCGTCGCCCGTGCCGCCTTGGTCCTTCTGAAGAATCGAAGGATGGTCGGATACAGTTGTATTCTGGTCGATGTCAGAGTGGAGCTTGGCTTTTGCCAAGTCTGACCTAGAATTCCAAGATGCTCTGTAACCCGCAGGAAATGGCCTATTCATCAAAATCTTGTGGCGTTCGATAAAATTGTGAGGGTTCTCTTCGAACAGCGAGGCTCGGTGGGCGACCATATCGTCACGAAGTATGATTGAGAAACCACCGTATCCATGCTCTGGGACCAAACTTTGGATCGCCGGGAGTTAGAGTTTTCCGGCTTTTGCTCTGGGACCAAACTTTGGATCGCCGGGAGTTAGAGTTTTCCGGCTTTGATCACGATGGCTGGCTGGTTGTGCCACCGGGATTATGCAGGTCAATCGGGACGTTATATCCGATCGCCGAGTGAGGACGTTCCTCGTTATAGTATCGACGCCAAGTCTCCAACTTTTCGCGCGAATCCGCAAGGGTCAGGAACCAATGAGCGTTCAGGCATTCCGCTCTGAGCTTGCTGTTGAACGCCTCGATGAAGCCGTTGTCGGTCGGTTTGCCAGGCCGTGAGAAGTCCAGCGTGACGTTGTTGGCATAGGCCCACAGGTCGAGATCACGAGAGATGAACTCACTGCCGTTATCCACCCTTATCGTCTTCGGATAGCCGGTCTTCCTGCAGATGCCTTCCAAGGTCTGGACCACGTCTTCGCCTCGATAGGTGAAGCGGGCGTCGGCGGCTGGGCAGTAACGCGAGTGCGTATCGACCACGGTTAGGATACGCAGCTTCTTGCCAGTCGCGAGCTGGTCGTGAACGAAGTCCATCGCCCAGACATCGTTCGGACCGACAGCTTCCTGGCGATCGTCCCGAAGCTTGGCCTTCACCCGGCGCTTGGGATGCTTGTTGCGCAGCTGAAGACCTAACTCGCTGTAAATCCTGCGTGTCTTCTTCATGTTGATCTTCCATCCATCGCGCAGCAGGTGGACATGGACACGCCGATAGCCATACCGCACTCGCGTCTCGCAAATCTCCTTGATGCGTCGTTCGAGTGGGGCCTGTCCGGTGCGGCGGGATTTGTAATGGTAGGTCGACGTGTCGAACCTCAGGACCTTGCAGGCCCGTCGGATTGAGATGTCCCAATCCACCAGCATCCCGTCGATCAGCTTGCGCTGCCGGACAGGCCTCAGAGCTTTCGGCGGATGACATCCTGCAACATCTCGCGGTCCAGTGTCAGATCAGCGACGATCTTCTTGAGCCTGGAATTCTCATCTTCCAGAGCTTTCAGTCGGCGCATCTCGTCGGGCAGCAGGCCCGCATACTTCTTGCGCCAATTGAAATAGGTCGCCTGGCTGATCCCCGCCTTCCGGCAGATCTCTGCTACCGGCACGCCATCATCGCCCTGCTTCAAAATGAACGCCTTCTGGGCGTCCGAGAACTTCGATGCCTTCATGCTTCCGCTCCTTTTCCCAGCCGGGAAATTAACGCGGAAAACTCCAGTTATAAACGGTCCAGTTTTTGGGGATCAGAGCATCCAGACATGCCCGATTGCGAAAGCGTCAAGCAAGCAAAGATTATGTCGTTTTGGAAATTTGGGTAAAGCGCACTCTCATATTGTGTGCGAACCTTGTCCCACTCATTCTCTTCCGGGTCTCTCGACCCAGCATGAATTTGCGACAAATAGCTAGTGTAATGATTTCTGTCGCTCTTTACCAAGTCGTCTACGACGTGGAGATTGCGAGCAATTACTGCACGAGAGGAGTCCACACTTTGTCCAAACTCCGTGAGCTGATCCAAGCACTGCCTGGCGGACGCAGAAGTCTCTGCATCGTGAACCCGTTTTGATAAGGCCGCAGCCTCCTCGACGCTTGAAGCAAGTCTCACATTTGGAAAGCCGCAATCACGTCCGCAGGCAGGACAATCCTTCCGATTTGATGGAACCACCGACTTGCATAAGCAAACAACTTCCGCCACGGCTCCAGAATCCTTCCCCCTGCGCATCCTCCGCTTTCATAAGCATGAAAGTACAACTCCGCAAGGTTTCTAACGTGCCTAGCCGCTGTAGTTTCCAACAAAGGAAGAATATTTTGGCCTGCCCCGAAGACTAGCCCTCAATCAAGTCAGACGGGAGTGGTGCAAAGTGATGAATCGTAAGACGATTGGACCGCAAGTCCGATGTTGAGAATCGCGTTTCAGCCTGTATCCGGCGACGCTGATAACTTCCAACAAGTTAGGATCGCGTAAACTTACAAAGGTGCCCGAATCCTTTGAGATTACTCGCATTTTATTGATCCAATCACCGTCTTTGAAAGACGCGATGTCGCATGGATGTCCCAAACGGGGACACTTTAGTGGCAGACATAGATCGCAAGGCACAGGCGCTTTCCGCGGCACTCAAGCGGATGCCGAAGCTACAGCAGCAGTTGACCGACCGCGTTCTGGCGATGGCCGCGGAGCTCGAGAAGCTGACAGCATGCGTACCTGCCGCGGAAGGGAAGGCCTTTCTCAAGGCCCGCTGTAATCTGCCTACGAGCGAGCTATCTGCGTATATCGGGTTCGCGAAGACGCTGAAGGGCTCGGAGGATGTCCTTCGCAACTGTCGCGGAACAACGGGCGAACTATGTGAGAACATCCCCGCCAATTGTTCTACATTAGATTTTTCTCAATGAGAACGTTGGCTTGCCTCTATCAAAAGCCGCTCCAGATAGCTGGAAGCGGCATGCTTGATGAAATAAATAGAATACGAGTAGCCAATATTCGGGAAAGTATTTGACCTAGAAAAATGTTGCTCGTTCCCATGAAACGTGGAGATCAATCGAGATTTCCACTCACTTTGTCAATTAGCTCGCAAGGATATGCTTATTCTGTAAGCCTCCGCCCATGGCTTTAACGACAGTGCGCCAACCGTTCGTTGCGCCTTTCCGATCGGGTCCCAGGTCGCTATCGCCTCGTAGAGCGGAGATCGATCCAGATTTTTAGCGTCAAAACACCTTTTTCCGACACACGCCGCAGGTATACCCAGACAGATCAGAGGCCTCAAAAGTATCCTGCCCGGGGTGTCACAAGCGCCAGGCAGCCATTGGGACCGTGAGCGACGGCGAACAACGGCCGATCATCCATTCTGATCGGGGAGCGCATTATCGCTGGCCCGGCTGGCTCAACAGGATCAGCAATGCGCAGCTGGTTCGTTCGATGCCCCGAAAAGGCTGCTCGCAAGACAACGCCGCTTGCGAAGGGTTCTTCGGCCGGCTTATAACCGAGTTCTTCTATCCACGTGACTGGAAAGCCATCACGATCGAACAGTTCGTCGCCGAAGTGGATGCCTACATCCGTCGGTACAATGAGAAGCGTATCAAAATATCGCTCGGATCACTCAGCCCGGTCGAGTATCGTTATAGCCTCGGCCTGAACTTATAAAGCAGTCCAATTTTTATCCGCACCGCCGTTAGGCTCAGTTCCGCATGGAAACCAACAATCGGCGTCAGAAAGGACGGCTTCAGATATTCTCGCCACGGTTGTTCCTCATGCTGTCCGGACGTCGCCGATGAACTCTTCAAGTGTGATTAGATGAGGCCGGACGGCTTCCGGGTATGACGCATGGATACCAGAGGGCACCACAAGACGAACACCAGCCTCGACCATCTCGGTGAACTGGGCTTCGGAAACCCCCTCCTGCAGCGTCAGTAGATGCTTGGTCTGTATGCGATCGGCCTCATTGATGATCTGTCTCCAACGATCCTTGCAAGTCGTCTTCGCCGCCAACATCCGCAGTCGGTTCGCGGGAAAGGAGTTGTCCTGGTACGCCGCTACGCTAGGAAACAGGAAATCCGGGCGTTTGTTGACCTCGATCAGAGGGTTGTGGACGAACGCGGTCCCAGGGGCGAGACCTTCCTCCTCGAAGAGAGCCACCGTGTGATATTCCAGGGACTTCCCTGCCCGGGACTTGCGGCTTTGCAAGATCGTGTTCGCCATGCCCAGGAACCCATCGATCGAGTGGAAGCCCTCCTTGATCTTCGGCAACCAGGATGCCTCCTCGATCGACTTGAATATCTCGAACTCGCAGGCGCGGCGCAGCATCAGTCTGACATCCACTGGCATGCCGCTCGCCGGCCGTAGGCCGATAGTTTTCTCGATAATTTCTCGACCGGTCGGAAACGCAGTTAGCCACCCTTCCGGTATCTCGTCCGGCTGCAACCAGCACGTCGCTCGGCTCGGGATTGCCGTAAATAGATCTGCTTGCGGATCCGAAATGCCCGGCCGCCAGATCACTGGAATCTTAGGTTCCACCGGACCCAAACGCTCTTCGACGAAGTCAGCTTCCGTTCCTTCGCCACCGCAAACCCAGACATGGCATTCCGCCGGCGACGTCTCACTCTCCACTTTGAAAGCGAACACCGCAAGCGCTCCGGTGCTGTCTGGGTCGAGAAGCGCGGACTGGGCGCCCCCGAAGCCTGTCAGTCTGGTTTCGTTTCTCGTGCCGCCGTGAAACTTGCCGTTATACCAGATCGCTCTGATGGTCCTGACCTCCGGGTGAGAGTCGAGGTACAACTCGAAGAAGGCGTCAGGCCTCTCGACTTCGGGGCGATTGATGCTTGGAAGCACCTCAAAGAGCACGGGCTTCGGAATGTACGGCCCGGCCTGGTGACTCTTATTCGCCAACGTGTCATTGCCAGAAAGACGCTTCGCGTACCATAGGTAGCCCGGCTTTCCGAACTCCGCCATCCAATCACTCAGGTCGGCTATCGCCATCCCGTATCCCCTCGATTTCCCCCGTCGACTCGGTTGATTCGAGCCACGCTCGGATCCTGTCCACGACCGCGGGAAATGGCAATCTCGTTTTCCCTTTTAAGGCGCATTCCCACACAGTTAGATGTCGCCACCCCAGACCTTGCAGTTCGCTGCGGACGCGGACGTCACGCTGCCTGTTGCCCTCGATCTTTGCTTGCCAGAAGTCCTGCCTGGACGATGGCATCTTGAAGAGGTGGCAGTCGTGCTGGTGCCAGAAGCACCCCTCGATGAAGATGACAGCCTTTCGCCCGGGAAAAACAAGGTCGGGCTTTCCGGGCAGCCGTTTGTCGTGGATGCGATACCGCAGGCCGAGCGCGAACAAGGCTTTCCGGATGGCGATTTCCGGCCTCGTGTTCTTGCCCTTGATGCCAGCCATCATCTCGCTGCGCTTCTCGGGCGAAACCACGTCCGTCATCAGGCGCGCTTGAGAATGACTTCCTCGACCTCTTGATAATCCAGGATGTACGGCTTCATGAGCTCGGCCACGGCCTTAACGGCCGGCACGGCAACCGAATTACCAAACTGACGGTAGGCCTGCGTATCGGAGACGGGGATCCGGAAGTCGCTTTCGCCGGGAGCATCAAAGCCCATGAGGCGTGCGCACTCGCGCGGTGTAAGGCGGCGCGGGTTCCGGCCATCGCCACGGCTAATCAGGATCTCGGAGCCGTCCTTATGATAACGAGCGGACAGTGTACGGGCGATGCCGTCCGGAGTGAACAGACCGAAGCCGAAGCCATTGCCGGCTGCTTTGTGCTTGGCGGCATAGGCTTGAAGGTATGCCCAAAGCTTGTCGGTCAGCGTGTATTTATCGGATACGCGACCGATGTTGCCGTCCGTGAACGGCTTCTCAGGAGCTTCCTCGCCGTTTTCCGGATGGAGGATCGTCTTGAGGGTCGGCCCCTTCAGGACGTCAGGGATCTGCAGGTCCTCGAAGTTGAAGCCCTGATCCTGCCGGAAGCCGACAATGAATATGCGTTCGCGGTGTTGCGGAAGCCACGACTTCGCATCTAGGATCTTGCACTTGATGGTGTAACCGAGCTGGTTTTCGAGGACGTCCCTGATAATCGCGAAGGTTCGCCCCTTGTCATGATTGACCAGATTCTTCACGTTCTCTAGCAGGAACGCCTTCGGTTGCTTGACCTCGAGTATGCGCTGGATGTCGAAGAACAGCGTACCCTGCGTCTCGCAGGCGAACCCGTGCGCACGGCCAAGAGCATTCTTCTTCGACACGCCTGCCAACGAAAACGGCTGACACGGGAAACCAGCGAGGAGGACGTCGTGGTCAGGGACATCTTCCGCTTTCAGGTCGCGGATGTCGTCCCAGATCTCATGCTCGTCGTCAGGGTAATTTGCACGGTATGTCGCTTGGGAGTGCTTGTCCCATTCGCACGTGAATACGCACTTGCCGCCGATAGCGTCGAATCCGCGGCGCAGGCCGCCGATACCCGCAAACAGGTCGATGAATGTGAACGAGTGTTCCGACGGCGCAAGGCAGCGCTCCTGCCGCACGGACTCGAGCTTATCGGTGATGACCTTCCGCGGTACGTTCTCACCGGAATCCCAGCGGTAAACCTGGCGTTCGTTGTAGCCCAAAAGTTCGGCTGCTTCGGGCACGCTCAGACCGGCTTTTTGACGCAGAACGGAAAAACTTGTCATTGGTATCACCTCGCATTCGCTGGGAGTCTTTCTGACATTTCGGCACGATTCTACCAATAGAACATAAAGAGAACATTAACAAGTTTGTTCCGCCTTAATGGGAGGCCCGTTGATCAGGCGGCGTCGATCGTCCAATCGGTCAGATCGAAATGTTGGTTGACCAGCTCTTCGAGGGCTTGATCGAGGACTTCCTGTGAGGCGAGAAACGCAGCCAGATCCCGCGCGGCCTCTTTCTGATTTGACTCGTAAAGTGCCAAGGCGGCGCGCCGCAAGGGCACGATCAGAACCGGCTTCGACACCTGGCTGTCATTGGCTGCTTTCACTCCCGCCCATTCGAACGTTACATTCCAGCTTTTCGATATGTTCATCGCAAACGACCTTTACCAGCTCGAGCAGATGCGCGGTGCGCTCCTCTTTCGAGAGAAAACATGCGTCGGCGCCAGATCTATCGATTGACCTTTCTAATGTTTGGTTTGTGGTAGAAGCAGAGGACGACGGCTTTTCAGTTCGTCAATTTGCGGCCGTCCAAAGTTGCCGCCTCGACGGCCTAAATACGATGGAGCCGACGCGCACCATTGTCCACTCTTTCGATTGAAACCGAACCGACCTAGCCTCGCTCCATCGAAATCTGGCAGCATAGTTATATTGTTTTTGCAAATTAATTATAACGGGATCGGGCGATGAAACAGATTGACCTCGTTTACAGAACGGCGTTCGCTGAACTCGCGCAGCGGATGTTCGATGCTCAGTTTCAGGCAGACTTTCCCCTCGAAGGTCGGTTTGTTTCCGTTCCGGTCAAGGGCCGCAATTACTGGTATTTTGATCTCCCTACTCCCAAGGGTAAGGACAAGAGACGCTATGTCGGCCCGCAGGCTGACGTCGACATTACGGCTCGGGTGAAAGCCCATAGGCAAGTTAAAGACGACATCCGGGAGCGGCGCAAGCTCATCGGCATGTTGCTGCGAAGCGGTGGCATGTCCGCGCCGGATCGCTTCGCTGGTGAAGTGACCAAAGTACTCGCTGACGCGGGCCTATTCCGTCTGAGTGCACTCCTCGTCGGTTCTGTGGCTTTCAGCTGTTACTCAGGCCTCCTTGGCGTTCGTCTCCCTGGTACCTCTATGCAAACAGGCGATGCGGACTTCTCGCAGGACCCGCCATCATTTGGGTATCCTTTTCCATCATGGTAGCGAGAATGCCGCGACGTTCTTGGTAAATTTGTTTTGCTTCTAGTTTAGGTCGCCCTACGCTTTCAAATTCTTCCTCAGAAACCTTCAACTGCTTAGCGAATTTCTGTTGGTAATCGACGGATTTACCTTTTTCGCCTGCCTCTTCGTAGCCGTCGGCAAGGAGGGCGAACAACGCGCCGCATTGGATTACAGTGTCGTTGTAAGGTGCTTTCTCATATGGAATTCGCGTCTGCGCTTGGACCGGCGATCCGCTAATGGCCACGCCCAGAGCAATAGACGATAAAACGACGCTCCGCATATTCGCTCCCAAAGCAATCTCACATACAAATTTTCAATGCCAACACGGCCAAACTTTACCGCGTATTTCTAAACCATTCGGTGAGCGCATTAGGAAAACTGTCTCGAACGTCTTTGGTCGAAAATGCTCACAAAGACTGCGTCGAGCTGTAAGGCGCGCACCGAATACGGTGCACGTCTCGTGTCACTACGAAGACAGGCTTGGCAAAAGTGAAACTCTCTCCATCAGCCTCGACGCTCTCGATTTTCTGCCGAACAGCATTAAGCGGTCGGACTTTGATATGGCCGCCTAACTTGCGTTCGCGAACTGCGTGGCCAGTGAATTGCGCGCAAATTGCGTTCACAATCAAGATAGCCGGAGGGCCGCGCATACAAGGATTTGATGGGTTGCCGAACTGCCATTTACCACCATTCCCGTTAAACTGGGTCGAACATATCCCTGAATTCCGGATCGGCAAAATAGGCAAGCTTTTCAGCAAATATTGGTCGTTGTCCGGCCAGAAACAGCAATTGTCCGTGCGCCGGCAGATTGCGCACCTCATCAGGGGTGAGCAGCGGCCGGCCGGTACGCTGTTGGCTGTAGGAGATCCCGGTCTTATCGGAATCGAGCGCTCTCGCCATGGTCTGGAACACGACCGTCTCCTGTCCGTGCAGATCAGAGATGAGGCGGGCGCTGTCATGATCGTTGACGCCGAAGACCTGCAGCACGCCGGCATTTGACAGGAAAGTTCCGGCGCGATGACCGTATGTGGCACGCAGCTGATGGATGTCCTGGAGGATGGGCCAAAGCTGGACACCATAACCCGCCATCAGACCCATCGCGCGCTCGACTGGTGCCAAATGCCCAAGGGATGCGAACTCATCGAGCAGATAGAGAACCGGTGTCGCCGGCTTTGTCGGATCGCGGGCCATTTCGAGCAGGCTTTGTGAGACAAGCAGTCGCAGCCAGCGCGAATAGGTCGAGAGGCGATCAGGGGGAAGGACGAGGAACACCGTCACATTGCTGCGCTTGAGATCGGCAAACCGGAAATCCGAGCGACTGAGGACGGCCGTCATGCGCGGTGAATCAAGAAAATGCGTATGGCGCTGGGCTGCCGACAGAACGCCTGCAGCTTCGCGATCGGGTTTTCCGAGGTGTCGGTTTGCGGCGCGCGCGACAAGACCTCCCGCCGCATCGCTGTCCTGCATCCGCTTGAGCAGTGCTGCAAACTGGTCTGGAGCAAGGGTAAGATACTCTCGAAGTGTCGCGAGGTGCCTTCCACTCAAAGGCTCCGCTGCAACGATCTGGAGCAGTAATCCGGCAATCAGTGCTTTTGCCTCCTCGTTCCAATGCGCCTCTCCCGCCATTCCCGGTTCGTCGAACACGAGAGCGTCGGCAAGGGCACTGGCATCTTCCGCGACATCGAGGTTTTGGGGATCAAGCATGGCCAGGGGATTGAAGGCTGCCGTGGGTCTGCCAGTGACCCCGAAAGGATCGAGCACATGAACCGGCCCGAATTTCTGGCGCGCACGACCGGTGATTCTTGCATTCTCACCTTTCGGATCGACGCAGATCACGGAACGGTCGGCGGTCAGCAGGTTCGGGATGATAGTGCCCACGCCCTTGCCGGTACGGGTCGGCGCCATCGTCAGGAGATGGGCCGGGCCATCATAGCGCAGAGGCTTGGCCGTTTTCGTATCACGACCGATCAGGAGGCCGGAGCCGGATGAGGTGAGAGCGGCTATTTCCTTGTCTGTCGCAAAGCGGGCGGAGCCATGGGTATCATCGTCATTCTCCCCGAAATGCAAAATCAGTGGAGTGGTAATGAACCAGAAGGTGATAACGGCCAGCGCCAGCAGGGTTAAGAGACCTGGGATGATGTAGACAGGCGAGCCCCGCTCGAAACCCATTTGCTCGAGGAAATGACCGCCACCCATGCCGATCACGAACGTGACGTTGAACAGGATGAACAAAAATCCAAGAAGCCGTTTCCAGATCCGGAAGGGCATGGCGATCAAAGCCAGAAGCGCCCAAAGCGGATCACGCGCGGCGGCTCGCATCATGTTCTTGAATGCGTCCCGAGAAAGTCGCAACCGGTTCATGGATACCCTTCCGCGCTGTCGCCACCCTCTCCCTTGTCCGGCAGTCCTGGTTCGATCAGATCGTCAAACAGCGCCTTGTCATTGTCGCGTGTCAAAAAGCCTGGTAGTTCGCGACGCAGCCATGTACCGAGTTGTTTGCTGAACTCCTGATCATCCGAGGTCTGCAGGTGATGCAGAACGAGCGACCCGATCAGGACCTTGCGGCGCGTATCGTTGTTGCGCTCGGTTTTCGAGAGACGCGCCTTGAGCGCGGACCGTTGCGCATCCAGTTCAGCCAGACGCTGTTCGATGGTTTTCCTTGCCACGATTGTTCCTTTCGATTGCGGTCGCACCGGAACTGCCGCTGTTGAGCACGGCTTCGTTCCTGAAAGACAGACCAGTGTCTATGAGGAGATCGACATAGCGATTGTAAGAGGAGGTTGGACCCTGTGGTTCATGACGCTGCGGTGGCTGGTGCCTGAGCTCAGGATTGGTCTGCCACCGGTGAAGCTCAGTCGCTGGAATTTGCGGCTTGTCCCGCGGCCTGTTCGAGCTTTTCGATGTGCTCGCGGCAAAGCCTCTCCACCATCTTATGAAGTTCCGCCGTCCGCTCCTGAAGCCAGGTGAGCGCCTCTTCGGAAACCTCGAAACGCTTCGAATAGCGTGCCTTGACGTAGGCCTCATTCAGGATGTTGTACCATGTGGTAAATCGCTGACGGTCGCGCGGCCAGATGTCGATCAAACGGTGATCGCGACCTTCGGAAAGTCCACGCAGGAATTTGAGGTTGTGCGACGCAGGCGAATAATTTGTCAGCGTCAGGAGATAGCAGTTGTAAGCCGTCTCGACTGCCTGATGCAGTTGGAAGGCGGCAATGTTGGCATTGTTATCCTTCAGGGCATAGCCAGCCAACTTAATGAAAGTTTGTGCATCAGGAAAATGTCTGCTGAAATGCTCCTCGGCAACCCTAAGTGCATCGGAAGGGCTGAGCGGTTTCGCTTCAGCCAGCGGCCGGTCGTCGAATTCGTAAAGAACAATACCTTCGCGGGCGAGGTCGACGAAGAAGTACTGGCCGTCCTGCAAAAAATTGCTGATTTCGCGAGCGCCATGCACGATAAGCCCCACGGGCGTCTCGATTTCCTTGTCCCACATCAGGCGGTCTGTCGCCTTGTCCCAGTATTTGGGGTCGGCAAGTTCCTTGTTGCTGACGATGACAAGGATGTCGAAATCCGAGCGATAGCCTTTCGACGTATGCGGTTCATCCACCCAGGTGCCACGCGCGTAAGAACCGAACAGAATGATTTTGAAAATCCGCCCATCCCTCTTGGCGTCAGACTTCGAGCGCTCCACCAGATCAGCAAACTCTTCCTGAATAATTCCGACGACGCGCGCGAGCTCGCGTTGCTTTCGTTCCGGCAAATGTTCAAGGCTGGTCTTCATGTCTGCTCCGCTTATCGACGGTGTCCTGTATGGGCCATTCCAGCGGCCTTTGAAACTCCGATTTTTGGTAGCCACCAAACGAATGCCTGTCTTCTCGGACGATGCACATTCGATCTTTAGGCAACCGGCTCTGATTTATGCAGATGGTATTGCAATACCTTCATTCCTCAATAGCGAACATTCAATGGTACTTTATCCTAGGTTGTATATCGGCTTCCCGGTTTTTTCCCAATCGCAGGCGCTACGGGCGCTATACCGTGGCCGACTGAGTGGAGCGTAGAGGTTACGAAGGACCGTTAACGACGCACCCTGTCCAATCGCTGCAGCCAGATGCCCGCCTGCACTGCCGCTCACTTCGACGCAATTTTGGTAACACAGTCACGTCAAGAGAGGCACGGTCATGGAGGCGGCCATCACCATCCAGACAGGAGTGCGGGCCGCCCCCTAATTGGAAGCGACCCGCTAGATGGATGATCGAGGGCAAGGCAATTGGAAGCGCTGCATGAGTCTTGACGGCATAACCTCTCAAGGTCGCCATTTTGCGAAACGCAGAGCAAATGCCTATAGCGGTCCCGTACTCCAGGTACATCTAGTCATTCGGACAATTCGCTCTCTAGTGCGCTACCCGTTAGCTTACCGCCGACCACCACCTATTCAAACGCCCAAGATTATCGCTGCGTCACGCTGAGGCTTCTCGGCCGTATGTCGGATCGTAAACTCCCCCATTTGTCAAAAGAGCCCAAATGATGCGCGCTATACGATTTGCCACAGCGATAACGGCAACTTTGTACGGTCGTCTCGCGCGCAATCGACTGGCCCAACGACCGATTGGAGTTTTCTTGTCTCGCATCATGATCACTGTGCCCCCGAGATAAAGCATCGTTCGGAGTTCGCTATTCCCCATTTTCGTAATGCGGCTCAGAACCGAACGACCTCCGCTTGAATGCGTGCGAGGAGTAAGACCCAGCCATGAAGAGAAATGGCGGCCAGATGGAAACCGATGGATATCAGGAATTGTCGCAATAACGCACATTGCAGTTTTCGGGCCAACACCAGGTATCGTCAGAAGCCTACACGCGTTCTCATCGTGTTGGACACGTCGCTCAATCTCTTTGTCTAGTTTCGTGACCAAATCATTCAATCGATGTATCTGGTCGCAAATGTCGGTGAGAGCCTTTTTCATAACTGTCGGCAGGACGGTATCTGCTGCACTTTCCATAAGTTTGACTAATTTGGAATAATTTTGAATGCCCTTCGCCGCTATCAGGCCGGCCTCCGCTAGGTGCCCCCGCAGCGCGTTTACGAGTTGAGTCCGTTGTGAAACAAAAAGGCTGCGAGTTCGAAAAATCGTAATTGCCGCTTGTTGGTTCAGGGTTTTGACTGGAACGAAGCGCATTGTCTTTTGCGTAAGCGCAACATTGATCGCCTCCGCATCATTGGCGTCGGTTTTGCCCCGTTTCACGAAGGGCTTCACGTAACTGGTATGTATCAACCGAACGTCATGCCCAAATTCTAGTAACTGGCGCGCCCAGTAATAACTTGTAGCGCAGGACTCCATTCCGATCAGGCATGGTTTGAGCTTGCTGAAAAACTCCAGAACGTTCTCACGTTTGATCTTCGTGTTGAAAAGGGTTTCTCCGCTCGCATCTGCTCCATGCGCCTGGAAAACCTGCTTGGCTATATCAAGCCCTACCGTCGCCACGTCCTGCATCGGCCGCTCCCTTGAAACCTTGGGGATCGATGCCACGATATCATCGCTCGATTTCAAATTGATGATGTGAGCACATGACGCCGTCTTCGGTGTTCGTTCAGGCCTCGGAGAGCCCGCTGATCAAAGTCTCGATGTCCCCCTGACATCGACCTGACCGAATGTCCCATTTTTCGGTGGGAGAAAATCACCTCCCCTGATTGATGCGTTCGCTTCCCTGCTCAAAAACAAGAAATTGCCTCCATTCGACCACTACTTTTAGTAGTCGAAATCGCTGTTCGATGTTGCTAGCGTCGCCACCGGTAAACAGACAAGGGCGCACTTACGACTTGCGGCGCGTTTGGGCGTTTGGTCTCCCCGTTTGCGTATCGGAGATTTCGTTTGGCGATTTATCATCTCAGCACCAAACCTGTCTCGCGCTCATCCGGTCGCAGCGCTGTGGCATCTGCCGCCTACCGTTGTGCTGTTCTTCTCGTCAATCAACGCGATGGCCTTGTGCATGACTTCACCCGGAAAGAGGGTGTCGAGCATAGTGAGATCGTGCTGCCGGACGGTCTTTCTGCCAATTGGGCTTTGGATCGTTCGGCGTTGTGGAATGCTGCCGAGTTTGCAGAAAAGCGAAAGGACGCCCGCGTCGCCCGCGAATTCGAAATCGCGCTTCCGCATGAGCTTTCACCAGAGGGGCGACTGAAGGCTGCACGCGCCTTTGCCCAGGATCTGGCAAACCGCTATGGCGCGGCCGTGGATTTTGCAATCCATTCGCCAAGCGAGCATGGTGATATCAGGAACCACCATGCGCATGTTCTGATGACGACGCGACAGGTTGGCATAGCCGGCCTTGGCGAGAAGACCTGTCTTGAGCACAAGAACGCACGGCTGTTGGCAAATGGCATGGCGACGACCGACATGCAGCTTCGCGATATCCGGCAGGCATGGGAAGGCATTGCCAACCGTCAGCTTCAACGCGAAGGCCTGGATGTTCGCATCGATCATCGCTCGCATGCGCAGCGCGGCCTTGAGTTGTCGCCGACCGAGCATATGGGCGTGCATGCGTCGCAGATGCGCCAGCAAGGAATGGCCGTCGAGCGCGGGCGGCTGGATGACGAGGCAGCACGGCAAAATGCCGCGCTGATCCGCCAAAAACCGGAACAGGTTCTGACGCTGATCAGCCATGAGAAGAGCGTGTTCGATCGCCACGACATTGCCAAAACCTTGCATCGCTACATCAATGATGACGCCCAGACATTCCAGAACGCCTTTGCGGCTGTCATGGCATCACCAGCGCTCGTGGAGCTTCAGGCTGAGCGCATCGATGCCGAGACAGGCGAAGTGTCCAAAGCGCGCTATTCGACGCGGGACATGATCGATCTGGAACTGCGCATGGCGCGATCGGCGGAACGGTTGCATCAGGCGCATTCCCATGGCGTCGATCGTCGCCATGTCGATCGAGCCATGGAGAGGCAGGATAACGCCATTCGCAAAAGCTCCAGCGGACCGTCGGCTGCGAGGGATCCCTCAGCGGGATTGTCGGGCGAACAGCGTCACGCGATTGCGCATATTACAGGTCCAGAACGCATCGCCGCTGTGGTCGGGTTTGCCGGCGCTGGAAAGTCCACCATGCTGGCAGCCGCTCGTAAGGCCTGGGAGGCTCAAGGCTATCAGGTCCATGGTGCAGCGCTTAGCGGAAAGGCAGCCGAAGGCCTTGAGGAAAGTTCCGGCATAGAGAGCCGCACTCTGGCGTCATGGTCTTACAGCTGGGACCATGGCCGGGATCTGATCGGTCGCAGTGACGTGTTTGTCATTGACGAGGCCGGCATGGTCGGGAGCCGGCAGCTTGCCCGGTTCATCGGAGAAGCGGAAGAGCGCGGCGCAAAGATCGTTCTTGTCGGCGACCATGAGCAGCTCCAGGCCATCGGGGCTGGTGCACCCTTCAGGGCGATTGCCGAGCAGATTGGCCATGTCGAACTTTCAAATATTCGCCGCCAGCGCCATGATTGGCAGAGACAGGCATCGGTTGCCTTTGCGACCCACAAGACAGCCGAGGGGCTGGCCGCCTATCGCGATCACGGCGCCATCCACTTTGCGGAAAGCCGCGACGCGGCGACGGCGCAGATCGTGCGTGATTATGTCGCCGACAGTGAGCGGCGTGCCGATGGCACCCGGGTTGCCATGGCGCATCGCCGCGCCGATGTGCGCGCCCTCAATGCCGCCATCCGCTCCGAGTTTCAGAACAGACAAAAGCTGGAGCGCAGCCCCGGGCTGGGCACCAGTGCGGGGCGTGGGAATGGTGAGGACCGTGTAGGTGGTGGGGATGTTGGAGAACGCGTGTTCCAGACCAATAACGGCAAACGCGCCTTCGGCCCCGGTGACCGGATCATCTTCCTCGAAAACAACCGCGACCTCCGCGTCAAAAACGGCATGCTTGGCACGGTCGAGCATGTGGAGCCGGGCAAGATCATCGCCCGGCTCGATGGTCGAGGTGGCGACAGTGTCAGCGTTCCCACGGACAGCTATCAGGCGATCGACCACGGCTATGCGACAACGATCCATAAAAATCAGGGGGCGACGGTCGATCGCGCTTTTGTGCTGGCGTCGAGCACCATGGACCGGCATCTGACCTATGTTGCCATGACCAGGCATCGCGACAGCGTGCAGCTCTATGCCGACATCAAGGAGTTCGCCAAGGCGGGCCGGCTGGTTGATCACGGCGTTGCACCCTACGAGCATCATCGCCAGGCGCGAGAAAACTATTTTGTGACGCTGGAGAACGACAAGGGCGATCAGCGCACGGTGTGGGGCGTCGATCTCAAGCGGGCCATGCGAGATGCATCGCCAGAGATCGGGGACAGGATTGGCCTCCGGCATGAAGGCGCCACGCCTGTCACGCTTCCGGATGGCACGCAGGCCGAGCGCAATGCCTGGCGTGTCGTCAAGGGTGACGCGTTGGCGTACCAGCAGCTGACAAGCCGCCTGTCGCGTTCCGGCGCGAAGGAAGCCACGCTGGATTATATCAGCGACTTTGCCGAGCGGCGCGGGATCGCAAGCGACCCATGGATCACCAGCGACCAATGGATCGGACAAGAGTTTGAGGTCAGAAGCGAGATTGAACTTGCTTCCGCCAAAGATGAGCGTCAAGAGGTCTTGTCCCGTGCGGCCCATCTGCAACGGGAGCAACAGGACCGGCCATCAGAGCGTGAGCAGGTTTACGAGGAACGTGCCGGCGATCGGGCCGGCCCTGTTCACCGCGAAGATCCTTGCAATCAGTTCGCCCGAACAATCGATGACGGTCGGCGCGACGATCGGGGAGATGAGAATAAAGGATATCGCCGCATTCGGTGGTCCGAGCTCATGTCGCAAGACGGCACCGTCCCTGCCCCCACAGAAAATGTCAGCCAGCTCTCGCCGCTGGAACCCGGTAAGCCCACTCCACTTGTGCCAGCGATCAAGCGTCACCACCGCAGCATCGAAGAGGTGGCCCGAGAAAAAGCGATGTCTGTCATCGACCAGAGATTCGATACGGTGGAGTCCGTCGCGCGGCACGTGTTCCGTGATCCGGCCGAGGTCGCCGCAAGACTGCGCACTGCGATGACCGAGAAGGAAGGCAACGGAAAAATCATGGCAAAGGCCATGGCCGAGCAACCCGAGCGGTTCGGGGAGCTGCGCGGCAAGTCGGGTCTGTTCGGAAACAACAAGGAGCGGAAAGAGGCACTACAATACGCCAGATCTCTCTCTGCCCATATCGGCTATGTCTCCGAGGCATGGGAGCGCCGGCTTGGCGAAGAACGCGCGAGCGAACAATGGCAGCGCGAACAGCGTGATGTCATCGAGGTCCCTGCCCTCACGCCGCGCAGCGCCGAAATCATTGTTGAGGTGGAGAAGATGCCGGTCGCGAAGCGGAGCCAGTTTATCGCGGAGCTGCGATCGTCAGCTGAGGGCCAGGCCGCGCTCGATGAGGCAAAGCTGGTGGCCGAAGCACTCACGCGGCGGTTTGGCAGTTCCGATCCTCGCAGGTTCGCCGAGGAGCTTGCGGCACGCCCGGAGCTCGCAAAGCAGGCCGAGCACATTCAGATGACAGCCCGTATCGTGAACCGAACGCGCATGGCCGAGCTTAGCCATGACCACGCACTCAGACGGCAGCTGAACCGGTCTCAGGGGCTTGGATTGAGCAGATAGTAGGGTACGCACGATCGCTGACTTGTCGGCCTTACGGTATCGCACCTTTGGCCTTCCTGCGCCTTGTTCCGACAGAAACGCAACAGCGGGCAAACAACGCCGACATCTCGGATCTGCTGCCCTTCAGCTTTCACGAATCCGTAGCGGCCTGATCGGCATCCAATTCGAATCCGCTGCACCAAACCCGCCCGCCTCAATGCCCAAGAAAATGAACGCTTACCCTCAATAGCCTTGAATTAGCGGCAAAAGCCTCGACATCACGCCGCTGGCGCGCCCTGGGAAAATTACCGTGGTCCGGCAAAACGCGCTCCAGCAACGCGACGTAAATATTCAATATTTTGAGAAACCCTCCGGACCGGATGGATACTTTTTCTGATCAAACCGATTTGACTGCCAGTGATACTTGTCGCTCCGCCAAAAGGGCCCCAGATGCAGGCCCAAAGCAAATGTTCCTAAACCGAGGGAATGATTGGACCAAAAGTCCCGACGAATTTCGCAGATCCTTCAGAACTTCTTCGCTCTCTGACTTTGCGTCTGCTAACTCGGCCCTGCAGCAATTTTCAGAGCGGAAATAACTGCACCATACCCGAGAAAGCTAAGAGATAAAAAGCACATGAACCGTACAAAATCAGGAGCTTTATGTCCGCAGTATCGAAATACTGAGAGCAAGACGAAGCCCAGCAGGATGACTGCTCCAGCGTAAGACATCAAAACGATTGCCACACGGTTATCCTCCAACAGCCAGGCAATCACACCAACCGCGACGAGCTTTCCATACGGCGCCACCGCAGGCAGGATGTCACTAGCATAGCCCTCCGGACGTCGTTCATCGAATCGAGAATCGAGAACACCGATCGATGACTGAAAGCTATTGTATGCGAGTGTCAGTAGAACGAAACTGATCCCCACATGAGAGAGAAACAGACCGTACCAATATCCCTGTTGCGAAAATGCATAATCAGCGGCCGAGGCCGCGAAGAGCAAAAGCACGAACGTTCCGCAACCAGATGCAAACCTTTGCCAAATATCGAGCGTTACACGCCGCTTGCGATAGAACCATGAAACGAAATTCATTTTTTGCCCCCGAGCCAAATACGCTGGGCGGTATGCCATTGAGACGTTGCTTTATCATTGGAAATAAATGGATATTTTTATGTAATGCGAGCCGCAGAGCCAAATTTCGAGATCCCAAGGGGCGAATCCGCGACCTGTAATTTTAAAGGCTTAGGCAGCCTCTAGACAAGTGAGCACAGCAGCGTCAGGAGCTGTCTTCCAAGGCTCAGATATTACATCAGTGTCTAGCAAGACCATTCGAAAGTCATCGGTACTGCCGGAGTCTTGTCGGGCTGTTGTTGCAGCGCTTCGACGTCACTGTTTGACATTCCGGCTTCACGTCCAATGGCCGCGAGAAGCGAGCCGAGTTTCACGCGTCCAGATGGACGAACAGCGGCTTCGAGGATGTCACGAATTTCGGCCTCGGTACTACGACCGTGATAAGCTGCTCTTGCGCGTAACGTCCGATGAGTTTCATCAGAGAGGTTTCGTATGGTCAACGCCGCCATTTATCCGATCCTATCAACATTTCCACTATGATATCCACCACAGAAATGATAGCATTTTCAAGTCGTACTACGAAGATTGTCGTGCGCGTTCTTACGCTTTGAATGAAGTCGAACCGTCGACCCCGCCCCTGGAATTAGATAAACATTTGCAACACAATTCATGCACAGTCGCAGACGCCGCCGTAACTTGGTTTTGCTGGCTAATCGGAATGATGCGCACCGAAAGAAAATCGACTGAACGACGGTATAACTAAAGTCGCCAAGTTGCCGAGAAATCGCAGTATTCTGCTGCAACATCTGTTTGATTTCTGAAACGGCGGGCTCCACTCGCGATCTTGGGTACGTCATTTCAGGACAGCGGTGGGTTTCTGCTCTTCCATGATTGAAATCAGCTGCCCCTCCCCTTCTAGGTCAGGACACTTCGACTTCAGCGACGCAGACAGGGATCGTCTTGTCTGGAGAACGAACCTTTGTAGCGTTGAAGGCCGTCCGCAGGCATGTCTCGCGAACGAAGGTCAGGTAAGTGGCGGCGGGCAGTAGCACCTCGCGCTCATGGCTGAATTCGCCTCGTAGATTGAACACAAACGCTTTCGTGGTTGCGGTCTTCGTCGTCAGCACGATGAGATCGAGCCGTCCGGCGTCGTATGCCTTGGCCTTCCAAAGTGCGTTAGCGAACGCGACGTTCGGATTGAAGGTAGTGGAGAGCGGTCGAGATATCACGGTCTTCCCGGTTCCTCCCGGTCCAAAGGCCGCCATGGAAAAGTATCTGGCCAGCATCAAGGGTGTCGCCAGATGAGATGATGTCACTGCTTACGGCGGCGTCGTCTCTTTTGTCATAGTTTTTCTGATAGGTGGCGATGGCCGCGGGCTTCTTATCTGGCATGGCGTTGACCCACGCCCTGTAGATGGCGTTGGCGTCGAGGCAGTTGTAGATATAATCGCCCAGCCCGTTATCCGTTCCGTTTGCGGTTATGTGCTTTGCGGCTTCGAGCGCGGTGTTGATCTGGGTCGATCCGCCTTTATACGGTTGAGCGAATGGGTCTATGAGTGCGAGAGCCACAAGGAATCCCATTGGTAAGCTGTTTTCGGAAAGGTCAGTCGTCCACCTTGATCATGGCTTCCTTGCTGACGGGCTCGATGCCCTTCAAGGGGCAGGCCATCAGGAAGGCGATGTAGGGCGGTAATTTACGCGCCTTCCGCTCCCATTTGCTCACTGTGGCAGGCCGACCCATATTTTCTCGGCAAGCTGCTCCTGCGTGAGCCCCTGCCTCTTTCTCCCCGCGACAAAATACTCGATGTCCATAGTCAGCGTCATGCTCGGGCATCCAAACAAAAAAGGGACGGTATTTAACCGCCCCTGATATCCTTATAATCGTTCCGTTGTCCTTAGTTAGGTGTGCGGGGAAGTCGGGCGGACATCTATCGGAACATCAGCGAAATCCGCTCCCGTTCGCCCCTAACACCCTCGTCGATCGCAGCAGCGATCAGCTTCGCGATGTCACGACGGCAAATGGTCAGGCGCTGCTTGGTGATCTGACGGTGTTCACGAGACCCACCAAGTGCAGTCGTAGCGCCGCTGCGATCATGCCGCGGGCGCGGATCGACAGCTGACTTCCGATACCGACGCCGTTGGCATCGTACCCCGCACCATGCGGGCGGCTGCGACTTGCTTCAGAAGGCGGGCTTGATCGGGAGGCAGAACAAGGCTTGTGGTCATGGTTCGCTATCCCTCTGATAAGATATTACCCCGCCAACATAAGGACCCATCGGGTTACTTGTGAAGTAGCTCATTAAGTGAAACAACCGTAAATAATGCTCGGACGTCAGCAACTTCGAGCGCGATCTCTTGCTGGAAACTTCGAACACCAATAGAGAGAAAGGAACACTACCAGAGCGAGAACATACCCGTGCATGACGATAGCGTTGATCAATTCGTGGCGTACAAGGAAAAGCAATCGAAGGAGCCGGAGAAGGGACCGGGCGCGCTGGGCTTGATCATCAGCCTTATCATCATTTGTGGCCTCGGTTACGGCGGGATAAAGCTATACGGCGCGATCCAAGACCGTCAGATCACGGCCGAGAAAAAGCAGATGGACGAACAGGCTGCTCGATGGGCGGCGCTGGAAGCCGAGCAACAGCGGATTGCAGATGCTAAGCGCGAGGAGATCAGGACGGCGGACAAGGAAACCCTTCGGAAGGTTATCGAATCCTGCAAAGATCAGCTGATGACCATGCGCTCGAAGAGCGTGTTCGCAACCAATTATCCGTATTACTCTCCCTCCGATCTTGATCGCTTCGCAGGTATCGGAATGCCCGTTGGTGGTTTCCCGAGCGCCGTTCTCGACAAATACGATTTCGATGCAACTGCGTGGAACCTCGATCGTATTTCAAACAAGGAATATCCGGTCTCCACCATTTCGTTAGTCGTCGAAGGGGCGGAAGATGGGTTCTCGGTCCGCCAGTATGCAGCCGTCTTTAGCTGCCAGCTCGACGGCCTAAAGGCGAGCGAACCCGAGCGCACGCAGGTCTACTATTTGAATTGAGTGACCCAGTTCGAAACTGGATAGTGATTAGCAAAACGAAATATTCGGGAGCTCTGGCATGGACGTAAGGTCACCGCAAGTAACAGGGAATGCCGCCTCACACTATGCGGCTTCTCGTCGAACAAGCGGAGAAAAACGGCGAAGGCAGCATCCGCAGAGACCCGCCTGTTGAGCTGCGCTGCATATCACAAGTAGGGACGCTAGTTTCCTTATCTTCTGGCCCCACGGACACACCATGCATATGCTCGCCACGCGACAATTGCAAAAAGGAAGGACCTAGTCCTCTTCCACCGGTGCAGCTACTGCATCCTCTCGCGCCACAGACACTAGCTGGACGAGCAGTCATTTCGTCAGTCACCATCATGGTGCGCGCGCGTTCTCCCAGCACCAGCAAGCTCACGACTACACGAATGAGCCTTCCAATCTTACCCATTATCGTCTCATAGCCTGTCGTGGAAAGCGCATCTGCGCTACCGTTCGCACCTGTGATCCAGCGTCCGACGCTGACATTTTCGAGCGTTTACGACGGTCCATCACCTCGCTGACAGCAAACATTTTACAAATATTTTTGAAATGTTATCACCAAGCTTGACATATTGACGACATGCACCCATCTTTTTCGAAGACAGGAGGCACTTTATGCGTAATAAAAGAGAAAAATTTGTAGAACTTGCCGAAGCTCGGGTGAACAAAGCGCTCAAGGATATTCAGCTTCTAGGCAATCTTTCGAACCGTTCTGCCTATGAATTTTCGGAAGCGGACGTTCGAAAGATTTTCAATGCGCTTCAAAAAGCACTGGATTCTGCAAAAAGCCGATTTACAAAGGATGGCGAGAGTGGTGGGGGAGAATTTCGCCTATGAGTTTCAATGATGACGATACGATCGGACTTGAGTTTCTTCCAAATAGTGCCGGGGAGGCTGAGGGGCTGGGCGATGCAGGGATCGAAACCTTTAGGGACAAACCGTTTGCTGCAGTAGCTCGCGAGACGGGACAGAACAGCCGAGATGCCCGCGATGTCGCCACTGCGCCGGTCAAACTTACCTTCGACGAGCTTCTGCTAAAGTCAGAAGACATACCTTCGATCGCGAGCTATCGGAGTGCGGCCAAGCTTTGCTTGGATAAGGCCTCAAAGGTGAGCAGCGAGAAAGATACCGGGTTCTTCAAGCAGGCGGTTAAAGCGCTAGACGCTCCAGAAGTCCGCGTGATGCGGGTCGCTGATTTCAACACAAAAGGGGTCCGCGGGCCGTGTGAAGAAGGGAAGCCCTTCCATACGCTCGCGAAAGCCGACGGAATGAGTGTAAAGGACGGCGTCAATTCCGGCGGCTCGTTCGGTATCGGCAAGAGCGCGATCTCTGCTCTATCCGATATTCAGACTGCATTCTATTCGACACGGTACTCCGACGACCAAGGCAGCCACGTGCTCTGCATGGGGAAAACCCTCTTCATTTCGCATACTGGTGCGGATGGTGAGGAACGTCGCCGAAAGGGATATTGGGGTAAGAAGAAGGGCTTTATGCCCCTCGACAATCCCTCCGACATTCCTGATTGGCTACTCCGAAAAGAACAAGGAACCTCGATCTATTCGCTGTGCGTCCGCGAGAACCGGATTGACTGGCGGTACGAGATGGTCGCAGCTCTCCTCATCAACTTCTTCGCGGCTATTCAGCGGCAAGAGATGGAATTTGAGATTGATGACGGCTTCCTGAAGATCAATCGAAACACCATCGAAGCACTTTTTGGCGACAACAAGGTCGTTGAGGCGGTGGATCAATTGAAGGCTAGAGCAGCCTTTGAGACCGCTCGAACGCTTTACGGCTGCCTTGTCGACGAGAAAACGATCCTTCGAACTCTCGACGTGAAAGGCCTTGGGAAGGTCAATCTCCGCATTCTTCTGAGAGAGAAGCTCGGATACACGATTGGCATTATCCGAAATGGAATGTTCATCACTGATAACTTCGCTAACTTCGGAGAACCATTCAAGCGCTTCCCGCTCTATCGGGAGTTCGCATTGGTGATAGAACCGGACGGCTCCGAAGAAGGACAGTGGTTTAAAAGGCTTGAAAATCCTAGCCACAATGACTTGTCGGCCGAACGCATTACAGACCCGTCGATGCGTCAGCAAGGACAGAAGGCATTTGAACAGCTCGCTAGCCAAGTCCGCGAGACGCTGAAGGAGCTGGCCAAAACACAACCCACCTCTTCGATGGAACTCGAAGAACTCAACGAGTTTTTCGCCTCAGAAGAGTCCCATGTCGAGGATGAACTAGGGACTGAAACTGATCCACGCGCGCTCAAGCCGACGCCGGTCAAAGTAGCCCAGCCCAAGCCCAAGAAGAGGGTCAAACAGCCTCGTGGGGAAGATGACGATGGCCCCGGACCTGCGCCGGATAGGGACCCTGACCCTGACCCCGAACCCAATCCGAACCCCACTCCTGATCCCGGGCCAGTGAAACGAAAGGCAAAGGTAGCAGAGCCAATCGATCTCCAACGGGAGAGAAACCTGCTTAGTGATCGTGCAAACCCAAAACGCAGGACGCTGATTTTCACGTCTCCTGTCGAAGGAGATATTAGCATCAGCATTGAAGCATCCGGCCTTAGCAATCCTGAGCGGCTTGCGATTCAGAGTGCAAAATCTGGCACCGTTGATGGCGGAGATATCATCCTGCCATGCAAAAAAGGCGAGCGGGTAACGATCGAAGTGGAACTTGAGACCGCTTACGCTGGCCCCATTGAATTTAATGCTTTCCGCATTCACAGTGATGAGGAGGTCGGTGAGATATGAAGCTCAACCACTACATGCGTTATCCCCACCCGGTCCTCAGTGACTATTCAGAAGACTACGTGAGCGGAGAGTTTTCCTGCAAATTTGAGCAGAACATCACCGCCAGCGGAGAACTTCGACTTGTCTCCAGTCTCCAAATAGCCAACGATCTCCTGACGGACCTCATCAAAACACAGGCAGCCTCTGCGGGTTACTTTTTGGTTTGCAGACGAACCTACTTCAACCATTTACAGGTAGCCCCGCTCGGCGAAAGTGAGAAATATTTCGATGCGGCGCGGCTGTTCGGAAGCGTAATCATTCGACCCGTGGTGTGGACCATTCGGGAGATCGCAGGCTTAGCAAGTCCACTCATTCATCCCGAGTTCGGTGAGAGTGTACCCGTAGCGAAGGGAGCAGTCATTGCACTCGGGCCCGAGTTTCGTTTCTCGATGGATCAGAAAAAGTACAAGCCGTTCGACAGCATCTTCGAACTCGCTCGCAATGAAGACGTGGCAGAGAACACCGTGTCCGTAGATCACGACCAAGACCGCATCACCATCCTCGCGCGAGATAAGACTTACAAGGAAATTGCGGCGATCCGCGATATCAACCGCGGCAAGGATATGATCCTGAATACGATATACCTACCTGCAATCATGGAGGTGATCTTTCGCCTCCAGGCCGGAGAGACAGATGTAGAGGGCCGTAAATGGTATCGTATCTTCAAAGCCAGGTGCGTTGACTTGGGCAAGGACCCTTCCGACCCCAGCATCTCACCACTCGAGCTGGCACAGCAACTGCTACGCGGCCCCTTGAGAAAAACGATCTCGCTCATGGAAAGCGTTCAATAATGGCCCCGCTTAGGTATCTCTCAGATAAATTATTGGGAAGTCTTCGAGGCGAGATCGAGCAAAACCTTGAACGCTATCGCTCTTTGGGTTTTGAAGACCTCGCAGGAGATCCGGGTTGGGATATTCCATTGGGAGTTGAGTTCGACGCCGACAAGCTGGCAGGCCTCAACTTAGCCACCCCTATGAACATCGTAAGTGTTGATCTTCCCAACTCCGTCGTCGTCGGCGAAGCAATTGCTGGACTAAGCCCCGCAATGGCGAACGAGGAGCGTGTGTGGGCACGCCTCTCCCACATCGAAGCTATTGAATACTGCCGAGCACGCTGGCTTACAGGGAACGAGGACGACAAGTTCGTATCTCGAATTCGCGATCACTTCTTCGCTCCCACACAAACAGGCATTCGCGATGATCATGCTCTCTCCAGACTTTGGTGGAACTACCAAATCGCAAAGACTTGCATGCCGAATGACATTTCCAAGGCGTTGTCGCTCATAATGAAGTCGGCCGACATTCGGAGCAACTTCGTCGAGCGAATTTGGATGACCAGTCGCCAGAATATCGCAGGCGGTGTTTTGCGTGCAATGCTATCAGAGGCTTGGGTCACCGAAGCGGAACGGAACTTCAGACATTTCATGAAGGCCATTAACCGTCTCGGTGGAGGGATCGTGTTCGAAGCCTTGACAACCTCGGAAATCGATGTGTTCGTTGCAGAATGCGTCAAGTTCGCACGTCGGGAAGCATCGTCTTAATCGAACACGGCGGTCTGAACTGATGGGGTGGATGCCCCCTCTGGCCGGCATAGGCGTATGATGCCTGCCTAGCGCCATGGTGGCGCTCACGGAGGGAAAGCAGATGACACAGGTGCGTATCCTTGCGATCGACCTCGCGAAGCGGAGCTCCCAAGTCTGTGGAACGGATCGCGGCGGGGCGATTCTATTGAACCGGGTTCTCTCGCGAGCTCGACTATTGCAGCTTTTGAACGAGCAGTTGCCATGCGTTGTCGCGATGGAGGCTTGTGCCACCAGCCATTTTTGGGGCCGCGTTGCTAAAGGCCGTGGCCATAATGTGCGGCTAATTCCGCCGATCTATGTGAAGCCGTTCGTCAAACGACAAAAGAACGATGCGGCCGATGCAGCGGCGATCGCGGAGGCTGCACAACGACCGAACATGCATTATGTCGAGGTCAAAAGCGCTGAACATCAAGCCCGAGCGGTGGCGTTTCGAACGCACCAGTGCTTCGTGCGCCAGAGCTGGCTCGGGAAATCTGCACAGCGGGGATAAGTGGAATTCCTGCCTGACTTCGGCTTAGATGCCAGGAACGGGAGTTACCATGACGAGACGATCGCGCCCTCCTGCGCAAGCTTTCGGTTACCAGACCCAATCAGGTCTGGGCGATGGACTTCACGGCGGTTCTGAAGAAGGCGGAAATCGCCATCTCGATGGATGGCAAAGGTGCGTGGCGGGACAACGTCTTCGTCGAGCGGCTCTGGCGTTCGATCAAATACGAGGAAGTCTACCTCCACGCCTATAAAACAGTGTCCGAGGCCCGCGCTGGCATCGGCCGCTATCTGACCTTTTACAATAGCCGACGCCCACATTCATCCCTTGACCGGCAGACGTCGGATCATGCCTACTTCAACGCGCTGGCACCAATGATGGTGGCGGCATAATCGAGGCGGAATCCACTTAGCGAAACGCCCGAAACTGTTCAGATAAACCGAGCCACCTCTAAATGCTCCGGAAAAAGTTGCCACCAAAATAACGCTGGCGCTAACAAAGCGAAGTAATCCACGCATACGCAATACCCTTTACCCATGCATATCAAACTATACTGACGCCGCGCGTGCAAGGCGCTCAATTATAAATCGCCTATGATTTTTGATTGCAGTTAATGCGTGTGATTGCTGCGCCGGGATAATCCTTGGCCCCCTCTCCGGGGCATCCTACGCATGATCGACAATGAATGTTGGAGATCACCATGGCGACAATCAAAAAACTCAGAGGACGTTGGCGAGCGCAGGTGCGCCGTCGCGGCTTGAAGCCCCGGTGCAAATCTTTCGACACGGAGCTCGAAGCTGAAAAGTGGGCGCGCGACCTCGAAGCACAGGTCGACAGGTTCGGTGCAGCCGCTGACACGAAAATCCTTTAAAGCACTACGCTCGGACAGCTTCTCGAACGATACCAGCGCGAAGTTTCGCCTTTGAAGCGCGGCTCCGTGGTCGAATGCACCGCACTCGAAATGCGGCTTACTCGCAAGGGCATCGTGGGTTATCCCGCCCTCGCCTTCGATTAAGGCATCTCCTTCTTTTCAACCGGACAGACGCGCGGCAAGGGTTATCAACACCGGCTTCCAGAGTGCGCGAATGTTGCAGATTGAGCGATCGCCGTAGTGGGTGATTGGGAGACAAGATGCCGCGAGCGACTTGCGAACGCGGGTCACCGGCAGCAGTGTCGGATCATCGATTCTTTCCCGCGAGTGCACCGAAGGCAAGTCCGGTGAGAAATTTCGACGACTGCGCATCGCTGCACACTTTGGCAAGCCAACCGTCAGCCAGCGCTTCCGATTGAGTGATACGCAGCCAAATAGAAAATTAGCGCAAATGCCAGTGAAAACCGGTAACGTTGCCCGACGCCATCTCGAGACCAGAGATGATAATCAACTAAAGGACTTCTGATGGGCTGGAAGACGCCGAAATTCGAGTACGTAAATGGCTACAAAATCGTTGAAGTCGACGGTCCGATCTTCAAGGTATTCGACGGCAATCGTCAACTCGGAGACGATTTTCCCTATTCCGGCGAGGCTATTGCTCACGCTAAGTTCTTGCCGAAACGCGAGCCGCACCAGTAGGCGAGAACACGGCTGATGACTGTCCCGCTTCCTTCGACACTGGAGCAGCTCGGCTGGTCTGCATTTTTTGCGGATCAACTCAAAGACGGCGACGCTGGCCTCGCGTCCAGGCGTATATCGTCTGTCCACCGCTCGCGCATCGAGGCAATCGATATGACGGGGCCCGTTCGCCTGGAGCTCCCGGGCAATAGCAATACGGCCGACTTCGCAGTCGGAGACTGGATACTTGCCGACCCGCTGACGGGCATGTTTGCCAAACGTCTCGACCGAAAAAGCCTGTTCCAGCGAAGGCCGGAAGGCGGACGTGGCATGCAACTTATTGCCGCCAATGTTGACACCCTACTGGTAGTTACATCGTGCAATGCAGATTTCGATTCCGCACGTCTCGAACGTTATCTGATAATGGCGGATCAAGCCGGAAGCGAACCGGTCATCGTGCTGACCAAAGCTGATACTGCGGAAGACGTCGGCCGGTTTCAATCACAGGCGGAGGCACTGCAACGCAACCTGCCAGTCATAGCGCTTAATGGACGCTCGGCCGATGCTGTCGCCTTGTTGAGGCCATGGTTGGGTAAAGGTCAGACCATCGCGCTGGTAGGGTCCTCCGGCGTTGGAAAGTCAACGCTTGTAAATACGCTGACCGGATCTGACACGAAGCAGAAAACCGGCACTATTCGTGAATATGATGCGCAGGGTCGGCACACCACGACGGCGCGATCCCTGCATGCGGTTTCAGGCGGCGGATGGGTCATAGACACGCCGGGTATAAGGAAGCTCTATGTCAGCGACGTTACCAACGGAATAGATACGCTGTTTGCCGAGATTACCGAGCTGGCGCCGTTGTGCCGGTTTCGCGACTGTACCCATGCTCATGAACCAGGATGCGCCGTTCAAGGCGCTGTCGCACGCGGCGAGCTTGGTGCCGATCGGCTAGAAAGGTGGCGAGGTTTGCACGCTGAAAATGCCGACCGGACTCCAGTGGTGAGCGGACCGCGCGGCAACAAGCAAAACAAGAAGAAGCATTATCTGCTTCGACCGTAGACGTTCAATCCAGCGGCGTAAGTCTGATCAGATCTTGAGCCTGCGAGTGTGACATAGGCATTCCCCTTTACGATCTACCACTCGCTCTAGTGCTTAAACGAATTTTCGCGATGCCATTTTAAAAACTGGGGATGCGGGATTTCGTGAAAACCCAGCGACACGATCGCTTTTCCGGTCTTGTTGACAATATCTTGGATGCTGTCGCGACCGTTCGCATGAACGGTTGCTATCTGAAGCACTCGACTGCGCGCGAGCACACCCAACTTTGTGCAACGCACAATTTTCGGAGGAATTGGTATGAATTTCGGATTTTTAGATACATATCATCCGAAAAAAATCGTCTAAAACTCTCCCAACGCAAGGAGAGACACCATGACGGACACGACATCAGAATTTGATGGGTCAACAATTGGCCTGGAGGCCGCAGAGGAACCCGCATGGACCGCCGCAACCTGGTTTGCGGTTCTTTCGATGGCGGCCACCAGCTTTGCGCTGGTATCGGCCGAGTTTCTGCCAGCGGGATTGTTGACGCCCATGGCGCGCGATCTCGGTATTACCGAGGGTACGGCGGGACAGGTTGTCACCGCGACGGCCTCAGTAGGTGCTGTGACCGCGTTGCTGAGCAATGTTCTCATCGGCAAACTGAATCGCAAGACCGTGCTTGTTGGGCTTAGTGCGCTGGCGATCGGCTCCAACATTCTGGCATCAGTTGCTGCCGATTTCTGGCTATTGCTGGTCGGCCGGGCCGGACTGGGTATCGCGCTCAGCGGTTTCTGGGCACTTTCGGTTGCTGTCGTGGCGCGGCTCGTTGGCGCGAATTCGACCGGGCGCGGCATGGCTATCGTCACACTCGGCGTTTCACTCGCCACCATTGCGGCTCCCTCCATGGGCGCCTTGATCAGCGACTGGGTGGGATGGCGCATTGCCATGTCGATGACGGCAGGGCTTGCCGTCATTGCAATGCTGCTACAAATATTCAGCCTGCCCTCGCTGCCGGCAAGTACAAGCAACAGTCTTTCAGATGTTTTCCGCCTGACGCGGCGGCGTAGCGTTCAACTGGGGATGCTTGCCATCCTGTTGCTGATGACGGGGCATTTTGCCGGTTCGGTTTATGTACGTCCCTTCCTCGAACAAGTGACGCTGCTTGAGACCACGCCGATTGCTCTTGCCCTGCTCGGCTTTGGCGTTGCTTCCGTGATCGGCAATGTGCTGGGTGGCCGCATGGCGGACAACAGTATCCGCCTCGCGCTCATCGTTACCGCCGCCCTGATGGCATTTGCAACAATCGCCCTCGTCCTATGGGGTGTTCATAGCAGCGCCGCATTCGCGCTCGTCGCGCTTTGGGGTCTTGCCTTTGGCATGGCGCCCGTGGTGCTGCCGACCAACCTTTCCCGCGGCGCACCCGATGCTCTGGAAGCGGCAGGCAGCCTGATGGTTGTTTCTTTCCAGGTGGCTATCAGTATCGGGGCTGTTGTCGGCGGCTATATCGTGGATTCCTACGGTGCCACTGCGCCGCTGGCGCTGACCGCGATCCTGGCGGCATCCACGGTCGCACTTGCCTTGCTGCAGCGTCGCGATTGACCCTGTCCGTAACGGCGGATACCTAAAACGAAAGTCCCGCCCGGAATTTGGTCCGGGCGGGACATTTGTGAAAAGACGATTTTTCTTGCCGTCGCTCTGGTTACTTGCGGTAGGAAAGACCACCCCAGATACGGCCTTCGTCTCTGTGTCGGCCACCATGTACTGCACCGATATAAGCAGCGGCAGCAGAAACGAGTGCGGAAGCGGCCAGCAGGAACGCGGTCAGAATGCCTGCGACGCGCGCTTTTTCTGCAGCATCCGCAGCTTTGGCCTTGGCATCGTCCAACGCCTTCTGCGCCTCAGCCTTCAGGGTTTCGACCTGCTTCTGTGCTTCATCGACCTTCTTCTGCGCTTCCGCCCTGACGGCCTGCACGCGTTCAACCGTCTGGTTTACGCGCGTTTGCGCATCCGTCTGGCTGATGTTTGTGCGGGCAGCGACCTGGTTGGCAAGCCATGTCTTATCGGCATCAGATATCTCACCGGTTGCAAGCAGATTGCCGAGGATGCCGCTGATCTGACGCTGATAGTCGCCGGCGCTCTGGTCACCCGTCAGAGGGGCAGCGGGCGCATCGGTCCTCAAAAGACTATCCGTGAAATAGTCGATTGGATTGGCTTTCAGGCCCTGCGGAAGCATTTGTTCGATGCTGGGTGCTGCAGCCTGACCGGCGCCTTGCGCCAGACCACCTGCTGCGCTGCCAGCGCCGGAAATGATGCCACCCGCCAGTTGGCCAGCACCCTGAACGGCGCCACCGACTGCGGAACCCGTTGCCTCAACCGCGGTCTGCGCCACGCTGCCGACAGCCTTGGCACCACCGGACAGCACGCCGAGCGCTAGAAACGCCGAGACGACCGTGCCGAGACCCCATACGACCAGGCCATTTACACCATCGCGGACGGTCAGTTCGTTCCTGTCGGCAGCGCCGGCAGGCCTGCGCATGCGGCCGGCAATATAGCCACCCAGCATGTAGGAGCCGACCATGGAAATGATGACGAAGAGCGCGGTTATGATGAGCCAGACTGTGCTGACCTCGCCACCATTGTCCGCCGAGATTGAACTCAGGCCCAGGCCGCCCGCAAATGCGGTGAGAATGGCCATGGCGCCCGAGGAAATGACTGCACCGGCGAAAATCGCTGGCCAATCCACATAGCTGCGGTTTGGATTCGTTTCGATACCCGTTGGATCAACCATCAGCGTAGCCCCAACAATGAGAGGATGAACAGGACGACGACGACGAGGCCGACTAGATAGATGATGGAATTCATGCGATCTCCTCCGAATGGACGATCAATCCTCCGCGTAGCGGCGATTATATGCAGTGAGACATGCGAGCTGATTGCTCCCTCACCAAACTCGCCGCGCTCCAAAAAGTTTCACGACTTGTCGTTGCTTCGGAATGATTTTGCGCAATTCCGCCGGCGAGGTGACGAAAGAAATGTGCTCTTGGTCGCCAAAAAGAGGTCGCTGAACGCAGGCAAGCAGCATGACCAGCCAGACACAAGCCACCCGAACCAGATTGCGGCGGAAGGAGATATACCATGTCTGCAATCGATCGAATTGGCTCCACCGCCTCGCTTTACATACGCCCACGGCCACAGGACGTTTCCCAGGCCGTGCCCGATCCCACACCCGAGCGGTCGGCATCGTTGATCGGAGGGGGTGCCGCGTCTTCGCTCTCCTCCAATCTTGCCAACGCACTCTGGTCGCTCCGGGGGCAAGAGGGCGGAATAGAAGAGACGCCGCTTGAAGGCGGCGGAACAGGCTCCGATGAGGACGAGCTTAGCCGCTGGGCAAATATGAGCCTTGGCGAGAAAATCCGGGCCCAATATCTGGAGGCGCGGGGATTGTCCGAAGGCGACCTTGCCGCCATGCCGCCCGACGAAAGGAAGGCAATAGAGGACGAGATCCAGAAGGCAATAAGGGTCGCGATGGAGGCTCCGAAAGACGATGACGTGAGCGTGCTCGCCGGCCTTTGAGCGTGACATGCCTTCGGGGGCACTGCGCAGCGCTACGATCTGATACATAAATGCGGGTTTCAGGAAACATGCCGGATACCTGCAGGGCAGATCATTGCCTGATCTATTTCGGATCAGGCAGGATTTCCCATGAAGAGGCAGATTTTCTTCGCCGTCGCCCTATCGGGTGCGGCAGCAGGTTTTGGAACCGTTTATTCGAGCTCAGCGGACACGCCGCCGGAGCTCGCTTCTCCCATCTATGGTGTCACGCTTCCTGAAGGATATCGTGACTGGAAGTTCATCGCGCCCGCGCAGGAAGCGCCGCCGCTGGACGAGCTTCGCGCTGTTCTGGCAAACGATATCGCCGTCGACGCCTACAAGAGCGGAACCCTGCCCTTTCCCGACGGCTCGATACTGGTGAAGCTCGCCTATAAGCGGCAGCAATCCACGGAGTTTCCGCCGGCCACGGTTTCGGGCGCGGCGACCACAGTGCAGGTGATGGTGAAAGACTCCGGGAAATATGCCGCCAGCCACGGCTGGGGCTTCGGGCGGTTTGTCAACGGCAAGCCGGTGGATGCCGCCCAGCATGAGACGTGCCTCTCCTGCCACGAGGGCAACGTCAAGGACCATGATTTCGTCTTCACGCGATATGCACCGTAACCGATGCCGGGGCTCGGGCGACTTCGCCTTCGCGACTGTTCGCGGAAAGGCGGCCTCTACACTCGATTACAATTTCACCGAAGCCCCGACACATCAGGGATACGTGAGGCCGGGAAATTGGCGCCATCGCCGGGTCGCCTTCGCCGCCCGGAGCCGCGAACTCCTGCCTGAAAGGACACGATGATGACGTTTCTGGTCATTGCCTATCTCGGAGGGGCGCTGACAATTCTCAGCCCCTGTATCCTGCCCATCCTTCCCTTCGTTTTTGCGCGGGCGGGGCAACCGTTCCTGCGCAGCACGTTGCCCCTGCTTACGGGAATGGCGGCAACCTTTTGCGCCGTCGCGACGCTTGCCGCTGTTGGCGGGAGCTGGGCAATCAGCGCCAATGAATATGGCCGGCTCGTGGCGCTTGCGCTGCTTGCGATCTTTGGTGTCGGCCTGATTTCGCCCCGCGCGGCCAGCATCATCACCCGCCCGGTCGTTGAACTCGGTAACCGGCTCGCCAATGCCGCCGGCAAGCCCGGGTCAGTACCGACGATTGCGGGCTCCCTGATACTCGGCATTGCCACCGGTCTTTTATGGGCACCCTGCGCGGGACCAATCCTCGGGCTTGTCCTGACCGGGGCAGCCCTGAAGGGGGCCAATCTGGAAACGAGCCTGCTGCTTGCCGCCTATGCCGCCGGGGCTGCGACCTCCCTTGCCGTCGCCATTCTCGTCGGCGGCAGGGTATTTGCGGGTATGAAGCGGTCTCTGGGTTTCAGCGAGCGGATCCGCCAAGTGCTTGGCGCGGCGGTGCTTGCCGGCGTCACGGTCATCGCGCTCGGTCTGGATACGGGTTTCCTGTCGCAGATTTCCTATGCGAGTACGGCATCCTTCGAACAGCAGGTGCTCGATCGGCTCCGCACCACCAAAGCGCCTGAAGCGGCAACGGCGGCGGGTGCCAGCGCTGCTACGGCCCGGTCGGAGCTGCCGGTTGAGGGCAAGGCTCCATCCCTCGACGGCGCCGTCGAGTGGCTCAATTCTCCACCCCTCACGCGTGAACAATTGCGTGGCAAGGTCGTCCTCATCGACTTCTGGACCTATTCCTGCATCAACTGCATCCGCACCATTCCCTATGTGCGGGCCTGGGCGGACAAATACCGGGACCAGGGCCTCGTCGTCATCGGTGTCCACGCCCCCGAATTCGCCTTTGAAAAGAAGATCGACAATGTCAGACAGGCCGTCGCCGGCTTCAAGATCGATTACCCGGTGGCAATCGACAATGACTACAGGATCTGGCGCGCCTTTGATAACAGCTATTGGCCGGCGCATTACCTGATCGATGCCAAGGGCCAGATTCGCTACCACCATTTCGGCGAGGGCAATTACCGGCAGACCGAAGAGGCGATCCAGGACCTGCTGCGCGAGGCCGGCAGCAGCGCCTCCGCCAGCGCACCGGTGAGCCCGGAGGCGACAGGAGCCGAAGCCGGTGCGGATATCGGGCACATGCGCTCGGGCGAAACCTATATAGGCTACCGGCAGGCTCGAAGCTTCGCATCCAACGAGGCGATGCGTGCAGACATGCCGCGCGACTATTCCGTCAAGACGCCTTCCCTCAACGAATGGGGACTTTCCGGCACCTGGACGGTTGGCGCGGAGGCGGCCACACTTGATGCGGCTGATGGTGGCATCACCTATCGCTTCAGCGCCCGTGACCTGCACCTGGTCCTTGGGCCGGATGCAGCCGGAAAACCGGTTCGTTTCCAGGTCACCATCGACGGGCATCCGCCGGGTGCGGATCATGGCGCCGACACGGATGCCGAGGGCAATGGCGTCGTCACCTCAACCCGTCTTTACCAGCTCGTCCGCCAGTCCGGCGCCGTCGAAGCGAGAACCTTTGCCATCCGCTTCCTCGACCCCGGCGCGCAGGCCTATGCCTTCACTTTCGGCTGACCTAGATTTTCGCCCCCCATCAAAACCAAAGGAGAAATATGATGCGCCATCGTCTCATGCCAAAATTCGCGTTTGCCGTCGCAACCGCACTGATCGCTTTTGCCGCACAGGCGGCAGAGGTGAAGAATATCGTCATCGTCCATGGCGCGCTGGCCGATGGTTCGGCCTGGCGCAGGGCGACAGACATCCTTGAAAGCCGTGGTTTCAACGTCACGATCGTGCAGGAGCCCATCACCTCTCTTGCCGATGACGTGGCGGCCACCAACCGTGTTCTCGATCTCCAGCAGGGGCCGAGCCTGCTTGTCGGGCACAGCTACAGCGGGATGGTGATCTCGGAAGCGGGTAACCGGCCAGATGTGGCCGGGCTGGTCTATGTCGCCGCCTTCCAGCCGGAGAAGGGAGAGAGCCTTCTCGACCTCGCCGGCTCGAAACCGCCGGCCGGCAACGGCATCAAGCCGACGAAGGATGGCGCGTTCCTTTATCTCGATCCCGCCGTCTTTGGACAAGATTTCGCCGGCGATCTGCCGCGTGAGGACGCGGCCTTCATGGCAAGAAGTCAGGTCTTCGCCGCCAAGGCCGCCTTTGCCGCCAAAGGCGGCGAGCCCGCCTGGAAAACCAAGAAAAGCTGGTCGATTGTCGCAACGCAGGACCGCTCGATCAACCCCGATCTCGAGCGCGACATGGCCAAGCGCGCCGGCAGTGCGGTGACCGAGATTGCGGCAAGCCATGCGGTCTTCGCCTCCCAGCCCGAAAAGGTCGCAGACGTCATCGAACAGGCCGCCCGACAATCCGCGAAATAAACCGCGCCCGCCTCGAAGTCCAACACAGCCGCCCCAGACGCCGGGGCGGCTGATTGCGTCCAGAGGGCTGACCGAATGTATCAGTCTGTATCGGGAATGCCCCCTGCTACAAAACCATTCACATTCGTCCCCCTTGGGACACATCGAGGATACACGCACCGCGTTACCTGCCCGCATCCAACATGGACAGGAGAGACAGCAATGAATTCCGAGATCAATTTCCAGCGCCGCCGCTTCTTCGGCATTGCCGCAATGACGGTTGCCGCCGTCGAATTCGGGGCCGCAGGCCTTGCTCATGCCAAGGGCGAAGCGCCTTCGCCTCAGCCGTCAACCGGACACGAGGGAGCCACCTCCTTTGGCGCCCTGAAGCAGGTTGAAGCGGGTGTACTCAGCGTCGGTTATGCAGAAGCCGGCCCCGCAGACGGCCCGGTCGTGCTGCTGCTGCACGGATGGCCTTATGACATCTACAGCTATGTCGATGTCGCACCCATCCTTGCATCGGCTGGATATCGGGTACTCATCCCCTATCTGCGCGGATATGGCACGACCCGTTTTCTCTCGGACGACACCGCACGCAACGGACAGCAGGCGGCGCTTGCGGTCGACATGATCGCCTTTCTCGACGCTCTCGGCGTCAAGCAGGCCGTCGTGGCCGGTTATGACTGGGGCGCTCGCACCGCCGACATCATGGCCGCACTCTGGCCCGAACGTTGCACCGGGCTCGTATCGGTCAGCGGCTATCTTATCGGCAGCCAGGAGATCAACAGGAAGCCGCTTCCGCCCAAGGCGGAACTCTCCTGGTGGTATCAGTTCTATTTCGCGACGGAACGCGGCCGTGCGGGCTATGCCGCCAACACCCGCGACTTCGTGCGCCTGATCTGGCAGACGGCATCTCCGACTTGGAAATTCAGCGACGAGACCTTCAATCGTTCGGCCCCCGCATTCGACAATCCCGACCATGTGGCCATCACCATCCATAACTACCGCTGGCGGCTTGCACTGGCAGACGGGGAAGCCAAGTACGATAATTACGAGCGCCAGCTTGCGAAACTTCCCGTCATCACCGTGCCGACGATAACGCTGGAAGGCGACGCCAACGGCGCGCCGCATCCGGATCCTTCCGCCTACGCATCGAAGTTTTCCGGCAAGTACCAGCATCGCAACATCAGCGGCGGCATCGGCCATAACCTGCCGCAGGAAGCGCCCGAGGCTTTTGCCAGGGCTGTTCTGGACGTCGCAAAGCTTTAAACTTGCCGAAGCCCGCGAACCGTTGTCTTACTGCATGTGACGCAGGGGACGCGGTAGCGGGCCACTCGAACCGTCCGGACGACGAAGGCATCCAATGGAACATATCGACCATATTCTCGTCGTGGACGACGACAGGGAAATCCGGGAGCTGGTCTCCAGCTACCTGAAGAAGAACGGCCTGCGCACGAGCGTGGCGGCCGATGGACGGCAGATGAGAAGTTTTCTCGACGGCAATACCGTCGATCTCATCGTGCTCGACGTGATGATGCCAGGCGATGACGGGCTGGTCCTATGCCGTGAGTTGCGGGCGGGGAAACACAAAGCCACGCCGGTCTTGATGCTGACCGCCCGCGATGACGAGATGGATCGCATTATCGGGCTCGAAATGGGCGCCGACGACTATCTGTCGAAGCCCTTCGCTGCCCGCGAGCTTCTGGCGCGGATCAAAGCCATCCTGCGCCGCACGCGGATGCTGCCTCCCAATCTGCAGATCAGCGAGGCCGGGCAGCTCCTGACCTTTGGTGACTGGCGCCTCGACACGGTGGGCCGTCACCTGCTCGACAGGGAGGGCACGACCGTTGCCTTGAGCGGGGCTGAATACCGGCTTCTCAGGGTCTTCATCGATCATCCCCAGCGCGTCCTCAACCGGGACCAGCTGTTAAATCTCACCCAGGGACGCGATGCCGAACTTTTCGACCGGTCGATCGATCTTCTCGTGAGCCGCGTGCGCCAAAGGCTTGGGGATGACGCGCGCGAACCCGTCTACATCAAGACCGTGCGGGCGGAAGGCTATGTCTTTGCGGTGCCCGTGGAGATTTCGGAGCCGAGAATATGAACGGCTCGCGCCTGCTCACCGGCTGGTGGCCGCGCTCACTGCGGTCCAGACTTTTCCTCATCCTGTTTGCCGGTCTCGCCATCGCCTACAGCCTGTCGTTCAGCATCCTCTTTGCCGAGCGATACATGTCGGCAAAGGCGGTCATGCTCGGCACTCTGGAGCAGGATCTGGCGGTATCGATCGCCATCATCGACCGCCTGCCTGCGGAAGAGCGGGCGCAATGGGTCCATCGCCTGAGCCGCAGCAATTATCAACTCGTCCTCGGCCCCGGTCTTCCCGGCGTTTCCGACATGACCGGCCGCGGCGCTGAAATTGCGCAGAGGATCGAGGAGGCCGCGGGACACCGTTTTCCCGTCAGGGTCGAATCCATTCCCGGCGACGGCAAGCGGCTTCAGGCGCATCTGACGTTATCGGACGGCTCGCCGTTGACAATCGACGTGACACCGCGCGGCGTGATGCCCCTGGCGGAGTGGCTGCCATATGTCTTCGCCGCGCAAATGGCGCTTCTCCTCCTCTGCACCTGGTTTGCAGTGCGACAGACTACCAGACCGCTCAGCGCGCTTGCTGCGGCAGCCGAAGCGCTGGATCCGGGGGAAAAGGGGTTGCCGATGAGTGAGAGCGGCCCAAGCGAAGTTGCCCACGCCGCCCGCGCGTTCAACGCCATGCGCGATCGCGTCGCGCAATATCTCGAGGAGCGCGTCCAGATTCTTGCGGCGATCTCACACGACCTGCAGACGCCCATCACCCGGATGCGGTTGCGCGCCGACATGGCAGACGATACGCCGGAAAAGGAAAAGCTGGTCAGTGACCTGCGTGAAATCGAACGCCTGGTGCAGGATGGGATCGCTTACGCACGCAGCGCTCACGGCAATGGCGAGAAATCCTCCCGTATCGATCTGGCTTCTTTCATCGACAGCATCGCCTACGACTATCAGGATACCGGAAAAGCCGTAACAGTTGCCGGCATGGTGCGCGGCACCGCGTCGACAAAGCCACATGCATTGCGAAGAATCCTGACGAACTTCATAGATAACGCCCTCAAATTCGCCGGCAGCGCCGAAATTAAAGTGGACCGGCGTGGTGAAGGCACCGTGGTCATCACGGTGCTCGATCGGGGGCCGGGCATCCCCGACGAGATGCTGCAAAATGCCATGCAGCCCTTCTTCCGGATTGAAACATCGAGAAACCGCGACACAGGCGGAACAGGTCTCGGACTGGCGATCGCGCAGCAGCTCGCCGGAACGATCGGCGGCTCGGTTCGCCTCTATAACAGGCAGGGCGGCGGGCTTGCGGCCGAGGTGGCCTTTCCCTGACAGGGATGCGGGTCGACGATAACCGGTGACAAAGCGCCGATACTTTTCGATACAGTTTCGCAGTTTCCGGAAACATGCCGGATACGCTGATCCATCACAAAGCTCCTATCACGAAACGCCGCAGCAGCGGCAAATGAAAGGAGCCTCCCATGACCAAGATCGAGACTGTTCTTTATACCGGCAAGACCCACACGACCGGCGGGCGTGACGGATCGGCGCAAAGCGATGATGGCGCGCTGGGCATCAAGCTCTCGCCTCCGGGCAGCGGAAAGCCGGGCACAAATCCCGAACAGCTTTTTGCAGCCGGCTGGTCGGCATGTTTTATCGGCGCCATGACAAAGGCGGCGGCGAAACGCCAGCTCCGGCTTCCCGCCGACACCGCCGTCGATGCGGAAGTCGACCTCGGCACGACGGGCGGCGAGTTCTTCCTGCAGGCTCGCCTGTCGGTAAGCCTACCCGGGATCGATCGTCCCGTAGCACAGGCCATCATCGAGGATGCCCACCAGATCTGCCCCTATTCGAAGGCAACCAGGGGGAACATCGATGTTACGCTCAAGCTCGCTTAAGCCGATTGTTTCCGCCCGTGCGTTTGTCGTCGCCATCGTGTTTGCGGCGATATTCGCAGCACCGTGCGTATATGATGCTACATCCGACGAGCCCTCGCCGCTTGCAGGACTTCTGGGCGCAGTTTCATCGATGTGACCACAAGGGAACGGCTCGGCGCCCGCCGCAGCCGTTTTCGCGTTTCAACTTCTTCCTGCCATCCCTCTGATCAACTCAAGGAAGCCTGCTTGCGACCCATGCGGCGCGCCTCCAGCGCGTTCCGCGGCGGCCAGACGAGCCGGATTTCCAACCATCTTAAACGAGGCCAGATCAATGCGATCAATTGAACACATCTATGTCGACGGTAAATTTATGGTGCCAGACGGCAATGAACGGCTGGACCTTTTCAATCCGGCAACGGAAGAAAAAATCGGCGATGTCCGGCTTGGCAACGCCGATGATGCAAGGGCCGCAGTGGCAGCCGCGAAACGCGCTTTTCCCGCCATGGCAACATCCACCAAGGCGCAGCGTATCGATATGCTGCGCAGCCTGCGCGATACGATCGCAGAGCGACCGGATGAGCTCACGCAGATCATGACCGAAGAATACGGCGCGCCCGCTTATTTCACGGCTTTCTCCGTTCAAAACGCAGCGTCGATTTTTGATGTTATGGCTGAGACCGTGGCGAACTACGACTTTGACCGGGTCGTGGGCAAAAGCACGGTCACGATGCAGCCGCGCGGCGTTCTCGCCGCCATCACGCCCTGGAACAGCAATTTCGGTTTTATCGCCACCAAGCTTGCGCATGCAATCGGTTCCGGCTCGTCCCTTGTCATCAAGCCGGCCGAACAGAGTGCGTTTCAGACGGATATTCTGGTGAGAAGGCTGCATCAGGCCGGCCTGCCGGCAGGGGTTTTCAACATTGTCAACGGCACGGGTCCGGTGGTCGGTGCGGCGCTGACGCAGGATCCCGACGTTGCGACCATCAGTTTCACCGGTTCCACCCAAGCTGCAAAGATCATTCAACGCGCGGCTATCGACGGCATGAAAAGAGTGGTTCTGGAGCTGGGAGGAAAAGCACCCACCATTATCCTGCCGGATGCCGACCTCGACAAGGCCATACCTGTCGCCCTGATGTCGGGCTTTGCAAACAGCGGCCAGGCCTGCGTCGCGGGTACCCGCATCCTGGCTCCGCGGTCCCGTCTCCCCGAGATTGCCGAGCGGTTGAGGATGGCGGCTGAAAAATTCAAAGTTGGCGATCCCCGTGATCCGGAGGTTCGGGTAGGCCCTCTCGCCAGCCTTGCCCAGTGGGAGAGGACTCAGACTTACATCCGGCTTGGTGTCGAAGAAGGAGCAACCCTGCTGACAGGCGGAACCGGACGACCGGCCGGGATTGAAAAAGGATGGTTCGCCCGCCCGACAATCTTCGCAGATGTCACGAACGAAATGCGCATCGCCCGCGAAGAAATCTTTGGTCCCGTCCTGTGTCTTCTCGCCTATGAGGACGAAGATGAGGCCGTCGAAATCGCCAATGATAGCGACTACGGATTGCAGGCCTATGTGCTTGGATCCGATCTCAGACGTGCCGAACACATCGCCGCAAGGCTAATGGCCGGCCGCGTCGTCATCAACGGCGCCCCGCATGATCCTCGCGCGCCCTTCGGCGGTTTCAAGCAATCCGGTATCGGCAGGGAGATTGGTGCCTTCGGTCTCGACGGCATGCTCGAACCGCGAGCCGTTCTAACCCCGTAACGCGAGAAGTCTGCAGCGCCGGTCCCGGCGCACTCTCCGTTCTGCTTCAGGCCGACTTTGTATCCAGAAGTGTCAGCCGTGCGAAAACCGACGTTTGGTGACGCAACAGCAGGTCGAAAAAAACAGCCGGGATACGATCAACATCTACCTGTTTCGGACGCGAAATGGTCGCGGAACAAACCGATATGGAGAGAAATATGACCGACGTCCTTCACCCTGCAAAAGACGGACACAACACGGCGATTGTCCTTGGGTCTGCAATGGCCGTGTTGATGGCCTTCACCCCTGCCTTGGCAGTTGAGACTGTCAAACCACCCCAATCCGAAACCACCTCTGCCGACGACAGCATTCGGCCGTTCCAGGTTCATGTCGATCAGTCGCAGATTGACGACCTCAAGGCGAGGATCAGGAATGCGCGCTGGCCGGATAAGGAAACCGTTGGCGATATTTCCCAGGGCATCCAGCTGGCGCGGGTTCAGGATCTCGTCCGATATTGGGGCAGCGACTATGACTGGCGAAATGCCGAGAAAGAACTCAACGCCTTGCCGCAGTTCATCACCACGATCGACGGCGTCGACATCCACTTCATTCATGTCCGCTCACGCCATCCCAACGCCTTGCCTGTCATCCTCACCCACGGCTGGCCGGGTTCAATCTTCGAGTTCACAAAAGTCATCGGCCCGTTGACGGACCCGACCGCTTATGGCGGCAAAGCCGAAGACGCGTTCGACGTGATCATTCCCTCCATCCCCGGCTATGGTTTTTCAGGCCATCCGACCGATCTGGGCTGGGGACCGGACCGTGTTGCGCGCGCCTGGGACACCCTTGTGAAGCGCCTCGGCTACGCGCGCTATGTTTCCCAAGGCGGCGATCATGGTTCGGTCATTTCCGATGCGCTTGCCCGGCAGGCGCCAAAGGGTCTGCTCGGCATCCATCTCAATATGCCGGCCACCGTTCCCGCTACGCTCATGAAAGCCATCAACAGCGGTGATCCGGCCCCTGCGGACCTGTCTGCGCAGGAACGAAATGCCTATGACTCGCTCAAAGAGTTTTTCGGCAGGAACGCTGCCTATGGCGCAATGATGGTCACAAGACCGCAGACGATCGGCTATTCCTTGTCGGATTCACCTGTCGGTCTTGCATCCTTCATCTACGAGAAATTCGCGCAATGGAGCGACAGCAATGGCGAGCCCGAAAGCGTGCTTTCCAGGGATGAAATGCTCAACGACATCACGCTCTACTGGTTGACCAACAGCGGCGCGTCCGGCGCGCGTTTCTATTGGGAAAACAACAACAACAACTTCAGCGCGGACGCCCAGAAGACCAGGGACATCAAGATCCCCGTCGGCATCACCGTTTTCCCAAAGGAAATCTATCAGGCTCCGGAGAGCTGGAGCAGGCAGGCCTATCCATCGCTGACCTATTATCATCAGGTCGATCATGGCGGACATTTCGCCGCCTGGGAGCAGCCCGGGATTTTCTCAAGAGAGCTTCGTGACGCTTTCAGAAAGCTGCGCTGAGAGACGTCATTCTGGAAGCGCGGTTCCCGGACCGCGCTTCACCACATCCTCGTGTTGCTGTCCGATTTAACGCTTGGGCGTTTCTGCACCAAAAAAGCCGTCGCTCGACACCAATCGAGGAACGGCTTTTTCCTTATCTGAGGCCAGAAGATTTCAGGCCGCAACCGCGACACGTTCCGCCATCCACTGATCCAGCGCAGATCGCAGCATTGATCCGGACACGGCGTCCGTGGAGGCGATCCTGATCAGGTATTTTGCGGCGTCAACGGCTATCGAGCAGCCGATCGGCAGGCGGTTCTCTGCGCAGAACTCATTCAAAACCCTGCGGATCGACAGAAGCGACACTGCGTTGGTCATCTCGGATCTCCATCATGAATAACGATATTGCGTCACTTGATGGAGAAGCGTTGTGTCGAGAGTTTTCCACCGAAACCGAAAACGGTACCTCGATGTAGTCAGACTGGTTGCTGATACAATAAGCTACCGTCGAGGACGGCGATCGCATCGATCAGTCCTGAAATTTCGTTTCGTCGCTCGACGGCTCCGGGTTCGCGTCGATCCGGTTTTCCGCCTCGGCCTGCGGGGACAGAGGAAGCTCCAGCTGAATATCCTCCATCTCGGGCAGGCTTGCGATGCCGTCACGAAGGGCAAGGTCTTCATAAGATGGTTTGAACGGCATCGGAATCTCCTTCCGCGCGAGAAATTGGCCGCCATCCGCTTTTTCCGGCGGCGGCCGTTTCCGGTGATCAGCTCTTCACAAAGGCCAGCAGATCCGGATTGATGACATCGGCATGGGTGGTCAGCATGCCGTGCGGATACCCCTTATACACCTTCAGCGTACCATTCTTCAGCAGTTTGACCGACAATTCGGCAGAATCTGCGATCGGCACGACCTGGTCGTCATCGCCGTGGAGAACGAGCGTCGGCACCGTGATCGCCTTCAGGTCTTCCGTCTGATCGGTTTCCGAGAAGGCCTTGACGCCGTCATAATGGGCCTTGGCGCTACCCATCATGCCCTGACGCCACCAGTTCTGGATGACACCGGGATAGACTTTGGCATCCGGACGGTTGAAGCCGTAGAACGGACCGGTCGGCACGTCGAGGAAGAACTGCGCGCGGTTTTCGGCCACGCCCTTGCGGAAGCTGTCGAAGACTTCGATCGGCAGGCCGCCGGGATTGGAAGGCGTCTTCAGCATCAGCGGCGGAACGGCGGAGACGAGCACGGCCTTGGCAACGCGGCCCTGCGGTTCGCCGAATTTGGCGACGTAACGCGCGACCTCTCCGCCGCCGGTCGAGTGGCCAATGTGAACCGCATTCCTGAGATCGAGATGTTCGGCAACGGCGGATGCATCGGCGGCATAATGATCCATGTCGTGGCCGTCGCTCACCTGCTGGGAACGGCCGTGGCCGCGACGGTCATGGGCCACGACGCGGTAACCGTTCTGGGCGAAGAACAGCATCTGCGCGTCCCAGTCGTCGGAGGACAAAGGCCAGCCGTGATGGAAGACGATCGGCTGGGCATCCTTCGGACCCCAGTCCTTGAAATAGATATCGACGCCGTCCTTGGTCTTTACGAATGATCCGGTCATTGGAAATGCTCCTTCGTTGCGGGATGGGATGGATTTTGAAAAGGCTGTTGATGGCATGGCCATCGCGGTGGAAAGAGCGGCGCCGGCCAGCAGAACATGCCGTCTGGAAATTGCGAGCTCGATAGGATTGTCGGTCATTTCGGTTTCCTGCCTGGTTTCAGCGGGCGCGGCGGGTGGTTTCAAACAGGAACCAGGTGCGGCGCTCGGTCTCGTCGATCCAGTTTTCGATCAGGCTGGTGGTGGCGTGGTCGTTGAGGTCGGAGGTGAGGCTGTGCGTTTGCCGCAGGATGGCGGTAAGCTGCTTGTTGTCCTCACGCAGTTCGGCAAGCATATCCTCCGGCGTGACGAAGTCGGCGTCATTATCAAGGAGACGCTGGAGGCGGCCGATATGGCCGATGGAGCGGATGGTCGTGCCGCCGATCTTGCGCGCCCTTTCGGCAATGTCGTCGGTCATCGCAAAGATCTGGGCGCCCTGTTCGTCCAGCAGCGTGTGATAATCACGGAAATGCGGACCGGAAACATGCCAGTGGAAATTCTTGGTCTTGATGTAGAGCGTGAAGACATCCGCCAGCAGCGCGGTCAGCGCAGCGGCGATGTCGCGGCTCGCTTCAGCGCCAAGGTCGGTCGGCGTTGCGAGTGGAAGCTTGCGGTTTTTGGCGGCTGTGGTCGTGTCCATGATCGTTCTCCTTTTGCAATCGACCGCCCGTTGTTGAGCGCCCCTGTTGCGGCTGTCTGATCGGCACCGAGGATAGAAAGAAGGATGGCTCGGGAGAAATCGGCTGCTGGTCCAGTCCACCCGATACCTAAGTGTAGTTTCGGCAATTTCGAACCCGGGATAGTTTTCACCTGTCGCCCCGCCCCAGGGCGATTGGCTCGCAGAAGCCATCGTCTCCGGTGTCCCCCTCCCCCGGAGCTGCGGATCTCCTCCCGATCCGCCAAGGCCGCCCCCGCCGCAGGAGGCGGCCTTTTTTTCGTTTCGGCCTCGGACCTGCAGGCAACCTATGCCTGAGTATTATGTTTACTCTTTCGCCGTTGCGTTAGCCTCAGCGGGCACGACAATCGTCAATCTGCAAAATCGAAGGAATTCCAACATGGCGGAAGAACGGCCCGAAGGTATTGAAAAATACGATCACCCAGCCGGCGGCTGGGATGCATTGAAAGCCGTTGCGAAAACGCTCGCGCACCAGCAGATCGTCGCGCAGGGCACGATGACGCTGCTCAAGGCCAATCAGCCCGAAGGTTTCGACTGTCCCGGCTGCGCCTGGCCCGACCCCAAACACACCTCATCCTTTGAGTTCTGCGAAAACGGCGCCAAGGCCATCACCTGGGAATCGACGGCGAAACGATCCGGACCCGAATTTTTCGCCCAGCATACGGTTTCCGAACTGTGGCAATGGACGGATCACAAGCTGGAGGATGCCGGCCGGCTGACCCTTCCCCTGCATTACAATGCCGAAAGCGATCGCTATGAGCCAATCGCATGGGACGACGCCTTCAATCTGATCGCGCAGGAACTCAACAAGCTCGACGACCCCGACAAGGCGGAATTTTATACATCCGGCCGGGCGTCCAACGAGGCCGCCTTTCTCTATCAGCTTTTCGTGCGCGCCTATGGGACGAACAATTTCCCTGATTGTTCCAACATGTGCCACGAGGCCACCAGCGTCGGCCTTCCGAAATCCATCGGCGTCGGCAAAGGCACGGTGACGCTGGAGGATTTCGATCATGCCGATGCGATCTTCAGCTTCGGCCACAATCCCGGCACCAACCATCCGCGCATGATGACGACGCTGCATAATGCCGCAAAACGCGGCGTGCCGATCGTGGTCTTCAATCCGCTGAAGGAACGGGCGCTGGAACGCTTCGCCGCGCCACAGGACCCGATAGAAATGGCGACGCTCTCTTCGACGCCCATCGCCTCCGCCTACCATCAACTGCGCACCGGCGGCGATCTCGCAGCCCTCAAGGGCATCATGAAAGCGGTGTTCGAACTGGATGCGGAAAACCAGAAGGCGGGTGGTGCCGGTGTGCTCGACCGAACCTTCATCGAAGAACACACCGACGGTCTCGACGCACTGCGCGCCGACATCGACGCTACCTCCTGGGACACCATCTGCTCCGTCAGCGGGCTGACGAAGGAGGCGCTTGAAAGCGCTGCCCGGATTTATGTGAACGCCTCCAATGTCATCATCTGTTACGGCATGGGCATCACGCAGCACGCCAAGGGCACGGGCAACGTGCAGCAGATCGCAAATCTCCTGCTGCTGCGCGGTAATATGGGCCGCCCAGGTGCGGGAATAGCGCCCATTCGCGGCCACTCCAACGTACAGGGCGACCGCACCGTCGGCATCACCGAAATCCCGAACAAGGCGCTGCTGGACGGCATGGAGCGCGCATTCGGTTTTCGTCCCCCTGCGGAAAAAGGCCACAATGCCATAGAGGCCGTCGAGGCGATCATCGCCGGCGAGTCCCGGGCACTGATCTGTCTTGGCGGAAACCTCGCCGTCGCCATGTCGGATACCGGCGCGACCTTCAAGGGCATGCGCAACCTCGATCTTGCCGTTCACATCGCAACAAAACTCAACCGCTCGCACCTTCTGACAGCGAAGATATCGCTGATCCTGCCCTGCCTTGGACGCACCGATCTGGATACCCAGTCCTCGGGCCCGCAGGCCGTGACAGTCGAGGATTCGATGTCGATGGTGCATGCCTCTCGCGGTTTCCTGAACCCGCCCGGGGAGCTGGTCAGGTCGGAGCCGGCCATCATCGCGGGCATCGCCAGGGCGACAATCGGCAGCCGCCATGGAATAGACTGGGATTGGCTGATTGCCGATTACGACCGCGTCCGCGACAAGATCGAAGAGGTCTTTCCCGATTTCAGGGATTTCAACAGCCGGGTTCGGATAAAAGGCGGCTTTCGCCTTGATGTCGCGGCCTCGTTCCGCCGCTGGAACACGCAAAGTGGCAAGGCCAATTTCCTTGTCGCCACGGGGCTTGAAGAAGATCCGCTCATCTCCAATCCGGAAGCCCTCGTGCTGACCACGATCCGCAGCCACGATCAGTACAATACGACGATCTATGGCATGGATGACCGTTATCGCGGCGTCTTCGGCCGAAGGGACATCATCTTCATGAACCGGCACGACCTTGCGGAGCGCGGCCTGAAGGATGGTGATCGCATCGATATTCACGGCATCGGCCCAGAAAATAAAGACCGACACCTCGTTCAGGGTTTCACCGCCGTCGAATACAATATCCCGAAGGGGTCGGCCGCAGGCTATTATCCGGAAATGAATGCGGTGGTGGCGCTCGGCCATTATGACCGCCTTTCCGGAACGCCTTCCTACAAGGGTGTCCCGATCACGGTGAGCCCGGCAGCCGCCTGACGACCGAAGGCCCGGCGCGCAACGCAGCGGTCGTTGCGCGCTCTTCTCCCCACCGTTTGGGTTGGACCTCACCTCGGGCCATCAGGCATGGCCTGTGGATGACCGGCCATATATGCGGATTTTTCGATATAGCGCCGTGCCGTTTTACCGCTATCCTGATGTTTCGACGACGGTGGCAACCAAGACCTATGTATAGGTCAGGTTGTGCTGAAAAAACCGTATTGTCGGCAAAAATCGCATCGGGGGAACAATGTCGATTGCGTCAAGGATGTTTCGCGCGCGCGAGCCGGAAGGCCGAGCCCACCATCTGGCCTTTGGCCTTGGGGCGCTGGCACTGGCGGCCGCGGTATTTTACGTCGATACCTATACCGACATAGAAGGCGCGATCGCGGTGCTCTATGTCATCACGGTCCTTTTGGCCGCGCAGACTGTAAGCTGGTCGGGACTGATCGCGATCTCCTGTGCCTGTGCAATTCTTTCCCTCCTGTCCTATGCAACGACCCACGCGCAGGATGCGGATTTCCAGTCGGCCCTTCGGTTGGTCGTCGCCCTTGCGGCACTTGCCGTCACGACCATGCTGCTTTTGAAAACGGAGACCGCCCGGCTGGCAATGCTATCCGTCAATGCGGCGCTGAAGGAAAGCGAGGAGCGTTATCGCTCCATTTTCGACCGCACGCGCGTCGCACTCTGGGAACGCGACTATTCGAAGCTTCACGCCCTGCTGATGGGCCTCAAGCAGCGGGGTATCACCGACATACGGGCCCATGCGCGCGCTAACCCGGGTTTTACGCAGCAATGCATCGATCTCATCACGGTTGTTGCGTCAAATGAAGCCGGAAAGGAAATGCTGGGTTACGATTCCTCTATCCGCGGCACCCTCCAGCAGTCGGTCGTTTCTTCGTCCGGCAAGTTCGTCGATGTCCTGCAGGCGATCATCGACAATCGGCGTGTCTTCGAAGACAAGGTGGTGGTGCGCACCGACACCGGCGAAGACAAGCTGGTGCTTCTTTCAATCAGTTTCCCCGCGGAGGCGGCCTCCTTCAACCGTGTGGTGGTCAGCATGGTGGATATCACCCAGCGCGAAATGGCGCTGAAGGCGCTGGCCGAGGCACAGGCGGAGCTGACAAAAGCCTCGAAGGCGGCAGCCGTCGGAGCCATGTCCGCATCGCTCTCCCACGAACTGAACCAGCCGCTTGGCGCCATCATCGTCAATGCGCAGACATTGCTGCGGTGGCTCGATCGCGATCCGCCGGATATTGCCGCCGCCCGCCGCTCGGCCGAACGCATGATCCGCGACGGGCAGCGCGCCAGTGAAATCATCCAGAACACGCGCAGCCTGCTCGCCCATACGAGCGGCAAGATGGAAACCTTCGACCTCGATGAGTTCATCGATGAAACGCTAAGTCTTCTCGAACATGAGCTGGAACGCAGCGGAACCACGGTGCACGTGGAAAAAACGGCCACACCACCGATAACAGCCGTCAGGATCGAATTGCAGCAGGTCCTGATCAACCTTCTCACCAATGCCATTCAGGCCATGGACGAGGCGGGCACCGGCAATCGCACCATCACGGTGCGGAAGGAACGCGAAGACGGGGACAATATTCATATTGCGGTTCACGACAATGGGCCGGGTTTCCCGGTGCAGATGAAGGAAAAGCTGTTTTCGCCGTTTTTCACGACCAAGGAGACGGGAATGGGCATGGGGCTTTCCATCTGCCGCACGACACTGGAAGCACGGGGCGGCAGGCTTACCGGCGACAATCATCCTCTCGGCGGGGCGGTCTTTACCATTTCCATGCCGATCAGCCAGGAGATGGAACATGCCTGAGCCACGCAAGACGACAAAGGAGCCGCCGTCACCCATCGTGTTCATCGTCGACGACGATGTGTCGATGCGCGAGGCGCTCACCGATCTTTTCCGCTCCATGAAGTTCGATGCCGAAGCTTTCGACAGCGCCGCCGCCTTTCTTGAAAAAGCCAATCTGAACCGGCCCGGCTGCCTGCTGCTTGATGTGCGGCTTCCGGGCATAAGCGGTCTTGATTTCCAGATGCAGCTGGAACGCGTCGGCAACCGGATGCCGATCATTTTCATGACCGGCTTCGGCGATATCCCGATGAGCGTGCGGGCGATGAAGGCCGGCGCTGTCGATTTTCTGACCAAGCCCTTCAAGGAACAGGACATTCTGGACGCCGTCGCGGCCGCGATGGAGCGGGATGCGTCGAGACGACGCGAAAGCGCCCAGAACGAGGCCGTCACCTCACTTGCCGAACAGCTGACGCCAAGGGAACGCGAGGTCATGGGCGCCGTTGTCCGCGGCCTGATGAACAAGCAGATCGCCTACGAGCTCGGCATCAGCGAAGTCACCGTGAAACTGCACCGGGGCAATGTCATGCGCAAAATGGAAGCGAGATCGGTTGCCGACCTCGTGCGGAAAGCGGAGCTGATCGGCGAGAAGCTCAGGCCACCTGTATCTTAGTATGGTATCTTTGAGAGCGGCATGGGCGCATAGAGAAAGAAAGAAAAACAGAAAAGGTCGCTTTCATTGCCCCCCGTTCCCGTCATTGCCGTCGTCGACGACGATCCCGCCATTCGCGAAGCCATGGATGATCTCATCATGTCCTTCGGTTACGAATGCCGCCTGTTTGTTTCTGCCGAACAATTCCTGGAATCGAAGCAGCAGGCGGACATCGACTGCATCGTCGTGGATGTCAAAATGCCCGGTCTTTCCGGCATCGAGTTGCAGAGCGAGCTGAACAGGCGCGGCAACCACCCGCCGATGATCTTCGTCACCTCCTATCAGGATGAGCGCACCCGGAATGCGGCCTTGAACGGCGGCGCTTTGGCCTTTCTCGGCAAGCCGGTCAATATCGTCAGTCTGATCGGATGCCTGGAATCCGTTCTCGCCCGGCCGTCCTGACGGTTGACGCTTCGCCACCGAGCGGGCGAGCCAGCCTATATCCGCTCGCAGACAAGCCTTCCATCGCTCTGCTTGCATCTCTTCCAAGTGAAATCCGTCGCTATTTCATGCTCCGACGCCTGGCGTCCGGGCAGGCATTGCCATTGAGCGGATGCCTCTGGGCGCTTATCCCGCCGCCAACACCTTCCGCTATACGAACTAGACCTCTGTATAGATGCCGGCTCCGCTTCTCCGCCGTAGCCTTTGCTCCAGTCAAGCGCTTCCCCTCCGAACGTTCCTGACGACACCATCACCCTTTTTAGGAGCAGGGCATGACCTCCATCAGCAAGAATGCGGACGAGCAGAGACCCCGTCGTCTCAAAGTCGCAGCGGTGTTGGCACTGGGTACGGTTGCCGTGCTCGGTGGCAATGCTTTCCTGATCAGGAATGGCGAACCGGCGCTTGCGGCCTCCGAAGACGTCGCATCAGCCAGCGCCTTCCGCACCCTCACACCACAGGCGATCGACAGGCTGGGCGGACTTTCCGCTCCCGCGCCGACGCTCAGTGAAACGTCCAAAGGCGCACAGGCTGTTCCGGCACTGGACAAGACATCCTGCGTCGCCACCCGCGCCGCCCAGAAAACGGACCGGCACGACGCGCTCGATCCCAAGGCCTTCTGCCAGCTGCAGCACCGCCTCTTCAATGCCGAGCTGATCGACCGCATCGCCGTGCTCCAGCTCGCATCACAGACCCGCTCCATCGACACCTCGTCCCAACTCGCCATGAACAAGGAGTTCTGAAATGGAAACATTGACCAGACGCGCAGTCCTCGCAATCGGCGCCGTCGGCGGCACCGCCCTTGCCGCCAGCACGGCCGGGGCAGCCTCTTTCGGCAATCCCGACCAGCCCGCCGAGGGAGCAATCAACGCCAATGCCGCGGGTCTCAGCGATCCCGGCCCGAAGAACCCTGCGATCAACGATCAGTTTCCATCCTTCCAGAGCCCGCCGGCGACCGATGTGGGCGACATGCAGCTCTTCTGGGGCTCGTTCAACAACGCCGCCAAGCGTATCCAGAACGGCGGATGGGCACGTCAGGTGACCAAATCGGACTTCGCGATTTCGGATGCCGTGTCCGGCGTCAACATGCGGCTCGGACCGGGCGGCGTTCGTGAGATGCACTGGCACCGTGCCGCAGAATGGGCGATCATGACCAATGGCCGTTGCCGCATCACGGTGCTCGATACGCAGGGCCGCGCCTATGTGCAGGATGTCGAGGCCGGTGATCTCTGGTATTTTCCGGCCGGCTACCCCCATTCGCTGCAGGGACTTGGCCCTGAAGGGTGCGAATTCGTCATCGTGTTCGACGAAGGCGACCAGTCCGAATATGGCACCCTGCTTCTGACGGACTGGCTGGCGCATACCTCACCCGAACTGCTGGCCAAGAATTTCGGCGTCGCGCAGGACGTGTTCCGGAACATTCCGCTGCAGAACCTCTGGATTTTCCAGGGCAAGGAGCCGGGACCGCTCTCCAGGGATCAGGAAGCCGTTGCCAGCGCGGGACTTCCCCCATTCCCGTTCACCTACAAACTCGCTGCATCAAAACCACTGAAGGAAAATGCTGCCGGGGTCATTCGCCTTGCGGATAGCAGCGCCTTTACCGTGTCCAAAACTATCGCCGCCGCCATCGAAACGATCAAGCCCGGCGGTGTGCGCGAAATGCACTGGCATCCCAATGCGGACGAATGGCAATACTGGATCAAGGGTGAAGGCCGAATGACCGTGTTCGACGCGGGGCCGCGCAGCCAGACCGCCGATTTCCGCGCCGGCGATATCGGTTACGTGAAAAGAAGCCAGGGCCACATCATCGAAAATACCGGGAAGACCGACCTGCAATTCGTCGCGGTCTTCAAGACCGCCGAATACCAGGAGGTCAGCCTGTCCTCCTGGCTGACGCATACCCCACCGGCGCTGGTGGCCCAGCACCTCAACTTCAGCATCGAGGATGTGGCAAAATTTCCCGCAAACCAGCCGGCGATCATGCCGGGCTGAACATCCTGTCCGCCCATTGACCGGCGTTTCGGCATGTCCGATCCGCCGGTCTTTTCTCACTGAGACAAGGCGCGACGCCGCAAAACCAATATCGAAAGACAGGAACGGCCATGAAACCATTGACAATCTGCATCGCCGGCGGCTCGCTTGCCGGTCTTTTCACGGCGATATTGCTGCAGCAGGACGGGCACGATGTGAAAGTCTACGAGCGCTCCTCGTCCGGCCTCGGCGGGCGTGGTGCAGGACTGGTGCCGCAGCAGGACCTGTTCGAGGTTCTGGACCAGATCGGCTGCGAAGACGTCACCCATGTCGGTGTGGTTGCGAAGGAGCGCATCTACCTCGATGCTGGCGGCCGCGTGGCCCAGCGCCAGAAGACGCCGCAGATGCAGATTTCATGGGACTATCTCTTTGAGCGCGTGTCCTCCCGCCTCCTCGCCGATACCTATCGTCTGGGACACCATGTCGACGCGGTTAGGGAAGGCCCTGATGGAGTGATGCTGTCCTTCGCCGACGGCACGGAAGAGCGCGCTGATCTGGTGATCGGCGCGGATGGCTTGGGTTCGGCAATCCGCAAGGCGGTCAATCGCCATTCGGAAAACGCCTTTGCGGGTTATGTCGCCTGGCGCGGGCTGATACCCGAAACCAGATTACCGGCCGATGCGTCCCTGCTGCTCGACCGCTTCGCTTTTTACATCACACCCGGAATTCATGTTCTGGGTTACCTCGTGCCGGGGCCACTTGGTGAGACACAACAGGGACAGCGCCGTTACAACTGGGTGTGGTATCGTCCTACACCAGCTGATGAGCTTGGCCGAACCTTCACCGGCCGCGACGGCAGGCATTTCGAATATTCGCTACCCCGTGGCGAACTGACTGAGCAGCGCCGCGAGCAACTGCGCAGGGACGCGTCCTCCCTTCTGCCGCCACAATTGGCGCTTGCGGTGGAAGCGGAGGAAAACCCATCGATCCAGGGCATTTTCGACTATAAGGCTGAACAGATGGTGTCGCCGCGCATGGCGCTGGTCGGAGATGCCGCCTTTGTGGTTCGCCCTCACACCGCGATGGGCGTTTCCAAGGCCGCGGGTGACGCAATGGCGCTGCGCGACGCCCTGCGGCAAACGGACGATCTGCCCACCGCCCTTTCACGATATCAGAGAAGCCGCCTGCCGGTGGGCAAGGCAATTGCAGCCTATGGGCGGCGGCTTGCCGAAACCGCCATCTGAACACGGGTCAAAAATCAGGGACGGTCCTGTCTTGCTTCACCCCATCTTTGCGCTACGCTTGCGATCAGGGATTTCTCAATGGAGGGACTGAGGAATGTGCAACCATTGCGTGATCGAGAACGTGAAAAAGAACATGCTGTCACGACGCCTGCTGTTCAAGGGCGCCGTGGCCGGTGTAACGGCGGTGGCGGCAGGCAGCCTCGCGGCTCCGGTGCTTGCGCAAACACCCGGACGGGTCATCGATCTCACCCACACCTATGATTCCGCATTTCCCACCTTCGACGGCAAACCGGGCATAGAATACGAATGGGCAGCTGATATCACCAAGGACGGTTATCAGCTCCACAAGCTCACCATCTACGAACATACTGGCACACATATCGATGCACCGTTCCACTTCAGCGCCGACGGCGCGAGCGTCGATCAGCTGGAGCCGCAGAAACTTGTCGCGCCGCTGGTCATCATCGACATCACCGACCGCGCAAAAGAGGATGCCAATTCCACCATCGAGGCTGAAGACATCGAGCGCTGGATATCTGCAAATGGCGATATCCCGGCAGGCGCGATCGTCGCCCTGCGCTCCGGCTGGGCAACCAGAGTGAAGAGCCCTTCATTCCGCACCGACGACGCCGGAAAATTCGCCTTTCCCGGTTTCGGCAAGTCGGCAACCGACCTTCTGCTCAAGCGCGACACGGTCGCGATCGGCGTCGACACGCTTTCGCTGGATCCGGGCAACTCTGCCGATTTCGCCGTTCACAATTCCTGGCTTCCGGCCGGGCGCTACGGTATCGAAGGCCTCAACAACCTAGAGGCTTTGCCGGTCAAGGGCGCAACCGTCGTCGTCGGCGCGCCGGCACATCGTGGTGGAACCGGCGGTCCGGCCCGGATTCTGGCCCTGGTCTGAAAGCAGCATGGCGGGCGGCCCGGATGCACCAGCGGCTCACCTGCTGCATCAGATAAAGCCGCTCCGAATCCGCCGCGGTTGTTCGGGAAAAGGCGGGGCGAAACATCGCCCCGCGCCTGACAGGAAGAATGCCGGGCGGCGGCATCGCTGAGAACATATCCCCTTGCCGCAAAACCTCCGCACGGGAGAGTTTCAAGAGATAATCAACGCCCGGATTGCCGGTTAGAGAGTGCTCAGCCGCACCACCGTCATTTTTCCCAGTTCGACCAGTGGTCGTCACGTCAAGGCCCTTCCCCATCCCAGCCAGTTCAAGGCTAAGCAGAAATGTCTTCCGGCTCTCCGTGGCGCGACGCAGGCACCCCGCATGTATGGCGGCCTGCCCCGGTCGGGCTGACACGATCTGCATTGGCTGGCCTTTGCATGAGGTGCCGTGCTGCATGGTCATTACCAGCGAATGAAGGTCAACACAAAGTATGATCCACTATATGGACCTTGTAGATGCGCAAATAAACTGCACAAATCCGTCTATTTACTGTTGATTTCACAAATATTCCTGTGTATCCCGGATACATGGTTTTGTAGTGGTCCATATTGTGGAGGCAATATACCGATACATTCAGACTTTTGGAGGGGTCTGGCCAGTCTGGCAACAACAGCTATCCTGATGTCGCGGTCGTGGCATGGACATCCTGTTTTGCTGACATCTTATTGCGAAGGTTGTTCTGTGGGAGAGGAGGCCCCGATGACCATGACCGCAGACGCGAATGACGACGTATTTGTACTCGATGGCGAACTGTTGCACACCGGACCGGTAACGGGCTCGTGGTTCATGCGCCCCATCGAGGCCGTGGCGGCCGTGCTGCTGGCGGTGATGATCGGCCTGCTTCTGCTGGGCGTGACGTCACGTTATGCCCTGCATCTGCCGATTGTCTGGATCGATGAAACGGCGTCCTTGTGCTTCCTGTGGTTTGCCATGCTGGGCGCGGCGATTTCCATCGATCGCAGTGAACATCTGCGCCTGACGCTGTTTCTCAACATGTTCCCGCAACGTGTTCTGGGCTATATCAATTCGCTGGCGCTGGTGCTGGTGGCGACATTTCTTGCAGCAATCATCAAGCCCGCCATGGAATACGCCATCGAGGAATGGGTGGTCACGTCAGCGGCGCTGAATATTCCGATGTCGTTTCGCGCTGCGGCGCTGCCGGTCGGCGCCTGTCTCATGCTGCTTCTGGTACTCAACAATCTTTTCCGGCGGGAAAAGCTGCGCGATATCATCACGGCCCTTGTAACCGTCGCGGTTGCCTCCGGCCTGCTCTATCTGGCATCGCCGATGCTGGAATCCCTCGGCAATTTTAATCTGGCGATCTTCCTCGGCCTGTTCGTTGCGGTATTTCTGGTGCTGGGCGTGCCGATTGCCTTCTGCTTCGGCCTTGGAACCCTCGCCTATCTGACCTTCACCACCTGGGTCCCGACCATTGTGATGATCGGGCGCATGGACGAGGGCATGTCCGGCATCATTCTGCTGTCAGTGCCGGTCTTCGTGCTGCTGGGCTGCGTGCTCGATGCCACCGGCATGGGCAGGGCGATTGTCGAGCTTCTGTCCTCGATGTTCGGCCATATCAGGGCGGGCATGTCCTATGTGCTGCTCGGTTCGCTGTTTCTCGTCTCCGGCATTTCCGGCTCCAAGGTTTCCGATATGGCAACCGTTGCACCGGCGCTTTTTCCGGAAATGAAGCGCCGTGGCCACAAGCCCAAGGAAATGATCGCGCTTCTGGCCACCGGTGCCGCCATGGCCGATACGGTTCCGCCCTCCATCGTGCTGATCGTCCTGGGGTCGGCGGCCGGTGTGTCGATTGCCGGTCTCTTCACCTCCGGTTTCATGATTGCCATGGTGCTGCTTCTGGTGCTGGCCGTTCTGGCCCGCTGGAAGGCGCGGCATGAAAACATGGAAGGTGCAAAGCGCACCCCCTGGCCGCTGGTGGGCAAGGCAGCCCTGATTGCCGCCCCGGCGCTCGTTCTGCCCTTCCTCATCCGCAGCCTGGTGGGCGGCGGTGTCGCCACGGCAACCGAAGTGTCCACTATCGCCGTGCTCTACGCCATGATCATCGGCGCGGTGCTTTATGGCGGCATCAGCCTCAAGAAGCTCTATTCCATGCTGGTGGAGACGGCGGCCCTTTCCGGGGCGATCCTGCTGATCCTCGGCTGTGCATCGGCCATGGCCTGGGGGCTGACACAGAGCGGCTTTGCTTTCCAGCTGACCGCGATGATTACCGATCTTCCGGGCGGCTGGATGACCTATATGGTCGTGTCGATCCTGATCTTCATGATCCTTGGCTGCGTCCTGGAAGGACTGCCGGCGATCGTTCTGCTCGCGCCGATCATGTTCCCGATCGCCCGCACGCTTGGCATCAATGACATCCATTATTCCATGGTCGTGGTGGTTGCCATGAATATCGGCCTTATGGCGCCGCCCATCGGCATCGGCTTCTATATCGCCTGCAAGATCGGCAACGTCTCGCCGGATGAAGCCATGGGCGCCATCTGGCCCTATCTTGCGGCCATGGTCATCGGCCTGCTGCTGATTGCCGCAATCCCCGGCTTTTCGACCATTCTGCTCTAAGACCGTGGCGGGTCCACCCGCCACGCCGATGAATGATGCATGCTTTATTTTGGGAGGAGAAAGCAATGAATATCAACAGACGTACCATACTCGCCGGCGCCGGTTCCGCCGTTCTGGCCACAGCCTTCGTGTCGCGCGCCCGCGCTGCCCAGTACAATTATAAATATGCCAACAATCTGCCTGCCGCGCACCCGATGAACATTCGCGCCAAGGAGGCCGCTGACCGGATCGCCAAGGAAACCGACGGTCAGGTGATGATCAATATCTTCCCCAGCAGCCAGTTGGGCGCGGATACGGACGTGCTGAGCCAGGTGCGCTCGGGAGGCGTTGAATTCTTCACGCTGTCGCCGCTGATCCTGTCCACGCTGGTGCCGAACGCCTCCATCAGCGGCATCGGTTTCGCGTTCCCGAACTATGATTCCGTATGGGCGGCCATGGATGGCGACCTCGGCAAATATGTACGCGGCGAAATTGCCAAGCAGAACCTCGTTGCCATGGACACCATCTGGGATAACGGCTTCCGCCAGATCACCAGCGCTTCCAAGCCCATCGCCACGCCGGCCGATCTCGAAAGCTTCAAGATCCGCGTGCCAGTGAGCCCGCTCTGGACCTCTATGTTCAAGGCGTTCAAGTCTGCCCCTGCCTCGATCAATTTCGCCGAGGTCTATACTGCACTGCAGACCGGCGTGGTCGATGGCCAGGAAAATCCGCTGGCGATCATTTCCACCGCAAAGCTGTTCGAAGTGCAGAAATTCTGCTCGGTCACCAATCACATGTGGGACGGGTTCTGGTTCCTGGCCAACAAGCGCGCCTGGGAGCGTTTGCCGGATGACCTGCGCGCCATCGTCGCCAAAAACCTCAACCAGTCGGGCAAGGATGAACGCGCCGATGTGGCGAAGCTCAATGCCTCGGTCAAGGAAGATCTGATTTCCAAGGGCATGACCTTCAACGACACGGATGCGACACTTTTCCGCGCCGCGCTGAAAGAGGCAGGCTTCTATTCCGAGTGGAAAGGCAAATACGGCGATGAAGCCTGGGCCATTCTTGAAAAGGCCGTTGGTGCAAGCCTGACCTGACCGGTCCGTTGAGTAACTGGCCCCGCCCGTAGCGGGGCCAACCCGACTATGTCTGACGATTGGAATGGAGACTGCTTTGACAGGTCGCCTGACGGGAAAACGCGCGCTTGTGTTTGGCGCAGGATCATCGGGGCCGGGTTTTGGCAACGGCAAGGCTGCGGCCGTGCAATTTGCCCGCGAAGGCGCGCGCGTAGCCTGTGTCGACCTCTCCGCTGACGCAGCCGAAGAGACGGCTGAGATCATTCGCGGCGAAGGCTTGGAGGCTATTGCGGTTGCCGCCGATGTCACGGAACTACAGTCCGTATCGGCCACCGTTGACCGCACCTGCGAGGCCTTTGGTGGCATCGATATTCTGCACAATAATGTCGGCGTGACCCATATGGGCGGGCCGGTTGAGCTGGATGAGGAAAGCTTTCGCGCCTCGGTCGATCTCAATATCGGCTCCGTTTATCGCACCTCCAAGGCTGTGTTGCCGGTGATGTTGGCGCAGGGCGGCGGGGCCATTATCAATATCTCGTCGCTCGCCTCCATTCGCTGGACCGGCTATCCCTATTTTGCCTATTACGCCATGAAGGCAGCTGTAAATCAGGCGACTGTGGCGCTGGCCATGCAATATGCTCGGCAGGGCATTCGCGCCAATTGCATTCTTCCGGGAATGATCGACACCCCACTGATCTACAAGCAGATCAGCAATCAATATGCGTCTGTCGAGGAGATGGTGGCGGCGCGCAATGCGGCTGTCCCGGTGGGTCGCATGGGCGATGCCTTCGATATTGCCCGCGCCGCCGTTTTTCTCGCATCTGATGAGGCTAAGTTCATCACTGGCGTCTGTTTGCCGGTCGATGGCGGGCAAAGCTGTGCGGTGGGGGCGTTTTCCTGAGATGGCAGCAACAACAACGATCCCGGTTGAAAAAGATCTGACGGGCGCGCGTGCGGTGGACCGGGCTCTGGCGCTGCTCTCCATGGTCGGGAGGCACGCGGAACGCGGCGTGGCGCTTTCGGTCATCGTGACAGAAAGCGGACTGAACAAACCCACGGCCCGCCGCCTGCTGCTGGCTCTGATCCGCGCCGGGCTTGTGGAGCAGGATGAGGAAACGCGGCGTTATTACCTCGGCGAAGAAACCTATGTGCTGGGCAGCCTGTCATCGCGCCGGTTTGGCCTTCTTCAAATGGCGCAGGACGGCCTGACGCGCATTTCCCGCCGCTCGGAGGATTCGAGCTTCCTTTCCGTGCGCCGAGATACATTTGCCCTGTGCCTTTACCGCGAAGAAGGCACCTGGCCGGTGCGCACCCATGCACTTCAGGCCGGTTTCGAACACCCCTTGGGTATTGGTGCGGGTTCGCTCGCCATGCTGGCGGCGCTGCCAGACGCCGAGGTGGAAAGTATCATTGCGGCCAATAGCGGGCTGATTGCCGCTAATTATCCCGGCATAACGCTTGAGGGCCTGCGCCGTGATGTCGAGTTGACGAGAGCCAATGGCTATTCGCTCAACCCCGGCCTGATCCTTTCTAATTCCTGGGGTATTGGCGTTGCCATCCGCGCGCCTGATGGCGCTGTGGCGGGAGCGCTGAGCATTGCCGCTGTGGACAGCCGCATGCGGCCGGAGCGCCAGCCGGAACTGGCAGCGCTGCTGCGCGAGGAAGTAACCCGCATCGAGACACGCATTGCAGAAATGATGGCCAGCCGCGCCCGCACGCGCGGTGAAGGCGACACGAAACGGCAAACGAGGAGAACGAGCAAATGAGCAAAGCGCAGATCGTCGGCTGGGCGCATTCGCCTTTCGGCAAGTCGGCCCTTGAAAATACCGAGCAACTGATGGCTTCGGTCGTGGCGCCGACCATAGACCATGCTGGCGTCGATGTCAGCGATATCGACGGCATTTTCGTCGGCGTGATGAACAATGGCTTCTCGAAACAGGATTTTCAGGGCGCCCTGGTAGCGATGGGCGATGAGCGCCTCGCCTATACGCCGGCAGTGCGTTTCGAGAATGCCTGCTCAACAGGATCGGCCGCCCTCTACAGCGCCATGGACTTCATCGAAGCCGGGCGCGGCCGCATCGCACTCGTTGTCGGCGCCGAAAAAATGACGGCGCTGCCGACCGCAGAGGTGGGCGAAATCCTGCTTTCCGCCTGTTACCGTGCGGAGGAGGCCAATATTCCCGGCGGGTTTGCCGGCCAGTTCGGCCGCATCGCACAGGCATATTTTCAACGTTATGGCGACCGCTCGGAAGAGCTGGCGATGATTGCCGCAAAGAACCACGCCAATGGCGCGGTCAATCCCTATGCCCATATGCGCAAGGATTTCGGCTTCGATTTCTGCAATACGGTTTCGGACAAGAACCCCTACGTCGCAGGCCCGCTGCGCCGCACCGACTGCTCGCTGATTTCTGATGGCGCTGCCGCGATCATTTTGGCCGACGAGGAAACGGCAGCCACACTCAACCGAGCCATCGGTTTCCGGGGCCGCAAGCATGTCAACGACATCATGGCATTGAGCCGTCGCGATCCGTTGGCCTTCGAAGGCGCGCGCCGCGCCTGGGCCGGCTCGCTGGAACTTGCCGGAGCAACGCTCGACGACCTCTCTTTCGTTGAAACGCACGACTGCTTCACCATCGCTGAACTTATCGAATATGAGGCCATGGGGCTTGCGAAGCCCGGTGAAGGATATCGCGTTGTCCAGGATGGAACGGCCCTGAAGACCGGACGCCTGCCAATCAACCCATCGGGTGGATTGAAATCGAAAGGTCATCCCGTCGGGGCGACCGGCGTTTCCATGCATGTCATGGCGGCGATGCAATTGATGGGCGAGGCAGGCGACATGCAAATTCCCAATGCCTCGCTGGCTGGCGTGTTCAACATGGGTGGCACGGCGGTTGCCAATTACGTCTCGATCATGGAGCGTGTGAAATGACGATGCAAAGTGCCGTACAGCATCCCGCGGGCGGGGTTGCGCCGTCCACCACGCGGGTGATGAACCTCTCGCATTTCCTGACGCAGGCGGCACGCCGCAACCCGGACCATATCGGTTTCGTCTGGGGTGAAAAGACTTGGAGCTGGGCTCAAATGGAAGCCCGCGTCGACGCAATGGCCCATGCGCTGGAGACTGAATTCGGCGTCAGAAAGGGGGACCGCATTCTGGTGCAGTCCTCCAACAACAACCAGATGTTCGAATCTATGTTCGCATGCTTCCGCGTGGGTGCGGTGTGGGTGCCGACCAATTACCGTCAATCGCCCGATGAAGTTGCCTATCTGGCGAAGGCCAGCGGGGCGCGCGGCATGATTTGCGCCAGCCCTTTTCCCGATCATGCAAAAGCCAGCCACGAGGCAAGCACGATCGATTTCAGCATTGCCATCGGCACGGCTGAGTTCGGTGAGGATTACGATGCCATCGTGGCCCGTCATATGGGGCACAAAGTCAAAAGCCAGGCAGTGGATCGGGATGACCCGTGTTGGTTCTTCTTCACCTCAGGCACCACCGGCCGGCCCAAGGCTGCAGTGCTTACCCATGGCCAGATGGCGTTCGTCATCACCAACCATCTCTGCGATCTGATGCCCGGCACCGGATCCGACGACGCCTCCATCGTCGTTGCCCCGCTTTCACACGGTGCGGGCATTCACCAGCTGGTGCAGGTGGCGCATGGCGCGAAAACCGTGCTTCCGGCGGCGGAAAAGCTCGATGTGCCCGCCGTCTGGGCGCTGATCGAAAAATGGCGTATCACCAACGCCTTCACTGTACCGACCATCCTTAAAATGCTCGTCGAAGACCCCTCTGTGGATCGTTTCGATCACTCCTCACTGCGCTATGTCATCTATGCCGGCGCGCCGATGTATCGCGCGGACCAGAAGCGCGCGCTTGCAAAGCTCGGCCCGGTGCTGGTGCAATATTTCGGCCTGGGTGAAGTCACCGGTAACATCACCGTGCTGCCGCCTTCTTTTCATAACGCCGAGGACGGTCCGGAAACGCGCATCGGCACCTGCGGCTTCGACCGCACCGGCATGGAAGTGCAGATCCAGAACGATGCGGGCGAGGAAGTTGACGCAGGCGAAACCGGCGAAATTTGTGTAATCGGTCCCGCCGTTTTCGCCGGCTACTACGATAATCCCGAGGCAAATGCCAAAGCCTTCCGCAATGGCTGGTTCCGCACGGGCGACCTTGGTCATCGCGATGAGAACGGCTTCCTCTACATCACCGGGCGCGCCTCCGACATGTATATTTCCGGCGGCTCGAACATCTATCCGCGTGAAATCGAGGAAAAAATCCTCATGCATCCTGACATCAGCGAGACTGCGGTTCTGGGTGTGCCGGACGCGGTGTGGGGCGAGGTCGGTGTGGCCGTGTGCGTGGCCCGCGAGGGCGCGGATATCGCCGCCATCGATCTGAAGGCCTATCTGGAAGGCAAGATGGCCCGCTACAAGCTGCCGAAATCAGTGGTGTTCTGGGATGCCATGCCGAAATCCGCCTACGGCAAGATCACCAAGAAAATGATCCGCGAGGAACTGGAGAAACGCGGTCAGATGCCGGCTTTCGAAGAAAAGCGGACAGCCTGACAGGCGTGACATTCAATCGGGAGGAGACGGTATGACACAAGAGAAAACAGGGACAAAAGGGGCCGTCGCGATCACCGGCGGTGCATCCGGCATCGGCTTTTCCACCGCGCAGCTCCTGATGGCGCGCGGCTGGCAGCCATGGTTGCTGGATCTCAAGCGCGAGGCGCTGGATATAGCCTGCGAAAAGCTCGGTATCGATCTCTCGCGCGGCATCGTCTGCAACGTTGCGAACGAGGCATCGATAGAGAAGGCTTTCGCCGCCCTGACGGCAGGCGGCGCCGATCATGCGGTTGATCTGGTGGCCGTCGTCAACAGCGCCGGCATCGGTATCGACAAACTGTCCGTCGACACCAGCGTCGAAGAATTTCGCCGTATCGTTGACGTCAATCTCGTCGGCAGCTTCGCGGTAGCGCGCACTGCCGCACGTTATTGGCTGGACCGCGATATTGCCGGCTCGATCGTCAATATCAGCTCTGTTTCCGGCATGTGCGGAAATCGTGGCCGTAGCGCCTATGGCGCTTCGAAAGGCGGCGTCAATCTTCTGACGATGGTGATGGCAAACGAGCTGGGACAATCGGGCATTCGCGTCAATGCGATTGCTCCCGGTCCGGTCGATACCCCGCTGACCCAGGCGGTTCATACGGAAAATGTCCGCAACCAATGGCATAGCCGCGTTCCCATGCATCGCTATGGCAGGACGGACGAGATCGCCTCTGCCGTGGCTTTCCTCGTGTCAGATGACGCAAGCTACATCAACGGACAGGTGCTTGCCGTGGATGGCGGCTTCATTACCGCCGGGCTCGCGGTATGACGGAGACAGGCACGCAAGAGCTCCCCCGTCGCATCGTCCATCCCGGACCGGTAACGCCCGAACGTTTTCGCGCCGTCGGCTGCCACGCCTATCCTGTTACTCTGACGGTCCGGTCCGGCGTAAGCGCCAACGAAGCGATTGCCGATGCCTTTGCGGAGTTGGGGTTCGAAGGTGGTTACGTCAGACTGAAGAACGTACCGATGAAACGGTTGCAATATGTCATGCCGGCAGCCGCACCGGATGACGCACATGCCGCATGGTATAGCGAAACCTTTTCCATGCCGGGTGGCACAATCATCAATGCCGGCCTTCATATGGGCCGGCGCGATAGTGCGCCGTTTCTGCATTGCCATGGTTCATGGAAGAGTGCCGACGGCGTTGTCTCCATGGGGCATCTGCTGCCTTTCGAGACCGAATTTGCTGTAGAAACAACGCTTGAAGCTCTGGCGCTAGATGGAGCGATCCTCGATGTGCAAAAGGATGAGGAAACCAACTTCCCCCTTTTTACACCCATCGCGCAACAGCGCCACCAAAAGGGTTCGGGTCTTCGGGCGCTTTTATGCACAGTGCGCCCCAATACCGATATATGCACGGCACTTGAAGAGGTCTCTACCCAGTTTGGCCTGCGAGAAGCCGAAGTCAATGGAATTGGCAGCCTGGTCGGTGCGGATTATGAAGACGGAACAAGCCTCAACGCCTACGCGAGCGAAATCCTCATAAACAAGGGCCGTATCGGCCCGGCCGCGTCGGGAGACCGACAAGCAAAGCTGGATATTGCGATGGTGGACCTCACCACACATATCAGCGGCGGGCGGCTGGTGCGCGGCAAGAACCCGGTCTGCGTCACTTTCGAGCTACTTCTGACCGAAAGACAGGGGCACGCCGCATGAGTTGCGCTGCGCAACTCAACGGCCAGCATCACCGCAAATCACGCCGCCTGCGGTTTTTCCGCAGGCAACCATTCTTCCAGAGTCACTTCAAACGTCATGCAAACCGGGTTGGCTCCGGCGATGAAGGGACCGCCATAAACCGAACCTTCGGTATCGGCGACGACGCCGGTCAACGCGGCACGCAAAGAGCCATCGGGCTGGGCGCGCACTTCACCGGCGATGGAGACGATTTCAACGGCGGGACCGCGTATCTGCAAGAACGCGCCGCTGCGCGTGCCGAGGCACGCATCGACCAGACTACCCAGCGCACCGCGCACGAAGGCATTTCGAAAACCTTCGGCAAGACACAGTTTCTCGACGCCGAGCACAAGGTCTTCATTGGGCGCGATGCGGGCATAGGCCACACGGCCCATGGAGCCAGATTCGACAGTGTTAGGCGTGTTCATCGGCGCGCTCCGTACGGTTCTTTGGTTGAAGAAGGGGAATATTGGTTTCAGGGTCGAAGGACTGCTGCAGCACGAAACTGTCGAGTGAGGTCACCAGGGCGGCAACGCCGCTTTCGCCGACAATACAGGATTCAGTCAGCAAATGGCCGCCTTTGACCACACCCGCCGCGGTGCGCATAGCGGCATGGCAATGGACGATCGGCTCTCCCTTCATGCTGCGCCCCAGCGTGGCATTGCCGAAGACAAGCCAGGCAGCACCGGCGTTGATGGGCTTCGTATAGGCAATGACCGCCCTGCCGGAAGGGTCGGGCGGGGCTACGCAATAGGACAATATGTCAAAATAGCCGCCGAGAATGGTGAGCGAGGCATTCTCAATGCCATTTTCGAAAAGCGGCCGCACGATGCCATCGTAAAGGCTACGCCCCGGCGCGAGGAACAGCCGCACATGGCGCGCAGATGGCGAGCGAAGGCTGTTGATGCGCACCGGCGCGGAAATGCCGGGATGGATGAGCGTTCTCGGCCTTGGAAAATGTTGCTGCTCTATCGATGCCACGCCTGCTCCTCCCTGCTGCCTGTACCTTGCAGTACGGTACTCAAATATCAGCCGAAGGTGCTTCCGAATGACACCACCAAACGGCGCGTCGGAAAACACTTCTTTCGCAGGCTGTCGCATCGACGGCAGATTTTTTTGCAACGTAGTTGGGGGAGGCCGGCATGACGAAGCCGCTAGACAGAATTGACCGCAAAATATTGCGTACCCTCCTGGAGAACGGCAGGTTGAGCAATTCGGAGCTTTCGGAAAAGGTAGGGCTCTCGCCCAGCCCCTGCTGGCAGCGCGTCAAGCGGCTGGAGGACGAAGGGGTCATTCGCGGCTACACCGCCATTCTCGATCAAGCCAAACTCGGACTGACCGAAACCGTCATCATCGAGGTGATGCTGGAGCGCCACGACGACGAGGTTCTGGAACGTTTCGGGGATGCGATGGCCGCTCTTCCGGAGGTGTTGGAAGCCTATCTGACAACAGGTGAATATGATTATCTCATCAAGGTGGCGGTGGCGGGAACTGCAGGCTACGAACAGTTTCTGCGGCGGAAACTCTATAAGATTGAGGGCGTGCGCCACTCCCGATCCTGTTTCGCACTCAAATGTCTCAAACACACATTATCGGTCGTACCCGATCCCGAACCTCCTTTAATCGAAGCGGCGGGCATTGGCCGCGTGCCGGCAAGATAGCGGAATGCATTCCCATTCTTTTGCCGGGTCTGCGGGTGCCTGTGCCTTGAGTTCGTAAAGGCGCACTGCCGAGCCATCTGGCCTCATAAGTCTTATCACGCCGTGCCGACGAGTGGCGTGTGATGCACGACAATCGGCGCGTGGTAAGGGACGCGGTCATAAAGATCGACAATGTCGTGATTCAAGAGACGCACGCAGCCCGAAGAAACCGCTTTATCGATGGACTTCCATTCCGGATTGCCGTGCATGCGGTAAAGCGTATCCTTCCCATTCTGGAAGATATCCAAGGCTCTTGCGCCGAGCGGGTTTTGCACGCCGGGGTCCATGCCTCCATTGGCAATCGAGTATTTTTCAAGCTCCGGCTGGCGGGCTTTCATTTTGGCTGGCGGCTTCCATCTCGGCCATGGCTGGCGCCAATGGATGATACCCCCGCCGTTGCCACGCAAATCCATCCCGGCCAATGCCGACACCATAACGCGTGGCTGCGCCATCGGGCTCGACCAGATAAAGGAAGCGGTTTGGGGTATCGATGGCGACCGTTCCGGCTGCTTCACCCGTCGGATTGGCGACGCGCTGGCGACAAAATTTTGGATAAATATGCCGATAGGGAATGCCGGCGACGGCATGTCCATCACCCTCAAATGCCGCGTAACGGGCGTCCAACGACGAGTGCCCCACGAAGCGTTGGCAAAGAAACCCTATTCAGGCGAAGGACCTATATAGCGGGACTGCGGACGAATGAGGCGCCCAGTCCGTTCCTGCTCCAGCACATGCGCCGTCCATCCTGCCATGCGACCGGCAGCAAAGACATTGGTAAAGCTGTCGCGTGGAAAACCCAACACCTCCAGTACCAGCGCCGTGTAGAATTCGACGTTTGTCTGTAACGGCCGAAGAGGTTTTTTTTCCTGGAGGAGCGCTAGCGCCGCCGCCTCCACTTTGCCGGCGAAGGCAATGCGGCTGGATCCGTCCTTGAGAACCGACACCGCGCCTTTCAGAACGTCGGCGCGAGGGTCACGGACACGATAGATCCGATGGCCAAAGCCCATAAGGCGCTCCCCGCGCGCAAGCGCATCCTCCAGCCACAGTTGAATGTCAGCCTCCGCGCCAATCGCATCCAACATGTCAAGCACCGGACCCGGCGCCCCGCCATGAAGAGGCCCCTTTAAGGCACATAGCGCACCAACCACTGATGAGAACATTCCGGCCTCTGTCGACGCAATGATGCGAGCCGTAAAGGTCGAGGCGTTCAACCCATGATCGGAAACCGTCGTTAGATAAGTATCGAGCGCGCGTACCTTCTCTGGCGAAGGGTGATCACCGGAAATCATTCGAAGAAAATCCGCCGAATGGCTGAGTGTGGTATCGGGCGCGATCGGCGTTAGCCCTTGCCTGTCTCGGATGATTGCCGCGGCAAAGACCGGTACCGCCGCAACGGCCATGATATGGTGTGCGGTTGTTTCATCATCCGGCAACGCGGAAAGCAAAAGACGCAAGGCCTCTACGGAAGAAAGGCGCGACAGGTCAGGAAGGGGATGAATCAGTTCAAGTGCCCGCTGCCTGGCCGAACCAAGCTGAGAACGAATATCCTGCGCCGTCGCCGGCTGGGGGATTTGCTCGGCCCATAGAAGCTCCAGAACCTGCTCAAAAGACCAGTCTGCCAAGCTTGCAAGGTGGTGGCCGCGGATAATCAGTTCACCAGCCGTCCCATCCACATGGCTGAGTACAGTTTCGGCTGCGACGACGTCATCAAGGCCGATCACGGTCTTGTCGTTACTCAAAGCTGCTATCGCTGACATTGAATTTTCCTCAATCTGAATACGAATGCGCTTGAGGATGTTGAATTGCATATATATGGTCAATATTGATTGTTTTAATCAATATGAGATATGGAATGCAGCCTTACGACAAATACATGAGCGCCGATCGCGCGGCTTCCGAGCTCGGTATCAGCCGCGCAACGCTCTACGCCTATGTCAGCCGGGGTTTGATCCAGACGAACGCTGCTGAGGATGACCCGCGTCGCAAGCTCTACAGCACCCATGACATTGAGACGCTGAAGAAGAGGAAAACCGTCGGGCGACGTCCCGGACAGGTTGCCGCTACCGCGCTTGACTGGGGGCTGCCTGTTCTCGAATCCTCGATTACGGAGATAACAGAAGGACACCTGCGCTATCGCGGCCAGGACGCGCTTGTGCTTTCACAAACGGCGACCCTGGAGGAAGTGGCTTGTCTGCTATGGGACTGCGGTGAGGGTAACCCTTTCGATGACGTGAAGGCCGCCCCGGCTCCATGGCCACAGCCAATCTTTAACTACGTCAGCACCCTGCCCTTGACGGAGCGGTGCCAAACGCTTCTCCCTCTTGTTGAAGCAGGCCGCCTTACCACTTGGAGGCGCGAAAACAATCGTCTCTGGTCCGGCGCCGCCGCTCTGCTGCGGGCTGTCGCCAGCGCCTGCAGCCTCAGCCAGCCCGGTACGCAGCCGGTTCACCTGCTTCTCGCGGATGCCTGGAAGAAGGATGCGGCAGGCGCGGATATCATCCGTCGCGCCCTGGTGCTTCAGGCCGATCATGAGTTGAATGCTTCCGCATTCGCTGCGCGCGTCGTCGCCTCTACAGGCGCTTCGCTCGGCGCGTGTCTGAATGCGGGGCTTTCGGCGTTGAGCGGACCTATGCATGGCGGCATGACTAGTCTTGTCGAACTTCTGTTCGATGAACTGGAGCGGTGTAGCGATGTAGAACGGGTGATTGATGAACGGCTTCGACGCGGTGAAGCTATTCCGGGCTTTCACCATCCACTTTACCCGGACGGCGATCCGCGAGCAGCCGGCCTCCTGCCCCATCTCCCGCCGGACGCGCAGCGAGATGAGCTTCTGCAGGTGATGAACGATACTACCGGTCAGTTGCCGAACTGCGATGTAGCACTGGTGAGCCTGCGACGCAGTCTAGGGCTGCCGCGCGGCTCGGCCCTGGTGCTTTTCGCCGTCGCACGGACTGCCGGCTGGATAGCTCATGCCCTGGAACAGAAATCGGATGACAAACTCATCCGACCCCGCGCCCGCTATGTGGGGCAATAGGCAATTGAGGTGTTGGAGCATCCGCAGCATTCACGTCAAGCTTAAGCGAATAATGATTTTGAGCTCTGGCCCGCCCACAGGCATGAACCGATTGGCCTCGAGGCTAAAACGGTCGTTTCCAGACCGGGAGGGTCTCCTGAAACTAGGCAAGGTCGCAGTGCCCCCAGAGCGTTGGCATGGCCCTCACTGGCCTCGAAAACGGCATCCGTTGCATACCGCCAGTCCTTGCGCTATTTTGGCCACGTCGGAAAAGGCAGACTTGGTTTGGTAAGCCCAAGTCCTTCTGGTAACGGAAGCTCTGGTCTTTGGCCTCTGGTCGGAGATCCCCGCGACGAACGAAGGATGCATCGTGCATCCATCTGTTCGTCCGTGTGGGTCTCGGATTGGAGAAACGCTCCGGTCGAACATCGACTGAAGGAGTCCGACCGTGCATATACCCTCTATTTGTTTTCATGACGTCCTGATCGTCGGCGCTGGCCCGGTCGGCCTGTTTCTCGCCTGCGAGTTAAGGCGGGCCGGTTGCTCGGTGCTGGTTCTCGAAGCATCGCCATATCCGGATTCACCCCTGAAACGGCCTCCCTTCGGCCTGCGCGGCCTGACGGTGCCGACGATCGAAAGCCTTGATCGACGCGGTCTGCTCGAGGCGATCAAAGAGCGGGAGGCCGGCCGTGATACGCCTGGGACGGCGCACTGGATGAAAGGGCAGCGGCGGCCCGCCGGGCATTTCGCGGGCATCCAGTTTTTTCACGACCAGATCGACGCGCAACGCTGGCCTTATCGCCTTGCCGGTTCGGCCAGCAACCTTGCCACCGATATGGCGAGTATAGAGACCGTTCTGGCGGCGCGGGCCGAGGCTCTGGGCGTCGAGATACGGCGTGGGTTTGCCGTGGAAGGCTTCAAGCAATCCGAGGAGGATCGCCGTTCACGCGGGCGGCGCGGTGTTTCGGGGCCGCTGGCTTGTCGGCGCCGATGGCGCTCGCAGCATAGTGCGTAAGGTGGCAGGGATCGTTTTTGCCGGCACTGAACCCGAATTCACCGGCTATTCCGCGCAGGTCGAACTGGCCGATGCCGGGGCGCTGAAGCCCGGCCGCCACTATACCGCTGCTGGCATGTACATGTTCACGCCAACAGGTACGATCGCCATGGCCGATTTCGACGGTGGCGCCTTTCATCGTTCCGCACCGATCACGCGTGAACATGTCGAAGCGGTGCTGCGCAGGGTCTCGGGCACGGATGTTTCGGTAACAAGGCTTGATCTGGCCACCACATGGACCGACCGTGCCTTCATGGCGGTGGAATATCGCCGGAAACACGTGCTGCTGGCGGGCGATGCCGCCCACATTCACTCGCCACTGGGCGGCCAGGGGCTCAATCTCGGCCTTGGTGACGCGATGAACCTTGGCTGGAAACTCGCTGCGGTCATTCGCGGCGACGCATCGCCGGACCTGCTCGACAGCTATGCCAGCGAGCGGCAACCCATAGCCTCGCAGGTTCTGGACTGGTCGCGTGCGCAGGTGGCGCTGATGCGGCCCAGCCGAAGCTCGCGGGCGCTGGAAGGCATCATCCGCGATCTCGCCGCCACGCGCGATGGCGCAACCTATTTCGCCGAGCGCGTCTGGGGCATCGGTATCCGCTACGATCTTGGCTCTCCCCAAGCCCTTGTCGGCCGCAGCGCGCCGGATTTCGCGCTCCTTGACGGCACAAGACTGAATGAGCACCTGCGGAGCTGCCATGCGGTGCTACTCGATTTCGATGCGCGCCCAATGCTCGGCAATGTCGCGGAACGCTGGTCTGATCGGCTAGACTACGTTGCGGTGGATGCCGAAGATCGAATGGGACTGAGTGCCTTGCTGGTACGCCCCGATGGCATTGTCGCATGGGCCTGTGACGCCACCCCCGACGAGGCGGAACTTGAAGAGAGTATCGTTCGCTGGCTGGGCGTCTCGGTTCTGGAACTGGAGCGCCCCGATTGTGGATAGGACGGCGTGATGGGATCAAGCGGATTTTGAGATCAGCGAGCGAAACCGTTCGGTCATTTCGGGATTGGCGGGATTATAGACCATCATGTTGAGATCCGAGCGTCCCTCCACCGCAAAGCTTGAAAACTCCAGTTCGATCGTTCCGAGAACCGGGTGGTGGAGGCGCTTGAGGCCCTCATGCATGCTTGTGACCTCATTGTCATCCCACATGGCCTTGAATTCGGGGCTGGCAGCAGAGAGCTCATCGACCAGTTGCTGGATGCCGGCCCCAGCACCGGCGCGCGCAGCATCCGCCCGGAACGCGCCGACGACATAACGGGCGACATTGCGCCAGTCCTCCTGGGCGGTGCGCACCCGTTCATCGGAGAAGATCAGACGCAGAATGTTGCGGTTCTCCCTCGCCAGTTTGCTGTAATCCGTCAGGATGAGGGCGGCGGCCCGGTTCCATGCCAGAACATCCCATGTCGCCGTCCTGATGATGGCGGGGCTGAAGGGCATGGCGTCTAGCACGCCCTGTAGCCGGGGCGTTATGGTCTCGGGTTGACGGTAACGCTGCTCGGGCGGATGTCCGAAGGCCAGTATATGCAGGTGATCGCGCTCGGGATCGGTCAGCATCAATCCCTTGGCGATGCGATCCAGCACATCCGCCGAGGGCGAACCGCCACGACCCTGTTCCAGCCAGGTATACCAGGTCGGACTTATGTTGGCGCGCTGGGCGACCTCTTCCCGGCGCAGACCCGGTGTGCGGCGGCGGCCGACGGCAAAACCGAACGTTGCAGGATCAAGCCGCAGGCGACGATCGCGCAGGAAGGTGCTGAGTGCATTGTCCGTCATTGCATTTCCCCGCCGCAGCCTGTTGAGAGTTATACCATGATAAGGTCACTACTTTAACAGGACAATTCTTCATGAGATCACCTCTCCCGTCAACGCGGGAGATTTATATGCGTGTTTTTCTGACAGGTGCCACCGGGTTCATCGGCTCCCGGATTCTTCGCGAACTGCTGGCGAGTGGCCATGAGGTGACCGGTCTCACCCGCTCGGAGGCCGGCGCAAGAGCGTTGCAGGCCGCAGGCGCTTCCGCCCATATTGCCACGCTGGAAGATGCGGCAGGGCTTGCCGCGGGTGCGGAAACTGCCGATGCCGTCATCCATACGGCTTTCGATCATGATTTTGCGAATTTTGCCGCCAATTGCGAAAAGGATCGCCGGGTGATCGCGGCGCTGGGCTCTGTATTGGCTGGCTCCGAACGGCCGATGCTCATCACCTCAGGGGTCGGCATGGGTGATCCCGGCAATGGCGAACCTGCACGGGAGAATGTGTTCGACACGCATCATTTCAACCCGCGCATCGCCTCCGAACTGGCGGGCCAGGAGCTATTGCAGGCGGGCGTCAATCTCGGCGTCATCAGGCTTCCGCAGGTGCATGACACGGTGAAGCAGGGTCTCATCTCGCCCTATATCGAGATGTCGCGCGACAAAGGCGTCGTCGCTTATGTCGAAGACGGTGGCAATCGCTGGTCCGCCGGTCATGTGGACGATGTGGCAAAGCTATACGTGATGGCGCTCGTTCGGGGTGAACGGGGTGCTCGATATAATGCCGTGGCGGAAGAAGGCGTTGTCGTGCGCGATATTGCCGGGATCGTTGCCGAGGGGCTGGGGCTGCCACTCGTTTCCATAGGCAAAGATGAGGCCGCCGGCCATTTCGGCTGGTTTGCCCTGTTCGCTTCGATGGATCTCAGGGCCTCCAGCGCCCTGACACGGAAGAAGCTCGGCTGGGAGCCGAAAGGGCCGAACCTGCTCGATGATCTCAGAGCCATGGACTACTAATCTGGAGGCAGGCGTCCGCTGAGGCGGACGCCTGCCTCCAGCATCAGTTGCGGCGCAGACGGGCCACGACGACGTAAAAGACGGGAACGAAGAGCACCGCCAGCACGGTCGCCGAAATCATGCCGCCGAAAAGGCCGGTGCCGATGGCGTTCTGCGTCTCCGAACTCGCGCCCTTGGCGATGACAAGCGGCACGATGCCGAGCGTGAAGGCGAGCGATGTCATCACGATCGGCCGCAGACGCAGGCGTGATGCCGCAATGACGGCATCAGTAAGCGTCTGCCCCTCCTGCTGGCGTTTTCGGGCAAATTCCACGATCAGCACGGCATTTTTTGCCGAAAGCCCGATGAGCGTGATCAGGCCGACCTTGAAGAACACGTCGTTCTCCAGCCCGCGCAGATGCACCGCAATGACAGCGCCGATAATGCCGAGCGGCACGACGAGCATGACGGAAAGCGGCACCGTCCAGCTTTCGTAAAGTGCTGCAAGAACAAGGAAAACGATGAGGAACGAAAACGCCATCAGCATGGGCGCCTGCGCACCGGACTGGCGTTCCTGCAACGATTGACCGGTCCACTCAACCGCAAAGCCCTTGGGCAATTTGGCTGCGAGCCGTTCCATTTCTTCCATCGCCTTACCGCTGGATACGCCCAATGCGGCGGAGCCGGAAATGCTGGTCGAGGGATAGCCGTTATAGCGGGTGAACTGCAGCGGCATTGTCGACCATTGCGGCGTGACGATTTCCGAAAGGCGAACCATCTTGCCGGCATCGTTGCGGACGTGGAGGTTGAGCACGTCATCCACCTGCATGCGGCTTGCGGCCCTGGCCTGCACGATCACCTGCTGCAGGCGTCCATCGCGCGGGAAATCATTGACATAGGTCGAACCAATGGCCCCGCCGAGCGTATCGGCGATGGTCGAGTAGGACACGCCGAGCGCGCTCGCTTTCTGCCGGTCCACGTTCACGGTGACGCTCGGGCCGCTGGGAAGACCATCGATGCGGACATCGGTCACGAGCTTGCTCTCCGCCGCAAGCCGGGTCAGTTGGGCCGCAGCCTCGCCGAGCGCATTCGCCCCGTGGTTGGCGCGGTCCTGCAGCCGCAACGCAAAGCCCGATGTCGTGCCGAGCTCATCGATTGCGGGCGGCTTGAGGCTGAATATCTGCCCCTCGTCGGCGGCCGTCATCGCGCTCGTCGCAGCGCCGACTTCGTCGTCCACGCCTGTCTTGCGCTCGCCCCATTCCTTGAGCGTGGTGAAGGACATCGCCGTGTTCGGGCCTGAGCCCGAGAAACCAAAACCCATCACCGTCAGATTATTGGCGATGTCAGGCCGGGTCTTGACGTGATTTTCGAAGAGGTCGACGACGACGCGGGTGCGCTCGGCCGTGGCCTCCGCCGGCAGGGTGAAGGATGTCATGAAGGAACCCTGGTCCTCATCCGGCACAAAGGCCGTCGAGAGCGTGCCATATCCATAGGCAACCGCGCCGATGATAGCGAGGTAAACCACCATGGTACGCCCGATCTTGCGCACAAGGATGGCGACCCAGCCGGCATAACGCGCGGTCAGGCGCTCAAAGGCGCGGTTGAACCAGCCGAAGAAACCTTTCTTCTGATGGTGATCGTGACCGACCGGCTTCAGCAGGGTCGCGCACAGAGCGGGCGTGAGGCTGAGGGCCAGAAATGCCGAGAACAGGATCGATACGGCCATCGAGACGGTAAATTGCCGGTAGATCGCTCCAACCGAACCGGAGGCCATGCCCATCGGCAGGAAGACGGCGGTCAGGACCAGCGTGATGCCGATGACCGCGCCGGATATTTCCGTCATCGCCTTGCGCGTCGCTTCAAGCGGCGACAGGCCCTCCTGAGCCATCAGGCGCTCGACATTTTCAACGACCACGATGGCGTCATCGACAATGATGCCGATTGCCAGAACCATGCCGAACATGGTCAGGGCATTGATCGAATAGCCGATCGCCAGCATGACCGCGAATGTGCCGAGAAGCGCGATCGGCGCAACGATGGCGGGAATAAGCGTGTAACGCAGGTTCTGGAGAAACAGCAGCATGATCAGGAAAACCAGGACCATGGCCTCGGCGAGCGTCTGGACTACCTTCTCTATCGAAACCTTCACGAAGGGTGCCGTATCATAGGAGATGGCGAATTCCATTCCCTCCGGCATGGTCGTGGAAAGCTCCGCCAGACGCTCCCTCACACCGGTCGAGGTGCTCACCGCATTGGCGCCGGGCGTCATCTGAATGGCAGCGGCCGTCGCAGGTTTGCCGCCATCGAGGATGGAGAAGCTCGATGTCTGTGATCCGACTTCGATTGTCGCTACGTCTCCCAGTGTCAGCCTGGAGCCATCTGGGTTAGAACGCAGAATGATCTGCGCGAATTCATCGGGCGTCTGCAATTGACCGCTTACGCTGAGCGGCACGCTGACCTTCTGGCCCGGCACGGTTGGCGTTTCACCCAGACGGCCGGGGGCGACCTGAATATTCTGCGACTGTATGGCCTGTGTCGCCTCGGCCATCGAGATGGAATGGGCCACAAGGCGGACGGGGTCGAGCCAGATGCGCATCGCCGCTTCGGACCCGAAGGATTGCACGCGACCGACACCGCCGACACGTTTCAGTTCCGGCGCAATGTTGCGGACGAGATAATCGTCGAGAGCGAGAGCGTCGAGCGAGCCGTCCTTCGATTTCAGCGAAACGATCATCAGAAATCCTGACGATGCCGATTCCACAGTCAGTCCGGCGCGGCGGACCTGTTCCGGCAGGCGCGGTTCCACGGCCTTCAGCCGGTTTTGAACATCCACCTGCGCAAGCTCGGGATTGGTGCCCGGTTTGAAGGTGACGGTAATGGTGGCCGAACCCGAGGAATCGGCCGATGAATCGAAATAGAGGATGTTTTTCGCGCTCGAAAGTTCGCGTTCGATCAGGCTCGTCACGCTGTCATTGATCGTCTGCGGCGTGGCGCCGGTATAGGTGGCGTAGATCGAAACGCTGGGCGGAGCGATGACGGGAAACCGTGAGACGGGCAGTTGCGGGATGGACATCACCCCCGCGATCACGATCAGAATGGCAATGACCCAGGCGAAAACAGGCCTGTTGATGAAAAACTGCGGCATGATCTGTCCGCTCCTTAGGTTCGGGTCTCTGGGGCGGCAGGGGAAAAGGGCGACCTTTCAAGCGGCTGTCCACCCTGGACGCGATCCTGCCCCAGAACGACGATGGTTTCTCCGGCGGCAAGGCCTCCCGTGACGATGTATCGACCGTCGGCCAGCGGCCCCAGTTCCACCGCGCGGCGCGCACCGGTCTTGTCTGCGCCGACAACAACGATCTGCGGCCGTCCGGCCGGATCGCGGATGATTGCTTCCTGCGGCACGCGGATCGCAGCGCCGTATATGGCGCGCGGAACCATCGCCCGGATATACATGCCCGGAAGCAGCTGTTCCTCCGGGTTTGGAACGAGGATGCGAATGCCGAGGCTGCCCGTGGCGCTGTCGACGGAGATGTCGGAGAACAGGACCTTTCCATCGTGGCCGAACGGCTTGCCGGCGATGGTGATGATCTTCACCGGAAGCTCGTCCGGATTTTCGGTCCCTGCCCCGGAAGCCGTGTCACGCAGGGCCTCCAGGCTCATCGCGGACTGGCGAACATCCACATAGACCAGATCGATCTGCTGAATGACCGCCAATGGTGCAGTTGCCGAGGATGAGGCAAGTCCGCCTTCGCTCATGAAGGACTGGCCAATGACCCCACTGATCGGGCTGCGCAGCGTCGCATAGGAAAGCTCCAGCTTTCGCCGGGCGAGAATGGCGCCCGCTTCCGCGACATTCGCCTTCGCCTGCGCAAGGGCGGCGGTGGCGTTATTGAAGGATTCCGCACTGGTGATCTCGCGCGAAGACAGCGATCTGGCGCGCTCGTATTTAACCTGTGCGTTCAGAAGTTCCGCCTCCGCCCGCGCCAGCACGGCGGTTGCAGCGTCTACATCGGCTGAAAAAGGTGCGGGATCGATCTGGAAAAGCGGTGTGCCGGCTTCCACGAAGGCACCTTCCGTGAAGAGCTTCTTCTGGATGATGCCACTCACCTGCGCCCGGATCTCCGCCGTGCGGTAGGCCGACACCCTGCCGGGCAGTTCGTCGTAGACCGTCACGGGTTCCGGCTGAACGGTCATGACGCTGACGCGTGCGGGCGGCGGCGTTTCGGCGGCACCGCCGTCACCCGTTCCGTTATCACTGCAGGCACAGAGAAGAAAGATCGGCAGGCACAGCGCGCCAAGTTTCCAGAAGTATGATCCGCGTCGCATGAGTATCCACCATCCATTTTAAACAACGAGCTCGATGGCGGCTATCTAGGCTCTGTGCATTTGCGCTTTGTGGAGGTTTTGTTGCGGCTTTGTGGAGGCCGGCACCCAATACTCGACGGCGTGGCCGTTCGGTGGCATGGATGTATCAAGGAGTTTGAAGACGATGGCAGAACTAGTTTTGATCGCTGAAGACGACATGAAGATCGCCGGCATTCTCGAAGCCTATTTTACCCGCGAAGGTTTCCGCACCGTGCATGCCCGTGACGGCAAGGTGGCGCTGGAACTTCATCGCGCCCTGAAACCAGATATCGTGCTGGCGGATGTCTCCATGCCGCGGCTGGATGGCTGGGAGGTTCTGGCGGAGATACAAAGGCGCGGCCATACGCCCGTCATCATGGTCACAGCACTGGACAAGGATGTCGATCGTCTTCAGGGGCTGCGCATCGGGGCGGATGACTACATCGTCAAGCCGTTCAATCCCATCGAAGTTGTCGCACGGGCAAAGGCGGTGCTGCGGCGCGCGGGGCTCAGGCAGGCGGGCGCCGTCGTTCGGGTCGGCAACCTGACCATCGATCTCGACAGCTACGAGGCAAAGATCGAAAAAGACGATGCCACCATTCGCCTGTCGCTGACATTGACCGAATTCAGGCTGCTGGCGCATCTTGCGCGCACGCCGACCAAGGCCTTTACACGCGGCGAGCTGGTCGATGCCTGCCTGCCCGGTTCGGATGCGCTGGACCGCACGATAGACAGCCACTTGAGCAAACTGCGCAAGAAACTCGAGCAGGCCGGTGGCGAAGGCATGCTGGCCAGCATTCGAGGTGTCGGTTATCGTCTGGCGGTCGAGCCATGATGCTGAAAAAAGGCCTCAGCCGCCAAATATTGCTGGCCATGTCATCAATGACGGTAATTGCCGGTCTGGTGGTCTTTTTCGGCACTTACATCGCCTTCAGCATCATCTTCTATTTTTATCCCTGGTCTGAAAGCGAGGACAACTGGCTGACGGGCGTTGATTTCATCATCCTCTCCGTCCTGATCTTCATCGCCCTCATCGTTGCCGCCATCGCCTCCGTCCGCTTGACCCGGCGCATTCTGCAGCCGCTCGAATCCCTCGCCCACAGCGCGAGACGCATCAAGGACGGCGATCTTTCGGCGCGCGCCTTGCCGGGTGATCATTCTTTGGGAGAGACAGCCCATCTCGTCGAGGACTTCAACGCCATGGCCCAGCGTCTGGAGGATATGGCAGCGGATATGAAGCTCTGGAATGCAACCATTGCCCACGAGTTGCGCACGCCGCTCACTATCCTCAAAGGTCAACTGCGCGGCATGATCGACGGTGTGTTCGAACCGGATGAGACGTCACTTCAGGGTCTCGTGCTGCAGGTGGATTCCCTTGCCCGGCTTGTCGAGGATCTGCGCACCGTCACACTTGCCGATAGCGGCTATCTAGAGCTGCGTATCGAACCCGTGCGGCTGAAGGAAGAAATAGAGCAGCTTGCCGCCGTGCTGGAACAGGAATTGAGGCAGGAAGGTTTCGAGCTTCGGCTTCACCTCTCCGATATGGTGGTGCGGGCCGATACCATGCGCATTCGACAGGCCCTCCTTGCGCTCATCACCAATGCGCGCCGTTACGCCCTGGGCGGCGCGATCGACATAAGCCTTGGCGTTGAAAACCGTGTAACGGTCTTGCGGGTCACGGACGAAGGGCCCGGGCTTGACGGTGATATCGCTCCTTGCGCCTTCGAACCGTTTCGAAGGGGTAGCCAGACCGGCTTGACGGAAGAGAGCGGCAACGGGCTCGGCCTTTCCGTCGTTCGCGCAATCGTGGAGGCTCACGGCGGCAAGATACGTTATGCGCCATCTGAAAAAGGCGGCGCCATGTTCGAAATTTCACTCGGTCAGCCGGTGTCCTGACCGCAACCAGCGCCCGCTGCCGGCTGCCGCCCATCTCCACATATTCTCCACACTTCCTCCATGAAACCACAAAGCGCAGCCGGTAGCGTTCAGGCTGCGGAAGTAGTCGCCGCCGCAACAGCGGCGTCTCACTGCCGCGATCTGGCATTTTGATGGTGAAAACAATGACGGTGTCTTTCGACCCGAACCACGTCCCCCCGCCCTCGCCGCTTCATGCGCACCGGTGGATCATTCTCATTGCGGTCATGCTGGCATTTCTGCCTGTCGTTCTCGACATGACGATCCTGCATATCGCCGTGCCGTCGCTGACGCTTGCGCTGCAGGCATCGACCACACAGGTCCTGTGGATCATCGATATCTATTCGCTGCTCATGGCCGGTTTGCTGGTGCCGATGGGCACCCTCGCCGACAGAATCGGCCACAGGAAAATGCTGCTGACGGGCCTGTTCGTTTTTGGCCTCGCCTCCGTCGTGGCGGCGTTTTCGCTCACGCCGTCGATGTTGATCGCCGGACGCATCCTGCTTGCATTTGGCGCGTCGATGATCATGCCCTGCGTGCTTGGCATCATCAGGCGCACATTCGAAGATCCGGGCGAGCGCGCCATGGCGCTCGGCCTTTGGGGAACGGTCGGCGCAGCGGGTGCGGCGGTCGGCCCGCTGGTGGGCGGCGCCCTTCTCGAGCATTTCTGGTGGGGATCGGTCTTCCTCATCAATGTTCCCGTGGTGCTTGTGATCATGCCGATCATCGCCTTCATCCTCCCGGAAAAGGAAATCCTCTCTCCGGGCAAATGGCAGATAAGCCAGGCCCTGCTTTTGATCGTGGGGATCATCGGACTGGTCTTTGCCGCCAAAACCGGTTTCAGCGGTAAAGAGCCGCTCGCAATCGTCGGACTGGCCCTTCTGATCGGCGCGACTGCCCTTGCAATCTTCGTTCGTAACCAGCTCTCCGTCGCAGAGCCGATGCTTGACGTGACGCTCTTTTCCCGCCCGGCCATCGTCACGGGTGTCGGCATGGCCGTCGTCACCGCCGGAGCGCTTGCGGGCGTCGAGCTTACGCTTGCGCAGGAGCTGCAGTTCGTTCTCGGCAAGTCGCCGCTGCAGGCCGGCCTCTTCATGCTGCCCATCATGGTCGCGGCGGCCGTTGGCGGCCCGGTTGCCGGCTTCCTGTCGAACCGTCTCGGCCTTCGGGCGGTTGCGAGCGCCTCGCTTCTTGTTGCCGCCGCCTGCCTTGTGACGCTGGCGCAGTCCGATTTCCATGATCCTGGCCTCGCCGTGCCGGCATGCCTGACGTTGCTCGGCCTATCCCTCAGCATCGGCCTGACCGCCTCGTCGATTGCCATCATGGGCGCAGTTGAGGCTGAAAAGGCGGGCGCTGCCGGCTCCCTGGAGGCAACGGGTTACGAACTCGGCGCGGGCCTCGGCATCACTTTCTTTGGCGTGGCGCTATCGGCGATCTACATGGGGGCGCTGGTGCTGCCGGCCGGCATTCCGCCACAACTGGCCGACGCGGCAAGCCACTCGATCGGCGATACCTACGTGTTGGCTGGAAAATTGCCGCAAGACCTCGCGGCAGCGCTGGTAACCGCCGGCAAGAGCGCCTTTTCACAGGCGCATGCGGTTCTGCTGACCGCAGCGGGAACCTTGATCGGACTGCTTTCGGCAGCGGTCTTCTTTGCCCTGAAAAATGTGAAGGCGGGCCACTGAGCCCGTCTTTTCATCATTCGCCAAAATCAATCGGGCCGAATGGACCTCGATCACGGAGATATTGCGATGTCACACATCATCAATGAGAGCCGAGCCGTAAAATATCCCCTGCCGATACGCTGTCTGCATTGGGTAAGGGCGGCGCTCATCATCGGGCTTATCGCATCCGGCTGGTACATGACGCGATTGCCGGAAAGCGACATGGCCACCGCCTCGATCTTTTATCCCAACCATAAACAGTTCGGTGTTCTGGTCTGGCTGCTTGCCCTCGTTCATCTGGCGCTTCGCTGGCGCTACAGGCAGATCATGCCTTCAGCGCCAGCGGCTCTGGCGCCATGGGAGAGAATTCTCTCCCATGCGGTACACAAGCTCCTGATCCTGTTGACTTTCCTTGTGCCGCTGCTCGGATATTCGCTGTCCAGCAGTTTTTCTGAGAGCGACGGGGTACCGTTTTTCGTAATTTCACATCTGCCGGAGCTGCTTCCCAAAAACGACAGCGCCTTCGTGATTTTCCAAACGCTGCATCGATACGGCGCTTACGCAATTCTGATCCTGATCGGCCTTCATGTGCTGGGTGCTCTCAAACACAGGCTCATGGACAGGCGCGGCCCGACCGATGTGCTTCCGCGCATGTTGTGACGGGGCTTGACCGATAAATTCCGGCAGCATCGGAAAACCGATGCTGCCTCTTTAGATGGTGGATGTTCAGGCGGCAGGCAATCACTTGCCCGACGCCGGCCTGCCAAGGCCCAGCAGGTGGTAAAAGGCAATCGCCCCGATTGTTGCCGTGCCGATACCATCAAGCGTGAAGCCGGCGACATTAAGCTTGAAGTTGCCCGCGCCCAATACCAGCGCGATACCCACGGTGATGAGGTTGCGCGGTTCGGAAAAATCGACCTTGTTTTCAACCCAGATACGCCCGGCGGTCGCCGCGATGAGGCCGAAGACCACGACGGAAAGGCCGCCGATGACCGGCCCCGGTATAGTCTGAATGAGCGCACCGAATTTCGGCGAGAAGCCGAGAATGATGGCGACCAGTGCAGCCACGATGAAGACGAGCGTCGAGAAAATGCGGGTTATCGCCATGACGCCCATGTTTTCGGCATAGGTCGTCATGCCGGTTCCGCCGAAGGCGCCTGAAAACATCGTCGCAATGCCGTCGCCGATAAAGGCGCGGCCGAGATAACGATCAAGGTTCTGCCCGGTCATCGCGCCTATCGCCTTGATATGTCCGAGATTTTCTGCCACCAGAATGACGACGACCGGCGCGATCAGGGCAATCGCGGATCCTGAAAACACCGGTGCGGTGAATGTCGGCAATCCGAACCACGGTGCAGCCGCCACGCCCGAGAAGTCGACAGACTTGCCAAAGCCGAAGCCGTTGGCGAGCACGAGATAAGCGAGATAGGCAATCGCGCCGCCGAGAAGAATGGGCAAACGGCGCGCCATGCCGGGGGCATAGACAGCAATCGCACCGACCGATGTGACAGTCAGGATCGCAATCCAGCGCGACAGCTGGTCGCCATCGGGATTGCCGGGGCCGGAGCCGGAAGCGCTTGCGATCGCAATGGGGGCGAGAACGAGACCGATTGCTGCAACGATCGCGCCGGTCAGAACCGGCGGCATCAACTTTTCGATCCAGTTATGGCCAGCGATCATGACGATGACGCCGATCAGCGCATAGAGCACACCGGCGGCGATGATGCCGCCGAGTGCCAGCGCGATATCAGGACTTGCCGCACCCGCGGCTGCACCCGTTGCCACAAGCACGGGCCCGATGAAGGCAAAGGAGGAGCCGAGATAGCTCGGCACACGACCGCCGACGGCAATGAAGAAAATGAGCGTCGAGATACCCGAAAACAGGATCGAGACATTCGGATCGAACCCCATGATCAGCGGCGCAAGAACCGTGGAACCGAACATCGCCACGACATGCTGAAGACCGAGCACCGCTGTCTGTCCCGCAGGCAGCCGCTCATCGGGCAGGATGCGCCCTTCGGTTTTCAATCGCCAGCGCGGAAAATAACCACCGGTATCGCTCATGTCGTCCCCCCAGGAAACAGCCGGCACGCGCTTCCCGGGCTTTCCCGTTTCAGTTCGTAGCCGCGCAGAGATTTGCTTTTATGATTTGCGCGTGTAACCGAGATCGAATCGGCAGCCGGCGCATCTTTTCTCCGTTAGCGCGATTAGATGTCGCTGTCATCGGGAATGGATTGTTTCCACCGGGATGCATTTTTGAGGCAGATTGGCGGCGAAGTGTAATCGTGAAGGTTGAAGCCGCACCACCTTGCCTGCCCTGGCTTTCCTCGTGCCGTAGCATCCCGTCGTTTTGACCCGAGGTCTCCTTTTGGGGACCGCGACGCGACATTCGCGACACCGTCCCAAATGATTATTCAGCCGGGGCTGGCTTCGCCCTCATACCGTTCAACCGCAGCAGGACCGCCAATGCCGCTGTGCTCATGATACCGAGCACGGCAAACACCGCGTGTGGGCCGATACTGCCCATCAACGCCGCCAGCACCGGCGGAGCCAGGGCGTTGATCAGGTTCATCGGCAGGGCGATGGTGGCCATTGCAGCCGCGTAATCAGACTTTTCGAAAAACACCAGCGGCATGGTCGCCCGCGCGACGGCAAAGGCGCCACTGCCGATACCGAACAACACAAGATAACCGCCCACAGACAGAAATCCCGCCCCTCCGAGCCAGATTGCGGTGAGGCCCATGGGGATCATCACCCCCGATATGACCGCCGTGGACAGCCCATCCCATTTTTGTCCACCCGCGAGATCAATGACGCGCCCTCCAACCTTGAAAACACCGAGCAGGGAGGCGACCGCAACGGCGCCGGCAAGCTCCATTCCCATCGCCTGCAAAAGCTGTATGCCAAGAGCATCGATGCCGAAGGTGACAAAGCTGTTCAAGGCGATGGCGGTGACCAGAAAGATAAAAACCCGCCCTCTTCTCTCGCTGCCCGGTCTCGCCGTGGGCTGAGCCGCTCCATCGGTGACCGGCAGGCCAAAAAACACCAGCGGGCAGACAACCATGAGCATGATACCGGCGTAAATGGAGACAGCGCCGCGCCATCCCAGCCCGTGATCGAGGAACGTGGTGATCGGCCAGAAGATACTGCCGGCCAGTCCGGTCACCAGCATCAGCGTTCCAATCAGGCTGCGCGCCCTGTCCGCTGCATATTCGGCAATATAGGCATAAGCAGACGTTGTGAGGAACATCGCGCCGGCAAGTCCCGTCAACGCCCAGCTCATCCAGAACATGGTGAGGTTCACAGACAGGGCGAGCAGGAACAGGCCCAATCCCATGATGCCGGCACCGGTCGCCATGACACGCCGCGTACCGAACCGCCGGAACGCGCGACCCACCCAAGGCGCGGCAAGCCCCATTGCCGCGAACATGACAGAGGTTCCCACAAAAACCGATGGCAGGGAGGTCGCAAATTCTGCCGCGACCGGGCCGGCCAGGACGGGCAGGATGCCAACCGCACCCCAGCCGGTTATCTGGGTAAGAGCAATGAGAAGGAGGACGTAACGAGAGTGCATCGTCCACCCTTAGAACCGAAGCGTGATGGCCTGATGACGGCGCGGGCACCACCCGCCTCCGGGGTGACCGGTGCGAATGGCGCGAGGGTAACGAGTTCCCGCGCCGCAATGAGGAGCACCGAAATGCCGCTTCCTATTCCGCCTTTTCAAGCGCCGTCAGGATCTCATAGGCCGTGGAGACACGTTCCTCGTTGGGATAGTTTTTATTGGCCAGAATGACGATGCCCAATTTCTGGCTGGGGATGAACGCCACATAGGCGCCGAAACCATTGGTGGAGCCGGTCTTGTTGATGAAGACATCCTGACGCGGCTTCATGGGCGGCGAGATTTCGGAGACCGGAACGGTCTTGAGCAAGGCGCCGGAGTTCAGCTCTCGCAGCGTCTTCAGCGGCGTTGGATGGGCATATTGCTCCCAGACCATATCCTGCGTCATGGCGTCGACGCTGAAATATCCCGTATGGGTGTTGGTGAGCGCCTGCTGGATTTTTCCATCCAGCTTTTCCAGACCCATATTGGCGTTGACGAAGCGGATCATGTCCTGCGCTGTCGATCTGACGCCGTAGGCCTCGGATGAAAGAATGGCGGGCGTCATGCGGGCCGGTTCGCCGGTTCGCTTATAACCTTGTGCGTAGTCGACCATCTTTGCCTTGGGCACTACGGTGAAGGTGTTCTTCAGACCGAGCGCGGGGAACAACGTGTCCTGCATGACGACATCAAAGCTCTGGCCCATGGCTTTTGCGGTAATGTATCCCAGCATTCCGATGCTGGGATTGGCGTAGGTTCGGTGCGTTCCAGGCTTGTAGGAGGGTTTCCAGGCCTTCAGATAGGCCAGCAACTGCTGTTCCGTCTTGATGTTGTCGGGCACCTGAATCGGAAAGCCGCCGGCGGTGTGGGTGCCGAGATGCATCAGCCCGACATTGCCGAAAGGCTTGCCCTTCATGGAGGGAAGATAATCTTCAACCTTGCCGGAAAGCGAGAGCTGGCCGTTTATCTCGGCATAGGTGCTGAGCGTGACGGTGAATGTCTTGGAGATGGAGCCGAGTTCGAACAGCGTCTGCGGGGTCACGGGCTCATTCGTGCTTTCGGACATGACGCCATAGGTGAAGATGTGGCTCTGACCATCAACGCTGATACCAACGGCAAGACCGGGGATGCCGTTCTTCTCCATGACCGGCTTGATCGCGGCATCCGCTATCGCTTTCAGCCTCGTTTCATCGGCGGCAAAGGCCTGCGTGAACAGGCTCGTCGAGAGCAACGCAGCCAGTGCGATATGTCTGCGATTAAGTTTCATCTTTCGCATTCTCCAAAACCTTGAGTGGATTTTCGGCTTGTTCGCCATCCCCAGCGAAAAACGTTTAACCGCCCTACATTGCACGAACAAATCATGATATCTCGGAAGAGACACAAGAAAATCTAGGTCTTGAATGGTTCGGCAATTTCTTCCCCTGAACGGCTTGCGGGCCTTTGAAGCATCCGCCCGGCACCTGAGCTTCACCCGCGCGGCCATCGAACTGTGCGTGACGCAGGCGGCCGTGAGCCAGCAGGTGAAGGGGCTGGAAAAGCGGCTGGGGGTTGCGCTGTTTCAGCGGCTTCCACGCGGGCTGAAAATTACCGCCGAAGGTGAGGCCCTGCTGCCGACGGTGACCAGCTCCTTCGACCAGATGGCGACGACGCTCGACCGGATCGAGGCCGGACAGGTGCGCGAGCTGCTGTTTCTGGGTGTCGTGGGAACCTTTGCCGTGGGCTGGCTGCTGCCACGGCTGCAGGCGTTTCAAAAGCAGCATCCCTTCATCGATGTGCGGGTTTCCACCAATAACAACCGCGTCGATATGGCGGCGGAAGGGCTGGATTTCGCCATCCGTTTCGGCCAGGGCTCCTGGCACGGCACGGATGCCTTTCGACTATTCGAGGCGCCTCTTTCCCCACTCTGCACCCCGAAACTGGCGGAGACGCTGAAAACGCCCGCCGATCTGATGGAAGCGACGCTGCTGCGCAGCTACAGGGCCGATGAATGGAGCAACTGGTTTGCGGCCGCCGGCGTAACGCCTGCAGCACAGGTGAATGCAGGCATTGTTTTCGACACGTCTCTGGGCATGATGGAAGCCGCCCTGCAGGGGCTCGGCGTGGCGCTGGCGCCGCCATCGATGTTTTCGCGGCATCTCGCCTCCGGTGCAATCATCCAGCCTTTTCCGGTTACCATTTCGCTCGGAAGCTATTGGCTGACCCGGCTGCAATCGAAACCGCCCACACCCGCCATGCAGGCCTTCTCCGACTGGATGTTCGAGACCATGGGCACCGCAGTATGACGACTATATCAAGGCAAGTAGAACGCCGCCGACCGCGCAGAGGACCACCACGGCCCATGGCGGCGTTTTCCAGATCGTCAACAGGATGAAGCCTGTCAGCGCCAGGGCGAAATCCTTCGGGGTGAAGATGGCGCTTGTCCAGACCGGATCATAAAGCGCTGCGCCGAGAATGCCGACGACGGCGGCATTTGCGCCACGCATGGCAGCCTGCGCCAGAAGGTGCTTGCGGAACCCTTCCCAGAAGGGCAGCGCGCCGACGAGCAGCAGCATGCCGGGAAGGAAGATCGCAACAAGGGCGATCGCCGCGCCCGCAACACCGTTGGGCTGCGGCCCCACCACCGCACCGAGATAGGCGGCGAAGGTGAAGAGCGGGCCGGGCACGGCCTGGGTTGCGCCATAACCCGCGATAAAGGCATCTTCCGTAACCCAGCCTGTGGCGACGACTTCGGATTGCAGCAGCGGGAGCACCACATGGCCGCCGCCGAAGACGAGCGCGCCTGCGCGATAAAAGGCGTCGAACAAGGAGAGGCCCTGTGAAGCTGCCGCCGCCGCAAGCAGCGGCAGGAGGGCGAGAAGCAGGGCGAAGGCGGCAAGCGCTACGTATCCGACGCTTTTGGGCACCCGGAAGGCGAGATGGGTGGCCTGCCCCGCGGCATCCGAACGACAGAAGACAAGCCCGGCAACGGCGCCAATGGCAAGCGCCAGAACCTGCCCGAAGGCGCCGGCGACAAACACCACGCAGACGATGCCGGCCAGCGCGATGCTGGCGCGTTCACGATCCGGCGCGAGGCTTTTCGCCATGCCCCAGACCGCCTGCGCGACGACGGCGACGGCGACGATTTTCAGCCCATGCAGGAGGCCGGTGCCGACCGGCCCATCGATGGAGGCGGCGACCATGGCGAAGAGAAGGAGGAGAATGGCGGATGGCAATGTGAATGCCGTCCAGGCCGCGAGCGCACCGACCGGGCCTGCGCGCAGCAGCCCGAGCGCAAACCCCACCTGGCTGGAGGCCGGGCCGGGCAGAAACTGGCACAGCGCCACAAGATCGGCGTAACCGGCCTCATCGATCCATTTGCGCCGCACGACCAGCTCATCGCGAAAATAACCGAGATGGGCGATGGGGCCGCCGAAAGAGGTGACGCCGAGCTTCAGGAAGGCCGCAAAAACCTCGCCGGGCGTGCCGTGTCTCTGGCTGCGCACTTCGGTCTCTATGGTTCGTGTTGACGATTTCACGAAAGAACTCCCTGCGTGCAACGGCTATTCGTCAACACATATCGGCCTCAAGACGGTTTCGGTATCAGACACCATTATGACAGGGATATGAAGGGGCTGGCGGCAGGGACGCCGGAAAGTTGCGAGAACTTTCCGGCGTCGTTTGGCGATTATCCGACGAAGGGCCTATCGCTCGGTCGGCAATAAATCGGTGAAGTGCGAAATCCAGCCATTTTCATCCGTGCCGCCGGAAAAACCTGTTGCCTCCCAGATGATGTGATGCCTGTTGCTGCCGTTGTGAATGGTCACCGCGGCGGCGATGGGGGTCGGCGACCGCCACGAAAAGTTGCGGTTCGGACCGGGCTCGATATGGCTGAGGGATTCAAGCTGGACATCATCGAGGAACAGCACCGTGCTCATCTGGGTCTCATAGAGGTTTTCCCATCGCGCCTGCGCCAGCGCATTTGCCGCTGCAACGAGAAGATTGCTCTCGCCGACGGGATCGGCGAGGGCCGCCAGACGCCATGCCGCGAAGATATTGGTGATATCCCCCGTGCTGAGCCCGAGGCTCGACAGGAATTCGATGGTCTGCGCATTGCCGAAAGCATCATAGCCCGCTTCACCAAAGGGCCGGATATGCTTGACCACGAAATTGCTGAGAATTGGCATGTTTGTCTCCTTTTTTTGGACATGAGCCACCTGTTTCCGGACGTTGACGTGCGGGATCGCATGGTGGGATTCTGTGTTGATTGGGTGCCGGGATATCTCCGGCAATCGATGGGAATGTGGTCAGTGTTCGGCTTGCCGGCCTAACCGAAGGTGATGGCGACGCGGGCCGGCATGCCCAAAAATTCCTGCAGGCCGAGGCGCGTTCTGGCCCCGCCCCGCCCGGCCGGCCATGGGTCGAGAATATGCAGTTCGAGATCCTTGCCGTTCACAGTGTAGCCGTAGACGAGGTAATAATGGTATTCGGTTCCGATCACGAAGACGCGGTTGTTATCGATCTCGCTCCTGACGATATCGGCCGTCAGACCGTTGACGAAATGGCCGCCGGTCGTGGTGTGATCGAAGGCGTTCCACTGGCTGGACACCAGCTTGACGATATTGCTGTTCGGATTTGCCCCACCCAGTTCAAGGATGCCGGCGGATTGATCCAGAACTTGCGCCAGCTCCCAGCGTTCCTGAACCTGCGGATCGACGGTCGCGAGCGCTGCGGTATTGCGTCTCGCAATGTCGTATTGCGTGGCCGCAGGAAGCCCGCGATAGGCCCGCACCATCTGCTCGACGGCGGCAAAGCACCAGGCGGCGGTGTCCTGAGGCACCAAAACGGGAGGGTTATTGACTGTCGGCATGGTCTTCTCCTTTCTGAAAATGACGCGGCATGGGGCGCTTCGATGGCGGCCCGGTGCCCGTCGTTGATTTGGTGAATGTCGAAGTTCCGGCGGCCGTCCTGCCGGCATATGCGCCGGCAGGACATGCCCATGATCCATGCCAAGGGGGACGATTCCGGCTGAGACCATGGATGCGCTTCCTGCCGGGCCGGAAAGGGAACGGCAGGGTCTCAGGGGATCAGGCGGTCTTGCTCAGATCCTGACGATAGGCCTGCAGCGACGCGATTTTTGCGTCCGCAGCGGCCTCGCGTTCGGCGACGATGGCCGAGAGCTTCTCCGCGACACCTGCCAGATAGGCCGGCAGATTGGCACTGTCGATATATCCGCCCTGCAACTTGTTCAGCTTCGACCATCCTTCGGCAAAGCTGCGGTTGAAGCGGTCGGAGACGATCACCACCGCGTGCCACTGGGCGGTTTGCCTGACGAAGAACTCGTCGACAGAACGGATGAGCTGCGCGAAGCGGTTCTTTCGCAGCGTCTCCTGCCCGGCGACATTTTCAATGCCGGTGATCTGATGCTGGGCATCATCTGCAACCGCTTGCATGAAATCGGCGAAGCCCTTGAAGAAGAAGGCTATTTCTTCAACGATTTCCTTCATGCGTTTCAGCGCCGAAATGCTGACATTGAGCGATTGCACCGCAAGCTTGATCTTGTCATCCTCTGCCTGCTTTCCCTTCAGGAGGGCGTTGATCCTGATGAGCTCGGCCGCCTGGGTACGGCGCTCCTTCTCATAGGCCTCCGCCTTGTCGATCATCTGCATCTGGATTTCGCGCAGGCTGGCCGCCTGCTGCTGCTGCTCTTCGGAAAGCTTGCCCAGCCCCTTGTCCAAAGCATCGAGCGAGGCCTGCAGGCTGGAAATAACCGTTTGCTGAGCGGCGATCTTTTCTTCCTGCGCCTTGAGTTCCGCGGCGCGTGCAGCCAGACGTTTATCGAGTTCGGCAAGCTCGATGGCCTTGCTCGATTTGGGGTCGGCGCTTTCCGCGTCGTCCGCAAGCTTTGCCTTGGCGTCCTCGAGCGACTTGACATCTCCCTTCAGAGCGTCGCGTTTTTCCTCGCTCTTGCGAAGCTCGGCTTTCTTTTCGGAAAGCTCGCTCTGCTTGGCGGCCGCATCGGCCTTGCTTCCGCCGCCTGACGGGGTGCGGGAGCCGCCGCCCTGCCCCTGCCCGTCCGTATCCTGTCCGGCCTTGGATTGTCCTGAAAGCGCGCCGCCAACCGACGAGGCCAGCATGGAGGCGGGACCGCCTGCCACCATGGCAATGGCGGGAATCGCGCTTGAAATCATCTGCGCGCCGACCCGGACGATCGACATGACAAAAGCACGCTGCTCGGCCGTATTGGCCCGCTGCTCATATTCCCGAGCCTTCTTTTCGAATGCCGCAACCTGTTCCTTGAGATCGTTGACAAGCGATTCAAGCTGTTCCCGTCGTGCGTCCGCCTCCCGGATTTCCCGTTCCATCACCGCTTTATCAGCGAGGCGTTTGCTCAAGGCTGTTTCGCTCATATCCGTGGTTTGGGCCGTGTCCCTGATGATGGCGTCATAGGTCGCAGCAAGGGCAAGAAGCTCGTCTCGAACGCTGAGCGCCCTGTCCCGGATGCCCGTTGCGAGCTTTATCAGATCGTTGGAGACGAATGCCTTTATTTCGGCCTGATCGTTTTCTTCCCTGACATCGAGCCAGTCCGGGAAAAGATCGGCGATGGACAGGCCGATGCGGGTGGCCGCCTCCATCGCGTTCTTCATGACTATTTCGCTTTTCTGCTGCGACGTGATCAGCCTGTTCATGATAGCGCTGATGCGGACGCGAATATCGCCGTTTTCCTGCGGTGTTGTGTTGTAGGCGATGTAAAGCAGATCAATCGCATTGTCGGTGTCGCGCTTGGCGCGCTCGACATCATAGGTTCCCTGGATCTTATCGACATAGGACCGGACAAGCGCCGTATCCGACTTGGGAAGGCTGAAATTCGGTTGCGAAACGATCGCATCGACGCCGGCGTCGATTGCGCTGTTGATCTGGGCGGTCCGGCTTTCGAAAGTCACGACATTGTTCATTTTCATGCTCCTGTTGATGGGTGGTTACGGAGAGTCATGGGATTGATCGTTCACGATCCGCACTGCTTCTTCGCGTCGTCCGGCAGTCCGGCCTCGGTGGAGGAAATGAACTGCGGCACGTCTTTGGTCAGGCTGTCGATCTCGGTGGAGAGCCGCGTAACCTGACGTATCTTCGCGTCGTCAGGATTGACCTCGCTCGCTTCCTTCAGAGCGCTGGTGAAGTTGCCGACCTGAATGTTGAAGTCCTGAACCTTGACGTTGATGGTGGAGATCGTCGCTTTGAGCCTGGTGATCTGCTCCTCCAGAGTTTTCACCGCTTTCTCGTTCTCCGCGTGGCTCTGCTGTGCCGCCGCAAGCTGGCGGCGATTGTTTTCGAGCTGGTTGCGAACGCCTTCAAGAGCCGCCCGGGCATTGTCCAGCCGTGGCTGCGCGGTGCGGTATTCCCTCTCCGCATCATTCATCCAGCCCAGCGCCTTGACCGCCGCGTCACCCGCCTGGCAAATTCCCGGCAGGAAGAAGAGTACGCCGCTGCATATTTTTACTCGCTTGGCCTGCTCGTCCATTTCCTTCCGGGCTTTTTCGAAGGTGGCCTGACGCGCCCTGACGTTCTCGCTCTCGGACTGAACCAGCTCCTCATAGCCCTTCACGCTGGTTTCGGACTGCACCACCTGCCGCTCCAGCTCGATCTGCAGGTACATGGCCTGCCCCAGCGCCTTCTCGCGGTCGGCGCTGAGCTGCTGTTGCGCCGCCAGATGTTCCATCAGGCACACGGATCGGCGGCCGAGCAGTTCGCGGCTCGCTTCCGCCTGTTCCAGTTTTGACTGGAAAGCCGCCGTCTGCTCGGCGGTGAGGGTTGCCGCGTTCGCAAGGGCCGGCTGGCCCACGGACGGGATATCGAATTGCATCGCGATGGCCGCAAGGCCAACAAAAACAACATTTTTAAGTTGAATCATTTCAACCTCCTCTGAAGAATCGGGGATGAATAAAAGGCATGACGGGCTCTACGCGCCGCCCGGCATCGCTGCCGACCGCGCCCGAGACATGGCAGTAACATTCGGGTGTCATGTGGTTTCGGATGCATCTTTCGCGATGTCGTCAATGCCTAAAAAGCAACCATCAAAGATTGTATTCATGGCAAATGGACGAAAGATTTCGCATCCATGGCTTCATTAAATTATGCAATAAAAACAGTAGATAACTTTATTGTCAGCGTCACCCTCGCAAACCGTCTCAAAAGGGAACACATTTTAACGCGCCCCTTAACATTCAATTTATGAGAGTATTTTTTAATACCGCGCAACAGAGCCTCGGGGGAGTGCAACAAAATGCACGCATCTTCCGGAGCGGAACCTTTCGGCTGTTACGTCTGCCCCAAGCAGCCGTCGTCAGCGAGCAGAACTCACGTTTTCGAATTCGCCATAAAGTAGCGAAGAGCAAAAAACCACGGGAGAAAGGTATCCGGAAAAGCAGGCGCTCCAGCTTCAAAGACCCACCCCAAAAGGGACTTCGTCCGGCCTCAGCCGGACGTGCTTCGAGAGAGGCTGGACTTACTTGCGAACCGCATCCTGAACGATGCCGCCTTTGATGATGCTGTCACCTATCTTTGCACCCACATATCGGCCGTCTTCAAACAGGAGCAGCGCCTCGTCCGCGCGTTTGGAGACTTCGGCGCTTTCGCCACCGTCATGTGCGCCGTCGGCCTCGGATCTGTTCATGGCGGGCAATTTACGCTGGCGGCGGTTCAGGCAGTTGTCGTTCCACCTGGCTGGGCATCCAGCCGCAGGACACGCGCATTGATCGACTGGCTGGAACTGGAAAATACCGCGCAGCGGCACCCGCCAAGCGGGGATAACCGCGAGCGGCCATGGCGCCTGAGCGGCTGGCTCATTACGGCAATCGAGACGCTCGCCACGGCCTATCTCACCGCGGCTTCGCCATGGGAAATCTCCCCGGCAATGGAGGCATCAGGCGAAAAGGCTGTCGGAACAGACGCCGTTATCGACGGTGTGAGCTGGTCACTGCGGCACGCGCAGGATTTGTCTTTTGTTTCGGAGGAGATGCGGATGTTCCTTGGGCATGCGCCCGGTTTCCCCATCCTGTTGGACTTACTGTCGGCCGCGAAAACAGAGGCGTGCGATGCGACGGGTTGCGTGTTCTCCCGCAAGGCGGCCGCCCGTGCGTACGGGATCAGCCGCGCTCACGTTACGGCCATGCTTGCCAGGGCCGAGCGGTTCAACATGCTGATGAGAAACGGATCAAGAATAGTTCTGAGCGATCCGGCATTGCAGAACGTCCAGCGCGATCTGGCCTATCAGCTCGCCTTCGTCGTTTTATGGACGGAGGCGGCGAAAACGTCTCCGCCGTCTGCCGATGGCCCGGAGAGCCTGTCCGGCCGAAATGCCTCCAGCAATCCGCGATAGGGCTTGGTGAGCGGCGTGGCATAAGCGCCGCGCTTGGCGGTTGATAACCCCATCGACACCAGCGATTCCGCCTGTTTGACGGCCGCCGCGACGCCATCGACAACCGGTACACCGAATTCATCGCGCAGTTCGGCGGCAAGGTCGGCCATGCCGGCGCAACCGAGCACGATCGCCTCCGCCCTGTCCTCTTTCAGCGCCAGCGAGATTTCCTCCCGCAGCCTTTCGCGGGCGTTCGAGCCGGGATCTTCCAGCGACAGGACAGGAATATCGGCAGCGCGCACGTTGCAGCGGGCGGACATGCCGTAACGGTGGACGAGATGTTCCAGAGGCAGCCGTGAGCGTTCCATCGTTGTGACGATGGTGAATTTCTGCGCGATGAAGGCGGTGGCGGAGACCGCCGCCTCGCAGATGCCGATAACGGGAATATCGGCGAGCGCGCGGGCCGCATCGAGCCCGGTATCGTCGAAACAGGCGATGACCGCCGCGTCGGCTCCCAGCGCCGGGGCCTTTGCAAGCTCCAGCAGGAGGCCGGGCACGGCGAAAACCTCGTCGTAATAACCTTCGATGGAGACGGGGCCCATGGACGAGGTGACGGCCAGTATTTCCGTATCGCGGCCGGCTATCCGCCTCGCGGCGTCGGCAATGGTCGCGGTCATGGATTGCGTGGTATTGGGATTGATGACGAGAATGCGCATTTTACGTTTCTTTATCCGCGTGAATGGCGGCGATTGAGCGTAACGATCAGGCCAAGCGTGGCCGCAATCACCAGGAAGGAAAACAGGGTTGTAACAGCACCGAGCGCATAAAGCACCGGCGTCGTGACATTGGTGGTCATGCCGTAGATTTCCAGCGGCAGCGTGTTGTAGGTGCCTGATGTCATCAATGTACGGGCGAATTCGTCATAAGAAAGCGTGAAGCCGAACAGGCCGACGCCGATCAGGCTCGGCGCGATCATCGGCAGCACCACATGGGCGAAGGTCTGCCAGGAAGACGCGCCGAGATCGCGGGCGGCTTCTTCATAGGACGGCGAAAAGCGGTTGAAGACGGCGAGCATGATGAGTACGCCGAAGGGCAGCGTCCAGGTGAGATGCGCCCCGAAAGCTGATGTATACCATGAGGGTTCCAGTCCAAGCTGCTGGAAAAGAACACCAATTCCGAGCGAAATGATGATCGATGGCACGACGAGGCTTGCGACCGACAGGTAGAATAGCGGCGTCGCGCCGATGAACCTGCGCCGGAAGGCAAGGCCCGCCAGCAGCGACACGAGCACCGTGACGGCCATGACCATCAGCCCGAGGCCGAAGGAGCGGCGGAAGGAGCCGCCGAAATCGCCGACCGCCTGCTGTTCGAAGAGATTGCCGAACCAGTGCAGCGAAACGCCGTTCAATGGGAAAGTCAGGCCGCCATTCGGCCCCTGAAAGGCGAGGATGAGGATGGCCGACAACGGGCCGTAAAGAAACAGCACGAAGAGGGCGAAAAAGAAGGCGAGGATATAGAATTCGCGGCCGCGTTTTTCCTGATGCATGGGACTATAGCTCCTTGCGGATATCGACGATGCGCAGGATGCCCGCGACCATCAGAAGAACGAGGATGAGCAGGATGACGGCATTGGCGGCGGCGGCAGGATATTGCAGCAGCGACATCTGGTTCTTCATCATCAGCGCCACCGACGCGCTCTGGCCGCCGGACATGACCTGAACCGTGGAGAAATCGGCCATGACCAGTGTGACGACAAAGATGCTGCCGATGGCCATGCCGGGCTTGGCAAGGGGAATGATGACGTTGCTGAGCGTCTGCCAGCCCGTCGCACCGGCATCACGCGCCGCTTCGATCAGCGATTTGTCGATGCGCATCAGCGTGTTGAAGATCGGCGTGACCATGAACAGCGTATAGAGATGCACCATGGCCAGCACCACGGCGAAGTCCGAATAAAGCAGCCATTCGATCGGCTCGGGAATGACGCCGGTGCCGACCAGCGCACTGTTGACGAGACCGTTTCGTCCCAGAACCGGGATCCAGGAAATCATGCGAATGATGTTCGACGTCAGGAAGGGCACGGTGCAGACGAGAAACAGCACCATCTGCATCGTGGTGGTGCGGATATGGAAAGCGAGGAAATAGGCCACCCAGAAACCGCAGAACAGCGTGATGGCCCAGACCACGGCGGCATATTTCAGGGTGTTGAGATAGGTCTGCCAGGTGACCCACGAGCCGAGCGTTTCCAGATAATTGAAGGTCACGAAGTCGGGATACATCTGGGCAAAATCGTAATCCCAGAAACTGACGACGGCGATCATGAGGATCGGCAAAGCCAAGAAAAAGCCGAGGATCAGCAGAAGCGGGGCGGCCTGCACATAGGACACAAGCTTTTGCGGCAGCGCGAAGCTACGGGGCGGCCTGTCCTTTTTGTCGCTGACGCCGATGAGCCTGACCGTCACCATCATGAAGCCTTTCCCTGAATTTGCGGAAGCACCGGCGGCAATGCCGCCAGCCAGCACGTGACAAGCCCTCCACACTCTCGACGTCATCCTCGGGCTTGACCCGAGGATCCAACCACGTCTGAGGTGGTGGATCGTTAGATCCTCGGGTCAAGCCCGAGGATGACGGACGAGAGGTTTGTGCGCCTGCCGATTTCAGGACCGGCGACGATAAGCCGCCGCCAGTTCCGTCTGCATACATCAGGCCGCGATGAATTCGTTCCAGCGGCGGACCATGTAGCGGTCTTCGTCCATGACGGAGTTCCAGCACGCAACCTTGCCCATGCGCTCCTCGAAAGAGCCGCCATCGCGCACCGCGCCGGCCTTTTCCATGACCTTGCCGTCGGGCGCGATGATGTCGCCCTGCGCTGGCTTGCCTTCGACCCAGTAACCCCACTCGTCGGCGGACATGTGCTCCTTAGCCGTTTCCATGGCGGCGGAATAATAGCCCTGGCGGTTGAGGTAAGCGCCGACCCAGCCCGAGGTGTACCAGTTGATATATTCATAGGCCGCATCGAGTTTCGCGCCGGATAGATGCTTGGCGAGGCCGAGGCCGCCACCCCAGGAGCGATAACCCTCCTTCAGCGGCTGGTATTTGCAGGCGATGCCCTTGGAGCGGACCGCAGCAACCGCAGGCGACCACATGGACTGGATGATGACTTCGCCTGATGACATGAGGTTGACGCTTTCATCGAAGCTCTTCCAGAAGGCGCGGAACTGGCCGTCCTTCTTCGCCTTGATGAGGAAGTCGATGGTCTTGTCGATCTCCTCCTTGGTCATGTTGCCCTTGTCGGCATATTTGATGTTGCCCATGGCTTCCATGATCATGGCCGCATCCATGATGCCGATGGAGGGGATGTTGAGGATCGAGGCCTTGCCCTTGAACTTGGGGTCCATGATATCGGCCCAGCTGGTGATATCGCGGCCGACGAGATCGGGGCGGATGCCGAGCGTATCGGCATTGTAGATGGTCGGGACCATGGTGAAATAATCGGTCTCACCCTTGGCGAACTTCTTGTCGCCGGGCTTTTCGACGAAACCAACCGTGTGCGGGGCCGTGCCCTGCGCCACGACGCTGTCCGGCTTCAGCTTGCCGTTTTTGAACAGCGGCACGATCTTGTCGTAATATTTGAGCTTCTTGATTTCCATCGGCTGGATGACGCCGGCGGGATAGACCTTCTTCAGGATCCAGTATTCGATATCGGCGATATCGTAGGAGTTCGGCTGGGTGACGGCGCGCTGGGCGGCCGCATCCGAATCCGTCGCCGTCATCTCGAGCGTGATGCCGAGATCGGCCTTGCACTTTTCGGCAATGGCGTTGAGGTTCGACACACCCGTGCCGAACTGGCGGATGGTGATGGGGTTCTGCGCCCAGATGGTCGGGAAGCCGGTGATGAGGCCGGAGCCGATCGCGGCGCCCGTGGCGGCAGCGCCCGCCTTCAGGAGGCCGCGGCGGGACAGGCCCATTTTGCTGTTGGTAGTATCTGTCATTTCAAAGTTCTCCTCTGGTTATTTTTGGGGTCACTTCTCTACCCGGCCGAGCACGATGGCATCGGCCGCATTCCATGAAAGCGGTATGGCGTCACCGGTCCTGACCGGATTTTCGAAGAAGGCGGCATCGCTCAGGATGACGTTGAAATCCTCGATGCCCGCGCCGGTCACGGCGATCTTCACGCTCGCGCCGCGATATTCGACATTCGAGACGATGCCGGTGAAACCGAGCCCCGGCTGGTCTGCTTCACCGACGCGGACGCGGTCGGTGCGCACGGCGATGTCGACTGCGCCGTCATCGGGGGCGACGCCGCTTGCTGTGAAAGTGCCGCCGCCCACCACTTCGAGCGTGACGAGATCATCCGATTTTTCCCGATAACGCCCGGAAATAACGTTGTGGTCGCCCATGAAACGGGCAACGAAGGCGGTGGCGGGACGCTCGAACACCTCGCGCGGGGTGGCTGACTGTTCGATACGGCCGTCATTCATGACGACGATGATATCGGCCAGCGCCATGGCCTCTTCCTGGCTGTGAGTGACGTGGACGAAGGTGATACCGAGCGAGGTCTGCAGCTTCTTCAATTCGGCGCGCATGCGGATTTTGAGGAACGGATCGAGCGCCGAAAGCGGCTCGTCCAGCAGCAGCGCCTCGGGATCGGTGATGAGCGCACGCGCCAGCGCCACGCGCTGCTGCTGCCCACCGGAAAGCTGGGCCGGACGCCTGTTGGCATAGGGCTCAAGCTGCATCAGCTGCAGCATCTCAAGCGCCTTCGCCCGGCGAGCTTCCTTGTCCACACCCTTCATCTTGAGGCTGAAGGCGACATTGTCGACGAGATCGAGATGTGGAAACAGCGCGTAGGACTGGAACATCATCGCCGTGCCGCGTCTGGCCGGCGGCAGATCAGTGACGACCGTATTGCCGAGCCTGATATCACCGCTGGAGATGCTCTCGTGGCCGGCGATCATCCTGAGCGTCGAGGTCTTGCCGCAGCCCGACGGGCCGAGCAGGCAGCAATAGCTCCCGGCCGGTATCTTGAGGCTTATCGCATGCACGGCGGTGGTGTTGCCGTAAATCTTGGATACGGAAGCGATGTCGATTGCTGCGGCTTTGCTCATAAACACTCTCCTGCGACGTCTTTGTCATGCAGGAGGCGTGCCAATCGGCTTAGCCATTGATGTAAAATGATATTTTTCTGCGCACCCGAAACCCGTGTGCGGACCTGCTCAATTTTACATCGATTGTTTTCGATTCATTGCAGAAATTGTATGCAATCTGAAGCCCGAAATATCTCGCGTTTCAGCCGGCCTTGAACCTGTCGAAAGCGGTGAGATATTTGACTGTCGGGTCGGCATCCCAGCGGTAGATTTCGGTCCGCAGGAAATGCAGCTCCTCATCGAGCTTTTCTTCAGGCAGTTCCACCCACCAGGATTTCGGCCGGCCATCGGAACCGTCGGACCAGCGATAACCCCGCTTTTTCAGATGATCCTTCATGTCGAAGGGGCTGTTTTCCGCGTAGAGGCGCACCCTTGACCGCTGGCTCGCCTCACGGAGCTCGGCAAAGGGCGTGCTGCTTTGGCCGGGGCGTGTCTGCTCCAGCACTTCCAGCAGGGCGAAACAATCGTCCACCGCGCGATGGCCGTCGTGGAAATAGCCTGACTGTCCGATCAGATAGCCAAGCTTGTTGCCCTCGAAACCACGCACCCGCCAGTCTATTTCCGAAACGGAACAGGCCCAGGCCTTGTCACGGAAGATCGGTGAGAAGGCCTCGCAAAATGGGCGGTCGAAACCCGCATTGTGCGCGACGATCAAATCAGCATCGGCAATGAGGGAAGTCAGCCGCGCCATGTCGATCGACTGTCCCGCAACCATCTCGTCGGTAATCCCGGTCAGGCGGGTGATTTCTTCGGGAATGGCAATAGCAGGCTGCCGCAACCCGCCATAGATGCCGGTGACATCGCCGATCGCACCGTTATCGTCGAATGTGAAGGTGATGACGCCGATTTCGATGATCTCGTCCGTGCGATGGTCGAGGCCCGTCGTTTCCGTATCGAGGATGACGCCTTGGCGGGGAAATTCCGGCCTTGGCCGATCAACGATCGTGCGCGGCTGCAGCCGGCGCAGGACACGATAATTGCCGGTGGATTCAAGGTATCCGGCAAGGGTCTCATCGTCCGTAGCGGTCTTTTGGGTCGTTTCGCGACCACCCGCTTTTCGCCCTCTTTCAGCCTGAGGAAGCCGCGCTGACGCGGGAGCGAAAAAATCCAACTGGGAGGTCATTATGCGCCTGTCCGCCTTGCCCGCAAATCAAGATTAAGTACTCCAACATATGCGCACAGGCTCACAGTAACAACAGCGGTCACTCTCATCCACAGGAACGGGATATATCACGGGGTACAGTTAAGGGTTGCGGCTTCAATTTACGATGGTAAAAAAACACACCGTTCCCGTGTTTCAGGAGAGAAGAAGAATGCCGCTTCCATCACCTTCCAACCCGAAAACGCTTGCCGACCAGGGCCAGTTGAAGCTCTTTCCGCTACAAAGCGGCCCGCACTTTGCCAATGTCGGCCTGACCAACGGGGCGAGCGGCATTGTTTTTACGGGCTATACGCGCGATGCGAGTCTGGACAATGAAGCCTTCTCCTGCTGCGGCAGCTACACCCTGCGCAATTCCGTCCACGCCGCGATTGCCGGCACGACCAGCGACAATTGCACGGTCTTTGCCCTGAAGAGCATCATCAACCAGCGCCCCTGCCTGGCGGTTGGGAAATTCGACCCCGATGGCAAGCCGCTGGAATTGTCGAAGTCGGAGTTCGATCAGGTCACCAAACCACTGTTCCAGTTCGCGGACAAGGTTTCGCCGATCCTCGGCAGCGAGCCGGCGCCCGGCATCCAGATCCGCAGCGGCGACGCCTCCTATAATTATCAGGTGGATGCGCGCAGCGGCCGCTTCCGCTTCACCTATAAGGACGCCATGAACGGCGGGCGTTTCGGACCTTCGGCCGACGGCAATCTCTCTCTCGAGCACGACGGTCATCGCCTCGCCAGAATAAGTGCTGGCGGCAGCTATAGCAGTTCGGACAATTCGATTGCCGCCTCGGCCTATCGGGATATCGATTCCCGCGGCTTCGAGACGACGGTGCGCAGCGGCCAGGCTTCCGCCATGTTCGGAAGAACCTACACGGAAAACGCCATTACCCGCAAAATGGGCGTCGGTTACGGCAACACCTCGTTCCGGCGCGAAGATACGCCGGGCGGAACGATCAAGGAAAGCCTTGGGCACAAGCTGGACAAGGTCACACTTGAAGTATCCCGCACGCGCGACCGGGCAAAGGGCACCGAATATATGCTGACCATCAAGATGGAGCTCTGAGGCACTCGGGAACCGGAGCGGCTGCGACGGACCTTCTCAGGAGGCTGGACGATTGAGAAGCGTCTCGCAGTTGGCGGGATTGCCGATGATCTCACTCGTCTTGATAGTTGAGGCGGCATTCGCGGTGATCTTGATGATGCAGTCGCGGCGATGTTCCTTGATCTTCATGCCTTCGGTTTCCGAGACCCTCGCCTGCCCGTCCACGGTCTTGACTTCGCGCCTATTGCTGAGGCCGGCATAGGTCTCCACATCGACCTTCAGCCAATAGGACTCGGTTTCGCCGTTTTCGATGATAACCTTGTTCGGGCGGCCAAGCCGGGCGATTGCGGCGTCACGCGGTTGCCCCACGAAACTTGCGACCGTGCGGGAGACCTGCGTCTCCCCGGTGCTGGTGCACCCCGAAACGACGACCAGAACGGCCGCCAGACATCCGGTTTCAAACCATTTCATTTCCAGATCATTCCCCACACATGCAGCCGACCCCTGTCGGCCAGCATTCGCGGCAAATCTATGCACGATCATTCCCCCCCTGAAAGATGGGACGGCCTTCAAGCCGATCAACTTGTTATGATCAGCCTTGTCGCGGGAGGAAGACTTATCGGTCCGACGCGGCCGTTTTTACCGGTTGCGAAACACGGTGCAGGGAACACCCGCCCGCCGGATATCGCCACAAAGGGTGTTGGCTTCGGCTCTGGTTTCGCGGCCGATGCGGGCGGCATAACGCGGCCGCGACCCGAAGTTTCCACCCCTCTGCCGCACGATCAGAGCCCGTTCGGCATTCAGCGGTTCCGAAAGCTGCAGGATCGCCCGGGTGAACAGCCGGTTCGCTACAGCAGGGTTATAATGCGCCGCAAGCTGCACGCCCCAGGGCGCCCAGTCGGCTGATGCAATGAGGACGGGATCGTTCATGGTGCGGGTGTCGGCGAGGCGCACGCATGCATCAAGGAAAGGGCGGCTGTCATCCAGTGCCGGCGCCGCCTTTTCCGGCGGGTTGTCCTTCCAGCTCTCCACCGGATAACCGGTGATCGCAAACACATAATCCCGGGTCTCGGTCGGCAGGCGGCCGTTGGCGATGAAGTTCCGCAAGCCCGCCTCGCCCGCATTATAAGCTGCGGCGGCAAGGCCGAAATTGCCGAACTGCACATTCAATTCGGAGAGATAACGGGAAGATGCCTCAAGGGCGGCGATGATGTTGAAACTGTCGTCAAGACCGCGAAGCCGCGCCGTTCCCGGCATGAACTGGGCGATGCCTTCCGCCCCCTTCGGGCTGACCGCACTCGCCCGGAACAGGCTTTCCCGCCAGATCAGCCGTGCGAAATAATCAGGCGGAACGGCATGGCGGGCGGCCAGAACCTCCATGGCGTGGCAGAGATCATTATTGTAACTGCCGGCATTGATGCACAATTCCGGCGCGACATCATGGGTGTAGGCGCAGGAGGTCTTTCCCTTGGCGGGCTCTTCCGCTTGCGCCGCGCCGGAGGCTGCGGCCAGCAGACAGATGACAAGAGCCAAGCGGCTTATCGATATCCCTGCCAAGCGCGCGTCCCCGAAAACTCCAAACACAATATGCCTGTTATCGGCCAGTCAGGAAGATATGCCCAGCTTGCGGGCTTGTCATCCCGTATCGTCAGATGGGACGATGAGCCAAGCCAATCACGCCGACATCATCCTCGGGCTTGTCCCGAGGATCTGCAACCTCCTGATTTTATTAAACGTCATCCTCGGCACGAGGCCGGGGATGACTTCGAGAGGATGCGCACTTTACCACCGGGCTCAGGGCGACTGCAGCCCGACTCTAAAAGTCCTGCCATTCCTCATGATTGACAGCAACCGCTGCTGAACCGCGCGCCGCAAGCGGGCGAGATGCGCCACGACGCGGGCTCGCCGGCACGGGTTGCTGCTCGAAGCCCCCCCGCGGCGAGGCTGTGTATCGTGTCGCGTCATCGAACCGGAATTGCCCGAGAAGCTCGAACAGCGCGGTCGCTTCCCGCGCAAGGCTGTGGCTTGCGGCGGTCTGCTCCTCCACCATGGCGGCATTCTGCTGGGTGCCCTGATCGACGGTATTGACCGCCTGATTGATTTCCGCAAGCGCCGTGGACTGTTCGCGCGCTGCATCGACAATCGCCACGACATTGGTGTTGATGTCCCGCACCTGCTCGGCGATTTCCTGCAGCGCCGAGCCAGCCCTGGTGACAAGACCGACGCCGTTTTCCACCTGCGCGCCGGAGGCATTGATCAGGCTCTTGATTTCCTTGGCCGCCGTTGCGGAGCGTTGCGCGAGTTCGCGAACCTCCTGCGCAACCACGGCAAAACCCTTGCCCGCCTCACCCGCACGGGCGGCTTCCACGCCGGCATTCAGCGCCAGAAGATTGGTCTGGAACGCGATCTCATCGATCACGCCAATAATGTTGGAGATTTCGCGCGATGATTTTTCAATCTGGTCCATGGCGCCGATCGCATCACGCACCACCTGGCCCGAATGTTCCGCATGATCACGGGCGCGGGCGACAATCTTGCCCGCCTCTTCCGCGCGGCGGCTTGAATCGTTGACGGCAGTGGTAATTTCTTCCAGCGCGGCTGCCGTTTCCTCGATGGAAGCGGCCTGCTGCTCCGTACGGCGAGCGAGATCATCGGCAGCGGACCTGATCTCGTTGGAGCCGGAAGAAATCGCGCCGGCATTTTCAGACACCAGCGTCATTGCCCTCTTGAGCTTTTCCGAAGCAGCGTTGAAATCCGTGCGCAATCTTTCAAGCGAAGGGATGAAAGGCTTGTCGATGCTCTGGGCAAGATCGCCCTCGGCCAGATCGGTGAGGCATTGCGCAAGTTTTTCGACATTTTCGACGCGGCCGGTCACATCGGTCGCGAATTTGACGACCTTGAACACCTTGCCGTTGAGATCGAAGATCGGGTTATAGGACGCCTGAATGAAGACCTTGCGGCCGCCCTTGCCAAGCCGCATGAACTCGTCCGCAACGAGATCGCCGCCGGCCAGCCTTTCCCAGAACTGCTTATATTGCGGCGACTGCGTATAGGCCGGTTCGCAGAACATGGAATGATGCCTGCCCTGCACTTCCGCCAGCGAATACCCCAGCGCCGCCAGAAAATTCTCGTTGGCGGTCAGCACCTCTCCATCAGGGGAGAATTCGATGATGGCCTGCGCCCGTGACAGGGCGTCGATCTTGCCCGCATCTTCCGCCGCCTTCAGCTTGCGATCGGTGATATCGGTGGCGATCTTGACCACTTTCACCGGCTTGCCGCGACGAAACACCGGATTGTAGGATGCCTCGATCCAGACTTCGCGGCCGCCCTTGCCGATGCGCTTATATTGCCGCTGATCGAACTGGCCGGCCGAAAGCTTGGACCAGAAGGCCTTGTAATCCTGCGAAGACACGATGGAGGGCTCCACGAACATGCTGTGGTGCCTGCCGACGATTTCCGAAAGCTCATAACCGAGCGCCCGACAAAAATTCTCATTGGCGGTAAGAATCTTTCCCGAAAGGTCGAATTCTATAATGGCCTGGGATTTGGAAAGCGCGGCGAGAACCGCAAAAGCATTGGCACCACGATCAAGAATACTCACGCACAATCCTCCGATTAAAATAGAATGTTTACATCCAAAATTATTCACTAATATTACGATTACATTATTAAATTACATTTAAGGACAATATTGATTTTTGTCATATGTATTTAAATGGCCCATAAAAATGTCCATTCTCCGGTTTTCCTTTAAAAATTTCAGGCGCGTTCCCGTGGTTGAAGTCACGACGGTGTAACAGTTCTATCGTTACTTTGGCTCCGGGTCCGTAGCTTGCTTTCCGTCTAGATCGCAAGGCTCGGCAATGCATTGGGAAAACATGGCTGATTTGATGGTCGTGTTTGCGGTGTGGGCCTATGTCGGCGGATTTTATTGGCTGACCGCCCTATTGGCGCTGGCTTAACGGTGGTCGACGCAGCGTTTTCGGAACGTTTGCGCCGCGGCTGCATTTTATGCCTGATGGGGAGCCGGCAATAGGCAAGCAAGTTGACCGGCGACAGGGGGACGATTTCAACTAGGGAGGATTATGCACGTGGAAAAGAACACGATCTGTATCTGGTACGACAAGGATGCGGAGGCAGCCGCCAGATTTTATGCCGAGACCTTTCCAGACAGCGCGGTAACCGCCGTCCACCGTGCGCCGAGCGATTATCCGTCCGGCAAGAAGGGAGACGTGCTGACGGTGCAGTTCACCGTTGCAGGCGTATCCTGCATCGGCCTCAATGGCGGACCGGCCTTCAAACAGAGCGAAGCTTTTTCGTTCCAGATATCGACCGAAGACCAGGAAGAGACGGACCGCTACTGGAACGCCATCGTCGGCAATGGCGGTGAAGAAAGCGCCTGCGGCTGGTGCAAGGACAGATGGGGCGTCTCCTGGCAGATCACGCCGCGTGTGCTGATGGACGCCATGGCCGCCGGCGGCGCGGAAGCCAAGCGCGCCTTCGACGCGATGATGGATATGAAGAAAATCGACGTTGCTACCATCGAAGCCGCACGCCGAGGTTGACTTGCGAGAGATGTTCAGCAGCAAGTAGTGAAACGGGCCAAAAACGTAAACCGCTTGATAAATAAGGATAAATAAAGGTTTTCCGGCTTTTCCGCCGCGCAGATTTGGCTGCGCGGCCAGTCATCATAAAATGTTCAACAAAATGTAAGCGATCCGTCAAAGACGGCTGTTAGCAGAGCCCGTGGCTACGTGCCGGGGACATGAGGTCCTTGCCGAGCAGGCCATCATTCCATCAACGGGGCTAACTCATGAAATCTTCCGCTCTGACTTCCTTCGTGGCCGGCGTCGCCATCGCCGCCGCCTTCGGCGCCACGGCCGCCCAGGCAGAAAAGACCAAGTTCGAATTCTGGTACGGCCTTTCCGGCGATCTTGGTGACCGCGTGCAGGAGACCTGCAAGAAGTTCAACGATTCCCAGGCCCAGTTCGAGATCGTCTGCACCTCGCAGAACGATTACGAATCCACCCTGCAGAACACGATTGCGGCCTACCGCGCCAAGAAGCAGCCCGCCATCACCCAGATTTATGACGCCGGTACGCTGGACATGATGCTGTCCAAGGCTTTCGTCCCCGCCAAGAAGCTGATGGCCGACAATGGCTACAAGATCGACTGGAACAATTATTTCCCCGGCATCGCCAATTATTACACCACGGCCGCCGGTGAGTTGAACTCGTTCCCTTACAATTCCTCCACGGCTGTCTTCTATTACAATGTCGACGCTTTCGAAAAAGCCGGCATCACCTTCAAGCCCGACACCTGGGAGCAGGTTGAAGAAGCTTCCAAGAAGCTGAAGTCCGCCGGTTTCGAATGCCCGCTCGCCTTCAACTTCGACACCTGGATGCTGATGGAGCAGTTCTCCGCCATCCACAACCAGCCGATCGCCACCAAGGGCAATGGCTATCAGGGTCTCGACGCCGAACTGACGATCAACAAGACCAAGTTCGTCGATCAGGTCAAATTCTTCAAGAAGATGCAGGACGAGAAGCTGTTCGTCGTCAAGACCAAGCAGCTCGGCATGGACATCCTGCCCGCCTTCACCTCGCAGACCTGCCAGATGTTCATGTCCTCAATCGCCAGCCACGGCACCGTCGGCAAGGCCATGCCTGAAGGCGTGAAGTGGGACGTCGCCATGCTGCCGATCTGGAAGGGCGCGGAGCGTCACAACTCGCTGGTCGGCGGCGCTTCGCTGTGGGTGATGGCCGGTCGTCCGGACGCCGAATACAAGGGTGCAGCCGCATTCCTCAACTTCATCGCCCAGCCTGATATGGTTGAGTGGTGGTCGACCGTTACCGGCTACATCCCGGTTACCAAGACCGGCTTCGACGCCATGAAGGCCAATGGTTTCTACGACAAGGCTCCCTACAAGGGCCGCGAAAAGGCGATCGAGAGCCTGACCTTCACCCCGCCTTCCGAATATACCCGCGGTATCCGCCTCGGCGGTTTCACGCAGATCCGCAAGGAAGTCGCCACTTCGCTCGAAGCCATCTTCATGCAGAACGCCGATATCCAGGCTGAACTCGACAAGGCCGTCGAGCGCTCCAACACCGGTCTGCGCCGCTTCGAAAAGACCTATGAAGGCGCCAAGCTGAACTAAGCGCTCTTTCATCGCTGCCAGAAGCCTGTCCGGACAATCTCCGGGCAGGCCCGCCGAAATCTCGAACATTGCCGGACTCCAATGGAAAAGCGTACCGTCTTCAAAAGCACGTGGCTGCCTGTGCTCTTCGCCCTGCCGCAGTTCCTGCTCATCCTTCTGTTCTTCTATTGGCCGGTTGCGGCGGTGCTGAACTGGGCATTCACCCTGGAACCGCCCTTCGGCGGCCAGGCGGAATTTGTCGGCCTGGCCAATTTCGTGGAAACCTTCGGTGATCCGCTTTATTGGCAATCGATCCTAACGAGCCTGATCTTCGCGATCGCCGGTCCGTTTTTCGCGATCCTCATCGGCCTCGTGCTCGCCCTTGCGGTCGACCGCCAGCTTCCTGGCTCCGGCTTTTTCCGGGTGCTTTATATCCTGCCCTATGCGATTGCCGGTCCCGCCGCCGGCATGGCCTTCCGCTTCATCCTGTCGCCGGAACGCGGTCTCGCCGCATCGCTGAATTCCTGGTGGCCGGATATCTGGAACCCGGCCAAATACGGCGAACACGCGCTCATCCTCGTCATCGTCATCTTCATCTGGAAATGGGCGGGTTACACCTTCATCTTCCTGTTCGCCGGCCTGCAATCCGTGCCGCGTTCGCTGACGGAGGCCGCCGCCATGGACGGCTCCGGGCCCATTCGCCGCGCCATCGACATTCAGGTGCCGCTGCTCGCGCCAACCCTGTTCTTCCTGACCGTCATCATGATGACCGAGGGTTTCGTCGGCGCCGATACGTTCGGCATCGTTGCCTCCACCACCGAGGGCGGCCCCAACCATGCTACCGAAGTGATGGTCTACCGCATCGTCAGCGAAGCCTTCGAGGGGCTGAATTATTCCGGCGCCTCGGCGCAGAGCCTCGTCCTCATCGGCCTCATCATGGTCTTCACCTTCATCCAGTTCCGCTTTGTCGAGCGGCAAGTCCATTACAAGTGAGACGGCCATGATCCAGCGCACCCCTTACGCCGACGCCCTGACCTATGCGATCATGGCGGCCGGCCTCCTCCTGCTTATCGGCCCCTTCATCGTCGTTATTTCCGGCGCCAGCCAGACGGTCCAGCAGGTCAACAGCGTCCCCTTCAGCTTCATGCCGCAGGGCGAATTCTTCACCAATGCGCAGGCTGCCTGGCAACGCGCCAATCTCGGCAACGCCCTCTTCAACAGCATCATCATGGCGACGCTGGTCACCATCGGAAAGGTCGCCCTTTCGGCCTTCACCGCCTTTGCCATCGTGTTCTTCCGCTCGCCGCTCAAACACCTGTTCTTCTGGACGGTGTTTATCACCCTGATGCTGCCGCTCGAAGTGCGCGTGGTGCCGACCTATTCGGTCGCCGCCGATCTTTTCCAGCCGTTCCGCTCGATTCTCGGTCTGTTCGGCATCGAGGTCACGCTGGAATGGAACCTCCTCAACTCCTATGCCGGCCTCACTTTGCCACTGATCGCCACCGCCACCGGCACCTTTCTCTATCGGCAGTTCTTCATGACGATACCGGACGAGCTGGCGGAGGCCGCGCGCATGGACGGTTCGGGTGCCGCGCGTTTCTTCGTGGACATGCTGCTGCCGCTGTCGCGCACCAACATGCTTGCGCTCACCACCATCATGTTCGTTTATGCCTGGAACCAGTATCTCTGGCCGCTCCTGATGGTCACGGACCCTTCCTACAAGACGGTGATGATGTCGCTCCGCGCGCTTTTGCCCGCCGATGACGGCACGCCGGACTGGAACGTCACGCTGGCTGGCTCCCTCATCATCATTCTGCCGCCGCTTCTCGTCGTGGCCTTCCTGCAACGCTGGTTCGTCCGCGGTCTAGTCTCGTCCGACAAGTAACAGCGCGGCTCTCAACAACAAGGTTTTCTATCATGGCTCAGATCGATATTCGTCAGGTCCGCAAATCCTACGGCAAGACGCCCACCCTGCACGGGGTGGACCTCTCTTTCGACTCCGGCGAATTCGTCGTCATCCTCGGCCCCTCCGGCTGCGGCAAATCCACGCTGCTGCGCATGATCGCCGGTCTGGAGGACATCACCTCGGGCGAAATCGCCATTGGCGGGCGCGTGGTCAACACGCTGGAGCCGCGTGAACGCGGCTGCGCCATGGTGTTCCAGAATTACGCGCTTTATCCGCATATGTCGGTGGCCGGCAATATCGGCTATGCGCTGAAGGTCGCCGGTGTTCCCAAGGCCGAACGCCAGCGCCGCATCGAGGAAACCGCAAAGATCGTCGGCCTCTCCGATTATCTGGAGCGCAAACCGGCCGCCCTTTCCGGCGGCCAGCGCCAGCGCGTCGCCATGGCCCGCGCCATCATCCGCGAACCTGCGGTGTTTCTTTTCGATGAGCCGCTCTCCAACCTCGACGCCAAGCTACGTGTGACCATGCGCGCGGAAATCCGCAAGCTGCACCAGCGTCTCTCCGCCACATCGATCTTCGTCACCCATGATCAGGTGGAAGCCATGACGCTGGCCGACCGGCTGGTGGTGATGAACAAGGGCAATGTCGAGCAGGTCGGCCATCCGCTGGATATCTATCATCGCCCGGCCAGCACCTTCGTGGCGTCCTTCATCGGCTCGCCTGCCATGAACCTGTTCGCCACGAGGGTGGAGGTGGAATCCCCTGCCGTGATGCTGGATGGCACACCGGTGAAACTCTTCCCCGAAACCGCACTGGAATTGCGCGGCCGCGACGTGACAGTGGGCATCCGCCCGGAACAATGCGTCGTGAGCACGGACGGCGCGGGCGTACCGGCTATCGTGGATTTCGTCGAAGAACTGGGCTCGGGCCGCATCGTCCATGCCAATATCGCCGGCGAGACCTTCTCCGCCGCCATCGGTGAAGACCTCTCGGTAAAACCCGGCCAGCGCGTCCACCTCGATCTCCCCACCGCCCACCTCCACTTCTTCGATCCCGCCACGGGCAAGCGTATCGAAACGGAGGGCGCCATCGAAACCACCCGTATCGGCAACGAGAAACTGCTGGCGGTTTAAGCGCCGCGCAAGATGCCTCCGGTGCGGCTTCGGATATGGTCCGTCCGCACCGGCTCCTGCAGAGATGCAATCTTGGTGCCTTGCGACTGATTACACCAGATATATTACATCAGGAAATTCAATCAATATTTTGATTTCTATATATTAATTAGAATCTGCATGCCAGAGAAATGCTTGCCGCCACCCATCTTAGTGCGGCCACTCCGCTGTTACACTTCGAAGATGACCGAGCGGCTGCCGCCACGGGATCACCGCCAAATGCAGAATTTCAGCAAAAATCTTTCGGTTCGGAAATCATAATCGGAATAGTCTTCGCCGCGTCGATCGTCCGGCAGGGATATCGTCGCGACAAGCAAAGGCCTGCCTGCAGTTAAAGCCATCAGCAACGCGCCGCGCGAGCCGAAAACATCAACGAAAGCGAAGCCATGGCAAATGATCGCAAACTGCATCTCGGCGCCTTCATGCGGCCCGTCAGTCTCCACACGGGTGCATGGCGTTATCCGGGCGCCTTCCCGGATGCGAATTTCAGTTTCGCCCATCTCGCGCGCTTCGCACAGCAGCTCGAGGCCGCGAAATTCGATGCATTCTTTATGGCCGATCATCTGGCGGTGCTGAACATGCCCACGGAGGCGTTGCGCCGCAGCCATACCGTCACCTCCTTTGAGCCCTTCACCCTGCTTTCGGCGCTCGCCGCCGTCACCTCCCGCATCGGGCTGGTCGCCACCGCCTCCACCACATTCGATGAGCCCTATCACGTCGCCAGGCGTTTCGCCTCGCTCGATCACCTCAGCAATGGCCGCGCCGGCTGGAACATCGTCACCACGTCAAATCCCGACGCAGCCCGGAATTTCGGCCGCGAGGAACAGCCTGACCATGCAGAGCGCTATGGCCGTGCGCGGGAATTTTACGATGTCGTCACCGGCCTCTGGGATTCCTTCTCGGACGACGCCTTTATCCGGGATGTCGATAGCGGGCTGTTCTTCGATCCCGATAAGATGCATGTGCTGGACCACAAGGGCCCCGAATTTTCCGTGCGCGGACCGCTCAACATCGCGCGCCCGGTGCAGGGTTGGCCCGTTATCGTTCAGGCAGGGGCTTCCGAGCCGGGACGCCAGCTTGCCGCCGAAACCGCGGAGGTCGTTTTTGCCGCAACACCCACGCTTGCGGCAGGAAAGGCCTTCTATAAGGACGTCAAGGACAGGACCGTCGCGGTGGGTCGCTCCCGCGACGGAATTGTCATCCTGCCCGGCGCTTTCGTTCTCGTGGGTGACAGTGTGGAAGAGGCAAAGGCCAAACGCGCCAGGCTCGACAGCCTTGTCCATTATGACAGCGCAATCGCCTCGCTTTCCATTGCGCTCGGCCACGATGTTTCGGGTTTCGATCCCGATAGCCCCCTGCCTGATATTCCCGAGACCAATGCCAGCAAATCCAGCCGCGAAAGGGTCATCGAGCTTGCCCGAAGCGAAGCCCTGACGGTGCGCCAGCTCGCCCAACGGCTGGGCGGCTATGCGGGTCTTGCCTTTGTCGGCACGCCAAAGACCATCGCCGACGAAATGGAGCAATGGCTCCACGAAGAGGGCTCGGACGGTTTCAATGTCACCTTCCCCTTCCTGCCAGCCGGCCTTGACGACTTCACGACGCAGGTGGTGCCGGAGTTGCAAAGGCGCGGGCTGTTCCGCAAGGACTATGAGGGGCCGACATTGCGCGACCATCTTGGCCTGCAACGGCCGGCCAATCGTTTTTTTCCTGAATAACGCGCCATCGCGCCAATCGCACTCGCGGTAGGGAGATTTTCCACGCCGCTCGCAAAGTTTGGCATGGGGTTCCAGAACGGCGGATTGACCTTAAAAACACCCGCCCATACCCTTTAAGTACACAAATTACATAAACTAGGTAGATTAATATGAAAGCCGAACATTCCCGCCGCCAGATCCTCAAATTCGGTATTGCAGGCGCGCTCGCAGCACCACTTGTCACGGGCAATGCCCTGGCCCAGAGTTCGCCGGAATTTCCTGCGGAGCTGAAGCTGGACTGGGGGTTTTACTCCTCCCACACGCTGCTGATAAAGAACAAGGGCTGGCTTGAGGAGGCTTTCAAGGATGTCGGCACCAAGATCACCTGGGTGCAATCCCGCGGCAGCAACAATTCGCTCGAATTCCTGAAAGTCGGCTCGACGGATTTTGCCGGCTCGGCCGCACTATCAGCCTTTCTCGCCCGCGCCAACGGCGTGCCGCTGAAGGTGATCTATGTGGCGAGCTGGGGCGGTTCCTCCATCATTCAGGTGCGCCCGGACTCGCCGGTCAAGACCGTCGCCGATCTCAAGGGCAAGACCATTGCGGTGACCAAGGGCACCGCGCCCTATTTCACCCTCGTCCGCGCGCTTGACCAGAACAAGCTGTCCATCGACGACCTCAAGGTCGTGAACCTGCAGCATCCGGAAGGTTTCAACGCGCTTCAGCAGGGTCAGGTGGATGCCTGGGTCGGCATCGATCCGCATACCTCCCAGGCCGAGCTTGCGGGCGACCGGGCGATTTTCGATGAGCGCAGCTGGCGCGACGGCAGCGTCTTCAGCGTTTCCGAGGAGTTTCTGGCGAAGCACCCGAAAGCGGTCGACAGGCTTCTTGGCGTCTGGGTGCAGACGCAGAAATGGATCCGTGAAAACAAGGGCGAATTCATCGATTTTGTCACGCAGGTCACCGGCAACGATCCCAAGATCACCAAGCTGACGATCGAGAAGCGCGACTGGAAGGATCCCGTTCCCGGTGAGGAATTGCTGAGCTCGATCCGCATCGTCACGCCGCTCTTGGGCGACGACGTCCTGCGCCCGGGCGTCAATGTCGACACTGTCCTGTCATCGCTGATCGATCCGGCACCGGCGAAAAAGGCACTTGGCGCATGAATTCCCATCCGCGCGAATTCCAGCGCGTGAAACAGACTGCGAAACAATTCCCTTCCCGGTTGCCACTTGCGCAAAGGGTGGGGAATTTCCTTGGCCGCTTTGATCTGCGCGGCGCAATCGTGCCGGTCGGGTCACTGCTGCTGCTCGAGCTTTTTGTCCGCCTCGGCTGGGTCAGCCCCTTTGTGCTGCCGCCGCCCTCCGAACTTTACGACACCTTCCTGCGGCTTGCGGAAGGTCCCCTGTGGACGAATGTTGCGGCCAGTACCGCGCGCGTCTTCGTCGGCTTCGTCATCGGCTCCCTGCTCGCCATCGTGGTCGGTTCGCTGGTGGGGCTGGTGATCGCCGCCGAGCGTTATCTCGAGCCGACATTTCAGGCGCTGCGGGCGGTCCCAAGCCTTGCATGGGTGCCGCTGCTGATGATCTGGTTCGGCATCGGCGAGACCTCGAAAATCGTGCTGATCGCCAAAAGCGCGTTTTTCCCCGTCTACCTCAATCTTTTTTCCGGCATCCGAAATGTTGACCGCAAGCTGGTGGAGGTTGGCGAGATGTATCGTCAGCCGCTGCCCGTGCTGGTTTGGCGGATTTTCATTCCCGCCTCCCTGCCGCATCTCTTCACGGGCCTGCGTTACGGGCTGTCGCTTGCCTGGCTGAGCGTCGTCGCGGCCGAGCTTCTGGCCGCGTCCGAAGGTATCGGCTACATGCTGTCCGACGGGCGGGAGCTTTCCCGGCCTGATCTCGTCATGATCGCCATCATCTGCCTTGCGGTGCTGGGCAAGATTTCCGACAGCCTCTTCAAGATTGTCGAAGACCGCTGCCTGCGCTGGCGCGACAGCTATCCCCTTCAGCAGGAAGGACGCCTGCGATGAGTTTGCTCAATGTCGATGTGCGCGAAAAGGCTTTCGGCGACACGGTGATCCTTCAGGATATCCAGCTCACGCTGGGTGATGGCGAAGCGGCGGTTCTCCTTGGCCCCAGCGGTTGCGGAAAGAGCACGCTGCTGCGCATCGCCGCCGGCCTCGACCGGCGTTTTTCAGGCGCTGTCAGAGTTCAGCAAGACGAGGAGAAGGCATCGGACTCACCGCCCATCGCCTTTGTCTTTCAGGAACCCCGCCTGATGCCGTGGCTGACGGTTGCCGAAAACATCGGTTATGCGGCCGGCAGGAAATATGATGTCGAGCGCGTGAAGGGGCTGATTGACGATGTCGGTTTGAGCGGCCATGGCGGCGCGCTGCCGAAGGCTCTTTCGGGCGGCATGGCGCAACGTGTGGCGATCGCAAGAGCGCTCTATACAGAACCGCGCATCCTGCTGCTCGATGAACCCTTCAGTGCGGTCGATGCTTTCACCCGGATGAAGTTGCAGGACCTTGTGCTGAAACTCGTTGAACAGCGCGGCATTTCCTTCCTGCTCGTCACCCACGATATCGACGAGGCGCTCTATCTCGGTGACCGGATCTACATGATGGGCGCCCATGACGGCCGTATCCAGCAGCGGATAGAGGTGGACGTGCCGCGCCCGCGCGACCGGCGGTCTCCTGAGCTCGCAGACCTCAAGAACGAGGTGCTGACCGCCCTGCACAATGCCCACGTCATCTGAACAGCGCCGCCCTCACCCTTTCACGCCGGACGAGATCATGATCGCTTCCGTCACACGCCGCTGGAAGATGACATAGGCGATGATGACCGGCAGCGCCGCCAGCATGGCGATGGCCATCAGGCGCGCATAAACAATGCCGAAAGTGTCGTTGACCTGGGTGATGCCGACGGGGATCGTCATCATGTTTTCAGAGGTGACGACCAGGAAGGGCCAGAAGAAGGCGTTCCACACCGTAATGAAGGTCACGATCGCCATGGCGGTGGTGATCCCCCAGTTCAGCGGCAGATAGACCTTGAACAGGATGGTATATTCGCCGCCGCCATCCAGAACCACCGCTTCGCGCATCTCCTTCGGCACGCTGTCGAAGAACTGCTTGTAAACGATGATGACGATGGGCGTGATGAGCTGCGGCAGGATGATGCCCGCCCAGGTGTTGATGAGGTTGAGGTTCTTCATCAGGATGAACTGAGTGACGACGAGCGTCTGCGCCGGCACCATGAAACTCGCAAGCACGATGCCATAAAGCAGACGCCGTCCCGGAAAGCGGATCTGCGACAGGGCATAGGCGCACAGCATCGAAATCAGCAGCACGGAGACAGTGACGATTGCGGCGGTGCCGATGGAATTTACGTACCAGGTCAACAGCCGCGTGTTGAAGAGGGCGTTCACATAAGCCCCCAGCTGAAACTCATCTGGCAGCAGCGACATGTTGCCGGCAACATTATTGTCCGAACGTAACGACGTCACGAAACCCCAATAGAGCGGAAAGATCCACACGAGCGCCGCTGAGAACGTCAGCAGGGTCAGAACGACGTTTTCTAGTCTTTTCGTGAAGCTCATGAGTTCCTCCGGATGCGCAGCAACTGGAACTGGAGAATGGAAACGGTGACGATCAGCAGGAAGAGCACGGTGGCGACGGCGGAAGCGTAACCGCCATTGTTCAGCTGGAACGCCTCGCGATAGACCTTGAGCAGAAGCACGAAGCTGGAATTGAAGGGCCCGCCGCCGCTCAGGAGATAGATCTGGTCGAATATCTTCAGCTGCAGGATCAGTTGCAGTGTGAGAATGAGCGCGGTGACGGGCCAGAGAAGCGGCCATGTCACCCGCCAGAAGCGCTGCCACGTCGTTGCGCCGTCAAGTGAGGCCGCCTCATAAAGCTCCGTCGGAATATTGCGCAAACCGGCGATGAACAGCAGCACGTTGAAACCGTTCGTCCACCAGATGGTGACGACGGCAACCATCGGCATGACCCAGTAGGGGTTCTTGAAAACCGCGACCGGCTTGCCGGCAATCAGCGAAATCACCGGCTGGAGAATGCCGAACTGCAGATCGAGCATCCACGCCCAGATTTCCGTGACGACCGAAACCGGCAGCACATAGGGAAGGAAAAACAGGCTCATGGCGATCGTCTGCTTCACGCCCGAAAGGCGGCTGACGGCGAGAGCGATCATCAGGGCGATGACGGTCGTCGGCACGACGGTCAGAAGCACGAAATAGCCGTTGTTCTTCAGCGACGTGACGAAGAGACGGTCGCTCAGCAGCTTTGCGTAGTTCGCGAACCCCACCCAGTCACCATCGCCGATCAGCGGCGCATCGGTGAAACTGATGCGGACCATCTCGATCAGCGGGTAAAGGAAGAAGGTGACGAAGACCACGATGAACGGCGTCACCATCGACAGCGCGATCAGCGATTTCTTGCGCCGGTTTTCAATCATAGCCATGGAATGTCTCCGGAACCTTGCATTGCGTGCTGCCCTCCGGCCAGAAACCGGAGGGCAGGTTTCCTGTTACTTCAGCTTGCTTTGCAGCTCTTCCCTGATCTGCTCCACCGCATCCGTGCCGCTCATGAAGCCCTGAATGGCCGGGGCGATGACGTTGAGAGCCGCATCATAGGCGGGCGAAGCGACACCGGTGATCGTCGTCTTCGGATCGAACACCGCCGCTTCCGCCAGCGATGCATAGGTGGCGTTCGGCTGCATCGCCTTGTATTCGCTGCTTTCGGTGATCGATTTATAGGCCGGAATATGGCCGGCATCGGCCCAGCTGATGGCGTGTTTTTCCATCCAGCCGATCACCTTCATCACGGCGGCGCGCTTTTCGCCGGAAACGGTCTTGTCGCCCTGATTGGGGATGGCGAAAGCGTGCGAATCCGCCCAGGTGGCGCGTTTGCCCATGAAGGGCGGAACCTCGACCGCGCTCCACTTGAAGCCCAGCTTGCCGTTTTTCTCCAGGTCCTTGTAGGTCGGCACTTCCCAGACACCGTTCAGCTGGAAGGCAGATTTTCCGGCGGAAAAGAGCGCAACGGAGGCTGGATACTCAGCCTGTTCCGGCGCCCAGCCGTTTTCGCGCCATTTCGACATGGTGTCGATTGCCTTGGCGGCCTTTTCGGCATTGTCGCCGGCCAGCACCTCGCCATTGGTGACGAGTTCGCCGCCCTGCTGCGAGAACAGGGTGTAAAAGACGCGCCAGACACCGGCTTCGCCGCCGGACTGATAGGTGACCGGCGTTTGGACACCCTTTTCCTTCGCCCAGGCCAGCGCCTTTTCAAAATCATCCATCGTCTGGATGCCGGTCAACTTGCCTTCGGCATCGAGGTAGGGCGAGCCTTTCAGGAGATCGGCATTGTAATAAAGAACAAGCGCGTGAATATCGAAGGGCACGGCATAAAGCTTGCCGTCATGGGTCGCCGCTTCAAGCGGCGCGCCGAAGAAATCGTCTTTCTTCAGGCCGGCCTCCTCGAGATCCTTGTCGGTAATCTCGCTCAGCACCTTTTCCTGCAGGGCGAGCGGCGCACGCGACAGGTGGTAGGTCATGACATCAGGCCCCTCCCCGACGGCAGAGGCGGTCCGCACCTTGGTATAGAAGGGAACGCCCCATTCCAGCGTCGTCCCCTTGACCTGGATATCCGGGTGCTCCTTGTTGAAGGCATCGATCAGCGCCTTCATGCGCACGCCGTCACCGCCGGACAGAAAGTCCCACCAGACGATATCCTGTTTGGCCAGCGCCGGCAGGGCGGTCAAACCCAGAACCGTGCCAACAAGCAATGTCTTGATCAATCGCATCGTTCACTCCTCCCGTTTATGTGGAAACACCCCTTGAAGAGGCGGTCTGCTGCATCGAAAGACGCCTCCTCGCGCCTATCGCAACCTTTTGCCATCCGTGTCGAAAACCAGAATATGGTCGGGCGAGGCGCTCAGCGACACGGACCGGCCGTCCAGACTTTCGCGCGAACCCTGCCGCTGCACGATGATTTCCTTGCCTGACGACGCGCGGGTATAGAGGTAGGAGACATCACCCAGCTCCTCCGTCACCTCGACATTGACAGGCAGGGCGCCGTCCTGCGAAATCATCAGATGTTCGGGCCGAACGCCTATTTCGACCCGCTGGCCGGCGGAAACAGGCTGCGAAAGCCGCGCTTCGAGATGTCTCTGGCCGCCATCGAGCGAAAGCGTCACCACGCCGTTTGCCTGCTCGACAATTTCCGCCTGCAGGAAGTTCATCGCCGGCGAGCCGATGAAACCCGCCACGAAACGGTTATCCGGATCGTCATAAAGGGTAAGCGGTGCACCGGCCTGCTGCACCACACCGCCCTTCAGCACGAAGATCTTGTCCGCAAGCGTCATGGCTTCCACCTGGTCATGCGTGACATAGATCATCGTGGCGCCGAGCTTGCGATGAAGCCGGGTCAGCTCCAGACGCATCTGGACACGCAGTTCCGCATCGAGGTTCGACAGCGGCTCATCGAAGAGGAAGACCTTCGGCTGCCGCACGATCGCGCGGCCTATCGCCACACGCTGCCGCTGGCCGCCGGAAAGCTGCGAAGGCTTTTTATGCAGATGGTCTTCGAGCTGCAGGATGCGGGCAGCCTCGCCCACCCTCTCATTCACCTCCGCTTTCGGGCGGCGCGCGAGACGCAGGCTGAAGGCCATGTTCTCGAACACGCTGAGATGCGGATAAAGCGCATAGTTCTGGAACACCATCGCGACACCGCGATCGGCCGGTTCGACGGCCGTGACATCGCGGTCGTCGATGGCGATATGCCCGCCGCTGGTCTCCTCAAGACCAGCGATCATGCGCAGCAGCGTGGATTTTCCGCAGCCGGAAGGCCCGACGAAAACCGCAAAGCTACCGGTCGGGATTTCCATCGAGACATCCCGGATCGCGGCGAAGGATCCGAAGGACTTGGCGATATTGTTGAGACGGACACCCATGGCCGCCTCACTGAACCTTCAGCCGCAGCACATGGTATGACAGCGCCGGCACGGAACCCTTCAGCGCCCCGTCCTCGACGCCGACGCCGCTGCCGGGCACCGGCACGACACGATCCGGCTGATCCGGACCATTACCGACGCGCAGGTCATATCCCGCCATGGCCAGATGCAGGTCGAGCGTGGCCGAGGAGAAGCCAGTGAGGCTGACATTGATCTCTGCCGCCTCGGTCAGATAACGATTGAGCACGAACAGCGTCACCATGCCTTCCGCCTCGTCATAGACACCGGCGACATCCAGATATTTGACGTCATCGGCCGCGTTGCAATCATAAGTCGGGCAATCGACCGCAACATTCAGCGCAACGCCACGGCCATAAAGCGAGGCGAACTGATAGGGATAATAGATCGTCTGACGCCAGGCCGGCCCGTTCTTTTCCGCCCGGATGGGGGCGATGACGTTGACGAGCTGGGCGATGCAGGCGATGCGCACGCGGTCCGAACGGCGGATGAACTCGTTGAGCAGGCCGGCGACAAAAAGCGCATCTTCGAAGTTGTATGTCTCTTCCAGAAGTGCCGGCGCTTCCGGCCAGTCCCAGCTCTTGATGCGTTTGCCGTCCTCGTCGCGGATGTGATACCAGACGTTCCATTCGTCGAAGCAGATGGAAACATCGTTCTTGGCGCGCTTCTTCGCCTTCACATAATCGATGACGCCGGCGATGGTCTGGATGTAACGCCCGGTCTCCTCGATCTTGCCGAAATAATTCAGCGTGTCGCGGCTGTTATTGCCGAAATATTTGTGCAGCGAGATGTGATCGACATTCTCGTAGCATTCCTCCAGCACCTCGCGTTCCCATTCGGGATAGGTCGGCATACCGTCATTGGAACTACCGCAGACGATGGCTTCAATCGTCGGATCGAAGCCCTTGAAGGCCTTGGCGGTTTCGTTCGCCAGGCGGCCATATTCCACCGCGGTCTTGTGGCCGATCTGCCAGGGGCCGTCCATCTCGTTGCCGAGGCACCACATTTTCACGTCGTGGGGTTTTTCCGTGCCGTGGCTGCGGCGCAGATCGCTAAGCGCGGTGCCGCCCGGAAAATTCACATATTCAAGGAAATTACGGGCGTCATCCAGACCACGAGAACCAAGATTGACGGCGAGCATCATCTCGATACCAGCCATCTGCGCCCAGTCGGCGAACTCGTTGATGCCGATCTGGTTGGTTTCCTTGGAGCGCCATGCGAGGTCGAGGCGGATGGGGCGCTGGTCGCGCGGCCCGATGCCGTCTTCCCAGCGATAGGCCGAAACGAAGTTGCCGCCGGGATAACGGATGGCCGGAATTTTCAGGTCCTGAACAAATTTCAGGACGTCCTTGCGGAAGCCGTTCGCGTCCGCCTGCGGATGGCCGGGCTCATAAATCCCGCCATAGATCGCACGCCCCATATGCTCGATGAAGGCGGAATACAGACGATCGTCGATACGCCCAATCCGGAAGTCCCGGTGGACTGAAACCCGCGCTTTCATAGGCTCTCCTCCCTGCGCATTTATATCTTAAAATATGATATGAACCATATTTGATAATATAGTTGCCGAGGGAATCCGCGCCTGTCAACCGCGAAAATCATACTTTTGAAAATTGGCTGGATCAGTCAGCGGTGCGCAGGCGCAGGACGATGTCCTGATCGTAATTTCCGAAGCCGCGGCCAAAGATATTCAGCCCGCCTGGATGTTTTGCATCAGCCTTGACCTCGATGCGCAACCGGATGGAGCGGTGGCTGGCCAGATCGATATCTGCCAGCGTCACATCCGAAATCCGGGTTCCGTCAACATAGGTTCCCTGCGCGGTGATGCGCCAGGTCTTGAGCATGCCGTATTGGGAACCGGAGAGTTTCCACCAGTCTGGCGTAAATACGCCCCGCTTGTCGCCGAAGTCGCCGGGCGAGGTCCACACACCGATTTCCCTGCCGTTGACGGACAGCGTGATGTCGGACGGCCAGTCACTGTGCGTTCCCGGCACCTCGGAACTGACCTCCATCGAAAACTCTATTTCCTCGACGCTACGCCCTTGAATCTTGGCATTATTGGGGAATTGATACTCCACAAAACCCGATGTCAACCACAGCAGCGCCGTCTTCATCCGGTCTGGATCCATGAAAGTATCGGGCACATCAAGAAGGCCGATAATGCCCTCCGGCGAGCAGATACCGCAGGGCGCGGTGACCGAACTCTGGGTATAAAGGCCGAGCGGCATGGCGACCGCGATGTAATTTGATGCCGCCGGCGCCTCGGGTTTCCGGAAGGAAACGATGAGTTCATCACAGGTGGCAAAGCAGATTTTCTGGTTGCCCTTGCGCGCCTTGCGCGTCTCGGTTCGCAGCAGCCCCGCCTCCTCGAGAACGGCCACGCCGGCGGAAACGGTGGACTGCGGCAAATCCAGCCTCTGCGCAATTTCGTTGACATTCAGGCCGCTCGCCTCGTGCAGCAGCTTCAATATCTGCACGCGGATCAGCGACGCCGCCGCTTTCAGGACATCAAACTCTTTTTCAGCATCAACGAGAAGGAAATTGGGCGCCATATTCTAATCTTCAGATTTATCGATCCAGATCAGAATTTCTGGCTTAAATGCCATATACTTGTCCAGTACTGTTTGTTGTACAGACCATTTTGAACGGCGTGAAGCGCCATTTATCTCAGGCACTTCATAAAAAGCACCGCCACACGGCTTCGATTCCGTGTGGCGGCGCCCGTTTCGTCGTCAGCCGCGCTTGCGCAGGGTCCGCGTGCCGGTGTCGACGAGGTTTTGCGCCGCTTCATCCACGCTGGCGCGGCCGAAGGCGAGCGAATCGGCGATGGGACGCATCACGCCACGGTCAAACTCGTTGGCGCCGATCGGGGCGGGTTCCGGATAGGAATCGAGCTTGCCCGACAGGCTTTCGATATAATCCACCGTCTTGCGCTCGGTCTCGTTGAGGCTCGGCAACAATGCTTCCCGCACGACCTTGGCCGGCGGCACGCCACGCTCGACGCCGAGCACCTTGCCCGCCTCGAGATCATTGACGAAGAAGTTGATGAATTTCGCCGCCGCCTCCGCATTGGTCGAGGTGGACGAAATGGACCAGATAAGGCCCGGCCGGTAATAGTGCCCGGTCGGCTTGCCCGCCCCCTCACCCGGCAGCATACCGATGGACAGCGTCTGTTTATTGAGCTTCTGATAACCGACCAGCTGGTTGGAATAGGCAAAACCAATGGCCGAATTGCCAAGCGTCAGGGCGTTGGATTCGATGGTATTGTCGTCACGCGTCTGGATATCGGCGGAAACGCAGAGCTTGTTCTCGCGCAGGTCCTCCCAATAGGCGAACCATTCCTTCGCATCTTCCTTGTTGAAGCCGATGGTGCCGTCCTGAAACAGAAGCTTGCCGCGCTGGCGCAGCCAGACATCGAAAACATAATGATAACGCGCACCATAGGGCACAGCCCAATAGTTTCGTTTTGCCGGGCCGTTCTTCTTGAAATCACGCGCCAGTTCCGCCAGCGCCTTCCAGGTGATCTGATCCTGCGGCACGGAAACGCCGGCTTCCTTCAGCGTATCGGCGTCATACATCATGCAGAAGGAATTCAGCCCGAGGCCGACGCCGTAAAGCTTGCCATCGATACGGCAGAGATCGACCTCGCTTTTGCCGAAGGTGGAAAGATCAAGCGACTTGCCGACGAACTGGTCCAGCTCCATGCAGGCGCCACGGCCGGAATAATCGGCAATGGTGGAAGGTTCGAGCTGGAAGATGTCGGCGACGTTCCGTCCCGCCATCGATGTCGCGAGCTTGGTCCAGTAATCGGAACCGGCGATCATTTCACCGCTGATCTCCGTCTGCGGGTTCGCCTTCTGGTAAAGGGCGATCACGTCGTTGGTGCGCTTGCTGCGGTCGGCAGATCCCCACCATACGCAGCGAAGCCTCGTCTCAGCCGCAGCCGCGCGAAAACCGCCCGCCGCCACGCCGAGACCGGCCAGCGCCGCCGTCACCAAAAATCCACGTCTGTCGATAGTTTGCATCTGCTCCTCCCGCGTTTTGCAAATTTTTCACTGACTACTTAAATTCTTGCAAATTTTCTTAGTTTGCAATATTTGCATCATAATAGATTTTTTTGCAAGCGCAGGAGACGATATGAACGATACGCCCGACATCAGCCGCCCGCGCCAGTCGGATATCGCCCAGCGCGCCGGCGTTTCCATCAGCACCGTTTCGCGGGTTCTCGCAGGGGAAAAGGGCATCAGCGCATCCATCCAGACCAAGGTTCTGGGGGTGGCGGCGGAGCTTGGTTATCCATTGCGACCAGTCACGACCCAGACCGGGGGCGTGCCGCTGGAGGGCAAGAAAATCCTTGCGCTCATGTCCGCCGAAAGGGCGACCGGCGATATCGGCGCTTTTTATCACGATATTTTCGACATGCTGCGCAGCCTTGCCCAGACGGATGGCTTCGAACTCGATATCAGGCTTCTGCACCAGAAGCAGATCGACGACGCCCTGACCCAGCGGGTCTGCGAGGTGGACGGTCTTCTCGCCATCGGCCTCGATCCCGAGGACGAAATCATCCACCGCATCACGCAGGGTGTGCTGCAACCGGTTCTGGTCAACAGCGCCGATCCCTCGATGATGCTGGATTGCGTCTCGCCTTCCAATTTTTACGGCGGTGCGCTGGCGGCGCGGCGGCTTCTGGAACTCGGCCATCGCAAGGTCGCCTATATCGGCCCGCATCATCGCCACACCATAAGGGAGCGTATGCGCGGCTTTCGCCATACGATCCTCGAGGAAGGGGGCGCGACCTATGAGGAGTTTCTGCTTTCGACGGCGGATAGCGGTTTCGGACAGGCAGGCGATGCGGTTCGTCAGCTATTGGCCAAAAACCCTGAACTCACCGGCATTTTCTGCATGAATGACGCGATTGCGCTGGGTGCGCTTGGGGCGGCGCAGGAGCTTGGGCTCGGCGTGCCGGATGATCTTTCCATCATCGGCTTCGACGACCTGCCCTTTGCCGAACTCTCCACGCCCCGTCTCAGCACAATCCGGGTCGATCGTCGCGAAATCGCCCGTGAGGCGGTGGAACTGATGCGCCGCCGGCTGACGGAACCTTCCGCCAATGCCCGCCAGGTGCAGCTTGGCGTGCAGCTGGTGGAAGGACAGACGGCCGGCAAAGCGAAAAAGACGGGAAAGGCGACACGCGATGCATGACACCATGACCAGGCTCAATATGGCCAGATTTAATCCGCTGCATGGTAATCCGCTCAAAAGCCGCGCCGATGTCCGGCGGGCGCTGGATGACAGTTTCGCGCCGCTTCTTCCCTATTTTTCGCAGGGCGGCGCAAGAGTGACGCTCAGCGGGGCCGCCGCGCATTTCGACCGGGCGGCGGCGGATCTGGAAGGTTTCGCCCGTCCGCTCTGGGGCATCGCCCCGCTTGCGCTCAGCGGCGATCATTTCGACCATTGGCCGCTTCTGGCGCAGGGAATAGCCAACGGCACCGATCCCTCCCATCCCGAATATTGGGGTGACGTGCGCCAGAAGGACCAGCGGTTGGTGGAGCTTGCCGCAATCGGGTTTGCGCTGCGGCTTGCGCCTCAACACCTGTGGGAACCGCTGTCCGACGTGCAGAAAGACAATGTGCGCCGTTATCTGCTGACGGCGCGCGAACGCAATTACGCCGATAATAACTGGAAGTTTTTCCGGGTGATGGTCGATATGGCCCTTGATCATCTCGGCATCGATTTCGACCGCAGCCTGACCGAGACATTCCAGAAGGAACTGGACGAGTTTTATATCGCTGACGGCTGGTATCGCGATGGCAACTACCGCCGCATCGATCACTACATCGCCTTCGCCATGCATTTTTACGGCCTGATCTACGCGAAGCTCAGCAAGCCTGATGATGCCTATGCCGAACGCTACCGCGAGCGCGCTCGCCTCTTCGCCGGCGATTTCGCCAGCTGGTTCGATGAGGATGGCGGCACACTCGCCTTCGGGCGCTCCATGACCTATCGTTTCGCCTGCGGCGGCTTCTGGGCCGGCCTTGCCTTTGCCGATGAGGAGGCGCTGCCCTGGGGCGAGATCAAGGGGCTTTATCTGCAGCATCTGCGCTGGTGGGCGAAAAAGCCGATTGCCGACCGCGACGGCGTGCTCTCCATCGGTTATGCCTATCCGCAGCTCACCATGTCTGAGAGCTATAATTCGGCGGGCTCGCCCTACTGGGCCTTCAAGGCCTTTCTGCCGCTGGCCCTGCCGGAAAGCCACCCCTTCTGGCAGGCGGAGGAAAAACTGCCTGACACATCCGCAAGACCAAGGCCGCTCGTTCATCCCGGCATGGTGATGATGCGGGCGACAGGCAATGTCACGGCGCTTTCCAGCGGTCAGGAAAACCTTTCCATGCGCGGTGGGCCGGAAAAATATGCCAAATTCGCCTATTCCTCGCGTTATGGTTTCGGCGTGGAAGTGGATGAGCGCGGCTTCCGCACCAATGGTTTCGACAATATGCTGGCCTTTTCCGAAGACGGCCTGCATTACCGCGTGCGCGAGACCAACGAAAAGGTTCTGCTGGCGGGAGAAAGCCTGCGGGCGACATGGAAGCCGTTCCCCGATGTCGACGTTGAAACCACGCTGGTTGCGGCCGGTGACTGGCATGTCAGGCTGCACCGGATCACGTCGACCCGCCCCCTTTCGGTGACCGAAGGCGGCTTCGCCATCAACCGCAACGACGGCGACCGCGACGTCGTGAGCGAAGAGACCGGCCGGGCGACAGCCGATTGCGGCACCGACATATCCGCCATCATCGATATCGGCTCCAGCATGACCCGTCACGGCGTGGCGCTGAAGGCGCTGCCCAACACAAATCTCATCAACGCCAAGACCACGGTGCCGCAATTGCGGGGCGAGATTCCGGCGGGCGAAACCCTGCTTGCCTGCGCGGTCTTTGCCGGGGTGGCCGGGCCAGAAAGCGAAAAAGCGTTGGCGATGGTTCCGGCACTTCCGGATATGGGGGCGCTCGACCGCCTGTTTGCGGAACAGGGTGTTCCGGTCAGCAGCATGGCGGCCACGGGAGAGCCGCAATGACGAGCCCGCTTCCGCGTCTCAGCCTCGCCATGGACCCGGAGCGAACCCAGCATGTGCTGACACCGCAGGCGTTCGAAAGGCTGTCACAGAGCGTCGAGATTCTCGACACAGGGCGAATCTGCGATTTCCACGCCGCTTCAGTAAAGGAGCAGCTGGCGCGGACGGATATTCTTCTGACCGGCTGGGGCTGTCCGGATATCGGCGCGCGGGAACTGGCGCTGATGCCGCGTCTCAGGCTGATCTCCCATGCCGCCGGCACGGTCAAATATTTCCTGTCGCAAGCGGTGTTTGATCGCGGCATTACCGTGTGCAGCGCGGCGGAGGCGAATGCGCAGCCGGTCGCCGAATTTTCGCTGGCAATGATCCTGCTGGCCGGCAAGCGCACTTTCGGCTTCCGACGTCTTTATCTGGAGCATCGCGACCGCGCGCCTGTCGAGCGATTGCAGGCGCAGGCCATCGGCAATCTCGGCCTGACGGTCGGCATCGTCGGCGCATCGCGCATCGGACGCCGCGTCATCAATCTGTTGCAACCGTTCGATCTCAACCTCATCCTTTTCGATCCGCTCCTGAGCGTCGCGGAGGCGGAAAAGCTCGGTGTGCGTCTTGTCTCGCTCGAGGAACTGATGGCGGTGAGTGATGTCATCTCCCTGCATGCGCCCTCCCTGCCGCAGACACGGCATATGATCGGCGCGGCAGCGCTTGCCCGCATGAAGGACGGCGCAACCCTGATCAACACGGCGCGCGGCGCACTGGTGGATGAAGACGCGCTTCTGGCCGAACTGAAAACCGGACGCATCGAAGCCGTCATCGACGTCACCGACCCGGAAGTGCCGCCACCGGAGTCACCCTTTTACAGCCTGCCGAACGTCTTTCTGACGCCGCATATCGCCGGCGCCACCGGCCTTGAACGTGCAAGGCTCGGCGACATGGCAATTGCCGAAATCGAACGCTTCTGCCGCGCAGCGCCATTGCAACAGCAGGTGCGGCCGGAACATCTGGAACTGATCGCATGAGAATGTTTGAGCCGGGCCTCTGCTCCGTCACCTTCCGCTCCCTGTCGGTGCAGGCCGTCATCGACCTTGCCGCCGCAAATGGCATCAGGGCAATCGAATGGGGCGCGGATATCCATGTGCCGTCAGGCGACCTTGCCAATGCAAGGGATGTGGCGGCGCGGACGGCGAAAGCGGGCCTCGTCGTCTCTTCCTACGGCTCCTACATTTTCGCACCCGATTTTTCGCCCGAGGACATGACCGCCGTGCTGGAAACAGCAAAGGCGCTCGGCACCGGCCATATCCGCATCTGGCCGGGCCAGCGCAAACGCCCCTCCACGGATTATTCGCCCTCGGAACGCCGCGCGGCAACGGAGGCGCTGGCGTCAATCGCCCGCCGGGCGGAAGACTATGGCATGACGATCGGCCTCGAATATCACCCCAATTCGCTGACCGACACCCTGCCCTCGGCCCTGCAGCTGGCGCAGGATCTGGCCGCACCCAACCTTTTCTTCTACTGGCAACCCGCACCCGGCCTGCCGCTGGACGATGCACTTGCGGAAATATCCGCACTCGGCTCGCGCATCTGTCATCTTCACGTCTTCGCCTGGCTTGCCGACGCCAGCCGCCTGCCGCTTGCCGAGCGCACGGACTACTGGCGGGCCTGCATTGATGCGCTGCCGGAAAGCGCTTGGAAAAAGACGGGCTATGCGATGCTGGAATTCGTCAAAGGTGACGACGTCGGGCAGTTTTCGGCAGATGCGGTGATGCTGCGGCGAATTCTTGCCGGTTCGTAGAACCGCTTTTTCCCTTATCAAAAACCAATGCGGCGAACTAAAAACTCGCTGTCCGTCACAGAGCGTCCTGCGGTCCTCATCCCTGTGCCCGTCACAGGAATGAGGGGAGGGTTTGCCTCCCCCATCCGGTTCTGCACCTTATATCCGCCGCCCATCCGCCCCGAACAGATGCGTCTTCGAAAGATCAAAGGCAAAGGGAATTGTCTCACCGATGCGGATTTGGCGCTGGCCGTCCAGCAGCACAGTGGCGGGCTGGCCGTCGGGGGTGTTGGTGTAAACCACCGTCGAGCCGCCGAGATGTTCCACGAGCTGGATAGAAGCTTCGCCGAGCGAGGATTGCGCCTGCGGGTTCACATGTTCGGGACGCACACCGAAGGTGAGCGGCTCGCCCTGCGCAGCCGCGACGGGCTTTTCCAGCACGATGCGCTGGCCGGCCACCTCGATGGTGCGGTTGGAACTGTCCCCTGCAGCCACTTTTGCGGAGAGGAAATTCATTTTCGGCGAACCGATGAAGCCTGCCACGAACTGGTTGGCCGGATTGTTGTAGAGATCGAGCGGGCGGCCGACCTGCATGATGCGGCCGTCACGCAGCACCACGATCTTGTCGGCCATGGTCATGGCCTCCACCTGGTCATGCGTCACATAGATCATGGTACTGCCCAGCGTCTGGTGCAACTTGGCGATTTCGACGCGCATCTGCACGCGCAGTTCGGCATCGAGGTTGGACAAAGGCTCGTCGAAGAGGAAGATTTTCGGCTCGCGCACGATGGCGCGGCCGATGGCCACACGCTGGCGCTGACCGCCCGAAAGCGCCTTCGGCTTGCGCTGCAACAGCGGGCCGATCTGCAGGATATCGGCGGCCTTCTGCACCCGCGCCTCGACTTCCGGTTTCTTGTAGCCTGCCGTTTCGAGACCGAAGGCGAGGTTCTTGTAGACGCTCATATGCGGATAGAGCGCATAGGACTGGAAGACCATGGCGATGCCGCGCTTGGAGGCGGCTGTTTCGTTGACCCTTTCGCCGTCGATACGAAGATCACCTTCCGAGATTTCCTCCAGACCGGCGATCATGCGCAGAAGCGTGGACTTGCCGCAGCCCGAGGGGCCGACGAAGACGGTGAACTCACCCGGCTCGATCTTGAGGTCGATGCCGTGAACGACCGGAAAGGCGCCGAACCGCTTGACGATTTTTTCCAGAGTAATGCTGCTTGCCATGCTGTTTCTCCCGACTGCCGCGCCGCATTCAGGGCGGCAGCGACAGTGTTGATTGTCTTAAAATGCGTTCCCGATCCGGGTTCCGTTCAGCGTTTCATGCCCGTGGTGGCGATGCCTTCGATCAGCAGCCTCTGGAAGAACAGGAAGAACAGGAAGACCGGCACCAGTGACAGGTTGGACATAGCGAAAAGCGAGGTCCAGTCCGAGCTGCCGGTGGAATCCACGAAGGATCTGAGACCGAGCTGCACGGTGTAGGTGTTGATGTCGTTCAGATAGATCAGCGGCCCGAAGAAATCGTCCCAGGTCCAGATGAAGGAAAAGATGGCGGCGGTGGCCAGCACCGGCAGCGACAAAGGCAGCATGATCTTCCAGTAGATGCGGAAGGGTGAGCAACCGTCCATGACAGCCGCCTCATCCAGCTCACGCGGGATGCCACGGAAGAACTGCACCATCAGGAAAATGAAGAAGGCGTCCGTCGCCAGATATTTCGGCACGATCAGCGGCAGCGAGGTGTTCACCCAGCCCATTTCCAGAAACAGGATATATTGCGGGATGAGCACGACGTGATAGGGCAGCATAAGCGTGCCGAGCATCAGCGCGAACCAGAAATTGCGCCCGCCGAAGCGGAGGCGGGCGAAAGCGAAGGCGGCAAGCGAGCAGCCGACGACATTACCGATGGTGGCGAGTATCGAGATGAAGAAGGAGTTCCAGAAGAACTGCCCGAAGCTCACCTGCAGCCCCGTCCAGCCGCGAATATAACCGCCGAAATCGACTGCCGAGGGAATGAGCGAGGAAGAGCCGAAAAGCTCGTCCTGCGGCCGGAAGGAACCTGATATCATCCACAGGATCGGATAGAGCATCGCGAAGGACGCGATGATCAGAGCCGTGTGGAGCATCACCGATTTCAGCGGTGAACGTTGCGGGCCTTGTCCCGGCCGGGGGGCGGTAACAGCATCAGTCATCGTAGTGCACCCAGTATTTCGCGCTGAGGAACGAGAAGGCCGTGAACAGCGAGATGATGATCACCAAAATCCAGGCAAGCGCCGAGGCATAACCCATGCGGAAGAAACCGAAGGCTTCCTGGTAGAGATAAAGCGTATAAAACAGCGTCGAGTTGATCGGCCCGCCGGTGCCTTCGGAAATGATGAAGGCGGGGGTGAAGGCCTTGAAGGCGTCGATCGTCTGGATGACCGCGTTAAAGAAGATGACAGGCGTCAAAAGCGGCAGCGTAATGCGGAAGAATTGCCGCACCTTGCTAGCACCGTCGATTTCGGCGGCCTCGTACATATCCTGCGGGATCTGTCTCAGACCCGCGAGAAAGATGATCATCGGAGAACCGAACTGCCAGACGGACAGGATGACCAGCGTGTAGATCGAGTAATCCGGATTGGAAATCCAGCTCGGCCCTTCATAACCGAAAGCCTGCCACAGGATCATGTTGACGAGACCATCAGAGGCGAAAAGCTGGCGCCAGAGCACGGCAATCGCGACGCTCGAACCCAGCAGCGATGGCAGATAGAAGATCGCCCGATAAAGCGTCAGGCCCTTGATGCCGCGATTGAAGGCGAGCGCCACCAGAAGCGCGAAGATCAGCTTCAGCGGCACCGACAGCAGCACATAGGTAAAGGTGACCTGCATGGCGGCGGCGAATTTGGGGTCGGCGGTAGCGATGCGCACATAATTGGCCGCCCCCACCCAGTCCGGCGACTGCAACAGGTCGTAATTGGTGAACGACAGATAAAGCGACGCGAGCGCGGGGCCGAGGGTGAGGCCGAAGAAGCCAATCAGCCAGGGCAGGAGAAACAGATAGGCGTGAACGTTGCGGTCGAAAATCCGCTTCACACCGCCCCGTTTCGGGAGAGCCGCGCCACGGCTCTCCTCTACAAGAGTTTCAGATCGAAAGGCCATAAACCATCACTTCCGTTTGATAACGGTTTCGGATTCCTTGACGAGGCGGTCACCGCCCTCTTCCGGCGTGATCTTGCCGAAACCGACTTCCTCCGCCGTGCGTTTGAGGACAAAGGCGAATTCGCCCGCGCCCGGAGGCGGTGCCGGCGGCAGATCGCCGACGCCGGGGGTAATCTCGGCGATATAGTCCACCATGATCTTGCTGACCTCGTCGAGCTTGCTGCTCAGCTGGTTGCGCATGGATTCCGATGCCGGAACGCCGCGCTCGACGCCGAGAATGTCGATACCCTGCGGTTCCGCAACGAGGAAATTAATGAAGCCGACAGCCTGCTCAATGCCGGGGCTGCCATTGGCGACACTGATGAGCATGGAAGGTTTCAGGTAATGGCCGGAAGGGCCATCCTTCGTGCTCTTCGGATAGGAGCTTATGGCAAGCTTGGACTTGTTGAGCTTCTGATAACCGACAAACTGGTTGGAATGGGCAAATGCGGTTGCCGCCTTGCCCGTCGTCAGCGGGTTCGTTTCGATGTTGAGCTGGTCAAGCGCCTGCACATCGGCGGGCACACAGGCGCCGCTCTTGCGCAGATCCGCCCACAGGGTGAACCACTTGGTCGCATCGGTCGGATCAAAGCCAATGCCGCCATCCTGCGTGTAGAGCGACTTGCCGTTCTGGCGCAGCCAGTTTTCAAAGCTCGGCTCCACGCCGCTGGCGTCGGCCGTCGCGTAATAACCGGGCTTCGGCTTGTTCTTGCTGAGCTTGGCGGCGTTTTCGGCAAACTCTTCCCAGGTCTGGCCGATCGCTGGCGGCGTTGCGCCTGATTTCTCCCAGGCTGCCTTATCGAAGAAGACAGCGCTGGAATTGACACCGAGATTGATGCCGTAGAGCTTGCCATCAACCCGGCCGGAATCGATGTTCATCTTGCCGAAATCTTCGATCTTCAGGTCCTTGCCGATATAGTCATCCAGCGGCGCAAGCGCGCCGCGGCGGCCATATTCGAAGATGTAGCGATAATCCATCTGGATCAGGTCAGGCGCATTGCGGCCGGCAACCTGCGTTGCAAGGCGCGGCCAGTAATCGCTCCAGCCCGCGAATTCACCGGCAATGTCGAGATCCGGCTTGACCTGCTTATAGGCTGCTATCGCCTTGTTGGTGCGATCGGCGCGCTCCTGCGAACCCCACCACAACATGCGAAGGCGCGCGGCCTGAGCCTGCGCCGAACCCCCTCCCAATGTTGCAAGCGACAGGGCCGCAAGCCCTGCTGAAAGCACACCTCTCCTCTGAAGCATCACGGGCATTGGCAACTCCTCCCTATTGACTGCCAATTGATGATGAACGTAAACGACACTTGCCGTTTTATAACTAATTGGTTACATGGGAACACTGATCGCAAACATTGTCAAGCGGGTGCTGAAATGGAAGAAACGACAAAAAACCAGCCGCTCGATCCGGCCGCGGAGAACACACCGTCGCCCAAGCGCAAACGCGCGACGGCACAGGTGCGAAACCCGGAAAGAACGCGCGCCGCCATTCTCGAAGCCGCCCGCCGTGAGGTGGCCGCCAAGGGGCTGGCAGGGGCGCGAATCGATGTTGTCGCCCGGCGTGCCGGCACCAACAAGCGGATGATCTACCATTATTTCGGCGACAAGGATGCGCTTTATCTCGCCGTTCTGGAAGACGCCTATCGCCATATCCGCCATACTGAAAGACGGCTTGACCTGACCCGCAAGGCTCCGTCGGAGGGCTTGCGCGAGCTTGCGCTTTTCACCTGGCACTACTTCCTCGACCATCCCGAATTCCTGAGCATCCTCGCCACGGAAAACCTCAATAAAGCCCGCTATCTCAGGCAATCTCCGACGATTGCGGCGATGCATTCGAATTTTATTTCGGAACTCGAGGACGTGCTGCGGCGGGGCAGCGACGCGGGCGAATTTCGTGATGGCCTCGATCCGATCGACGTCTATCTGACGATCGCCTCGCTTGGCGCCTTTTACCTGTCGAACCGTTTCACGCTGTCGACGATCTTCCAGCGCGACCTCACCGACCCTGCCGAGCTGGAACGCTGGGGCCAGCATATCGTCGATACCCTGCTTGCTGCAGTGCGGCCGGTCTGAGTCGGACGAACCGAATTCCTCTTTAACAACAGCGACGACGCGCCATTCGCATCCGCGAAGCGCGTCGTTTTCTTTTGCGGCGCGGTGGCGATACGTAAACGAGACAGTTCGCACAAGACGAATTTTTCCTGTCGAAAACACCTTGACAGATCGCATCCTTCACGACCACAAATAACCAAATGGTTACAAATTGCCATGTTTGACGGAAGCGGTTTTTCGGGAGAAGGCCGCCTTGGGAGGAAATTCATGAAACGTATCGGCGTCATCATGCACGGCATCACCGGCCGTATGGGTTACAACCAGCATCTCGTGCGCTCCGTTCTCGCCATCCGCGATCAGGGCGGCGTGCTTTTGAAGAACGGTGAAAGGGTCATGCTCGACCCCATTCTGGTCGGCCGCAACGGCGCAAAGATCGAGGAAATCGCCAAAAAGCACAATGTCGCGCGCTGGACGACCGACATCGACGCTGCACTCGCAAACCCCGATGACACACTGTTCTTCGATGCCGGCACGACGCAGATGCGCGGCAGCCTGCTGGAGAAGGCCATCAAGGCCGGCAAGAATGTCTATTGCGAAAAACCGATTTCCGACACGATGGAAGAGGCATTGGCCATTGCCCGGCTCGCCGAAAGCGCTGGCATCAAACATGGAGTGGTGCAGGACAAGCTGTTCCTGCCCGGCCTGCGCAAGCTCGCCATGCTGCGCGACAGCGGCTTTTTCGGCAAAATCCTCTCGGTGCGCGGCGAATTCGGCTACTGGGTTTTTGAAGGCGACTGGCAGCCGGCGCAGCGGCCCTCCTGGAATTACCGCCTGAAAGATGGCGGCGGCATCATTCTCGATATGCTGTGCCACTGGCGTTATGTGCTCGACAATCTGTTCGGGCCGGTGAAGTCCGTAAGCTGCCTCGGCGCCACCCATATCCCTGAACGTTTCGATGAGCATGGCCGCGCCTATAAGGCAGATGCGGACGATGCCGCTTATGCGACCTTCGAGCTGGAAGGCGGCGCCATTGCCCATATCAACTCCTCATGGGCGGTGCGGGTACGCCGCGACGACCTCGTCACCTTCCAGGTGGACGGCACCCATGGTTCGGCGGTGGCGGGCCTGACCAAATGCTTTACCCAGCACCGCACCAATACGCCGAAGCCGGTGTGGAATCCGGACCAGCCGCAGACCATCGATTTCTACAAGACCTGGCAGGAAGTGCCGGACAATGTCGTCTACGACAACGGCTTCAAGGCGCAGTGGGAAATGTTCGTGCGCCACCTCGTCGACAATGATCCTTGGCCCTATGGCCTCATGGAAGGTGTGAAGGGCGTGCAGCTTGCCGAACTTGGGCTGAGATCGTGGAAGGAACGCCGCTGGCTCGACGTTCCCGACCTTTCCTGAGGAGGCTGATGTGAGCGAGCTCAAGCTTCCGAAAGACGACCGCAGCATCGAGGTCTACAAACTCTCAGGCACGCCGGTCGCCGTTGAAAAACGAAGTGCTGCGGATTTCAACCGCGTCGCTTTCGCCGCCGCCCATGTGGTGGCCGATCCGCTTGCCGATAATGATCCGTGGCTTACCCCCGCCATCGACTGGGACGCCACGCTGCGCTTCCGTCACCGCCTGTGGGACCTCGGTCTCGGTGTCGCCGAGGCGATGGATACGGCGCAGCGCGGCATGGGGCTGGCGTGGCCGCAGGCGCAGGAACTCATCTCCCGTTCGCTGAAGGAAGCCGCCAGCCGCAAGGATGCGCTGATTGCCTGCGGGGTGGGCACCGACCATCTCAATGGCAGTGGTTACGACCTCAACAAGATTGTCGACTCTTACCTCGAACAGCTTGATTTTGTTCAGGGAGAAGGTGGACGCGTGATCCTGATGGCCAGCCGTGCGCTGGCCGCTGCCGCCCGCTCGCCGGATGATTATCTGAGGGCTTATGCCAGGGTTCTCTCCCGTGTGGAAGGAAAAGTGGTGATCCACTGGCTGGGCGAAATGTTCGACCCGGCGCTGGAGGGCTATTGGGGTTCGGGCGACCATATGACGGCCATGGAAACCTGCCTTGCCATGATCGAGGAGAATGCCGACAAGATCGACGGCATCAAGATTTCGCTTCTTTCCAAGGAAAAAGAAATCGTCATGCGCCGTCGCCTGCCGGCTGGCGTGCGCATGTATACCGGCGACGATTTCAACTATGCCGAACTGATCGCCGGCGACGAACAGGGCCATTCGGATGCGCTGCTCGGCATTTTCGACGCCATTGCGCCGGCCGCCTCCAAAGCGCTGGCCAGCCTGAAGCGTGGCGCGGACAATGAATTCTTCGACATTCTGGAGCCGACGGTGGCGCTTTCGCGTCATATCTTCAAGGCCCCGACCCGCTTCTACAAGACCGGTGTAGTGTTTCTCGCCTACCTCAACGGGTTACAGGACCATTTCACCATGGTTGGCGGCCAGGAAAGCACCCGCTCCACGCAGCATTTCTCCGAGCTTTTCCGGCTGGCGGACAAGGCCAATGTGCTTGCAGAGCCGGATCTGGCGACGCAGCGCATGAACGCGTTTCTCGCCGTCCGGGGTATCAGCTGAAACAGAATGAGGGGAGATACCGACATGAGCCTTGAAGGCCTTTCCATCAATTTCGCCACCGTGCGGCAGGGTGGCGATTTCGGCGCTATTGTCGATGCCTGCCTTGCGCACGGCATCACCGCCATCTCGCCCTGGCGCGAGCAGGTGCACGGTGTCGGGCTTGCCGAAGCCACCCGCATCGTCGAACGGAACGGGCTGCGTCTCAGCGGCCATTGCCGTGGCGGCTTTTTCCCCGCCCACGATGCCGAAGGCCGCCGCATCGCCATTGAGGACAATAAACGCGCCGTCGATGAAGCCGCCGCAATGAAAGCCGATTGCCTTGTGCTTGTCGTGGGCGGCCTGCCCGCCGGCTCGCGCGATCTGAAAGGTGCGCGGCAGATGGTGGAGGACGGCATGGCCGAACTGCTCCCCTATGCCCGCGCTGCCGGCGTACCGCTGGCCATCGAACCGCTTCATCCCTTCTATGCCGCTGACCGCGCCTGCTTCAACACGCTGAAACAGTCGCTCGATCTCTGCGACAGGTTGGGTTCGGGAACAGGCGTCGCCATCGATGTCTACCACGTCTGGTGGGACCCTGAACTGGAGGAGCAAGTGGCGCGTGCGGGAAAGAACGAGCAAATTCTGGCGCATCACATCTGCGACTGGCTGGTGCCTACCACCGATCCGCTCAATGATCGCGGCATGATGGGCGACGGCGTGATTGACCTCAAGGCATTTCGCGCCATGATCGAGGCAGCCGGCTTCCACGGCCCGCAGGAAGTGGAAATCTTTTCGCATCGCTGGCAGGCGCGGCCGGTAGACGAGGTCCTCGCCACCGTGGTGGAGCGTTTCAAGACTGTTTGTTGATATATCCGGGAGAGAGCAAATGCCTGAAAAGGTGAAACGCAAACGCTATGCGCTGGTCGGCACCGGCAATCGCGGCACCACCATGTGGGGCCGCGAATTGCTGGCCGGCTGGAGCGACTATGTCGAACTGGTCGGCATTTGCGACCTGAACCTGATGCGCGCCGAACGCGCCCGCGCCATGATGGGATCAAGCGCGCCGCTTTACGACGATTTCGACCGGATGATGGAAGAGCAGCGCCCGGAACTCGTCATCGTCTGCACGCCTGACGATACTCACGACGACATCATCATCCGCGCGCTGGAAGGCGGGGCCGATGTCATCAGCGAAAAGCCCATGACCACCACCCCGGAAAAGATTGACCGTATTCGCGCCGCGGAGGCGAAAAGCGGCCGCCGTGTGGATGTCTCCTTCAACTATCGTTTTTCTCCCACCGCCGCACGCATCAAGGAGCTGATCGATGAGGGTGCAATCGGCACCGTCACCTCGGTCGATTTTCACTGGTATCTCGATAACCAGCACGGCGCGGATTATTTCCGCCGCTGGCACGCCTTCACCGAACATTCCGGCAGCCTGTTCGTGCACAAGGCCACGCACCATTTCGATCTTCTGAACTGGTATCTCGATTCCGACCCCGTGGAGGTAAAGGGGTTCGGACAGTTGCTGCATTATGGCAAGAACGGCCCGTTCCGGGGAACACGCTGTCGCACCTGTCCACACAAAAACGAGTGCGATTATTTCATGGATCTGGGCGCCGATCCTTTCCTCGATGCTCTCTATGAGGACCCTTCGGCGGTGGACGGCTATATGCGCGATGCCTGCGTCTTCCGCGAGGAAATCGACATTCCCGACACCATGAGCGCCTCGATCCGCTATGCCAGCGGCGTGCAGGTCTCCTATTCGCTCAACACCTATATGCCGATCGAGGGCCACCATATTGCCTTCAACGGCCATAAAGGCCGTATCGAAATGCGCCAATATGAAAAGCAGCCCTGGACGGAGCCGCCGGCGGACGAAATCCTGCTGGTGAAAAGCTTCGGCGGCGGTGTTGAACGCATATGGGTGCCGCATGAGCCGGGCGGCCACTATGGCGGCGACAACCGCATGCGCGACATGATCTTCAAGCCGGGCTCGAACGACCGGCTGCGGCAGCGGGCGGGTTCGCGCGCCGGCGCCATGTCCGTTCTGACAGGCGTGGCCGCGCTGAAAAGCGCCCGTGAGGGCGGCACAGCGGCGGTGAAATCGCTGCCAGTTTAGCCGCGGCAGCCTGCGGCCTCGTCGACAGATGGGCCGCAGACGGCAATTACCAAAAAAGAACGGACGATATTCCGCAGATTACGCGCTTCTTCCCTGCCGATAAAATGATCGCCGGGGGAAGAAAGAGTGATCATGTCCAGTTTTGAATCCTTCGTTCCGCTCATCATCATCGGCGTCAGCCTCGTCGTATTCTTCAAATGGGTGGGGCGAGATATGAACCGGGAAGAGAAAAAACCGCGTTCCCGCCGCTGATGGCGGAAAAACGCGCCCGCGCGGCGTGGAGGCGGAACCAGTACCTTTTCTCCGGGGTTTTCCCTGCAAGAAGGAGGACGCGATATGACGAAGAAAAAGAAATCGAAAACCGTTGAAAAAGGGCCTTCCAGCCCGAACGACATTCCCCCCGCCGGCCCGCATGCCAAACCCTCCCTCACCGACTATGACAAGACGCCGGGCGCGGGCAGCCTGCCGGATGACCGTGAGAAAGACGTGTCTCCCGGCGCGGGTTGATGCGCACGGGACGGAGGGCCGCGCCAAGCCCGAAGGACTCTGCGGCGATCGGGAAATAGTGTCCTGAACCAGATACTTACCCGCTGGGCAGTGGCTCGCCGGTGCTTTTTTGTTCTCCGCCCATTGCAAAATCAAAAATTGAGCCTATATTTTGGATATCGACCATTGCTTGTGACGTCGTTCTGGAACAGACTGTTCCCCGTCGGATTTCCTCTCAAATAATCGATCTTATCCCGCAAGGTATCGCGGGAACCACAACGATTCTACGAAAGGAAATCGTTATGAACACTGGTACTGTAAAGTGGTTCAACGCCACCAAGGGCTTCGGCTTCATTCAGCCTGACAACGGCGGCACGGACGTTTTCGTTCACATTTCCGCTGTTGAGCGCGCTGGCATGCGTTCGCTGAACGACGGCCAGAAGATCAGCTACGAGATCGTCCAGGACCGTCGGTCCGGCAAGAGCTCGGCTGACAACCTTCAGGCAGCTTGATATTCGTCATTTGACCCCGCAGACCACGGATGTACTGGCTGCAGGTTTAAGTGATTGTGAGAGGTCGGGTCAAAGCCCGGCCTTTTGTTTTTGGGCCATGGAGGTCCTCATGCGTAAAAATCCCTACCGATGCGGCGATGCCATATTCTTGAAGCCAGGCGTGCTGGGCAACAACCAGCCCGACGGTCCTGGCAGGGTCGTATCGATCCTGCCCGAAGCGCAGGGAACTGTTCGCTACAGGGTGCGTTTCCAGCATGAAAATTTCGAGCGCAACATCGCACTCGATGAAATAAGTGCGCCCACCTCGGCGCCATCGCCGTCGCGCAACAGCGAAAGCCCATCGGCGCGCGAAACGGGATCGAGCTGGATCAATCCGGACAGGATTAAAATCAGAAAATAGCAGCTGCGGCTGCATAAAGGAGATATTCGTGCAGGTACTCGTTCGAGACAATAATATAGAGCAGGCCCTTCGCGTTCTGAAAAAGAGAATGCAGCGTGAGGGCATTTTCCGCGAGATGCGGGCCCGGCAGTCCTATGAAAAGCCCTCGGAAAAGCGCGTCCGCGAAGAAGCAGAGGCCGTGCGCCGCCACCGCAAGCTGGCGAAGAAAAAAATGCAGCGCGAAGGGCTGTTGCCCGCCCCCAAAAAGGTTGCCCGCCCCCGCTAGCCGTTCGATACTGCTCTTCCGTAAAGGAGAATGCCATGGCTGCGACAAAAGAAGCTTTTTTCAAACCCGGCAAACTATCCGCGCAGGACAAGGCGTCACTGACGGATAGCGCCGCAAAGCAGATCATAAACGCCGAGGCCGCTCAGCGCGCCCGCAAAACGGAACGCCTTCGCCAGCTTCGCGAAGCCCAGGAAGCGACGATCATAACCGACACGCCCGTTTCCGCAAAAAAACGATCCAGCAAGAAATAGCCGGACGGGATTTCCAGCATCGACGATCGAACGGGTCTTGAACGGATTATCTCATACCCGCTCAAGGCCCCATCAATCCAACAGGAGGAGGACACCATGGCCAAGGGTCAATTGCGCAGTAACAAGGAAGTCCGAAAACCGAAGAAGGACAAGACGGCGAAAGTGGCTGCAGCGCCGCCAGCCGGTTCGCAGGTCAAGTTCGCAAATGCCACGACAGCGGACGGCAAAAAGAAGTAGTGCGACGCGCAGCCGGCAAGCCACGACGAATAAAAACATCGCGATAGGCGCCGGACTTGTTTTGGCCACATTGCCAGTTTAAATAGCTCCCATGGCAACTGCTGGTGAGCGCGAATGAAATCGATGTTCGCAGTTGTTTTAGTCGCTTCAGACTTTTGACCACGGATGTACTGGCACTGGTGTTGAGAGCGATATGAGGAAGGTCGGTGCAATATTGCCCCGGCCTTTTTTGTTGCCTGCGGCAGCGAATGCTGCATCTTCCCTGCGGTAACGGAATTAACTTGCCTATTCCCCATAAACGGCGCACGCTTCGTCATCGGTAATTAAAGGGCGTTGCCACCGTCAGGCCTGCTGCATTTCCAGCCCTGTCCCGCCTGCTGACCACCAGGGAAGCGATTCGGAATTCACGCGACATGCATGACGCCACGGGCCGGCAACGGTTTCCCTGGCGCTGCCCGCGTCTCAAGGCGTTGAAGCGTCCTCGCACCATCTCCGGATGGCAGCGCGACGCTCCGGCTTTTGTGAACCTCACAAGAAAGGAGGACGCCATGTCTTCCGCATATGAAAATTGCATCATCACATCGCAGGACCTCAAAATGCTCCAGTCCGTGCTGGAAGGTCTCGGTTATGATCGCCACACCATGGATGACGAAATCGTTCTCTACAACAATGCCGCCCGCAAGGTGATCCAGCTCTTTCAGGATGGCTTGACCGACCCCGCCGATATCTCGGAGGAAATGCTGTTTCTGTTCGGCGTTCACAAACATGAACGCGTAAGACCGTGGAGACCGCTGCCGCGTTATGCCATTCAGGGTCTGCCGCCTCTTTACCGGTGATACTGTTGCCGCCCTTTTCGTGGCAACCACGCGAAGCGGCCTTCAAAATCACCGATGAAAATAACGGCTTGGCAAAAGCCGTATATCAGGCAACACTGAAATTGAGCGTCCCGCGCGCGATCAGGCGCATCCGGGAAGCTTGGGTATGGAATGTGCATCAGGTGAGTTGCGGGACCATGACCGGCCTGCGCCGGGTCCCGACTGTCCCCATGCCGGTAAGTTTTGCGTCTGCGTGGAGGTGAGTATGACGTATGACTGGAGCGGCCGCAAAATGCGCCGCATGCGAGCGGCGAAACTGACGATCATCAGCCTCGTCGCAGCTTTCGTGCTGACAGCCCCGATTTTCGCCCATTATTGAGGTTCGCAGCCGCAAGGCAGGATCATACCGGCTGGCGGATTTCACTCCGCTTTCTCAACCGGTTCTTCAGCCATTTCTGAACGGGCTGGTCATAATAGACCGTCAGCCACCATGGCAGGCACGTCGTGGCGATGAGAAAAACAATGCCCGCCGGCAGAGCGAGATTTTCCCTGTGCCCCGCCGGGATCAGAAACTCCGTCCAGGCGAGAAGCGGAATATGCAGCACATAGACCGCATAGGACGCCGTGCCGAGAAACACCGACACCATTCCCACCCGGCGACCCGGAACCGTCTTGCTGGCCACGAATAGCAGCAGCGGCCAGACAAACAGGACAACCGCAAGATCGAAGAACGGCCGAAGCTCGCGCGACATGGGCACCGCCAGAATGAAACAGACCAGCAGAAGGCAAAGTGCCGCCTGAAAGGGTTTCAACTGCGGTACGCGATTGCGGAAACGGTAAATCAGCACGCCGGCAAAAAACGAGAAGAACACCCGGCCCATGCCCGCATACATTTCGTGCCAGCGAAACCCCGCATGCAAACGGCCGAACTCGGCGGCCGCCACCATCAGCACAAGCGCGCTGACGGTGAGCACCACAGCGGTCTGTCTCGTCGTGGCCCGAACACCCCAGCGGGCATAAAACGCATTCACCACCAGTTCGTTGAAAAGCGACCATGCCGGGCTGACGAGAAACAACGCGCCGTTCAGGGTCAGTGTGAAGGGCGCCGGCAAAAACAGCAGCCCCGTGAAAAGGGCAAAAGCGAGCTCGCCGGGATCGACAAGACGATGCAAATCGTCGATCGGCGTCGGCACGCCCAGCACGTAGAGGCAGATGAAATAAGCCGCCATCAACGCCAGCGCCAGCGCATAAAGAGGGTAAAGACGCGCAAAGCGCGCCTTCAAAAAAAAGCCCGGTGTAATCGCCCCTTCGCTCAGCTTCCGGCTATAGGCATGCGCCAACACGAAACCGCTGAGCGCAAAGAACAAATCCACGGCGAGATAGCTCGAAGCCGTGCTTTTCCCGAACAGATCCTCGGCATGGCGGTGGACGATGAAAAGGGCAGCCACTCCCCTTATGCCGTCGAGCAATATGAAGCGTTCCGGGGACGACTGGACCATGGCGTGAGGCTCGGTGTGGCTGGCGGATTTAAAAGTTCACAAGCAACCAGCTTTAGCGCGTAGCGGTTTGCCGCTGCCAGTCACAAACTGGTTAACGTGGCAAACATCCCGTATTATTATAGGGTACTAAAGGGTGATCGACACCCTTTCGCGGCTGCGAAAGGCGTGCTACGTCCGGATGTCATCGATCTTTTGACCCTTTGACTCTGCGGCCTGTCCTTTTGAATTCAGCTTGATTTCGCTTGGATATCTTCGGCGCAAATTCAGATCGGGCGGGTTCGGCGGCAAGCAACTTTCTCGGAGTCTCACCATGTCCACCATTGCAGAACGTATCAGAAAAATCATCGTGGACCAGCTTGGCGCCGACCCCGCCAATGTGGTGGACGATGCCAATTTTGCTGACGATCTCGGTGCGGATTCCCTGGAGACGGTTCAGATCGTCATGGAAATCGAGGAGGAATTCGGAGTGGAAATTCCAGATTCCGCCGCAAGCACGATCCTGACCGTCGGCGACGCCATCCGTTTCATCGAAAAAAACAAGGCGTGACCGACGGGGAATTTACCCCGCAGATGACGCCGCTGAAACAGCCTGCGGCTTGGCCAGAAGCAGGCTTTCGGCATAGGCCATCATCAACGGCCCGACACCCTTGGCATCGTCGGACACCACCGGTTCGGTCAGATAATATTCCGGCGTTCCATCGCGATAATTGCCCTCGAAGCCGCCAAGGCCCGCGACATGCACGATGCCAGTGAGGCGCATCACGCCCTCTTCATCGGCTTTCAGCCGCGTTTCCAGAAGCGTCTCAAGCGCGCGGCGGCCCGCCGAAAGGGCGGCAGTCGCCTCTTCGCCCCGCAGGAGCTTCAGCCGCACTGCGTGCAGCAAGGCATAGGCAAACATCGCCGAGGCGGATGTTTCCTCATAATTGCCCGCAAGGCCCGGATTGTCGAGAACCTGCATCCAGAGGCCCGTCTTAGTCTGCCGTGCGATGATGCCGGCCAGAAGACGCCGTGTGCTCTCCCGAAGCTCCGCCGTTGCGCCATCCTCGGGCAGGATGGTCAGTGCGTCCACCAGCGCCATGGCGAGCCAGCCCACCGCACGCGCCCATATGGCGGGAGACTTGCCGCTCTGAGGATCGGCCCAACGCTGGCTGCGGCTGTCGTCGTAACCATGGGCATAAAGCCCGCCACTATCCGCCGTGGCCGCGAGCGCCGCTGAAAACTGCCGCAGCGCATCGTCGATCAGTTCTGTTCGGCCCGTCGCCTGCGCATATTCGATCTGGAAAGGAAGTCCCATATAAAGCCCGTCCAGCCAGACCTGGTGCGGATAACGCTTCTTGTGCCAGTAATTCCCGGAGGCAATACGCGGATGGCTGCGGAGTTGTCCCGCCAGATGTTCCGCCGCAGCGAGGTAACGCGGATCATCCGTTTCCACCGCAAGGGGAAAGAGAATGCGGCCGGCGAGAATATGGTCGATATTATATTCCTGCGGATCGTAACCGGCGAGCGTTCCGTCAGCCGCTATCTGTGCATCGGCCAGACGGTGCAGATGGTCATTCCAGCGCGCCTCTCCGGTCGCCTCGAACAGCTGCTGCAAGCCGCGATAGAGACATCCATCCTCGTAACACCAGCTTCCGCCCTTGTAGTAGCGATAGCGGCTCGAGAATTGATCAAAATATTCAGTGGCTTTCATGGAGTTTCTCAATCGAAATCTGACACAATGGAAACGGAAGCGTCGCTCAGCAGGGCGGGATTATCGCAGACTATATGCGCCTGCTCGAAAACAATCGCCTCATGGCGCATGGGGCGCACCCGGTCGGCCATGATCGGCGGCGTTGCGATGGCCGACGGATCGCGCGAGACGATGGTGAGATTGCGGATGGTGACGTTGCGGATGGGCGCTTCGGCAAGACCGAGAAAAGCGCCGGCAGCATGGGAGAGATTGCGGATTTCGACATCCTCCACGGTAATGCCGTCGATAAAGGGAGTACCGCCATCGACCGGCACGGGGTTTCGCGACTGCACCCAGTCATCATGCCCATCGGCGTCGCAATGGTAGTGGGCATTGGCGGAAAGCGCGGTCTTCACGCCATCCAGCAGCACCCGGCGCATGGCGATGTTGCTGACGGTGCCGCCCCGCCCGCGCCGTGTCTTGAGGCGCAGGCCGCGATCCGTGCCGATCATGTCGCAATCCTCAACCGCCACGTCATGCACGCCGCCGGACATTTCCGAACCGATCACCAGCCCGCCATGGCCGCGCTCCATCAGGCAATGACCTACACGCACGCCGCGTGTTTCCGCAAGATGATCGTCCTCGCCGTCAGGGCCGCGCTTTCCCGCCTTCACCGCGATGCAATCGTCTCCGACGGAGAAGCGCACGCCTGATATCGTGACGTTGCGGCAGCTTTCTGGATTGAAACCATCGGTGTTCGGGCTTTCATGCGGCGCGACGATGCTGAGACCAGCGGCGATCAACTCTTCACAGCCCTGCGGATGGATCGTCCATGAGGCGGCGTTTCGGATCGTGAAACCGAGAAGCTGGGTTTTGCGACAGGAAACGAGATGCAGACCACGCGGCCGGCGCGCGCCATCGCGGGTTTCTTTCGGCCAGCTCCACCAATCGCCCTTGTCGCCGGAGCCATCAAGAATGCCCCTGCCCTCGATGACGAGATTATCTACCCCGATGGCATGAACCGGCGCGGTAAAACAGGCATCCGGCAATCCTTCCCAGCTGCCCAGCATGCGGCCGACCTCATCGCGTGCGGGCAATATCGGCCATCCCCTGCGGGTGGAAGGTGCGCGCAGTACGGCTCCCTGCGCAAGGTGAAAGGTCATGTTGCTTTTGAGGCGCACGGGAAAGGCGGTCCAGACACCGGCTGCAAGTCGCAACGTGCCGCCCTGCGGCACGGCGGCAACCGCCCTTTCCAGCACCTGCGCATTGGCGCGCGCGCCCTCTTCATCATCGAGCGAAACATCCGGCAACAATTGAAATGCCGCGGCATCGACACGCCCGGCACAGGAAAGGGTTCTGAACTCCAGCCTTCCGAACCCTTCCGCTTCGAAGATATAGCGCGTATCCGGGGAGAGATCATGCAGCAGCGCCACCACGGTCGCGGTTTCGCCACTCCGTTCATCGCCATCCGCCGACGTCAGACGCCATTCCGTTTTGGACGGAAGGAAATATCGAGCGCCGGGCGCGGCAAGGCAAAGCGCTGCCGTTCGCGCCGAAGACGCGATGACAAGGGGTTCGTTCATGCTCTCTTCTCGTCTTTCGTGAATGGCCGGCCAAACCCTTGGCGGACATGCTTCATATCATCCGGCGGCCGGATAGAGGGCCCGCCACCAGAGGCGGCGGGCCATTGTCGTCAATCGAACTTGGCAAGAACATCGTTGGTCGTATCGATGATCTGCTCGGCTGCCTGTTCCGCCGTCAGCTGGCCATAGGCATATTCTTCAAGCGTATCGATAAAGCCCGAGCGGATTTCCGGATGTTCGTTGAAGGGGGAAACCACCGGTCCCGATGCCGCCATGACGATGGCATTGGCGGCGCGCACTTCCGGCTCGCCCTTGTCACCCAGACGCGCCGCCGCAGCCTTCGACGCCGGCAGACCGCGCGAGGTGCCAAGCGCGTCGACGCCCTCCGGCTCGTTAAGCAGGCAGTTCAGAATCTGAGCAGCCGCTTCCGGATTTTTGGAGTTTTTCGAGATCGAAAATACCATGGAGGGCTTGCGATAAACGCCTTCCGTCACGGCATCGGCAAGCTTCAGCATCGGCACCGGTTTCAGAACCTGTCCCTCCTTCAGGGGATCGGCATATTTCGAATAGGTCGAGTCCCATTCATAGGAGCCGGCGATGCGGCCTTCGGACCAGGACGGCTTTTCATAGAGATTGACGTTGCCATCGGCCGCCTCCTCTTTCTGGGAGCGGATGGAGCCGGTTTCGACCAGCTTGCCGACGAAGGAGATGCCCTCTGCCAGCTCCTGCGGCGTCCAGGCCACACGGTTGGTCTTGGGGTCGACCAGATCCTTGCCCGTCTTCTGCACGATGGCCAGCGTTACGAGCAACTGGGCGGTCTCTTTCACGGCATTGAAGGTGTAATAGTCCTTGCCGAGCTTTTCCTTGATGGTCTTGGTTGCCGCGAAGAACTCATCCCAGGACTTCGGAATTTCCACGCCCGCCTTCTCGAAGGTGGTGGCGTTAAAGAAGAAGACGCGGCCCGTGGTGGAGACGGAAAGCCCCTGCAGCACGCCGTTCATCGATCCTGCCTCCAGATCGGTCTCGGCCCATTGCGAAAGATCGAGCGGTTTCAGCTGGCGCAGATCGGCAAAACCCTCGCCGTTCTTGGAAAACAGCGGCAGCCATGGCCAGTTGACCTGAACGATATCGGCTTCCGTCTTGCCGGCCATCTGCGTGGTCAGCTTTTCCAGATAGCCGTCGAAGCCGGTGAATTCCCCCTTCACCGTGTGGCCGTATTTCTCGCCGCAGGCGGCAATGGCCTTCTGGGTGGCGACATGGCGGCTTTCACCGCCCCACCACGACATGCGCAGTTCTGCAGCACCCGCCGCGGGGGCCGCCGCCATGGCGGCATAGGCTACACCGGCGAACATCGCCATCATTCTTGTCATCATCTTCATTGTTCTTCTCCTCCTCGAAAAATCAGGCACGCGCGTCCCCTCCTCACAGCGAGACGTTGCGGCCATCGGCCTTGTCGAAAATATGCAGCTTCTCCGGGTCCGGCTTCAGCCGCAGGATACCGTCGCGTCCGAGCGCTTCGAACTCCGCCGCCCCCACCACGCTCACCAGCTTCTGGCCGCCGAGATCGGCGTGCAGATAGACCTCGTGACCCATGAATTCCGCATTGGTGAGTTTCGCCTGCAAGGCCGGACCATCAGCCTCGCCTGCCAGCGAGAGATGCTGCGGGCGAATGCCGATGACGGCATCTACCGGCTTTGCTGAAAGACGCCTTTCAAGATGTTCGCCGATTGGCAGGCGCTGCCCGCCAATGACGAATTCCGCACCGTCGATGGTCACATCCACGAGGTTCATTTCCGGCATACCGATAAAACCGGCCACGAACAGATTGGCGGGATGGTTGTAGAGCTCCTTCGGCGTCGCGACCTGCATGATGCGCCCGGCCTGCATCACGCAGATACGGTCCCCCATGGTCATGGCTTCCGTCTGGTCATGCGTAACGTAAATGACCGTGGAGGACAGACCTTCCGCCTTCAGCTGGCGGTGCAGATCGGTGATGCGTACCCGCATGGAGGCGCGCAGCTTGGCATCGAGATTGGACAGCGGCTCATCGAACAGGAACACGCCAGGTTTCTTGATGAGCGCGCGACCCAGCGCCACACGCTGCGCCTGTCCGCCGGAAAGCTGCTTCGGCAACCGGTCGAGCAGCGGCTCGATTTCGAGAATGCGCGCGACATTGTCGATCGCCTTTTCGATCTCAGGCTTGGCGACACCGGCGATCTTCAGGCCGAAGGCGAGATTGCCGCGCACCTTCATATGCGGATAAAGCGCATAATTCTGGAATACCATGGCGATGGAGCGCTTGCCGGGGGGCAGGTCGTTGACGCGCTGGTCACCGATGAGGATTTCGCCGCCGGTGATTTCCTCCAGCCCCGCCACCATGCGCAGCGTCGTGGATTTGGCGCAGCCGGAAGGGCCGACGAACACCATGAACTCACCATCCTCGACGTCGAGATTGATGCCATGCACGGCCTTGAAGCTGCCGCCATAGATTTTTTCGAGATTTTTAAGTTGAACGCTTGCCATTTTCAGCCCTTGACCCCGCCAGACGAGATCCCTTCAATGAAATACCGTTGCGCCGCAAAGAACACGATCAGCGCAGGCGCGATCGTCAGCACCGACATCGCCAGGATGCGGTTCCATTCAAAGGCTTCGGTGGTGTCGATGGAGAGTTTGAGCGCAAGGCTCACCGGATATTTGTCGACCGAGGACAGGTAGATCAGCGGCCCAAGAAAATCGTTCATCGTCCACATGAACTGGAACAGGCAGACCGAGATCAGCGCCGGCGCCAGCATCGGCACGACGATATAGATGAGCGTCTGCAGGCTGTTGGCGCCATCCACGCGGGCGGCCTCTTCCATGTCCGATGGCAGCGAGCGCAGGAACTGCACCAGCATGAAGACGAAGAAGGCATCACCGGCGAAAGCCGAGGGAACCCAGAGCGGCAGGAAACTATCCAGCCAGCCGAGATCACGGAACAGAATATATTGCGGAATGCGGGTGACGACGTTCGGCAGGAGCAAGATGGCGATGACCGAGCCGAACAGGATTTTCTTCAGCGGAAAATCGAAGCGGGCAAAGGCATAGGCCGCCATGGTGCAGGAAATCGCCGTGCCGATGACCTTCGGCAGGATGATCAGGAACGAATTCCAGAAGAACCGGCCGAACGTATAGGGCGTCGAGGTTTCCCAGCCGCGGATATAGCCATCCAGCGTCGGGTTTTCCGGGATGAAACCGGCGCCGGAGAAGATTTCCGAATTGGTCTTGAAGCTTGCGCCCACCAGCCAGATCAGCGGGTAAAGCATGACAAGGCCGACGGCGAACAGCAGCACGTAGCGGACGGAGGTGGAGAGCAGCCTGAGCCGTGCCCGGCGGGCCGCCTGCATGTCGTTTAGGGTTGCGATATCGGTCATGGCATCAATTCCGCTTGTCGCCGGCGTAATAGACCCACTTCTTCGAGGACCAGAAGGCCACGAGGGTCAGCACGGTGATGATGGTGAAAAGCACCCAGGCGATGGCGGAGGCATAGCCCATGTTGAACTTCTTGAAGGCCTCGTCGTAGATATAAAGTGGCAGGAGGTAAGTGGACTTCAGCGGCCCGCCCTGGGTGATGATGTAAGGTCCGTTGAACTCCTGGAATGCCTGCACCATCTGCATGATGAGGTTGAAGAAGATCACGGGTGTCAAAAGCGGCAGCGTGATGAAGAAGAAGGTCCTGACCTTGCCCGCGCCATCGATGGCGGCCGCCTCGTAAAGCGATTTGTCGATGGATTGCAGGGCGGCGAGAAAGATCACCATAGCAGAGCCGAACTGCCAGCAACGCAGCAGCGTGATGGTGAAAAGCGCGTTGCCGGGATCACCGAACCAATCAACCGGCGACAGGCCGACGGCCGCCAACGCCATATTGGCGAGCCCCTCGCTTGCAAAGATGTAGCGCCACAGCACCGCAATCGCGATCGAGCCGCCGAGGATGGACGGCACGTAAAAGGCCGTGCGGAAGAAGTTGATGAATTGCAGCTTGTAATTGAGTATCGCCGCAATGAAGAGGGCGAAGGCAAGCTTCAGCGGCACCGTCAGAAACACGTAGAACAGGGTAACGTTCAGCGATTTCATGAAGGTGCGGTCGCGGGTGACCAGGCGCTCGTAATTCGCCAGCCCCGCCCAGCTTGGATCGCTCATCAGGTCGTAACGGGTGAAGCTGAGATAGAGTGAGCCAAGAAACGGGATCGCGGTAAAGACCAGCAGCCCGATGATATAAGGCGTCAGATATCCCAGCCCGAGGAAGCGCTGAGATTTCATGCCGCACCTCCCCGCGCCCCAATGGAACGCGACTGACAGAATACAATTTCGTACAAGTGATTCTCCTGGAACGGCCGGCGGCGGGCGCGTGATGGCGCAATTTCTCGCCGCGACCGATCTCCTCCCTCATTGATACGGCGCGTAAAAGCTATTTATGCGGTGACAAGACCAAATTTCCGAGCCAAGGTGAATTAACAAAGACGAGGAAAAAGATGGACGAAATCGAAGGTGGCATTTTGTCATCCGTTCCGCCTGCGGCGCTCAACCTCAACCTGACGCGCGCGACGATCAAGATGGAGCATTCGCGCACCTGGCAGATCGACAAATCCAATCAGGTGGACGATCTCATCATCTGCCTGGAAGGACGCGGGCACTATCTCGTCGATGGCGAGGCGCGGGTGCTGGAGCCCGGTGATGCGATGCTGATTTTGAAGGGGCAGCGCTTTGTCGGCTGGAACGAGCAGGCCTTGACCTATCGCGGCGTGGCGCAGCATTTCACGCTCGACATTTACGGCCGCCACAACCTGATCGCGCAGATGGACCTGAAGCCGAAATTACGGCTGAGCCGCTGGCCGCTTTTGGAGCCGCTCGTGCGTCACTACCGGCAGAGCGCCCCGCCCTCTTCCGTGACACTGGGCCAGCACCATCTTTTCATGGTGCTTCTGATCGCCTTCATCGACGATGCCTTCCTCGGATGGGTTGACCGCCCGAGTTTCCAGCCGGAAGGCACGGAAGGCCTCGACCTTGCGGTGATGAAGGCGATCACCATGATTTCGGCCAATCCGCTGGACCCTGACATTGCCGGTCGGGCGACAGACGCAGCGCCCTATAATCGCGATTATTTCCTGCGCGAATTCCAGAAACGGGTGGGTCGAACGCCGCGGAAATATCAGGAATTCAAGCGCATGGAACGCGCCATGCATTTTCTCGAGGCAGGACTTTCAGTCTCGGCGGCCGCTGCCGAGGTGGGGTATGGCGACCCCTATTATTTCTCACGCATGTTCAAGCGCACACTGGGACTAAGTCCGCGCGAGCATATGAACCGGATACGCCGCAGCCGGCATGGCAATCTGATGGCGTTTGACGAGCATGAACAACAGAGGCTGCTTGCCGCCGAAATGGAAAAGGCCCCGGCATAGCGGGGCCTCCTTGTTTGGAACCTCCGGAGTTACCGGAACAGTGATGGCAACCACAGGGAAAGCGACGGGATATAGGTGACGGCGAGCAGCACGGCGATGCTGGCGCCGAAGAAAGGCCAGATCGTCCGCATCGCTTCCCGTATCGATATGCCGCCCACCGCGCAGCCGACGAAGAGCACCGTTCCGACCGGCGGCGTGTTGAGGCCGATGCCGGCATTCAGGATCATCACGACGCCGAAATGCACGGGGTCGATGCCGAAGGCCTTCACGACAGGCAAAAGCACCGGCGTGGAGATGATGACCATGGGCGCCATGTCCATGAAGGTGCCGAGCAGCAGCAGGATGACGTTGATAACCAGCAGCACGATGATTGGATTGTCCGAAATCGCGCTGATTGCGGCGATCATCAGCGTCTGCACCTGCAGGAAGGCCATCAGCCAGCCGAAGGACGCCGCCGTGCCGATGACGAGCAGCACCATGGCCGTGGTGCGGACGGCACCCATCACCGCTTCCACGAAACCGTTCCAGTCCAGCTCGCGGTAAACCAGCATGGCTACGAGGAAGGCATAGAGCACGGCGATGCAGGAGCTTTCCGTGGCGGTGAAAATGCCCGAGCGCACACCGCCGAAGATGATGCCGATCAGCAGAATGCCGGGGAACGACGCCAGCAGATAATACATCAGCTTCGAAAAACCAGGAAACGGTTCGGATGGATAACCCTTGCGGCGGGCGACGATATAGGCCGTCACCATCAGCGCCGCGGCCAAAAGCAGGCCCGGAATGATGCCGGCGGTGAAAAGATCGGCGACCGAGACGTTGCCGCCCGCTGCAATCGAATAGAGGATCATGTTATGCGAGGGCGGGATCATCAGCGCGATGATGGCGGCATTGACTGTGATATTGACGGCATAATCCCTGTCATAACCGCGTTTGGCCATTTGCGGGATCATCAGCCCGCCGACAGCCGAGGCATCGGCGACGGCCGAACCGGAAATGCCGCCGAACAACGTCGAGGCCACGATATTGACCTGACCGAGGCCGCCGCGCAGGTGCCCGACGAGACCGGCGGCAAAGCGGATGAGGCGATGGGCGATGCCGCCGCGCACCATGAGGTCTCCGGCGAAGATGAAGAACGGGATCGCCATCATCGCAAAGACATTCATGCCGGAATTCATCTGCTGGAACACAACGACGGGTGGCAGGCCGAGATAAAGAACCGTGGCGAAGGAAGCGATGCCGAGGCAGAAGGCGATCGGCGTGCCGATCAGCATCAGCAGGGTGAAGACGCCGAAGAGAATGGTGTAAGCCATTTTACGCAGCCTCCTGCACGATCACGTCAGCCGCGATTTCCTCGCCGATGATAAGATCGATGAAACGTTCGGCGGAAAACAGCGCAATGAGGAAACCGCCGCCGATCAGCGGGAAGAAGTCCGTGCCGCCGGGCCAGCCGAGAACCGGGATCGTCGCCGACCACGTGCCCATGGAAAGCGAGGCACCATACCAGGCCATACCGACGCCGAAGAAAAAGATGAGCGCAAGGCTCGTCAAGTCCATGACTTTCTGCACGCGTGGCGACATCATGTAGCGCAGAATATCAAGCCCAAGATGCACGCTTTCGCGCACGCCGACGGCTGCCCCCAGCATGATGAACCATGACATGAGATGCAGCGACAGCGGCTCCGACCAGCTGGGTGAATCATTCAGGATGTAACGGGCAAAGACCTGCCAGCCGACGATGAGCGTCATGGCGATCATACCGATACTGGCAATATAAAGCGACGCGTGGCTGAGCGCGCCGAGAAAGGGGCGGATTGCCCGCATGAAATTTCGCATTGTCTGTTCCTCCGCATCCACGGCGACAAAAGAAAACCGGCCCTGTGTCCAGGGCCGGTTTTCCGCGCGTTACTTGACCGCTTTCACACGTTCCAGAAGGTCTTTCATCTTCGGATCGGTGACGAATTTGTCGTAGACCGGACCCATCGCCGCAGCGAATTCCTCTTTGTTGACCTTGATGATGTTGGCGCCGCCGGCGCGGACTTTTTCTTCCGACGCCTTTTCGCGCGCGCTCCAGAGTTCGCGCATCTTGGCAACGGAATCCTTGGCGGCCTGGCGCAGCAGCTTCTGGTCTTCCGGCGAGAGCTTGTCATAGGAGATCTTGGAAATGACGAGAATTTCCGGATTGAGGGAATGCTCCGTCAGCGAGTAGTTTTTCGCCACTTCATAGTGGCGGGCGGATTCGTAAGACGGCCAGTTGTTTTCGGCGCCGTCAACGACGCCGGTTTCAAGTGAGGAATAGACCTCACCCATCGGCATCGGCGTTGGGTTGGCGCCAAAGGCCTGCATCATCGAAATCCACAGATCGGACTGCTGCACGCGAATTTTCAGGCCCTTCAGGTCCGCCAGTTTTTCGACGGGCTTTTTGGTGGTGTAGAAGGAACGCGCACCGGAATCGTAAAAGGCAAGGCCGACAAGGCCGTGTGGTTCGAAGGCTGCCAGAACCTCATCGCCGATCGGGCCGTCCACCGTATTGTGCATGTGCTCGGTCGAGCGGAACAGGAACGGCAGGCCGAGAACGGTGGTTTCCTTGACCAGATTGTTGAAGGGGGCGGCGTTGACGCGGTTCATGTCGATGACGCCGAAACGGGTCTGCTCAATAGTGTCTTTCTCGCCGCCGAGAACGGAATTGTTCATGACCTGGATCTTGATGCGGCCATTGCTTCGCTCGGCCAGCAGCTCGCCCATGTATTTCACGGCTTCGACGGTTGGATAACCATCCGGGTGGATATCGGCGGAGCGCAGGGTTATTTCCTGCGCGCCGGCGGCCACACCTGATAGCGCGATCCCCATCGCGACGCACATCATGCTTGCAATCTTTTTCATGCTTTCCTCCTCCATTGTTGAAACGGCCCAGCCCCTCCAAGGCTATCGGACCGATTTTTTCACGCCCATCCGGGCCGGCATGCAAAGACCTCTCATTTGAAAAGGATGATGGGGCCTCCCTTCCCCTCCCATCCCGAATTGACCTATGCCGCCTTGAATGGCGGCATCTTGAACAGCGCTTCCGGATTTTCCACCAATGCACGATGACGGGCCGCCTCATCCGGCAGCCAGCCGAGCGTCAGTTCGGCAAGGCGGGCATCGTCCGGATAGGCAGCCGTTTCGCGCACCGAATTATGCGGCCAGTTGGTGCCCCAGACGATGCGCTCCGGCGCATGGGCGGCGATCACCCGCGAAAAGGCGGCGACATCCTCATAGGGCCAGTTTTCCTGCGAACTTTCATAGACGCCGGCGAACTTGAACCAGAGATTGCCGCGATCGATCAGCTTCAGAAGAGCCGTCATTTCCGGGCCGTCCGTTTTGATGCCCTTGAAGAACTTGCCGTGGTGATCAAACACCCAGCGTGAGCGGATTTTCTGAAGGCGTGGCAGGTGATCGAGAAGACCATTGCCGTCGAATTGCACCGCCACCATCCAGTCAGCCGCCTGCGCTCTCTCATCCACCGCATCAAGCTCGGAAAGGTTCACGGCACCGCCAGGCAGATCCATGATGCGCGCGCCAACGGCGCCGGCGGCGATCAGTCTCTCCATGTCCTTTTCGGTCGTGGCCGCATCGATAATGACCACGGCGCGGGCCGCCTCGCCCATCTCAGCGACACAGGCGAGCGTGTTGCCATTATCGCGCTGGTGGGCGTTGCCCTGAGTGATGATGACCCGGTCGATGCCGAGCCACTGCATGAGCTTGCGATACTCCTCCGGTCCCGGCAAGGCGCCGGGCGGCAGGCCCGGCCCGCCCGGTAAGGCGGGATAACCAGGCAGATACATATGCATCTGCGTGTCGACAGCCCCTTTCGGGAAAGCAGGCTGAGGCGCTGTGCCGCTCAGTTTTCTGACAAGTTCGCTCACGGGTCTGGCATCCTGAATTCAAGCAATGCGTCGCGGTTGATCTCAATTCCAAGACCGGGACCATTGGGAATGGCGACAATGCCGTTCAACGCCTCGATAGGCTCGCGCAGCACGGCCTGACGAAACGGATTATGCGTGCGATCGAACTCCATGATCGGCTCGATCGGATTGACGCGCACCGGATCGGGCGTCATCGCCGCCATGAATTGCAGCGCGGCGGCGATCTGCACGCCGGTCCCCCAGACATGCGGCACGATGCGCACGCCGTGCAGCGTGGCAAGCGTCGCAATCTTCTGTGTTTCGGAAAAGCCGCCGCAGCCGCATAGATCGGGCTGGAGAATATCCACAGCACCGGCGGAAAGCGCCTGCCACATGCCATAACGTCCATGCCAGGTCTCGCCGCCCGCAACCGGGATTGGCTGACCCGCCCGCACCCGGGCATAGGCATCAAGCTGTTCCGGAACCACCGGTTCCTCAAACCAGTCGATACCATAATCGGCAGCGCGCTTGCCGAGCGTGATGGCTTCGGTGACGGTATAACCATGATTGGCGTCGATCATCAGCCGCATATCCGGCCCGATGGCCTCCCGCACCGCAGCGATAACCCTGAGGTCTTCCTCGATACCGAAACCGATCTTGATCTTGCAGGCGTGAAAGCCTTCCGCCCGGCGCTCCGCCATCTCCAAGGCATTGTCGGAGACGCGGTCAACGCCATCGCGCTTGAAACTGCCGGTCGCATAGGCGCGCACGCTTTCACGCCAGCGCCCGCCGAGCAGCATCGAGATGGAAGCACCGTAGTGCTTGCCCTTGATGTCCCAGAGCGCAATGTCGATGCCGGACAATGCGGTGAGGCTGAGGCCGCGCTGACCCTGATCGCGCAGGGCATTATAAAGCACGGCCCAGATTTTTTCGGTCTGGCGCGGGTCCTGGCCGATAAGCCAGCCCGCATAAGCCTGAACCACGGCGGCATTCGGCCGTGCCGGGCCGAGGCATTCACCCCAGCCGACGGTCCCGTCGTCACATTCGATCTCAACCAGAATATGGGCGCGTCGATCAAAGCGCATGGATGCACTTTCAAACGGCGTGTCCAGCCGGTGCTCGAGCAGATGCGTGCGCACCGCCGTGATTTTCATGGCTCCCCTCCCGCTTGTCTCGATCAGGCCCCCTAATCAGGCTTTGCGCTTATGCGTGCCGATCAGGGCATCGAGCATGCCGATTTCCTCATTCGTCAGGTCCTTCAGCGGCGCACGCACCGGACCGGCGTTGAAGCCCTGCAGGCGCACGCCGGCCTTGACGGCGGAGACGGCGTAACCCTTGGCGCGGTTGCGGATCGCCATGAACGGATAGAAGAACTCCGTCAGGATGCGCTCGCAGGTGGCGCGCTCACCGGCACGCAGCGCCGCATAGAACTCATTGGCAAGGCCCGGCACGAAGTTGAAGACCGCCGAGGAATAGGTGGTGAAACCGGCGCCGAGATAGGCTTCGGCAAACAGTTCCGCCGTCGGCATGCCGCCGAGATACATCAGGCGGTCACCCATCTTGGCGGTGATCTGGCGCACAAGGCCGATATCGCCGGTGCCGTCCTTGAAACCGACGAGGTTCGGGCATTCGTCGCAGAGACGCGCCAGCGTATCTGCCTGCAGCACGGAATTGTCGCGGTTATAGACCATGACGCCGATGCCGACCGACTGACACACCTTCTTGATATGGGCGTAAAGCCCTTCCTGCGGCGCATCGATGAGGTAATGCGGCAGAAGCAGGATACCGTCAGCACCGACCTTTTCGACAGAGCGGGCAATATCAACGGCGATCTCGGTGCCGTAACCGCAGCCGGAAACAATGGCGGTTTCGCCGGCAACTTCCTTGGCGGCGGAGACGATGGTGGGGATCTCATCCGGCTTCAGCGAAAAGAACTCACCCGTGCCGCCGGCGGCAAACAGCACCGGCGCCTTGTATCCGGCGAGCCATTCGACATGCGCCCTGTAGCTATCGGCCGCAAAACGACCCTCGGCATCGAAATGGGTGACCGGGAAAGACAACAGACCGGAGCCAAGCGCCGTCTTGATTTGTTCAGGGTTCATCATCGAAATTCCTCTGCAAGTTCACTGACTGAAAGCCACCTAAGCCGCTTGCCGCATCTTTGTCAACAACTCATCATACATCTTGTATGATGAATTTCGAAAATCTGTCACAGATCAACGCGCCAGCCAGCCGCCATCAACATTGAGAATGGCGCCATGCACGTAATCCGCCGCCGGCGAAGCCAGAAAGACCGCTGCACCGGCGATATCTTCGGAATGACCCCAACGGCCGGCCGGAATACGCTCGAGAATGGCTTTGTTGCGGGCGGCATCCGCGCGCAACGCCTCGGTATTGTTGGTTTCGATGTAACCGGGCGCGATGGCATTCACATTGATGCCCTTCGCAGCCCACTCATTCGCCAGAAGCTTGGTGAGACCGGCAACGCCATGTTTCGCCGCCGTGTAGGACGGGACGCGAATGCCGCCCTGAAACGACAGGAGCGAGGCGATATTGACCACCTTGCCGGGCCGACCTTTTGCCAACAGCTCTTTCGCAAAGGCCTGCGTGGTAAAAAACAGCGCCTTGAGATTGACGTCCATGACCTCGTCCCAGTCGAGTTCGGAAAACTCGACTGAATCGGCACGGCGGATGATGCCGGCATTGTTGACGAGAATATCGAAGCCGGCATCGACGAAACTGTCCTTCGCCGCCAGCGGATCGGCGAAATCAATCGACAGGGCGCTCGCCTTGCCGCCATCCTTCGCGATGATATCAAGCGTTTCATCCGGTGCGCGGCGCGCGGCGCAGACCACCTCCGCACCGGCTGCGGCGAGCCCCACCGCAATCGCCTGGCCAAGACCGGTATTCGCGCCTGTCACGAGCGCCTTACGCCCTTGAAGCGAAAAGGGATTTCTCATTTCAGATCCCCCGGCTGGATGAAGTCCATGTCGGTATAGTCGACATTGTCGCCCGCCATGGCCCAGATGAAGGTGTAGGAACCGATGCCCGCACCGGAATGGATGGACCAGGGCGGTGAAATCGCGCCTTCTTCGTTCGAAATGAACAGATGGCGGGTCTCCTGCGGTTCGCCCATCAGATGCAGGACGCGCGACTTTTCATCCATGCCGAAATAGAGATAGGCTTCCATGCGGCGGTCATGAATATGCGAGGGGATGGTGTTCCAGACGGAGCCGTCCTCCAGCGTTGTATAACCCAGCACCAGCTGGCAGCTTTCCATGACAAGCGGATGGATGAACTGGTTGATGGTGCGCTTGTTGGAGGTTTCGGTCGCGCCGAGCTTGACCTCCTTGCTGTCGGCAAGGCTGACGAGCTTTGCCGACAGGCTGCGATGCGCCGGGCAAGACGTGATGTAGAATCGGCCAGCACCATCAAACGTTACCGCGCCGCTGCCCGCACCGAGATAAAGCACGTCACCGCGATTGAGCGTGTAGGTCTCGCCGCCGGCGCTGACGGTGCCCGCCTCGCCGATATTGACGATGCCCATTTCACGCCGGTCGAGGAAGGACGGCGTCTTGGTTTCTTCCACCTTGTCCAGCGTCAGCGGCGCACCATTTGGCACCGCGCCGCCCATGACGAAACGGTCGTAATGGGTATAGATCAGTCTGATTTCACCGGAACGGAACATGTCGTTGGCGAGGAAATGCCGGCGGAGCCCTTCGGTATCCAGCGTTTTTGCATATTCCGGGTTCACGGCCTGCCTTGTTTCGACGGTCAGCATCAAACTCATCCTTCATGATTGTTGCGTATGGCACATAATATATGTTATCCGCTTTTTGTACGATCTGTATGACAAGGTCAAGAGGTGCCGGCATATCTCGACCACGCTGCGGACGTGGAACAGGCTTGGGAGAATTGCAATGAAACGGCTTCTTGTTACCGGTGCGGCGGGCCAGCTTGGCCGCGTGATGCGTGAACGCCTTGCACCGATGGCCGAGATATTGCGTCTTGCCGATCTCGCCCCGCTCGACCCGGCGGGGCCGAACGAGGAATGTGTGCAATGCGACCTTGCGGATGAAAATGCCGTGGATGCGATGGTCGCCGGTTGCGACGGCATCGTTCATCTCGGCGGCATTTCGGTGGAGAAGCCCTTCGAACAAATCCTTCAGGGCAATATCATCGGGCTTTATAATCTCTACGAGGCCGCCCGCGCCCATGGCCGGCCGCGCATCGTCTTTGCCAGCTCAAACCATACAATTGGCTATTATTCCCAGACCGAGAGGCTCGGTCCCGACGTGCCCGTCCGGCCGGACGGGCTTTACGGCGTTTCCAAATGTTTCGGCGAAAGCCTTGCCCGCATGTATTTCGAGAAGTTCGGGCAGGAGACGGCGCTGGTGCGCATCGGCTCCTGCACGCCGGAACCCACCAATTACCGCATGCTTTCCACATGGTTCTCATACGATGATTTTGTGTCGCTGATCCAAGCGGTGTTTCGCGCACCGGTGCTCGGCTGCCCGGTCGTCTGGGGCGCATCGGCCAATGATGCCGGCTGGTGGGACAATTCGCATCTCGGTTATCTCGGCTGGAAACCGAAGGACAATGCCGAGACCTTCCGGCAGCATATATCAGCGACAACGCAAAAGCCTGCCCCGGAAGATGCGCTGGTGCGGTTTCAGGGGGGTGTGTTCGTCGACAATCCGATCTTCAGGGAAAGCTGAGATGCCGCATGAAACATTCCCGGCGCGAGCGACGGGATTGCAAGCCGGGCAGCGAATGACGTATCGAGGACCGGTGCACGCAACCGACATTTTTTAGAACGGCGACCAAGATGACAAAAGCGACAACCTCCGAACCGGGCGCTCCACAGGGCAGAACGCTTGTGGTGAAGGTTTCCGAGGAACTCCGCAGCCAGATCGCCAAGGGCCGTTACAAGACGGGCGACCGCCTGCCCTCCGAAGCGCAGATGACGCAGGAATTCGGCGTCAGCCGCACGGTGGTGCGCGAAGCGATCGCTTCGCTGCGATCCGACGGTCTGGTCGAACCCCGTCAGGGCGCCGGCGTCTTCGTGCTGGAACCCGCGCCCGCAGAGCGGCGGCCCTTCCACAATGTTGATCTCGCACGCGTCTCCTCGCTGATCGAGATGCTGGAGCTACGCACGGCCGTGGAAGGCGATGCCGCCGGCCTTGCCGCAATTCGCCGTTCGCCGGCGCAGGAAGAAAAGATCATCGAGGCCTTCGATGCCTTCCGCGCCAGCGCCGCCAAGGGCAGCCCGACGGCCGAAGCCGATTTCGCCTTTCATCTCGCCGTGGCCGAGGCGACCAACAATCCCCGCTTCAGCGAGTTCCTGCAGGTGCTGGGGCCGACCGTCATTCCACGCCGCGCCGTGGCCGAAAACGGCTCGGAAACCGTGCTTTCACCTGCCGATCTCAGCCGTCTCGTCGGCGAACACGAAGCGATCCTGATCGCCATACAGGACGGCAACGAGGATGCGGCGCGAAGCGCCATGCGCAACCACCTGAAAAGCAGCCAGACGCGGTATCGCGCCATGCTGCGCGCACCACGCTGAAACGGCCGGCTTAAATCGCATTACATGATTGAGGAGAACGACATGCAGCAGCTACCGACATTCCCCACCGTTTCACCCGACGATGGTGTCGAACGCACCGTGCTTTCCGAAGCGCCGGAGCTGATGGTGGTTTCGTTCCGTTTCAAGACCGGTGCCGAAGGAAAGCTGCACAGCCATCCGCATGTGCAATCCACCTATGTCGCCAGCGGCAGTTTCCGTTTTTACCGCGATGGTGAAGCCTATGACCTGCAGAAGGGCGACAGCCTTATTGTGCCCGGCCATATCGAGCATGGTTGCCTGTGCCTGGAAGAGGGCGAGCTGATCGACTGCTTCACCCCGCGCCGCGACGACTTTCTCTGAGGCGGAGCCCGCGGCAGGTCGTCACTCCAGTGACAAATCCCGCAGGGTGCGTGGCAGGCTGTTCATGCACTCCACCCCTGAAGGTGTGACCAGAAACTGGTCCTCGATCATCAAAGCCCCCAGCCCTTCGCCATAAAAAGGTGCTTCGAGCGCAACCACCATGCCCGGAAGAATGATTTCCGGGTTGTCGTGGGAAAAGAATGGCCATTCCTCGATACCCACACCGCCGCCGACGGAATGGCCGAAATGGCCGCGATAATATTCGCTGAAACCGTCCTTGCGCATCGAGGCGAGCATGGCGGCGTGCACCGCACCGAAGCTGTTGCCGGGGCGAAGCGCTTCCAGCCCGCAGGCGAAGGCCGCTTCAAGCGCTTTGAAGATATCGGACGCCAAAGGCGAGACCGGTCCCCATGAAAAGGTTCTCGCACCATCTGACGAATAACCGTCGACCAGCGTGCCGACATCGGCCTTGATGAGCGCACCCGGCGTCACAGCCGCCACCATATCCGACAAGGCAGGCCCCACGGATATGTAGTCCCAATGGCCGCTCAGCGAAAACCCGGATTTCGCGGCATGGGCCTGTGCACCAGCCTTCCAGGCGGCGGAAAGCCCGCCGAGCGGCGCGCCAGGCCTGACGGCAGCGGCCATCGCGACCAGCCCAGCCTCAGCCGCCGCTGCCGCGCGCCTTAGAAGCTTTATCTCGCGCTCGGATTTCACGGCGCGCAGACGGCGCAGCACGGCCGATCCGTCAACCCAATCGACATCGGGCAGCGCCTGACGCAGCGCCAGAAAATCGGCGGCGGGCATGAATTCGAGGTCTGCGCCAATGCGCGCCGCCGACAGCCCACGCTCCCCCAGCAGGTCGGCCAGCAGGCCGAAACAGGCGGCGCGATCGAATGTCTCCGGCCTCGGGCCACCGGAATTGTTGCGGCGATAGGCATCGTCCACCTGCGCGATGGTTTCGGCGCCCAACAGATCGACTATGTCGATCCAGATGCGATGGCAGCGCAGATCGACATCAGGCGCGGCCTTCCTGACAAGCGGGGCGGCGTGATCGCTGACGACGGCGGCAATCCCCGCCCCCGTATCGGCCGGCACCAGCGCAATCGCCGAACCCGCCCTGCCCCACATGGTTGCCACACCGGCATGCGCGCCGACCGCATATCGAAAGGCTTCGGGCTGGAAAAGCACCAGCGCATCCATGCCCGCTTCCCGCATCAGCTGCTGGGCACGGCTTCGGTCGATATCGCTCATGGGAACCCCGGTGACTGTTTAGCTGCGGTGTTTCGCTGCAGGTTTATGAACCTACGCTTTAGCAGTCACCGTGAGAGGAAAGAAGGTGGAAGATGATGTCTCCACCCCGAAGATCGTCAGTTGGAGCGAGCGGATGCCCCTTGTTTCTTCTCCCCACCGGGGAGAAGTCCGCGGCAGCGGGATGAGGGGGCAAGCGTCGAGATATGCGGAGAGCTTGCCCCCTCATCCGACCCTTCGGGCCACCTTCTCCCCGGCGGGGAGAAGAAATATGCCGCAATGCCTTGCCCTATCCGAACGAGCGGCGGATAAATCCACCGCTCGTTGTCTTTCACGCCTCCAGCCACTTCACCTGCTCGGCCGTCAGCCTGATATCCAGCGCCGAAAGACTATCCTCCAGCTCCGCAATCGTGCGCGGTCCGATCAGCGGGATGACCGGGAAAGGCTGGGCGATGACATAAGCGAGCGCGATATGGATCGGGTGCCGCTCAAGTTTCTGCGCAAGCTCGATCGCCCTGTCGCGGCGGACGAAATTGCGGTCGGAATACCAGACGCGGACGATTTCCTCATCGTCCTGCTTGTCGCGCCCTGCCCGGTCGGTGAAGAAACCGCGCCCCTGGCTGGACCAGGCAAAATTGGGTATCTGGCGAGATTTCAGCCATTCCTTCCACTCGTCATCCGATGCCGCCACGCATCCCGCCCAGATCGGATCGAGCATTTCGGCGAGCGAGAAATTGTTGGAAAGCGCGCCCGGGGCCTGTTTGCCGTTCTTCTGAGCATAGGCGGCCGCCTCGTCCATGCGCTCGCGCGTCCAGTTCGAACCACCGAAAATGCCGCGAATGCGGCCGCGCCGAACCTCGGCATCCATGGCATCGACGAACTCGCCGACCGGAATATCCAGATTATCGCGATGCATGAAATAGGCATCGACATAATCCGTCTTCAGACGTTCCAGCGACTGATCGAGTTGCTTGGCGATCATATCAGGGTAGCAGAGCGGCGAATGCGCACCCTTGCCGATCAGCACGATCTCCTCGCGCGGCACATTGCGGCTGGTGTGCCAGTCACCGAAAATCGCCTCGGTCCTGCCTGCGCCATAGACATAAGCCGTATCGAACAGATTGCCGCCCGCCTCGTAGAAGGCATCGAGCGTCAGGGACGCGGAGGCAAAATTGGGGAAAAATTCGAAACCGAGCGCGACCACAGAAGCGGGCTTGGCAAGGCCCGGCACCTGCCGCTTCGGAACCGCGTTTCCGGCCACGACCTTGCCGCCGGTAATATTGGCAACGCGCGAGGTTGCCTTTTCGACGCTGTATTCAAGGCCGACCGAGGCGCGCCATTGATCCATGACACGCAGATTGCCGAGACTGTCACCCCAGCCCATGCCCGGTGCGTCGAATTCCTTTTTGCCCTCACGGATCGCCTCACCCGCTGCATCGACCTCAAAGGAATAAAGCCAACGATCCTCCGGCAGCTCGATGGTTTCCACCTTGTCGCCACTGAAGATATCAATCCGGCCGGTGCCGCCCTTATGGCCGGAAGCGTACCAGAAATCCCTGACCTCGATCCGCCCTTCCGAACCGATGATGCGCAGCACATTGTCCTGCCCCGCCATGATCGAGCAGGACACTTCGGCGACGATGCCGTTGGAAAACTTCAGCACGGCCGAGGCCCATTCGTCGACACCCGACTGGCCGAGATGGGCCGCACCCGCCACCTTTTCCGGCTCGGCAAAGGGTTTGCCATCCACCGCGCCGGCAATCAGCCGCACCATCGAGACCGGATAACCGCCGACATCGAGAATGCCGCCGCCCGCCATCTCATTGGCGAAGAGCCGGTGATCGGCCCGGAACGAACCCATGTTGAAACCGAAGCTGGAACGGATGATGCGGATATCGCCAACCGCGCGGCTCTTGACCAGTTCGAGCAATTTCGCCGTCTGCGGGTGCAGGCGATACATATAGGCCTCGCCGACAAAGACGCCGGCCTTCTTCGCCTCGTGGAAAATGGCGTCGGCATCATAGGCAGAAAGAGCGATGGGTTTTTCTACCAGTACATTCTTGCCGGCGCGGATTGCCTTGATCGCCCATTCGGCATGGCCGGTATGGGGTGTGGCGATATAGACGGCATCGATATCGGGATCGGAAAGCAGCGCATCGTACCCATGAATGATGCGCGCACCGGCGAAGGCCTCGGCCAGGCCGGGCTTGTCCGGATTGCGGGTGGCGATGGCCTCTAACCTGCCGGTACGGGAATGGGCGATGCCGTCAGCGAATGTTTTCGCGATAGTACCCGGGCCGATGATGCCCCAGCGGATCGGTTGTTCGGTCGTCATGAAATCCTCGTCTTATGTAGGTGCTTGGGAAAAGGTTCAGCGCAGGCGTTCGCCCTTGCTGTCGAAAAGGAAGGCCCGGCGGGCGGAAAGACCGACCGTCAGCCGGTCGCGATTGCCGACGTCGCGCGATTCCGGCCTCTCGATGATGAGCTGCTCGCCGCCTTCGGTACGGGCATACACGTAGCTGGTATTGCCGAGATGTTCGGCGACATCGACATGCACGGTGAGATCGGCATCGCCCTGCCCCGCATCGGAAAAATGTTCGGGCCGGATGCCGAGCGAAACACGGGCTCCGTCGTTCAAGCGGGCCTTTGTCGGCAGGGTCAGCCGCACCGCAGGATCGCTGTCGAGCGAGAGCGTCACGCTCTCCGCGCCGCTGCAGATGATGGTGGCGTCGAGAAAATTCATCTTCGGCGAACCGACGAAACCGGCAACGAAACGGTTGGCGGGATCATCGTAAAGATCGAGCGGCGCGCCGACCTGTTCGATATTGCCCGCGCGCAGGACGACGATCTTGTCGGCCAGCGTCATCGCCTCGGTCTGGTCATGGGTCACATAGATCATCGTTGTCCCGAGCTGCTTGTGCAGCCGCGATATCTCGACGCGCATCTGCACCCGCAGCTCCGCATCGAGGTTGGAGAGCGGCTCGTCGAACAGGAAAACCTGCGGTTCACGCACGATGGCGCGGCCGATGGCGACACGCTGCCTCTGGCCGCCGGAAAGCTGCTTCGGCCGGCGCTCCATCAACTCGTTGATCTGCAGGATTTCGGCGGCGCGGTTGACCCGCTTTTGCGTATCGGCCTTGGGATTGCCATTCATTCGAAGGCCGAAGGACAGGTTTTCGGCAACCGTCATATGCGGATAAAGCGCATAGGACTGGAACACCATGGCGATGCCGCGATCCGCCGGATCGGCATCATTGACCGTCCTGCCGCCGATGCTGACATCGCCATCCGATATGTCTTCCAGCCCGGCAATCATGCGCAGCAGCGTGGATTTGCCGCATCCGGAGGGGCCAACGAAGACGACGAATTCGCCGTCGGCAATATCCAGATCGGCACCGTGGATGACTTCGAGCGCGCCGTAACGCTTGACCACGTTCTTGAGCGAAAGTTCCGCCATGCGGCCTCCCCTTACTTGACTGCCCCGGCGGAAATGCCGGCGATGAAGTGACGCTGCAAGGCCACGAAAACCACGAGGATGGGTGCGGTGAGCAGCACCGCGCCGGCCATGATGCCGCCCCATGACACTTTGGTGAGCCCGATGAGGGTGCCAAGCGCCACGGGTGCGGTCATCATTCCTGGGCGGGAATTGATGAGAAGCGGCCAGAGGTAGTTGTTCCACGAGGCCAGGAAGAGGATGATCGACAGCGCCGCCATGGTGGGACGCGCCAGCGGCAGGGCGATGCGCAGAAATATCTGCCACTCCTTGACGCCCTCCACCCGTGCCGCATCGAAGAGTTCCGTCGGCATCATCGAGAAGGATTGCCGCATGAACAGCACGCCGAGCGAATTGAACAGCGGCGGCACGATCAGCGCCACCCAGGTATTGGCGAGCTTGAATTCGCGCGCCACCATGATGAACTGCGGGATGACGACGACCGCAAAAGGCAGGGTGATGGTGCCGAGAATGATGGCGATCACCACCCCGCGTCCCGCAAAGCGGTACCGCGCCAGCGCCCAGCCCGCCATCGAGGTCAGGAACACCGAAAGGACAGTGTAGATGACAGCGACGGTGATCGAGATGAACATGGCCCGCAGGAAATTCGTATCCGCCTGAAGGTTCTCGAAATTCTCGATGAAGTTGGTGGACGGCACCAGAACAATATCAGGGCTGAAAATGCCGTAATCCGGCATCGTCGAGAATACGAACATCATCCACAACGGAAACAGCCAGATGATGGCGAGCGGCGTCAGCGCCGCATGCAGCGCGATCTTCTGCCAGAAAAGCGATCTCGATTTCGATCTCATTTCGGCTCCCTCCCGACCCATAGATTGAGCAGCGAAATGGCGATGGCGAGCGCCGCCATGGTGTAGGCAATGGCCGAGGCATAACCGAAATTGAGCGAGGTGAAGCCCTGCCGGTAAAGGAACAGACCCAGCGTTTCCGTGCCGCCGCCTGGCCCGCCCCTGTTGGTGATGAGGAAGGGTTCAGCGAAAAGCTGCATGGTGCCGATGACCGACAGGACGACGCAGAAGAGGATGATGGGTTTGAGGAGCGGCAGGGTTATGTAGAAGAACTGCTGCCGTTTGCTCACCTTGTCCAGCGTCGCCGCCTCATAGACATCACCCGGGATGGATTGCAGCCCGGCCAGAATGATGATGGCGTTATACCCCGCCCAGCGCCAGGTAACCGCGATGATGACGAGCGCCATGGCGGCATTGGCATTGTCGAACCACGAAATGGGCGAAAGGCCGACGGAGGTGATGAGCTTGTTGATGATGCCGAAATCGGCGCTGAACATCAGCCGGAAAACGGCGGCATAGGCAACCTCGCCGACAACAACAGGCGCGAAAAAGGCAAAGCGGTAGAGTGGCCGCGCCTTTAGGAGCGGCGAATTCAGGAGCACCGCCATGACGGTGGCGAGCGCGATCATGACGGGCACCTGAATGACCAGAATGATCAGCGTATTGTAGAGCGCATTATAAAAAGCCGGGTCGGAGACGAGCCGCCCCCAGTTCATGGAGGGGGCGAACCGCCACGGATTGATGCGTGTATTCTGGAACGACAGCATGAACGAGCTGATGATCGGCCAGACCCAGAAGGTGGCGAAAATCAGGAGATAGGGCGCAAGGAACGCATAAGCGATCCTGTTCCTTGACGGCATGACGACCTCCAGATGCCGGCGGTTTTGCCGGGTAAATGGAAAAGTTTGAAAGAGGCCTGCCCCCGTTTGAGGGCGAGACCATTGCAAGGCGGTGCGGCGTATTTCTTCTCCCCGAGGGGGAGAAGGTGGCCCGAAGGGTCGGATGAGGGGGCTAGCTCGCGATCTATCGCTACCCTCGCCCCCTCATCCCGCTGCCGCGGACTTCTCCCCCTCGGGGAGAAGAAACGTGCGGCACCCACTCGGCCATAAACAGCCGCCGGCTTACTCCGCGACCGGCAGCCCCGTCGCCGTTTCGATCTGCTTGGCCGCATCATCGAGCGCAGCCTTCGCATCCGGATATCCGCCCGCGAAATATTTCGTCTGCGTCGCCTTGTAGATCGCGTCCGCATCCGACTGGAACGCCGTGCCGCGGCTCGGCACGATCTTCGGCAGGGTGGCGAGAATATCGGTCCACACAGCCTGCCCGCCCCAATAGGGCTGCTTTTCCTTGACGAAAGGATCGTCAATGGCTGACAGCAAGGAGGGAACGAGGCCGAAAGATTTCAGCATCGTCACCTGACCTTCATTGGTGGTCAGCGCGTAGTCGATATATTTCCAGGCGGCTTCCTTGTGCTCGGACGTCGAGCTGATCGCCAGCGAAGACCCGCCGAGATTGGCGGCATGCGGGCCATCCGGCGTCAGGCTCGGCATCAGATAGACGCCCCATTTGCCGGAAAGATCAGGAGAGCCGGAACGCACCGTGCCTTCATACCAGGCGCCATACATCTGGCTTGCGGCCTTTCCTGCCGTATTGGCCTGGATCTTTTCATCCCAGATCGCGGCCGTGATGATGCCGGCGTCTTTCATCTCCTTGACCTTTTCAAGGGTCGCGACACAGGCGGGCTTGTTGATGGTGATGCTCTGGCCATCGGTCGAAAAGTAACCGCATCCCTGTTCATTGGCGATCATGCGGAACCATTCGCTGTCGCCGTTGAAATCGGCTTGCGCCATCACCGTGCCGGGATTGGCAGCCATGACCTTTTTGCCCGCAGCGATGAAATCATCCCAGCTTTTGATGGTGGCGGGATCTACACCCGCCTTTTCATAGAAGTCCCGGCGATAGAACACCGCCACCGGACCCGAGTCCCACGGAACCGCATAGGCGACGCCGTCAACCTCTAGTTCCGTGCGCTTGAAATCAGGGAAAAGCGCCTGTTTCTCAGGCGTGTAGCCAAGCTCGGTCAGATTGGCGAAACAATCGGGGAAGCGGCTCCAGAACAGCTCCGCCTCGAAATTCTCTATGGTGACAATGTCCGGAAGACCATCACCACCGGCTGCGCAGGCGGCAAGCGTCTTGTCAAAAACCTGATTGTTTCCAAGGTCTTCAACGACGATCTTGATATCCGGATTCTGTTTATTGAAACCTTCCACCGTGGATTTCAGCGCGGAAGCCGCGACATTCCAGCTCCAGATGGTGACGGTCTCGGTTTGCGCGAAAGCCGGGGCTGCAAGAAGCAGCATAGCGGTAGACGCGCCTAGAAATTTCAAGCACATTGAAAACCTCCCTTTTTCAATTGCCGTTCTTAAGCGAACATGGGCACATTAGCGGCGGCAGGAAATCTGTCTCGTAAAAAGGGAACACCGATTTGGCGGAAAGTAAGATTGCCGAAAGAGCCTTCTACCAGCCGGGTGCGAGCAGCATCGAAGGCATGCCGACAACGCTTCAGCTCTTTCATAATCACCCGCCCATCATGCTCCGCCCCCACTGGCACGCGCAGGTGGAGGTGAATTATGTGATGTCGGGATCGGTGCATTACCGCATGGGCGATCATGAACTCTCGCTCGAGGCCGGCCAGATGTGCATTTTCTGGGGTGGCCAGCCGCACCAGATGGACCGCTCCTCCGACGATTCCTTTTATGCGGGCGCGCATCTGCCGCTCGTGCATTTCTTCCGAATGCGCCTGCCTGCCGCCGTCTCCAGCCAGTTGATGGGTGGCGCCACAATGGTGAGCGCCGAAACTGACCTGGCGGATAAGGAGAATTTCGGCCGCTGGTTCCGCTATGTCGCCTCGGGTGATCCGGCCAGAGCGCAACATGCGGTGGAGGAATTGCTGCTGCGGGTGGAACGGATGTTTCTCGAACCCTATTCCGTCGTATCGTCCGCCGCCGATGCAAAACACAGAGAGGATGAGGAAGGCATGGCGCCATCCATCGGCGTGGTGCGCATGTGCGATTTCATCGCCGCCAATTTCCTCGACGATATCGACGCGACCGATATTGCCCGCGCCGCATCATTGCATCCGAAATATGCGATGAACCTGTTCCGCAAGTCCACAGGCATGACGCTGATCAAATATCTGACCCTGCTACGCCTTTCGCGTGCACAGGCAATGCTGATGACCGGCAAGGACAATATTCTGCAGATCGCCATGGAAAGCGGCTTCGGCTCCGTCAGCGCCTTCAACAAGGCGTTTCGCCAGATCGCCGGCATGTCACCTTCCGATTTCCGCCGCGACATGCGGGCGACGGCGGCTTAGGGCACCTCCCTCATTCCTGTGCTTGTCACCGGAATCCAGTCGACGCGCGTCTACGCGGCGAGAGGACTCTTTTCAGCTCAAGACTTTGGCGGGCTGTATCCCTGTGACAATCACAGGGATGAGGAGGAGCGTGAAGCCTAGTCCCCAATTTCTTCCGGTTTCGGAAAAGCTCCGCCGCGCTGCCGCGCCGCTTGCCGATAAGCCCGGGGCGAACTGCCGAGCATCCGCCGGAACATGGTGGTGAAGGCGGGAATGTTTTCATAACCGGCATCCAACGCCACATTGGTCACCGCCTCGCCGGCCGCCAGCCTCGGCAGTGAAGCGAAAATGCAGGCCTGCTGGCGCCAGGTGACGAAACTCACCCCGAGTTCCCGGCGGAACAGGCGCGTGAAAGAGCGGCGGCTGATTCCCATGGCTGCCGCCCAGTCGTCGATCTCCACCCGTGCTACGGGCTTCTTGAGGAAATCGCGGCAGAGCGCAGCCAGACGCTGATTATCGGGAAAAGGCAATCCGAGCGGCCTTTCCGGCAGGCGGTTGACCTCGTCCAGCAAAAGCGCGCGCACGAGGCCCTGCCGATGAAATGCCGACGGCTGGTGTTCCTCAGCCAGCAGTTCCGAAATCAGGCTGGAGGCGAGATCGGTTATTTCCACCACCCGCGGCGCGCCGGCATGGAAGAGATCGGGATGAACGTAGATCGAGTGCATCTCCACCGTGGAAATGGTCTCGGCCTCGTGCTGCAGCCCGGCAGGAATGAGGAGCCCGTGACCGGGCGGTATCATCCAGCGCCCATCGGCGGTGCTGACCAGCACCACACCCTGACGTGCACACCAGATCTGTACCCGGCTGTGGCTGTGGGGCGGGGTTCGGTGCCCCGTGGGATAGACGCGGCAAAGCGCGAGCACCGGTTCATTGGTGCCGTCGATCAATTTCAGACTGCGTTCATGCTCGTCCTGCGTCAGCCCTGCAGGCGGCCGCGATTTGATTTTTGCCATTTGGCCCACTCACAAAGAAACTCGTCCAGAACACAAATGCAGGCCAGAAACAATATGAATAAAAGCGGGAAGAAATAAAGACACGTTTCCCGCCCTTCCATCGGGAATCTGGAGAGGATACATCATGGCCACCGTCACCAGCGCCGGGTTCAACCCGCAACGCACGGCGTTTACAATCATCGCTGCCGCGAGCTTCTGCCATATGCTCAACGACATCATGCAATCGCTGCTGACGTCGCTTTACCCGCTGCTGAAGGCCAATTACGCGCTCGATTTCATGCAGATCGGGCTGCTGACCTTCGCCTTTCAGGTCACCGCATCGCTGTTGCAGCCGGTCGTCGGCATGGTGACCGATCGCTGGCCCATGCCCTTCTCCCTGCCCGTCGCCATGCTGTCCACCTGCGCCGGCCTCATCACGCTCGCCTTCGCCCACAGTTTCGAGGTTCTGGTGATCGGCGCCTGCCTCATCGGCATCGGCTCGGCGATCTTCCATCCGGAAGCCTCGCGCGTTGCGCGCCTGGCATCCGGCGGCCGTCACGGCCTTGCACAGTCCTTCTTCCAGGTCGGCGGCAATACCGGAACGGCCATCGGCCCGCTGCTCGCCGCTTTCATCGTCATACCGCTCGGCCAGTCGAGCCTCAGCCGGTTCTCGCTGATTGCGCTCGTCGGTTTTGGCGTGCTTTCGTGGGTCGGCGTCTGGTATACCCGCCATCGCCGCGCCACCGTCGGCAAGGCCCCTGTCAGCCGCGCCCTGCCGCTGGCACGCGGCACGGTTATGATGACGCTTCTCGTTCTGGTGGTCCTGACCGCAACCAAGAACGCCTATCTCGCCAGCCTGTCCAGCTACTTCACCTTCTACACGATCGACCGGTTCGGTCTTGGTGTGCAGGACGCGCAGGTTCTGCTGTTCCTCTTCCTCGGGGCTTCAGCACTCGGCGTGTTCTTCGGCGGCCCGATCGGTGACCGTTTCGGCTCCCGCGTGGTCATCTGGTTCTCGATCCTCGGCGTCATTCCCTTCGCGCTGATGCTGCCCTATGCCAACCTGTTCTGGACGGCGGTTCTGGTCGTCGTGATCGGCTTCGTCTTCTCGTCGGCCTTCTCGGCCATCGTGGTGTTCGCACAGGAACTGGTGCCGGGCCGTGTCGGCCTCATCGCCGGCATGTTCTTCGGTTTCGCCTTCGGTTTCGGCGGTATCGGGGCGGCGGTTCTGGGCGTCTATGCGGACAAGGAAGGCATTGAATTCGTCTATCGCATCTGCTCCTACATGCCGCTGCTCGGCCTTTTGACAGTGTTCCTGCCGAAGCTGCCAAGCCACCGCTAAAAGCCTTGCGTTCAACGCTTTTCATCACGGCGATCACCTGCGATACTCAGGTGAACGCCGTGATCCGTTAAGCGAAGACCCCACTCTGCGCCAAAAACCGTCAGGCCGATTTACGCAACATCAGATCGGCGCTGAGGAGAATGCGCTCGCGCATCCGGGTTGCGTCATCCGCCTCTTCATCCAGCTTCTGCAACAGAAGCTCGATCGAGAGCCTGCCGATCTCGTTATAGTTCTGCGCCACCGTGGTAATCGGCGGGCAGGCGTAACGCGACAGCGGATGATCATCATGGCCGGCGACCCGGAGATCGTAATCCGCACCGTGACCAACCTTGATTCCTTTCTGGAAGGCGGCGGCGATGACGCCGAAGGCGATACGGTCGTTGGCGCACAGAATGGTGCGCGATGGCAAATGCCCTGCCCCATCAAGCAGCCGGGACGCTTCATCAAAGGCGAAACGTTCGAAATCCCAGGTGACGATATCAGGGACATCGATCACATGCGGCTCGAAACCGAGACGCTGCATGGCCTCCACGTAAGCCGTGCGGCGCGTCGCAGCATTGGTGTTGACCTGCGGCATGTCGAAGAAACAGGGCGGCTCGCCCGAACGGCAGAGATAATCCACCATCAGCCCGACACTCTGGCGGTTGTCGGTGCCGACAAAGGCCGAGGTCTCGTCGAGGGGCGAATCCACATAAACGATTGGAATACTGGCCGCGAGCTGCTCCAGCGTGGCGCGGTGGGATTTGACACCGAGCGGGGCGATGATGGCGCCCGCGACATTCATCGACTTGAAGGTGCGGATGGCGCGGTCTTCAATCTCCGCCTTGCCGTCTGATGACAGCACGAAGGCAAGGAATCCCGCCTCATTGGCGATGAGTTCGATACGGCTCGTCAGCGCCATATAGAACGGGTCCGTCGAGTTCGGGATGATGATGCCGATGATATTGGAACGGCGGCGGTTGAGGTTCACGGCAAAGATATTGGGCCTGAAGCCCGATTTCTTCAGCGCGTCCTCGATGGCATCCCGGGTCTTCTTGCGGACCGAGGCCGGATCATTGAAGTATTTCGAAACGGTCGGGCGGGAAAGGCCGACGAATTCCGAAAACTCTTCCATCGTCCTGATAGATTTGGCCAAAGTGCTTGCCCCCATGAAATATTACATGTGGTATTCTATATCGACCGGCCTTCGCACGAAAAGCCGGTCGAATGTGGTTATCAACGGCCAAAAGATCATTCGGCCGCAAATTGCACTTTCATTGTAGCCGGATCGGACGGCTTTTTCGTAAAGAACGGCAGCATCTCCGAAAGCGGCAGTCGGTGCGACACCAGCCGCGCCATGACATCACCATCCGTCTCCAGAATAGCTAACGCCTGCGGAATGTTACGGTTCAGCGAATGTGAACCGACAAGCTTCAACTGACGCCTGAAGATTTCGAAGGGCGAGACAGCAATGCGGGCATCCGGCGCGCAGACGCCAAAGAACAGCGCCGTACCGCCATCGGCAACCAGCGGGATCATCGCTTCCGCAACAGCGGCGATGCCGGTCGCATCGGCCACGAAATCGAACGATTTCTGTTGCCGCAGGAGCGCTTCCGAGCCGGACACCGCCACCTCAAGCCCGAGATTTTCGGCGAAGGCCAGCCTGCTTTCATTGATATCGGCAATCGTCACCGTCCTGATGCCGCGCGATTTCAGCGACAAGGCAAGCAGCAGGCCGATAGGGCCGGCACCAAAAACCAGCGCGTTTTCCGGTACGATACCACTCTCGCCGATGCCCGCGCTCTGCATGCCATTGACGACGCAGGCGAGCGGTTCTGCCAATGCCGCGACATGATAGGGCATGGAACCGATGCGGTGCAGGTGATCGGCATGCACCACGCTGAACTCCGCAAAGCCGCCATTATGGGAGACGCCATAGGCCTTCAGTGTGCTGCAGAGGTTGGTAAGGCCCTTCCTGCAACTCGCGCAGACGCCACAGGGCAGATTGGGATCGACCGCCACCCGTTCGCCAACCTTGATGCCAGTCACATCAGCGGCCACGGCCGCGACTTCACCGGCATATTCATGGCCCGGGATGACGGGAAAGGCACCGTCGCCATAACGTGCATGGAGTACATCGATATCGGTGTGGCAAAGCCCCGAAGCCTTGACCCGCACGAGGGCGTGGCCGGGCGGCAGATCGGCGACCGTAACCTCCGCCAGCACGGCGCGTCCCTTCTCGACGAATTGAATGGCATGCATGGTCATCTCCGGCTTTTCAGCTCATCCAGTTGCCGCCATCGACATTGTATGTCTGGGCGAGAATATAGTCGCTGTCGGAAGAGGCGAGGAAAACCGCCAGCCCCTTGATGTCGTCGGGCGTGGCAAAACGGCCGATCGGCACGGATTTCGCCACCGCCGCCTTTTTTTCACCCGGCTTCAGGCCTTCCCATTTGGCGAAATGTGCATCGACCACTTCCCAGTGCTCACCATCCACGACACCGGGCGCGATGGCGTTGACATTGATGCCGTGCTTGACGAGCGCCAGCGCCGCCGATTGCGTGGCGGAAATGATCGCGGCCTTGGAAGCGCAATAAAGCGTGACGAGCGCCTCACCGCGACGGCCGGCCTGGCTCGCCATATTGATGATCTTGCCACCCCGTGCACGGGCAATCATGACATTGGAGACGGCCTTCATCATGAAAAGCGGTCCCTTGAGATTGATGTCGAAAACCCGCTCATAGCTCTCTTCGGTAATACCGTTGATCGGCGCCATATCGAAGATAGCGGCATTGTTGACAAGGATATCAATGCCGCCGAATTCCTCATCCACCGCCTTCACCACCGCATCGATCTGACTAAGGTCAGTCACATCCAGCTTTACGGCCTTGGCAGAAGGGCCGATGGCGGCGGCAGACGCCGTCGCACGGGCGATATCGATGTCAGCGATGATGACCTTTGCACCCTCATCTGCAAAAGCCTGCGCAAAACCAAGGCCGATACCGCGGGCGGCGCCTGTAATCAGCGCGACCTTGTTGTTCAATCTCATGTCGATCTCCGTGATGCATGGCGGACAACTCGGCCATGCTCGCTTGTTGTTAGATGCAATTTTCTCAACCCCTCATTCCTGTGCTTGTCACAGGAATCCAGTCGACGTGGCTTTCACGCGGCTGAGAGAGTTCTTTCAGCCCAAGGACTCGGGCTGGCTGGTTTCCTGTGACAAGCACAGGAATGAGGGCGGCGGGTGTGGGGCCACCCATGCCGCCCGCCGCCAAAGTGACGAACGGGCGGCACGCCGGGAGGACGCGGCTACTTGATGTAGCCCGCGCGGGTCATGTCACGCTCGACCTGTTTCTGTGCGCCCTCAAGCGCCGCATCGACGGTCTGCTGGCCGGAAAGGGCTGCCGCGATCTGCTGGCCGACAACCGTACCAATGGACTGGAATTCCGGTATGGCGACGAACTGCACGCCGGTATAGGGAACCGGATCCTTGGTTGGTTTCGACGGATCGGCCGACATGATGGCCTTCAGCACCGTATCCGCAAAGGGTGCCGCCTTCTTGTATTCCGGCAGCTCATAGGTGGATTTGCGCGTGCCCGGCGGCACGGCAACCCAGCCTTCGCTTTCACCGACCGTCTTCACATAGGACTTCGAGGTCGCCCATTTGACGAAGGACTTGGCGGTTTCGAGCTTCTTCGTGCTGTTCGGAATTGCAAGGTTCCACGACCAGGACCAGCTCGACCCGTTCGGCGTCGCCTCGACCGGAGCCCGCGTGAAGGCGGTCTTGTCGGCGACCTGGCTCTGTTTGGGATCATAGACCCGGCCTGCCGCCGAGGTGGCGTCGATCCACATGGCGCAGCGGCCGGATGAAAACAGCGTCTGGTTCTCGTTGAAGCCGTTGGCTGCCGCACCGGGCGGGCCGTAAGAGGTCATCAGCGCGACGTAATCCGAGATCGCCTTTTTCCACGGCTCGCTCGTCAGCTGCGGCTTCCAGTCCATATCGAACCAGCGTCCGCCATAGGTGTTGATCATGGTCCCGAGGAAAGCCATGTTCTCGCCCCAGCCCGGCTTGCCGCGCAGGCAGATGCCATATTGCTGCTTCGACTTGTCGGTCAGCTTGGCGGCAAAATCCTTGATCTGGTCGTAGCTCGGATTATCAGGCATCTTCAGGCCGGCGGCGTCGAACAGGTCCTTGCGGTAAAGCGTAAACGAGCTTTCGGTGTAGAACGGCACCGCGTAAAGCTTGCCGTCCACCGTCAGGCCTTTCTTGATCGGATCGAGCAGATCGGCGTAATCGTAATCGTCGCCGAGATCATCAACCGGCGCCAGCCAGCCCTGCTTGCCCCAGATCGGCGCTTCGTAACCGCCGATGGTCATGATGTCGAACTGGCCGCCATTGGTGGCGATATCGGTCGTCACGCGCTCACGCAGGACATTCTCTTCCAGCACGATCCAGTTGATCTTGTTTCCAGTTTCCTTCTCCCAGGCGCTGGAAAGCTTCTGCATGATGATCATGTCGCCATTGTTGACGGTGGCGATGTTGATTTCTTCCGCTTGCGCAAGCCCGGCCAATAGGCCGACGCCGACCACGGACGATGACAGAATTCCAATAAATTTGCTCATGATACCCGCTCCTCCTTTACGGATGTCCACGCATAACAATACATGCGTAAATTTTTATCTCTCAAAATATGCTCCCTTGTCAACATACGAAAATAAGACCGAGCACGGTCGCATCGCTGAATATACCAATATGTAGTTGTTTTAACGCAAATAATATCCTCGGAAATTATTTCATCGCGCAAACTTCCTGCTGCGATGCAGCAAAATTTTCATCACTCCATATATTGACGCGCGTAAATTTTTGAACGATACCCGAAAACAAGAGTCCACAGAATGACGGCTTTTGATCCGCCCGAAAGCTGGGGCCGAACGTATAAGGAGGAGACGATGAGACAGACATCCGCACTGGCGCCGCACACGAATGGTCCGACCATCACGGCAGGTGAAATCCTCGTGGAGATCATGGCGACGACGGTGGGAAACGGCTTTCTCGAGCCGCAAACGCTGATCGGCCCTTTCCCGAGCGGCGCACCGGCCATCTTCATCGATCAGGTGGCGCGTTGCGGCGGAACCGCCGGCATCATCGCTGCAGTCGGTGACGACGATTTCGGCCGTCTCAATGTCGAAAGACTGCGCAGTGACGGCGTCGATGTCTCGGCAATCGCCACTATTCCAGATCGCCCGACCGGCAGCGCCTTCGTGCGCTACCGTGAGAACGGCGCGCGCGACTTCGTTTTCAACATCGCCCATTCGGCGGCCAGCGAAACGCAGATGACCGATGAAGCGCAGGCGCTCATCGAAAAAGCCGGCCATGTACACGTCATGGGATCGGCCTTCGCGATTGCCGGCATTGGCGACATCATTCTGGCGGCGATCAGGAGTGTCGGAGCACGCGGCGGTTCGGTGTCTTTCGATCCGAACATCCGCAAGGAACTGGCGCAGGGTGACGAAGGCCGCAGGCTGATCGACGATCTGCTTGCCGTGACAGATCTCCTGCTGCCATCAGGCGAAGAACTTCAGGCAGCCTCCGGTCTCGATGATGAGGATGCCGCGATAGAAAAGCTGCTCGCCTCCGGTGTCGGCGAAATCGTGCTGAAACGCGGCGCGAAGGGCGCAAGCCATTTCAGCCGCGCCCATGGGCGCATCGACGCCCCCGGCCTGAAGGTGGAGGAAATCGACCCGACCGGTGCCGGCGACTGTTTCGGCGCAACCTACCTCACCTGCCGCCGCCTCGGCATGCACCCGGCAAAAGCGCTCGCTTACGCCAATGCATCGGGTGCCCACAACGTCATCAGGCGCGGCCCGATGGAGGGCGCTGCCAGCCTTGCCGAACTCGATGCCTTCATGGCCGCGCAATTGTCGGAGGAAGTCCTATGACCGCCATTCTGGAAAATCTCGCCGCCGCCCGCCGCGCCGGCAAACCCGCGGGCATCACGTCCGTCTGTTCGGCCCACCCCGTCGTCCTGCGCGCCGCGATCCGCCGCGCCGCCGCCAGCAAGACAGCCGTGCTGATCGAGGCGACCTGCAATCAGGTCAACCATCTCGGTGGTTATACCGGCATGACACCCCGTGATTTTGTTGCCTTCGTCAACAGCATCGCTGCGGAAGAAGGATTACCCGGCGAGCTCCTGATTTTCGGCGGCGATCATCTCGGGCCCAACCCCTGGCGCAGGGAGAAGGCCGAAGAGGCGCTGATAAAAGCCGCCGCCATGGTTGAGGCCTATGTGGCATCGGGTTTTCGCAAGATTCACCTTGATGCATCGATGGGCTGCGCCGGTGAGCCGGCGGCGCTGGATGACGTCACCATCGCCAACCGCGCCGCCAAACTTGCCGCCGTTGCCGAAAAGGCGGCCACCGATGCCGGCCTGCCCAAACCGCTTTATATTCTCGGCACCGAAGTGCCGGTGCCTGGCGGCGCCGACCATGTGCTCGACACCGTCGCGCCGACACTGCCGCAGGCGGCGCGCAACACCATCGACCTTCACCGCGAGATATTCGCGCAGCACGGTCTTTCGCAAGCCTTCGAACGGGTCATCGCTTTCGTCGTGCAGCCCGGCGTGGAATTCGGCAGCGACAATGTCGTTGCTTATGATCCGCAGGCCGCGGAAGCGCTGAGCGCCGTTCTGGACGGCGAACCGCAGCTGGTGTTCGAGGCCCATTCCACCGATTACCAGACCAAGCCTGCCCTTGCCGCACTGGTGCGCGACGGATATCCAATCCTCAAAGTTGGTCCGGGCCTCACCTTCGCTTACCGGGAAGCGCTTTATGCGCTTGATATGATCGCATCCGAAATGGTCGGCACCTATGGCGACCGGCCGCTGGCGCGGACCATGGAAAAACTGATGTTGAGCGCGCCGGGCGACTGGCAGGGCCATTACCATGGCGACGACATCACGCTGCGATTGCAGCGCCACTATAGTTACAGCGACCGCATCCGTTATTACTGGGCACGGCCGGAAGCGTTGCAGGCCGTTTCCGCCTTGCATAAGGCGCTGGATGGGAAGACAATTCCCGAAACCCTGCTGCGCCAGTATCTCGGAGAATTGCCGCTCGCAACAGTTGCGGGCGAGGACGCGGAAGAGATTTTGATCGCCGCTGTGGATCAGGTTCTGGCGACCTATCACGCAGCGACGGGCGAAGGCCGCCACTGACGGCAATCATAAATCCGGATGCCCCTGCGGCAGAGGCCGCCGGAGCGAAATGGGGGAAGTGCGAGCGGTTTCATCTGAAGTCCCGCTCAAACTCATAACTGTATCCGTGAGGGAGGACGACTAATGGCAACACGGAACACGAGCGGTCTGGCGCGGGTTATGCTTGCGCCTTCGGTGCTGCTTTTGCTGGTGTGGATGA